>CAVPCP010000027.1:0-98631 GCA_963702415.1 uncultured Bacteroidales bacterium | reverse complement strand
AATTAACATTAAGCGAAAAGCAGACCTGAATGACGGAAAGATTATTATTGATCTTCCTCGTATCCTCCTTATTCCAGGCATAAATCACATTACTCTTTTTAATGCTTCAGGAAAGCCTGTTAATGAACAATTTATTTATACCCCTTTAAAGGAACCAGGGCTCATTGCTGTAACATCCCCCGACAGCATTAATACCAGAGAAAAATTTTCAATTGATATTGCAATCAGAGGAGCAACAGTAGAGCCAACAGGTTCTCAAAATTTAAGTGTCTCAATAGCTCCGCCGGGTGAGAACGCTTTCCCTGATATTGGTGAATATATGATCTTCGGTTCGGAGTTCGGAGTTATCCCTGATGATATCCTGAGGTCAGGTATTGATAATATTCCGGCCGAAACTCTTGATAAATATCTTTCCTCGATAAAAAGCTCCTGGATTAACTGGGATGCAATAATATCAGGTGATGTCCCGAAGATTAAATACAGAAAAGAGGAAGAAAATCATTATATCTATGGAAGGCTGATAAACAAAAACACCCAGAAACCGGATGGAGAACAGTACCTTTTTCTCTCGATGCCGGGTAAGATTGCAGCTTTTCAGTATGCCCTGACAGACATAAACGGAAATTTTGATTTTAATGTTCCGCTTGATAACAGGAACAGAGACCTGATAATCCAGCCTGAAGAAGTAGAAAGAAACAATACAATAAGAATTGAGAGTTCATTTTCGAATATTTACCCTGATATTGACCTGTCTCCCGACACAATATTAAAGGAGACGCCTCAAAGTATTTCAAAACTAGGGGTAAACTACCAGGTAATGAAGATATACCGGTCGGAAGATGTACCGTTGAAATCTGAACCGTTCCTGTTTACCGGCGGAACAAAAAGATTTTACGGGAAACCGGATGTTGAGATTTTAATGGATGATTACATTAAACTCCCGGTAATGCAGGAAGTCTTTTTTGAACTGATGCCAGGGGTCTTTATGAAAAAGAAAAAAACTGATTACGAACTAACAATTGCAGATCCTGTTGAAAACAAAGTATTTGACGAACCGCCAATATTACTCATTGATGGAGTGGTAATCCACGACCCCGACATAATTGCTAATCTCGATCCGGAGCTTGTTGAAAAGATCGATGCTGTTAAATCACGCTATTTTGTTGGTAATTATCTCTTTCATGGATTGGTTAATGTAATAACCCGGGCTGGCGATTTCAGCAATATCCCTCTTCCGGATTATGCAGTCAGATTACCATACATAGCAGCTGATCAGTCTGGCTCATTCCCTTTAGCTGACTATACTTTACCGGAAAACAAAAAAAGCCGTATTCCTGATTTCAGGAATACCCTGTACTGGAACTCTTCAGTGAAACCTGATAAGGAAGGAAAGGCAGAAATTGAATTCTGGACTTCTGATTATAAATCTGATTATGAGATAAATATTCAGGGTATTGCAGGGGACGGCAAATTTATCTCTTTAAGGAAGAAAGTCAAGGTAAAATAAATCACTATTTCATGGGAACAGGCCTGTCGGTCATCTGCAAAGTAAACCTGCTTCCTTTCACTATATCGTCATGTGTCAGTTGCCGGGAAGGATGTACTCCTCCGTTCTTGGTAATGACCCTGATGTATTTGCTGCCTGGCTTACTGCCTACTGCACTAATAAGGAAAAAATTTGCCACCAGGCAAATAAATCTTTATTTCATCAAATGATAGGTGTGGTCATGACATACTGATTTGAGGCCGGGCATACCGGGTAGAAGCCCATCATGGAAAAGACCAGCCACGCTGACATCTGTCCGGCATCCTCATTTCCGCTTAATCCTCCCGGATCTGTTCCATACTCTTCTTCTATAATGCTTTGGACTATTTCCTGTGTTCTGGCCGCCTCTCCGGCAAGAGTGAAAAGATATGGTATCTGATGCCCGGGTTCATTTCCATGCCAGTAATGACCGCCCTTAAAAAAGGAATCCAGTTTAGCGGTGAAAGCTTTTTCTCCTCCCATCAGTTGTATGAGTCCGGATATATCATGAGGCACGTACCAGGTATACTGGAATGGAGTACCCTCGCAAATAAAACCGGCTTTAACGTTTGGATCAAAAGGGTCTACCCATTTCCCGCCGGCATATCTGCCACGCACAAAACCTGTCTGGCTGTCAAAGACATTTCGCCAGTTATGCGATCGTTTTATCAGGATCTCATAATCATCATTCTTTCCGATACCTTTTGCAAACTGCGCCAAAGCATAATCATCGAAAGCATATTCAAGAGTCCGTCGATACCTGTTCCCGTTTATGAAAAGCATCCCATACACTGTCCTCCAGCGGGATATAACCGTATTTCAAATAGCTGGCAAGTGCCCTTCTCCCTTTCCCATCAATGTATTCCTCAGGCGGCGACTGATCGAATGCATTCTTTCGCATGTAGTAATAAGCTGTATCGGTATTGAAATCATTTATACCTTTCATATATGCATCTGAAATCATAACACTCGCATGATCGCCGATCATAGCTGCAGTGTAATTTGACCAGGCAGGAAATATCGGCATCCATCCTCCCTGTTCCGCTTTGGCAACCAGCGACTTCACCATGTGAAGAGTTCTTTCAGGTTCGAGGATTGTCATAAGCGGATGAAGGGCACGGTATGTATCCCACATAGAGAAATCATCGTAGTAATCAAAGCCAACTGCTTTATGTATAAGGGTGTCCTGTGCGAAACCCGGATAACTTCCATCGACATCGCTTACAATGCGCGGAAGCTGGTAGCAATGATAGAGTGCAGAATAGAATTTTTTCATATTTTCTTCAGTCCCTCCTCCGGGCCTGACTTTCCCAAGTGTCTTATTCCATTCATCCTCACCAGCCTTCCGGAGTTTGTCAAAATCCCAGTCAGGGATCTCCTTATCGAGGTTCATGCAGTGCATTTTCAAGACTTGTAAAAGATGTTCCGATCCGGACATTAATAGTCTTCTGATTGCCGAAGCTAATTGCAATCTGCTGATTATTAGCAAGCTTGTCAAGTGTTTCAAACGGTTTGTCAAACCTGATCACAAACCAGCCGCTGAATCCCTGCCGGTTGTCCTGATCCCTGATATATCCGGTGAACAGGATTACAAAGAGCAATCTCATTCTGGTCCTTGTTAATCCATAATCTTCCAAGCTTCTCATCACTGTTTACCCTGATAAAAAGACAGCTTTTGTTTTTCCCGGGATATGTGAAACGCAAAATACCCGATCTGACTGAGCCTGTCATTTCAGCCACAATATTGTAATTATCGAGCAGAAGCCTGTAATATGCCGGAGAGGCAGTCTCGTTCTTATGATTGAAACGTGAGACGGGAGGTGTTGAAAGCGTATCGGGAATGGCTGAGGTAAAAGGCATTATTGAGGCGCTGCCGTAATCCTGTGTGCAGCTTCCGCTCATCCAGTGGCTTCCCCTGAATCCTGTAATATATTTATCATTATAATAATAAGGGGAAATGCATTTAGTTCTGTAATCCGGGTCTCAGGTGTCCATTGCGTCATTCCAAAAGGGCGGCCAACAGCCGGAAAGGTCTGTCCCCTGAGCTCTGAGCCTGCTTCACTGTGCTTCCTTGCACTTTCAGTTGTTGCCGGGGCTGTTCCGATGAGGGTGTTTACATACTGGAGAGGAGCCTGGGAATATAGTGCCGATCCGGTTATGAAAAGCATAATGGTATGTAAGATCTTCATTAGTCAGCTCTTTAAATATTAAGAAAAAGACCTTTGTTTTCAGGTAATTGATAAAATCTGGTCATTCACATTATCAGGTTCAAAGACTTTTTTCCAGTCTTCCCTGATGAATTCCTTCAGCCCTCTCTGAAGTGCTTTGTTTGCTGCATCTGAGAAGACTGCTCCGGGCAGTTCATTGAACAGAACAGCCATCTGGATCCGGAGGTGGCCAAGAAGAAAGTCCCTTGCTGCATCGGCAGGAACTCCCCTTTTAATAACTTCATTAAGACCTTCCCTGATTACATAAACGCATGTGGATGCAAGTGTCTCGACCAGTGCTGGTTCAAGCAGACCCATCTGTTCAGCTGTTATCCTGTGCGACCTGTGTACAGGAGCATAAAAAGTTCTGGCAAGTTCTTCTCCTTTCCTGTAATCATCGTCGTTCCCTTTTAAAAGTGCACAAACAATAGCCTGCTTTGCAAGAGTGCCACCGAAATGATCCTTCATTGCTGATTCATCCGGTTCCCAGTTGAAAATTGAAGGGTGGGCAGGGTGGGTAATGAAATATGATATATCCTGTCGTTGGAACAGCTTACCTGCAAGGGCTGCTGCAGGATCGAGGGTAACAACCAGCGATCCTTCCTTCATTGCAGGGATTATTTCAGCTGAAACTTTTTCCAGAGCAACATCCGGAAGAGCAAGAATTACTGCATCAGCTTCACGGACACAGAATCCTGTTTCCGAAACTTTCACACCTGTTTCTTCAAGTTTTGAAATTCCTGCTGGATTTATTTCATGATACGACATAAGGTATCCTGAATTCTTCAGATTATGGGCCAGGCGGAGCCCCATTTTTCCTCCTGCGCCTACTAAAGCTACTTTCAACATATTCTTTGTATTTTATCGTATTAAATGAAATCTTTAACTATGATATTCTTTGCCGCTATTAGCCGATTCATAAGCCGCCCACACCAGCCTGACAGTTTCAAAATTATCATCTGCAGTTGTTTCTGCCCTGCCATTACCAAGCAGGTCCTGCAGGATATCATTATTACATGCAACTATGCCGGGAGGCTCGGGTTCAAGTCTTTCCGTCTGCCAGTCGAATTTTTGCATGGTCATCTTCTCATAAATGGTTTTATTGCCGGTGGTAATGGCAAAATTGTAATCGGGATCGAGTCTCACACTGCCTCTGTCGCCTTCGACCACCAGCAGCACCTGGGGGAAGATCTCTCTTTCAAGGGGAGAGCTGAAGGAAATCTGCTGGACACAAATCATCCCGTTTTTCATCCTCAGCAACGATGTTGCCACATCTTCTCCCTTGATTGTGGGATTTATTGTTTGTATCTGTGTATAGATCGTTTCCGCTTCGCCAAAAAGGTAACGAAGGACGTCAAACTGGTGCGATCCCTGATCGGTAAGCGCAAATTGCTCAAGTGTGGCAAGGAAAGGCTGTGTTTCAAACAATGGGAATGCAGTGTTCCATAATGAGTTGCACCGGAATGGTTTGCCGATAACACCCGAGTTGAGTATCTGTTTCATCCTCCTTATCTGTGGCTGCCATCTGTAATTTTCGTGAACATAAAACCTTACTCCTGCTTCTTTTGTAACTCTCATCATTTTCTTTGCCTCCCCGAAACCGGGAGCCATGGGTTTCTGACAGATGACATGCTTTTTGTGTTTAGCGGCCAGCTCAACGAACTTTAAATGTGTGTCGACATCGGTAATGATGTCAATGAAATCAAGTTTCTCTTTTTTCATCATCTCTTCCGCATCGTCGTAGGTGCGGGGGATGCCGAAGCGTTTTGCAAGGCTGTCGGCTTTCTGTTTTGTTCGGTTATAAAGAGCCACGCATTCCGCACCGTCCAGTTCCTGCCATCCGCCAAGCTGAAACTGCGACCAGAAGCCGCAGCCTAATATAGCAAATTTCAGTTTTTCCATATAATCATTGATTAGAATTGTATTTCAACTATATTTCAACTGTATTTCAAGCGTATATCAATTGATTACAGGTATAAGGTATTCAATACTTTCGTTGGCCCATTTTGCTTCTTCTTGTACTGTGACTTCAATTCCTGTTCCGGCGGGGTCCATAATTCAAGTATGGCACTCTGGCAAAGTCCCGGTTCTGAGATGCTCTGACTATGAGATCCTGAATATTAAGAATCCCTTTTCCGGCAGGTGCTGCCTTCAATTACCAATCCCATCTTATGTGATACCCTGTCGTATTGTGAAATCCTTTATATGAAGATTTATTGTATAGGGCATGAGGATATCAGAAACAGTTTCAAATCCTTCTCCGGCTCCCATTGAATTTACAGAATCGAGACAGATCCCTACCCATTCACTTCCAACCGATTGGATTATCTTTTCGAATTCCCTGGCTTTAAAACGATCGTGGTTTTCTATGGCCAGTTTTATTCTCCCCGATTTAAGTTCAGGTATTAAATCCCTTATAATACCTGTTACTGTATGAATGTCAGGTTCAAATCCCGCACCATCAATAACCATTCTCAGTATTGGTGAATTGAGTTATTTTAGCAGCTTCCAGGCACTTTAATGTATGTTCTGGTGTGAGTCCGCGGCCACCCATTTCGATTGCCACATTCCTGCCGTTAGCATATGTTCTCAAATCATCCAGATCTTCTCCGGAAAGATTTTCAAGTGGCAGATTATCTGCTATCTGAACAAGGTTTAGTCCGGCGCGGAAAGCCTTGTCGACAAGACCTTTGGCCGAAAGCGATTTTGCAGGCATAGAGCCTGGTACGCCAATTGCCCACGTATAAGTGTATGATGACAATCCTAACCGCATCATTCAGTTTTTTTTGATCCGGGAGCAGGGTATTTTTTTGATGCATCATCGAGTACCAGAATCCAGTCGAGATTTTCACCGGGAGCCGGAGTGTTGAAAGTCTGGGTACCGGTATTCGGATATCTGGCAATCATTGTTGCCTCTCCGTTACGCGGGTTAAACCACCATGCAACAACTTCCTTGCCCTTAATTACATCCATTCTCACCGTGAATTTCCTTCCAACCGGGGCATAAATAAAAGCATAGGTTCCATCCTGATCGCGTGTTGCAACAAACCTGTATGAACCGGCTCCGGGGATCGAGGAGGTTATTTTATCAGGAACAATTATTGAATTATCGGGGATGCGTGTAAGTACCGGCCTCGATTCAATAAGCAGTCTGCCGTATTTCATCTGGCCTGCACCGGGCTGATCAATTGCTTCGTACCATGGCATAAGCGGACGGTTAATTGGATTCTTATCAGGTGCATACATCTGCCATACAGAATGATGTCCGTAAGTATGGCCGAATGCCCCACCGAAGAGGTCCCAGTAAAGTGGCCGGCGCACATCTGTTGCAGTCGAATGTCCATTCTTATCGGGATTGAAATCTACAGGATGATCTTCGTATATAGGCTCGGCATCAATAACAGGTTTTACGGGAGTCAGCCGGTAATCTTCATACGTCATGTAATAGCGTTCTGTATAGCTCTGGCTATGACCATTCTGCCTCATATTGAAATCGAGCCATGGCTCATTTGGCAGAATCTGTGCAGAACCCTGGCCTCCGGTGGGATGAAAGCTGATAAGGTGCGATCCTTTGTCACCTTCATTTAAACCAATTGCCATATTTACAATTATCTGGCGGTGCAGTTCAATGTCTATCGGTCTGTCGCCTCCCAGAATCCAGATAATATTTGGGGAATCTTTATAACGCTCACCAAGAAGTTTTCCATATGCTCTGGCATTCTCAGGGTTGAAGATCTGAGGCCCTTCACCCCATTTCTGATTCCATTTATCGCCCCATGTCGGCAGCAATCCGATAAAGATTCCTTTCTCTTCTGCTTTCTTAATCACCCAGTCGACATGTTGCCAGTAAGGTTCATTAAGTTTTAACGGATTGTTATCGGTCAGTGGTTTATTCCCTTCAGCATTCGGAGTATTGAGCCCGTCAAGTTCCGCCAGTGCAACTGCCTGGATTACAGTGAATCCTTTCGCCCTGCGGTTTTCGAGGTACTTTTCAGTTTCTTCCTTGCTGAGCCGGTGAAGCAGTTCCCATCCGGTATCCCCAAGATAGAAAAAAGGTGTTCCGTCTTCAAATACAAGAAAATGTTTATTCTCAGATACTTTAAGTTTTCCATGTCTAAGGTCGGCGGATTTGCCCTTCCAGGGATTTTCCTGGGAAAAGGAAAGCAAACTGCATAAAATCAGGTTAATAACCAGAAAAAATGACTTGTTCATAAAATCGTTTCTATTAAAGTTCAAATTAAAGGTTAATTGGTTTCCTTCCCCCTTTGAAGAGTCAGCCCAGCTTCTTTTTACATCCCCCCAACCCCCTTCTAAGGGGGAGTTTACTAAGCAAATCGTGAGTAAACTATCAATATAAGTCCGATAAGATAGCATACGAACATAAGTGTAAGAAGTCTGCTGGTTCCTCCCGGGGCACCCTTAAACTCTTTCCATACAAAGATTCCCCAGATTGCAGCAACGACCGGTGCTGCATTGCTGAGGCCGTAGGAGATCGCGGGACTTGCAGCACCCACCGACATGAAACTTACCGAATTGCCGAGGCACCAGATTGCACCGCCCAGCATCCCGAGGAGATGAGTACGCAATGATGCAGCGAACCATTCTTTCATTTTAACGGGTTCTCCCTGTACAGGTTTTGCCATAAAAACAGGATTCAAAACAGCTGTACAGATCAAGGCTCCAATCGAGAAGAAAACCACAGCAGTATATGAACTTATCTTGCCGGCTTCTGCAGGTGAAAAATCAGTTGCCATTGATGAAGCAACAAACCTGTAAAAAAATGCTATGCATAGTCCGGCTGAGACTGAAAGGAGAATTCCCTTCAATGTTGGCTTTTTCTGTTGGGTGGCAAGTTTCTTATATGATTGCATGCTCATTATAATAGCCAGTATTATAAAAGCTGTGCCTCCGAACAGAAATGCAGGGCTTCCCTCAGGTTTTCCAATATAATTAATAAGTATCCCGAGTGTCCATCCTATTCCGCCTCCTATTGGAAAGGCTACCGACATGCCAGCTATTGAGATTGCAGCAACAAGCAGCAGGGTTCCCAGGTTCCAGATAACTCCGCCAATGGCTGCCGATAAAAGATTCTTCGGATCTGCCTGCTGAAGATCAGGAATGAAACTGCGGCCTTCGTTGCCATTACTTCCGAATGTAAATGCCATAAGCAGAGCAAACAGTAATATTCCGATTGAAAAATCCCAGTAATAGTGCTCAAAACGCCAGCTTTTCCCGATTAGATTTTGTGTGTTCTGCCACGATCCCCAGCAGATCATTGCTACTGCACACAGGAGTACTGCAAGTGTGTAATTCTGAACTAGTACCATGGTTCCCGTTTTTTATTTAAAAGTAAGTATTTTTATTAAAAAATCAATGGTTACGCCATCCCTCTATGAAGTTAACAGAAGCGGGCTCCAATTTCCGGTATCTCCTGGCCTGTTCCTGTTTAACTCGGCAAAAATTGAGCCAGGGAGGTCATATCGATATAGCTTGAACCTTAGAATGATAAGTTCTTCAGATATTCTCCGGCCGATTTAAGGCACGCCATGCCATCCGGAACATTATCACGTTCGACAAAATAGTGTTTTATGCCCTGTTTCTCTGCTTCTCTGAAGAGTGAAGGGAAATCAATGATGCCGCTGCCCGGGCACTCAAAATCCATCTTTGGACCGGGAGCCATGTCCTTCACATGAAGTACCGGAAATCTTCCCGGATATTTCTTCATTATATCTAACGGATCTGCTCCTCCTTTTTTTACCCAGTAGAGATCAAGCTCGCATTTTACACTGGCACTATCAGTATTTTCCATAAGGTAGTCGAAGGGAAGTCCGGCTTCCATTGCTGCAAATTCCTTGTCATGATTGTGCCAGCAGAGAATAAACCCATTCTCTTTGCAAACCTTGCCAAGATGGTTAAGTCTTACAGCGCTCTTTTTACAATCTTCGAGCTTAAAAGGACCTCCTGTATACCAGGGCCAGTAAACCACAGCATATTTCACTTTCAGGCTTTTAAGAAGAGCCAGACTATTTTGGAGTTCCTCGTCTGATGCCTTGAATTCAAATCCTCCTACCGGAAGGGTCATCCCGATTTTATTCAGATATTCCAGAAAACTCTCAGCCGATTCTCCCAGAAAGTCTCCGTTTTCAATCTCTGTGAAACCATAAGATGCAGCCTTAAGAAGTGCCTTTTTCCAGTCGCTTTCCAGCTCTTTACCGATTATTCCGGAAATAAAACCGAAATTTTTCAGTTTTTTCTTCCCCTGAAATGCGAGTGATTCAGGAGCTAATAAGGAAATTGCCAGAGCTGTTCCTGTTCCTGTAATGAACTTTCGTCTTGTTAGCATAGTTTTGTTATTTAATTAAACCTTTTAAACCACGGAGACACGGAGAACACAGATGATCACGGAGTTGTAAATCGCTCAGCCCCTCCCTCACCCAGTCTCCACTTCTCTTTAAATTGATGGTAAAGTCCAGGGCTGTCTGTAAGTTGGCGTTATGAGTGCATTCGCAGCTTCGCTGTTCGTGAATCTGTTGCTTGCATCATCCCAGATTAGCATTGATTCTCCAACTCTTGCAGCAATATTTGGTATATGTACATGGATTGCTGCAGTACGACCTGTTTCCGGCGGACATGCAGTTTTATTCCGTGTTTTGATACACTCAATGAAGTTTTTAACGTGCTCATTGTGTGACTCTTTGCCTTCAGTATATCTGATTTCTTCAGTCCTTGTTTTTTTAGCCGTATTATCCCACTCAGGGTAAAGAGAAAGCTTGTTACGATCAACGAAGATGGTTCCATTATCGCCAATTATTTCAATTCCGTAAGGCATATCATAGGGTCCTTTCTGGACGCCTCCGGTGACATCATAATTAATTACAAAATCCTTATACGGATAAATAACCGACATCGAATCGAAAGTCTCCCTGCTTCTGGGCTCATGAAAGGTATTTCCTCCGTAAACAAGTACTTTCTGAGGCGGAGCTGTAACATCTCCGGCCCACAGACCTATGTCGAGCAGGTGTACACCCCAGTCGGAAACAAGACCGCCTCCGTAATCCCAGAAATGGCGCCACGATCCGTGGAACCTGGTTGGATTGAATGATCTTTTTGGAGCTGGTCCGAGCCACATATCAAAATCCACACCTGCCGGAACCGGCTCGTCAGGAACAATATTACCTCCGGCACCATACTCAAAGTTAGCCCAGATATTTATCTTTCTCAGTTTCCCCAGTGAGCCGTTCTTCACAAGTTCAACGGTTTTCTGAAAAATATATCCGCTTCTTTGTTGCTGTCCAATCTGTACTACACTGTTGTATTTCTCTGCGGCGTTAACCATAATGTTGCATTCTGCAATACTGTTTGCCATTGGTTTCTCGCAATAGACATCTTTTCCTGCCTGCAAAGCACTTACCATTATATAACAATGCCAGTGGTCGGGAGTACCAATAATTACAGCATCAATATCTTTCTGCTCAAGTACCTTGCGAAAATCCTTATAGAGTTTCGGTATCTGGTTATATTTTTTCTTAACCTCAGCAGCTTTTTCATTAAGGATATTATCGTCGATATCGCATAATGCCAGGCAGTTAACACCTTGATTTGACAGATGGTGCTGGAGAATTCCAAATCCCATATTTCTGCAACCTATAAGTGCGATATTAATGGAATCTGAAGGGGTTGTTTTTCCGGGATAAGAGGGTGCAGGCATAACTGAGGTAATTCCTAATCCTGCCGTTGTTAATGCCGTTCTTTCGATAAATTTCCTTCGGTTCATATTCTGATTATTTAATAAGTGTATCTGCTTCAGACTTAAGCCCTTTCTTCATCCTGTCGGCTGCATACTCTTTTACCTGACCTGTGGTTGCCCTGAAGGGTATTGACCAAGGTGTATCGCCAACCACAAGAAAGGTTTTCCACATTAGCATGTATGACATTACGGTTTCTTTCCGACATTTTCAGAAGCCCGTTCCTGAGAAGGGGATTGCTTTCCGAATATGGAATCGATCTCAGGGAACCCTTCCGGCCCGAAAGCCCTTTTTCGGAAGGTAATGAATTTGATTTAAAATGTCTTTTTTCATTTTCGGGTAAGTATTTTAATGAAAAATCAATGTTTACGCCATCCCTCTATGAAGTTGACAGAACAAGGCTCCAGCTCAAAGGAGTTTTGAGATTTTATTATTCTTTCGTTTTCAATTCCTTTCCATCTGAAGTTCAGCGCAGCTTCAGAAAAGCTTGCCGCACTGAGGGTCCTCATTCTGAAAAGTCCTGAACAGCACTCCAGTTGTATAGACCGGACTGACCCTGAGAAATTCACAAGCATTATCCTTGCCTGTTTTCCGTCGGATAGGGCAAGGCAATCGACCAACAGCGGATTTGAGCTGATACTTTTAACAATTTTCAGGTCTTTATTTTCCATCAGGTATCTAAAGACATGATAAACAGGGAATATCATTCCCTTTACAGCCGGAAAATACTCCGGCCAGACTGAATCAGACTCTCCCTGAAACACTCCTCTCTCACCTGCAGTTTCATAATATGTGATACTTTCCGCTCTCTGTTCACACAGGTATTTAAGGCTGATTGCAGTCCAGCAGGCTCCGAAAAGAGACATCTGGCGGCTATCGATCTGCGGCGGATCCTCCTTCGTTAAAGTGATGAATTTCAATATATTCATTATTGGCATTAAACCTCCTCTGAATGGTTACAGGCGAAATGATTATTCCTTTATTCCCTGAGAAGGCATTAGCACTCAGCACCGAATAAGCCTGTGCTTCGAGATTTTCAATCAAGTGTCAGATTATCTGATGCATGCTCTTGAGGATGAATTGAATAGCAAACAGAATCGTTACCGGTATCTCCTGGCCTGTTCCTGTTTAACTGTGCAAAGTTTGCATTTGTTCCTGTAGCTATTCTGGCATCAGGATTTCTTTCCCTCAGAACAGGGATGATATCCCTTGCCAGACTATCTGGAACAGTAGGAAGAGATTTATGATATAACAGTATTGATTCAACAGGCAGCCTTCTCCTCAGGTACCAGTCTTTAAAGTTGTTAAACTGCTGTTTTGTATTATCATCGAAGAAGAGGGCCAGTTCAAGACGGAAGCCAAGATCAGAGGCTTCCTGGCTTCCGCGTTCGGCTTTGAATTGCCATCCGGTCCTGTACAAATGAAGATCGACTCTGTAATGGTCAAACCTGATCGCCCTGATAATCTTAACTTCAGCTGAAGTTAACGGATTTGAGCGGCTTGTCTGACAAATACCTATGGAGGGCAGTCTGAATGACTCTTCGGGAAAGAGTTTTACATTGATTTTATTGGCGACTGAATTAGAATTATTAAATGATCCATTAACATTTAAGGATACTCTCTGGCGGATCCTTGTCCCCTTTTCAATAAGGGCAGGGTAAGGAACCGAAAGCGGGGTTGAATATGTTTTATACGAAGCATCTGTCCAGTTTCTCTGATCTTCTGTTTCAAACAGCATCACCCTCAAAATCAAGTCTGCAATGAGCCTTGTCTGAAATCCATTTCATCGACTTTATATCACTGAAGATCTGATGCGGACTTATCTCCTCCGGAAATACTGATTGTTCTGAGGAACCGTCACTATGCTCAATTATGCAGTTTAATCCGGCACAGTTCCTTATCGGATGAAGTACACAGAATCCTATACGGTTCTTTTCAAATTTTTCAAGTGCAATTCCATCCATGAAAAACTCCACACTACTATCACCACGGCCTTCAATAACATATTCAGCTGAGAAATTGATCTCCCCGGTCTGATAAAGGCAGCTGAAAGATATCCTGAAAGTGTCTTCATTTTTTTCTATCTTCTGATCCCTGATCAAAGGAGCAATGGTCAGCCAGTTCCTGTCACGGACTGCGGCATAGATCATGCGTATAATCTCATTGCTTCCTGCAGAAATATATCTCAGAGCCCCATTTCTGAAATACATTTGCAGATGACCCGCATTAAGCAATAATTCACCGGGATCTTCATCAGCCTTACCGGTCATTTTAATTTTTTCCGGCAGTGATTCCAGATAATCCTTTAATGTATTCATTACATTTAAAACTTATTATGTGTCCAGGGTTCTCTGTAATCAGATAAAGTGACAGGCTGCCTGGGTATTTTTGGAACGACTGATACCATTCCTGCCCCTGCATCTGTGAGCACAGTGGTGCCTATGAATTTTCTGCGGTCCATATAAAAGTTGTTTCTTGAGGGAATTGTTAATAATTTAACAGAATAAATCGGAATTAACCTTACAATAAAAATACTATGAAAAATTTACATCTGGCATTGATTTCTGCAATAGTTGTCGGTTTTTTCTCGTGTCAGGTGAAATCACATGTGAGTGATCTCATTTCTGATACCATTATTGTGAGTGATACAATTCAGTATCATCCGGTGAGGGTTAATAAAACGGACGGGTCAATCCTTCCATGGTTTTCCGCTGACAAAGGTGCATCATACGATACAGTAATGATGCTTGTATGGCACTTCTGGAAGAATATGGAGGTTGATTCAAACGGATTGAAGTATTATATGAACCACCAGGTATGGAGGCCTGAGCATGATTTGAGAGGCCTGGGAGGCGACCAGATAAATATGGCGCTTTCGTCGTGGGGATTACTTTATACATATACCGGATATCCTGAAGTCATTGATAATATGAAATATATTGCTGACACTTATCTTGAACGATCGTTGTCGGATCATGCAGATAAGTGGCCAGATATACCATATCCCTACAATACTGAAGTCCATTCCGGCAAATATGACGGTGATATGCGTAACGGCAGGGGAATAACTCAGCCCGATAAGGCTGGGAGCTTCGGTTATGAACTCGTAAATCTTTATAAGATAACCGGAGAACAAAAATATTTTGATGCTGCTGTTAAAATCGCAGAAACACTTTCGGCACATATTGTAAAAGGAGACAGTGCAGAGTCTCCGTTGCCATTCAGGGTAAATGCCAAAACAGGTGAAACAGGCTCTTTATTCGATAATATGGGTTCAGGGGGAAAAAGTGAAACCGGCATTGTATACTTCTAACTGGACAGGCACGATTATGCTTTTTGAGGAGCTTGCAAAACTTGATACGGCTAAGAGACGTAAATATAAAAGCAGCTCCGTCACTCTTCTCAATTGGATGAAAGAATATCCACTTAAAACCAATAAATGGGGACCTTTTTTTGAGGATATCCCCGGCTGGAGCGATACCCAGACAAACGCCATCAGCTTTGCAATGTTCATTTTGCAGCACAGGGACATTTTCCCCTCATGGAAAGAGGATGTAAGAGGGATTATTGACTGGACATATAAAGAACTTGGAAATCATGAATATGAGAAGTACAAGGTAACTGTAATGAATGAACAGACTGTTTACCGTGTTCCTGGCAACAGTCATTCATCCAGGCAGGCATCAGTTGAACTCATGTATGGAGCTTTATCCGGAGACACAACCTTTGAAGAAAATGCAATCCGTACTCTTAACTGGGCAACTTATACTGTTGCTTCCGATGGCCGGAACCGTTATATCCGCGACGATATATGGCTTACAGACGGGTATGGTGATTATATAAGGCACTACCTCAGGGCAATGGTGGTAAAACCTGAACTGGCTCCGGCTGGAGAAAACCATCTGCTTGGGAGTTCTTCTGTTATAATCTCAATAATCTATTCAAATGGTTCGGTTAAGTATGAAACTTTTGATAAAGAATCAGTCGATGTGCTGCGTCTTAACAGCAAACCCTCCAGGGTAATTGCAGATGGAATTGTACTTCCGGAAATTAAGTATCCATCTGATAATGGCTGGACATGGAATACATTAAGCAGCGGCGGTGTACTGACGATCAGCAAAAAACAACAGAAGAATATAGTTATTGATTTTTGATTCAAACTTTCACGATGTGGATTATTGAACAATTAAATTCTTATTTTCTACAAATCGTCATAAGAACTATTTGTATGTTTTTTTGTTTGATGAATATATTAATTAAAGAAAGTATATGAAAAGGATATTATTTATTGTAGCAACCTTAATTTCTGTCTTTATTATTTCGGGATTATCACCAGCGAAAGCTCAGGTATTAATTGACCTGGAGTCGGGAGTTGTATTTTCAGGATATAATGATGTGAGAATACCGGGTGATGAGGGAACGCTATTTTCCTTAAGTGAGGAGCTCGATGCTGCTCCAAAGGTGTTTTTCCGTGTTAGAGCAGGTTATACTTTTGGTACCCGTCACAACTTGTCATTGCTTTATGCTCCGCTTACAGTGAGATCCGATGGTAGTATAAACAGGGATGTGGCCTTTGAAGGTGTTGTTTTTCCTGCCAATACAGCTCTTATTGGGTTTTATAAATTTAATTCTTACAGGTTGACATATCGCTATGATATTGTTGAAAAGCCAAGGTTTGAATTCGGACTTGGATTTACTGCAAAGATCAGGGATGCAAAAATTTCTCTCTCTTCTCCAAGTCTTTACAGTGAAAAGACCAATGTAGGATTTGTCCCGATTATAAACTTCAGACTGGAATGGAAACCAGATGATAAGTTATCGCTTCTTTTCGAGGGAGATGCACTTGCGGCACCTCAGGGCAGGGCAGAGGATATTCTTATTGCAGCACAATACAGGCTTTCAGATCGTTTAGGATTAAGAGCCGGATACAGGATTCTTGAAGGGGGAGCTGATAATGATGAGGTTTACAATTTTGCATTGTTCCATTATGCAGTTGTGGGGCTGACATTGAATTTGTGAAACTGATATTTCAATCCGGGAGCAAAGATGCCCTGCGCATTGCCATGAGGTTCTGATGAGGAGTTAGTACTGTTATTTCACATCCGGCTGCAAGCAGGTATTTCTGACCTTTATATTTATCCACAAGCATTTTGGAAAGAATATAAACTTCTTCCTCTGATTTATCCTCGACAATAACCGGATTAATATTTCCACCTATAACAATATTATTTCCAAGTATTTCTCTTCCTTTATCGAGATCAACCTGCCAGTCGAGATCAATAATATCCGTATTAATTTCCTTCAGGGATTCAAGAAGATGGGTTGTATCTCCACAGATGTGAAGTTTTACAGCAGCTCCGCAATCGTGTATATACGAAATGAGTTCTATGTGCCTTTGTTTTAAATAAAGGTCATACGTATCCCTGTCGATTTGTGAACATATTGCATCGCCAATGCCAATCAGATCGCAACCTGCCTCTATTTGTGCCTTTGCAAAATCCTTTGCTGTAACCATGCATTTGTCCATAAGGGTATTGGAAAAATCAGGATCGATCATCAGATTCAGAAGCATCTCGCTGACACCTGTCAGATCGCAGGCTTCTGCAAGAGGACCCTCAATCCAGCCGCTCACCGGCACTGTGCCTATGAGTAACTTCTGAAAATACTCAGCACCTTTTATCCTGTCGAGAGTCCGGATACTTTTATATACATCCGGCCTCTTCAGGATAATGACATCATCAATGGTTTTAACTATATGTTCCAGACATCGGGGAACTCCTTCATCAATAAACTCTACCGGTGCACCAAATGCAGAAGTTTCGCGATAAGGATCGGAAATAAGTGACACCATGTCGGTATCGAAGTATTCCATTGCCCGGATGTTGCTCTCAACCAGGACTTTATAATCAGAAGCAAATTTACCGTATGTTGTATTATTGAACCTTGCAGCAAAATGCATTAAGATCGGGCGGAAGAATACTCTTTCCTTCTCTTTTTTACCTTTCAGAAGATCCTGATATAGCTTTTTCTTGTTCATCTGCTTAATTTATTGATATTGCCCTCACTGCAACATAAGGGAGTCCAGGCAGAGGTATCTCGGCCATCCCGCTGAATTCCCCCTTAACAGGCGTAACAGTCATATTCCATGCATCAATTACTTCAAGCCTGAACTTAATATTTTTGGGCAGGTAAATCCTCGCTTTGGCCTGCTGGCTGTTGCCGAAATAATATAAATAAAACTCATTTGTCTTTATCAGATAGGTCTCTTTGTTCCAGATGTTGTGAAAGGGATATACTCCTTCCAGGGGAGTCTCTGTCATTATTTTATGAAGAAAAGCTATCCTTTCCGGACTCTTCCCGTAGAGTTTCCCTCCCTTTGACCACCAGAGGATATTTTCCGGATGGATATATGTCTCACCATGAGTGCAATATGCTCCCCTGCAATAAGATATCCAGAACCGGTTAACCATTTCTTCAGGAGTAAGATTACCCCAGTCGTTCGGGATATTACCTTCATAAACACATTCATCAATGATAACAGGTTTCCTGTACTGTTCCCTCCAATCCTGGATATCCTGAAGATAAGCAGTCTGGATGCTTAAATGGGTTATCCATGGTTTTGAATGATTATACCATGCCATCCCGTTATGTATACTTGACAGATGGTTGTAAGGATCATAGGTCTGAATTACCCTGAAATATTTTTCCCATTCTTCATCGGATTTCCTCATTATATCGTATTCATTCGCCATCGACCACCAGACATTACGATAAGCAGCAATGCGTGCAATCAGATAGCGCAGATAAAACAGAGCTTGTTCAGAGTTCATTTTATCAAGATTCCATTTTCCGGCATCGTATGGATGGAAAAGGATGATATCTGCTTCAATTCCCAGCTTTTGCAATTCAAGGATTTTCTGTTCAAAGTTCCTGAAAAAGGCAGGATTTGGTCTCGCGAAATCCCAACCTTTCTCCTTTGATCCTTCAAAAGGATAAAATGGAGGTTCATTATTGATATAAACATCATAGTTTTTCGGCATAACTGTCATCCTGATTTTGTTGAATGATGTTTTCGCCAGAGAGGCAAGTGTTTGGTTAACAAGTTCTGCAGGTTGGTGGACCCATGCATAACATGTTGTTCCGACAGGATAAAAAGGTGTTCCGTCAGCATAGCCAAAATCATAGGTGTTCCGGACTTTCACCGGCCCGTGATTACCAGATGAATGGACAAAACAGGAAAAGCTGCCTTTCTTTGAGTTGAGCTCTTTAATGTTACTTTTTGTAATGTAAGTCCAGGTTCCAGGCTCATCGGGCATAAATCTTATCCTGTAAATACCATCTCCGTCATAAAATCCCTCGCAGAAAAGGGATCTGTTCATCAGTCTGAATTCAGCAGACAATTGTGCATCGGTAAAAGGATTTCCTGCAGAGGGACCCTTTAGTTCAAGTTCAAAAATTTTGTATTGTTCAACCTCTGAGGCTGCTATTAAATTTGATAAAACAAGAAAGAAACATAAAACTGATGATCTTTTCATTTTATATGCATGTTTATCTGGTTATTTTTATTGCAAGGTCTTCACCTACAGGCGGAGTCGTAAAATGGTATTCACCGCCATTATGCTTCGTGATAAGGAATCTGGTACGCTGACCGGTTACCGGATCAATCCATTCCCCTTTATAATCACCGGCAGTTAATTCGAGCGATAACTCATAAATAGCGCCTCTTTCTCCTTCTTGTTCTGAATTGATTTTCTTCCCGGTCTTCGAATTATTAAGATATAGAAGATACTGTTCACCTTCTTCTGCGAGGATTCTAAGTGTTGCATTTCCGTCAGGAGAGTTTTTAAGAAGGTGGTTTGATGGTTTCATATGAATAAAATCAAGCTCTCCGAAAACATCTTTCAGTAATTTAAGCTGATTGCGCAGATTTTCCCCTCCGCCTCCGGGCTGACCAGGAGCGACAACAAAGCTTCCGTCTTCATTTTCAGCAGTAAATGAGTAGTCAAGATTATTAAAAAGTGCACCCCCTTCAGTCAGAAAATCCCAGCCTTCCGTCCTGTATTTGACATCTTCAATACCATTGAAACCAGTTTCATTGTCTCCGATCGGTTTGTTTAATCCATAGTTCATTTCTACGGTAACTGGAGGTTTTGCATAGTGAAAATTAAAAACTGATACAGCAGGATGAGGATTATCAACTTTTAAGGAACCATTCTGGATGTTCTGGGAAATAAGATGCTTAACGGGTAGCAAATTCTCTGCCTCAGCAATAATGTCTGTCATGCGTTCTTCCCAGGAATCGAGAGCCTGCAAATCCCCAAAATAAGGTTCATTACAGACTTCATAGTACAGATTGTCAAAACTATTGCATTCTGCAAGGATCTTCCGGACCATCTCTTCCTGGATTTTCAGAAGCTGAGGATGTCTGAGCGATAATACTTCCTTATGATCCGGTATTGGTTCCAGATTGTTGATATTATTTGTATAATAGAGCGGACTCAGTTTCCATTGAATTGTATCATAGAAATTGGAAAACAGGTCCAGTTCCACAACAATGTTACGCTTACCGGCTTCTGAGATAAAGTCCTTAAGGCGTGTGAAATAGACCTCATCCCACTTTGTCAGGTCAAACTTGTTGCCGCCAACGGGATATCCCGGCTGGTCACTGCGGACCCATGGACAAATGAATTTCTCCTTACCGGGAGCCAGAGTGTTCTTTGCGATACCGAATGCTCCCTGTGGTTCAACATAAATCCCGGAAAAAGTCCTTGTAATGTTCAATCCTTTGTCTGAAAGTTCATCAAGATACGTGATGTAATCGAAATCAAGATTCATAACAGCACCGTAATGCTCGGTCGATCCGACCAGGATCGCAGGCTTGCCTCTGAAGAGGAAATAGTGCTGATTATCGGGATGAAGGCTCAACGGAGAATATTCATTACTGCATGAGAACAGCATTAATAGCAGAATAACGAAAAGGAAGGTCTTATTTTTCATGGTTTCATTATTTTTCACCGAAAAGCTTTTTAGCCTCATCGAGCATTGCGGCAGTCGCAGTAGCGCCACATCTTGAAATGCCTAACTCCTTGTATTCTAACAGAACTGCAAGCGTTCGTACACCACCGGCGGCTTTTATTTTTACTGAGGGGACTGAGTATTTTCTCATCAGAGCAAGGTCATGCGCAGTTGCACCAGTATAAGAGTATTTGCCATCTGTTCCTTTTACAAATCCAAAGCCGGTTGAAGTTTTAACATAATCAGCCCCGGCTTTTGAACATATTTCACAAAGCCTGATCTTCTGTTCATCCTTTGTAATAAAATCTGTTTCAAAGATTACCTTGGTAATCGCTCCGAACCTGTGTGAGGTATCAACAACAGCTTTTATCTCTTCCTCAATATAAGCCCAGTCTTCCTGAAGCGCTTTCCCAATATTTATGACCATGTCTATTTCGACGGCACCATCCCTGCAGGCGGTTTCAGTCTCAAAGGCCTTGACCGGAATAGAGGAGTTACCTGCAGGAAACCCTATCACGCACCCTACAAGCACATCGCTTCCCCTGAGATGCTCAACGGCCTGTTTAACCGCATAAGGCTTGACGCAGACTGATGCGACATTGTACTTTCTGGCTACCTCGCATTCCTTTCTTAAATCGTCATCCGTAAGTGTCGGGTGAAGAATTGAATGGTCAATCATTTTAGCGATTTCTGTAACTTTATTCATATGAATTGTCTTTATTGTGACTAAAATAACAAATAGTGGTTACCACCAGCTAAGTTAAGCGAATTATTTTTTTTACTTTGGTGTTTGAAAAAAATGAAAAATCAGAACTGTGACTCTCATTTCTATCAGGAATCAGTAAATTAGAACGAAATCAAATATACTATATGGAAAAGGCAGAAAAATTTATCAGTGAGCACAAACTAGGAGCAATTGATGTCAATATGGATAACCTGGTTGAATTGTTCCATTCAGAAATGCTGAAAGGACTAAAGGGCGAAAAAAGCTCTCTCAGAATGATTCCGACCTATATTGAGGCGGAGAATGAATTCATGAAGGAGACTCCTGTGGTAGCCATTGACGCCGGTGGGACTAATTTCAGGGCTGCTCTGGTAAAATTTACCAGCCGTGGGAAACTTGAAATTGACCAGGTTGTCAGCGGGTCGATGCCCGGACTTGACAGGGAGGTATCGAAAAAGGAGTTTTTTGATGTAATGTCAGGACATATAAGCCAAATGGCTGAAAAAGTGGAAAGGATTGGTTTTTGTTTTTCCTATCCTACTGAAATTTTCCCCGATAAGGACGGACGGCTTCTTCAATTCTGCAAGGAGGTTCAGGCTCCTGAAGTTATAGGGCAGATAATCGGCAAATCATTGCTTGAAGCTTTGGGTACACCTGAAAAGAAGATAGTCCTGCTGAACGATACCGTGGCAACTCTTCTTGCAGGGAAATCAGCCTCATTTACCAAATCATACGATTCTTATATTGGCTATATACTCGGAACTGGTACAAACACATGTTATATAGAATCAAACAGCAATATCCTAAAGAATCCGGAACTTGACAAAGGCAAAAGCATGATTATCAATGTAGAATCAGGTAATTTCGGAAAAGCGCCAAGGACCGACCTGGATATTGCTTTTGATAATACCACTATGAATCCTGGTGATTACACTTTCGAAAAGATGTTTTCGGGAGGATATTTCGGAGGGCTATGTCTATTTGTACTGAAGGCAGCTTCAAAGGATGGTTTATTTTCAGGTCCGGCATCCGGCAGGCTGAACAACATAATTGAGCTTTCTGCTGAAGAAGCAAACAGGTACGTATCAGGTGTCAGTTCTGATGACAATATTCTTTTAAAATGCTTCATTGCCGAAGAGGACAGGAAAATCAGTTCATTTATAATTGATAGCTTAATTAGCCGTACTGCCCGACTTGTTGCTGCAAATCTGGCTGCGGTTGTCCTTAAAACAGGAAAGGGAACCAGACCGGAAAGGCCGGTATTAATTACCATCGAAGGAACCACATTTTATAAGCTCCATAAACTTAAAGAGAGGTTTGAGTCTTGTTTTTATGAGTACCTCGACGGAGACCGGAAAAGATATGTTGAATTTACCGAAGTTGAGCAATCGAGTCTTATTGGTGCTGCTCTTGCCGGACTAACTGACTAATAACAAATTGAAAGGAGGTTATATGAAACTGGGTTTTGTTAGCGCAATATTACCGGAACTGAGCTTTGAGGAGCTTGTTGATTATGCTGCCGATTGCGGCTATAAATGTATTGAAGTCTGTTGCTGGCCTCTTGGCAAAGCTGAAAGAAGATATGCTGGAGTTACCCATATTGATGTTGAAACTCTTGATGAAAACAAGATAATTGCCATTAACAGCTATTTGAATGGGAAGGGAATTGAAATTTCAGCCCTGGGTTATTATCCCAATCCTCTTGATCCTGACAACGATAAGAAGCAATTTCTATGTTTCACACATTAAGAAAGTTATTGATGCCGCTGCATCCCTGGGCATAAACAAGATTAACACTTTTATTGGACGCGATAAAAACAAATCTGTTGATGAGAATTTTGAATAGATTCAAACAGGTCTGGAAGCCTCTGATTCAATATGCTGAATCAAAAAATGTAAAAATCGGAATTGAAAACTGCCCGATGATCTTTACAAATGACGAATGGCCGGGAGGTAATAATCTGGCTACAACGCCGGCTATATGGCGGCGGATGTTCAGTGAGATCAAAAGCGATTATTTCGGGCTGAATTTTGATCCGTCACATCTTCTGTGGATGCAGATGGACTATATTAAACCTCTTTATGAATTCAGCAATAAATTATTCCATATTCATCTGAAAGATGCCAGGGTTTATCGCGATAAACTGAATGATGTCGGAATAATGGCAACTCCGCTCGAATTTCATACTCCCAAGCTTCCCGGGCTTGGTGATATTGACTGGGGAAAATTCATTTCCTCCCTGAATGACATCCGGTACAAAGGTCCGGTTTGTGTGGAAGTCGAGGATAAAACATTTGAGGGATCAATAGAGGACCGTAAATACTCCCTCGTTCTTTGCAAACGGTACCTGGATCAATATTTATAATTAACCAGCAACCAGTAACCAGTAACAAGTAACTTTCAATAGCCAATCCACATGAAAACCAAAAGTCCCGAATTTTGTTTTGCAGCAGGAATCATCATGATCATTCTGTATTTCATCCTGCACCGGCAAACCGCAAAAGACAGAAAGAAAAGTATTTACACCTTCTTTTACTCCTGAGATGGAGTCTTTCACTCAGTATCAGTATCCCGACTGGTTCAGGGATGCAAAATTCGGAATTTGGGCGCACTGGGGTCCTCAGGCTGTTCCACGCCAGGGTGACTGGTATGCCAGGAAAATGTATGAATCGGACATTTTGAACCGTCAGACCAATGAGCCAACCGGAAAGCCCAGCAGGGAATATCTCTACCACCTGGAGAATTATGGTCATCCTTCAAAATTCGGTTATAAGGATATCATTCCTCTCTGGAAAGCTGAAAATTGGGATCCCGATCAGCTTATGGCGCTTTATAAAAGAGTTGGTGCCAGATACTTTGTGAGCATGGCTACACACCATGATAATTTTTTTCTGTGGGATTCCAGGATCCACCGGTGGAATTCCGTTAAAATGGGTCCCATGAAAGATGTGGTTGGATTGTGGCAGCAGGCAGCAAAAAGGGAAGGATTAAAGTTCGGGGTCTCGGAGCATCTCGGAGCCAGCTATACCTGGTTTCAGCCAAGCCACGGAGCTGATAAATCAGGTCCTATGAAAGGTGTCCCTTATGATGGTGCAAATCCTGAATACCAGGATCTTTACCACCCTAAAACTGCTCCTGACGATTTTGCCTGGTACACAAAGGATTCTGTAAACCATCAGAACTGGCTGGCCAGTATAACTGAACTAATCGATTTATATAAGCCTGATCTGCTTTATACCGACGGAGAATTGCCATTTGGCGAAGTTGGAAGGAAGATGCTGTGCTGGTTTCTATAATCAGGACATTGTCAGGAATAACGGAATGCTTGAAGCTGTTTATACCTGTAAACATCTTGAATCGCAGGGCAGATGGGTAAGGGATATAGAGCGCGGTGCTATGGATTCGATCAGTGTCGATCCCTGGCAGACAGATACCTCGATTGGTGACTGGTACTACCGGACGGGCCAGAAATACATGACCGGCACTGAGGTCATCCAGATGCTTGTTGATATTGTGAGCAAGAACGGGAACCTTCTTCTTAATGTGGTGCAAACTCCGGAAGGTAACCTTGAGCAGGATGTGCTGGATATTCTTGAAGAAATTGCTGCGTGGACGCCCGGTTAACGGTGAAGGAATTTATGGCACCCGTCCCTGGAAAATTTATGGGGAGGGACCTTCAATGGAAAAACAGGAAAAGGGGAGATTCGGCGGTGTAAGGGATGTGAGGCCCTATGAATCTGCTGACATTCGGTTCACGACCAAAGACGGAATTCTTTATGCATTTTGCATGGACAAACCGGTTGATGATATTAAAATTTCTTCGCTTGGGATAAATTCAAAACTGCCCGACAAAAAAGTAAAAAGTGTTTCAATGCTGGGAAGCGACGAAAAACTTAAATGGAATCAGCAGGAAGATGCCCTGATAATAACCAAGCCTTCTTTGCTTCCCGAATGGAAGGTTCTTGGTTTCAGGATTGAGTTCAGGAAGTAAGGAATTTTATAAATGAATTGCTTATCTTTAATTGTTCCCGGATCCAACTGATTCCGGTTCACCGGCAGTTTTTATTTCCACTTAAGAAAAGTTTCAGAGTGCCCTTATTGTCTGAAGGGAACCTGCAATCTACAGTAAATTTGTGTTCTCCGTTACCGATCTTTAAATCATCCTTATTTACCTGAAGGGTCTTTAATACCTGCCAGTTCTCTGAATAAAGCATAACCTCGTCACCTCCTTCGTATTTCAAATTTTCCCCTGGTTTGATTTCAAACTGAAAAACTGTTCCAGAACGGTTGTCAATTTCAATTGAGATATCCTGTGCAGGTCCGTCTTTGACAGTAAGTATGAAACCAATGCTTTGTTCTGTAAAGGGATTGCTGAAAGTAAATGAAGTTGAAACCGGTTGTCCCGGCTGAAGTTCACGATGCATGTGTTCATATCTCTTTACTTCATAAGGAATAAGGAGCCACTGGTTCTCTCCTGAAGATTCAAGGGTAAATTCATTCTTTATATTCTCCATCCTCTTTTTCTGGTCTGCATTGAATGCCCCACTCATTCTGGCCTTTTCCCATTCCCTTATTTTGTCAAGAATCTGTTCTCCGGAACCGTTCTTTTCAAAAACAGAAGCACTTGTTACAAGGGCATAACCTGCATCGAATGCAGCACTTCTTGCCAGCATCCACTCTATATCCTCTATGCTGGTTGATGGCCTCATACTGAACCATCCCAACATGCAGGGAATATAGTTCCTTCGGAAATAATCCTGATTCAGCAAACGGTACTCTGTCTGACTTTCGCGGAAACCGGCATACCATGGCTCACCCCAGTTCATCCTGGTAAACATGTGCCAGAAATAGTGTCCCGGAGTGCTGGCATCCATTATATAATCGTTCTTTATTTCAGGTTCAAGGTTATCATACCAGTTCTTCACAAAGAGCAACTCGCCGTATTTCCCCATGCCTGTTGAGCTGTTTCCTTCCAGTCCATCGAATGAAATCTGTTTAAGTCCGGTTTTATTGAACAACCCGGCAATCCTTTTTGAAACTTCGGCAGAAAGATCATTATCCGTCAGGAAAACCTTATATGCATGGTCGGCAAGTTTTGATATTGTATCCCCTTTTGTCAGGGAAGAAGCAGTCGTTCCAAATGCTCCCCTTTCACATCCAAGCAGTTGCCATGGTTCGGATTCGGAGACCTTTTCATATCTTATAAGTTCATTTCCGATAAGGCAGGCATGCAGAGTGTTGTTTTGCATCTGGTTGAAGAATGATGGATCTGAGATACCTATGTTGGTTTCGTCCTTAGAAATATCTTCGGTTAATAGAGTGCTGCCGACCTTTGCCAGTCTTTTATCAGGGACTGGCGTCACATACGGGTCGTTGGTTGTAATAAAGTTTGACAAAGTATGGGCACCTACTCTTATTCCCAGAGACTCTGCTTCGTCGACAATTGCAGCGAGATCCTCCCAGGTCATATTGTTCCTGAGATCGAAATGTCCCCAGTTCTTAAATGGTTCCCCATGGTATAAATATTTCAAACCCGCTTTTTTTGTAAGTTCAATAGCTTTCCGGTAGTTTTCTGGTGTGAAATCCTGGATAAGGTATGCTGAAACAGCTCTTTTTGATCGTTTAGCCCACACTCCGTCAAGCAGCGGATGCGGCAATCCTTCTGCCAGTTCGATCTCCTCAATCACATCAAGCACTTCCTGAGGTTTGCAGCCGAAAAGAGCGATTTTAGAACCAGTAATACCTCCATCATCAAAAGCGGGAGCCATATACTTTTCATTCTGCATGGATGACACTATCCTGTCTCTGGCCCGTGAACGGGTATAGGCATTAAGAGAGCTCCCGTAAGGTTCCGGCCTGGCAGTATTTCCACGGTACAAAATATGCACTGAATCAGCAACATCGACCAGACTGGTAGTTGCAAAAATGTCATATCCCGTGAAACTGTCATCTTCATTATCAGGATACCCGCCCAGAGTACGGGGATTAAGCGCCTGGATCCCAATAGCAAAGGATGAGTCTCTTACAACTCCGATCGTTTCACCGACAGTTTCCCTTATCTTAGTTTTAAATGGCCCCCATAAAACTACATCAACCTTTACATATCAGATAATTCCAGGAGTTCAAAAGTCAAATAGGATTTTTTTGTTTCTGCCTTTATTTTTGCCGTTATCCCGGGCTCTCCATAATTAAGAAGAAAAATGTCATCAGTAATTGAAATCGAAGTTGGTTCGTAAAACCTTCCATCAATTCTTAGCGACAAAAGATAAGAGGCTCCCTTTTTGGAAAGATAGTCAATTCCGGTATCTTTGTTTTTCAGGCCATGCAATTTTCCTCTGCTGCCAAATTCAACAATCAACTTTCCAGTTTCCAGCCTGT
Organism: uncultured Bacteroidales bacterium; assembly: GCA_963702415.1. GTDB lineage: Bacteria > Bacteroidota > Bacteroidia > Bacteroidales > VadinHA17 > LD21. The sequence goes on along the minus strand of CAVPCP010000027.1, from coordinate 71,036 downwards.
AAAATTTCTGACAACCGGAAAATGTAACAATTGTTACAATCAGCAGTAATCTGCAAATATTCTTAGCTGAGTTCATATTATTATGCTTTGGTCTTAATATGTTGTAAATTTTAAAATTATTAACTATTGTCGGTTTTAGCAAGTTAAAAAGAGGGTACCTGTCATTGCAAGTTCACAGCAAGGGGAACAAAGCAATCTTTTTGCAATGATGACTGCAATCTAATTTTGGATTTCCGGATTAATTCCTTTAAATTATCGCTTCATTAACCTTTAAAGTATATGAAGCGTCAATCTGCTATATTCCTGTTAATTATCGTTTTAATATCTTTTCAGGAATCAGCTTTCAGCCAGAAAATTTATGTTTCGCCGGCCGGAACCGACACCAACCCGGGAACTGCTGACAAACCTCTCGCAACACTTACAGCTGCCCGCGATAAGGCCAGGGAGTTAAGGAAAACTGCCATACTTAATGTACCTCTTGAGATCATTGCTGCAGGTGGTGAATATTTTATGTTGCAGCCTCTTTCGCTGACTACAGATGATTCAGGGACACCGGCTTCTCCCCTGGTATTTAAAGCAGAGCCAGGGACAAAAGCAGTTTTCAGAGGGGGAATTCAGGTTTCGGGATTTGAGAAAGTGAGTGATACATTTTGGAGAGCTTTTATCCCGCAGGTAGCTTACTATGATTCATATTTTGAGCAGCTTTATGTTAATGGCCGCAGGGCGGTCAGGGCAAGAAGCCCCAATGATGGATTCTTCAGGGTACGAAATGTCACTGAAACGGTGCTGGAAAAAGGTGAGGGCAGGTCGCCTGAGCTTGCAGTTCAGAAAGTAGAACTTGACACCCTTGATAATACAGCTTTTGATGCATTTACGAAACAGGATTTTCAGGATGCCCTGATAATCTTTTACCATAACTGGGATAATACCAGGAAAAGAGTTACAGGTTTCAGCAAAGAAAGCTCATCAGTCTATTTAACCGGAGAGGGAATGAAACCCTGGAATCCCATTAATAATAAATCCCGTTACCTGATTGAAAATTTTAAAGCCGCCCTTGATGCTCCGGGTGAATGGTTCCTTGATCGCACAGGTTATCTTTATTATATACCTCTTGAAGGTGAAACTATCGAAAATACAATATTTCATATACCTGTTATCAAAGAGTTTATTTCAATTCAGGGTGATCCGGGTTCAGGGAAAAAGGTCGAAAATATCAGCTTTGAAAATCTTGTATTTGAAATTGCAGGGTACAAAACACCTCCCGGCGGAGATGAACCTGCTCAGGCTGCAGCACCTGTTGATGCTGTTGTTACAGCCGATTTTGCAGACAATATTGATTTCAGGAATTGCGAAATTGCCCATACAGGCACTTATGCATTCTGGTTTCGCAGGGCATGCAGCAACTGCACTGTAAGTCAGTGTTACATGCACGATCTCGGGGCAGGAGGAGTGAAGATAGGAGAGACTCAGATTCGTCAGGAACTGAGTGAGATAACAAACAACATCACAATCGACAATAACATCATCAGGGACGGAGGTCATGTTTTCCCATGTGCTGTTGGGATTATTATTTTCAATGCAAGCGACAATAAACTGACCCATAATGAGATAGCCGACCTGAGGTATTCAGGTATTTCTGCTGGCTGGGTATGGGGTTATGCACACAGCCCTTCGAAGCGGAATACGATAGAGTTTAATCATATTCACCATCTTGGATGGGGAGAACTCTGCGATATGGGAGGAGTATATACTCTTGGAGCTTCAGAGGGAACAACTGTTTCAAATAATGATATTCATCATGTATATTCATTCGATTATGGAGGGTGGGGACTCTATACAGATGAGGGATCATTTGGTATTGTAGAGGAAAACAATCTGGTTTATGCGTGCAAAAACTCAGGATTTCATCAGCATTACGGAAAGGAAAATATTATCAGGAATAACATTTTTGCCTATAATATAAGGTCGCAGCTTCAGGCAACAAGGGTTGAGGAACACAGGTCAATCTCCTTTACCAATAACATAATCTATTTTGATAAGGGGACTCTTCTTAGCAGCAACTGGCATAAATTTAATCTATTAACAGATAACAATATGTATTGGGACACAAGAACAAAAGATATTATGTTCGGCGATAAGAATTTTGCAGAATGGAAGAAATCCGGTAAGGATATCCATTCAATTATTGCTGATCCCCTTTTCGTAAATCCTTCAGCATTTGATTTTCATTTTAAAAAGCTCTCAGTTGCCAGAAAGATAAATTTCAAACCTTTCGATTATTCAAAGGCCGGAGTTTACGGATCTGAGGAATGGAAAAAGCTTGCCGAATTTGATCCGGATCTTGCAGGGAAATTCGATAAAATGACAATTGGGATGTAAAAATCCTATTGCTGCCAGGAAAAAGTGGCAACAGAACCTCCGTTTATGCTTGCCCTGATGCTCTTTCCCCCGTAATTGACCTGAAAGCTTTGGTTTTTTTCTGAATCATTCAGAACAATCAATACCATTTTCCCTTCAGGTGTTTTAAATGCCACATTGGGAAGATTTTCAGGGATATTGCTTTTTATCCTTACAGATCCGGGATTAACAAATTTTGATGCGTGGGCAATTATGTAATAAGCCGGATTCCGTGTTACAGAATTTCCGTCTATTGTTATTGCTCCAAGACATTCGGTACATCCGCCGTCGGTATGAGGATCCTGTTTGGGATCTGCTGCAAGGTTCCATTCAATAACGTTTTTACACCAGTTCCTCACAGCTCCGATGATTAGAGTTCTTACATGCCATCTCAGATCATTCGGGAAGTTGCCGGGAGCACCAACCCATTGTTCGGTAAAATAAAAGTTTTTATCCGGATGCGCTTTTTTTACCTCTGAAATCGCGTCAACCTTGCCTTCATACATATGAAAAGCAGTTCCATCAATATACCTTCGGGCATCAGGATCATTGAGAACCTGTATCGGGTAGTCAACCCTGTTTGGATTGTGATCGTAGATAATTATCTTAGCGTCAGTACCTGCTTTTTCAAACACCGGTCCGAGGCTTTTTTTTATAAAATCTGCCTGTTCATTTGCCGGCATGAACATACTGGGATTGTTCCCCGGATGCAGTGGTTCATTCTGGATCGTAATGGCATCAATTTTTATTCCTTCCTCTTTCATTCCCATGATATACTTCACAAAATAGAGAGCATAAGCATCATAATATTCGGGTTTAAGACTTCCTCCCTTTGATTTGCCGTTTGTCTTCATCCACACCGGAGGCGTCCATGGAGAACCAAGGATTTTTATTTCAGAATTTATAGCAAGAATTTGCTTTAAAACAGGTATAAGATCCTTCTTCTCCGGTTCAATACTGAATCTTTTCATTTCAGGATCTATCTCTCCCTCTGGAAGATCATTATAGGTGAAAACCCTGTCGCTAAGATCAGATGCACCGATACTCACTCGCAGATATGATACTCCGATTGAGTTTTCACCCTTTCCAAAGAGCTCATTCAGCAATTTACCCCTTGCTTCAGGATCCATGGCATTAATATGAATAGCGCTTCCCCCGGTAAGGGCAAATCCAAATCCATCCATAGTCTGGTATATTTCAGAATCATCCACATTAATTGTTACCATATCATTTTCAGATCCCTTTTCATGAATTAATGGGATCTGCTTCTGAAGCAGGGAAGATTTATCAGGATTGGTCAGATACCAGTCAACCTGCTCAGTGTTCTGACTGCAGGCATTCGGGATAATTAATAATAATACTGACCAAACTAATAACAATTTAGTCTTTAATAACGGTTGGATGCTAAATTCTCTCTTATGTTCCATCTTACCAGATTTTAATATATTTGATAGGGTTGTCAGATTTTCAAGTTACAATTATAATATGAAACCTTCCCTTCAAATATATTAATTTGTATAGAAATTCATTAATATTGCAGATATAGTTGATAAACTGAGCATTAATCTGAATTATATGAAAACGCAGATGAATATAAATATTAACAAGATGGTCCCATGGTTGCTGACCTTTGTTCGTATTATCATCGGATGGCATTTTTTATATGAAGGTATTTCGAAAATTATTACAGCCGGATGGAGTTCCGCACCTTATCTTGCAGGTTCGAAATGGATCTTTGCACCGGTATTTACAGCTTTGGCAAATAGTCCCTCGGCAGTGTCTGTCATTGATTTTATAAATATATGGGGAATGATACTTGTCGGACTGGGGCTGATACTGGGATTGTTTACCAGATGGGCAAGCCTGGGCGGAGCGCTGATGCTCTTTTTCTATTTTATTGCTTATCCTCCGGTTCCGGGTTATATGTTTGGAGTGCCTGTGGAAGGCAGTTATCTGTGGGTAAACAGGAACCTTATTGAATTATTTGCACTTTCAGTATTCATTTTTATTTCACCTGCTTTTCATTTCAGCCTCGACAGGCTGATCGGCCGATGGAAGGATGAAAGAGCCCGTAAACCTGTCGGTGAGATGCCGACCGATTCAAAAACCGGAGTAGGACGCCGGGAGGCATTACGTGACCTGATATCAATTCCTGCACTTGGTGCTTTCGCATATGCTTTGTACAGGAAAAAGAAATGGGACAGCTTTGAGGAGAAACTGCTCTCCATCGAAGGTATGGATGCAAATTCAGGAGCCACCCTTTTAAAATTTAATTATTCGACTCTTAAGGATCTTAAAGGTGAGGTTCCAAAAGGTGTTATTAAATACAGGGACAAGAATGGAAATCCTGCAGATTTTGAACTGAGCCGCCTTCTTATGGGAGGGAACCTGATCGGCGGATGGGCCCATGCACGGGATCTTATATATGTCTCAAAACTTGTTAAGACATATCACACCGATGAAAAGGTTCTCCAGACACTTGCTCTTGGCGAAAAATGCGGTATGAATGCCATCATTTCAAATCCTCAGATGGGAAGGGTTTTTCAGAAATACCGGCATGAATTCCGTGGCAAAATCAAATTCATTTCGGATTGCGGTACCAATCTTGATTTTCAGCAGGGCATAGCAATGTCTCTTGCTGCCGACTGGGACGCCCTTTATTGCCAGGGTGAAATTACCGACCGTTTTACAAATCCTGAATGGGACGATCCGAAGAAAAGAACTCTAAATGAGCGGATGGAACTAATCAGAGCCGGAATTGATGAGATTCGTGCAAACGGCAAGCCTGCCGGAATAGGCGCTCACAGGATCGAAGCGATTAAAGCATGTGTGGATTATGGTATTAAACCGGATTTCTGGGTCAAGACCTGCCATAGCTATAATTACTGGTCGGCGCAGACAAATCAGGAATGGAACGACAACAAATTTGACTTTAATCCCGAAGAGACCATAAGATATATGGGGACGCTGAAGGAACCATGGATCGCATTCAAGGTTCTTGCTGCGGGTGCGATCAAACCCGAGGAAGGTCTTAAATATGCCTTTACCAACGGTGCCGATTTTGTATGTCTGGGGATGTACGACTTCCAGATTGTTGAGGATGTCAATATAGCGCTTGGTGCTCTTTCTCAGGCAATTGAGCGTCCGCGTCCGTGGATGGGATAAAATATCTTTATGAAACCTGATAGCATGTTCCTTAAAGGAAGATTTATTGCGGCAGGTTTATCAGGATGTGCTTTGCTGCCGGCACAACAGATCAATAAGCCTAATGTAGTTCTTATAATAACCGACGACCAGGGTTATGGTGATTTCGGCTTTACCGGTAATCCTCATGTAAAGACCCCTTGCCTCGACAGGCTGGCCGGCTGAGAGCATCAGGTTCAACAACTTCTATGTCAGCCCCGTCTCTGCACCAACAAGATCAAGCCTCATGACCGGACGCTATTCTCTGCGAACAGGTGTCAGGGATACCAATAACGGCGGGGCTATGATGGCGCCATCCGAAGTGACAATCGCCGAGATTCTTAAGGGAGCAGGATATGCCACCGGACATTTCGGAAAATGGCACCTTGGCGATAACTACCCGTCTCGTCCAACAGATCAGGGTTTCGATGAGTCGCTCATGCACCTGGGAGGAGGAATGGGACAACCCGGCGATATTACAACATATTTCAGGGGCGACAGCAGCTATTTCAATCCAGTACTCTGGCATAACGGATTGCAGGAATCATATTCAGGCTATTGCTCTGATATTTTTACTGATCAGGCAATCAGGTTCATTGAACAGAATACTACAAGCCCGTTCTTCTGTTACCTGGCTTTCAATGCCCCCCATACCCCCCTTCAGGTTCCCGAAAAGTATTACAATATGTACAGGGATATTGACCCTTCCCGTGGGTTTGAAAGCGACAAAAGACCATTCCCGGAGATGAGCGAAAAGGATAAGGAGGATGCAAGGAAGGTGTATGCTATGGTGTCAAATATCGATGATAATATTGCCAGAGTACTGAAAAAATTGGATGAACTCGACATCGCAGAAAATACTGTTGTCATTTTTATGACCGACAACGGCCCTCAGCAAAGTCGCTATGTAGCAGGCATGCGCGGATTGAAAGGTTCTGTCTACAGGGGCGGTGTGCAGAGTTCCATTATTGATCAGTTACCCGGGTAGCGGAAATGGAACTAAAGAGATTGACGCAACAGTTGCTCATATAGACCTTCTTCCTACTATTGCCTCGATCTGTAAAGCTTCAATCCCCGTCGACAGGAAAATAGATGGCATCGATCTTAAACCCCTGATTAACGGTAGCCAGAGTGAATTAAAGGAATTAACTGACAGGTCTCTTTTCTTTTACTGGACAAGGCACTCTCCGGAACTTTACAATAACACTGCGTTGCAAAAAGGAAGATACAGGCTGTCGGTAACACCGGTTACAATGCCACACCAGTCATGTTTGAACTTTTTGATATTATTAAAGATCCTTACGAGAGTAAGAACATTGTGAATGATCAGCCTTTGGTTGCTGCAGAGATGAAGAGCTGAACTTGACCGGAGATTCAGGGAACTTGTAACGTCCGTCAACATGACTGAAAAGCAGGATATTCATGTTGGGTCTTCGAGACGAAAATCCTGTGATCCTTAACCGTAATGATGCCGACGGTCAATGGGGAGTGTGGGAACAGGAAGAGGCCTACGGGACATGGAGGGTTATCATTAGTGAGGGAACATATAATCTGAGATTCAGGTTTATAAAGCCATTGCCGGCAGGAGGGCGCATGATGGTGGAAACAGGTTCGGTGATTAACCAGGTTAAAAATGATATACCTGACGCCAGCTTTCTGGAGATGAAAAACGTATATCTTAACTTGTGAAGCGCGATTTACTCCGTTCTACCTCGTGGGCAGTAGAAGAATTTTGCCATTATGGGTTGAAATTGAGAAAATTAAATAAATCTATTGGACCTTGCTTTCATCTGCAACGGTGACCGTCACTGGCAGTATGATCCAAATACTTTGTGTGTCCTTCGTATTATCCTTTGTGCGACTTAATGGTAGAATAGAGTATTACCACAGAGCCGAAAAGCTGCCACTTAGTATTGCAATGGAATTAAGCAAATTAATAGATGATTTCTTAAAAACTTAACTTTTTAAGGTATTCCGCAGCCGACTTCAGGCAGGCCATACCATCGGGAACATTATCCCTTTCAACCATGAAATGTTTGATCCCCTGTTTATCGGCTTCCCTTAAAACTGCCGGGAAATCAATAATTCCCGAACCCGGACATTCGAAATCCTTTGCTGTTCCGGGGGTCATATCCTTGATATGCAGAATGTTATATCTTCCTGGGTATTTCTTCATCAATTCCACAGGGTCAGAACCACCTTTTGCAGCCCAGTATATATCGAGTTCGCATTTAACAAGAGAGGGATCGGTATTTTTCATTAGAAAGTCGGAAGGGAAGTCCTTCTTCCATGGCAATAATTTCCTTGTCGCGGGGTTGTGCCAGGCAAATTCCAGCCCGTTTTCATTGACATTGTTTTGCCAAAGTATGTTCAGGCGTTCTGCACTCTGCTTGCAATCGGCCAGACTTGAAAGGTCCTCCTGTAAACCAGGGCCAAGTAGACAACAGCAATCCCTGCCTTAAGTTTTTTAAGTATCTCAAGGCTTTTTTTAAGCTCCTCTTCTGACGATTTAAATTCGAAGCCACCTGCAACAAGCATTAAACCTGTCTCCTCCAGGTAAGCCAGGAATCCTTCAAGACTCTCTCCTGAGAAATTGCCTGTCTCAATTTCAGTATAGCCAAAGGAAGCAGCTTTACTTTAAGGGCCTCTTTTCCAGTCGGCCTTCATTTCTTCACCTATTATTCCGGAGATAAATCCGAAGATCCTTTCACTCTTCCCTTACCACTGCAAAAATATCACCAGCCAGGGGTGAAAGGATCAATGCCGCTGCAGTGCCTGAGATAAATTTTCGGCGTGTTATCATATTATTAAGATTAGATTTTTGGAAGGGTCCATGGTTCGCGATATACCGGTTTAATTAGTTTGTTGGCTGCCTCACTGTTTGTGAACCTGTTGTTTGCATCATCCCACATAAGAACAGGTTCTCCCTGTTCTTGCAGCTATATTGGGGATGTGTACATGGATAGTTGCAGCCCGTCCTCGTTTCCGGCGGACAGGCCGGTTTTGCGTCTTCCCTGATGCTGGCAATAAAGTTCTTCACATGATCACCGTGAGATTCCTGTCCCTCATTAAAGCTGTAATCGGCAGCCCTCGCTTTTTTAGCTTGTCCATCCCACTCAGGATATACTTTCATCTTGTTTCTATCGACCGTAATTGTTGCATAATCACCGATAATAGCCAGCCCGTATGGCATATCCCAGGGGAGCCGGACCGCGCTCAACGCCTCCTGTAACATCATAATGGATCATGAAATCCTTATAAGGATAGATCACCGACATTGAGTCGAAGGTTTCGCGGCTTCGTGCTTCATGGAAGGTGTTGGCGCCGTAAACCAGCGCTTTGGCTGGCGGGGCAGTCCAGATCCTCCGCCCATAAGCCTATATCGAGCAGGTGAACTCCCCAGTCAGATACCAGGCCTCCGCCGTAGTCCCAGAAATGACGCCATGTTACCATGAAATCTTGACCTGTTGAACGACCTTGACGGCGCCGGTCCGAGCCACATGTCGAAATCGATACCCGGCAGGAACCGGCTCGTCCGGAAACTCATCTTGCGGCAACCTGCACCGTATTCAAAGTTTGCCCAGATATTGATCTTCCTCAGTTTGCCTGCTGTACCTTAATTCGCAGCAGTTCAATTGTTTTCTGAAATATCGGACCGCTCCTTTGTTGCTGTCCGATCTGTACTACCCTGTTTATTGTAATACTTTCCCGCCTTAACCATGATGTTACACTCTTCAATTGTGTTTGCCATTGGTTTTTCTACGTAAACATGCTTGCCTGCCTGCAGCGCATAAACAGTGATCAGGCAATGCCTGTGATCAGGGGTACCTACTATCACAGCATCGATGTCCTTCTGCTCAAGTACTTTCCTGAAATCTTTGTACAGTTTTCGGGGACTGGTTGAATTTCTTAGGGTCCACCTCCGCTGCCCTTTCATTTAAAACGGTGTCGTCGACATCGCATAGTGCAGCACATATAACACCCGGGTTTGAGAGGTGATGCTGAAGAACCCCAAAGCCCATATTGCGGCAACCGATCAGTGCTACTTTCAAGGTGTTGGTCTGTCTCTAAGTGTTGTTGTTTGCTTAAGGCCTGGTATTCTTGATGTTATGCTAAATCCGGCTGAAGCAAAAGCGCTTTCCTGAATAAATTTTCTTCGGTCCATTTTGAAATTATTAATATGAGTATCGGTAATGATGAATAAAATCTATTATTCTGAATGAATAAACCACCTTCCCAACCTTCCCTCGCGGAGGAAGGTGTAGATATTCAGTTATTTAATTCCCTTGGTTGAAATACAAAGGGAGTCATTTCACAAGAGAAAATGGAAGTTGGTTTATAGTCTTGAGAATTATTAATCATTCCTGGTACGCATCTTTTTTAATAACTGGTATAATGCTATAATTCTAATTTATTGAAAAGGTATGAAAAAAATATTTAACGGGAAATTTATATGAAAAAAGTTACTTTTATCTTGTAACCGTTTTCATTGTTCTTTCAGGTCTTCACAAACCATTATCAGTAATTATCGAACCATTCCCTTCTTCAGATGGAATGTGTGATTGAGTTATTCTTTTTCTGGTTTGGAGCCCAGGAACCTCACAGGCTATTTGAGGAGGGGTCATGGAAAACTTAAATGAATAGTAGACCTACCCGCGTCTGAAGGGTGAAATAAGTAAATTTCCTGCTCAGATGCCGTTACCGAATCTGGATTATAGACAAATAAAGAAAAAGGAAACAAGCGATTTGATTACTGATAGCTACTTAGCTGCGGTCTGTATAAATTAAAAACAATACAAATGATTGTAAAACAGAATTTTATTCCGGTTTTTCTGACAGGAATTATTGCTGCTTTTATTTCCTGTAATGACAAGCCTTCCATGCCAAAGCCGAACATCATCCTGATCCTTGCCGACGATATGGGCTGGGGTGATTTAAATGCCAATGGGAACGAACACATATCGACACCTGTTCTGAACCGTCTTAAATCGGAAAGCCTCAGCTTCGACAGATTCTATGTTTGTCCTCTAAGTGCCCCGACCCGTGCCGAAATGCTCACCGGAAGATATTTTCTCAGAACAGGGGTCTCTTCGGTTACAAGTGGGTACGAAAATATGAGAACGGACGAAATTACCATTGCTGAAGTGCTTGAAGGACAACGGATATACGACCGGCTGCTTTGGAAAGTGGCATAACGGCGGCTATTTCCTTCAGCACCCCAACAGGCAGGGGTTTGATGAGTATGTCGGTTTCTGTGTGGGGCATCTTGGTTATTATTTTGATGCTGAATATCTTCATAATGACGAAGTTGTAAAATCTGAAGGCTATACAACAGACTATTTTACAGAGAAAGCACTGGAGTTCATTGAAGAGAGAAAGAATCAGCCCTTTTTGTGCTATGTGCCTTACAATGTGCCACATTCGCCTTTCCAGGTCCCTGCAGATTATTTTGACAAGTACCGTTCCATGGGGCTCGACAGCACACTTTCATCTGTTTACGGAATGGTGGATAATATGGATCATAACATCGGACGGATCATTAAAAAGCTCGATGATGAAAAGTTAACAGAGAATACCATTGTAATCTTCTTTTCCGATAATGGTCCGAATACCGACAGGTATAACGGCGGTATGAAGGGTACGGAAAGGCTCAGTTGACGAAGGTGGTGTGAGAGTGCCTTTCTATATAAAATGGCCGGAAAGAATAAAACCCGGTTTGACCAGGCAGCTTGCCCAGGATATTGATATTATGCCTACAATACTGGGCCTCTGCGGAATAGATTTCATACCTGATAAACCTGTTGATGGACTTGACCTTTCAGGAATTATTAATGGAAAAGTAAGGGAATTTGACCGGCTTATATTCTCACGGCAGGGGAACCAGGTACTTGAAAATTGCAACAGTTCAGTCAGAAATGACCGGTATCGTCTGGTCCTGACCAGGAAAGACACTCTTCTTTTTGATTTGAAAAATGATCCGTTGCAAAGCATAGATATATTTGATATTGAGACTAATACAGGATTCCTTCTGCTTTCTGAACTTGTTAAGCTGAATAATGAGCTGGTTTCGGCCTACCAGCCTGTAACAACTATTGAAGCCGGTTTCAGAGACGAAATGAGCTTTACTTTACCTGTCCAGGATGCCACTCTATCTGGAAAAATTAAATATTCGAGTATCCATCCCAATCAGTCACACACTGAAAACTGGATCGAAGAAGGTGATTCGATTTTCTGGTCTCTTAATATAAACACTGCAGGTACATATGCGGCCGAACTTCAGTATGGTTGTCAGGAAGGTAAAACCGGAAGCAAGTTTATATTAAGCTCAAATTCAGATTCAGTTAACTTCACAATTGACCAGCCCTTTAATTCTGAGATACTACCTGACCGTGACTATGTCAACCGGAGTGAATCTGTTGAAAGAACCTGGGCCTGGATGAATATTGGTCACATAAACCTTGTTAAAGGACCTGAGAAAATCACCATAAAACTTCTGGAAAAAAAAGATTCAGAAGCCGGGATTATTAAATCTGCAAGATTCATTAAGCAGTAGTCTGACAAGCTTATACAGAGTCCTCTGATCCAAAAGTCATTCATTTTGTTAATGATCAATGCAGCATTCTGGCAGTTACTCTCCTTTAAGCTTCATTACAAGCCAGTTATTAAGTGCTTCGGTTTGTTCCGGGAAGGTCCAGTGACCTGTCTCCTGGTACAGATGTAGTTCCTTTGGTGCCGTGATAACATTATATGCCGAATACATGGAAGTGGGAGGGCAGGTGATATCGTTGAATCCCCATGTGTAGTATCCAGGTACCTTAACTCTTCTGGCAAAATTCACAACATCATAATAGCCAAGCGTCTCCACTTCTCCGGGTTTAGGTTCAGCATTACGGAAATAGTGAGGCCATCCGCCTGCTCTTTTATTCAGGTAACCTGTATGGTCACATAGTGCCGGATAGAGTGCAGCAGCATATTTGATGCGGCTGTCGAGTCCGGCGGTGACTATTGTAAGTGCACCACCCTGGCTTCCTCCTGTAACAGCAATATCTGTACCGTTAAACTCCGGAAGAGTGCAGATGAAATCCACTGCCCTGACACATCCGACGTAGACCCTCTTATAATAATGGGTATTGGGATCATTCATTTTTATCGAATTATAGCCAGCCAGCGCTCCACCATTCAAGATCGAAATATACCTGAGGATCGAGGTTTACCGGTAATCCGTGTATTCCTATTTCGAGGACTATAAATCCATGGCTGGCAGTACGCGGATCTCCTGAATATGGCCGGATACCTGCACCCGGCACTTTCAGATATTGCCGGATACTTGCCAGGTTTCTTCGGCATGGCAAGCATGCCATATATCCTTGATCCTAAACGGTCATTCTGAAAGCTGATGTGATATACATTGGCTTCACTTGTGCAACGTTCCGGTAATAGTGTAATACGGGGATCGAGATCCAGTTTTCTTGCTTCTGCAATTGCATTGGTCCAGAATGTTTCAAAGTCCTCCGGATCTTTAACTGTAGGCCCGATCTTCTCAGGCTCAAAAGCTGCCGTAGCCAGTCCTTCATATCTTCTGCCTTCAACAACAGCCCATAATCTGATCCGGTAAAATCCCGGTACCTTCATTGTCCCGGAAAGCTCCAGCCGGCCATTCTTCAGAATAACACCCTCCTTCTTTATATCAGGCAGCATCTCAGGTCCTGCTTCATAATCGACAATGACATTTTCAAGCAGGTTGCCAAATTTAAAAACCTGAACAGTAAATTTTGCTGTTTCATTCACTTTATAGGTCCAGTCAACGTGGTCGGGTGCTATAATAACTTTTATCAGTGGTGTTCCGGACTGTGAGAACAGGTTCAGACATGCCACTGAAATTAAAAGCGAAAGTGAAAAATATTTTTTCATGGATATTGAATTTAAGAATTAGCTGCAAGGTAAAAATAACCACATTCAATTATATATTCAATTGTTTTAAAAAATAATTAATATAACATGAACCTGCAACAGTAAACCGGACAATTAATTAAACCACTAATGCACAAATTTAAAAGTGAAACAGAGTCTGGCTTGTAAAACTGATATAAATTGTATCTGTAAACTATTTTACAGTCAGGCTTATGCTGTCCATTATTAGTTCATACTGTTTTATCTGATCATAATATTCAGAGGAATTAATGAGATTCCTGACTTCTTCAGGATCATTTCGCAGGTCATAAAACTCCTTGCTGCTGTCGGGCAGTTCATAGTAGTTAATGAATTTATAAAAGAGACTTATCAATGCTTCCGATTTTGGAAATACCGGATGTCGAAAGGGTGCTCGTAAAAGAACTTGTCACGCCATAACGGTTTTTCCTCCAGCCAGGTCTTCTGCAATGCTTCGCCCTGCATGCCTGCATCCTTTTCAATTCCTGCGAAACCCAAAATAGTAGGAGCTATATCGATATTAAGGGCAATATCCTCAATTATTTTGCCTTTGTTCTCTTCTTTTTCCATAGGATTATAAATGAACAAAGGAATCCTTACAGATTCCTCATAAGGGAACCATTTCCCAGCTAGTCCGTGTTCACCAAGGAAGAAACCATTGTCACCCATCATGATAATTATCGTATTGTCTCCAATACCAAGCTCTTCAAGTTTATAAACTATTTTCCCAACCACATCATCCACGCCCTGTATCAAACGGTAGTATCCCCTTACGCTTTCCCTGAAGAGAGTGTCTGTTTCAAAACAGATCTGCCATCTCCGCCTCGCTTCATTATTCAGCCTGAATTTTTCCGGGAACATTTTCCAGTATTCATCACCACCCGATACCGGTCTCGGATAATCAAGATCCTTGTAATAACCTGAGTATTTTTTATTATAAATAAATTGCCGTGGATCTGAATCCTCCACATGTGGAGCTTTGAAGCTTACAGAGAGGCAAAATGGACCTGTTTTTCCATATATTGAAAGAAATTCTTCGATGCGGCCATTGACTATATCAGTATAATGGGTCATCTTACCTGTTGAATCATAATTCTCATACCTGGGCTGTATTACTCTTTCGCAACCCCAGTAATCATATTTATCAGAAGGATGCCTCTTAAGCCCGACACCATACTTGCCTATAAATCCAATTTTATACCCGGCCTTATTCTTCAGAATGAGAGGATATGTTTTTGCGAGAGCAGAATCGCTGAAGTCGGTATTAAAATCTATTATTTCATGTCGCGAGGCATATTGTCCGGTCAGTATTGTTGCCCTGCTGGCACACGATATTGATGTTGTTACATATGCATTTTCAAAAATGATCCCCCTTTGAGCCAGCCTGTCTATATTGGGTGTTTTAATATAACTATTACCGGCGTAACCCATTGCATCATAACGATGGTCGTCTGTGAGAAGGAATATTATATTTGGCCTCGTTTCCTTATGGTCACAACTGCTTGGTAAATGGAGCCAGAGCCAGGGGGATACATGAAAGAATTGTGCTTCTTTTCATCTGATGGTTTTAAAGTGAGGAACAGCTATTGCTTTACACCTTGGGCACAGGAGGCCAATTGATTTTTTAGCAAGCAGAACATGATTAAAAAAATCACCCGCCGCGACTGGTTAAAAAGATCAGGAGGAATTACTTCCTTCTCAGTCCCTGCCAGCCCGTGCTCACATGGGAATCAATAATCGATTGTCAGTATCCTTCCCTTAGTGAAATTAAAAAATGCCTCCTTGTTTGCCGTCAGAATCCCTTCCCTGAGATCTTCAGGCTTCATCCCGGCAACATTCATACAGGTGGGACAGGCATAGATTTTTACTCCCTTTGATAAAAGGATCTCGATATATTTGCTCAGTGGCTCAAACCCTTCCATAGTAAGGTCTTTAGCATCCTTTTTTACTAATTCAACTGCATGAATATCTAGATAAAGGATCACGTCCTTGTCTTCAGCCATACCTGTAGCCATTTTGAAAGGCATCAGTACCCTGTGAGGATCATTGTAGCATTCAGTAACATGGATAAATACACCATCCCGGGAAGTCTGTTCAGTAACCGCCACAGGATCCTGGCTCTGAACTGGTTTATCAACAGGTGACTGGTTGCATGATATTAACAGCACCAGACAAAAAATAACGGATAAAATTTTTTTCATAGGGTTTTAATTTTTATAGAAGCTTAATGTGATCACATATTTGGTATTTGTTTAATTTGATCAAGTGTTCAAATTATATTTAAATGTCGTTATTTTCCAGAAAATATCTGCCGGAAAGGATTATTATTTTTAACTTTCAGTTTACTCCCCTCAGGGCTGGGGTAAATTAATTGATTTTCAAGCGTTTTTGGATTTTGTATATTTCTTTCCGATAGTAATATTATAAACAAAACGATACAATAATTACTTGCATAACATAACTGAAATATGAAGAAACTTGTAATTGAGATGCTGCTGATTTTAACAGGTCAGCTTTTAACCGCCCAGAATTATCCATTTCAGGATATCAGCCTGCCTGAAGATACCAGGATCAAAAATCTTATTTCGCTGATGACTCTGGATGAAAAAATCACCTGCCTTTCGACAAGAATTGCTGTTCCGCGCCTTGGCGTGAAGGGAACAAGAACAATTGAAGGTTTGCATGGCCTGGCATACAGCGGCCCTGCAAACTGGGCTGTCAAAGGACCAAAAGCTTCACCGACAACAACTTTCCCCCAGGCCTACGGGCTTGCCCAGACATGGGATCCTGAACTTATTCAGAAAGTTGCTGACTGGCAGGCCACGGAAGCAAGGTTTCTGGCCCAGAATAGCAGGTTCGGTACAGGAGGACTGGTAGTGTTTGCACCTAATGCCGACATGGGTCGCGATATACGGTGGGGAAGGACCGAAGAGTGTTTTGGAGAGGATCCCTTCCTTAACGGTGCGCTCGTTACCGCTTTTGTAAGGGGACTTCAGGGAAACGATCCCGTTTACTGGAAAACTGCTTCGCTGATGAAGCACTTCCTCGCCAACAGCAACGAAAACAACCGTACATACAACAGTTCCGATTTTGATGACAGACTCTTTCGTGAATACTATTCCTATGCTTTCTGGAAAGGGGTTGCTGAAGGAGGTTCCCAATGCTTTATGGCCGCCTATAACAAGTATAATGGCATCCCTTGCACTGTTCATCCGGTATTGAGGAATGTAACGATGAATGACTGGGGACTGAGAGGCATTATTTGCACCGACGGGGGAGCCTACAGGCAGCTGCTGACAACCCACGCTTATTATCCTTCGCTGGAGATTGCGGCGGCAGAATGTATCAAAGCAGGAATAACAGTATTTCTGGATAATTATTTGGCTCCCCTTAAGGAGGCTCTGGCTAAGGGACTGATTACGGAAAAACAGATTGAGGAAGCTATTTATGGAAATCTGAGAGTTGTCCTGAAGCTTGGCTCGCTTGATAATTCGGCTAAGAATCCATATATGGATATTGGAATAAAAGATACAATCGCACCATGGTTAAAACAGGAAGCGCGCGATATTGCAAGGCTGGCAACCCAAAAATCAATTGTTCTGCTGAAAAATCAAAATTCACTTTTGCCGCTTCAGAAGGAAAAAATAAAATCAGTTGCAGTTATAGGTCCATCGGCAAATAAGGTTATCTCTGACTGGTATTCAGGTACCCCTCCCTATAATGTAAATATCGTGGATGGGATCAGAAATGCCCTCGGGGGTGATGTGATTGTCAGGTTTGCAATGAGCAACAAGGCCGATTCTGCCATAATAGCGGCAAAACTAAGCGACATAGCAATAGTATGTGTTGGGAACCATCCTATCAGCTACGGTCTGGGCTGGGGACAGAACCAGGTTGCAAGCGACGGACGTGAGGATGTCGACCGGCAGGCAATTTCGCTGGAGCAGGAGGACCTGGTCAGACTGGTTTACAAGGCCAACCCAAATACAATTCTTGTCGTAGTATCCAGTTTTCCTTATGCTATAAACTGGTCGAAGGATAATGTTCCGGCGATCATTCATGTGAGCCAGTCGAGCCAGGAGCTGGGCAACGGAATGGCAGATATCCTGTTCGGGAAAGTCAGTCCTGCAGGAAGACTTGTTCAGACATGGATCACATCAATCGATCAGCTTCCCCCGATCCTCGATTACAATATCAGGAATGGCAGAACTTACATGTATGACAGGAACATACCACTTTTCCCGTTCGGTCACGGGCTTACCTATACGAGTTTTAAATATACGGGTCTGAAAACTGACAAAAAGACTTTATCGGGAAAGGAAACAGTAAATGTAAGCTTCACTGTTCAGAATACGGGTAATTATGACAGCGATGAGGTAGCTCAGCTGTATGTCAGCTTTCCCGATTCAAAGGTTGAACGTCCGGCAAAGGCTCTTAAGGGATTTACCAGGGTATTTATCAGAAAGGGAGAAACCAGAACACTCTCCATACCACTTAAGGCTGATGATCTGACATACTGGGATACTGTCGGCAATAGATGGACTCTGGAACCTGGCAGGATTGATTTCTTTATTGGTCAATCCTCTGCCGATCCAAAGCTGAAAGGAACTATTGATATCAAAATGATATCAAAATGATATCAAATCATAATAGTATCAAAATGATATCATAATAGTTCTTTTTAGCAGAAGAAATAAACTGTTTTAAGTTATCACTCACTTCTGATCATGCATACCCAGTCTTTGCACGTCCTGGGGGGATTGCCTGTGGCAACTATCACCATTTAATTGTTATTTTATTAACACTGGTCTGCAGATCTCCGCCATCCCGGGGATTATACCATTGACTGAATATTGTCCGGCTGGCACTTTTATGTCTGTTGGTTTGCCCTCAGGCAGATAAACAGCATATATCTCTCCGTCTTTGCAAGGCAATAATCATTGTTTTCGCTGGTTAATTCATCACCGTTTTCCATTTCAGTGAATGGAAGATTATTATGGAAAAAATCAAGAGCCATTTTTGTCTGCTCCCATAGTTTTTCCCGGCTTCTCCAGTCTTCACAGCTAAGGTCGGAGTGGGCAAATTTATATCCGAAATACCATTCAACACCGGCTCCTCCGGCCATCAGGTTTCCCCATAATGCCTTGTATCTTATTGTATCATGTGCAGGATCAATTTCATCAGGAAGTGCCCCTTTCCAATGTTGGACCGATCTCATCAATGCAAACCACCCATTTGTGAAGTGAATCTTTTGATTGTGATAACCAGTATTTTGCATCCTCGTGAACGTCATTTACATTTCCGCACTGTATTGATGGTCCTTCAATATTTTTAAAACCAAGATAGGCAGTCATATCCTTCCTGCGTTGTTCAGCAGCTGCGTGAGTATGAATAGCAATGAAGTTATTATATGGATCTTTCTCCCTTATATAGTCGGCCATTTTTTTTGTATCCTCATAGGTCTGTCCGTAGGGAGACCATGAGCCGGATTATGCTCCTCACCAAGGTTCCAGGTTATTGCCAGATGGTGCGAAAAACTGGCAATCAGTTCCCTGAGATATAGTTTTCGTTGTACATCAAGGTAACCGGCATCGAGAAGGCATTCGTTTTCAGTTTCCATGCAATACGAAATGTAACATAAGTCCCATTTTATCAGCATGGGCAAAATACTATTTCCCATTGGTCGAGTTTGCTGCAATCAAAGCGGTAACGTTCGTTACGATCGGTATATGGCCATACATCTTCCCCATCACCAAGGATATTCAGCGTGAGGAAATAGAAACTGTTCATGCCTTTTGATGAAAGATAGTTAAGCGCTCCAATCATTCCCTTTCCCTTGCCATTTTGCCATTGAGGATCACCTTCCTTCCAGTCGACGACATGAGGTTGATAGTGATGAAAACCGGAAGTTGGGATCAGCTTCACCGGTTCGTGTCTTGTTGTTTCCTCCATAATAGGTGCCGTCAAATTCCCTGTAACCAAGAAAATTCTCAGGACTGTCAGCACCTCCTTTAAGGAAAACTTCACCGGTCCCTGAATGTTTCAGAAAACGTGTACCGTCATATCTGCAATCTTCCTTTTGACCTGAAATCCGGTGCCGTTTTATCAGTGCTTATCGACAGTAATTGTTCCCTCTTCGCCATCCATGAAGCATTTTTCCCCGTTACTCAGATTGTCTGCAACAGCAATGTTTTTTCCTTTCAGAAAGCTGACTTTGTAATTCCATGTGCCGTCATGATGGCGGACAAAAATGAGCCCGCCATTTATTGCCTTTTCCAGATGATGTTTCAGCAGCATTTCCATCGGCAGCATAATATCCGGGAACATAATTTGTTGATTTCCGTTTGAAAACTCAACTTCCAGACGGTAATCGGTAAATGGATTGATTGTATCATACTCACTTGACTCAGGTCCTGTGAAAGTTAAAGTAATAGTATGCCATTCTTTCAGTTCACCTGTAATCTGAACCTGAGGAGAAAAATCACATGAAAACAATAATGAGCATGTTACAGCAATAAAAAGTCTGTTAATAAAATGATTGATTATTTTCATGGGACAGAAGTTTTTAAAATATACTGTTCTTAAGTTTTATAAAAATATAATTTAATTTAATTTAATATTCATCTCCTTTAGGGAAGATGAATATAAAATCCTAATTAATACTTTAGTGCTTTAATATATTAACATTTTCGATTAATATTGCGCAGAGTACTACCCACAAGAGAACAGTCTCGGACTTGGTGCTGAAACATGGAACTCAACACAAAAGTTTCACTCCAGGGGTCCGATGGGGCTTGAAGAGATAACTACCTAATAAATGGATAATTGAAGGGAATGGTCATATAAGAAAATAAATAACGACTAAATACTTTTAAATGGTTCTGACATTGATATTATTAAGATCTTTTTATCACTCACTCCAGGAAAAAATTCATGAAATCAGGAATATACTTGGACGGCCTCTTACGCTTAGCGAGAAAATATTGTTCACTCACCTTGCTGAAAAATCTGCAAATTGCAGATATCAGGCGGGAAACAGATTATGCGGATTTTCTGCCCGACCGGGTTGCCATGCAGGATGCAACAGCTCAGATGGCATTCTTCAATTTATGGTAACAGGAAAAGAACAGATCGTCAGTTCCTTCATCTGTTCATTGCGATCACCTTATTACAGGCAAATCAGGTGCAGAAGCGGATATTAAATCAGCTCTTGTTACAAATAATGAGGTATATGATTTTCTTAGTTCAGTATGCAGCAAATTTGATATCGGATTCTGGAATCCGGGCGCCGGAATTATTCATCAGGTAATTCTTGAAAATTATGCATTCCCTGGAGGTATGATGATTGGGACTGATTCCCATACGCCAACTGCGGGTGGACTTGGAATGATTGCACCGGGTGTCGGAGGTGCTGATGCTGTTGATGTAATGACAGGAATGGGCTGGGAACTGAAATTTCCGGAATTATCGGGGTTAAGCTCACAGGCAAGCTTAATGGATGGGCATCGGCAAAAGATATTATCCTGAAGCTAACAGGAATACTTACTGTCAAAGGCGGAACAGGATATGTATATTGAATATTTTGGCGATGGTGCTGAATCATTTTCATGTACCGGGAAAGCAACAATATGCAATATGGGTGCAGAAACCGGAGCCACCTGTTCCGTTTTTGGATTTGATGAAGCGATGGCAGAATATCTTGACTTCAACCGGAAGGGAAGAAGTAGCTGAACTTGCCGGAAAAACCGGAAAACATCTTACAGGCTGATCCTGAAGTATATGCAGAGCCGGAAAAGTATTTTGATCAGGTTATTGAAATCGATCTTTCAGCCCTTGAACCATACATAAACGGCCCGTTTACTCCCGATCGTGCAATCCCTGTTTCGCAGATGAAAGAGGAAGCTGCGAAAAACGGATGGCCTGTTAAAGTTGAAGCAGGGCTTATCGGATCATGCACAAATTCTTCCTATGAAGATATTTCAAGGGCTGCATCAGTGGTTAAAAATGCACTATCAGCTAAAACTAACAGCCAAATCTGAATTTAATTTCATTCCGGGATCAGAACAGATCAGGTCCATAACAGAACGGGACGGTTTATTGGATATTTTCGAAAAGCCGGGAGCGAGAGTTTTTGCCAATGCATGCGGACCATGTATCGGACAGTGGGACCGAAAGGGATCTGATAAAAACGAGGTAAATACTGTTATTCATTCTTTTAACCGGAATTTTGCAAAACGAACTGATGGGAATCCCAATACACATGCTTTTGTTGCCTCTCCTGAAATCGTTACTGCAATTGCAATTTCCGGCAATCTTACATTTAATCCACTTACAGATACCTTGATGAATTCAGAAGGCAAAGAGGTCAAACTTATCTGAACCTGAAGGACTTGACTTCCTCCTCATAGGATTTGCGAGATATGGAAACCGGATACCAGGAACCTGAAAAACCGGAAATAGTAATGAAATCATAATCGCCACTGATTCCGAAAGACTCCAGCTCTTGAACCCTTTTAAAGAATGGGATGGTGCGGATTTTACTAATCTCCCTTTGCTTATTAAAGCAAAAGGCAAATGCACTACCGATCATATTTCAATGGCAGGCTTCTGGCTGAAATACCGTGGTCATCTTGAAAATATTTCAAATAATTACATGATCGGAGCAGTTAATTGTTTTAATGAGAAAACAAATTTGGTTCTCAATCAGCTTAACAGGAAAGTATGATACAGTTCCTACTGTTGCCAGGGCATATAAAACTGCGGATTAGGTATCAGTTGTTGCCGGAGAGGATAATTTTGGAGAAGGTTCATCGCGTGAACATGCTGCCATGGAACCACGGTTTCTGAATGTAAAGGCAGTTATCGTGAAATCGTTTGCCCGTATACATGAAACAAACCTTAAAAAACAGGGAGTTCTAACACTGACATTTTCAAATAAGGATGATTATAATAAAATAAGGGAAGATGACAGGATTGATATCATCAGGATTAAAAGAATTTGCTCCCGGAAAGCAATTAGGATAAGTATTAAATCATTCTGACGGGACAAGATGAACATATTAAAGCCAATCATTCTTACAATGAAACTCAAATAGCATGGTTTAAAGCCGGAAGTGCATTTAATCTTATAAGAAAATCAATTAAAAAATCTTAATGAAAACACCAAAAAAAATAAATATGTCTGAAAAATAAAACTGGCAATGGTAATGATGTACCTGAAAATCCGGTAATTCCTTTTATTGAAGGTGACGGAACCGGACCTGATATATGGAGAGCCTCTGTGAGAGTATTTGATGCTGCCGTTGAAAAAGCATATGGAGGAAAAAGAAAAGTAGCCTGGAAGGAAGTTCTGGCTGGTGAAAAAGCATTCAGGCCAACTGGTAACTGGCTGCCCGATGAAACTCTTGAAGTTTCAGGGAATACCTTGTCGGTATAAAAGGACCCCTTACAACTCCTGTTGGCGAAGGAATGCGTTCTTTAAATGTTGCCTTGCGTCAGATCTGGATCTTTATACTTGCTACCGGCCGGTAAGATATTTTAAGGGAGTTCCCAGTCCTGTCAGACATCCTGAAAAGGTTAACATGCATATTTTCAGGGAAAACACCGAAGATATTTATGCAGGAATTGAATATATGCATGGTGAACCCGAAACAGAAAAACTAAAGAATTTTCTGATAAATGAGATGGGAGTTAGATCAATCCGTTTCCCGGAAACCTCTTCTATCGGAATAAAACCTGTTTCAGTCGAAGGTACAGAACGTCTTGTCAGGCAGGCTATCAGGTTTGCAATTGAAAAGAGGCTGCCATCTGTCACTCTTGTTCATAAGGGAAATATCATGAAATTCACTGAAGGCTCTTTCATGAAATGGGGATATGCTCTTGCTGAAAGGGAATTCGGAGATGATGTTTTTACCTGGAAGCAATACAACAGTATTTCGGATGAGCAGGGTGAGGATGCAGCCGATAACATGCAATGAAAGCAGCAGAAGAAGGAGGAAAAGTAATTATCAAGGATGTCATTGCCGATGCTTTCCTTCAGCAGATACTTACACGGCCATCAGAATATTCTGTAATTGCCACACTGAATCTTAACGGCGATTATATTTCCGATGCACTTGCGGCAATTGTTGGGGGTATTGGCATTGCTCCGGGAGCCAACATCAATTTTGAAACCGGTCATGCAATTTTTGAAGCTACACATGGAACAGCCCCAAAATATGCCGGTCAGGATAAAGTCAATCCGGGTTCGGTGATCCTGTCCGGCGCCCTGATGTTCGAATATATCGGATGGGAGGAAGCGGCTGAAAGTATTTATAATGGCCTTGAGAGAACTATTCAGAACAAGAAAGTAACTTACGATTTTCATCGTCTTATGGAGAATGCAACCCTTTTAAAAACCTCTGAATTTGCCGACTCAATAATCTCAAACATCTGAATTTACAGGGAAAAAACTGTCGAAAACATGTGAAGGAAGGAAGCATGTCCGACATAGTACTATGTCCCGGCATATACAAGCAGTGCCAGACCTGCAAGATATGCAAGGAACATCAACAATATAAGGCTATTAACTGATTTTGAAGCTCCTTTAAACTCTTTCCAGATGAAAACACCCCACAGAGCTGCAATGAGTGTTGCACCCTGTCCCAAACCGTAGGAGATTGCAAACCGGCTTTCCCTGAAGCAATAATGCTCATCGACATTCCTATATTCCAGATTACGCCTCCGAGAATACCTGTAGATGTACACCTAAAGCTTCCGGCTTTGAATAATCTTTAAAGGAGAGTGGCTCTCCTTCAAACGGTCTCTTCATTATCATATAGTTGAACAGGAAATTGCTTATAAGTACACCGACTGCAAAAAAGAATATTGCAGAATAGGGTGTCAGTTTTCCTGCTTCAGGAACTTCAAAACTCGTAACCATCGAACTGGCAACAAAACGATAAAAAAGAGCCATCAGTACACCTGCAGAAACTGAAAGCATGTATTCCTTTACCTGAACTTTTTGCAGTGAAGCGCTATGTTTCTTATATGCAATTGCATCAATGATTATTGCTGCTACAATAAGAGCTAACTCCTGAAAAAGACAAGCGGATTGCCCTGCGGCGCAAAAATATAATTGATTATTACTCCGAGTGCCAGTGCAATTCCGACACCGACAGGAAAAGCAACCGCCATGCCTGCAATTGCCATCGCAGCAACAAGTAAAATATTTGAAGCATTGAATATTATGCCTCCAAGCATGGCATTAAGTATATTTCCTGGTTCTGCCTGGCTATGTCCTCAATAAATCCCCTTCCGTTTTCACCGTTGCTTCCAAGTGTAAACCCAGAATAAGAGAAAACAGGAGTATCCCAATACATAATCCCAGTAGAACAATTCAAACCGCCAGGATTTACCTGCAAGTTTCTGGGTGTTTCCCCACGATCCCCAGCAAAGCATTGTTACAATGCAGAGGATAATTGCCAATGAATAACATTGTGGTATAAACATTTTTTATAAGATAAAAGATAAAAGTAAAAAGATAAAAGTAAAAAGTTATAGAGGCTGTATAAAAAGTCTCAGAGGCTTCTGGAGATCTTGATCCTATGAAGTTTAACTAGTAACAGAGATCCATAGAGGAAACTTATAAGTTCAGGCTTTTAGACAGCTCTGGGTTTGAATCTTAAATTCCCCCTTTGAAGAGCACTGCCACGCTTCGGCGAGGGTAAGGGGATAATATTGATCATTCCTTAATTAATTATTCAAATGAAAATTTATATGCTTCATTTTTTTTGGGAGCTGTTTTGAAAATTGTTGCTGAAGTATATAGACTCTTGTTCCTTCTGATTCCGGACGTTTTTCTCCTTTTACAACAAGCTCTGACCTTTGATCACCCGGCTTAAGATTCATTATATGCCAGATGCTTTCGGTATGCTGCTGGTTTGCAAAATAATAATAGGTATCAATGTTCTGTGAAATTGCCATCAACATATATATCAGCTTTTCCTCCATCCCTGACCAGTTTCCTTCAATGAAATTCCTGTTCCTGTAAAACTATTTCAAGCTCATCACCTGGCTTTTCAGCAAACATTGATTGTTTTCTGTACCTGATTTCCCTTCCGGAAACCTCATTTGTTTCCATTTCCCTTTGAATGTCCATGCTCTTTCATCGAAAATCAGAAATTTTTTGTCAAATACAACATCGGGAAATGCCACTTCAAGTTCAGGAGCAACAGGATGCTGAGTCTTAATCATAATATTTTTATTTCTGGCACTTTCCTCCATCTTTTAGTAATCAGCTCAATTGCATATTTGTAAGTTGCTGCTACAGCTGAATTAAATGAATAGGTTGTATGGATAAATAGTGAATCACCTATTGCTTTTACTCCTGCCTGCATTTCTGCGGAAGTCCGCTGAAGCCTTTTATTACACCAAGACAGCCAGGGCATTTGAAGGATTGCAGTCGGAATCCTGTCCGCAGCGGGTTGATATTTCAAGAGTTTTCATCGGATCACCTCCCCGTATAAGTAATCCCATAACAATATAGGCACCATTTAGCTTTGCATCGATATTGAAAGTTGATCCTGCTCCGCAGATATCAACATCACCCCATTTATCCTTCAAGCTCCTTCCATGCTGCCTGCCAGTCGGCAGGATAATGATTGTGTAGTTTGATTACATCCTTTACTATCTTATAATAATCACTTTCTGAAGGAATTGAAAGAAGTGCTTTTTCAATTATTATTTCAATATCTGTTTCAAAATATGCTTCTGAATAAAGTGCTGCCACAAAAATTCCTCCATAAACACCATCACCGTAATTCATTATCCGGCCTATCTTATCAGCGATTTTGAGGCTGTCTGCGGCATTCCCGGGCACATAAATCCGATATAATCGGCTTCTATCTGGAAATCAATATCATCTGCATGAATGTTATATTCCGGAGTTCCCGAAAGAGGAGCAAAAATGCTGTCATAATAATTCTTTCTGGCCTGCATATTTGCATGCCACAGGGGATATCCGGCTTTTGCAAACATCTCCTGGTATTTTTTTGATGGGGCATCGATCCCATACTTATCCATCGACATCAGGAATGTAAGCTGAACATAAATATCATCCTGCCACATGCTTCCCCTGATATCTGCTGGTTTCCATTTTATTGAATCATCATAAATTTTTCCCTGAGCCCTGAATTCGGTCGGTGCTCCATATGTTACACCAACCATCTTACCTGCCCAGCCTCCGGCAATTTTATCTTTTAGAACTTCAGGACTGATTGTTCTGAATTCATGTGAAGAATTATTACAGGAAGTACAGAATATGCTAAGCAATCGTCAGTAACTTTTGAAGTAATTATATTATAATAGTTTTCTCATTTGGGGTTAATTGATATAAATTTATTATATTTTCTTATTTTTATATTAATGCCGCTTTTATTGGGCAGGTGGGGCGTGAATATCGGGGACATGCATCATTCTGTCTTCAATAAATCTTGTCATTTCGGGTACCGGCATTTTTTGTTTCACATACATGTGTTTTCCTTCCGGATCATCTTTCCAGCTGTTGCTCCCATCGGGTTTAACAATTATTTTCCCCTTTCTGTATCGAAGAATCCTTCTGTTCCGTAGACACCGATCAAAACAGCAGTCTCATCCCAGCTCATTCGTCCATTCTTATCCTCTTCAGACAGGGGAATACTGATCCTGAAAACATCCTTTACCGGGCTGTTCTGAACAGGCGAATTCATTAACCGCAAGCCCGTCACAGATCTCTCCATCCGATTTCGAATCCGGTAAAAATTACCTCTCCTGGCCAGTTTTCAAAAACATATTTTGATGATGCCGAATCAATGTAAACATTGAATTCTCTTCCTTCAGGAAATCCGCCTGCCATTGAAACCAGCTTTTAAGACTTTTTTCTTACCAGCTCACTTCCTGTAAGGGGATGATTTCATCGGGCTCTGACTTAAGCAGGTCGCATATGTTGGTTAGGAATCCGACTGTAACAATTGTTACACTTTTATCAGGCTGATTTTGAAGTATTTTTCTGTATAATGCATACAGCATCCTGGGCATCGGATGTTGATTTGATTGTATGGGGATATTTTACAACTATTGAGTCTGCCCAGTGTTGCGAGGCTCCCATATCAGCACCTTCACCCTTTGGAGCACCGATTGGCAGCTCAGGTCTGTCGAAATACGTGTTTATTACTTCAATCGAAGGGGCAACAAGTTCATGTTTGTTTGATGATACTGTCGCCAGTATTTCTGCTTTTCCGCTGTCGGCCATAGCATGAAGGAATGCAATGCCCCGACATCATCATAATCCGGACCAAGGTCGGTGTCGAAAATGATTTTGACAGGCAGATCCCCCTTTTTTTGTACCTGGTTTAAACAACTGCCCAATATTGGAATTAGAATCAGAAATAGTAGGTGGTAGGGTTTCATATGATATTCAATATTTGATTTTATATGTCGTAGGGGCGTTGCATGCAACGCCCGTACAAATTTCATTCAACGCCCGTACAAATTCACTCGCCCTCCCATCCCCCAGAAGGCGGGTTAATTTCTTTCCTGAATGGTGCTGAAGCCTGCGCTCCCATTCGTGTAACTGAAATAGAGGCAGCTGTATTTGCAAACACTACGGCTTCTTCAAGGTCGCTGCCTTCAGAAATCGCCACAGCAAGTGCGCCATTAAAAACATCACCGGCAGCAGTTGTGTCCAATGCCCTGATCGGCACGACAGGGATCAGTTTTGAAACCTTATCAGACAGAAGATAAGCCCCGGCAGCACCCATTGTTATTATCACATTTTTAACTCCTCTCCTGATAAGCTTTTCAGCAGCTTTTTCAGCCGAAGAGGCATCTGTTACCTTTATGCCGGTCAGAAGTTCGGTCTCATTCTCATTCGGAGTGATTAAGTAGAGACAGTTTAAGAGATCGTCTGAAAGCTGTTTTGCCGGAGCAGGATTTAATATTACCCTGTTACCCCTGTCACATACCTTTTGAGCAACAAACTCCACCGTGCTTAAAGGGATCTCAAGCTGCATCAGATAAACGTCAGAAGGATCCTTCCCAAACACCTCTTCGGCGATATCGTATGCCGACAGGGTCCCGTTTGAACCTGGTGCGACAACTATACAGTTTTCTCCGTTCTGGTCCACCATAATTAATGCTATTCCTGATGGATTTTTCGGGTCCTTTACAATATACCTGGTATCTATTCCCTCATAATCGTAAACATGCTTTATCTGTTCACCGAAGAGATCATTTCCTGTTTTTGTAACAAATGTTACATTTCCATTAAGTCTTGCAGCGGCAACTGCCTGATTTGCACCTTTCCCACCAGGATTCATCATGAAGATGCCTCCTATAATTGTTTCCCCCATTGATGGAATCCTCTTTGATTTTACCACCATGTCGGTATTAGAACTTCCAATAACAATTATTCTGTTCATTATTATATATTTGGTCTAAACTTTTAATAAAAAAATCTAAGATATAATTTTCTCCTTGAATATGTTTTTTATTTATCCAGAATGTAAAAATAAATAACCTTAATTATGGAAAAAAAGATAATAACATTTGGTGAGATTATGTTGCGTCTGGCAACACCTGAACATCAGCGATTTACTCAGGCAACTTCTTTAATTACAACTTTCGGAGGCGGCGAAGCCAATGTTGCTGTGTCGCTTGCCAATTATGGATTAAATGCTGAGTTTGTGACCCGATTGCCTGAAAATGACCTGGGAGAGGCAGCCCTTATGGATTTGAGAAAACATAATGTCGGCACACAACATATAATTCGTGGTGGCGGCAGGTTGGGAATTTATTTTCTTGAAACAGGAGCAGTATCAAGACCAGGCAAAGTTATTTACGACCGCGCTAATTCATCAATTGCAGAGATTAAACCCGGGATGATTAACTGGGATGAGATATTCGAAGGCGCTTCATGGTTTCACTGGACAGGTATTACACCGGCTATTTCAGAAGGAGCAGCACAGGTTTGCCTGGAAGGTATCAAAACCGCAAATCAAAAAGGAATAACTGTTTCATGTGATCTTAATTTCAGGAAGAATCTCTGGAAATGGGGAAAGGATGCAGGAGAGATTATGCCGGATCTGGTAAAAGGTTGCGATATAATACTCGGAAACGAAGAAGATGCAGAAAAGGTATTTGGAATTAAACCGGAGAGGGGGGATGTCTCCGCCGGCCAGGTAAGTTCTATTGAATATAAATCGGTCTGTATAAAACTCATGGAGCAGTTTACAAGGGCAAGGAAGGTGATAATAACACTTCGCGGCTCAATAAATGCAGACCATAATTCATGGTCGGGTGTTCTGTTTGACGGGAATAGACTATTTGAAGCACCTGAATATCAGATAACCCATATTGTGGACAGAGTAGGAGGGGGTGATTCTTTTATGGGTGGATTGATTTACGGTTTGTTAACCTATCCTGGCGATGATCAGAAAGCTTTGAACTTTGCTGTAGCTGCTTCGTGCCTTAAACATACAATTCATGGCGATTACAACCTTGTCTCTGTCACCGAAGTTGAACAGCTTATGAAAGGAGATGGATCGGGCAGGGTAGTACGCTGAAATATGTGTCCTCAACCCATTATATAACTAACAAAGGAATAAATATTCAGATTTGAAACGCATACTTTCTTTTTAATGCAATGATGGTTAATATCGCTGAAACGAAGAGGGAACCTGCCATGAAAATATAAGAAGCTCCAAATCCACCTGTAGTGCCATTTAAATACCCCACAATATAAGCACCAACAAAAGATCCCAAGGCACCCAGACTATTTATCAATGCTATGGCACCAGCAGATACGTTCCGTGGTAAAACTTCAGTAATCACTGCAAAGAATGGTCCATATGGTGCGTACATAGCTCCGCCTGCAATAACAAGCAAAATATATGACATCCAGAAGTTGCTTGTACCAATTAAGTAAGAGCCATAAAAGGCTAAAGAGCCTATAAATAGAAAAGGCCAGATAAACGATTTTCTCTTTAATGTTTTATCGGAGAGGTAGGATGCTGTTAACATGCTTATAATAGCCAAAAGATAGGGAACTGATGCCAGCCATCCGGTTTTTACGATGTCCGAGTCAGGAGCTGCATTAATGATTGATGGCAGCCACATAACAAAACCATAAACGCCAATACACCATAAAGCATATTGGAGGCAAAGTAAAATAACGACCCTGGATCTGAAAGCAACAGCATAGTTTTTAACTGGTTTAATCGATTGCTGCTCAATATCCAGTTGTGCCTGTAAATCATGCTTCTCGTCATTTGTTAACCATTTGGCATCTTTGGGCCTGTCTGCAACAAGCCGCCACCACAAAAATGCCCAGATAATAGCCGGAAATCCTTCCAGGATAAACATCCAGCGCCAGCCTACTGAGTCTACTAAATAACCAGATAAAATAGACATCCATAATATTGTTGCAGGATTGCCCAGAATCAGAAAAGTATTGGCTCGTGAACGTTCGGATTTTGTAAACCACATGCTCAGGAACACCAACATTGAAGGCATAACAGCACTCTCCACAACACCCAGCATAAATCTGATAACAATCAGTCCATTTATATTACTAACCATTCCGGTTGCCATTGCAAGGGCTCCCCAAAGTATTAAGGACCAGAATATTAATTTTCTGGCACTCTTTCTGGCAGCATATAGTGCACCTGGTATCTGAAAGAAGAAATATCCCAAAAAGAAAAGCGATCCCAATAAGGAAGACGTAGCTGCAGTAATATTCAGATCTTCAGCCATTCCCCCTGCAGCTGCGAATCCAAAATTTGCCCGATCGAGATAAGCAAGGCTATATGTGATAAAGGCTACCGGTATTAACCGGTACCACCGTTTTCTTGAAAGCACATTTCTCATTTAAATCAGATGATTCAATCAATTAGCTCCACAATCTGTCGTGTGAACGTTTTTCATCCCATTCCGGAGTAGGTTCGAAATACCCTTTAGCTTTCGGATGCAGATGTTTCTTAACTTCCTCATCGTTCAGCTCTATTCCCAGTCCGGGTGAATCGAGCGGCACATTCGCGAATCCCTTTGTGATCATCGGTTGAGTTCCGGTGACCCTGACCATGTTTTCCCACCATACAGAATCAACACTGTGGTGCTCGAGTGATAGGAAGTTCTGTGTAGCTGCGGCGCAATGTACATTAGCCATAAAGCAGACAGGTGTACCGGCCATATGCATGGCCATTGCCACTCCGCACTCTTCGGCATAATCTCCGATCCTTTTGGTCTCAAGCAATCCGCCTGATGTTGCAAGATCAGGATGAATGATATCAACTGCACGTGCATCAAGGAGAGGCTTGAATCCTCCTTTCAGCATATAGACATCCTCGCCGGTGCAGGTAGGTGTTTCAAGGGCATCTGTCACAGTTCTCCATTGCTCTGTATAGAACCATGGAACCATATCCTCGAGCCATGCAAGTCTGTATTTATCCATGGCTTTCCCGAAACGGATCGAATTATTAATATCGAAATGTCCGAAATGGTCGGCACAGAGAGGCATTTCATATCCTATTGCATTCCTGACCTGTTCCACATATTCTGCCAGCCCGTCAAGTCCCTTTTCTGTTATCTGGACCTGGGTAAAGGGATGCAGAGTATTTCCATAGCCCATATATTCCCTCAGATCATACTGACCTGTTGCCCCATTCCAGAATTTGTTATTTACAAGTGAATCAGGCTCTTTGGCAACGACATGTATCCCAAGGTCCATCTTAAGCCAGGTGAATCCCTGTTCTTCAATACGTTTTTTCATTGTCTGCGCAAATGCTGCGGGATCGCTTGCCCCGGGGGTGTCAGCGTAAAGCCTTATCTTATCCCGGTACCTTCCTCCGAGAAGTTGCCAGGCCGGAACGCCATAGGCCTTCCCGCATAGATCCCAGAGGGCCATTTCGACTGCGCAAACTCCTCCTCCCTGACGGCCATGATAACCATACTGTCTGATTATCTTGAAGATCATCTCAACATTACAGGGATTTAAACCCAGGATCCTGCTCTTGAGCATAAGTGCATACCGTTCGTCAGCACCATCCCTCACTTCTCCAAGGCCATAGATTCCCTGGTTCGTGTCAATCCTGATTATGCCTGTGCGTCCGACGTTTCCTATAACTGCAACACGCATATCCGTTATTTTAAGGTCAGATGGACTTGAAGCCCGGCTAACTTTGGAGGTGGTCTGGGCAATAGTGTCTTCCAGAGAAAGATGCATCAGACCTCCAAGAGCAATTCCTCCAAGAGCTGTCTTTTTCAAAAATGTGCGCCTGCTGTTATCAGTTACAGGATTCATAATTTCAGCCTGAAAAATTGAACTTTCAGGTTTATCCAGCAGTATATTCTGATCCTGTATCTGTTTGATAATGTTTTTCATTTTTATTCAAATTAATTACCCCCTTCCCAGCCTTCCCCCAGGGGGGAAGGGGTTGGCTCTACCTTTCCCCCTTGGGGGAAAATGAAAGGGGGTTTTTCATTTACTAATAAATCTAATTGTTATAATTTCCTGTTTTTACAAATGATCAGCAAGATTACCAATTCCTGTCTTTGAAATAATTATCCAGCTCTGTCTTTGTCATCGGCAGCTTTCCCGGATATTTATTCAGCCAGTCAGTAAAATCCTTCTTTATTTCATCGCTCCACTGGCTGTCGATCTGACCTGGCTTATACTTTCCTTCCTTAAGACGGAGGTGTCCGAATTCATCCCGCAGGGCGGTGACTTCAGAAGTAATAACAAGATCTTCAACAAGATGGGCAGGTATGAAAATAACGCCAAATTTTTTGGCAAGCACAACATCTCCCGGCATTACAGTAGCCCTTCCGATACGGACAGGTGCATTTATTGAGGTAAGGCTCATCTGCATAATATACGAAGGATCAGATCCTTTTATCCACCCGTTGAATCCCTCGATTTCCGAGAGGCCTTCCTGATCTCTCACGGAGCCATAAAATATTACTCCTCTTTTTGATTTTGCATAGATTGAATTGCCCAGATTGTCACCGATAAGTGTTCCATCAATAATTTTACCATAGCTGTCGGCAACATAAACATCACCATTCACCAGTACATCAATTGGCCATGAGTTTGTCCCCCCCTGCTGAGCCCGGTTTTCGAGCTTGCCCTGCTCTTTTACATATTTCTCCAGGTCAGGTCTGAGCGGCATATACTGTGCAGTAACTACACGACCGGTCATAGGTTCATCGGGATTTATGATCTGCCAGTCATTTTCAAACTGGTTCTGATAACCTTTGTTCCTTAGAACTCCCCATGCTTCTTCAATTGAAATGTTTTTCAGCCTTTCGAGGAGAGTATCTGAAACCTTAGGTCTGCCGTCGGGAAACCGTTCCCCCTGCCATTCGGAGGTGAGGGCTTTGATATATTCAGGTGATGAGCCTACATTCTGGGCACCTGCAATAAGGCAGGTTAAAATGAATGCTGCGAGCAGGGGAATCTTTTTAGTCATAGGTTAAAGGTTAAAATTGGTTAGTTAAATTTAGCAAATTTATCTTACATAAAAAGTTCTGTTTCCTGACAGACAGGAGATGCATTTAAAATTCCTATATTGGATTTTTAAAATACTACCCATAAATATACCTAAGACGTCCAGATTATGAACAAAAATTTTCTTCTTCCCTCTCTTTTCATTTTGATAATTTTCTCTTCATGCAGTAAAGAGAAACCAATGAAAACAATTATTGATGAATCACTGGCTTTTTCAGTCAGTCAATACAGCCTTATGGCTGATGTGATGAGGAATAAACCGGATCTGCTCCCCAGAACAATTGATACCACCGGTGCACTCGTTACATCCAATTCCGGCTGGTGGACAAGCGGCTTTTTCCCGGGGAGCCTCTGGTATCTTCATGAATATTCAAAAGATGAAATATTAAAAGATGACGCAGCTCAAATGACTTCAAGGATTGAAAAGGAGAAAAACAATACAGGAACCCACGATCTTGGATTCATGCTCTATTGCAGTTTCGGAAATGGATTCAGGCTCACCGGGGAAGAGAGTTATAAGGATGTCATGATGACCGGTGCAAAATCACTTTGCACACGTTTCAGGCCGGATATCGGATGCATTCAGTCGTGGGGGAGCAGAAGGGGATGGCAATTCCCCGTTATTATCGATAATATGATGAACCTTGAGTTTCTTATGTGGGCTTTTAACCAGTCGGGAGATTCAACTTATTATAATATTGCCGTGACTCATGCCGATACGACTATTAAGAACCACTTCAGGTCCGATTTCAGTACCTGGCATGTTGTATCATATGATACAATTTCCGGAAAAGTGGAGACAAAACAGACTGCACAGGGATATGCTGACGGATCGGCATGGTCGCGCGGGCAAAGCTGGGGACTCTACGGATATACTATGATGTACCGGGAAACAGGTCTGCAGAGATATCTGGATCAGGCACAGCATATTGCTGATTTTCTTATAAATCATCCAAATATGCCGGAGGATAAAATTCCATACTGGGATTATGATGCACCGGGTATCCCAGAAGCTGAAAGAGATGCATCTGCCGGAGCGATAATGGCATCAGCGCTTATTGAACTCAGCGGATTTGTCGGACAGGATAAGAAAGTCCAGTATCTGGTGGTAGCTGAAAAACAGTTGAGGAGCCTGGCATCACCAGCCTATATGGCCAAAGAAGGAGAAAATGGAAATTTTATCCTGATGCACAGTGTTGGATCGCTGCCCGGCAAAAGCGAAGTTGATGTTCCACTTACTTATGCTGATTACTATTTTATTGAAGCTTTGCTGAGGTACAGAAAACTACTGAATTAATAGCCCCTAAATCCCCTAAAGGGGACTTTCATGCAGTATATGTGAGCCCCCTTCAGGGGTTGGGGGCTAGAAGTCGATCATTGCTTTCATCACTCCGTCGTGATATCCGGCAACCAGGTCAAAAGCCTCTTTGGTTCTTACGAACGGGAACCGGTGGGTAACCATGTTTCCGACATCGATTTTCCCGTTGCTCATCATTTCGAGTGCAGCCTCAACACAATCGACCTGACGCCTGATAAACTGAATGGAAATTTCCTTGCGTCTTGTGTTGTCTACACTCAGAATCCATTTCTCGAATTCGGGAATTCCGACAATAACCAGCCGTCCCCCTGGCTTAAGAATATCTATTGCCTGATCGACCGCCTCCTGCTGACCGCAGCATTCAAAAACAATATCCAGACCAAGAGGTTCCTTTTGTTTTATGGTTGTGGTTATGTTTTCTTTATCCGGACTCCCGGTCCATGCTGCCTTCTCCTTTGAAGCTATTGCCAGCCTGGAATCAATTTTATCCGTAACATATATTTCCCCGGCTTCCCCTGCTTTTGCTGCCAGCATAACGCTCATTCCTATTGGTCCGAATCCGAGGATGCCTGTTTTGGAATCTTTTATTATGCCTGCTTTTTTAACTGCATAAACACCAATTGCCAGAGGTTCGGAGATTGAGCCATGGTCGGGAGTAAGGTTTGCGGGGAGAGGGAAACAGCTGTTTTCAGGCATAACAATATATTCTGACAAAACGCCTTCAGACTGTCCGGGACAACCCAGAAATTTAAGGTTCCGGCAGGTATGATATCTTCCTGACAGGCACTGGTCGCATTCTCCGCACCAAATTGCAGGTTCAACGGCAATAAGATCGCCTTTCCTTACCCGGGTTACTCCGGGACCTGTCTCAACAACTTCTCCGGCACTTTCATGTCCTACTGTGAATGGATACTTAACTATCTGGGAACCGATATGCCCCAGAGTGTAATAATGAATATCGGAGCCGCAAATGCCAACAGTAAGAATCCGGATCTTAACATCGTCAGGATTCATCAGAACGGGATCCCTGACCTCTTTCATTTCCATCTCCCGGATACCGGTAAGCATCATTGCTTTCATAAAAATTGATTTTAAATTGAAACAAATATAGTATCAAAATATAAATCCTTTGTGTTACTTTGTGATGAAAAGGCGTAAAGGCATAACGGCAAAACGGTATAACAGCAAAACCGCATGACTGAATGACCATAAGACCGCATGACAATACTTAATAGAGAATAATTATTTTAATAATAATAAACAGCTATGGCGAGAAAAATATATGCAATTGGAGAAACGCTATTTGATATAATATTTAAGGATGGCCAGCCTCAGGCAGGCAAGGCAGGGGGCGCAATGCTGAACAGTTCGGTATCGCTCGGCAGGATAGGATTGCCGGTATCGCTTATAAGCGAATACGGGGATGATGATATCGGAAGAATCATTGACAAATTTCTTGTTGAGAATGGAGTTTCAACATCATTTTCTGACCATTTCAAACAGGGAAATACTGCACTGGCAATCGCTGTACTGAATGAGAGAAATGATGCCAGTTACACTTTCTACAAGAACTATCCTTCGGAGAGGTTCGGGATGGATTTTCCGCGGATTCAGAAGGATGATATTATCCTGTATGGTTCTATTTACGCCATAACCAGGGAGATCAGATCAAAATTCATCGGTTTCGTTAAGTCAGCATCCGACGATGGAGGGATCCTGTTGTACGATCCTAATTTCAGAAAGGCACATGCTTCTGAACTGGAGGAATTAAGACCTCTGATAATCGAAAACATAAGCATGGCAAGTATTATAAGAGGTTCAGATGAAGATTTTCAGAATATTTTCGGGGCTGGTTCTCCCGATAAAGCCTGGGATGTTGTAAAACAATACTGCAGTTGTATGGTTTATACCGCAAGTAGTGAAGCGGTTTATGTAAAAACCCTGAATTTTGCAGGCAGGTTCTCCGTAAAGCAAATAAAGCCGGTAAGCACTATCGGGGCCGGAGATAATTTTAATGCCGGAATGATTGCAGCAATCTACAAAAATGGAATTACAAGGGACCAGCTGGCAGTTATGGGAGAAGATATGTGGTCAAAGGTTATTTCATCAGGGGTGGATTTTGCATCAGATGTGTGCATGAGTTTTGAGAATTATATTTCGGATGAGTTTGCAGCAAAGCTGAAATAATATGCATTGCTCAGCATTTCTCGGTAAAACCGCCCCTAAATCCCCTAAAAGGGGACTTTACCAATAGCTCCTTCAGGGGATGCGAGGTTAAATGGGTTTTGCGTTTGTGAGAAGATACTTCTCAGCCTCGAGATTCCAGATGAAATCATTTCCTGCAACTATCTCATGCAGACCTGCATAGAAAGGATCGTTTTTGCCCTGTTCCCCAAGCGCGTAAAGTGAAATGAGCGGCATGGATATGTTAGTGTAAATAAGCTTTTTTCCCCCGGGAATCTGGGGGAGATTCAATGTAGTATCAACAACCGCATCAAGCCCTCCTATATGTGTGATCATCACGGCAGGATTTATTTTCCCCCCGGACATGAGTTTAAGGGATTCCCTCATATCATCGGTATTTCCGCCTGATGTTCCGACTATATGCGTGAATGCGTAATGAACATTATAAAAGTTAAATTCAGCTTTAAAATCAGGATTTGCAGGCCCAGCAAAGAAATTAAGACATCCGTCAAATCCGAGAATGCCATCACCCTGTTCCACAACCTGTTTCACGGGTGCAAATACAAAAACATCGTCGAAACCTTTTCCTCTTGTCAGATCACGCATATGGTTTACAGGATTGCTTATTTTGCCTGTGTTTACATATATAAGCCTGACACCCGATTTTAAGGCATGTTCAGGAGGGAAAAGAGAGGCAGCCCTGGCAAGCCTGCTGTCGTCAATATCTGTAACTACCAGTAATCCGGGTTTCCTTGTCTGGTGTATGGCATAATCGATGGCTCCAAGTCCCATGGGACCAGTCCCGGCAAGAATTGCCATATTCCCGCCTTCCCTGATACCCATATTATGGTTATAGGTGCCCGGCGGAATGTGGTAGCTGGCGTGAAAGGCTCCGACGATGCACGACATAGGTTCAGACAATGATGCCGGGTAAAATGCTTCACCATCATATTGAAGAAGAGAATCGGCTTCCATCACAATATCCGGAATGATAACATGGGTGGCATCACCACCGATAAACCTGTAAGAATATCCGGGAGCATTAAGTGTTCCCATGTGATTCATAGCCGGCTGAATTGAAAATTTCTGCCCGGCACTGAATTTTCCCTTCCACTTTTTCCCCACTTCCAGTATTACCCCTGAAAACTCGTGGCCGATAATAGTGGGATTTACATCAATATCGTCAGGTACCCTTTTATGATCCGCCCCCTGCAATGCAGCCTTATGCGACGACATACATATGCTGTCGGAAACTACACTGGCAAGAATCTCATCCTCCCTGATGTCAGGAAGATCAAATTCCTCAAGACGGAGATCTTTTTTACCATAAATTCTAACTGCTTTGGTTTTCATAGTCAGTTTGTTTTTTTAACACGGAGTTTCACGGAGTTTTTACAGAGTTTCACGGAGAATTTATGATTTCACCCTGCGCCCTGTGCCCTGTGCCCTGAGCCTTTATCCGAGCATGACCTGCCCCCCGGTTACCGGCACTGCCTGACCTGTTTCATACTCCTGGTCAATTATATATAGTAAAGCTTTCATAAGATCTTCAAGCCTGCAGCCACGCTTCAGGGGCACCTGCTCCTCATAGAATTTTCTGACGTCATCAATAGTTTTTGCTCCGGGAACCTTCCCTGTATTAAGATATTGAACGAAAAGCCCGTTTTTCGGATCGGACCATAACGGCCCCTCATAGAAATTACCGGGACAGATAGAATTGACTTTGATCCTGTACGGAGCAAGCTCGAGGGCAAATGACTGTGTCAGACCTATCCCGCCAAACTTGGCACCGGCATAAGCGAAATTCCTGTTGCTGCCCCGGAGTCCCGATTTTGAATTTATCTGGATGATATCCGTAAAAAACCCGGGATTCTCAGCATTCTGTGCTTTCATCACTTCCGAGGCATACTTGGTGCAATAGAAATAACCATTATAGTTGATGCCGGTTGTTCTGGTGAAAATTTCAGGTTCCATTTCATCCAGTCCCCCAGCCTTCAGTACCCCGGCATTGCTGATCATAATGTCCATTCCTCCGAACTCACTAACGGTTGCTTCAACCAGGCTTTTTACCGAAGAAGGATCGGAGACATCCGTTTTAACAAATACTGCTTTATTGGGCGATTTAGCGACATTGAGGCCCGATACAAACTTATTGCCGGATTCCTCATTCAGATCAGCAATAACTACATTAACCTGTAACCTGAATAGGGCCTCTGCTATTCCTGCTCCAAATCCCTGGGCGCCTCCTGTAATAACAGCTATCTTATTATTAAGCCTGTTCTCCTGGTTTGTATTCAGGGATATTTTTCTCCTGTAGTTCTCAACTTCCCATTTGTCAATAAAAGCAGACTGTTC
This sequence comes from uncultured Bacteroidales bacterium, assembly GCA_963702415.1. Lineage (GTDB taxonomy): Bacteria > Bacteroidota > Bacteroidia > Bacteroidales > VadinHA17 > LD21. Next base: position 31,149 of record CAVPCP010000027.1, on the reverse strand, counting down.
CGGAGTCAGGAATTTTGTTCCCCCGCAAAGGGATGAATAATAGCTCACTTTTATAAAATCCTCAAACACATCCAGTACAGACTCGGCTGATGATGTTGAATCGCTGACAGCAAGGATACCGGCATTTTTTATTATGAAAACAACAGGAAGAAATCCGTATTCATTTTGGAAGCGGGGCAATTGCTGCTTAATTGAGTCCAGGATTTTTTCAGCTGTTGAACATTGTTCAATGAACAAATACCTCATTTTGCAATAAACAATGATGTCAGGTGTTACTGGCAGGGAAATCTTATGGAATTCCTGCTGGTTCTGATAATACTTTGCAATAAGGGTATTATGCCTGTATCTTATGACTTTGGTCTTATCAGCAGACAGGATCATCCGCAAGGCAGGAAGAACTTTGAGCAACAAAGGGTTATACGGAAGGTTATTAATATCATTAAGACGGACTGAACTGGCTTTCAATAGCCTTGATAATATTTTCATAGATCTTACGGATCTCTTCCGTTGTATCGGCACTGACAAATGATCCGTGATTCTCGAGCAGAATTATTTGAGGATCAGACGAATATGTGCCTCTGTAATTTTTTATTTCAGCCTCCAGTTTTTTAAACAAAGTATAACCGGGATCTATATACGGAACAAATAATACTTTTTCTCCTAAAAGCTTAATAACAAGGTTTTTTGCATTCCTGCTGCATAGAATACCGTTTATCAGGGTGGGGTGCAGGTGGACTACGAATTTGTACCTGATAAGTTCATGAAGCGATGTCTCGACTGATGGTCTTCTCTTCTGTCCGGGATCAATAAGACTGCCAAAAAGATCATTTTTAACCTCTTCCTCCCGTATCCCCTGATCATCAGAATAGGTCTTCGTGCTGATAATATGCAGCTTTTCCCTGTTCAGAGCAACAAGCCCATTCTCATCGAGTTCAGCAAGAGCCTTGCCGCTTGCTTTTATCCAGATTGTTTGCTCATCCTTGTATGATGTATTGCCACCACCTGCAATTACATATTCTTTATTGTTCCCGTAAAATCTGGATATTTCTATCAGATCATTGAGCTCACGATTCATAGTCGTTGCTTTTAGTTAAAAAGTACTCTATAACCAGTTGTCCCAGTATTGTCAGGTCTTCTTTCTGTTGTTTGCTATGTTTTCCATCAGGTAAGACATAGCCCTGCCTGCCATCAGCTCTCAGATACTGATGTGCGGCAATAATACATGCACCTTCCCATGCGATCTTCTTTAGTGATTCATCAAGGGGTTCCCCGCCTCTGGCAGTGACAGTAAGAGGTATCATTTCCGGATTGTTATGTTCAGTTCCGAAGGTTATTATAAATCCTTTTCTATTAAAAAACTCAACGAAATTTCTCAGTATTCTGAGATCATTTCTTCCCGGTATCAATTCTATGCATTCAATACCCAGACGGGTCAGGGTAGAATAAAGTTTCTCCGGATCACTCTCGATACTCTGTATATTTACCAGAGGGATCGTCAAGAAGTACAGGGTAGCATGGTATCCCCCCCGCCCTTATGATGATCTTAATAATTTTGCTGAGTTCCAGAAATGAGCTCTCATTCCTCTTCCACAAAAGCAGGACCGCCGGCTTTAAGAAGATTCGAGCGTATCTCATTCTCGAGTGCTGATGGATTCGAAAGTCCGGCCTCTGATTTTTTCCCACCGTAAAGAGATTCTATAAAATCAAGCTGATCCCCTGGTGTTTTAAAATTCTCTATTGCCAGATATCTGATTGCTTTTGCCAGATGCCTTTCACGGACAAGGCCACGACTGAACCTTCTTTTAATCTCCTCATAGGAAATTGTAACTGAAGGATTAACATGACTAATCAGATGATTCAGCTTGCTGGTCATCTCTTTCATCTGGTTCTGACTCTCCCGGATGACCATATTAAGCTGAATTTTCTTAAACCATCCGGGATTAAAAGGGTAGTCAAGTCCTTTTCCGCAGAAATAAATCCGGCCGGGATTTTTCGGATCATTGATTCTGATGCCCTTTTTTTGTTCCTCTTTCAATAATCCGATAAATTCGATGTTAAAGAGTGGAAAGATCTTGTTTTTAAGACAGCCTTTGTTAAACTCATCATATCCGTCAGCAACATTAAAATCATTTATTCCGAGCAGAGTTATCTTTTCAGCCTTTGCCATTGAAAAAGCTGTTTCCAGCTTATCAAAGGCGCTGAATGACCATGGGGAATGTATATGGTTGTTAGCTTCCCTGAAAGGAGGAAAATTTATGCCATTCATTATTTTTTTCAGTTCGAGATATGATGGGAACTCCGACAGGAAATTAATTTTCACTTCTTCAGATTTTTGTATCTATTTAATATCACCTGAATAATTTATCTATTTCTCTTATTCTGGGTTTGGTAAGCTGACTTTTCATCTTTGTCATTTCTACTATCAGCGTTATTTTTGCTGCATTCTCCAGTACTTCGAGTTTATCGAATGCCTGAAGAAGTCCCTGTCCTGTAGTAAGTATCCCATGGTTTTCGAGTAAAAGGACATCAGATTTTGCCGTACTCTCAGCTGCGAGTGACGCCAGCTGTTTTGTCCCCATCAGTGCATAGGGTACAAACAATGGCTCTCCGCATATGGCCCTTGCCTCTGCGGTAAGATTAGTGTTAATCTTAAACTTTGTTGCTGTAAAAGCTGATGCAAATACCGGATGAGCATGAACTATAGCTTTCACATTTTTATTTTTCCTGTAAATTGAGAGATGCATTTCAGTCTCTATTGATGGTTTCAGTGCCGGAATCAGGTTCTCTCCCTTAATATTCAATATCCCGACCTCATTCCATCTCATCCTGCCTTTATCGGTAGCCGATGGAGTGATCAGGATTATATCCTCGGATATCTTAAGGCTTATGTTTCCGCCTGAGGTGGTCGTAAGTCCCTGCCTGTAGAGCCGGCGCATAAACATTGCAATCTCTTTACGCCCTTTTTTATAGTTTTCAAAATTACTCATAGTTAAATTTTACCTGACCAGATCTGCTATTCCTGTGAGCACATACCGCGGACGATAAGGGAAATTGTCAATTTCGTTCTGATTCGTTATCCCACTCAAAACCAGCAGGGTATCAATCTCTGATTCCAATCCGCACCGTATGTCGGTATCCATGCGGTCACCTATCACAATGGCATCTTCCCTCCTTACTCCGAGCTTCTTCAGTGCTATCCTCATCATGAGCGGATTGGGCTTACCGACGAAATATGCTTTCTTTCCGGATGCGATTTCGATGGGTGCTATCAGAGCTTTTACAGAAGGAGAAATTCCAGTTTCGACCGGCCCGCTGACGTCAGGATTTGTACCCACCAGACGGGCGCCTCTTATTACAAGGTTTACAGCCAGTTCTATCTTTTCAAAATTGTAACTGTTGGTGTCGCCGACAACAACATAATCCGGATTTACGTTGTTCGTAGTATAACCTATACTGTAAAGGGCATTAATGAGTCCTGCATCCCCGATCACGTATGCACTCCCTTTTGGTTTCTGGCTTGCCAGAAAACCGGCAGTGGCAAGTGCACTGGTGTAAAAGTGCTCTTCCCCGATATCAATTCCCAGTCGTTCCAGCTTTTCATGCAGCTCTTTCGGAGTCCTCTGACTTGCGTTGGTCAGAAAAAGGTAACTTTTACCTGAATCTTCAAGCCACTTCAGAAATTTAGTTACCCCGGGCAGAAGAGTATTGCCATGATAGATAACACCATCCATATCAATAATAAAGCCGGATTTGGACTTTATAGTCTCAATAATATTTTCCATTTTTCTTAAATTGTCATGTAAAGATATCAAAAAGGAACTACACCCCTTCTTTATTGAGTTTTAAAGACCTGCCTGCCGAGTGATCTGTTTTGCTTTTATGGCCTTTAAGAGGGATGATTTTTTCGTGAATTGCATCGACGATCCAATCAGGCTGAGGAAAGAAAAAGTCCTCCATCTCATGTGCCGGTATGATCCAGTTCCTTGATCCGACTACCACCGGGGGAGCATCGAGATCGTCGAAAGCAAGTTCAGTAATGGTCTGTGCCATCTCTTTAAGGAATGAACCGCGTGATGATGCATCGCTTGCAAGCAGGATCTTTCCGGTCTTTTTAACTGAGTTTAATACCGGTTCATAGTTAAAGGGGACCAGGCTGCGTGCATCAATTACCTCGGCGTTTAATCCGTAGTCTTTAAAGAGTGTTTCAGCCGCTTTCAAAGCCGGATATAAGGTTGCGCCGATTGTCAAGATAGTCAGGTCATCTCCTGATCTTTTTATGTCAGGTTCTCCAAAGGGTATCTCATAATAACCCTCAGGAACACCTGAGGTGTGAAACATTTCCCCGATATCATAAATCCTCTGACTTTCGAAGAAGATTACCGGATCGGTTCCCTGCAAAGCGCTGTTCATAAGCCCCTTGGCGTCGTATGGAGTTGCCGGGAAGACCACTTTTAAGCCAGGAATATGTGCTACAAGCGATGACCAGTCCTGTGAATGCTGGGCTCCATATTTCGATCCTACTGAAACTCTGACAACTACAGGCATACTGATAATATTACCGCTCATTGCCTGCCATTTAGGCAGTTGGTTGAATACCTCATCACCTGAACGGCCCAGAAAATCGCAGTACATTATTTCGGCGATCACACGACCGCCGCACATCCCGTAGCCAATTGCTGTCCCAACTATCGCTCCTTCAGAGATAGGAGAGTTGAAGAGGCGGTGATAGGGGAGTGCTTCGGTAAGGCCACGGTATACTGCAAAGGCTCCTCCCCAGTCGCGGTTTTCCTCACCCCAGGCTGCCAGTGTCGGGTCTTTATAAAAACGATCGATAACTGCTTCAAAAATTCCGTCACGCAGCTGGTACAGTTTTGCTTTCGAAACTGCTTTCCCCTCCTTATCCTTATAAAACCTCTCTTTATTCTTTATTGATTTAACACGAGGATTCTCTTCCAGGGGGATAAGCACTTCAGGTATTCCCTCTTCCATCTTATCAATAGACCGGTTTGAAAACATCATACTGCCTATCGCGTCGGGATTGTCTGAAAGGTCAAGCCTTGGAGAGGTTTCATCGTCAATAGTAAGCCTGAGAATATGTTTAAGCAGGTCCCCTGCTTCATTCCTGATCTCCTCAAGCAGCAACGGATCGGCGATCCCGGATTCTGTAAGCTGGTTCCCATAGGCAATTATTGAATCCTCCCTGGTCCATGCCTCAATTTCTTCTTTCGATCTGTATGATGAAGCATCTGATGGTGAATGTCCGCTTATCCTGTAAGTGAGTGTATCGAGAAGAACAGGGCCCCTTTTTTCCAAAAGGATCTCTTTTTTGCGTCTGAATGCATCAATAACAGCCAGCGGATTGTACCCGTCGACCCTTTCTGAATGCATCATTTCCGGATTGACTCCGGCACCAATTCTTGCAAGAATCCCGTATCCCATTGTCTCACCCATGGTCTGTCCACCCATTCCGTACAGGTTATTCATAAAGTTGAAAATAAGCGGCAAGCCTCCCCTGTAGTCTCCTTTCCATAATGTACTGTACTGATCCATGGTGGCAAATGTAATACCTTCCCATACTGGACCACATCCCATTGATGCATCACCAATATTGCATACTACTATGCCATTCTTCCTGTTAATTTTTTTATAGAGTGCAGCGCCTACAGAAATATCTCCCGAACCCCCGACTATTGCATTATTGGGATAAATTCCGAAAGGAGTGAAGAATGCGTGCATTGAACCACCCAGTCCTTTATTGAATCCGTTTTCGCGGGCAAAGATCTCAGCCAGAGCGCCGTACAGCAAAAAGTGTTTTGCCAGCTCCCTGATAGGTCCCATGAAACTTTTTTCAACAACTTTGAGGGCTTTGCCTCCGAAGTAGGTATTCATTATTGTATAGAGAGTCTCTTCGTCAAGTTTGTTAATAGCCGAAAGCCCCTTGGCAAGTATCTCACCGTGACTGCGATGTGAACCAAAAATGTAATCGTCAATATCAAGGTTGTAAGCCATTCCCACTGCGGAGGCTTCCTGACCGATCGACAGGTGTGCCGGTCCGGGGTGATTGTAAGCAATCCCCCTGTATTCATTTGTGGTTTTTATCAGGTTCAGCATAGTTTCAAATTCCCTTATAATTACCATGTCGTGATATATTCTTATGAAGTCATCGCTGGTAAAGTTGCTCTTCTCCTCCTCAATTGACTTTTTGTACTGGTTTACAGGAATTTTCCCAAACTCGATGAATTGCGGTTTACGTACATCATTTGGATTAATGTTCTGACTTTTAGGCATATATTATATTTTTGCTGTTTATTTTGCTTTTCTTTTTCACCCTTTTGTTTTGCCCCTAAATCCCCTGCCTTGCTCCGCCGAAGCGGCTACGCGAAGGCGCAGAAGGGGACTTAAAAAATATCGATATAGCCCCCCTTCAGGGGGGATGGGGGGCACCTTTTTAAAAACTGAATTTTTCAATCTGTTCTTTTATCTCTTTCAGGAAGAGTGTTGCTGGTCCTCCGTCGACTGATCTGTGGTCGTATGTCAATGATAATCCTATATATGGAATAAATCCAAAGGTATTATTACCAAGATCGGCCGGCCTGTATATTATTGTACAAACACCAAGGATCGCACTTTGAGGAAGATTTATAACCGGCGTGAAAACCTCAACACCATAATTCCCAAGATTGGAAACAGTGAACGATGCCGCTGTACTCTGAATAAGCTCGGGACTTATGCTTCCTTTCCTGCATGCCTCAGCTGCTGATTTAAGTTCCAGCGAGAGCTTTACAAGATCCATATCATCAGCGTTTTTAATTACCGGAACAATTAATCCCCTTGAAGTATCAACAGCAATACCCAGGTGAACTTTGTTGAAAATCTTTTTACGGTCCTCAAGAAAATGGCTGTTAACCTCAGGGAATTTTTCAAGAGCTCTTATCACGCACCAGCATACCATGTCGTTTAAAGTAATATCCTGCTGTCGGGTTCCGCTTTGTATTTTATCCTTGATTTTTCTCCTTGCCTCCATCAGATTCCTTACATCGGCACTCATATGGTGAGTGAGTTGCGCAGAGTTCTGAAGTGATGCGTGCATTGTTCTGGCAATAATTTTTCGCAAGTTTGAAAGTGGCTGTTCAGTATATTCATCAGCAGATTTATAAACATTCTCAGTCTGTACAGGGGATGATATAAGAACTCTTTCAACGTCGCTGCAGATAATCCTTCCGTTTGGTCCTGACCCGGGAATACCTGAGTAATTCACTCCCTTTTTATCAGCAAATCGTCTTGCACGGGGAGATATTCTGATCTTAGAATCACTTTGTTCACTCGCTGTTACTGAGTTTTCTGCAGCAGAAATAGTTTTATTGCTCACTTCTGATTTATAAGTGGTATCCGTTTTAACTGGATCACCGGCTTTAATGGGCACAATATAATCGACCTTCTCGCCTTCATTCCCCAGGAGAGCCACATTCGCAAGAACCGGAACTTCGGCTCCGTCGCCATAAATTACTTCGAGAAGTGTTCCGTCGGCAGGTGATTCAACATCAAAAGCAGCCTTATCGGTTTCATAGGAAAAAAGAAGATCTCCGGTTTTTATCGTATCTCCCTTTTTCTTGAACCACTTTGTAATAATGCAGGTTTCAACCGATTGGCCCTGTTTAGGCATTATAACTGGGATAGCCATTCTTTTGGTTATTGGTGAGTTGCTTGTTTCTGGTTGCTTGTTAATACTTGTTACTATAAGTTGAATAATATAAAAATAAAAAAAACTTGATATAGTTAATTATTATGCGATTACAAAAATAGAATAAATAACTTGTATTTACAAGTAAAATATATTATATTTACAAAAAAATTATACAAATGCCACCGGCCGGTACAATTCCTCAATACAGAAGGCTTTACGAAATGCTCCGCAAGCATATTGATGATGGTGTTTACAGGGAAGGAGACTTGTTGCCATCCGAAAATGAGCTGTGCCAGCTTTATGGGATGACCCGGCCGACAGTACGTCAGTCGCTCAGCTATCTGGCTAATGACGGGTACATTAGAAAACATCAGGGCAAAGGGAGTATCGTTCAGCATCCTCCGCAGGAGATCGGCATTCTGTCAGTTTCAGGGACTACTTCAGCCGTTGGCGGCAGGAATCTGAAAACCAGAATTATTGTGAAGCCGGGTCTGATCCGGTGGCCCGGGAATTTCATGTTTCCATTGACAGAGCTTGAAAAGGAATCGGGTTGTATTTATATGGAAAGACTCCGTTTGCTTGACGATATACCCATATTTTATGATATCAGCTATATAGCAAATATTAATCTGCCGAGGATCACTGCAAGGCAGTTTGAGAACAGATCGCTTTTCAGGATACTGAGAGAGAATTATCATATTGAGATAAAAGGCGGGGAACAAAGGATCAGAGCCATTTCCGCCTCCCCTAAAATCAGCAGGTACCTCAAATTGTCAAAAGGCCAGCCGGTTTTGCATCTTGAAAGAAAAATGGAAACCAGTCTCTTTGGTTTATTCCTTTACTCTTCCATCTTTTGCAATACGGGAAAATATTCGATCTTCGGCAGATTCTGAGAATTTATCATTCTGGTTCATTGCGAATTGAAAAAAACTATAATTTTATGTCAGAAATATCTCAATCGGATAAGAGTATTATATAATCAATAATCGAAATTAACCAAAACAGAAACTAACTTATGAAAGATCAGAGAAAACTATGGTCAAGGCGTCATTTCCTTGGTTCAGCCGCTGCCGGAATGGCCGGAATGGTAGTCATTCCAAGTCTTGCCACATCCTGCAAGGGAAAGACTAAAGCAAAAACCGAAGCCGGTGCAGAAGATGAAATCGCTCTTGGCTTTATTGGTATGGGGCGTCAGTCGATGTTCCTTCTCAGCGGTTTCCTCCAGGTACCAGGAGTAAAGGTTCTTGCAGGTTGTGATGTGTATGGCATCAAACGCAAGCGTTTTGAAAAGAGGGTAAACGAGTTCTATGCCAAGGCAGGCAGGGAAGTTAAGATTGAAACATACGAAAAGTATCAGGATCTTCTTGCAAGGCAGGATATTAATGCTGTGGTGATAGCTGTTCCTGACCACAACCATGCCATGATAGCTATTGCCGCCTGCAAAGCCGGAAAGGATGTCTATCTTGAAAAGCCGATGACCTTCACAATTAAGGAGGGGCAGGAACTGAAAAAGGTTGTCAGGGAAAACAACAGGATACTTGCGGTTGGCAGCCAGCAACGTTCCAGCCCGGAATTCCAGCATGTTGTCAATCTGGTCCAGACCGGAGCTCTGGGTAAGATAACTAAAGTCAATGCATATGTTGGTGCGCCTCCGACGCCTTATAATCTTCCTGAAGAACCGCTTCCTGCCGATCTTAACTGGGATCTTTGGCTAGGACCTCTGAATGCAGATATCCATTTCAATAATCGAGCTTGATCCTCCTATTTCCCTTGATCCGGAAAAGGACGAGGAAATTTGGGGTGCATGGCGATGGTACAAAGAGATGGGCGGAGGTTTTACAACCGACTGGGGTGCTCATATGTTCGATATAGCCCAGTGGGGACTGGGAATGGATAAAAGCGGACCGGTTGAGATATCGCCGATAGGAGACGGTACCGAGTTCATATCATGGAAATATGCAAATGGTGTCGTAATGACATCGGAACCATTTGATGACCAACTGACGAAGGGTGTGAAATTCTGGGGAGAAAACGGGTGGATAGAGGTTTCCCGCGGCTATGTCAATACATCTGATCCAAAGTTTAATCTTCCTGCATCGGCAGCTTCAACAGAAGAGGGTCCTTATGAAACCAGGATTCCTCACCAGGCAAACTTTATCGAGTCTGTAAAACTGCGGCGAGATCCGGTTGTTCCTGTTGAGATAGGCCACAGCAGCTGTACTGTTTGCACACTCGGGAATATTGCATGCGACCTTAAAAGGACAATCAAATGGAATCCTGAAACGGAAACTTTTATTGATGATGCTGATGGTGAAGCAACAAAACGCCTGCATTATGAATACAGGAGTCCCTGGAAGTTGGTGTAAAGATTTGGGATAAAACCAAAAAGAGGCTGCACAATCGTGCAGCCTCTTTTATTATAGTTCTGAGCAAAACTTATTCTACTCTTTTTACCTTGATAGCGACAGGCCCTTTTTCTCTGGTTTCAATCTCAAACTCTACCGCCTGTCCTGTTTCAAGTTCGGTCTGAGGAACCTCCAAACCTGAACGATGGATAAAAATATCCTTTTGATCTTCAGTCTGGAGAAACCCGTAACCCTTTACCCTGTCATACCATTTAACAGTACCTTTCATAGTTTTTGAGTTTTTGTCTTCTATCTGTAATTATCCCTTCTGTTCCGCCGCCACCGCCTCTGCGGTCGTTATCACCACCGCCTCTGAAATTACTTCTTCTGTCAGTCCTTTCAATAGATTCGTTAACAATTATTTTCCTGCCCTGAATTTCAGCACCATTAAGTTCCTCAATGGCCTTCTTAGCCTCGGCTTCGTTGGGCATCTCAACGAAACCAAATCCTTTGCTTTTCCCAGAGTATTTGTCAATAATGATTTTTGCGGATCCTACTTCGCCATACTCTTCAAAGATTTCTTTTAATTCTGCTTCATTCATTTTAAAATGAAGACTTCCTACATAAATGTTCATAATTCAATAATTAAGTAAATAAAACAGTAACAAAGGTCATATTTATTTTTGATATCTGAAAATAAAAACTTATAATATAATTGATTTTAACTGCTTTTTGGCAGAATGAGAACCTTAGTTGCCATAAATCACCAATAATGATGCCATATTGATTACTGTATGATGATTTTATAAACAACAGGCTCCGGAAATTGTTCGGCTTATGCAGTAATTTTATTCCGGTTCCGGATTCTTTATAATAATTCAATAGCCTGACTTGCTATTTCTTATTACGTATATAAATATGCCTGATATTATTCTGGCCGGAATCTCTCTCATCAATCTCAAAATCAAGTGATCTGATCAGAGGGGTCAGCTTGTGTAAAACCATAATTCCTGGGATCGAAATCAGGTTGTTTTTTAAGGATCAGATTGCCAACGTCTCCAAGATAAGCCCAGCCGTTTTCATCGGCAAGGTCAGTAATTGTTGAAGCTATAAGATGTTTTGCTTTAAGTATCTGACCCTGCCGATCACTCTCATCATTCCTGGTCTTACTCCTGGCAAGCTTGCCGGGTTTTTTCTTAACAACATAATTATCAGTCACTCCGGGTGATGAATTAATTATTTCCAGATAAATGAATTTATCACATGCAATAATAAAGGGCGATGGGGTCTTTCTTTCACCAATACCTATGACTTTCATCCCGGCTTCCCTTAACCTTGTCGCCAGACGAGTGAAATCACTGTCGCTCGACACCAGGCAAAATCCATCTACCTTACCGGAATAAAGGATATCCATGGCATCGATTATCATTGCAGAGTCTGTCGAATTTTTACCTTTTGTATAGCCGTATTGCTGAACAGGCGTTATGGCATTCTCCAGAAGTACTGATTTCCATCCTGATATGGTAGGCCTTGTCCAGTCGCCATAAATTCTCTTGAAAGTTGGAGTACCGTATTTTGCTATCTCTTCCAGCATGCCTTTGACATTTGAATGAGGTATATTATCGGCATCAATAAGTACAGCCAGTCTAAGATCGTTTAAAGTTCCCATAATTGTATTCTGAATTTTGCGCAATTTACTGATTATAATTATGTTTTTACGATGCCGTTACAGATTTAACGGAATGTTAGCCTCAGCATTTTTTACCCTTCATCTCACTGATATTGAGACACAGGATAATCGTTCTGTCTAAAACAGCCTGTTTATAGGTAAATTCAACTCTGTCCGAATAATTCGACATTATATAGTTAAGTCCGCGCTTCTTTTCTTCTTCTTCAGTGATAATTTTAATATTGCCCCATCCGACTACCGATCTGTAGCTCATTCCAAAATCACAAGCATTTTCACCCTTTTCAAGCTGGTGGTCAGTGTCGAATTGAAAGCATACAAAATTATTTTTTCTTATTATTTCCAGTTTCTTTCCCTCTCTGGCACAATGAAAATAAAGTTTTTTCCCGGCTCCTCCGGTATAACCAAAGTTCATCGTTACTATGTAAGGGATATTGTTGTCTGACAGTGCAATCCTGCATACATCACAACGTGAGATAATTGACCCGATCTCATCAATGTCTGTTATTTCCCTTTCTTTTCTTCTCATCTTTACGGCAATTTGAGTTTTTCTGCATTGATGGATTAATTCTATTCCCGGTTTTGTTCTGTTTAACGAAACCATAAAATTTTGATTAAAAATAAAGAATATTATTAACTTTACGCGATTCAAAAAAGAGTCATAATCTTAAAATTAATATAATGGGAAAAGGTGATAAGAAATCCAGGAGAGGCAAAATCATTCTTGGAACCTATGGAGTCAGACGCCGTAGAAAAAAAGCTGACAAACCAGAGATTAAACAAGTAAATAAACCGCAGGAGAAGGAATTAAAAGATAAGAAACTGCTGAAAGAGAAAAAAGAGGTCCCTGAAGTTAAAGAAGTTGTTGAAGTAGTTGAGGCTAAGGAAGTTAAGACAACCAGGGAAGTAAAGGAAGTCAAGGCAGAGAAACCTGCAAAGACTGCAAAAGAAGCTACGGAATCTAAACCAGCCAAAGAGCCGAAGAAAGAAATTAAAGCAGCTGAACCAGTCTCAGAAGAGATAAAAGAGGTCAAAAAGACTAAACCCGTTAAGGAGAACAAAAAGGTAACTGAAACCAAAAGTTCCGAAGAGAAGGCGAAGCCAAAAGCCCCTAAAGCTGCCAAAGAGAAAAAGCTATCGAAGGAAACAAAACCTGAAAAATAGGGTCAGTACTAGTTCTGCTTTCTGACAACCAGCCACTTATAATCTTCAGGATCTATATGTGCATTTATTATAACTGGCTTATTTATCTTGAGCGCATCGTTGATTGCTGTTCTCATGCTCTCATCTGAATCAGCTATAAATACATCAATTCCGAAAAACATCTCTGAATCAAACAAATCTCCGGAATAAAGGCTGGTTGCGTACGGAGACAGGTTTTGCCATGATTGTTTAAGCTTTATCAGGTTCAGTTCTCCATCTGAAAGAACTACCGTTATAACAGGAAGATTATATCTCCGGGAAGTAATTATCTCTCCTGCCATCATAAGAAATCCGCCATCGCCTGTAACGCACACTACCGTTTTTTCCGGATTGATAATTTTAGCTGCCAGGGAAGCCGGCATGCCGAATCCCATTCCCGACCATCCGTTTGTCATTATGATATTCTGTCTGCCTGATGTCTTCCAGAATTGACCTGCAAGATGGAGATGGGAGCCGACATCAACAGTCAATATAGCATCCTCAGGAAGCTCCTCCTGCAAAACCTTTAAAGCAGTTACAGGGCCGAAATGATCAGTGAATCCTTTAAATACGGCAGCTGTTTCGTCGCGGATGGACTGCAATGAGGTTTTGTCGAAGATAATTAAGCTGTGATCCAAACTGTTAAGAATGCTGAACCACTGGTCAGGGGTGCCGGTAAACTGCATAACATTATCAAGGAGAGGCAGATCGGTCTCTTTTGTGCCGAAATGGATCAGAGGTACATCCGGCATCCATGATTCATAATTGTATTCGACCGGGTCATAGCCCACACCAATAACAAGATCAGTTTCTTCATAAATATCTTCGAGGTAATCGCTTAATGCATGGAACAGGACACCTGCGTAACAAGGGTGATCTTCGGAGAGCAAACCTTTTGCCATGGGCGTCAATACGACCGGCAACCTGTATTTCTCAAGGAAGCCAGTCAGCATGCTTCCAATTCCATATCTTGCAGACGTTAGCCCGACAGCTAGTAATGGCTTTCTGGATTTTTCAAGAACTGATATTATCCCGTCAATATCATTGTGATATACTCCTGTTTCAGTTTTTGCAGCATATCCGGAGGCTTCTGCCACTTCGTTGCCGGCAATATCTGAAGGGAGCCCGATATGAACCGGTCCGGGATACTCTTCCCTGCATATTTTAAATGCTTTTTGAATAACCTCAGCTGTATTATCCGGAGTAAGCCTGAAAGTTGCTTTTGTTACTGATTCAAAGAGTTTCTGATGATCTATATTCATCTGGGCAGTCCGGTTAATCATTTTCTCATCCATCTCACTGGTGAAAATAATTACTGACGATCTGTCGAGAAGAGCTCCACCGGCTCCTGTAGTCATATTTGCAGCGCCCGGTCCGAATGTGGCATGGCATACGCCGGGAACTCCTGTCAGTCTGGCCGTTACATCAGCCATTATCCCGGCTGCTGCCTCATTTGAAGTAAGGATAAAATCAATACCGGCCGACCTGAAGGCTTCCATATAAGGTATTGACGGACCGCCCGGAATGCCAAAAACATGCCTGACGCCGTTCTTAAATAATTGATCAGCAATGTATTCAGCAACAGTCATAGTGTTTGAATTAATCAATGGACAAATCTATTAAATTAATCCTTATGGCACGCGACAGTAATATGCTTGAAAAATGATTTTTTTTCTGATATTTGCGGCCTGATTATTTCTAAGTGTACAGCAAAAGGAATACGGTATTCTGGGCTATCATTGCATGCCTTCTCTGGTCAACTGCCTATGCAGGCATCAAGCTTGGACTTCAGTATGACACTCCGTTGCATTTTGCAGGAATAAGATTCATGATATCAGGATTGATGATACTACCTTTCACTGTGAAACCAACATTATATTATAGAATTTTACGGGAAAACTGGAAGGTTGTTACAATGGTTATGGTTCTTCAGACGCTGATCAATTATTCCCTGTTTTACTTTGGAATGGATCTCGTTCCGGGAGCTCTTGGTGCGGTAATAGTGGGATCGCAACCTCTTGTAACTGCAGTAGTTGCTTCAATGATGCATAAGGAAGACAAACTTAACAGACCCAAGATCATCACAATAATATTTGGTATATCCGGAGTTATTCTTATCTCTGCAGGAAGGCAGGCCTTCAGGTTAGGAACTGCAATTGAATTTCTTGGAGTAATAATGATCCTTTTCGCAAATATTGCAACAGCCGTGAGTAATGTGGTCGTTTCGCTTAAAAGCAAGGGTATGAATCCATTGGTTCTGAGTTCTTTTTCGCTCGGAACCGGAGGTTTGATCCTGTACCTTTTTTCACTGCCCATAGAAGGGACTGTGCAGGCAGGCAAACCTCTTGTTTACTGGCTCGTACTTGTCTGGTTAAGTTTTATGGCAGCCTTTGCGTTTTCATTATGGTTTAAGCTTCTTCAGCGACCCGGGGTAAAGGTATCGGAGCTGAACCTGTGGAAATTCATTATTCCTGTCGTTGGGGCCGTTTTGAGCTGGCTGCTGGTACCCGGTGAAAATCCCGAATGGCTTACAATAACAGGGATGATCATAATAACAGGATCGCTCGTCCTTTTTTATCTTAATACGAGAGTTGAAAAAACTGAACATATAATTCCGGCAGTTAAATGAAAAGGAGACTTACAGCACTGGCACTGCTTGCAATATTCTGGCTGGCATTCTTTTATTTTGCCAGGCTATTATTTCTGATCATTAATAACAAGGAGGCTGCAAGCCTGGGATTTAAAGTCCTCGCCGGGGCATTTACCCATGGAATAAAGCTTGATATTTCAGCTATCTCATATATTTTCGTTTTCCCATTGCTTGGATGCCTGCCTGCCATCTGGATCAGAGGAGACTGGTACAGGCATTTTATGAGAATTTATACATGGTTTTTACTTTTTATCTCCTCTTCGTTAGTCATAGGAGATGCAGTCTTGTATACTTACTGGGGCTTCCGGATGGACTATACACCCTTTATTTACCTTAAAACACCACAGGATGCCGCAGCCTCAGTTACTACAATGACCATTATAATTGTCTGTCTTACTGTTATTTCTATAACAATACTTTTCGGGTACCTGTATAATAGATTTGTTGACAAATTATTTTCAGACTCCGGAGATATCCGCTATAAAGTTCCGGCAACATTCTTTTTCATGCTGTTATTTGGTTCACTGATAATTCCGGCCAGGGGCGGATTTGGACTTCCAATAAATGCAGGTACAGTATATTTCCATAAGAGTCTGTTTGCCAATCATGCTGCAATAAATGTTGTATGGAATGTGGGAGCTTCATATTTCAACAGGAATCCGGAAACCAATCCTTATTCATTTGGGGACTTAAACAATGCCATCTCTTTGCGCGATTCACTGACTATCAAAAAAGGAGATACCCGGAAGGTACTTGATACCGAAAGGCCCAATATAATGATCATTATTCTTGAAAGTTTCGGCAACAGGCTTGTTGGTCCCCTGGGAGGTGATTCACTGACCACACCCTGCCTGAATAAACTGATTGATGAGGGTCTCGTGTTCTCGGATTTTTATGCATCCGGAAACAGAACCGATAAAGCCCTGCCTGCAATACTTAATGGATTTCCTGCCCAGCCTTCAGTCTCAATAATCAAGGATCCAAAGAAGACCCAGTCGATGGTAAGTTTTGTGAAGATTATGAACGGCCATGGATATAACAGTTCGTTCTGGTACGGTGGTGATATAAACTTTGCCAATTTTCACTCATTTGTTATAGCATCGGAATTCAGCCGGATAATAACTATGGATAATTTTGATCCGTCAAATTATAATTCGAATTGGGGTGTCCACGACCATGTATTGTTTTCAATCGCTTCAGGATTCCATGGAGATAGTTAAAGAACCGTTTTTCAGGGTTGTCCTGACACTTTCAAGCCATGAACCTTTTGAAGTGCCTATGGAGCCTGTCTTTCAGGGGAAGGATGAGCTGACAAAATTCAGAAATTCAATTTACTATACCGATAAAGCAGTAGGAGATTTCATAACATGGGCAAAAACCAGAGGCTGGTGGAAGAACACCCTGGTAATTCTCGTGGCTGATCATTGCCGAAGGAATTCCACTAATGATCTTGTCTATTCTCAGGACATATTTAAGATACCCATGTTATGGTTAGGCGGAGCCCTGAATGAAACCGGTAAAAAGTAGAAAAGCTTGGCAGCCAGGTTGATATTTCTCTGACATTGCTGAACCAGCTTGATATTCCCGGTGATTTTCCTTATGCAAAGGATCTGCTTTCGGATGAATCAAACTCTTTTGCCTTTTATACATTCAATGAAGGATTTGCATTTTTAACAGACAGCTCTACTGTTATTTATGATCATAAACTTGGAGAGCCTGTCATCAGGACAGGCGTTAATCCGGATCTCAATGAAACCCTTGGCAAAGCCTACCTCCAGGTCCTGTACGATGATTTTATGAAGAGATAAAACTTCCCTCTGGTTTTCTTTTGAGTCTTTTTCATCTGCTTATTGTTCTCTGGTTTATAGTTAAAACCTCCATTTAATTGCATAAATTTGTATGTATGGAGGTAAAACCAGTTAAAATATTCACAACCGGCAATCTTCCGCGGTTAAGATATGCAGCCGACCTTATTCTGAATGAGATACTGGGTTTATCGTGGGAGATAGTTACTGACAGGCGAAAGCTCGGGAAATTCCCTGTAATCAACTATTCTGAGGAAAAGATTCCGGATTCTTTCAGAATTAATCCGGTTCCGATACTGTTTGAGAGAAAGGAGTCAGGCCGCAGGAGATTGTTGTTAATGAATCGAAAGGAGTTCCTCTCTTTCTTTAGTTGTCCGGGTGATTCGGACTTTCCGTTTGACATCTTTGCTGCCACCTTTTATATGGTTTCCAGGTATGAAGAGTACCTGGAGTTTAAGCCTGATATGTATGGCAGGTTCTGTTCATCCGGATCGCTTGCATTTAAACATGGATTTATTGGTATACCGGTTGTTGATCTATGGGCCAGGGAACTTGCAAGATCACTTGTAAGAAAATTTCAGATATTGACATTTAAACGCAACGAATACAAAGCTCTGGTTACATTTGATATTGATGAACCGTTTGCCTACCTGGGCAAGAATATGATAGGCAATATTGGAGGTTTTCTGCATGATTTTGCCTCAAAATCAAAAAATGCCCGAAATAGTTTAAACTGTCTCACAGGAGGGGAGAAGGATCCTTATGATGTCTTTGATTATATTACAGAATCGATCAGCCGGAACAAAACTGAAGCAAGATTCTTCGCCCCTGTTGGGGATCATTCAGATTTTGATAATAATCCTTCGTGGAAAAATCAAGAATACAGAAACCTGATAAACAGGATTGCAGGCAAATTCAATATCGGAATTCATCCCTCTTTCAAAGCTTCGGTGGATCATATCTCTTATCATGACGGAAGTTCAGCGCTTTAAAACAATTCTTAAGAAGGATTGCCATGTTGAGCAGGTTCCATTTTCTGAAGATTGCCATGCCTGGATCTTACAGGAATATCAGTAATGCAGGCATTACGGAAGACTATTCAATGGGTTTCAGCGATGAACCGGGTTTCAGGGCAGGAATTGCCCGGCCTTTCTGGTTTTATGATGTAATCGGGGATAGGATAACGGATCTCCGCATATTTCCTTTCCAGATTATGGACGCAACTTTTAAAGGAAATAGAAATCTGAAGGCAATCGAGGTAAAGGCTTCAATACGCAGTTTAATTCAGCAGACCAAAAAAGCAGGTGGTTTGTTTATTAGTATCTGGCACAATACATCGCTTCTGGATACAACGGAATGTAAAGAATGGCGTGATCTTTTTGAATTCACCCTCAGGGAACAAATACCATAAGGCAATAAACTCCAACTATTAATTTTTATCTTCCGTCTTACTCGTCTCTCTTATCAGAGTCTCTCCAGTTCTATTTCCTCGTCGTTCCTGACTTCTGACATTTTCCCGTTTTCAAATTTGATGGTTCTGGCGCTGAATTTTTTTACGATTGTGTAATTGTGGGTTGCAATTATAACTGCTCTTCCGGTATTGCTAATATCTTTAAGCAACCGTACAATGCCTTCAGAAGTTTCAGGATCGAGGTTGCCTGTGGGCTCGTCGGCAAGGATTATCTCAGGCTCATTTAGCAAAGCCCTTCCAATTACCACACGCTGCTGTTCTCCTCCAGAAAGCTGGTGTGGCATCTTGTAGCCTTTCAGGTTCAGCCCCACCTTGTCAAGAACTTCATTTATCCGCTTGTCGATTTCAGCGTTGTCTTTCCATCCTGTAGCCCTAAGAACAAATTCAAGGTTGTCATTGACCGATCTGTCTATCAGCAGCTGGAAATCCTGGAAGACAATTCCTATTTTTCTTCTTAGGTAAGGGATCTCCCTGTTTTTTATCACCGCAAGGTTAAATCCGGCAACAATGCCTGTGCCTTCTTTCAGAGGCAGCTGCGCATTGAGGGTTTTTATCAGGCTTGTCTTGCCGCTTCCAACCTTGCCAACAAGGTAAATAAATTCACCCTTGCTGACATTCAGATTTACGTCTGTCAAAACAAGATGATCCTGCTGCCAGATTTTGCAGCCGGCTAGTTCAATTATCCTCTCCTGAGGCTGGGAATCCTGCATTTATCCGATATTTGCAGTACAAAATAAAGAAAGAATTGATAAATAACATTTAACTGTTAATAAATTCAGTAATAAAGGCCTGAGGCCACCGTTTTATAGTTGTATTTTTGCCAGTGCTGGATAAAATCGATTTTTGTTATATATGGCTAATTATTAGAATGTTAATGACAGAGGAGTAATTCTGTCGTCAGATGCATTGCAATAATTAACAGCCGAAAAATATAAGTTATGAACAGTAAAAAAGCATTCCTGTTTTTCAATTTCTTTTTTGCTTTTATTATTCCGGTCATATCTCAGGTATCCTTTTCGGGCGATGACCTCAGGTCGGAATTCAAAAGAGCAATGGATTTATTTAGTAAAGAAAAATATGCAGCGGCGATAAGGATTTTTGATGCTTATATAGAGAATGATAATCAAAATGATGCAGTAAGTCTTTCCGAAGCTGAATATTTTGCTGCCCTTTCTGCACTGAGGCTTTTTAATCCTGATTCTGAATACAGGATGACATCATTTATGGCAAGGCATCCCGAGAGTCCCAGGCTCAATGAATCAAGGCTTGCCCTGGGTGATTATTTCTATCAGAATAAAAGCTACAGGAAAGCATGTCCTTACTATGAACTTGTCAGAAGGCAGGAACTGGATAACGACAAGCTGCCGGAGTACTTTTTCAGGTACGGTTATTCACTCTATGTGAACGGGAGATAAAGCAAAGGCGCTGATGATGTTTTCTGAAATAAAGGATATCGATACTGAATATACTGCACCTGCTCTCTATTATTTTTCGCATATCGCATATGAACAGAAAATGTATGAGACTGCACTGGAAGGCTTTGTTAAACTTAAGGATGATGAAACCTTTGGTCCGATAGTCCCTTTTTACATCGCACAGATTATGTACCTGAACAAGGATTATGACGGGATAATTGAGATTGCACCGATCTTCTTAAATCAGCGCCTAAGGAAAGAGCAATTGAGATGTACAGGTTCATAGGTGATGCTTATTACAACAAAGGTAATTATCAGGAGGCGTTGCCCTATTTCGAACAGTTTAATGCTGGTGCCAAAACCAGTGCAAGGGAAGATAAATATCAGCTTGGATACTGTTATTACCAGTCGGGGAAGATAGACCAGGCAATAGAAATACTTCTGGAAACCGGAGCTAAATCAGACTCACTGAGTCAGAATATATGGTTCGTACTTGGCGACTGTTATTTGCAGAAAGGTGACAGGAAAAAGGCTCAGTTTGCTTTCGGACAAGCCTCAAAAATGGATTTTGATGCCAAGCTGAAGGAAGAAGCTCTTTTTAATTTTGCCAAACTATCCTATGAGACATCATCTTCACCATTTGGTGAAGCAATTGCAGCATTTCAGGAGTATATAGAACTTTATCCCGGCTCCGATAAAATAGAAGAAGCCTATAATTACCTGGTATCGACATTCACTGAGATTAAAAACTATAAAGCAGCTCTTTCCGCTCTCGATAGAATAGGCAATAAAGACAGCAGGCTTGAATCCGCTTACCAGCGGGTTGCATTTTTCAGGGGCCTTGAATTATTCAAGAACATGGAGATTGACCAGGCTGCAGGCATGTTCGACAGATCGCTGAAATATGAAAAGTACAACAAGGAGTTCAGGGCAAGAGCTATTTACTGGCGGGCTGAGGCAGATTACCGGTCAGGAGATTATGAAAAGGCAAAAACCGGATATGAGCTGTTCATGGGAATTCCAGGATCAATGCTCCTTTCTGAGGCTGACCTTGTCAGATATAATCTGGGGTATACCTATTTCAACCTTAAGGATTACAATGGGGCGCTTACTCACTTCACAGCATTTGAATCGGATGCTGTTAATGCAAAGCCTGAAGTTCAGCTTGACACAAAACTCAGAATGGCCGACTGTTATTTTATCACAACCGATTATCCCAGGGCTATAAGCTATTATGATAAAATTATTGCAGCTGGCAAAACAGATGCGGATTATGCATTATATCAAAAAGGATTCTGTCTGGGACTTACCAATAATCAAAAAGGCAAGGCTGAAGTTCTGACCTCACTTACAACAAGATACCCCTCTTCAGCCTATGTACCAAATGCTATTTATGAACGGGGAAGGTCATACCTGGTCCAGGAGGATTTCAAACGCGGTGAAGCAGATTTTATAAATATCATAGCCAATTATCAGTCAAGCCCTTTTGTCCCCAGGGCTATAGTCCAGCTTGGATTGCTTTATTATAACCAGGGAGAAAACGAGAAGTCTGTCGCCCAGTTTAAGAAGGTAATTGAGAATTACCAGTCGACACCTGAAGCAAGATATGCCCTTACCGGACTAAGGAATACTTACGTGGAAATGAACGATGTGGAAAGCTATTTTGCTTATGTGAAATCGATCGGATATGGCGATGTGAATATAACTGAGAAAGATTCCCTCCTCTATATGTCAGGTGAAAATCTTTATATATCCGGGAAATGCGACCGGGCATCGGAAGTTTTTAGAAATTACCTACGTGATTTTCAGAACGGAAGCTTCAGGCTTAACGCCCAGTTTTATCTTGCCGAATGTCTCAATTCATCAGAGAAAAAAGATGAGGCACTGGGCTTTTATAAAGAGGTCATAAATGTCCCGAACAATCAGTTCCTGGAACAATCACTTATTGCGGCCTCGTCTATACTTTATGAAGACGAGGAATTTTCGTCTGCTTTTGATTATTATGAGCGGCTTGAAAAAGTTACAACAGCTTCAGAAAAAAAGCTCATTGCCCTGAGAGGTCAGTTAAGATCAGCTTATCAGGAGGGAGATGCCCAGAAAAGTATTAAAGCCTCCGATAAGATTAAGAATTCTACGAATATGCCGGAAGAGCTGACCCGCGAGGCAATCTTTGTCAGCGCTAAAGCCCATTACAGCCTTAATGAATTCGATGATGCCCTGAGAGATTTCCGGAAAACAGCAACAGAAGTGGTCAGTATTGAAGGGGCCGAATCGAAATACAGGGTTGCTGAGATTCTTTTCAAAAAAGGCAGTGATGCGGAATCTGAAAAAATTGTTACTCAATTTATTGATCAGAATTGTCCTCATCAGTTCTGGATGGCTAAAATGTTCCTGCTTCTTGCTGATATAAGCATTAAAAAGGGCGACACGCTGCAGGCAAGGGCAACTCTGCAGAGCCTGAAGGAATATTACACAACAGAGAATGATGGCATTCTGGATGAGGTAAAAGAAAAACTGGCATCAATTGATGCAGGGAACTGATGTTTTTTAATCTCTTTTAAAGCAGAAATATTTGAAACAAGAGCGATTAAAAATTTGAAATTACTGAAATGATGAAAAGAAACATAATAATTATATTCCAGATAGTAATCTTCTTTTTGCCGGTTAATGCCCAGGTTACTAAAAAAGAATCGGATCTTGCAAGGGAGGTTACATTGTATAATCCTTATAAGCCATCGCTTGCTGATGCAAGGAAAAAAAGCTTTCTGCCTGAGATAATCGATACGGCAACAGTTAATCCTGTCTTCAGCTACGACGTGATATCAAAGGCCTATACCCCGACTTATGCAATTAGTCCTATAAAGTCAGCCTCACTTCTTTCCGATCCTCTTCCCAGATTATATAAAAGCTATTTAAAAGTAGGATTTGGAAATAATAATACACCGCTTGCAGAATTGAGCGTTACCAATCTCAGATCAAAGAGTTCTGCTGTCGGTTTCTACGCAAAGCATTATTCTTCAAATGGAAAAGTTCCATTGGAGAATGACCAGAGAGTATTTGCAGGATTTATGGATAATGATGTTTCATTATTCGGAAAGAAATTCTTCGATAAGAGCTCTCTTGACGTATCGGCAAATTTTCTTCAGAAAGTAAGGTATGCCTATGGTTACAACACTGAGGAGCTTTTTAATTTTAACAAGCAGGACATAAAGCTGAATTATTATGATATTGGAGGCGTTGCTTCCTATAGTTCCATGAACCTTGACTCAACCGACCTTGCTTACGACTTTGGTCTTTCATATGACTACTTTCATGATACAAAGGAACGGACAATGAATCATGTTGGTTTCTCCGGGGCAATGTCAAAGCTTCATAAGGGCTTTTATATCGGAGGGGCATTGGAGATAGATCATTACCGGCTTTCTGATTCTATTAATCTTGACCCCAAATATATACTGTCGTTCAATCCGTATGTAAGGAAGAGTACAGGGCAATGGAATTTCAACATCGGGGTCCGGCTGGCAGTTGAACAAAACCTTACAGATTCACCAAAAATTTATTTCTATCCTGATGTTAAACTCGGGTTCAGTATTGTCCCTGAGTATATGAGATTTTTTGCCGGACTGGAAGGGAAGCTGGTTAACAACGAGCCTCTTAACGTAATACCGGAAAATCCTTATATGGTTCCTGACGGTTCTATTTTCAGAGTCCCGAATACCAGCCATTCAGTCATAATTTCAGCTGGATTAAAAGGGAATAATGGTCTTGGGGGTAAC
The DNA here is from genome assembly GCA_963702415.1 of uncultured Bacteroidales bacterium. GTDB lineage: Bacteria > Bacteroidota > Bacteroidia > Bacteroidales > VadinHA17 > LD21. Next base: position 7,134 of record CAVPCP010000027.1, on the reverse strand, counting down.
TATCTTGCTTCAGCTTCCTATTCAACTGTCAACGATATGCTTTTCTATTCGAATGTTGTTTATCCTGATACTGCAGCGAAAGTTGAGAGAGGAAATCATTTTATTATCCTTCCTGATGATGCAGAAATTTTTAATATCCATGGTGAATTGACCGGTCTGATCTCAGATAAGATGTCATTCAGAGCTGCAGGAAACTACTACCACTATACCCTTTCCAGTAACGATTTTGCCTGGAATAAGCCTAAATGGGATGGTAAATTTGGTTTATCTTACAATTTAAGGAATAAGATTATTGCAGGTACTGAACTTACCGCAATTGGCAAAAGAAAACTGGCGATCAGCCAGAGCCCTACAGGCTGGATGACATTAGCTACTTCAGATATTGAAGAGCCATTGCAAATCAACCTTAGTCTAAGCGCTGAGTACCGTTATACAAAAATACTCTCATTCTGGGTTAAAGTAAACAACATCTCCTGGAACCGCTATTACGAGTGGGCTTATTATCCTTCCCAGATGTTCAATTTCATGCTTGGGTTCAGTTATAGTCTTTAATATTCTGTATGAGGTTTGCGGTTTGAGGTATGTGGTGTGGGGAAACTACCCTGGATCACTTGTGGTTCCAAAGCCATTTTTTATTGACCGCAAGACCGCATGACTGCAAGACTGCATGACCGTAAGAAACTGTTAATTTCTTTATGAAATTGTGCATTACTTTTAACTTGTTTTTAACAATAAAACCGAGTTAAATAGGTATCTTTGTTCGGGTTTTTAAAAATCATTAAATCAATTATTTAGGAAGGCAAACTAGATGCCGGAAACAGTAATTAAACTAACTTAAAAATTTGTTTATTTAATAATAAGGAACGATGAGTGAGAATGAAAAAAGATTGCAGGAAAGCGCTGATTATTCTGCTGAGAATATTCAGGTGCTTGAAGGTCTTGAAGCCGTGCGGAAAAGGCCTGCAATGTATATCGGTGACATTGGGGTAAGAGGGTTGCATCATCTTGTTTATGAGGTTATTGATAATTCGATTGATGAAGCTCTGGTTGGATTCTGTTCAAGGATAGATCTTGTAATTCACGAAGATGGTTCCCTTACCGTCACCGATGACGGCCGCGGAATACCGACAGGCATGCATGAGAAGGAACAGAAATCAGCCCTTGAGGTTGTAATGACTGTTCTTCATGCCGGAGGTAAATTCGATAAAGACTCCTATAAGGTATCAGGTGGACTTCATGGCGTCGGGGTTTCCTGCGTAAATGCCCTTTCGACCGTTCTGATAGCGACAATTATGAGAGAAGGCAAGATATTCCGTCAGCAGTACGAAAAGGGAAAGCCGGTTACCGAAGTGGAAGTTATTGGTAAAACTGACAAATCAGGAACCATAATAAAATTCAAACCCGATTCGACTATCTTCCAGACAACTGAATTCAACTTCGAAATATTGTCGGCAAGGCTGCGGGAGCTTGCATTCCTTAATAAAGGAATACTTCTGACAATAACTGATAAGAGAGAACTCCTTGAAAACGGTAACGGAGGGAAAGCACGCTACGAAGAGTATCAATCAAGTGAAGGACTTAAAGAGTTTGTTGAATATTTGGATGGTAACAGGGAAAGACTGATTGAAAAGCCTATTCATATTGCATATGAAAAGACTGAGATCCCTGTGGAGATCGCCCTTCAGTACAATAATTCATTTTCTGAGAATGTTCACTCCTACGTAAATAATATCAACACAATTGAAGGTGGAACTCACCTGGCAGGATTCAAAAGGGGACTTACACGCACACTTAAGAAATATGCCGATGATTCAGGGGCCACTTCAAAACTGAAATTTGATATTAACGGAGATGATTTCAGGGAAGGATTGACAGCTATTATTTCAGTGAAAGTTCCGAACCACAGTTCGAAGGACAAACAAAAACAAAACTTGGCAACACCGAGGTAATGGGAGCTGTTGACCAGGCTGTCAGCACAATGCTTACGAACTACCTTGAAGAGAATCCTAAAGATGCAAGGATAATCGTTCAGAAGGTAATCCTGGCCGCAACAGCCCGTCATGCAGCACGGAAAGCAAGAGAACTTGTGCAGCGCAAGACAGTGCTCTCTGGTTCCGGACTTCCTGGTAAACTGGCCGATTGCGCTGACCGGGACCCCGAAAAGTGTGAGTTGTTCCTCGTTGAAGGTGATTCTGCAGGCGGAACAGCTAAACAGGGTCGCGACCGACAGTTTTCAGGCTATTCTGCCTCTCCGCGGAAAGATCCTGAATGTTGAAAAAGCTATGGAGCACAGGATATACGAAAGTGAAGAGATAAAAAATATTTTTACTGCTCTTGGAGTTAGTATCGGAACCGATGAAGACAGCAAAGCTCTTAATACTTCAGGATTAAGATATCATAAAATTATATGTATGACCGATGCCGACGTTGATGGATCTCATATTGATACACTTATTATGACTTTCTTTTTCAGATATATGCAGGATCTCATAAAAGAAAGTCATAATAAGCGTGGTCATATGAGATCCATCGACGTCGGCATCAGTCATGCATATTATCTTATGATATCTGAATCCTGAGATATTGAGAGCTTTGCTGTCTTCATTGGTTCCGATACTAACGCCAAGAGCAGTGAAAATATTTTTTATCTCTTCACTTTCGTATATCCTGTGCTGCATAGCTTTTTCAACATTCAGGATTTTTCCCCTGAGTGGCAGAATTGCCTGAAAGCGCGGTCCCGTCCCTGTTTGGCTGTACCGCCTGCAGAATCACCTTCAACGAGGAACAGATTTCGCACTTTTCCGGATCCCTGTCAGCGCAATCGGCGAGTTTACCAGGAAGTCCGGAACCAGATAACACTTTCTTGCGCTGAACCAGTTCCCTTGCTTTCCGGGCAGCATGACGGGCTGTTGCGGCCAGGATCACCTTCTGAACGATTATCCTTGCATCTTTAGGATTCTCTTCCAGGTAGTTCGTGAGCATTGAGCTAACAGCCTGATCCACAGCTCCCATTACCTCGGTGTTGCCAAGTTTTGTTTTTGTCTGGCCTTCAAACTGTGGTTCCTGCAACCTTCACAGAAATAATAGCTGTCAATCCTTCCCTGAAATCATCTCCGTTAATATCAAATTTCAGTTTTGAAGTGGCCCCTGAATCATCGGCATATTTCTTCAGTGTTCGGTAAGTCCCCTTCGGAATCCTGCCAGGTGAGTTCCACCTTCAATTGTATTGATATTATTTACGTAGGAATGAACATTTTCAGAAAATGAATTATTGTACTGAAGGGCGATCTCCACAGGGATCTCAGTCTTTTCATATGCAATATGAATAGGCTTTTCAATCAGTCTTTCCCTGTTACCATCCAAATATTCAACAAACTCTTTAAGTCCTTCACTTGATTGATACTCTTCGTAGCGGGCTTTCCCTCCGTTACCGTTTTCAAGGAGTTCTCTCATATCAGTTATTGTCAGAAGTATTCCTTTATTAAGGAATGCAAGCTCCCTGAGCCTTGCCAACAATATTTCGAAGTTGAATTCAGTTGTCTGGAAGATAGTCGAATCGGGTTTGAATTTTATTATGGTTCCTGATTTGTCAGTTTTACCAATAACTTCCACTTCGGTAACCGGCTTTCCCTTTTCGTACTGCTGACGGAATATCTTGCCTTCTCTCATAATTGTCGCTATCAGAACGGTCGAAAGGGCATTTACGCAAGAAACCCCTACGCCATGAAGTCCACCTGATACCTTATAGGAGTCTTTATCGAATTTACCTCCGGCATGAAGAACAGTCATTACAACCTCAAGGGCTGATTTCTGTTCCTTCTCATGCATGCCTGTCGGTATTCCGCGGCCGTCATCGGTGACGGTAAGGGAACCATCTTCGTGAATTACAAGATCTATCCTTGAACAGAATCCAACCAGAGCTTCATCAATCGAATTATCAATAACCTCATAAACAAGATGATGCAACCCTCTTACCCCAATGTCACCGATATACATTGCAGGCCTTTTCCGCACGGCTTCAAGACCTTCAAGCACCTGAATATTCTCAGCAGAATAATCAGCGCTTTCCTGCAATCTTTTTTCATTCTCACTCATTGTTCCTTATTATTAAATAAACAAATTTTTAAGTTAGTTTAATTACTGTTTCCGGCATCTAGTTTGCCTTCCTAAATAATTGATTTAATGATTTTTAAAAACCCGAACAAAGATACCTATTTAACTCGGTTTTATTGTTAAAAACAAGTTAAAAGTAATGCACAATTTCATAAAGAAATTAACAGTTTCTTACGGTCATGCAGTCTTGCAGTCATGCGGTCTTGCGGTCAATAAAAAATGGCTTTGGAACCACAAGTGATCCAGGGTAGTTTCCCCACACCACATACCTCAAACCGCAAACCTCATACAGAATATTAAAGACTATAACTGAACCCAAGCATGAAATTGAACATCTGGGAAGGATAATAAGCCCACTCGTAATAGCGGTTCCAGGAGATGTTGTTTACTTTAACCCAGAATGAGAGTATTTTTGTATAACGGTACTCAGCGCTTAGACTAAGGTTGATTTGCAATGGCTCTTCAATATCTGAAGTAGCTAATGTCATCCAGCCTGTAGGGCTCTGGCTGATCGCCAGTTTTCTTTTGCCAATTGCGGTAAGTTCAGTACCTGCAATAATCTTATTCCTTAAATTGTAAGATAAACCAAATTTACCATCCCATTTAGGCTTATTCCAGGCAAAATCGTTACTGGAAAGGGTATAGTGGTAGTAGTTTCCTGCAGCTCTGAATGACATCTTATCTGAGATCAGACCGGTCAATTCACCATGGATATTAAAAATTTCTGCATCATCAGGAAGGATAATAAAATGATTTCCTCTCTCAACTTTCGCTGCAGTATCAGGATAAACAACATTCGAATAGAAAAGCATATCGTTGACAGTTGAATAGGAAGCTGAAGCAAGATAGTTACCCCCAAGACCATTATTCCCTTTTAATCCAGCTGAAATTATGACTGAATGGCTGGTATTCGGGACTCTGAAAATAGAACCGTCAGGAACCATATAAGGATTTTCCGGTATTACGTTAAGAGGCTCGTTGTTAACCAGCTTCCCTCCAGTCCGGCAAAAATCTCATATACTGAGGGACAGTACTGAACCCGAGTTTAACATCAGGATAGAAATAAATTTTTGGTGAATCTGTAAGGTTTTGTTCAACTGCCAGCCGGACCCCGATGTTGAAATTCCATTGCCCTGTACTCTTCCTTACATACGGATTGAACGACAGTATATATTTGGGGTCAAGATTAATAGAATCAGAAAGCCGGTAATGATCTATCTCCACGCCCCTCCGATATAAAAGCCCTTATGAAGCTTTGACATTGCCCCGGAGAAACCAACATGATTCATTGTCCGTTCCTTTGTATCATGAAAGTAGTCATATGAAAGACCAAAGTCGTAAGCAAGGTCGGTTGAGTCAAGGTTCATGGAACTATAGGAAGCAACGCCTCCAATATCATAATAATTCAGCTTTATGTCCTGCTTGTTAAAATTAAAAAGCTCCTCAGTGTTGTAACCATAGGCATACCTTACTTTCTGAAGAAAATTTGCCGATACGTCAAGAGAGCTCTTATCGAAGAATTTCTTTCCGAATAATGAAACATCATTATCCATAAATCCTGCAAATACTCTCTGGTCATTCTCCAATGGAACTTTTCCATTTGAAGAATAATGCTTTGCGTAGAAACCGACAGCAGAACTCTTTGATCTGAGATTGGTAACGCTCAATTCTGCAAGCGGTGTATTATTATTTCCAAATCCTACTTTTAAATAGCTTTTATATAATCTGGGAAGAGGATCGGAAAGAAGTGAGGCTGACTTTATAGGACTAATTGCATAAGTCGGGGTATAGGCCTTTGATATCACGTCGTAGCTGAAGACAGGATTAACTGTTGCCGTATCGATTATCTCAGGCAGAAAGCTTTTTTTCCTTGCATCAGCAAGCGATGGCTTATAAGGATTAGACAATGCACCCTCCCTTGCAAGATCCGATTCTTTTTTAGTAACCTGGGCATTAACCGGCAAAAAGAAGATTACTATCTGGAATATAATTATTATGTTTGTTTTCATCATTTCAGTAATTTCAAATTTTTAATCGCTCTTGTTTCAAATATTTCTGCTTTAAAAGAGATTAAAAAAACATCAGTTCCCTGCATCAATTGATGCCAGTTTTTCTTTTACCTCATCCAGAATGCCATCATTCTCTGTTGTGTAATATTCCTTCAGGCTCTGCAGAGTTGCCCTTGCCTGCAGCGTGTCGCCCTTTTTAATGCTTATATCAGCAAGAAGCAGGAACATTTTAGCCATCCAGAACTGATGAGGACAATTCTGATCAATAAATTGAGTAACAATTTTTTCAGATTCCGCATCACTGCCTTTTTTGAAAAGAATCTCAGCAACCCTGTATTTCGATTCGGCCCCTTCAATACTGACCACTTCTGTTGCTGTTTTCCGGAAATCTCTCAGGGCATCATCGAATTCATTAAGGCTGTAATGGGCTTTAGCGCTGACAAAGATTGCCTCGCGGGTCAGCTCTTCCGGCATATTCGTAGAATTCTTAATCTTATCGGAGGCTTTAATACTTTTCTGGGCATCTCCCTCCTGATAAGCTGATCTTAACTGACCTCTCAGGGCAATGAGCTTTTTTTCTGAAGCTGTTGTAACTTTTTCAAGCCGCTCATAATAATCAAAAGCAGACGAAAATTCCTCGTCTTCATAAAGTATAGACGAGGCCGCAATAAGTGATTGTTCCAGGAACTGATTGTTCGGGACATTTATGACCTCTTTATAAAAGCCCAGTGCCTCATCTTTTTTCTCTGATGAATTGAAGCATTCGGCAAGATAAAACTGGGCGTTAAGCCTGAAGCTTCCGTTCTGAAAATCACGTAGGTAATTTCTAAAAACTTCCGATGCCCGGTCGCATTTCCCGGATATATAAAGATTTTCACCTGACATATAGAGGAGGAGTCTTTCTCAGTTATATTCACATCGCCATATCCGATCGATTTCACATAAGCAAAATAGCTTTCCACATCGTTCATTTCCACGTAAGTATTCCTTAGTCCGGTAAGGGCATATCTTG
>CAVPCP010000026.1:0-20434 GCA_963702415.1 uncultured Bacteroidales bacterium | reverse complement strand
TCTTCTCTATTGCCCTGAATTCGTCCTCATAAAAGACCTCCCTCATTGAGCGTGCCCCATACCAGAAGATACTTTCCTGCTTGTCTTGAGGGTGTGAAAAAGATGAAATATATGAGACCTGAGAGGAGCCATACCTGCACCACCTCCGATATACACCATCTCGCTGTTTGTATCCTTAATATGAAACTCGCCGTATGGGCCTGAAATCATCACTTTGTCTCCCTTCCTGAGGGAGAAGAGATAAGACGAGCATATTCCGGGAGGGACATTCATAAACTGTTTCTTTGAATTGTCCCACGGAGGAGTTGCAATTCTGATATTCAGCTTTATCAGGTTCTTTTCAGCAGGATAATTAGCCATTGAGTAAGCGCGGTAGGTCTCTGAACTGTTTTTTATGCTGAGATCCCACATTTTATATTTATCCCAGTCGCTTCTATACTCCTGCTCAATTGCAAAATCCTTATAGCTTGTTTCATATTTTGGCACATCGATCTGAATATAACCTCCGGGTTCAAAATTTAATCCTTCTCCTTCAGGAAGCTTCACTATAAACTCTTTTATAAAAGTTGCCACATTCATATTGGAAACGACTTCACATTCCCATTTCTTAATTCCGAGAACAGCCTCTGGAAGTTTTATTTTCATTTCTTCCCTGATCTTCACCTGGCATCCCAGCCTCCAGTTGTTATTCTGTTCTTTCCTTGTAAAGAACCCTGTTTCAGTCGGGAGAATTGAACCGCCTCCCTCCATTATCTGGCATTTGCACAATCCACAGGTCCCTCCGCCCCCGCATGCCGACGGGAGGAATATTCCGTTGCCTGAAAGCGTTGTCAGAAGATTTGAACCTGGAGAAACAACAAGGTCGCGTTCGTTAATATGAAGAGTCACATCTCCTTTTGGTGAAAGCTTATCCCTGGCGAAAATGAGCATAATCACCAGCAACATTATAATCAGGAGGAATACAATAATACTGTATAAAAGCGTGCCTAACGTTGTAACCGCAAGAACCATAATAAGTATTTTCTTATAGTTTAATTCCCATAAATCCCATAAATGCTATTGCCATCAGTCCGGTAAGGATGAAGGTTATACCCAGTCCTTTTAGCGGATCCGGAACATTGCTGTACTTAAGCTTCTCCCTTATTGCCGCAATGCCTACTATTGCAAGCAGCCATCCTATTCCCGAACCCACTCCAAAAACAGTGGCTTCCAGAACATTCTCATATTCCCGTTCCTGCATAAACAATGATGCTCCCAGTATTGCACAGTTAACGGCAATAAGCGGAAGAAATATCCCGAGGGAATTATATAGTGCCGGGCTGAATTTCTCAACAAACATTTCCACAAGCTGCGTCATTGCAGCAATAGTGGCTATGAAAACCATAAAAGTAAGAAAGCTGAGATCGACGTCGGCAAAACCTTCCCCCAGCCAGATCATAGCACCTTTTTTCAATAAGTATTTTTCCATAAGGAAATTTACAGGAACTGTGATGAGAAGTACAAAAATGACTGCGATCCCCAGTCCCAAAGCCGTCTTAACTGATTTTGAAACCGCAAGGAATGAACACATGCCAAGGAAAAAGGCAAAGATCATATTATCGACGAAGATCGACTTAATGAATATATTCAGAAGGTTTTCCATAGCATTCTGTTTCTATTGTTTTTCAATCAGGCTCTTGCTCCTGCTTCGCTGGAACCAGATTATAAGGCCCACAAATATCAGCGCCATCGGCGGAAGAATGACCATGCCATTATTTTCATAGCCCAGATTATAGATCCCGAGTTTCTCGAGGAGAGGATAGCCGTAAATGGTCCCTGATCCAAGAAGCTCTCTGAAGAAAGATACCACAACAAGTATCAATCCGTAACCTGCTCCATTCCCGATGCCATCGATAAATGAAGGCCATGGCTTATTGGCCATCGCAAAGGCTTCGAGCCTGCCCATTATGATACAGTTTGTTATTATAAGCCCAACAAAAACCGACAGCTGTTTGCTCACATCAAAAACATAAGCTTTCAGTAATTGGTCGACAAGGATTACCATTGTAGCTATCACTACGAGCTGCACAATTATCCTTATTCTGTCGGGGATGTATTTCCTTAAGGATGCGATAACAAGGTTCGAAACAGCTGTGACTATTGTAACTGATAAAGCCATAACCAATGCCGGTTTTAGCTTTACTGTAACCGCGAGAGCTGAACAGATGCCCAGAACCTGAACAGTAATCGGATTATTTAATCCAAGGGGTTCAGTCAGAAGCTTTAAGTTTTTAGCCGAAAACATCGGCTCTTTTTCGTGATTATCCATATTTTATATCCTGTTTTTTAAAAGATAGCCCTTGTATTTCTGAAGGCAGTCAAATATCATACTCTGAAGACCATTGCTGGTTATTGTTCCACCCGAGATGGCATCAACCCCGTGAGGATCGCTTTCCAGGGCGCCTCCCTTGAGAACCTGAACCGAGATAAAACTATCATTCTCAAAAAGTTTTTTGCCATGGAACTGGCTTTCAAAAGGGGTTGTATTTATTTCTGCCCCGAGCCCGGGAGTTTCACCTTTATGATCGAAGTTGACTCCATATATGGTGTTCATATCCGATTTCAGCGACACGTAACCATAAATCGGTCCCCAGAGTCCCTTCCCTTCGACCGGAATAATGATAACTTTTTCTCCGTCGGCCGGTTCTGCCCTGAAAACAGGAAGGAATTGCTCTTCAAGAGGTTTCTTCTGTTCATTCTTAATAACCACTGTGAAGGCGTCAACTCCGGTGACCAGCTCGCCTCCGGAATTAAGCACAAAACTTTCAGCAATATATTTATCATAAAGTTCTTCGGTATTCTCACGGGTTGTGGGAACATTGATTGATTCAAGCATATTCCTCTTCTTTTCAATCTCAAGATTTCTTTCCTGTGCAGGCTGAAGCAATGTGGCAGCAAGCGATAATAATGCAGCCACCGCAATCACCATTACTGCTGAAAAGATGAATATATATCTGTTAGTGAACTGTTTCATTTTACATTGGTGTTAATTGCAACTTCAGCCCTTTTAAGTCTCCTTTTTATGTTCGCCTGGATAACAAAATAATCTATAAGAGGAGCAAAAAGGTTCATAAGAAGAATAGCTAGCATAACTCCTTCAGGATAAGCCGGATTAACAACTCTCAGCAGAATCGAAAGGATGCCGATCAGTAATCCGTAGATCCACTTTCCCGTCTCGGTCTGTGAACCTGAAACAGGATCTGTTGCCATAAAAACTGCACCGAAAGCGAAGCCTCCCATCACGAAATGATAATAAAAAGGCAGTTCCATATATGTATTTGCAGAAATTGCATTGAGAAGAAGTCCCATTCCAAGCCCCCCCGCAAAAACACCAGCCATGATCTTCCAGCTGCCGACTCTTGTAATTATCAGTATCGCGGCTCCTATCAGGATTGCCAGAGTCGAGGTCTCTCCTATTGATCCAGGTATGGTTCCGATAAACATCTGCATAAATGACGGGAGCTTCGTTATTTCGCCTGCAGCACAGAGCGACAGCGGTGTTGCTCCAGAAAAACCATCAACAATATTTTTCCCTGCCGTCAGGCCCTCAGTCCATACCAGATCTCCTGTCATCCATCCCGGATAACTGAAAAAGAGGAACGCCCTTGCCAGCAGAGCCGGATTGAAGATATTCATCCCGGTACCTCCAAAGACCTCCTTGCCCAGTATCACCGAAAATGCAACAGCCAGTGCCAGCATCCATAACGGTGTATCAATGGGCACTATCAAAGGAATAAGCAGCCCTGTAACAAGATATCCTTCATTAATTTCGTGACCCCGTATCTGGGCAGCAATAAATTCAATACCGAGCCCAACAACATAACTAACGATTATAAGGGGAAGTATCCTGAGGAAACCAAACAAGAAGGCCTGAAAAATGGCCGGTTCGATTCCGACTGACCTGAAATGCTGCAAGCCGGTATTATAGGCTCCGAATAAAAGCGCAGGCAAAAGAGCAATGATTACAACAGACATTGTCCGTTTCAGATCGATGGAGTCTCTGATATGCGAACCTTTAAAAGTGACTTTATCGGAAACGAAAATAAAGGACTCTAATCCTTCAAAAACTGACTGCAATTTTTCAAACCTGCCCCCTTTCGTAAAATGGGGCTTAAGCTTATCTAACTCTTTTCTAAGGGAATTCATTATAATAAAAAATTCACAGGTTACTTAACTCATTTCTTTCCTTATCATATCGAGACCTCTGCGGACAACAGATTGTATCTCAATTTTGGAAGGACAAATAAACTCGCAAAGAGCAAAATCTTCTTCAGCGACCTCATAGATCCCAAGGTTTTCCATCATGTCGATATCCCCGGCAAGAATAGCCTTGAAAAGCTGCATGGGATAAATATCCATCGGGACAACCTTTTCATACTGTCCGGTCACGACAAAAGCTCTTTCACCTCCATGAAAATTAGTATCAAGCTTATAACTCTGCTTTGGAAAAATAGATGACAGAAAGGTTTTTGAAAAGCTGAACTTTTTGATACCGGGAGAAGCCCACCCGAACATCTCGTAATAGTTACCCTCAGGAATAACGGTAATCTGAGAATCATAGAATCCCAGATAACCGGTAGAGGTTATTTTTGTTCCCGTCAGTACATTTCCGCTAATATATCTGAGGTTTCCTGGTTTGACATTATCTGTTACCAGCTGGTTTACTGTTCCTCCCGAAATCATTTTATAATACTGAGGTTTAATAACTTCGGAACCAGTCAGAGCCACAAGCCTCTCAGGTTTATAAATCCCTTCCTCAAAGAGCCTTCCCACTGAAACAACATCCTGAAGATTTATATACCAAACAACTTCACCCTTGTTCACAGGGTCGAGATGATGAATATGCACCCCCACATTCCCGGCAGGATGTGGTCCTGAAAAATAAGATATTTCAATACCGGAAGTATTTTCAAAGAACTTTCCGGGTTCAGAATTGCCCCTTAAAACAAGGTTGATTCTACCATCTGTAAGTTTTTTAAGAGCGCTTATACCGGTACGGAACAATGAAACAGGAAGGTTCTCCATTAAAAAGTCAAAATCCGGGGCCAGAGGTGCAGTGTCGAATCCTGAAATAAAGATTGATTTTGGGCGGTCTGCAGGATTAGCTATTACATGGTATGGCCGCTGACGCATACACGGCCAGAGACCTGAATTAAGGAGCAGTATCTTTATCTGTTCTTCTGACAGTTTTTCAGGATCGGCCTTGCCGAAATTTAATGATCCGCTGCCTTTCCTTTCCACTATGATCTCCAGAATCTTTCTGCGGTCGCCCCTTTCGACTGATACAACTTTCCCGCTCACCGGTGAGGTGAATTTTATTTCAGGACGGATCTTATCATGAAACAGCGAAGTACCTGCCTCTACTTCATCCCCCGGCCTGATATCCAGCTTGGGTATAAGTCCCGGAAAATCAATGGGCTTAACCCCGTACATTAACGGATTTATTGTTCCGGCAAGACTCTTTTCAGCAGCACCTTCTAACCGGATATCAAACCCTTTCTTTAGTTTAATTGATCTGGACATTTTACAATGGAACTTTTTGGAATAATTCTTGTGACAAGAGCATTGTTAATAATATAACAGCACCTGCAAATGTATAAATAGCTTATCATATTCTTTCAAAAATGATAAAAATGATGAAATTAAATTTATTCTATATGTAACTTCACAGCAAAATCAAATTTCATGTTTATCCCATATTTAATTGGATTAATTTTCCACTTTTCGCCACAGTTATCAGAATATAATGATCCTCTTATTTTTACAAATCATGTTTTTAATGAGAATATTAAAACCGTCCAGCTGTATAATGAGGAGTGGAACCTTTCCTCTCCTGTAATTAAGCTGCGGAGCAACGAAAAACTTATTCTCCATTTCGACCTGCTCGGAAGCAGGACCGGAAATTATTATTATACGTTCATCCATTGTGACAAAGACTGGAAACAGTCGAACATATATCCGTCGGATTATATGGAAGGATTCCCTGAAAACCCGCTGGAAGAATATAATGCCTCATTCAATACAACCGTAGATTACATCCATTACAGGCTTACTTTCCCGAACGACAGAGTGCAGTTTAATTTATCAGGAAATTACATTATACTGGTATTTCCTTTGAATGAGCCTGATAATCCTGTTCTCTCCCAGCGTTTTATTGTTACTGAGGAAACTGTTATTATTAATATTGCTCCTCACAGATCCAGAATGACAGCTGATATTTATACAAAACAGCAGGTTGACTTTACTGTAAATTTTTCAGCAGTAAAACTTGCTGATCCATACAGGGATGTTTATGCATTTATCCTGCAGAATGGCAGATGGAATAACGCCAAAAGGAATTTAAAACCTGAATTTATCAGCAGTGACGAACTTAAATACAGCTCATTATCTGACAAAACCGCATTTAATGGAGGAAATGAATTCAGGTATTTTGATATCAGAAGTACCAGGTATATGTCGCAATATGTTAAAAAAATCGATTTCCTTATTGCCAACTATCATGTTTATCTTGTCCCCTCTGAGAACAGGGAATTCAAACCCTATTTCTACTGGCAGGATTTCAACGGTAAATATTACATTGCGGTTCAGGAGCAGAAGAATCCCGATACCGATGCTGATTATGTCTATGTTTATTTTACCCTGCCATCAAACAATATACTCGAAGGGGGCAGAATGTATGTTTCAGGTGCTTTAAACAACTGGAATTACGACAACAATAACCTTATGATCTATAATCCTGCTGAGAAAGCATATGAATGTGTAATGCTTCTAAAACAGGGGTGGTATAATTTTGAGTATCTTTTTAAGAGAGAAGGGATTGAGGACGGTGTCGCAACCAGTTTTGAAGGGAGTCATTATGAAACAGAGAATGACTATACAGTACTTATCTATCACAGAAATCCACGCGAAAGATATGACAGGGTCATCGGAGTTGAAACTGTAAATACTCTCAACCGCCTTACAGATTAATGTTTTTCGTGGGTATCGATCCCATATTGCATCAAAACAGTGTGCTTCAGGGTTTTCAGGATCTCCGACATATATTCTTCAACTGCTTTCAGGGAACCGGGAAGGGTATAAATAAGTGCTTTACCCATAACACCGGCTATTCCCCTGCTTAAAAGTGCGTTTGGCTTTACCGCTCCGTATTTCATCCTTATAAATTCCATTACTCCCGGAATTTCCTTATCCAGCAAAGGTCTGACAGTTTCGACTGTTATATCGCGCGGACCAATTCCTGTTCCCCCGGTAGTAAAAACCAGATTAGCCGATTTCGATGCCTTAAGAATAAGGTCCTTAAGTGAACCGGCGTCATCCGGTATGAGTATATTTCTGATTTCTGATTCCCATTTCTGCATGGCAAAGAACTCTTCCAGTCTTAGCTTTATCGCTGGTCCGCTTAAATCGTTATATTCACCCTTAAATGCTCTGTCGCTCAGAGTAATGATCAGCACGTTAAATTTAGCGGGGAATTTCATTGTTTTGTTAAATCTGTCGTACACTTACTATTTCCCCTTTTTCAATAACCAGTTTCCCAACCGGAATAGCGATAATCCCTTTCGCATCAGGCAGCGCTGAAATATGAGCTGAGCCATGAAATTCAACCGGCGATACGGATCCTTCGTCTGTGATTGTAACCGGTATAAGGGCCATCCTGTCAGCAGACTTCCTTTTATACTTCTCATTCATTGGCAACCTGAAAATAAGCGGTTTCCAGTCGTGACCCATCATGTTATAAATTAACGGCCTGATGAGAAGCTCAAACTGAATGAACGAAGATACAGGATTTCCCGGAAGTCCAAAAACAACAGCATCAGGGTGGATACCAAAAGTGGTAGGCTTCCCTGGCTGAACGGCAATCCTTGTAAAAAGAATTTTGACACCTGCCTTTTCAAGTACTGAAGGAACAAAGTCGAAGTCACCCATTGATACTCCCCCTGTTATAATTACTATGTCATTCTCAGAAATTGCTTTTTGCACAAATGAAAGGGTCTGATCCTCGTTGTCCGCTGCGATACCATAATATTTTCCAAAAGCACATGACCTGGAAACCTGGGCCAAAAGCTGACTGGAATTACTGTTCCTTATTTGTGAAATAGCCGGTATTTCCGATGGTTCAACGAGCTCACTGCCTGAACTTATAACTCCTATTCGAGGCATTTTACTTACTGTTACTGCAGTATGACCTGCAGAGGCCATTACTGCAATGTCCTGCGGACTGATAATTCTGCCTTTCTTAAGAACTATATCTTCTTTATGCACGTCTTCCCCTTTCAGTGCTATGTTTTCCTTAGTAAAAGTACCATTGAATCTCATATTACCATCAGAAGTTAATACAGTATCCTCGACCATAACAACGCAATCTGCACCCGCCGGTACAGGTGCACCGGTCATAATGCGCGAGCAGTGACCTTCAGCGATCTCCCTTGCTGGCCAAACGCCCGCAGGAATTGTCTCGATTATCTCCATATCTGTTACCAGGTCACTCTTCCGGCAGGCAAATCCGTCGACTGAAGCTTTATTGAAGGGAGGCATATCCATATCGCTGACAACATCTCCGGCAAGTACCCTGTTTAACGAGTCGGTGAAAGGTATCACTTCCGTGTCCATTCTAAAACCCGAATTTATTACAATATCATAAGCCTTTTCGAATGAGATCATTTCTATTGTAAGTTTTGTATGTTGTCAATAAATTCCTGGATGATCTTGCCGGTAAAACCTTTATTCAGCAGAGTCCGGGTGTGGTTCCCTCTCATGATATGCCTGTGGTGCGCTTTTATATATGCTATATCCATGACATTATTTTAGTAATGCTTATTAAATTAAAATTTAAAAACAAAGGTAGTTTAATAAAATAATCTATAAAATGACAATAATCAAACTGATGTGGCTGACTAAAGAATTCAGGAACATGTTATTGTCAAAGTGTTTATATTTGTATCTGCTTATTCTAATAAACGAAATTGATGAGGTTTTCAGATATAGAAAATCATCTGAATAAATTTAAAGTGGGAATTGCCGGTGCAGGCGGATTAGGTTCAAATTGTGCTGTCTCACTTGCAAGGACCGGGGTAGGTACACTTGTAATTGCCGATTTTGATAAAATCGAATTATCCAATATTTCACGACAATTCTACTTCATTGATCAGGTTGGTATGATGAAGACAGATGCCCTGAAGGAGAATCTGAAACGGATAAGACCGGAAATAAATGTAGTTACTCACCAGACTGTGCTAAGCGAAAAAAATATCACTTCGGTATTCCGGGAGTGCCAGGTTATAGTCGAAGCTTTCGACAGGTCTGATATGAAGCAGATGTTTATTGAGACTGTGCAGAAAGAATTGGCCGGGATACCCCTGATAGTCGGGTCAGGCCTGGCCGGATGGGGTAACACTGAGGCTCTTAAATTCAGAAAAATTGATGAGACGCTTTACATTTGCGGCGATGAAATGTCGGAAGCTACTGATGATTACCCTCCCCTTGCCCCAAGGGTTTGCATTGTAGCCAATATGCAGGCTAATGCCGTGATTGAAATCCTGATGAGTAAACTATAACTAATCTGTAAGTAACTTGAAGATCATTTTAAATAACAGGGAAGAAGAATTTGACAAAGATTTTTTGACAGTAAGCGAGATGCTTGAATTGAAAAAATTTTCATTCAGAATGAGGATAATAAAAATAAATGGTGAACTTATTTCGAAAGAAAAATATGATTCCGCAGAAATAAAGGACGGAGATAATGTTCAGATGCTCTACCTTATGAGCGGTGGTTAAAAAAAAAGTTGTAGGTTTGTATCAGCATGATAAAGTTCAGATTCATAGAAAAAATGCCGCCTTTTCTCAGGAACAGGTACCTGCTGACCATCATTATTTTCTTTGTCTGGCTGTTGCTTCTCGATTCAAACAACCTAATATCAAGGATAAGGGAGATGAAAAATCTTCGGGAATTAAAGTCTGAAAAGGAATATTATGTTCAGAGGATTGAAGAGGACAAAAGAAAACTCTATGAATTGAAAACAGACAACCGGAATCTTGAAAAATTTGCCAGGGAACAATACAGGATGAAAAAACCTGAGGAAGATCTTTATATCATTCTTACTCCGGCTGAGAACCGCCGTATTACAAGGCAAAATAATTAACTTTCCAGTTCGAGGAGTCTGAAAAAATCAAGCATTTTTGCAGGATCCTTTGATTTAAATTCCTTTCCTGCAGCAATCAGCAGTTCTGAAGCGCTTTCAATAACAGGCTTTTTCACCATAAGTGAATTATGAACCGAATTCAGGTATTTGACTATCTTAAACATATTGAACCACCCAAAGAATCTTTTCCTGAATGACTCAATGCCGGAAGTATTTCCCCTGATCTCCCTTATTTTATCTGTCCAACCACTCACACCGGTAAACTCTTTCAGACCTGCAGGCAGATCATTGAAAAAGAATTCCGGATCATCATATCCGGTAAAGAAGATCTTATCAATCAGGCCGAAAAGGACCTTTAATTCATTGAATGCCTCAAAATTATATGTCAGAAGGGTCTCATTATCAGTCTCTGTAAGTCTCGAAATGACAGGCCCTGTTCCGAAGGGCACCCTGAATGATGACCTTGGAGATGGAAAGACAATTGTCTGATTCAGGTTGAAAAAGCCTCCGGCAGGAACCAGTTTCTGTATGAAATAGAAATCCTCCCCAGCCATTCTCCTGTTCATTCCGCCAGCTTTCATATAAGGCAATGCTTTTACTGCTATTGCAGAGCCGACGGTATGGTGTACATAAGGGAATCCTGTAAAAGCCACTCCCTGGAAATAGTATCTGAGGTGAAGTTCATAAAGTACTATTGCTTTGTAAACAGAACCGGGAAATTCACTACCCGATGTTGGATGTTCAAAGTATATCGAGCAGGCTGACCTATCCCTTCGGTTATTCATTTCGCTGTAGACTGCAGTCAAATAATCCGACTTCACTTTACAGTCAGCGTCAAGGTTAAGAATTATTCCATCAGGATTGTTTATTTGATTATAGCGGCGAAGAGCCTCATCCATCCCTGCTTTTCTGGCCATCCCAACGCCCCATCCCTTCATTTTCACGTATGTTAAATCGATAATAAAGACCCTGAAGAAGCATCCGGTATGTTCCTTTTTCCACGATTCGATTTTAAAAATGCTTTCGCGGTTATTCATTAGGCTTTCCTCTCCTGCAGCTTCCGGTGCATTGACCATTATTAAAACTTCGATGCTGCATTCCGGTATGGCACACAGATTAAGCGAATCCAATAAAGAAGTGATTTCCGGTTCGTCAAAGGAAGGAACTACAACTATGATGCCTGTATCCTTAAAAGGTGCCTCTTTGATCAGTTCAGGGAAAAGTGCTCCTTTTTCAAGGTAGTCAGAAGCAAAACCCATTACGATTCTATTTTTTCTCTGTCTTATATTTAAGGTTCAGTCCTTCAAGCACCTGTTGTGTAATATCAAATGCAGAATTACCGTAGAGGACAACACTTCCAAAGCTCTTCCCGAAAATATACAGGTAATTATATTCCTCTTTATGTTCCTCAAGGTATGTGGTAATATATTCAAGTATCTGCCTGTTCATCACCTGGTCCTCTTCGAGAAGATCAGACTGAAGCTTGTCGCGCAGACTGACCAGTTCCTGCTGCTGCTGGTAAAGCGATTGTTCAATTTCAGCTGCAGTAGCTCTTGTTACAAGTCCTTTGTTTACTTTATCCTGATAATCTTTGACTCCCTTCTCATACTGAGTGCCTTTTGAATTTAATTCAGCTTCGGCTTTTTTCTGTTTTCCAAGAAGTTCTTCTCTTCTGTCGGAATACATATTGAATTTGAACACAACAGTATCAATATTTACGTACGCAATTCCACTTGCTGTGACGTTGGCCGAAGTACCTGCCGGTGTACTTTTATTAACTTTTTTATTCCCCGAAAACTGAAGGAAAAACAAGGCAGCAACGGCCAGAAATAAAATAACAAACAGAGCAACAGATAGTTTCTTCATTGTAAAAAATATGATAAATAAATATTTGTCTGGCGCAAATATAAAAAAATTAATGATTTAGCCCACAGTTGAAGAGTAATTTTAAAATCTGCCCCTGGATGAGCACCCTGAATAATTAAAATTCGGGGCAGGGAATGGCACGGATACGGGTACGCTGACCCATAGTAAATGAGTTAAATTCGTACACCAGGGAGATCTCATGGGCACCTGAAGTTGAGGAGATAAGATTGGAAATCGTAAAATCGTAACTATATCCTATATGAAGTTGTTTTGTCTTGATTCCGATAAGGCCGATAATTGCATCTCCCGCCTGAGATGTGACAAATGGGATCCCTCTGTACCATACCCCGAATATTAAAGGATCCCTGTAGTAATATAATCCGATATCTGTCTGATAGAAATTAGCCTGTCTCTGAAAATTCAGGGCGACTGACAATACTTCATGATATGTCTGCTTTAACCTGGTCTTCCTCATTATCTGAATTCCTCCAAATACGTTCAGCTTAACTGGTAAAACAGATTCATTGCCATAAAATGACTGCTTGGGATTTAACAGATGATCGAGTGTAAATCCTCCCCAAAACCTGTCGTTATATACAAGAGCAGAAGTGGCAAAGTCAACGTCGGCAACTTCACTGAAAGGAGGAGGATATACTGATGGTACAGTGCCGCTGCCCGTCATCTGGCTGGCAAATACAAGCTTGTAAATATCGAGGCCCAGATATGTAAATTTGAAATTAACACCCGGACGGATATGCCAGTCTTCATTTATTTTAAAATCGTAGGAATAAAGCAATCCGATATTTGTAGTACTTAGCTCACCGGAGCCGGCAACATCATAGGTGGCAAGAACTCCTATCCCAGAGTTAAAGTTAAGAAGGGCTTTATCGAATGATATACTGTATGTATGGAAAACTCCCGGAATAGCCGGCCATTGATTCCTGTAATTGAGCGCAAACCTGTACTCCTCAGTTGCTCCCGCGAACGAAGGGGCAAGATAGAGAGGGTTAGCGTAGAATTGGGAAAAAGTAGGATCCTGGCCAACACTATCAAAAAAAATGATGCAAGATAGTAATAATGAATATTTTAACTTTTTTAGCAAATCAGGTCCAGTTAGGTTAAGTGTCGAAATTAATGCCTTGTTTTATATCTCAACTGGTATATAAACGCAGTTTTCATGAAAAACTGATATCATTGCCTAACATTTTTTCCATTTAACCCTTCCAGGAAGGAATTTTAATGCGCATATCTGATTATAAACCAATAGTAATTTTATGCCTTAAATCTTTTTGCGCGGGTGACAAAGGTCATTTAAATATATTTTAGAATCAGTTTTATTTGCTACTCTTACTTCATAGTATTCTCTGAAAAAATTGTTTTTTTTGTTTTACTTATAAATTAAAGTTAAAATGTTCAACAAATTCATTGCTTCAATTCTGCCTTACTTCCCCAAAAAAATCATTTGGATATTTTCAAAATCCTACATCTCAGGTGAGACAATTGATGATGCAATGAGGGTTTCGAAAGAATTGAACCAGAATAAAATGGAGGTCACACTCGATGTTCTGGGAGAATTCATTAAGTCGCTTGAGGAAGCTGAAGAAAATAAAAAGGAATATCTGAACCTTATTGATGTTGCCATAAGGTCGGGCATTAAAGGCAATTTTTCGGTAAAACCCACATCCTTCGGCCTCCTGATCGATGAGGAGGTTTGTTACAACCATATCAGGGAAATAGTAGCAAAGGCTGCTTCATATAATGGTTTCATAAGAATTGATATGGAGGATTCACCTTGTACCGACATGGAAATAAAGCTGTTCCGCAGATTAAAAACCGAATTCCCGGGAAACGTGGGCCTTGTTCTGCAAGCCTATCTGAAAAGAACATTAAATGACATAAAGGGACTGGAAGATCTCAACAGAGCAAAGCATCCTTTAAGTTTCAGATTGTGCAAAGGCATATATATTGAATCGGAAAAAATTGCATTCAAAAAATATGAAGAAATTAACCAGCATTTCCTTGAGGACCTCGAATATATGCTTAAAAACAAAATATATGTCGGTATCGCAACCCATGATAAACCTCTTGTTGACGGAGCATATAAGCTGATCGAAAAGTACAATGTACCTAAAACAATGTACGAATTTCAAATGCTTTACGGGGTTACTCCAAGGTTGCGTGAAAGCATTATAACCAACGGACATAAGATGAGAGTTTATGTTCCTTTCGGCAAGAAATGGTTCGGATATTCGACACGGCGCCTGAAGGAGAATCCCAAAATGGCCAGCCATATTATCAAAGCTATATTCGTTAAGGGCTAAAAAGAGGTGCCGGTTGCCAGCCTTCGCTTAAGCTACGGCTGGTAAAACCTGGTGCTGAGTCAGGGTAAAAGAACCCTTACCCTTGATTTTTTTATTTTTTTATATTCAGGCTTTCCAGATATTTCTTATGTATCTGATCGAGCTCCTGCCTCGTGAGGGTCGACTTCATGGGCGGAGCCTGTTCAGGAAATCCGTGTATCAGGAGATAGGCTGCAGGAATTAGTAATAACGGATTTAAGCCAATAAATTGACCAGAAGGTATTCCTCCCTTATCGATAGCATTTATAAATTGTCTGTTCTGCAAAACTGAATAATGTGTTGACGGATCGTCAAGCTTACTCATAGCAATCCTGCCCTGATAAGCCGAAAGTTCCATATTGTATTTTGCATTTTCCATTTCAGTACTGCTCGCGGGCGGAGTTTTAAGGAGGTCAGATCTCAAATTTACCAGCCGCGGCATGATAATTACTTCGCCGATGGACAAAGTATCTGTACTCATATAGACACCAGCCATAAATTCATTTCCGATGAGAGTATCGCTTACAAAGAAATATGCAGGCTGATAACCTAGCAGATTGAAAACTACAGTGTCTCTCTTGTTTACGCTGATGGCAAAGGTGCCATCATTATCACTTACCGAAGCAAAAAATCTGTTAATTCTTATCTGGGAATTGGGAAGGGGTGCAAGTGTAGAGGCATCCCTGACAACACCGCTGAACACGATTTTCCCTTCATCCGGTTTCTTAACCTGACTGAATCCTCCGGAAAAATAAATAAGGATAAAGGATAATATTAATCCAGACTTTTTCATCCAAAGACAAAGTTATTAAAATTACTTCTTTACCTCATTTCCTAGGTATAATCCTTCTCTTGAGAGCAGGTGATCAAGATTTGCCAAACCGAAGACTACCACTGCTGTTACAATGGAAGTGTGTTCCTGATACTCAGGTATGCTTTTGGTATACAGGTCGTTCTCAGTGTGCCAGATCTCCTGGTAACTGAAATTATAACCCTTGACATCAGGTGCATCAAACGCGAGAGTCGGAACTCCGTTAATTGCAAAGTAAGCATGATCGGATCCACCTGCACTGGTGGGTCTGGGGCGTGGAGGATTTGTGTTTTTAGTAAGCTTAAAGGGGAATTCGGGATTTATCCCATTTAATGGTTCGCATACTTTTGCAAAATCATCATACATTGATTCCGATACATTCAGTCCTGAGGCGACTGTTGGTCCTCCATCGCGGTTAAAGTAATTTGAGATCCGGGGAAGCTTTTCCATGTTGGTTTCAACCCAGTGTTTTGAACCAAGCAGTCCGAATTCCTCTCCTGCCCATAAACATACAAGGATTGTACGTTTTGGTTTACCTCCTGCAGCCATAATCAACCGAGCGGCTTCCATTGCCGGGGTAATACCTGACCCGTCATCAACGCCACCGGTACCAACATCGTAGGCATCAAGGTGACCTCCCATCATCACATATTCATCGGGATATTGAGTACCCTTTATCACCCCGATCACATTATGGTATTTAACCGGGCCCGGCTTGAAATGGTTGCGGATATCAAACTCGAGCAGGAAATAACGCCGTTCCCTTACCATCTTCTCAATAATCGCATACTGATTCTCATCAAGTTTAATATCGCAAACCGTTGGTAATGAATCGAATGTCATTATATTAATATTTTTCCGGTCATAGAGTGCCCTGATCGGAACCTCAGCAGATTGTATTACACCAAGTATCCCCGCCTTGCACATCTGACGATAAAACAGTGCCGGTTCCTCCCTTAGGGGCAGAAGCTCCTTCTGTGGCTTATCACGGTTTACAAAGTTCTCCCGCGTGATCTCCCGGTTAATCCTGGCAACAGAATCATTATAAACTATAGCTTTATTACGGACAGAATCGGCTGTGGCTGAAAAATCGACAGGATACCCGTTATTTTTACCCCCGATTAGAACCCATGACCCTTTAAGGGCTCCCTTCATCCTGTCAAACTCATCCTTGCTCTTTGGTTCCATAAGAACATGACCCCGCTGCAAACCTCTTGTTCCGGAAGTATATGACGGTGTAGCAAAATGAAGTATCATCCCCTCATCAGAAAGCATTCGTCCGAACCAGGGCCCTCTGTTAAAACCAACAGGGACTATTCCCGCTTCATCCATTATTACCTCCATGCCCCATTTGCGAAACTCTGATGCACACCATAAGGCAGCATTCCCGTAAGCATCAGATCCGACAAGACGCCCGCCAAAACGGTTTGTAATGACGTCCAGATGATGCATGGTCCGGTTATCGGATCTTCCAAGTTCAATGATCCGGTCAGTGATCTTTTTCTGCTGGGCTGAAATACTGATCGGGACAACTGAAAGGATCAGGGTTAGAATAAAAGAATATTTCTTCATAGTGTCAGGATATCAGATGAATAATCTTTAACAAAGCCGGAAGGTAAAGAATCATAAGACCACCGGAAACTTGTATCAGGATTATTATATTTTGAATTTCATTACGGTTCAACCAATGTTAGAAAAATATTACCCGGGACTTCGGGAGTAACGCCTTTTTCATGAGCAATCTTAAAAAGTTGTTTTAAAGCATTCCTTCCTTCGGACCCAAGATCAACAGTAAAATCATTTACGTAGAGCTTTATGTGACTGTTCATCACTGAACTGTCCATTTCCTTTGCATTGGAAGCAACAAAATCGCGGGAAGCAAGGGGTTCCTTAACAGCGTATTCAATGCTCCTCCTGAGGACCCGATTAAATTTTATTGCGATTTCTTCGGGTACACGCCTGTGAATCACAATGGATCCAAGAGGAATGGGAAGACCAGTAAGCTTTTCCCAGAATTCTCCCAGGTCCGCAATTTTATGAAGCCCTTTACTCCGATATGTAAATCTTGTTTCGTGAATCAGAAGTCCGGCGTCAGCTTCGTCCCGCAACAGGACATCTTCAATATCCGAAAAGAGGTATTCTCTCTTGTTATAAGCTTCAGGCCATGCGATACTGAAAAGCAGGTTTGCAGTAGTAAATTTACCTGGGATCGCAATCATGGCACTGTTCAGTTTCCCGGGATCAGATAAGCGTTTGCTAATAAGAAGAGGTCCGTTTCCAAATCCGACAGCGCTTCCTGAATCGAGTATAATATAATTCCCGGCAATATAAGAATAAGCGTGGCAGCTTATCTTGGTAATATCGGCCTCTGAGGAAAATGCTTTTCTGTTAAGTTCTTCGACATCGGCAAGAAAATAATCGAATTCGATACCTTCAGTATCGATCCTGCCATTCACCAACGCATCAAAAATGAACGTATCATTTGGACATGGGGAAAAACCGAGAGTTAATTTCATCTGTTATTCAAACAATAATAGTACCTCTTTAAACTGATTCTGCAGGTTATTAAGAGCGAGCCGGATATCCCATTTTTCCCTGTTCCTGGGTTCTACCCTGTTGGAGATTGCCCTGATAGCAAGGAATGGTATCTCTTCCCTGCTGCAAATATAGAAAAAAGTTGCCCCCTCCATTGTTTCGATATCCGGATTATATTTTCTTACAAGCCGCTCAATGGCATCCGATGAGCCGGTGGACGTATTTACAGTAATTGCCCTGACCGGCTCCAACAGACTTGTGGCTTTTTTAAAATATTTGTTTTCAACGATAATCCTTCCTCCCCTGAAAGGAAATCTATCAGGATCTTCCAGTCCGGCCTCAGCAAGTGTCAGAAAACCTTTACCGGTGTCAATTCCTGCATCGGCAAAGCAGTCTGATAAAGGGACAACGACTTCGCCTGCCGGCAGATCGTCTCTGAAACTTCCGGCTATGCCGGCATTAATGGCGAGATCAGGCTTAAAACCAGATGAAAGCTTTTTTGTCATTGCCCAAGCTGTGGCTATTGAACCTACACCGGTCACAAGTGAGCTTATTTCATGGCTTCTGAATGAAATCCCTTCCGGAGTACTTTTTATTCCGGGTATCATATTCAGAATTTCTGCTTCAGCAACTGTGGCTGCCACAAAAAGGATTCTCAGAGGCATTGATTTCAGAATGTATTCGTTAAGCGATTTACAGTATAAATATATTGTTTTAAGATTACAAAAGATCAACATATTTGGTTAATATTGCAGCTATATTGACTTGTTTTTATGATCTACATTACACGCAGAGAAAGATTTAGCGCTGCTCACAGAATGTTCAGGGAAGATTGGTCAGATGAAGAGAACTATAAGGTTTTCGGGAAATGCTCAAATCCAAACTGGCATGGACACGACTATGTCATTTATGTAACAGTAAGGGGTGAAATATCTGAAGGAATTGGTTATTTCATGAATATTAACACACTTAAAGAGATAATCAAAGAGAAGATTATTGATAAGGTCGATCATAAAAACTTAAATCTTGAAGTAGGTTTTATGAATGGGATAATCGCTACCAGCGAGAATCTGGCGGTAGCAATCTGGAATGAACTGAAACCGGCTATTGAGAAAGAAGGTGTTTTTCTTCACTGCATAAAAATCGGCGAAACTGAAAATAATACTATAGAATTTTATGGCTAAGAAAATTGAATCAGTAAACAGTGGTGGAGGAGTATCCCCAAACGGCTACAATAAAATTGAATCGTGGGATTCTGAAAACATAAAGGAATTGTCATCTCTTTATTACAAGGTACTTAAGCTGCTCGGTGAAGATCCTGACCGTGAAGGATTGAAAGGAACTCCCGTAAGAGTTGCAAAAGCTCTTAATTTCATGACGATGGGGTACGATCAGAATCCTTGTGAAATAATAAATTCAGCGAAATTCAAAGAAGAGTACAAGCAAATGGTAATTGTCAAGGACATCGATCTCTACTCTATGTGCGAACACCATATGCTTCCCTTTTACGGTAAAGCGCATGTTGCATATATCCCTAATGGATATATAACAGGGCTGAGCAAGATTGCCAGAGTTGTTGAAGCATTTGCACGACGGCTTCAGGTTCAGGAAAGACTCACAACCCAGATCAGAAACTGTATTCAGGACTGTCTCGAGCCAATGGGGGTTGCAGTTGTAATCGAAGCCCAGCATATGTGCATGCAGATCAGGGGAATTCAGAAGCAAAATTCTGTAACGACAACATCAGCTTTCACAGGTATTTTTCTTGATAACCTTAATACACGAGAGGAATTTATTCACCTTATCGGTTCAAAACTCCATTAAAATCATTCATGAAAGCATATGTTTTTCCCGGGCAGGGGGCTCAGTTTGCCGGAATGGGAAGAGATCTCCATGACAGATCTCCCCTTGCAAAAGAGATGTTTGAAAAGGCCAACTCCTTACTCGGCTTCAGGATTACCGATCTGATGTTTGAAGGTTCTGACGAAGATCTGAAGCAGACAAAAGTGACACAACCGTCAATATTTCTTCATTCCACAATTCTTGCATCTGTACTGGAAGGGTCATTTAGTCCGGACATGGTTGCAGGCCATTCTCTTGGAGAATTTTCTGCCCTTGTTGCCAATAAAGCCCTCTCTTTTGAAGATGGACTGATACTTGTTTCAAAAAGAGCGCAGGCTATGCAAAAAGCTTGTGAAATATCTCCTCCTCCATGGCGGCGATAATCCGGCTGGATGACAAAATAGTTGAAGATGTCTGCTCATCCATCGTGGAAACTGTGGTTCCTGCAAACTATAACAGTCCGGGTCAGGTTGTTA
Organism: uncultured Bacteroidales bacterium; assembly: GCA_963702415.1. Classification (GTDB taxonomy): domain Bacteria; phylum Bacteroidota; class Bacteroidia; order Bacteroidales; family VadinHA17; genus LD21. Next base: position 387 of record CAVPCP010000026.1, on the reverse strand, counting down.
TTTCAGGTTCGGAGAAAGGAATAGAAAAGGCAATAGAGATACTCAAAGGTAAAGGCACAAAAATGGCTGTAAAGCTTGCTGTGGGCGGAGCATTTCATTCACCATTTATGGAACCTGCAAGGATTGAGCTTGAAGAGGCAATCAGGAATACAAATTTCAGGAGACCTGTCTGCCCTGTTTATCAGAATGTAAATGCAGCCCCGTCATCAAATCCCGAAGACATCAAAGCTAATCTTGTTGCCCAGCTGACTTCACCCGTTAAATGGACCCAGACCATCAGGAATATGATTTCAGACGGTGCAGTTTCCTTTACCGAAACAGGTCCGGGAAAAGTTCTGCAGGGTCTTATAAAAAAGATAAACAGAGATATCGTTACAGCAGGGGCAG
>CAVPCP010000025.1:0-106647 GCA_963702415.1 uncultured Bacteroidales bacterium | reverse complement strand
AAGGGTAATTTGTTTAATATCCTCTTCTGTTTTCCGAAGGGCATCAGTGAGACTAATTACCGGGATTGTCTGAGTATTCTTACTTATGGAATAAAAGTATCCCGTGAACCTTTCCTTCCCTGCATCAATATGTAATGTTGATTCTGAACCATAAATTTCTATTCCTTTATAGCGTTGTATGGCTCGTATTTGGGTTATGCCAAGATTATCTGTCAGGATATTAGTAATTTTAAATAATTCTCCGGAGCCGATGTCTCCGGAAATCTCTTTGGTTTCCTCAAGAAACGAATAAAACCTCTGTTCGAAAGTTATATTTCCGGCAGATTTTCTGGAATTTGTTTTTTTTTCAATATAGATCGGAACTCCATTTTTACGGATTACTTTACTTAAATATTTCTCATCGATGTTAAATCGCTGTAGTGGCATGGCTTGAGAAATATTAAACTTATTATCCAAAGTAGTATCTGATCCATTGATCGAACTGGATCTTTTTAAAACTAAAACCCGGGGCATTTGTCCCGGGCGGATTTTTTAGCTTTGTTTTAAAATTATTATACTGTCCGCTAATAATTAACCAGGGGACAACCCAAAAAATGAAAAACAAAATTCTTTTCATATTTTATTTTATTATCGTTGTCAGCAAAGTATTGTACAATTTTTTCAGGCTATCAACCTTCGAAATATCTGACCAGTTTGCTTCTTTTTCATAATCGGTTCTTACTACCTTAATAAAATAGGTAATATTGCCATATTCGTTTATGCTGAGCTCCTTAAAATCAGTGACAATTAATAAACTATCGATTGTTTCCAATTGAGTCCTGCTAATTCTATGAATCCTGAGCAGAGTGTCATTTTTTATTTTATAAAGCTGGCCCTTTTCAAACAATACATACTCATCAGGGATATTTGTAAATCCACCTCTCTTTCCAAAATAAATCCTGCTGATATCACTATTGTTCATTAGCTTTCTGCTATTAATGCATGAAAACAACAGGATAATAATACCCGATAGGAACAATGCTTTTTTCATTCTTTTTGTTACTTGCTATTGATATATTAATCAGATACTTGTGCTTAATTACAATTCCGTTTCATAAAGCCTGAGCCTGTTTTTAAGCAGTATTATTTCATCCTGCATCAGGTCAATTCGCCGCAGTAAATGAGTTATTGTCTCAATACCTTCGAGATTAATGTCCAGCTCGTAGTAAAGACGAATGAATTTCTCTAATTGCTGAAGCTGACCTGCACCAATAAATCCGGTTTCCTGAATAGTTATAATTTCTATCAATCCGTTTTGCTCCAATGAACTGATAAATGATATTTCAATGTTGTTGTTGGCACAGAACTCATCTACTGCTATTAAATATTCTGTCTGCATTGTTCTCATTTATTAAAATTCCGATTCTGACAATTCTTTAAATAATTCTTTTTGCTTATCCGTTAAATTTGTTGGAATTTTAATGGTATATGTTACATATAAATCTCCAAAGTGTCCTTCATTTTTATAAACAGGGAATCCCATACCCTTAAGTTTAATCCTGCTTCCGTTTTGGGTTTCCGGCTTTACTTTCAGTTTTACTTTTCCTTTTAATGTATCTATTGTGATTTCCCCTCCCAACACAGCTTTGTATAAATCTAAATCCGCTCTTGTATATAAATCATTTCCTAACCGCTTAATATCAGAGTGATTAGCGACCGAAAATGTAATATATAAATCACCATTCGGTCCGCCATTTACACCATGTCCTCCATGTCCGGGAATTTTAATTGTTTGCCCGTTTTCAATTCCCGCAGGGATAGTAATCCTTATGTTTTTTCTGTTTACAGTTAATGTCTGACTGTGGGTTTTATATGCATCCAGAAGGTCAAGATGTAATTCTGCATTGAAGTCATTGCCCCTGTATTTCACCTGTCTGTTCCCCCCGCTTTCGGCTGATCCGCCAAACAGAGATTCAAAGAATTCTGAAAAATCCCCTTCAGGCCGGGCCCCGGAATAACCTGATCGCTGATAATCTGATGATTGTTGCTGATACTGTTTAGCTTTTTCAAATTCTTCAGCATGTTTCCAGTCATTCCCATACTGGTCGTATTTTTTACGTTTTTCGGGATCACTCAATACTTCATTTGCCTCATTGATCTGCTGAAAATTCCTTTTCGCATCCTTATCATTCGGATTTAAGTCGGGGTGATATTTTCTGGCTAATTTCCGGTAGGCGCTTTTTATGTCCTTCGGGGTTGCAGTTTTGTCTATCCCTAATATCTTGTAATAATCCAGGAAGTTCATGTCAATTTTGTAAAGGAATAACTTCAGCCATTCTGCCAGGATCAGACCAATTTGCTTAATGCAAATTAACCTGTTTTACTTTAGATAGGTGTTACAAATTCTTTTTAAAAAATTACATAATTCACACATTTACAATCATAAAACGGCTATGATTAATGTTCTTTCTGCTACCGGGCTGATCAGTCATCACTAAACAGGAATTGAATCAAACAGTAGTCTGATTGATATTCCATGCTTTCGGTAAAAACATGTGAATGATATAACTCTTATCTGAAGTTGTGTAACACTTATCAGTTTAGATGGGCCTACTTTGCGGAACATATTAATTAACAACAATAAGCTCTGGAATCTTTATACAACTAAATACTTTTATTATGAAAAAAATGAAAATGAGTTTAATCATGATCATAAGTTCAATTTTGATTTTGTCAGGTTGCGCTTCATGGAACAAAACACAGAAGGGAGCTGTTGTCGGGACAGCAGCAGGTGGTGCAATGGGGGCTGTGATCGGTAGGGCCTCAGGAAATACTGCTCTGGGTGCAATTATCGGAGCTGCCGTCGGAGGTGCCGCAGGTGCAATAATTGGCAACCAGATGGATAAACAGGCAGAGGAAATAGAAAAGACCGTTCCTGACGCAAAGGTTGAACGGGTAGGTGAAGGAATCGTTGTGGAATTCAACAGTAATGTTTTGTTTGGATTTGACCAATCAAACCTGACCGGGGACGCCAAAACTAACCTTGATAAACTGGTTACAGTTCTGAATAAATATCCTGATACGAATATTGAAGTGCAGGGACATACCGACAGTAAAGGGAGTAAATCATATAACCAGTCATTATCTGAAAGAAGAGCCAATGAAGTTTCAGGTTATCTGGCCGGTAAAAATATAACCGCCAACCGCCTGACGATTAAAGGATTTGGCGAAACTGCTCCAAAATACGAAAATGATACAGATGCAGGCCGGACTCAGAACCGAAGGGTTGAGTTTCTGATAACTGCAAATGAAAAAATGATTGCCGAAGCTGAAAAAGAAGCTTCTAAATAAATTGTATTAATTAAAAAACAATATTATTATGAAAAAAATACTTATTTCCATATGTTTAGCTATTGTGCTCTCAACTGCTTTTGCAATTGCTCAGAATGCTGATAATGGAAAGATATCCTTTGCAGTTCTTGGTGGCGTAAATTTCCAGAATCTGAACGGGAAAGATGTCGAAGGGGATAAACTTGAAAATGGTTTGTTAACAGCCTTTCACGCCGGAGTCAATGTTCAGATACCCATTGCTCCGGAGTTCTTTTTTCAGCCCGGATTACTGTTTGCAGGAAAAGGAGCAAAGAACTTTACCGGCTCACCGGCTGATAAGCATAAAATTTCTTACATTGAATTGCCCCTGAACGTTGTTTATAAACCCTTGCTGGGGAAAGGACATCTTCTGCTGGGTGCCGGACCGTATGTTGCTTATGCCATTGGTGGAAAGGGTACTTTGGGTAATAATGACGTAGATATGAAATTTCAAAGTACTATCGAGGCTACAGACCCTGATGGGGTACTTTATTATAAGGCATTTGATGCAGGAGCCAACATCTTTGCAGGATACGAATTGGAAGGCGGGATATTTGTCCAGCTGGATACTCAACTCGGGATGTTAAAAATTAATCCGGAGGATAAACGAATCTCCAGTGATAAATCATCAATAAAAAACACGGGCTTCGGTCTTTCAATCGGATACAGGTTTTAACAACATCTTTTAACCTGCGAAAAAGACCTGCTATACCAATTATAAACGGTCTTTTTTGTTAGAACCATATAATGATCATTATAAATTATGTGCAAATAAAAAATCAAAAAATCAGGAAAGGTAATTGTGTATATGGGCAGAATCAGATATTTATTTTCAGGTGTTATGTTACGGCAATTGCCTTACTGTTAAATGGATGCAGTCATTTGGCCTATAAAGAGGAATTACCTGAAAAACTCACAATTATTAATGAAATAATACAGGAAGAACCTCCTGGGGTGGATGGAGCAGTAATCTGCAATCCTGATATAATTACACAATTGTACGAAAAGAGCAAAAAACTTCTTTCAATGGCATGGAATAGCAGGGAGAACCTGGATCAGATGCTTTTTGTCCTGCACAATGTATATCGGGAAGGACTTAACCAGGAAGATTACCATCTTTCGGCAATAGAAAAACTGGCAGATAAAATTATTCTATCAGATGAAGCTGAAGTAGGAGATATTGAAAGACTTGAGCTCCTGCTAACCGATTCATTTTTGTTGTTGTCGGCGCACCTGGCTGAGGGAAAAACCGATGCTGGAACTATTGATCCGCAATGGAAGGCTTCGAAGAGAGCTTTGACGATAGACTGGGGGATATTTATCGACAGTACGTTACAAAACAGACACATAATTGAAAATTTGCAAAAGCTGACTCCTGGACATCGTGAATATAGTAACCTTAAAAAAGCTTTGGCAGAATATCTCCAGATAGAAGAAAAAGGTGGTTGGGGGAGATTCAGTACTATTTTGCCAAAGCTGGAGAAGGGCATGCGGAATCCGGATATTGCTCTGCTCAGAGCCAGGCTTACCATCACGCAGGGGTATATTGAAGATACTATTTATGATAAAAACCTTTTTGATCAGCCTTTATATGAGCAGGTTCTGCTCTTTCAGTTAAGAAACGGATTAACTGCTGACGGAGTGGTTGGGAAAGCTACCATTGAAGCATTGAACATTCCTGTTGAAGACAGGATAGCTACGATAGATGCTAACCTTGAGCGCTGGCGGTGGCTTAGTAATGATCTTGGTGAACGTTATATCAAAGTTAACATCGCCAATTTTGAGCTTCAGGTCATAGAAAAAGACTACATGGTATTCAGTACAGAGGCAATTGTCGGTCTTACTTCCAGGGAAACGCCTGTTTTCAGTTCAATAATGACATACCTGGTTCTGAATCCTGACTGGACAGTACCCCCGACCATCCTGAACACTGACATTATTCCGTCCGTAATAATCAATCCGGGCTACCTGGCGGAAAAGAATCTGAAAATACTACGGATTGACGGATCAGAAGTCGATCCTTCGACCATAGACTGGATCAATATTGTAACAGCTGCAGGCTTCCCCTACAGGATACATCAGGAACCAGGGCCTGCAAATGCGCTGGGCAGAGTTAAATTTATGTTCCCGAACCAATATAGTGTGTACATACATGATACTCCTAACCATAACCTGTTCAGGCGATCTGACCGCTCATTAAGCTCCGGCTGTATACGTGTCAATAATCCTCTGGCGCTGACTGCCTGGCTAATGAAGGATAACCCTGCATGGACACCCGAACAAATACAAATTGTTATTGACGAGGGGAAGAAACGAACCGTTAATCTGGTAACACCTATCCAGGTACACATTGTGTACCTTACAGCATGGGCAAGTGATGATGGATTAGTTTACTTCAGAAAGGATATTTATAACCGCGATCAGCCATTGATGGCTGCTCTTAAGCAGGGTCCTCTGGAAACGGATAATTAATCTTGAAGAAGAAATTGATTATCTGGTATTCCTGGAACAGAAATATGTCATGCCGTTTATATCAGTTATGTCAATGATCTTTAGTTTGTGAACTTCCAGGATTCTAGATAAACTCTCTTTTGTTAAACTTCTGTCAGTTCTGGAATCAAAGTAATTGACCAGCCCGTCTAAAAATCTTGTTGTCTGGTAAAATGAAAAAACAGATCTGTTTCCTGTATCATTTTTGAAGTAGCCAATAAAATTGGCTTTCTGCGGCAGGATCGGGTCACAATGCTTAAGAAACTTTCAAGATGTTTAACATTATTCAGTTTTTTCAGGTTTATAAGTGTTTTAATACTTTTCAGATCATTGGAATCATAGAAATAATGGTGTGTGGCGGAAAGAGCCATTAAATCTGGCTCTTTTGTAAGATTTAGGAAGTGTAAATACTGAATAAAGTCAGCACCTGCCTCAGCGCGAATATTTTCTAATACAGGGTTAATCCTGAATATTTCAGGATCAAGTACTTTTTCTCTGAACTTTGACTCGACAAAGTCGGTCAAAATCCCGCGTTTTCCCAACACTAAAGTATTTTCCATATTTTTCAGTATATAAATCATCCATTGAAATTATGGTATTACTGATACAATTGGGTGATTATTGACTAACTCTGACAAAGATAATGGTGTTTGTCTGCTCAAATGTTACACAATTACTTATTTGAGTTATATAATTCACATAATTTCAGGCTAATGCGACTCTATATTATCGGGACATCAACTATTTAAAATATTCCCGGACAAAAGTTTGCATTTGGCTATCCGTCATTTTATCGGAATTCATTACCTCAATTTTTATATTCTCAAAAAGATGGTCCTTTTTTAACAGGTTTAATAATTCGTTTTTGGCATCTGTTGGTCCGAACAGAACTACCTCCTGATATTTTTTAATAGTTTCACCCAGTTTTTTGTAATAGCTTAATTGCAGGTTTTGCTCCTTTTTATGAATAAGTTTTTCACCCTTATAAAAATTGAATTCAGCCTCAGGGTCAGCTAATTCTGATACAATGTTATTTGCCACAATTGTGTCGTTTGTCAGTTCCATCATATAAGCATTTGAATGGTCCATCCATATACCCAGCTGTTTAATGTTTTTCATCCATATTATTTTTGGTAATTCTTCAATAATGTTAATAATTCCTCATGCGTCCAACTATTGTATTAAGAGAAGTCTTTAGCTTTTCAACTGCTCCTTCTACTGCCTGTTCATGGGTATTTGCATGATTTGTAACAGCAATTGGCTTCATTCCTGCAAGACGGACTTCAATCATACATCGCTTATCGTTTAATTCCTCCTTATCGCCGTTCTCATCTGAAAGATGAACTTCAACACGTGTTATCTGATTACTAAACCTTATTAATTCTTCTGATATTAAGCTGATTAATGGGGCTCTGCGTTCTTCGCTTAACGTTACCTTATTGTCAGTGTTAAATTGAATTGTCATAATTGATATTCTTAATTTTTGTTATCAACAGTTAACTTCTTCAAATCATTTTCGATAGCATCCATTTCATTATCAAACCCATACTTAAATGATTCCCAATTACCCGGGCTTTTCCCGTAATTTTCCAGCCTTGACTTCATGTACTTGATTTGCTGTTCCAGATAAGCAACCTTTTTCCTGTAAGATGCATCAAACAATTCTTTATTATTATTGATTTTTACTTTTAATTCATTCACCCGGATTTCATTGTCTGCAATTTTCAGTTCAGACTCACTTTTGAATGTTATCCACTCTCTGGCATTTACAGCCTCCTGTCCTGCTGCTTTTGGATCCTTCAGTCCTCATTGAAATCCTGGATGGTATAAAGCACACTGGCCCTGGCAGCTTTTTGCTTTTGAGCCGATGACATGTAGCCTGTTAAGATTACGCCTGCCATTAGAGTTACAATAGCCAGGATAATAATTGGTTTTTTCACTTTATAGAGTTGTTATTAATTAATTAGATCAGTTTGTCAGCTGCATTTACCAAGTAAAAACCAGATAACTAAAAAGACTACTATAGTTCCGAAACAGCCGCCACCTAATTTCCATGCTCCGAATCCTGATATCAGGCCTCTGAAAAGATTGTTCATGGTTTAAATATTAATATCCTTCAGATAGGTAAAAACCCCAAATACCTTTAGAAGCCAGCCTATAACTACAAGAACAACCACAATATTCAGGATATTTTTAATTTTCCCATCCATAGGGATGTAATTGTTGACAATGTACAGAATGACACCTGCGACAATTAATACAATTAAAATAGTCAGAATTGGCATAATATTGGTTTATTTTGTATCTCAAAGTTAATCCGTGTAATACCCGAAAGTATTACATAACTCCTGAAAAAAGTTACATGATTCACACTCTTTATTAAGGTGTTTTCTATCGGGGCATCTCTTAAAGCGAATCAACTTTAAATATGGTCAGGTAAAATGATTAAAGCCCATTTGTAATTATGGCCGCAATGAGCTGAGGTGTGAATGATGTAACACATAGCAGGAATTGTGTAAGGATTACTGAAACAAGTTGTTGTATCTTTTCAACATTCTTTTTTTCAATCAATTGACATATTATGAAGAAGATAATATTTTTGAAAATACTGGTCGGGATAATTACTCTTATATTTCTGATAAAATTTTTAACGGCAATTTTTCTTGAGCCCTGGATTGGGAAAAAAATAGATTCAGAATTGAATGAAGAGAATAGAAATTATATTGTTAAAATCAATAAGGTTAGTATTTTAATAGTTAAGTCAGGGCTGGAACTGGAAGGTATTACAGTAAACTCAAAGCAGGCGGATGAAGGTGATCATGATCTGAATGCGGAAATAGAGTCCATAAAATTTAAAGGCATCAACCTCGCTAAAGCCATTTTCAGGCATGATATTCATATCAGGGCAGTAACCATTTCAAATAGTAATATTAAAGGTGAAATTCCATTTTCAGGGAAAGCAATGCCACCAATAGTTTCACCTCTGAAGATCGGTATAGGCAGAATCCTTTTTGATAAATTAAATATAGAATTGAAAAACCCTTCAACGGCCCGATCTTTTTCAGTAAAAGAAGGGGTATTTAAAGTTTACGACTTTATTAGTTGAAAAACAGGATACATTAGTACCTGGAACCATAAACCTGTTTGATTTAAAAGCCAAAGAACTTGTTTCGGTTTCGGCAGGAAACATGTATTCCTATATTGTAAGAGGGATCAACTATTCCGCAACTTCAAACTCACTGGCAATAGACAGCCTGTATATTCAACCCACTTACACAGATTATGATTTCACATCGCGTTATAAATTTCAAACGAACCGTATCGAAGCAATTTTTACCAGTATTTATGTTAACGATTTTTATCTCGATGGGTATGAAAAATCATTGAGTCTGATAAGCCCTTATATTGAAATCGGGAAAATGGATATGATGATTTTTCGGGACAGGCGGAAAGAAATCAATCATTTGAAAAAGCCTATGCTCCAGGATATGCTTTACGGTTTGCCTGGCACTTTACGGATCGATTCTATCGGTCTTTTAAACGGGAACATAACTTTTACAGTGCATGGCACGGACGCTAACGAACCGGGTAGTATCAGTTTCAATGAAATAAATGCCAGAATTTTTAAAATAACAAATGACACCATTTACAAAACAGAAAGTGCTTTTCTGGAATTAAAGGCAAATGCCCTGTTAATGGGAAAAGGTAAGATGACTATTTTCTTAAAAGGAAGATTATATGACAGTCATAACACATATTCACTGAATGGAACTCTTTCAGACCTGGAAGCAAAGGAGTTAAATCCAATACTTGAGAAAAATGCTTTTATTTATGCCACATCCGGTACAATAGATGCAATGAATTTCAGCTATACCGCAAATAAAACTAAATCCAATGGTGAACTGATCATGCTTTATCACAGACTGGATATAACAGTTAAGAATAAACGGACCGATGATACAACAGCCTTCAGAGAAAGACTTATATCATTTATTGCCAACAGAAGAATATTTAATTCAAATCCTGTTGAAGGCGAAAGTGTAAGAGTAGGAATTATAGATTATGAAAGAGACCCGGAAAGATATATTTTTCATTATTTCTTCCATTCCGTTCTGTCGGGTATTTCTTCAAGTCTGACAAAAGGCCATAAGAGAAGAAACTATTGATTAAAGATTTAATTTGATTTTTTCCCAATAAACAAGGGTGGACTTCCCTGAGCCGTTCCAATTCCTGGCAATTGTCTCATAATCCGGATAACCTGTTTGCCTTGCGTAATAGAGGAATATTTCTTTTGAAATTTCAAAATTGTAGCATTCTTCAATTTTGTAATTAATACCGGTTCTCTGATAATAATCAAGAAGTCTGATAGGTCTGATCTGAAAAGCTCCAACTGCCTCTTCAAGCTGATTATAGGCAAGCGGGTCTCCCGCACTTTCAACACTGACCACTGCATTAACCAGTCTGTCGTAAGCATCTACAGGTTGGTAGAAGGGGATATAGAAAACTTTCAAATCAGGGGCATATGCCTGAAGAGCCAGCAATGAAATTAAGACAATAAGAATACTTTTCAGTCACAGGAATCCTTTTAAATGAATTTTATTTTTCACATTAGTTCTTTAAGGTAATCACCATTTCCTCCTGGAGGCTAGCCAACCCAGAAGGAATCCCAGGCCCAGACTGATCAGAATTTGTCCCCATTGCAAATTGTTCATTCCTATAGAGCCGCTACCATGACCCATTCCTTTTCCCAGGGAGGTACCCCCTAATAGCAGAAAAGCAATTACTATAACTGCAATCGCAACTATAATATAAAGTATTCTTGTTTCTCTTCTAGTCATGATTTCAAATATTTAAAAAATTCTAAAGTAAAGGTAGACTCTTATTGCTGCAGTACTGTTACACAATCCACCGGCAGATTTATATGATTCACATGTTTTGTAATTCTGTTAAAGGCTTTTATCAGCTGGATAATTGCGTATCTCATCAAAAAATGGTGTTCTTTTTTCTTCAACACATTTTACAGCATAGAGGTAAAGAGCAGCACTCCATGATTGCCAGTCCTGCCCCATGGGTTTACCGTCCTGAGCTTTTAGCCATTCGTTAAATCCAAAGACAATGTTACTTGTTCTGGAAGTTTTTATACACCGGGTAAGTGCTATTAGCTTTTCTTCAGCAAGCTTCTGTCTTTTTACCGCAACCAATGCGGCTATGTAAAACCCGCAGATAAAAGGCCATATACCTCCATTATGGTATTCTCCCGGCTTATTATATACTGAATACCGGAAATGCCAGTCAGCATCTTCTGGTTTAATAAAGGGGAAGAAATTAGGCGGCAGATCAACTGCCAATTCACCTCTTTTTCTCATTTCCGCACACTCCTTTTCAATCCAGGAGATTATTTTTCCGGCCCTGAAGGTGATGCGATTCCTGAGAGAATGGCAAGGCTGTTACCGAGCAGGTCGAAACGTTCGCTGCTATGGATTTTATATGACCAGAAGGCATAGTAAGGCTTATTTTTTATTACAAAACCCTCCCGGACATGATGAGATGATCGTACCGCCGGTAATGGTAAACCGTTTCATTTCGCGGAGCACCATATCTGCTCTTTATTCTGATTCAGTATTCTTAGATAGCTGTATAACAAGGTATTAACAAACAGACCATATCCGGTTACCCATTGTTCGTCACGCCAGTCACTTGTGGTTGCTGGGCAACCAGGTATCTGTCAGAAGGACTTTGATACTCCATCCATGTCAGGGCTTTACTGACAGCATCCTTAAGAAAATCATGTTCACCGGTTATTTTTCTGAAAATTCCGATACCCAGCAAAAACAAAGGAGTTGTATCACTTGATCCGCGATTCTCCCTGTCATGCACCAAGGAAGTTATATGACCATTGTTTGTCTGATTTTTTGCAAGTGTTTCCAGCACTCTCCTGATGCTCTCTGTCAGTTTCAGGTTCCCGGAGACTGCTATTCCAAGAATTGAAAACATCAGATCTCTTGTATATGGCTCCGGATATCCCCAGCCGGCTGTTCGTGGAAGTCCATGATATGGTCCGCTGTATATTATGAAGAAGGACTTCAATGGCAGCCTTTTTTGCATCTTCTATCTCTTGCCGGTTTGAATTGTCAGCATGGTCATAATTAAGAATTATTTTATCCCCAGCTTATCGCTAATTATCTCAACAAAGCGTTTTGCAACTATCCGGTAATCAAAATTTTCCACAACACGCTCTCTGGCTGCTTTACCCATTTTATCACGCAATTCTGCATCAGTCATCAGAATCATGAGATACTTTGCAATATCATGAACATTTGCACGGTAATCCACTGTCCGTGGTTCTTTAAATACCACTTTGTGTTTATCTTCAAAGCCCGATTCTTCACCAACCATTATCTGGTCGACAATAATTTTCCTGGCTATATTTGCCAGGAATCCTGTTTCGCCATGTATAAGTGTATCAAGCATGCCCATAGCTTTAATGCCCATAACAGGTTTTCCGCAAGCTCCTGCTTCCACCTGTGGCATCCCAAATCCCTCGAGCCTCGAAGGGGCTGCATATATATCGCATGCTCCGATCAGGTAAGGCATAAAATTGCGTGAAATTGTATTGGTTGCATAAGTGACATTTTTTTCAATGCCAAGGTTTGTCTGCCATTTCCAGATCAGCCGTGTTTTGTATTCTTGGTTCGCGGCTGAGGCCATACTTTGCAGATATATTTCCAATCGGGGGCTTTAGTATCAATAATTGCAAGCGCCTGCATCACTTCCTGTGCGCCTTTTGAAGCGGCGTCACCACCAACTGTAAGGATCATTATCTGATCGGGTGAAATACCCAATGCTTCGCGGACAGCCAAGTATTTTCGGATCATCCTTACTGTGAGGGATAAAAGCATCCGTATCACATCCTACAGGTAACACTTCAATTTTATCGCCATTTATACCATCACGGATATACATCTCCTTTACCCAGTTCGATGTTACCAGTATGAGCGGAAGTGCATTCAAAACCTCCTGGTAATTTGCAATATACCCATCGGCAACCAACCATGGTACCGGCTGTACACCATATCGTTGCGGGTGAAGGACCAATTGGGGTGTATGCCCCCAGTAACCCACGCCAACAACAACATTGGGTTCAAACCAGCGATAGTACCATTCCTTCTCCTGAGCTGATTCGAAATGAACAGCATGTGCATCAACACCCATTTCAAGAAGACCTCTGTAAAGAAGATCTCCCTGGGTTGCAAGACCTCCGGGTGAAGGAGGATAATCATATAATACCAGTACTTTCATAGATAAATAATTTGAAAATGTATTAATATGAAGATTTGAAAATTCTTGATGAAATAAAGTCAGAACTTCTGATTTTCAAATTATCTCATTTTCAAATTTTCAAATTGTCTAAGCCAATTTTGAGCATCATTATGTTTTGTAAATCGCCAGAATGACTCTGCCCTTGGTGTTGTTTCCGCTTCAAAGCTGTTTTTTTCGAATCCGTACGTTTCAGTAATGATGTAGTATTTTCTTAACCAGATGCTTTTCGTAAGCTTTCGATAAATATTTGCAGTTTCGATAGCCATGGGATAATTCAGCTTGTTACCGTCATTGTAAGCAAAAACCCAAAGTTCATTGGCAGATATTTTCCCTTTATGCCAGAGTCTGATAACTGCTTTGCCCGTTTCCTCATGTCTGAGGTGTCTCGTGTATTCTCCGGCAGGATTATGGGAAATTATCAGGTCGAAATGATGAGGAGGTAATAAGTCCAGTATAACTCGCTCAACCTCTTTTTCATCCAATGGCTTCTGTTCAGGCCCGTCATCCAGGCAGCCCATGATCCCTTCCGATTTAAGGATTTTTAAAGCTCTGTAAAACCTGGAAGCGCGTTCTTTATCGTTTCCACGGCAAAGGCAAACAATAAACCACTTCCATGAGGGATGGCTCAGTATTGTGCCGCCGGCCCATAATGTTTCATCATCGGGATGTGCAACTATAATGGCGACTGTTTTTGCTGATAGAAAGAGGCTTTTTTGAAAATTTCACTATTTTTTTGATGACACCAGTAAAACAACTCCGCCAACCCCCATTACAGCGAGTCCAATCAGTGGCGACCATGTAACATGGTGCCGTTTGTTCGCAGTGATTTCAACTTTTCCCAGGTCAACTACTTTTTCTCTGGTAAAATAATTAAAGCTGTAAAAATGGTTAGCAATAAACCAATAATCATAATGGCAATACCAGCTTTTTTCATTTTATTTTTTCATTAATTATATTGATGGAAAGTTAAGGAAAGGCCCAGGCTAAAAGGTTACATATTTATTGATATAATTTGCATCATTCACGGCTTTTCGGCCACCGGCTGGCTGCAGGGTTTCCTTTCCGGAATCTTGTACTTTTCGATTGTCAACCGTGCCATCAGGTAGCTTATTGTTGATTCTGCACCCTGATTGAGGTTCACATGAGTTTCCTCAAGCCCGTCGTAACAACCACCGGTACATGGATTGTAAATAATCTGATGCAGCCGGTTGTTCCCTAAAAACCAGTTGAATGCAGTTTCCATTTTCATTCGGTACTCCTCGTCCATAAATACATCGTAAAACTTACTTAAGGTCATTATTGTATAGGCAACATCAATTGGTTGTTCGCCAAAATTACCTGCTACATGTCCCTTTTGAAGCCAGTTTTTGTTTGAAATTACTTCTATTCCGTTTTCATTAAAGGTTTGGGATAAAAGAAAATTAAACGACGATATGGCAATATCTTTATAAATAGTTTCTCCGGTTAACAACCAGGCATATAACATTGCCTCAGGTAAAATGCTATTGGCATAAGTAAGATAACCTTCAAACCAATCCCATTTTTCAACCGATTCATGCCTGTACATCTGAACCAGCCGTTTTGAGAGTGTTTGAATCAGGTTAAGATGTCTCAGTTGACTTTATTGCATTATGGTAGTAATACAGACCTTTTATGGCAAATGCCATAGCCCGAGTGGAATTTATCGTTTCTACATGTTGCAGTGTTTTTTGAATAATTGAAGCTGCTTCTGTTATAATTTCTTCCGGGAGAATATCTTTTGCAGAGACCAGATAACCAAGTGCCCAGATAGCCCTACCATTAGAATCATCCAGATTGGTAGCCTGGTTCTGGCCCGTAAAGCTTTTATTTTTATCCACATAATTTAAAAAGTCGCCGGCAGGCTGAAGACAATGACTTATAAAACTGATATATAGTTTAATATAACGTAGACTCTTGGTTATCGCCTGTCATTCTGAAATGCATGCACATAGCAATCAGTGCCCTTGCATTATCATCAAGGGTGTAGCCAGAACTTATATCGGGTTGATTGATCTTTGAAAACTGGATGATCCCTGTATTGGTTGTCATCAGTTTCAGGTGATTCAGGTTGATAGCCGGGAGGTTATATAGTATTGAAATAGTGCCACCGGATATTTTTTCAAATAGCATAGCATGAGCAACAGCAGAATTTTCCCAGGCTGTGGAGACTATTTTCTGAAGGGTATTTGAACTGATATTCCTTCGCAATGGTTCATCATTAAGTAACCTTATAACGCCATCTGCCAATTGCCGGGAGTTACGAAAATCAAAAATAATACCGGTATCTGTTGTCAATACTTCCTTTGCATGAGGGATTGGTGTAGAAATGATAGGGCAGCCGCAACTCATGGCATAAACAAATGTTCCGCTTACAGCCTGGTTAGGATCATTGGTGGTAAACAGGTAAATATCTGTAAGCTGTAAATATTCGAGAAGATCCGGCAACGGTAAAAATCTGTTAATGAATTTTACATGCCCGGTTAGCTTTTTTGCCTTTACTATGGCCTTAAGTTTTTCCCTGTATTGTTCTCCTTCACTTTTCACAACCTCAGGATGAGTTTTGCCAATTATAAGAAATACAACATCAGGATTGGTTTTTATTATAGCTGGTAATGCTCTGAGTGTAGTTTCAATACTCTTTCCGGAACTTAGCAGTCCGAATGTTGTAAGCACTTTACGTGCGTTAATCCATATCCTTTTTTGAGGAATGCTTTGCTTAAATGTTGTACCAGATGGGTACCATGTGCAATGACTTTTATTTTTTCCTTCCCGACTCCATAGCTATCTGTTAACATCTGCATGGAATTATTTGTCATTACCACAACCGAATGGCAGGCATCTGCAATATTCCGGACTTTTATCCTTAAATGCTTATTTGGATTGGGCAGCACGGTATGAAAAACAATGACAACAGGCTTCGAAAGTTTATTTAAGAATTGCTGAAATGATTGTTCCTGAACTTTAAAAAAGCCAAACTCATGCTGGATCAGGATTATTTTAATGCAATTGTCACTATTGATTTTTAATGCCAGTTTTTCATATTCATCTGCTATTGAGGTTTTAAGGATATACTTTACTTTGCTGCCATACCGGAAATCCTTTTCTCCTGATTCCAATGCACAAACTTTTATCGATAATGAATTACTGAATTTATTATCAAGTGCTCTTATCAGATCCTGCGAATAGGTAGCTATACCGCATACCCTCGGCGGATATGAAGTAATAAACAGAATTTCAGACAGTTCAACGGATTTCTTTTTCATCTTTTGTGGTAAATGTTAATAATTCAGCTACCAGTTCCTTTAAATTCACCGAAGCGCATGCAACGTGTGTGTCTGCAGCTCCATAATAAATAAATAAAGTACTTCCAAATATTGATGTACCGGTAGGGAAAACTACATTATTTACTTCGCCATGCAGCTCCCATTCAAGTTCCGGAGAAAACAATGCATAAGGAAGCCGTGCAAGCTCTCTGGAAGGTTCATTAAGATCGAGCAGAGCTGCACATGCAGAATATACAAGCCCTTTGTCGGTTTCCTCAACTCCATGGTAAATCAGGAGCCACCCGTGTTCTGTTTCAATTGGGGGGCAGCCGCTGCCTATGTAACTTGATTCATGTCCATGAATGGGGTCAAGCACAATATGCTCCTGGAGGTCCATGAAGTAATTCATCCAAAATTCTTTGGTCAGTTCCTTTAGGCGTTTTACGAAAGTAATCTGAATACCTGGTCTTATCCGGTGAAGAAACACAAGTTGCCCATTTATTCTCCTTGGGAAGAAAACTACATTTTTATCCCACAGCATCATTTTTTTTTCAGGATCGGCTTCCTGGTAATAAAACTTATGATTACGGTAATAATTCTCATTCACTTTATTGGCAGATTCAGCAAGGAATACAAACTCTGCGTATGTGATTGGAGGGACAATGATCCCCTTTTTTTTAAAATGCCTTAAATCTTTTGAAGTAGCTAAGGCCCCTCGGGCATTTGTCCCATCGTATCCCGTGTATGTTAAAAAATAAGTGTTATCAATTTTAACAATGCGGGCATCTTCAACACCCTGTGATTCATATTCGAATTCAGGAAGGATGAACGGTTTATCCCATCGTTCAGCAACTGTCAGCGGACCATCCAGCCTGCAATAACCGATGCTGGAATGATTTCCTTTTTGAACAGCGCGATAAAAAAGATGAACGCTGTCTCCTTCACGTATTACTGCGGGATTCAGAACTCCCTCGTTTTCAAATTCCAAAGAAGTTTTATTTAGTATAATTCCTTCTCGTTTAACCTCTATCATGTAGATTTAATATTTGCCTTCTTAAAAAGTGGTTTTATTTTTATCAATGGAGGCATTGTGTCGCCCAATAGAAATCCCCAGGAATTCAATGGTTCGATATTGTCGCAAATAAGTTTTACAATGGCAAGGAGGGGAATGGAAAGGAACATACCGGGTATTCCCCATAAAGCATTCCCTGCAATTACGGCTATTATGGCGAAAAGGGCATTGATTCTTACTTTAGAGGCAACTATTTTGGGAACGATGTAGTGATTGTCTATGAACTGAACGACTGAATAAATCACAATAATATAAATCATGTAAACTGGCGATTTGGTAATTAACGCGACCAGCATAAATACTGCAACCCCGATAATTCCTCCGATATATGGAATTACGTTGACCAATGCGCCAAAAATACCAAGCAGTACAGGGTATTCAATTCCAAGCAGTAAAAGAGCGACTATATTCAGTGTTGCTACTATTGCAGCCTCGATAACCAGTCCTATAAGATAACGTTGAATAACGCTTTTGGTCTTAGTTACAATAAGGTTAACCTGAATCCGGTTGCTGGTGCCAAATAATCTGTGTATAAACTCAATTAAGATGGGGTGGTAAAATAATAGCATAAATACGTAGACAGGGATTAAAAACAAAACCACTAAAAGGCTGCCGACAGATACCAGTGTTTTCCCTATGGCAGCGGTACTGGAAGTGATGAGTTGACTTTTAGTATTTGCAAACCATTCATGGATTTTTTGTGCGTTTATATCGAAATAACCCGAAGCCCATGTGATAGTCTGGTTGAACATTTCGGTAAATTTATCGATCAGTATCGGCCATGATTCGCTGAACCGGCTTGCCTGAGAAAAGAAGAGAATGCCGAAAGAAGTAATGACTAATAAGGTAAGGAACAGAGTGATTACAATAGCTAATACCCTGTTTATTTTTTTATCAACGAAGAAATTTACAAGCGGATGGAGTACAATAGCAAAAATGACTGCGAAAACGACCGGTAAAATAATTCCCTTCGCGATGTATAAGACAGCAAACAGGGCAACCAGGCCAATGACAGAAACTGATGCTTTTATGATAAGCGGCAATTTTAATTTCTCATCTGTCACGGCTTTATGGAATTCATTCTATTTTTGCGGGTAAAACGTTGAATTATAGACCAGCCGATTGTTTTAATGGCTCCGGGATGCATGGCAACAAAGTTTATAATGCCAAACTGCAAAACATGACCGATGAGCTTTTTTAGTTTATTGCCTGATGCACCAATAAATATTTTTCTTGATATAAATCCGGAAACCAAACCCATGGCAGCGCCTAAGATGTTATCGAACAGATATGGCGACGTAGAAATATCTTTCATCGTGCTCCTGAGAAAATTGCCAGGCCTTAAGCTTTTATAAGTAATGAAGAATTGTTCTTTCAGAAGCTGTCCCTTTTCAGATTGTTCAACTTCCAATATTTGAATTGCATTTTTAAGCTCGGCAACGGATGCTATTTTTTGCATGGATTTTATTTTAACACATGTTTAATGAAAAAATTCCCGGCAATCTTTTTAAGCCATTTATGCATAAAGAAATGCAAAACAAAACCTATACAACCATAAAAAGCAGCAACGACAAAAAATCCGTAAAAGGTCCTTCCCAAAATTTCTCCAAGCCAGAAAGCTAATCCCAGATTAAGGAAAAGCATGAATATAGCAGCTAATACCAATACAACAGAATGCGGTATTAATGAGGAAACTGCGTCTGACGTTTTATCAAGAGCTTTAAGTTTTACTAATTCAAAGCTCGCTTTGCCATATTCAGCAGTCCTTTCAAGCAGTGACTCAATAAGCTTTGTATTGTCTTCCATGGCTTCGGCCTGTGGCAGTTTATTCGTCTTTTTGAGAAGTTTCTGTTCTGGACTTTTTAGGTTCTACAAAGTCAGAAATGTCATCCTTGACCTCTCCAAATTTTTCGGAGATATCGTCAACAAATTCATTGAATTTTTCTTTTAAATCATCCCCGTATTTTTCTGCCTTTTTAGACATTTTTTTGCGGGTGACAGAACCTTTTTCCGGGGCAAATAATATCCCCAATAATGCACCGGCAGCAACACCGGCCAGTAAGCCTAATAATACTTTTCCTGAGCTCATAATTTTGTTTTTAAATAATAAGTCCACTCCAGACAGTCATCGGTTTATTTGTTTCTTTACTTCACAGTGACTATTCAAAGTGGACTAAATGTTTGTTATTAACGCGTTAATTTTAATTTGATTAATTTCTGAATTAATCAATTTAGATGACTTTTTTCCCCTGAATAACCCTGAGTATTACTGCAATGATTGCAATAACAAGGAGAACGTGTATGATACCTCCGGCATGAAAGCCTACAAATCCGATTGCCCATGCTATAAGAAGGACAACTGCTACAACATAAAGTAAATTTCCCATGATTTTAAATTTTTATTATTTACAGTAAAACAACTAACAGAACTATAATCAGAACAATTGCAGCAACTGAAAGATATACGCCGCCGCCTACTTCTCTCAGATTATGTTTGATTGACTTTACTTCTTTTCGTAACTCTTTCTTTTCCTCCGATTTCATATTCGACATATCCGTTGCCTTTATTTCATCTAACCTTAGCAACATGATTTTAACTTCTGCTGAATCGACAGGTTTTGGAGCAGGTATGGAGGAAGGTTCCTCAGGTGTCACAGCTTTTAATTGAAGCGGGACAAACGCCAGGGACATGAATGTCACCATAAAACAAAGAACAATCTTTTTCATCTTATTTGATTTTAATTATTAATAGATCCACCAAAAGTGCAACTCTATTGGATTTTGGTTTTTTAAAGGAAATAATGTTCATTGGTACCAGTTTTATCTTTAATTAAGTTACTAATGGTAAAGGTATCTCTCTCCTGCACAGGGAGTGTTACACAATTGTGGTAATAAGTTACATAATTCACATCTTTAATTAAAAGCATTGAATATTAAACGATTACAAGCTGGTATTACAGGGTTCTGTTTTCAAGGAGGTGTTTGTAAAACTCCAGGATCCTGTTAAATTCTTCTTTTGATTTGCCAAGCCTTTTACGCAGGTTTCCTAACATCTCATATTTCCTTTCTTCTTCGATTGAAACCTGATTGTTAATTATGGCAACCGGATTCTGTCTGAGCCCGCTTCTCCTGCTGTTCCGGATTAAATTTGATTTTGTTGAATTCATTTTTTTCAAATCAATTAACAATGAATATCCATCAGGCAAAAATAAATCCGTTGACACCTGAAATGTTACAGAATTCCAATACAGATTTACATGATTTACATATTTTTAGATTATGCCCCGATCAGCCAGAAAAGCAATTCAGCTTTTATTTCATTGATACATCATCTGTCCGGGTTTCCCAATTTCAAAATCCCTGAAACCAAAATCAGTTGTTTTAAATGAGTTCACCCTAAATACATTCTGTCCGGTTCCCGGGATTAATGGATAAAAAGAGATGGAAATCTGAAAAGGGTTAAAGATCAGGTTCTCGTTTTTAATCAGGACCCCCAAACTGATCTGTGAATATACTCTGCTGTTTTTAAATCCTGTTTCTGCATCGCTAAGCATGCCGAGCGAATAGGAAATAAAAGGCCCAAAACGGAATCCGATTAAATTCCCCGGGGCGTATGACTGAGTCTGTAAAGTGAAGAGAATGCGGTTAGTTCCCGACAATACGCGACTGTTAAATCCATCCAGGCCATATTTGTCATTAAGCGTCAGGCTATCACTTGAAAACCTGTTAATGCCAACCGTCATCTGTGGCTTAACAAACTGCCTGAATTTCCATTTTCCGATTTCAAATAACCCGGTAAAATAATTTACGCCTGCTGTCACTACACCCTGTTCGGTATGTGATGCTTTAAAGAATGTTCCGTATTCGAAGTTGGAACTCAGGAATCCCCATTCGTAATAGTTCCCAAAATAGACCCGCAAACCGAAATACAACCGGCCAGTATTATTCTTAATCTGGTAACCTCCTGTTAAGGAGTATACGCTGCCGATTGGTACATCTTCTTTAATACCGAATCGGAAGATGTATTTATCCTGTACATATTTCCTTGTGGAAATTCCGGCTTCAGCCAGAAAAAAGTCTTCGCTGGAATAATTATGAAATGGATCCAAAAGCTCGGGTGGTTCTTCAGTATATCGTATATGCAGATATCGGGCGGCCAAGATTAAATTGGTTACAAGGGCCTCTTCTGAGCTGCCTTTAAAAAGATGCAGTGCTTTACCTGCCCAGTAATCCTGTGTCCCGAATTTCAAAGTTACAGGAACATAAACCGAATTTATATCCTGGAGGGAATCCTTTCTGGTTTGAGAAGCTAAAGTTACACCAGCTGCCCATTTAGCTAACGGGGAAAAGAAAGGACGGTCAATGATAACACTCCTTGCGTAATTTCCATAGCCGTCAAAACCAAAATGCAACTTAGTGCTGATGTATGAGTTACGAAAGTTTGGAACAGAATAGTATGTATTAAAGGAATTTATTTCCCCTATAAAATTCCTTGAAAATACATTTCGGAATTCATGACCGGTCCCCAAAAAGTTCTTATCAGTCAACCCGGCATTGATTTTTGAAGTCATAAGAAATCCTTCCGGAATGATGCTCCAGTTATCCAGTTCACGAATAAGTATATCTACTGAATCGGATCCTGCCCCAGCCGCTATAATATTAAAAGAAACATCATGCACATATTTCTGGCTGCGGATCAAACGCTCCGATTCTTTCACAAGTAATGTATTGAAAGATTGATTCTTACGGATAAGCAAGAGATTTCTGATCGTAATACCTTGTGATTTTATATGCATCCAATTCCCTGCTTTGGATAAGATATTCTGTCTTTTAACCGTGGTATCAGAGACTGAGTATCCAAAAGGATCCAGAGTTTCTATATCGATATTGCGGATGATTTTTCCTTCAAAGGTGTTGTATTGATTTTGAAGCAGCTTTTTATAAGCTCTCCTTTTAGCTGCTTTAATTGTTGAGTCGGTCGCAGCCGGTTTAAAAATCAACCGGTAAATAAATCCGTTAAACTTACTTCGCTTCGAATAGGATTCTATATTATTGTACAGCTGAGTTGAATCTGTTTTGACACTGTCCTGCTGTGCATTGGCAAATTCACTTATTGAAATTGTAACAAAAAAAAGTATGAAAAATTTCCTTAACAACATTTGTACCTGTTGTTGTTACATCTTCTCCATATACCAGCTTAATGCCTTTTCTAATTTCTGATAATGAAAAATGGTGGTTATGGTTTTCTGCAACCGGATAAAAGCAGTTTCACTTTTAACAATATAATCATAAGCCTGGTGTTTCATGCAATTCACTGCCACCTCTATCTTATCCTGCGAGGAGAGCATCACGACAGGTATCGTCTGATTGACTTTTTTTATTCTGTCGAGTGTTTCCAGCCCGTTTATTGCATTTTTATCAACACTGTTAAGATGGTAATCCAGAATTATAACATCGGGATTTTGTGTTATATTTTCGAGACAGAGCTCCCCTGTCGCATATGTTTGTATAACAGATTCAGTATTATCTCCAAATTCTATCTCCAATGATTTTAAGAACAAAGCATCATCATCAACCAGGAAAAGCAATATTTTAGTATCTTCCTTCATCCTTTGGATTTTTTGATGATATTTAACTCTTCTTCCAGTTCTTCGCATGCTTTGGAACAAACGGTTTCAAGTTGCAGAACCATTTCAGGCACTTCCTTAAGTTGCTTTTTTGTATTCGAATATTCCTGAATTTTTCTTGCAGTCTCTTCAAAATCTTTGTTTATGCCCATTATTGAAAATGAAGGAATCAATTTATGAGCAGCTTCATACACCGAATTCCAGTCATTATTGTTCATGCTTTGTTTCAATTTGCTTATCAATGGGAGTGTCTGCTTCAAATAAAGCCCAATCATTTCCGTCATGAGTTCCGGATTGGCTTTAGTACGTTGGTTCAGATAAGTCAAATTGGTAATTCTTGTCTTCACCGGCGGCATTTGGCTATCCTTTGACAGGTCGACTATCTTTAACAATTTAAGTATTTTACCGTATAATAATTGTTCGTCAAGAGGTTTTGAGATATAATCATTCATTCCTACAGCTGTGCATCTTCTTAAATCAGCAGTAGTTACATCAGCAGTTAAAGCGATTATTGGAATCTGAGAATTCATTTTGTTGCGAATGTATTCGGTTGCTTCAAAACCGTTCATCTCAGGCATATGCAGGTCCATTAAAATAATATCATACGAATTATTCTGTAGTTTTTCTATAGCTGTTTTTCCATTGTCAGCAATATCAAGTTTAAATCCAAAATCGTCTAAGAGTGTTTTCATCAGTAATTGATTGAGAGCTATATCTTCAACAACCAGTACTTTAATATTTTGAACTCTGGTATTCAGAATATTCATCACCTTCTCTAACTCGACCTCAGCATCTGTTTTCTGAAATGGTAAAACAAACCTAAACATTGAGCCTTCTTCCATTTTACTTTTTACAGTAATGCTCCCCCCCTGCGATTCTACCAATTGTTTAGAAATGGCAAGTCCCAGGCCTGTACCTCCATACAACCTTGCAGTTTCGCTGGATGCCTGCTGAAAGTTCTCAAAAATATGACCAAGTCTGTCTTCCGGGATCCCGATTCCGGTATCAGTAACTGAAAATTCAATTATTACCTTCTCCTCATCTTCACTGATTAATTTCACGCTCATAGTAACCTTCCCCTTTGATGTAAACTTAACCGCATTGCTTAGCAGGTTCAAGATGATCTGATGCAGACGAACGGGATCACCAATCAATACTTTCGGAATTTTATTGTCATATTCTTTTATCAAAAGCAGATTTTTTTCCTGAATTTTTGTTTCAAACAAATGAATCATGGCAGATATTGACGCATCCATTTTGAAAGGTATCTGCTCAAATATCATTTTCCCGGCATCCACTTTTGCAAGGTCGAGAATGTCGTTGATCAAAACTGTCAAAGCATCACCACTCATCTTAATGGCGTTTAAATACTCTCTCTGTTTTGTGTCGAGTTCTGATTTCAGTAATACTTTTGTAAACCCTATAATTGCATTCATTGGTGTCCGGATCTCATGGCTCATGTTCGACAAAAACTGTTGCTTGGATCTCACAGCTTCTTCAGCAATGTGTGTGGCGCTTTCAGCTTTACTTTGTGCTACTACGGCGATTTGCGTTGCAGACTCAGCATTCACTTTAGCCTCCTTCAATTCTTTCTCAACTCTTTTATGGTCGGTAATATCCCTTGCCACAACAACAACACCAATCACTTTTCCCCGCTCATCTTTATAAACCGAGCCATTAAACAATACTTCAGTAAGCTTGCCGTCGCGTATGGTTAAAGGGTAATCGGCTACAAAACCTTCAGTGAATACTTGTTTATAAATTTCACGTGCTTTTTCAGGTTCTGTAAAGTATTCAAAAAAATCTGTGCCGATCAGATTCTCGCGGGTTACTTCTGTTATGTCTATCGAAGCATTGTTTATATCAGTAATTTTCCCTTCGGGACTAATTGTGAACAATGGATCAAGACTTGCCTCTATGAGGCTTCTGGCATATCGGGATTCCTGTAGGCTGTGTGTTACCATACTGAATATTTTAGATTGAGTTGACAATCAATCGAAATAATTAACAAATCATTCATTTAAATTCTAAATGAATGGCAGTACACAAATTTAGGGGCAGGCAGGAACAGAAGAGTTACACAATTCCCGGCAAATATTACATAATTCACGCATCACACAAAGCGGTCTACCTTTTTTGCTTGAGATTTCTGAGGTTTGATAGAGCAAAGTTGTAAAGAGTGTTCCGGACAAGTTATTTTATGGATATTTACTCAAATTAAGGCGGTCAAGGTTAATGGTTTTTCAATCGCTATAGAGAAAGAAGATATGTGAATTATGTAACATTTTTCAATAATTATGTAATTCATATCTCAAAAAATAATTAAATCTTTAAAGATTGATTTTCTTAAAATAGAATAGGCCTTAAATATCAACTCGTTGCCACTGAACAGATTATGACTATAACTATATATTGTGGCTATATAAAGATCAATGAAAAAGACAGAGCACAAAATTTTAAATAAAAATCTCCCCAAATCTCCGACGGGAATTCAGGGGTTTGATGAAATAACTGGCGGTGGATTACCAACAGGCAGACCCACCCTCGTATGTGGTGGTGCAGGATGCGGAAAGACACTTTTTGGAATGGAGTTTCTGGTACGTGGTACAACTCAGTTTAACGAACCGGGTGTATTTATGTCATTCGAAGAAACCAATGAAGAATTAACCAAAAATGTTGCTTCGCTCGGTTTTGATCTGGAAGACCTTATTAAACATAAAAAAATTGTACTTGAACACGTTCATATTGAGCGCAGTGAAATAGAAGAAACCGGGGAATACGATCTGGAAGGCTTATTCATACGGCTTAATTATGCAATTGATTCGATTGGGGCAAAACGTGTTGTTTTGGATACCATTGAATCACTGTTTGCCGGATTGCCGAACCAACTTATCTTACGCGCTGAACTGCGGCGGTTATTTCGCTGGTTAAAAGATAAAGGTGTTACCTGCAATCATTACGGGAGAGCGTGGAGAAGAGACTTATACCAGGCAAGGTTTGGAAGAATATGTTTCAGATTGTGTCATTATGCTCGACCATCGGGTAACGGAACAGACTTCTACACGCCGTTTACGGGTTGTAAAATACCGTGGTTCAATGCATGGAACAAATGAGTATCCATTTCTGATTGATGAAAATGGCTTTTCAGTATTACCGGTAACTTCTTTAGGATTAGAACATATTGTATCAAACGAAAGAATCTCAAGTGGGATAACTGAACTTGATACAATGCTCGAAGGGAAAGGTTATTACCGCGGCAGCACCGTACTTGTTTCCGGTACTGCGGGAGTAGGAAAAACGAGCATTGCAGCTCACTTTGCAGAAGCTGCATGTAAAAGAGGTGAACGTGTTCTTTATTTCTGTTTCGAGGAATCTCCAAACCAGTTAATGCGCAATATGCGTTCTATAGGTATAAAATTAGAGACCTGGGTGCAAAAAGGACTTTTACAATTTCAGGCAACCCGGCCAACATTTTATGGTCTTGAAATGCATCTGGCTGTAACTCACAAAGCTGTAAAAGCATTTCAAACCTGATATTGTTATTCTGGATCCAATAAATACTTTCTTTGTTGGTGATAAAGAGAACGAAGTAAAAACGATGTTAATGCGTATTGTTGATTTTCTTAAGTTGAATCAAATAACAGCATTGTTTACCAGCCTGACTTCCGGCGATAGTACATTGGAGAGTTCTGATGTCGGAATATCATCGCTGATAGATACCTGGTTATTGCTTCGTGATATTGAATTAAACGGTGAACGGAACAGGGGAATGTATGTTCTTAAATCGCGCGGAATGGCTAACTCTAACCAAATCCGCGAATTCATCCTGACTAACCATGGTGTAAAATTACGTGAGGTTTATATTGGTGCCAGTGGAGTATTAACCGGCTCAGCCCGTATTGCACAGGAAGCTCTTGAAAATGCCGAAGTGTTGACGCATAAGCATGATATTGAACATAAAAAACGTGAATTAGAACGAAAACGCAAGGCAATGGAAGCTCAGATTGCTTCCTTGAATGCCGATTTTGAGTCGGAAGAATCCGAAGCTATTAAAATGATACGAACAGAACAAGATATGATTAAACGACTGGAACAGGATAAAATAGAAATGGCAGTCAGCAGAAAAGCTGATATTAAAAAAAGTACTGCAAGCAAATTGAAAAGATAATTAAAACGAATATCCAATGAAATCAAAGAAGGAAAATTCAGATAAAAAAATTAAAAAAGAAAAACCTGATAAAACAGAAAATGATAAGTGGATGCTTCGTTTATATGTTGCAGGACAAACACCAAAAGCTCTTACCGCATTTACAAATCTGAAAAAAATATGTGAAGAACAATTGAAGGGGAAATATTCCATTGAAGTAATTGACCTATTGATAAATCCACAGTTGGGTAACGAGGACCAGATCCTTGCCTTACCAACATTAGTAAGAAAATTGCCGGTACCTGTTCGCAAGATAATCGGTGATCTCTCAGATAGAGAACGGGTTCTTGTTGGATTGGATTTACTGCCTGTCAACTGATTTGTAAATAGAATATTTATCAGTCAAAATTATGAAAGAGAAAAAAACAAAAAGACTCATCAGCAGAGTTTGATATGATCAATATCTCAATCAGGCAAGGACAAATATATATTGCGTTTATACATTACCGGTACAACAAGCCGGTCAGTCCTGGCACTGACTAACCTGAAAAAGATTTGCGAAGAAAATCTTGAAGGGAGATACGAACTTGAAGTGATTGACCTGTATAAAATGCCAAGCTTAGCAAAAGATGAGCAGATTATTGCGGCGCCGACATTGATTAAGAAACTACCGCTTCCATTCCGTCGTATTATTGGAGATATGTCAAACGTGGAAAAAGTACTTTTGGGGTTAGACTTAAAAAAGGTAAAAGACCTGTAAGATTTTCAGGTATTATAGCACATTTGATTTATAATAATGATATCAATGAGCAAAACAAAAGAACAACTCATTATTGAGAATGAAGAATTACATTCTCGCCTGGCTGAAACTGAAGAAACGCTCACAGCAATCCGAAGCGGAGAAGTGGATGCGATTGTGGTTTCTGGTGCTAAAGGAGAACAAGTTTATTCTATTAGTTCTGCTGAAACACCATATCGTATGTTTATTGAAGAAATGAATGAAGGAGCCATTACTCTTTCAAAAGAATGTATAATTATCTATTGTAATCAGAGATTTGCTGATATTGTGAATGAACCAATTGAGCGAGTGATTGGTTCATACTTTAATCGTTTCATCGTTCCAGATGATAAACCAAAATTTGACAAATTGGTTACTCAACAGACCCATAAAAAAAACAATGATCTGATAATATCATTGATCAACTCATTATATCTGAAACTATCCATTCAGTTTTTACCTGCTTATCTGCAAGGGGATTATTGCATACTGGTGGCAACTGACATATCAGAAATTAAGAAAGAAGAAGAGAAACTTATTAAATTGCATTATTTATTGGAAAAAAAACTGGATGTGATACAGCGTTTGCGCATGCAACTTATCGATGAAAAGATTGATGCTGAAGTAGCGTTGAATAATTTAAGGATTACTAATAAAAAACTGGCTAAAGGAATAACCAAATATGAGCTGATTATTGCAGAATTAAAGCTAAAACTAAAGCAAAAGCAAAAGAAAACTGAACACTAAAAGTTGACTTAATTAATTTTTGTTGTCAACCATTAGATCCTTCAATGCTTCTTCAACCTCAAACATTTCATGATTAAATTCACCCTTAAAAGTTGCCCAATCGCTTTGGATTTTCTCATAAGCCTCCAACCTTGCCTTCATGTCATTGTTTTGTAGTCCCAGAATAGCAATCTTTTTTTCGTAAATTGTATCAAATTTTTCTCCAGGTTTATTCAATTTTAAATTTAATTCAGTGATTCGGACTTCATTTTCTCTGACTTTCAGTTCTGACTTGCTTCTGAATGTTTTCCACTCCTCAGGGATTGCCGCTGTTTGAGCTGTGACATTTGCATCCTCCTGGGCTGAAGCCAATTCAGGATTAGTAAACACATTTTTAGTCTGGGCAGCTTTTTGCTTTTGGATTGATGACCAATAACCTGTGAAGATTATTCCTGCCATAACAGGTATTGTAAAAACGGTGAAAAATATAATTTTTTTCATTTAATTGTATTTTACCGGGGATGAATTTTTAAACGATAAAGATCGTCATATCTGACCTGATAAGTGTTACATAACTTTTGAAACTAATTACATCATTCACATATCGGCTAAAGCAGGGAGAGACACCACCCCGGATCATAAATATCTCCGGAGGAGCTGCCTGTAATATTGTGAAAAATGCAAAGCTTTAATTGAAAATAAAGAGGATGAATGGAGTTCGTGTTTACAAGGAGGAAAGAAGCTTACCTGTCATTTATTTTTGAAACCCGAGTTTCGTCAATCCATTCTGCACTTCCGGGCAGCTCATGAAAAGATCCCAGATCAGTCCTGTACGGTAATTTTCGATCATGATCACCATAGGCCCCTGATCAATTGAGAGATAGGAGGTGCCCCACCAGCCGGCAGTGATATTAAAAGCATCATAGAATCCGTATGGACCCCAGAGCCTGTCACCGAGCATATAGTAAAAGTGCCTGATAGCATTCATGGATTGTTCAGGAGTATAGGGAAGTGATGAGACAGCAGCGGTAGGGCTTATCACTCCAAGGTCGTTTGTGGGGGAATGGGAACTGTACCCCGATTGATTATCACTGGCAGTAAGCCCCCAGCAATCAGCACTATATCCTACGTAATGTATGGGATTTTCTTCACAATACTTCCAGTTAATAAGAGCATGGGCTACATTCTGGTCCCGGTAATTCACATAAATATCTTCAAGGCTACCCGGATCAAGCCCAAGAAAGGAATAATGAGTAAAAAAGAGTGGTCCGCCATACGGCCCTCCAATTGGCAGTGTAATTCCATAATAAGTATTTCCGTTAAGAATGGATCCGTTATTCATGTATCCATATTTATAAGTATCCTTACTGATTGAATGTGTGGGAGATCCGGCACCAAGTACATAACAGATTAAAGTCTCATTGTATCCCCTGAGCATCATGTTTATCTGGAAACCATAGTTGGGCGACCAGTGCCAGTAGAGGGCATTCAGTCCCTGAGTGAAGAAGTCATACTCCACTGCTTGCCAAAGACTATTAATCCGGTTTATCATGGACTGTTCCTCCGGGATGTCTGAATCGAGGTATTGCCTGAAACATAAAAGTCCCTGGATCAGGAATGAGGTTTCCACCAGGTCGCCTCCATCATCTTTTGAACTGAATGGTACAGTTTTTCCTGTCGCTCCGTTGAGCCAGTGCGGCCATACACCGTGATAGCGATCGCAGGTTTCAAGGAAACCGAGCATTTTATCCATGTGGGTAAGTCCCTGTGCCCTGGTAATAAATCCTCTTTCTATTCCCACTATCAAAGCCATTACTCCAAACCCGGTGCCACCTATGGTAACTACATCACCTGATGTGTTACGATCACGTGCCAATCCGCTGTTGGGATGAGCAAAGTCGTAAAAATACCTGAAGGTTTGGTGCTGTACAAGTTCAAGCAGCTCTTCATCCGTCAGCTGAGGAAATTTATAAGTTGAATCAAGGGAGGTATAGAAAGAATTTGTGAAACCATCGAAGTTGAAACCATTTTGTGCGGTAAGGTTAACTGAAATAGTCAAATAAAATCTTTTATAATAGTCAAGTGTACCAAAGTTAGTAAGTGTCACCTTCTTATTTCCATCCGAGAGAGCAATCGAAGGGACAGTGGGACCTGAAAAAACGAAGGAGGACTGATAAGTGACCGGATCAAGGGCTTCAGAGAAATCAATCACGATGGTATTCGATGTTCGGCTTACATCCTTTGGCAGCGCAGGTGGATTAAACGATTGATCGTTCAGGGTAATATTGGTGATTACCATTGTACCATTAATGGTAGTAAAGCTATAGGTCACTCCCGGGAAGGTCTCCTTGTTAATCCCCTTCAGGGAAGATGTTATTTCGAGGGTATAATCAATATAATGATCAAGGTCTTGAAAGGGGATAAGAACTACCGTCCGGTTATCATCCATGTAAGAAACTTTGACGTCCACTATTGCGGTGCCTTCTTTTTTAAGCAATATGCTCTTTTTAACGGTCGAGGTATCCAATACATTGCTGAATTCTATCACAATGTTCTTATCCACAGGTATTTCATGGACAGTTTGCATTAGATCAAGATAGACGGTACCGACTCTGGAACGTACAAGCTGAACATAACCTGGCGGAATGCCATCATTTTTATCCTTATTCTCGCACGAAAAAAGGGTAAAAGTGAAGATGAGCAACCAGACCCCTCTGAAAAGAATTTTCATTTTTAAGAGAAAAAATAAGGGAGAGGACAGGGAACTTGCCGTACTCTCCCTAAACTGACTTCAAATATACGAATTACGGTTTCTCTGAGTTGTACATCAAAAGGATTTCGTTGGCCGAAATGACTTTATGCCAGATCCTGACATCATCGAGCTGCCCTTTAAAATGGTTAGCTGCATCAGCATGAGCATAATCAGCCCAGGTATCAGTAATAGTCCTGTTATTCCTTCCCTGGATAAATCCGAATGCAAGGTTATTACCCAATGCGTTTCCGGCATACTTCAGTCCGGTGACACCCTTTTTAGGATCTGTGGCAGGCCACAGGTTGAAATCAAAGCTCTTCATTTTCTCTCCATTATAGTATAAGGTACCGACTTTGGTTGCTGCATTGTAGGTGTAGGCAACATTAAGCCATGAATCTTTCAGAAGGGCAGTCATCTGGGCAATGGTAAGACTTTTCGCAAAGGTCCAACCCTGCCAGCCAAGATCTGCAAGAGCTGGAAACCACATATCTTCTGAACCGGATGTATTATCAGCAAACTTGTACTGGAAAGCGAATTTTGCTCCTTCAAATCCTCCGAATATTTCATACTGGAAACCATTCCAACCTGCAAGGCCCATAACAAAATTTCCGCTTGTCTTATCCGTTGAATTGGTTTTTACCCAGAAAGAAATCGAGAAATTATTAGTAGTTATCAGATCATCTCCATTAGGGACTTCAATAATACTGGTTGTTCCATTGAAGGTTGCTGCCTTTCCTGCAGCTGCTTTTCTCGAAGCAGTATAGGTTATAGCTATTATATCAGCTGGCACAGGATCGAATGTCCCAACCTGATCGTTGGCATTATCTTCAAAAGCAAAATAAGCGATAGCTCCTGCAGGAGCAAAAGTGCCTTCTGTAGTAAAAGTCCTTTGCACTGCTGTAAGAGGCAGACCGTCTGTTGACATCAATCCTGCACCGAAGCTAAGCTGGTAGAGAGTTCCCGGACCCAGATCAGCGGTTGGAGTAATTGTAATAACTTTATCATCCGATACAATGTCGAGCGTAATAGCTGCGTCATCATAATCCTGAACCATTGTAATATTAGCCGCAGTTGCGGTAGCCGGATCAACCGATACATTGAAGGTTGCCGTAATCGTGGGCATTACCGGTACATTTGCCGGGGAGGTCGCACCATTGAGGTCGATCGTTCCTGCAACAAGTGACTCCAAAGCCAGGGGTAGAGGCTCATCTTCTTTGCAGCCGTGTACCACTACTGAGATCAACACAGTGGCAAGAATAAGACTTAAAATAACATGTTTTCTTTTCATAATCAATCGCGTATTTAGTTAAACAAAAAAATTTACCAGTTTGGATTCTGTATTAAAGTACCCTGTGAAATATCTATTTCATTCTGAGGGATCGGTAATAGTTCGTGTTTCCCGGTGACAAATCCGAGCGGAGCAAGGACAGATGATGCTTTCCCTGTCCTTATCAGGTCCCAGAACCTGTGTCCTTCAAGAGCGAGCTCATGTCTCCTCTCATTCAGGATAATATCCCGCAGGAGATCCTTGTTTGTTTCTGTAATTGCAGGTAGGATGGCGTTGTTGCCTTCTCTGGCTCTTTCCCTTACCTGGTTCAGGTAAACAACCGCTTCACCTGGTTTGTCATTCTCGTTTAATGCCTCAGCAGCAATAAGCAGAACGTCGGCATAACGGATCAACCTTCTGTTATGTCCCCACTGGGTGATCGTATTTGGTCCTGGGTACCATACCTTTTGGTTGTAGCATTCTACTTCAATCACATTATTTAATTCATCCAATGTTTCATCGGGTGTTGTCCCATCACCAAGGATCAGGACACCATCCAATGTTTCTCCAAGATCGATTATCGTTGCATCGAGACGGGGATCACCGGGTTCGAATGAATTGCGTAAATCGAGCGAAGGCCTGTTAAAACCCCACCCCCTGTTAGGTGAACCCCTTACTCCCTGAGTGTTTGCATACTGGTTACCACCTGACCCTTCAACCTCTAGTGCACCCACCTCAAGGATCGACTCACTTCCATGTTCACCAGGCTTGCTGTTGGCATCGGCAAACAGAGCCTCTAGTTCGTACTCATCTGAATTGATAACCTCAAGAGCATATTTCTCTGCATTGACAAAGTCCCCCTGGAATAAATATACCTTTGCAAGCAGCGATTTGGCGGCACCTCTAGTTACCCGTCCGATGTCCCCTGTTTCCAGTGCACTCTTTTCAGCCAGATTTTTCACAGCGTTTAACAGGTCACTAATAATGAGATCATATATCTCCTCTTTTGCCGACCTTGCAACTTTCAGAGGTGGATTGAGTGAAGTGATCATGGGAACCCCGCCCCAGGCTCTCACCAGATCAAAGTAAAATAATCCCCGAAAAAATTCTGCTTCTGCCACATAACGATTACGTAACACAGTATCCATCCCGATCAGGGGTACTTTTGTAATAACAACATTTGCCCGTTTTATTCCCTGGTACAATGTGCTCCACCATCGGTCGAGACCATCCTGGGTGGATAAATGGGTAAAATTATCATACGGACCCACTGTGGGACGCTGATCATTTGGATTGCTCCCTTTATGCGAATCGTCCGAAATGATGTCCAGAATGGGATAACCCCCTGAATGATAGCCCCATTCGCGAATGGTCGAATAAACGGCATTTGTAGCCAGTAAAGCATCTGATTGACTAACAGGAAATTCTTCCTGTGTCAGCTCTCCCTGTGGATCCTTCTGCAGAAAATCTTCGCATCCGGATGTGAAAAACAGGAAGGGAATAAGAAGAACTGATATTTTTATTGTGGTTTTCATCTTGTTCAGAAAGTCAGATTGACGCCAATTGAATATGTTGATGTAATGGGGTAA
This sequence comes from uncultured Bacteroidales bacterium, assembly GCA_963702415.1. Lineage (GTDB taxonomy): Bacteria > Bacteroidota > Bacteroidia > Bacteroidales > VadinHA17 > LD21. The sequence goes on along the minus strand of CAVPCP010000025.1, from coordinate 72,247 downwards.
ATACCAAAATCAATCCCGTTGGATAACACATCGTAGCTTCCAATTTCCGGGGAGTACCCTGTGAATTTGCTCAGGGTAAAGAGGTTAGATCCTTTGATATATACCCTTAATTGTTGTATTAACTCTTTCTTAATGAGTGAAGAAGGCATGGTATAACCCAAAGTCACGCTCCTTAGTCTGACGAATGAACCATCCTGAATGAACCGGTCGGAAGGGGTGTAATTATATCCTCCAAACGACGGTTTTGGTTCCTTATCGCTGGTTCCAGGACCGGTCCACCGGTCGAAGACGTGTTGCTCGAAGTTATATGGATCAGGCCTGACAACTTCCTTCCCATTGAAAATCTTGTTACCAGTCTGCCCCTGAAAATCTAAAGAAAAGTCAATTCCCTTGTATTCAGCCTCAGCATTGAATCCAAAAATAAGCTTTGGTATAGGTGATCCAATGTAAGTTCTGTCAAGCCCGTCCAATATCCCGTCGTTGTTAACATCGACAAACCGGAGGTCCCCTGCTTCTGCCTGTGAAGAGTGAGGATAATCATCAAGCTCTTCATTGGTTTGGAAGATGCCATCTGTCTTATATCCGTAGAAAGCCCCGATAGGTAAGCCCTCGCGGCTAAGTGTTACAGGTCTGCCGTCACCCAGGTAGCCTCCGATCAGAACAGAATCTACTCCGCTGTTACTACCACCGATGCTCAATACTTCATTATGAATGGTAGATCCGAGAATTCCTATCTTGTAATTGAAATCGCCGCTGCTTTCTTTCCAGCTCAGGTTAAATTCGAATCCGCTGTTCAATACCGAAGCAGCATTATACCGTACTTTTTGTCCCTGTCCGTTTCCAAGATGACCAGGAGTGGAAAGTTCAACAAGAATGTCATCTGTCTTACGGTGATAATAATCAAACTCACTCGTCAACCTGTTATTAAAAAATCCAATCTCTGCTCCCAGGTCTGTCTGGGTGGTGCTCTCCCACTTCAGGTCAGGATTACCGTTCTTACCGTAGGAAGCTCCGGGCAGGGGAGCATCCGGATTCCCCAACACTGCGAGCAGGTCTGACTGAACTCTCGAGTAACGGTCATAATAGCTGATCTTCTCATTGCCAATAATGCCCCAGCTGCCCCTGACTTTCAGGCTCGAAATAAAAGGGATCGACTTCATAAACTCTTCTCTCCCCACGTTCCATCCGACTGCAAACGAAGGGAAATTGGAAAACCTGTTTTCTTTTTCAAATTTTGATGAACCGTCCCGCCTGAATGTAAAGGTTAGAATGTATTTGTCTCTCAGAGTATAATTGGCCCTGAATAAGTAGGAGATCATTGAATAGTACTGGCCCGGATCCACTCCGTTATATATGGATTGGATCTTATTGACATTATTGGCAGGGTCGTAAATGTACGAGGGATTGATGTACCAGAAATCTTTCCCGTCACGTATTACGTTCTCTCCGGAGATACTCATTGACTCAGAGGATGTCTCCTGCATGGTATAACCCGCAACAATATCAAGGGCATGAATATCGTTGAAGATTTTATTGAAATTGAGTGTGTTTTCCCAGAGCCAGTTAAGGTTTTCAGAATTTCCTTTATATATATCGCTGAGAACATTCTGCTGCTGGGAAGCGGTTCCGTCGGGATTATATACGGTATAAGCCGGAGTGAAGCTGTTGTATTTATTGTAGGAAGCATCAATCCCAAAGCTTGACTTAAAGGTGAATGATTTCAAAAAGGTTGCTTCTGCAAAAATATTCCCAACACCACGAATTCCCTTCCCAAAGTTGTTCGAATAAGAAAGATCGGCCAGAGGATTTCCAACATTATACACTACAGCATAGGAACCATCCTCATAATAAGGTTCCAGTAAAGGTTGTGCACGGTAAACAGAATAGGTGACGTTTGGTGCATTTTCCTGCCTGAAAGGCGCAATAGTCAGATTATTACCAAGCCTGAAGTGGGGAGTTAAATTATATGTATTGTTCAGCTTAAGCGTGAAACGATTGTAACTCGATTTATCAATGATCCCATCCTGGATGAACATGCCAATACCTACATAATACTGGGTGAGTTTGGTTGCACCGGTAATTGAAAACTGGTGATTCTGAACAGGTGCGGTATTGAATATCAGGTCCTGCCAGTCGGTGTTGGGAACAAGATCCACATTATTATACGATCCGGGAACGATTTCATTGGATATTTCAGCAAACTCTCTCCCGTTTAGCAGGTCAATCTTTTTTGCCAGGCTTTGGATTCCAAACTCCGAGCTGAAATTAAAACTGGCCTTTTCCTGGCCTATTGTCCCTGTTTTTGTTGTGATGATAATTACACCGTTTGCTCCCCTTGATCCGTAAATAGCTGTAGCAGAAGCATCCTTCAGAACTTCCATGGAAGCTATATCAGAAGTGTTGAGGAAGGAGATATCATCCAGGATAACTCCGTCGACGACAAAGATGGGAGAAGAGTTGTTAAAAGTGCCTACTCCACGTACTCTTATTGTAGCTCCTGCTCCGGGTGCCCCCGAGGTGCTGCTGACCTGAACCCCTGTCGCCTTACCCTGGAGACTTTGTGCAGGGTTCAGTGAAGTTATTTTTAACAGGTCCTCAGTTTTTACAGAACTTACAGAGCCGGTAAGGTCACTTTTCTTTACCTTTCCATAGCCGATCACAACAACCTCTTCCATTAGCTTTGTATCAACATTCATATTGACATTTATGAGAGTTCTGTTACCGACGAACTCTTTAAGAGTAGTCATTCCCATCATTCTGAAAACCAGCGTATCGGAAGGCTGTGCCGTAATCGTATAACTACCGTCAATTCCGGTATAGATTCCGCGGAGTGTGTTTATAACCTGAACTGAAACTCCTGGCAGAGGAGTGTCTTTGTCATCCATTACTTTCCCGGTAACCACCTGCTGGGCATTTATCTGCAAAGCGCATAGTAATGAAATGAAAAGCACAAATAAACTTCTCATAAGTCTGAATGGATTATCACACCATAAAGGTCGATACCCTTCAAAGGATAAGTATTACACAACTTTTGAAAAAAGTTACATAATTTACAGATTGCATTGCCATTATAGTTTACTGCACCGGAGATGAGTTTATTGACAGGCATTGCAAGCCAAAGCTTTTTCTAAAAAAAAAGACCCCTTACGGAGCCTCTTTGAACTTTTTCTTTAATTCACAAATTATACCTTATCATAAATCATCTTTGTGATTTCTGCACCATTTGGACCCTGTCTTGTTGATGATACTGTTAGTGTTTTTACGTCAGTAAGTGCCCACACTTCTGTTGATGTCATTGTAGTGGGCTCACCATTCACATCCATGGTTCTTGAGGTTTCAATAGTAAGAGACTTTCCGTCAGAAGACCAGTTTGCAACTGATTTACTGTCGCCTCTTGTTGATGTGTTTATACTCTCTTTTCCGTCCAGAGTATATTTCAGAATCGTTTTTGTGGAGTTAACATCCTGAGCTGCCACTGTTCTTTCAACTGTCAGGAGATTAGAATCCTGTACAGCAACGAAATTGCCGCCACCCATTCTCATGCCGTCTTTTGGCTGAGTGCTTTTTTCCGTATTTAAAGTCCATGTGCCGGCAAAATCAGTCAGACCTGCCTGCGCATTGACAACCAGAACTCCCATAACGAAAACCATTACTAATAATACTTTTTTCATTTTTTGAATTTTAAATTGTGAATGAATTTTCACGATGTAAAGGTGAGTCCTTTAATTCCGGGCAACGTTACACTTTTCATGGTAATAGTTACATCATTCACACACACTCCACAGGATACCATATGTGAATTATGTAAATCTGTCAGGGAATTGTGTAAAGATTCCAGAATCTAAAGGGTTTACATTTATATCGTTGGAATTTTCATGGAATTTTTTATCATGAAAACACTGAAGAGGAGACACTCATTGATAGATATATTGGCCTTACGGTTCTATAATTCTTATGATTTGCATTTGCTGAAAAGGATATACATAATATTATTTCTTATAACAGGTTCTGCTTTGTCTGCACAGACTGTTCTGACAATAGAAGGGACTTATATTATTAATACAGATACAGGAACCTGGGAAGGAGTAAATATTCAAAGAAGTAAACCCACTGCATTCACTTATCGTAATAACACCATTACATCAATAAATTCGACCGGCTATTTGTTACAATCAGGAGATGAAGGTGAAAATTCTCAGAATAACAATCTTGACGGGATGATAATAACAGGCAATAAATTTACATGGAACGGAACAGACGCCTCCAGCATTACACATGCTGTATTTACCGGTTATAATATAAATTCAGTAGTTCAGTATAATTATCTTGATAAAACTCCTCACGGGATATTGTTTAAATCAGGGTCAGATGAGGGTTTTAATATGACATATACCTCCGGAGGAGCTGCTTATAATATTTTAAAAAATGCAGGACTCTCACTGAGAATAAAGGGTATTAATGGTGTTCATGTGTATAATAATACCTTTTATAATGATGAGTTTTCTGATTGGTCCGCATCCATAATAGATATAGATGCAAATAACGACAGATTAGTTCCGTCACCTTCACTTGGCACCAGAATTTATAACAATATTTTTTATACGAAAAATCAGATTCCAAATGTGAGGATAGAATCGTGGTGTCTGAATGATTTTGAGAGCGATTATAATGTTTTCTATTGTGAAACCGGCACACCTGTGTTTGTTATCAGTGGTACAGTAAAAACGTTTGCAGAATGGCAGGAACTGGGATATGATATACATTCGGTCGTTGTTAATCCTGATTTCCTGAATACAACCAGTTTTGTCCCAGTATCAAGATTAGATCATGGGACTAATTTAGGGCCTGAATGGCAAACGGGTCTTTCAACAAATGCGACATGGAGTTCAGCTAATCCGGCAACCACAGCCCAGAATGGAACTTGGCAGGTGGGAGCAAGGGTATTCGCAGCAAATAACAAGGATCAAACTGTTAAGATATATCCGAATCCCGCACTCCACTATATTAAGATTTCGATAGATGAACCGGCATTAATACTTGACTATATTAAAATCATTGATTTATCGGGGCGTATTGTTTTTCAGGATAAAATGAATCGGGATGTCAGGGAGTTTCAAATTCCTTTAAATCTTTCACCTGGTGCCTATTTTGTTCAAATGGGACTAAATGACACACCCCAAAATACTCAGAAACTGGTTGTAACCAACTAATCGATAGTCTCTTTAATACTTTGGCAGGGTAAAATAAAAGAATACGGACAGCAAATAAATGAAAAAACTGGATGATAATTTAAAAACTAACGGAGATGAAAAACAAAAGAAGATTTTTGAGTCAGATGTTATTAGTAATCGCCTTGATTTTAATTTTTACAAGCGGCTGTGAAAAGGACGATCCGGAAATTATTACCGGTAGTTTGACTGATCTGTCAGGCAATACCTACATAACAGTAGAAATCGGTTCACAAACCTGGATGGGTGAGAACCTTAAAACAACGAAATATAATGATGGCAAAGACATACCTAATGTTACGGTTAATTCAGCATGGACACGACTGACAACTCCGGGTTATTGCTGGTATGATAATGATGAAACTACAAACAAACCTTTATACGGAGCCATCTATAATTGGTATACTGCAAATACAGGAAAACTATGCCCCACTGGCTGGCATGTGCCGACTGATGCTGAATTTAAAACACTGGAAATGTATCTCGGTATGACTCAGGAACAAGCTGATGAAACAACATGGCGGGGGACTAATCAGGGTTCTCAGATGAAGAGTTCCACCGGATGGAGTGCCGGGAAAGGCAGCACAAATACAAGTGGATTTTCAGCACTCCCGGGTGGGTTCAGGTATTATGCCGATGGTTCATTCTTCAATGAGGGTACACTTAGCTACTGGTGGTGTTCCGATGAAAGTAGTCCCGCCACAGGTAATTATCGTCGGCTGGACGGAAGTAACGATGGTGTTTACAGAGAAGGTACCACAAAAGCAGCAGGGAAATATGTCAGGTGTGTAATGGATTAATGATTTGTTTTAAAAGTTTAGAAGTATTATAAAGTATTATGAATATTCTATTGGTTTATCCTCAGTATCCCGATACCTACTGGAGCTTTAAGCATGCTCTGAAGTTTATTTCCAAAAAGGCATCTAATGTACCTTTGGGTTTGATCACAATAGCGCCATTATTGCCTGACGACTGGAATAAGAAACTTATCGACCTCAACGTTTCCAGGCTTAAGGATGAAGATATTAAATGGGCCGATTATGTTTTCATAAGTGCTATGTCGATACAGCTTGCTTCTGTAAAACAAATCATAGAGCGATGTATTCATCTAAAGAAAAAAATTGTGGCGGGGGGTCCTTTGTTTACTGAAGAATATGAAAAATTTCCCGTGATTAACCATTTAGTGCTTAACGAAGCAGAAATAACCTTACCTCTCTTTATCGAAGACCTTAAAAATGGCAGGCCAAAAAAGATATATCAGTCAGATAAATTTGCTGATATCACAAAATCACCCTTACCTGATTATTCACTTCTTAAAGCCGGAAAATATGCTTCTGCAGGAATACAATACTCAAGAGGATGTCCTTATGATTGCGAATTTTGCGATATAACAGCTTTGTTTGGTCGTCATGTCCGGACAAAAACCTCAGCACAGATTATTGCTGAACTGGACCAGTTGATACAAATAGGATGGAGGGGTAGTGTGTTCTTCGTCGATGATAATTTTATCGGCCACAAAAAGAAACTTAAGAATGAATTGCTGCCTGCCGTTATCAGCTGGATGAAATCCAACAAATATCCGTTCTTTTTCATCACGGAAGCTTCTATTGATCTGTCTGATGATAAGGATCTGATGGATATGATGGTCAAAGCCGGCTTTGCTAAAGTATTCGTAGGCATTGAAACCCCGGAGGAGAGTTGTTTAATGGAATGTAATAAGGTGAATAATAAAAACCGCGATCTTATTGATTGCGTAAAAATAATTCAGCGGTATGGAATGGAAGTGTATGCAGGATTTATTGTAGGGTTCGATAATGATCCTCCGAACATCTTCCAGCGGCAGATCGACTTTATTCAGAAAAGCGGAATTATAACAGCAATGGTAGGGCTGCTGAATGCACCGCGATTATCAAAACTCTACAGGCGATTAGAGAATGAAGGCAGAATAACTGATGAGTTTACTGGCGACAATACTGATTATTCAATGAATTTTGTTCCGGTAATGGACAAAGAAGAACTGATGAAAGGATACCGGGAAATCATTAAGAGTATATATTCCGGCAAGGCATATTATACCAGAGTCTTATTATTTCTGAAGCAATACGATCCTCCGTTTACCCAGCCTCTTTCAATGAACAGGTTTATGGCATTAATAAAATCTATAATATATCTGGGAGTTCTTACGAAGAACCGTATCTATTTCTGGAAAATAGTCTTCTGGAGCATCTTAAATAAGCCAAAGGCATTCCCGCTTGCAGTTACTTACAGCATTTACGGGTATCATTTCAGGAGAGTATTCAGGGATGTTATTTGATTGTATAACCAATAATTAATAAAATGAAAAAGTTATTTCTATTCGGGGTATTATTTTTAATACCTTTTGTAATCGAGGCACAAGGTATTGGCCTGGGCATAAAAGCCGGGGCAAATTTTGCCAATCAGGCAGTTGAAGATATTAATGTTAAAACAGTTACTGATTATCATTTCGGAGCCTACGTTAATCTGAATTTGTCAGAAAAATTCGGAATAACCCCCGAAGTCCTGTATACTGCCTATGGAAGCAAATGGGATGATATAAAGGTAGATTTTGATTATATAGCCATCCCTGTGATGTTCCGGTTCATGCCAATGAGTCTATTGAGCCTAGAAGCAGGCCCACAGTTCAGTTTTCTGACAAAGGCAGAAGTTGAAAATGCGGGTGATGTAAAGGATCAACTTAAAAACAACGATTTTGGTCTGGCGTTTGGAGCAGGTTTGCATCTGCCACTCGGATTCAATGCCGGCGTGAGGTATGTCCTGGGGTTTACTGATATCTCCGATGTATCGGGCGAGAGTATTAAAAACCGCACATTTCAGATTTATTTAGGCTGGACGATTTTAGGGGCCAGGTAAAGGTTTTTTACAAGTAATTTTAAACAGATAAAAAAAAAATATGAAATATTTAATCGGATTAATTACAGCAATATTGATTACGGGCATTGCAAGCGCACAACATGGTAATGCACCTGAAGGACACGTGAGCCTTGGAATTAAAGGCGGGTTAAATCTGTACAACATAAACAATGACAACAATAGCACATATGACCAGATAACAGGGTATCATTTTGGCCTGCTCGGCCATATCCATCTCAAGAATCCGTGGGCAATTCAGCCTGAGCTGGTATATTCAACCCAGGGGGCAAAAAGCGGGGATGCTAATTATGAGCTGGGTTATATTAATGTTCCCGTCCTGATTCAGTATATGTTTGACAATGGATTCAGATTACAGGCTGGCCCGCAGGTAGGTTTTCTGGTTAGTGCCGACAATAAAGACGAATTAAATCCCATTGAGTTTGGAGTAAGCTTTGGTGTGAGCTATGTAGTTCCGTCAACGGGTTTTGGTATTGATGCAAGATATAATCTTGGATTAAGCAATATAAATAAAGACAGTGATGTAAAATCAACCAACAGGGGAATTCAGCTGGGCATATTTTACATTTTCGGACATAACAGTAAAATAGTCCTTAAATAGACTGCTGTTAAATCATTCAATCATTCTCCGGAGATGTGCGATTTTTGATCCTGAGATTTTTGAAGTGCGATGGGGTAAGACCTGTCATTTTCTTAAACTGGTTCGACAGATGGGCAACACTGCTGTAATGCATTTTCCAGGCAATTTCGGAAAGATTGAGCTCACCATATACAAGCAGCTCTTTTACCCTTTCTATTTTATTTGACAGGTAAAACTTCTCAATGGTAGATCCTTTGACCTCAGAAAAGAGATTAGAAAGATAAGTATAATTGTGATTGAGCTTTTCGCTCAGGTAATCGGAAAGGTTTGTTTTGATTTGATCTTCATTATAGTGTACCAGTTCAATGATAATTGTTTTTATTCTCTCAACCATAATGTTTTTCTTATCATCCAGCAATTCAAGCCCGATATTTTTAAGAGAACTTCTCAGATTATCCATTTGCATTGGTGTAAGGTCCTCCATGATTTCAGTCTCACCTATTTCAACCTTAGTGTGATGCAACCCGAGTTTATCCAGCTCGGATTTAACTGCCATCTGGCACCTTATGCAAACCATATTTTTAATGTAGATTTTCAATAAATTATATGTCTTTATTTAAATCACTTAAAGCAAAAATAATTTAATTATTGAAAGTATACAACTTTTATCATACCCATTTCTTTATTAGCCTGACCATCCATGATTTTCAGTATCTTAGTATTCCCGATTATATGTCGGCAAAAATTCAGACCGGCCAGTTATGCCAGAAATTGTTTTTCAATATGACTTCAGGAAATATTTACCCTTTATTCTGATATTATTCCTGCCTTTTCTGAAGGTTTCATCACAGGATTATTTTCAGCAGGAGGTAAATTATAAAATTAATGTGACTCTTAATGATACTACCCACGAACTATATGGTTTCGAGTCAGTTGAGTATATTAACAATTCCCCCGACACTCTCAGGTTTTTATATTTTCATCTCTGGCCGAATGCATATTCAAATAATAACACTGCATTGGCCAGACAAATATTCAACATGAAGGGGAAGGAAAAATTATTCAATGATCCTGAATTAAAAGGATATATTGACTCTCTGGATTTTGAGGTAGAAAGTAATCAGGTTCAATGGTACTTATTGCCTGAATCTCCTGATATTTGCACGATCATTCTTAATAAGGCCCTTGAGCCTGGTGACACAATACAAATAACAACTCCTTTCCATGTAAAGATCCCCAAAGGGGTCACTTCGAGGCTGGGTCATATTGGGGAATCATATCAGATCTCACAATGGTTTCCAAAACCGGCGGTTTATGACAGAAACGGCTGGCATCAGATGCCATATCTTGATCAGGCGGAGTTCTATTCAGAATTTGGAAGTTTTGATGTAAGCATTACTCTGCCTGCTAATTATGTTGTTGGTGCAACAGGAAACCTGATGGATGAAGAGGAATGGAAATTCCTTGATATACTGGCTTCTGATACATCCTGGATGAAATACATTTACTTCAGGAGTGAAGATTTTCCTCCATCCTCAAAGGAGATGAAGACTTTACACTATACAGAGAATAATATACATGATTTCGCATGGTTCGCTGATAAGAGATTTCATGTTTTGAAAGGAATTGTAAAGCTGCCTGACTCGAAAAGGGAAGTTACCACATGGGCGATGTTCACTGATCAGGAAGCGCGTCTCTGGAAGAAAGCAATTTCATACACAAATGATGCTATCAGTTATTTCTCAAAATTGATCGGGGATTATCCTTATAACTCTTTTACAGCTGTTCAGAGCGCTCTGAGTTCAGGATCGGGGATGGAATATCCTGGTCTCACTGTTATTGGTCTTGCAGGTGATCCTTACCAGCTCGATCAGGTGATAGCACATGAGATTTCTCATAACTGGTTTTACAGTGCGATCGGTTCTGATGAACGAAAATTCCCTTATATGGATGAAAGTATTGCCACTGCTTATGAATCGAGATATCTGAATGAAAAATACCCCGGAAAAAAACTTTGGGAAAATAGTTTCAGAAACATAAAAGTGGCAAAATTTTTCAACATTGATGAAATCCCGATACAGAGAATTCAGGAGCTCGAATGGCTAATCCCGGCCCGAAGGAATCTGGAACAACCTTTAAATCTTGCGGCGACCGATTACGGATACGGAAACTATGGAAGTCTGATATATAGTAAAGCCGCCCATGGATTCAATTATCTGCGGGCTTATCTTGGAGATTCACTCTTTGATTCCATTATGCATGATTACTACAGCAAATGGAAAAACAGGCATCCCCTGCCGGCAGATCTCAGGGCTGTCTTTGAATCTCAGTCATCCCGCGATCTCTCATGGTTCTTTGATGATTTCCTTGGTACAACCAAACGGCTCGATTATGAAATAATCCGTACCGGTAATCAGAAATTACTTATTAAAAACAAAGGTGAGCTGAATGCCCCTTTGATATTAACAGAAATAAACGGAGATTCAGTCTCCATGGAATATTGGATAGATGGGTTTGAAGGGGAAAAATGGATCAATTTACCCTGGAGTGATAATTCAGAAATAATAATCGACCCGGAACATAAGATGCCCGAATTATTCAGGCTTAACAATAATATCCGGACATCAGCAACATGTCGTAAGGCTGATCCTTTTCAGCTCCGGTTCTTGTATACCATTGAGGAGATTGAGAAAAGATCTTTAATATATGTTCCTGTAATAAACTGGAACAGCGTGGATGGTTTTATGGCAGGTTTGTTCTTAAACAATGGAACTCTCGTGCCCAAACCGGTGGAATACTTTTTCATTCCTTTTTATACGTTCAGTAATCATTGGCTTACCGGGTACGGAAGAATTTCATTCAATATAACTCCTTATGACAATCTGATCAGGATAGCAACATTTACACTTGAGGGTGAACAATTTGGTGCACCGGGTAATCAGAAATATCATAAAGCGAAGATAGGATTAGATATTGCGTTCAGATCAGGGAATAATATTAATCCTGTCAATCATAAGGTCTTTGGATATTTTCTGGCTGCATCGGACCTGCATGATATTGAACTTCTTATGCCGGCGCCGATGCTTCCATTCCTGCAGTTTGGATACATTCTGGAAAGATCCGGTTTGATAAATCCTTTTAATTTTTCGGTTTCTTCCGAATCGGGAAAATCGTTTCAGAAGACATCGGTCGATTTAAACTACACACTTAGTTACAGGGGTAGAAACAGAGGTCTGGGTATTAGATTTTTTTCGGGAATCATGCTGAAAAACAATGCTGAATATCCGTTTTATCGATTTTCCGCAAGCGGCAGAAGTGGCAGTGAACAATATTTATACCAGGGGTTTTATCTTGATCGTTTTAACCTTAACGAAACTTTCTGGTCGCATCAGATGAGCCTGTCTGAGGGGGGATTAGTGTCTCCGGTCAATAATACCCTGGGATACAGCCGCTGGCTTTTCTCACTCTCATTGACAAGCAGCCTGCCCGGTCCGGCATTATGGATTCCTGTCAAACCCTTTGTTAATGTATTGCTGAACGATCATGGTATTGAAGGAACTGTTAAATCCCCTCTGTTTTTTGAAGCAGGGTTTAAGGCTGGATTATGGAACTTCTTCGAGATCTATATTCCTTTGCTTGTTTCTGCCAATATTGAATCAATAACCGGATCATATAAAGACAGGATCCGGTTTGTATTCAAACTTAACGTGTTAAATCCTATCAGATTAAAATGAGATTTATTGTTCAGGTGGAGACGTTCTGCGAAAGGCTCCCGGATTCTTCTGGCCAAGCAGATGTTTATAGAGGTCGAAAATCTTATTAAATTCAACTTTTGACTTACCAAGTTTATTGCGAAGCTGTTTTAAAATCGCATATTGTCTTTCTGTTTTCGGCCTGATGGAATTACCATTTGCGACAGTAAATTTCTGTTTGAGCGCTTCATTCCGTCTGTTAAGCCTTTCTTTTATTTCTGTAGCGTTCATTTTTCCTTTTATGATGTGAGATACAAATGGAACCTAACAGGCCAAAGTTAAATCATTTGATACCCGAAAGTGTTACAGAATTCCATAAAAAAGTTATATTATTTACTGACTAAACCATCGAAAAGCATACCGGTATAATCTGCATGCACCTTATTTTTACACTATTAACAAAGGGGAAAATCTATGAACAAACTAATTTGTATATCAATTGTTTATTATTAATATCTAATTTCACACCATGATTTAACCGGAAAGAAACGATATAATAATTTTCGGGAAGATACACGGGGGAAAAACATGAAAACCTGTAAATGGTAATTCAGACTCTGTTGAAGTAATGGAAGAGTATTTTAATCAGGAGAAACAAATTACTGATCTGAAAATTGTGAAGAAACAATTTCCTGTCACGGGAATGTCGTGTGCTTCATGCGCTTCCAATATTGAAACTACCCTGAAAAAACAGCCAGGAGTTGTGAAAGCTTCAGTGAACCTCGCATCTCAGATAGCGACTCTTGAATTCAATCCTTCTGTTGTTAACCCCCTTGATCTTAAAGAGGCTGTTTCCTCAGCCGGGTATGACCTGATAATTGATGAATCGGAGAATGCACGGGAAGAACTTGAAAATATTCAGCATAAACGATACACTTCGCTGAAAAACAGGGTGATATGGGCAATTATCCTGGCGGTACCTCTGGTGTTATTAAGTATGGTCTTCATGAAGCTGCCATACGCCAGCTACATCATGTGGGCTCTGGCTACACCAATTGTATTCTGGTTCGGACGTTCCTTCTTCATTAATGCATGGAAGCAGATAATGCATGGTATTGCAACGATGGATACCCTTGTCGCATTAAGTACAGGAATAGCATATATATTTAGTGTATTTAATACACTTTTTCCTGAGTTCTGGGAAAACAGGGGCTTGCATGCTCATGTCTATTTTGAAGCCTCGGGTGTTGTGATTGCCCTGGTAATGCTTGGAAAGCTTCTTGAGGAAGGCGCAAAAGCAAACACATCATCAGCAATAAAAAAACTTATTGGATTACAGCCCAGAACTGTCTTTAAAGTTCTTGAAAGCGGCGAGATCAGAGAATTTCTAATAGCCAAAGTGAAACCTGGTGATATAATTCTTGTAAAACCGGGAGATAAAATTCCTGTCGACGGAAAAGTCACTGAAGGGAGCAGTTTTGTTGATGAAAGCATGATTACAGGCGAACCTGTACCGGTAATAAAGGAGAAGGATTCGTATGTTTTCACCGGAACAGTAAATCAGAAAGGAACTTTCCGGATCATGGCTGAAAAAGTGGGATCAGAAACTCTTTTAAGCAGTATTATCAGGCGGGTGCAGGAAGCTCAGGGGAGTAAAGCACCTGTACAGAAACTCGTTGACAGGATTGCAGGAGTATTTGTACCGGTTGTTGTCGGAATTTCAATTATCACGTTGGTAATCTGGTGGATCCTGGGAGGAGAAAACGGATTTGTCCAGGGACTGCTTTCGATGATCACCGTTCTGGTAATTGCATGTCCGTGTGCCCTTGGCCTTGCAACACCCACCGCCATTATGGTCGGTATTGGTAAAGGAGCGGAAAACAATATCCTGATAAAGGATGCCGAAGCGCTTGAACTTACTCATATAGATGAATGCTCTGGTACTTGACAAGACCGGAACTGTAACAGAAGGGAAACCATCAGTTGAAATGATCGAATGGAGGAGTGATGAAGATAAGATCAATGGAAAAAACATTTTATTCAGCCTTGAAAGAATGTCTGAACATCCTTTGGCTGAGGCTGTTGTAAGATATCTTAAAGATTCGGCTGAACCGGTCTCCCTTTCCGGCGTCACAAGCATTACGGGGAAAGGGATTACAGGTAAATACAAGAAGGAACTATACTATGCCGGACAGCTAAAATTTTTCCGGGAGAAAGCAATCAGAATTGAATCGGGCCTTGAAGATCTGGCTGAAAGATGGGAAGCTGATGCATCGACGGTTATAGGTTTTGCTGACAGCAATGATGTTCTTGCAATTATGTCAGTCTCTGACAAGATCAGACCAACATCTTCTGGTACTGTAGAACAGCTGGGTAAAATGGGCATAGAGGTTTATCTGGTTACAGGTGATAATACCAGAACTGCTGAAGCAGTTGCTAAAAAAGCAGGTATACAGAATTTTAAAGCAGAAATGATGCCTTCGGAAAAAGCTGATTTCATTGCCGCTCTTCAGAAGCGGGGAAAAACAGTTGGTATGGTTGGTGACGGCATCAACGACAGCCAGGCTCTGGCAACAGCAGATGTCAGTATTGCAATGGGCAAAGGTTCGGATATAGCAATTGATGCCGCAAAAATGACAATAATAAGCAACGATCTTTCAGTCATTCCGGCTGCAATCCGTTTAAGCCGCAATACTGTAAAGACCATCAGGCAGAATCTCTTCTGGGCGTTTATTTATAATGTGATCGGAATTCCGATCGCTGCAGGCGTTCTTTTTCCCATCAACGGATTCCTTCTTAACCCGATGATTGCAGGCGCAGCAATGGCACTAAGCAGCGTGAGTGTTGTAAGCAACAGCCTGAGGCTGAAATATCTGAAGTAGGATCATATTATTAATTGCTTCATCGGGGCTCTACATGTATTGTTACTGTCAGATTGCTGTATGCATTTTTAAGTGCCTCTTCAATTTTGTCACAATAATTGTGAGCATTACCAACTGATTCACTTTCGGGGATCTCAACATGAATATCAATAAACCTGTAATTTCCTGCCACGCGGGTTCTCAGGTCATGGTAGTTTACTTCCAGATTATTAAGTCTTCTTTCCAGATCTTCTATCTCAAATTCGCCCCATGCTGTATCGAGAAGTGGTGAGAATGCCCTGCTTATCAGATTGTAAGATTCATTGATTATAAAAAGGGCAACCAGGATAGCAATTACAGGATCAAACCACTTAATTCCGGTCACAATTATCAGGCCGAGTCCGATTCCAACCCCCAGCGATGTATAAACATCAGTCTTTAGATGCAGAGCATCTGCTTCAAGGGCCACAGAATTGGTTTCGCGGGCCACTTTATAGAGTCTTCGCGAAACATATGCATTTACAGCAGCTGACACAAACATTACCAGCGAACCTATCCAGATTGATTCGAGCTCCAAAGGGTCGCCCAGCAGTTTTTTAATAGCTTCAACTATTATCAATGCAGCGGCAGCAAGTATCAGGACCCCTTCAACAACTCCTGAAATGTTTTCAACCTTTCCGTGCCCGTAAGGATGTTTTGAATCAGGTGGATTATCAGAAACTTTTACCGCGAAAAATGCAATAACTGCAGCCACAAGATCCATTGATGAGTGGATAGCTTCTGATATTATGCTTACTGATCCGCTTATAATCCCGACGATCAGCTTCATCGCTATCAGAAGGGTATTTGAAAAGACAGAAAGCCTGGCAATGCTTGTTTTTACACTCATAAGTGATGGAGTAACTACGGATGGACTAATTTATACAGAATTTTTAACAGCCAAATTTAAATGAGTATAAGAAGTGGAATTCAGACTTTAATTAATTCATAGTCACTGTTGCCCAGACCGATTTTTACAGCATGTTCTATGCCTGATTGCCAGTTGGTATCGGGATGGGCAATCTGAAATTTATCCATTCCGGCCATATCATCATCGGAATTCTTATCGCGAATAGCACTTCCGGGAAGTGCGGGAGCTTTTTTTACCATATCGGCGCATGCCTGATCGAGAGCTACTGGATCTGATGAAGCAGCAATTCCAATGTCGGGAACAACTGGAAAATCATTTGCATCCCAGCAATCGCAATTGGGAGAAACATCCATTATAAAGTTGATATGAAATGACGGCTTGTCCTTAACTGCTGCAAGAGCGTATTCGGAAATCCTTTTACACACCGTTTCCGAAGAGCTTTTCCAGACTACTCTTGCAGAATCATACTGGCATACAGCTACACATTGTCCGCATCCGACACATTTTTCATAATCGATATGAGCAATTTTATCATTACCTACCTTTATGGCATCATGGGCGCAGTACTTTTCACAGATTCTGCATCCCGTGCAATTCTTTTCATGGATCTCCGGCGAAGATCCTGAGTGAAGAAACAGTTTTCCGCCCACTGAAGCGCAGCCCATCCCAAGGTTTTTCAGTGCACCACCAAAACCTGTCAGTTCGTGTCCCTTGAAATGGTTCATTGAGATTATAATATCGGCATCTGCAATTGCAGATCCTATTTTTGCCGATTTGCACAATTCAAGATCAATACCGACTTCGCGATATTCAGTTCCCTTAATGCCATCTGCAATAATTACATGACAATCAGTTGCAAGTGGATTATAACCGTTTTCGAAAGCAGCTTCCAGATGCGAAGGTGCATTTGACCTTCTTCCCCAGTAAAGAGTATTGCAGTCGGTAAGGAACGGAACAGCCTGCTTTGATTTCAGCATTCTTACTATCCTGGCAGCATAGTTTGGGCGAAGATATGCCATATTGCCTGGTTCACCGAAGTGAATCTTAATGGCAACAAATTTCTGTTTGAAGTCAATTTGTTCAATACCTGCACGGATGACAAGATTTTCAAGCTTTTTAAGCAGGTTTACCGATGATTTTATTCTGAGGTCTGTAAAATATACTTTTGATTTTAACATTCTGGGTAATGTAATTTAGGATTATATTTAATATCTCTTGGATAAGGTCCAGTATTTGCTTGATAAGCCATTTCGGTGTTGAAGTTGCTCCGCATATTCCTGCTGATTTCTTCCCTGCAAACCATGAAACCTCGATTTCTTCAGGAGAGGAAACAAAATAGGTGTCAGGATTAACACTTTTACATGTAGCGTAAAGCATCCTGCCATTGGAACTCTCTTTCCCACTGACAAAAATTATAATATCATGTCTTCCTGCAAAGATCCTCAGATGAGATTCCCTGTTTGATACTTGTCCGCAGACAGTATTGTTTATCTGAAAGTTTTTATCAGGGTCCAGAACCCCGTGTTCTTTCATCTTGTTATATATCAGCTTTTTGATGTGGTTATACTCATTTAAATCCATAGTTGTCTGGGAAAAGAGAGCAACCGGACGGGAAAGATCAATTTTATCAATGTCGGCAGAGCTTGATATCAGAATACCTTCATTGTATGTCTGACCCATTAATCCGATAACCTCGGCATGCCCTGGTTTGCCGAAAATGGCAATCTGTCCGTTATCCTTCTTCAGATTCAACCATCTCGTGCTGATTCTCGACTGCAGTGTTTTTACTATCGGGCATGTTGCTTCAATGATTGTGATATTGTTCTTTTGTGCATAAGTGTATATATCAGGTGGTTCTCCATGGGCTCGAATAAGCACATTGCAGTTTTGAAGTTGCCTGAATTGTTCGTGATTGATATTGACCAGCCCCAGGGAGGATAAACGTTCCATTTCTTTATCGTTGTGGACAATCGGGCCGAGGGAGAATACTTTCTCTCCGCGGCTCAAAGCCTTCTCAGCTATTTCAACCGCATTCTGCACGCCAAAACAAAACCCTGACCTTTTATCAATTTCAACCAGCATTTATCCTGTTTCTGATAATATTCATAACCCATTCCATCTGCTTAGCCACTGTCATACGGCTGTTATCCAATACTAAAGCATCTTCAGCTCGTCTCAATGGACTTATGTCCCTGTTCTCATCGGCTATATCCCTGGCAATTATATTTTTTTTAATTTCTTCAAATTCAACTTCCACTTTTTTATTTCTGAGCTCATCAAACCTTCTTTTAGCCCTTATGTCAACTGAGGCAGTCATGAAAATCTTCAGATCGGCATCAGGAAACACAACAGTGCCTATATCCCTGCCATCCATTACGATACCTTTGAAAACGCCAATCTGCCTCTGTAATCCGACCATGCGGGCACGAACCTCCGGGATCTGGCTGATTCTGCTTACATACGATGAAACTTCAATTCCCCTGATCTCGCTTTCGACATTTTCTGAGTTAAGATAGGTCTCGTATTCAGAAAGGTCAGAGTTATAGACAAAACTGATATGCATATTTATAATATCGTCAAGTATGTTTCTCATTCTGATATTACCTTTTCCTGCGTATCCTTTTCTCAGGCAATACAGAGTGACAGCACGGTACATGGCTCCGCTGTCGATATAGATATAGTTCATCTCCATGGCAATTGCCTTTGCAAAAGTACTCTTGCCGCATGATGAATAACCATCAATTGCAATAATCAGTTTCTTATCCATTGCCTTTATATCAAACCATTTATTCATATTTCATGCGACAAGTTTTTCATCTTAACGACCCCCTTCCCAACCCCCGCCGAAGCGGGGCAGGCTTTCCCCCAAGGGGGAAGGAGCTAACTTATCTTTTCCCCCCTGGGGGAAATAAGAAAGGGGGTTTTTCAGTAAAGAGGATTACATTAATTCCGGATTATTTCATTGTCAATTTTATCCCCAATCGGGCCCTAAAGTTAATTATTTTCTAAAAGCACCCTTCAGGGGGTTTGGGGGCTTATGAATTTTTTGGCCATAAAATCAGGTCTCAAAATCAAAGAAACATGATTTGACGATCCTGCAAGATGATATGATGCCCTGCCGAATTCTATATCGAGCATTGAAGTATTGACCCCGAATCCCCATGTGAATCCTGTTCCTGCAACTTTTGAGTCAGTCTGCAGTTCACTTCTTCTCTGATGATTGTATCCAAGGCTCAGGTAGAAATTTTTGTGAGGGATTATTTCCGCACCCATTATAATATGTTTCATCATGTTCTCAAAGAATTCTGATGTTCCAGGGTCTGATCCCTCATCTGTTGGAGCGTACTGATAGGTGAGGTCATATTTTTCAAGATGCCTGAGAGTCAGTGAAAATCTGAAAGGCGCATGAGCAAGTCTGGCTGATACACCTGCCAGTACCTCTAATGGCAGGTTACCTCTTGCTTCACCGGCATAAGTAGTAACCTGGTAACCTATATTCCTGATTACCAGGCCTGCTGATAAAAGATTTTCGCGATTGTGCCAGGATGCGCCGATATCGAAAGCGAATCCAAACGATGAATAATTTTCAAGATGAGAGAGAACAGGCTTGAAATTTATTCCTACTGAGAACAATGAATCCAGTTCACGGGAATAAATTATTGAAAAAGCCGTTTCTGAAGCATTGAAGGAACCGGTTATATTACCTGAAGCATCTGCTTCAGTAAAGGAACCATAATTCAGGTAAGTTATTCCTCCTGCAATGCTGCCTGATTTTTGCAGCGACCGTGAATACATTACCAGCCCATAATTAATTCCTGCAAAATAGTTTGAATAGTCCAGCGCGAGACTGTTATCCATTTGTGCATCAAGGAGTGCGGGATTAATACTGGCAAAATTCAGATTAATGCCTGTCAGTGATACATTTGAACCTCCAAGCGATGAAATCCGTCCGGAATGAGTCAGATTTAGGAACTCATAAATATTATCTCCCCCGGTCTGGGAAGCAGAGTATACCGGCATCATGCAAAAGAGAAATATGAATACAATTTGTTTCACTGATATTTGAAAATGAATGTAAATATATAATTTTTACCGGCAGGTTTCAGGATAAAACATCTCAACTGAAACTGGCAATGAACTGAAATATCAGGCGGTCTTTCCTGTAAGTATCATGGCTTCTTCGTTTTTCTTTGGTCGTCCGTTAATCTGCGACATTATCAGTCCTGATATTACAACAGCCATCCCGATAATATTCTGCCCCGTTAGCTTCTCATCTAAAATAAAAAACGAAAAAAATGCAGTGAAAATAGGAATGAAATATGTGAAGACATTAGCCCTGGTTATTCCCATATTCCTGACTGAAAAGGCAAATAAAATGAATGCTCCGCATGATGCGAAAACAGACAGCTGAATAACTGGTTTCATGGCGCTGAGGCTGAATGGAGTACTTATGAAATACCGGAAATCGGAAATAAGAAAAACCGGCAAAAAAAGGATCGCACCAATGATGTTCTGGAGATTTACAATAAATACCGGGTTATATCTTCCAACCAGCCTGCTAAGCGTTAGATTATAACCGGATGCAGAAAAAACTGCCAGCAATAAAAGACTTAATCCTTTCATATTGAATGTCAGAGATCCTTCTCTGTTCATGACAAAAATAATAATGCCGGCGAACGAGACAATTATGCCGAAATAATTTATGGCTTTTAACCTTTCCTTAAAGAATATCCAGGCTCCGATCGTGGCAACAACAGGAATTGTAGAGATCAGTACTGACCCAACGGTGGCAGAAACATAAGTCAGCCCGAAGCTTTCCCCCAGAAAATAAAAGAATGGTTCAAAAAGGGCCAGCATAAAAAATAATTTGCGATCCTCTTTACGGATCTTCTCAAATTTCTTTTTAATTCCCAGGTAGGTCGATAGAAGTAATATTGAAAAGACCAGTCGTAAAAATACTATTGTAATCGGACGGAATGTTTCATTTGCTATTTTAAACCAGATAAATGAAAATGCCCAGAATATCATCGCCAGAGAAACACCTCCGTATATCCTTATTTTACTTTTCATTAATTTAAAGGCCAATTGTTTGGGCGTGCGAATTTAACTTTAATAATTAAAAGTTATCAAGACGTGTATAAAAATATTCAGAAGACTTTTATAATGTAACCAATTCGACTGATTGATAAACTTTCCGGAGAACGCTGTGCTAATTAATAGAAATTTAGTCAGTTAAAATAATTTATAGTTTCGAATACGTGTAAAAAAATGAATGGACCCGGATTTGCTTTTGAACCTTAAATTATTATATTTGCCGCCTCGGCGACAGAAAGCATTGGGTTTTTTCTTTCAGATCAAAACAGGAATAAATTAACTAAAAACAGGAAACAGATGAAAATATTGGTCTGCATAAGTAATGTTCCGGATACTACTACAAAGATTAAATTTGCTGAAGGTAATGCCTCTATTGATATTTCAGGCATTCAGTGGGTTATTAATCCATGGGATGAACTATCCCTTACGCGTGCCCTGGAATTGAAGGATGATGCCTCAAGCGGCGTTAAATCAGTAACAGTGGCTCATGTTGGGTCAGCAGGATCAGAACCAACAATCAGAAAAGCTTTAGCAATAGGTGCAGATGATGCAATAAGGATCAATTCGGATCCGTCGGATGCATATTCTGTTGCAGCCCAGATTGCTGAAGTGGTCAGAAAAGAAGGATTTGATATTGTTTTATGCGGAATAGAGTCGAGCGATTTCAACGGTTCTGCAGTTGGAGGAATGATATCGGAATTTCTTGCGATCCCCTCTGTTTCCTCAGTGTCGGACCTGAAAATTGATAACGGATCTCCGGTCCTTACAAGGGAGATTGATGGCGGCAGGGAGAGCGTTAAAGTTCCTGTTCCTTTTGTTGCTGTTGTACAGAAAGGTATTGCAAAAGAGCCCAGGATTGCTTCAATGCGGGGAATAATGACTGCCAGGACAAAATCTGTAAAGCTCTATGAACCGGTTGCTGTTGAAAAGATGACAGAAATAGCAGGCTTTGAAAAACCGCAACCACGTGCTGCCTGTAAATATATTGATGCAGAAAATCCTGCACAACTGATAGAGCTTCTCCAGAACGAAGCAAAAGTTATTTAAAAATATTCAAAAAACACCAAACCATATGTCAGTATTAGTATATACCGAAAACTGGGAAGGGAAATTCAAGAAACTCTCTTATGAGCTGGTTTCCTATGCATCATCAGTTGCTGAAATGCTTAAAACAAACGTTACAGCATTATCAATTGGCAAGGCTGACGTGGATGAATTGAAAAAGCTTGGTAATTACGGAGCTGAAAAGATTATTAATGTGACCAGTGATCAGCTTATGGTGCTTGATAACCAGGCGTATACCAAAGTCATTGCCGACATAGCCCTGAAAGAGGGCTCAAATGTTATCATCTTTTCGAATAATATAACCGGAAAAGCAATTTCTCCGAGATTGTCAGTAAGGCTCAGGGCGGGGATTGGAACTGGTGTCAGCAAACTGCCTCTGAGTCTTGAACCTTTTACAGTCCGTAAAAGAGCATATTCCGGCAATGCCTTTGCAAATGTTGTTATCAGGTCTGATATCAGGATTCTTACTTTAGCCCAGAACTCATTTGATCTGATTGAAAAACCTACAGGTGCTGTTCCTGAAACAGTGGAGGTTGCAATTGATGGTTCATCGATTAAAACAACTGTTACTGAAACGATAAAACAAACAGGTAAAATAGTGCTCACTGATGCAGATGTGGTGGTTTCAGGAGGAAGAGGAATGAAATCGCCCGATAACTGGGCCCCCCTGGTTGAACTCGCTTCACTTCTTAAAGGGGCAACAGCATGTTCGAGGCCTGTTTCCGATGAGGGGTGGAGACCACATGAAGAACATACCGGCCAGACCGGGAAAATTATCGCACCCAACCTCTATATTGCAGTCGGTATCTCAGGAGCGACACAGCATTTAGCGGGGATAAGCTCATCAAAATATATAGCAGCAATCAATACTGATAAGGATGCTCCGATTTTTGAGGCAGCCCAGTACGGGATTGTCGGTGATGCAATGAAGGTTCTGCCAAAATTGGTGGATGCTGTGAAAAATCTGAAAAGGTAGATGGAAGGGGCGGGGCATAGCATGCTATGCCCGTACAATAACTATAATATTGATACACTCTATGACCCGGCAGATAATATTCGCAATTGCACTACTCATAACATTAGGAGTATTCATCTTTACTGTAAGGAGGATTTTAAAATTCTTCAGTTTCACAAAATCGGGATTTTCCGTAAAGAATCCGGGAAAAAGATTCAGGGTGATGATGCAGGTGGCCTTTGGCCAGACAAAAATTTTTCGCCGTCCCGTAATAGGATTCTTCCATGCACTGGTCTTCTGGGGTTTTTGTGTGATTCTGATTGGCAGTGCTGAAATGGTCGTTGATGGATTGACAGGGACAGAAAGGGCTCTCCATTTTCTTGGTCCGGTCTACAATTTTATTATTGCTTCAGGTGATATTTTTGCACTTCTTGTTGCTGTTTCAATTATCATATTCCTGGTAAGACGTCTTTTCCTGCACATCAGCAGATTTGAAGGCATTGAGATGAAAAGAAGATCGCATCTTGATGCAGCTGTTGCACTATCGCTTATTCTGCTGTTGATGATCACCCTTCTGTCGATGAATACCGGTTATTCAGGTTATCAGGCCTCAACCGGAGGAGAGTTATACGGCGTCTATCCTGTCAGCAGTTTGATAGCCGGTTACCTGTCGGGAATCTCTCCGGAAAACTTCAGACTGCTTCACGATATTTCCTGGTGGGCTCACATACTACTGATATTTGTTTTTGCAAACTACCTCCCGTATTCAAAGCATTTTCATGTTTTCATGTCGGTCCCAAATGTTTTTCTTTCGAGGCTTGAACCTCTTGGAAAGCTGACAAATATGGACAATATTACAAGGGAGGTAAAAATGATGCTCAATCCCGACACAGCTTTCTCTGCAGCACCAGCCGATACTCCTGTAGAACGGTTTGGAGTTAAAGACGCTGATGATGCAACATGGAAAAACTATTTTGATTCTCTCTCATGCACTGAATGCGGCAGATGCACATCAGTATGCCCTGCAAGTATTACGGGAAAGAAATTGTCGCCACGAAAAATCATGATGGATCTTCGTGCAAGAATGAAGGAGAAGGGTCCTCTTTTGATCAGAAACGGAAAGGATTTCAATGATAACAGGTCCCTTTTAAGAGACTATATATCGGAAGAGGAGCTCTGGGCATGTACAACCTGCAACGCTTGTGCAAAAGAGTGTCCGATAAATATTAACCATCCTTCACTGATTGTAGATATGCGCAGATACCTTGTACTGGAGGAAGCTTCAGCTCCCGGGGAATTAAAGGGTGTTTTTAACAATATCGAAAATAACGGTGCGCCTTGGCAGTACTCAGCTGAGGACAGATTAATCTGGACAAAGGACCTGGGATTTAAAGTGCCTGTATTTTCTGAAATAGAAGAAGGTGATGATAAGCCTGAATATCTGTTCTGGGTAGGATGTGCAGGAGCTTTTGATGACAGATATAAAAAGGTGGTCAGAGCCTTTGCAATGATACTTGACAAACTGAATGTCAGCTATGCTGTGCTGGGTAAGGAAGAGACCTGTACAGGCGATCCTGCCCGCAGGGCTGGCAATGAAATGCTTTACCAGATGCAGGCGCTGCAGGTAATTGAAATACTTAAGCGGTACGATATCAAAAAGATCATAACCACATGTCCGCACTGTTTTAATATTTTTTCGAATGAATATCCCGATCTGGGCGGAAATTACGAGGTTATAAATTATCTCAGGTTTATAAGCAAAAATATTGAAGAGGGCCGGCTTAAACTTAATACAAAAATCCTCAGGGATATTAATATTACTTACCATGATCCCTGTTACCTTGGAAGGGCAAATGATATTTATTCTGAGCCACGCTCAATTATTAAATCTCTTAACTCTAACCTTTTAGAAATGAAGAGGAATAATAGCTTTGCATTATGCTGCGGGGCAGGAGGAGCCCAGATGTTTAAAGAAGCAGAGAAAGGGGATAAGGAGATATTTATCGAAAGAACCGAAGAAGCACTTGAGACCAGAGCCTCTGTTATTGCAACTGCATGCCCTTTTTGCATGACAATGATGACCGACGGGTTGAAGTACAAGAATAAGGAGGAGGAGATAAAGAATTTGGATATAGCTGAATTGGTGGTGAAAGCATTGGATTAAGCCCCCTTCAGGGGGTTGGGGGCAAATGAGTTGGTAGTAAAAGCAATGGGTTTAGCCCCCTTCAGGGGGTTGGGGGCAAACAAAATTGTAAAATGAATTACTTAATTTTTAAATAACCGAAATGGAGACCAGAAAAATCTTGAAAAGCGGAGAATTCCTTGTTAATGAAATTGAAGCAAAGGATATTTTTATTCCCGAAGAATTTAACGAGGAACAGAGAATGATTGCCCAGTCATGCAAGGATTTTCTTGAGGCTGAAGTTTATCCCAGCATGGAGGCGCTTGAGAAAAGCGACCGGGAGCTTATGAAAATCATCCTGAAGAAATCCGGAGATCTTGGGATGCTGGGAATTTCCATACCCGAAGAATACGGCGGGTTCGGACAGAATTTTGTTACCCAAATGCTTGTTGCTGAAACGACAGGTGCAGGTTATTCATTTTCAGTAGCTTATATGGCTCATTGCGGTATTGGAACACTGCCGATAATGTACTACGGGAATGAAGATCAGAGGCAGCGGTACGTTACGAAACTTGCTACCGGTGAATTGATTGGCGCTTATTGCCTTACAGAACCAGGTGCAGGCAGTGATGCTAATTCAGGAAAAACAAACGCGAAGCTTTCGGACGACAGTAAACACTATATAATTAACGGGCAAAAGATGTGGATCACCAATGCCGGATTTGCAGATACTCTTGTCGTTTTTGCAAAAATTGACAACGACAGGGTACTGAGCGCCTTCATTATTGAAAGCAAATATCCCGGTGTGGTGATTGGTCCTGATGAGCACAAGATGGGTATAAAGGGATCTTCGACAGCTCAGATCTATTTTAACGATGTTAATGTCCCTGTTGAAAATCTCCTTGGAAAAAGAGGCGAAGGTTTCAGGATTGCTCTTAGCATTCTTCATATGGGAAGGCTGAAGCTTGGTGCCAATGTCCTTGGAGCTGCAAAGAAAGCGATTAACGATTCGGTGAAATACGCCAATGAGCGCAAGCAGTTCGGGGTTCTGATCTCAACTTTCGGAGCCATAAAACATAAGCTTGCTGAACAGGTAATCAGACTTTTTGCGTCAGAATCAGCTGTCTACAGGGTAAGCAGTGATATTGATGATCTGATGGAAAAGATGAAATCAGAATGCGGCGACAAAGGAAGGGCCGCCATTGAGGCCATAAGCCATTATGCAGTCGAAGCTGCAATCCTGAAGGTAGTCGGTTCTGAAATGCTTGATTTTATTGCTGATGAAGCTGTTCAGATTTATGGAGGTATGGGATATTCAGCTGAAATGGATGTGGAAAGAGGGTACCGTGATTCGAGAATAAACAGGATCTTCGAAGGAACAAACGAGATCAACCGGCTTCTGGTTTCTGATACTGCAATGAAACGCGCCATGAAAGGTGATTTTAACCTTTTCGGAGAGGCTGAGAAACTATATAATGAACTGGATGAAATAACCGACGGAAAAAATTCAGAGGAGTCATATTTCCAGGAAAAAAAGAGGTATACAAGGAATTTCAAGAAGATAATCCTTCTTTGCATGCATGGGGCAGTCAGTCAATTTGGCAAGAATCTTGTCAGCGAGCAGGAGGTAATGAACAATATTGCCGAAATGATGATGGAAACATATCTTTCCGAATCACTTGCATTGCGTGTTGAAAAACTTGAAGCATTAAAGGGTCATGTATCAGTTTATAAAGATATGCTCGACGTAAATATCTATGATACATCCGACATAGTCAGAAAATCAGCAATGGATGCTGTCTGTTCTTTTGCCTCCCCGGAATCAATGCCAGGACTGGTCAGTGCCATTGAAATACTGGCTAAGGTAAAAGGAATAAATATTAAGGACGCACGAAGGCGGATAGCCGATAAGCTTATTGAGGATAACTTTTATAACTTTTAGGATGTCTTTGCGGATGCTAATTGCGGATTGCGGATTTTTGACTGCGGATTTAAATAAATATCCGGGTTGCCGAGTTCGGATTTGAAATCCGAAATCACAAATCCGAAATCCGAAATTATCATGACAGGTTTAACTTTCCCCTGGTAGCAGGTAACAAGCATATATCATCATCGTGAATGACATAGATCAATTTCTTATATGATAAACAGCATGGAATAGGATACAAAAATAATGGCTGTAATATTCTATTAGTCAGTAATCCCGATATCTTTGTGAATAAATTAACAGTAATTAAATAATGAAAATAAGAACGAAATTGTTTTGGAGGGCTATGACGGCATTATTAATTCCGGCATGTATGATCTTCTTTTCATCCTGTGAAGAATATAAAATTGTCCAGGAGGAAGTCGATCCGGGGGAAACGGTCTTGTTTCAGACCCAGGTTCAGCCAATATTCAATGATAACTGCATCACTTGTCATAAAGGCTCACGTGATCCTGACCTGAGAGATGGTAATTCCTATGAGTCGCTTACCACAGGAGGGTATGTAAATCTTCCGGCAGCCGACAGCAGACTCTATAAGAAGATTACTTCATCCAATCATACATCCTTTACAATCGATCCTGAAAAACAACTGATTTATAACTGGATCGATCAGGGCGCACAAAACAATTAATTAAAAATAATCCTAAAACCAGATAAAATGAAAAAGACTTTTTTATTGTTGCTGTTATCGGCCTTCATGGTTTCATTATCAGCTCAGGAGGAGGCCCCGGCACCTGAAAAATCCAAACCTGTACGATTCACATTTGGTACTGGTACACTTATTGAGAATCAGACAGTTGCAACTCCTTACAAGGGAGGGCTTGAATTTCAGATACATCACAGGTTCAGTCTGATTGAAAACATTGATAATCTTTTTGGAATTTATGGCGCTGCAAATACACGGCTGGGTTTGAATTACGGAATAACTGACAGAATAATGATTGGAGCAGGAACAACAAAGGATTATAAGCTCCAGGACCTTCAATGGAAATATCTGATTCTTCAGCAAACGGAAGATAACAGTATGCCCGTTTCTCTTTCATATTATGGAAATCTTGTGCTTGACCTTCGCGATCAGGATGCTTTCGGTCCGGAGGAAAGGTACAGGTTCATACACCGGTTATCGTATTTTACGCAACTGATCCTGGCCCGTAAGTTCAGTGAAAAATTCTCCTTCCAGTTGGCACCGTCAGTTATCTATTTCAATGCGGTGCCCCAGTATTCTAATGAATCAAGTTATAAGAACCTCAATTTCGGGGTATCGGCAGGAGGCCGGGCAAATCTTTTTGGTTCTCATTCGTTAATTTTTGAATATGATCAGCTTCTGACAAAACAGGATCTTGATGAACAGCCAAAACCAAGCCTGTCACTGGGCTGGGAAATAGGCACAGCTACTCACTCGTTCCAGGTTTTCGTCACAAATTATTCGAACATTATAAACCAGTACAATCTGCTATATAATACAAATGCCCTTACAGATTGGGAATATCTTGTAGGGTTTAATATTACAGTGAGATTCTAAACTAATTTTAAAAGCACGTGATAAGTTTAACAATGTTCAGACATGTTCTTTTTGTTTTGTTTGTCACTTTAATTTCAAATATTTCAGTAAACGGATCGGTTTTTTACAATAAACAAACTGGTACGCAGGATACAGTATCCTTTAAATCTCCTTTTTACGAAGATAATGAGCGCTGTTTTAAATGTCACGGACAGAATAAGTATGAGTATAATAATGAAAACCTTGGACGCCATGGTTAAGGCATCAATGTTTTCAGAAAGGATAATTAACAGGGATAAGTTTTATCAGTCAAACCATAAAAGTTTCAGTTGTACCGATTGTCATTCCTCCGATTATGAAAACTTCCCGCATTCCGGGGAACTACGGATGGAACAGATGTACAATTGCATTGACTGCCATGGAAATGATGAAAAATTTGCTCAGTTTAATTTTGAAGAAATAGAATCTGAATACCAGAAGAGTTCTCATTTTAAATTAGAAGAAGAAGGTTTTTCCTGCTGGAAATGCCATGGACCGCATGACTACAAAATCAGTATCCGGAACACTTCAAATCTGAAGGAGACAATTCTTTACGATAATAACATATGTCTGAGGTGTCACTCACATTATGACCAGTTCCAGTTATTATCCGAGAAAGAAGAGATAAACATTCTAAAGAAACATGAATGGCTGCCAAATCAGGAAACCCATTTTAAAAGTGTCAGATGCATTGAATGCCATACGATGGTCAATGATACTATTCTTGTTGCACATCTTATCAAGCCAAAGGAGGAAGCAGTAAAAGGGTGCAATGAATGTCACTCCAGGAACTCATTACTAATGTCATCACTTTATAAATTCCAGTCAAAAGAACAACGGCAGGATGGATTTCTTAATGGAATAATCCTGAACCAGTCATATGTAATCGGTGCAAACAGGAATGAGTATCTTAATATTATAAGCCTTCTCATAACTGGCATTGTATTGATAATTATTATTGTACATATTTATTTCAGGGTTATCAGAAAATAAAAACAAACGAAAATGTATCTATATCCTATATGGGTAAGGTTATGGCATCTGTTTAATGCGATCCTTTTCCTTGTTTTGATCGTAACCGGTATCAGCATGCAGTATACTGACATGAAGGATTACATTCTGATGGTCGGTTTTGCCAGAGCGGTAAAATGGCATAATATTGCTGCGATACTTCTTACCATAAATTATATAATTTTTGTAACAGGTAATATCCTTTCGGGAAACGGCAGGTACTACAAAATTGAAAAAAAGAATTTCCTCGCAGATTTGACAACCCAGGTTAAGTATTATGCATTCGGGATTTTTAAAGGGCAGAAACATCCATTTCCGGTAACACTGGAACAAAAATTCAATCCGTTACAGAAACTCTCCTATTTTCTTGCGATGTATGTTGCTGTACCCCTGCTTATAATCTCGGGGCTGGGGTTACTTTTCCCTGAAACTGTCATAAACCGGTTTATCGGGATCAGCGGAATGATACTTACAGATATTCTTCATATTACGATGGGATTTTTCTTATCTGTATTTATGATAATTCATATTTATACCTGTACACTCGGCGCACGTCCGACTTCCCTTTTTAAAAGTATGGTTTCAGGCTACCATGAACCGGAAAATCACAATGACTAAGAAATGAAAGGTAAAGACCCGGAAAAATCAGGAAAATCATCACGGCGCGGATTCCTCAAAAAGATGAGTGCCGGAGTTGGTGCTGTAACGCTTGCAGGTGTTGCAGGTTCTGCAGGCATGAATCACGAAAGTGGTACAAAATCAGGCGTTAAGATTAAGCTTTTATCGCCTGAAGGTAAACTTGTTGAAGTCGATAAGGATGATATCAGGCCATCCCGCGAAATTGTTGCAGAACTTAAGGAGGAAGCAAGAAAGGGATTGCCATACAGGAAATTCGTTATGGTAATCGACCTGGCAAAGTGCAAAAATGCCAGAAAATGCGTCGATGCCTGTCAGGAAGGTCATATGCTCCCAAAAGACCATGAATGGATTAAACTATACCTTCTTCAGGATGATAACAACACTTCAAAATACTGGTTCCCGAGACCTTGCTTTCACTGCGATAAACCGATGTGTGTAAGCGTTTGCCCTGTTGGTGCAACATACAAGCGTGCTGATGGAATTGTACTTGTAGATAATCAAAGGTGCATTGGCTGCAAATTCTGTATGACTGGTTGCCCTTATTCTGCAAGAGTATTCAACTGGAAAGATCCGGAAGTTAAATTACCCGAAGGGCATGTATATGATCCAGAGACCAATATCCCTCCGGTGGAAGGAACTGTCGGAAAATGTGTATTCTGTGCCGATAACCTCCGGAAGAATCTGCTTCCGCGTTGTGTAACCGCATGTCCGATGGGAGTTATCTACTTCGGGGATCTTCTTGAAGATACAGTTACAAATGGAGAAGAGACTGTCCGATTCAGCAAGCTGATGAACGACAGGGCCGGTTTCAGATACCGTGAAGAACTGGGGACATTGCCAAGTGTTTTCTACCTGCCACCGACCCAGAGAATGTTTCCTGTTGAAAGAGGTCTTGATGGCTATGATGAAAATATAAAAGGAAGGTACGAAAAAGCCGGGCCACGTTAATAAACTTCGGAAAATAATTCAGGATGCAAGCTGACAAAAAACTTCTTAAAGATCTTACTCCGGAAATTGAAAGTACCAGCACAACCTGGTATATTACCTTTTCAGTTTTCCTTGGCTTTTTCCTTTTAGGAATTTATGGATTGATACAGCAGATCGATAAAGGACATATTGTAACAGGCATGCGCGATAATGTTGTCTGGGGCTTTTATATAGTGAATTTTATCTTTTTTATGGGGTTAAGTTATTCGGGGGCACTTATTTCGGGAGTCCTTGCATTTGTTCAATACCGGATGGAGAAAGCCGGTAATCAGAATGGCTGAGCTGATTACTGTTATTTCGCTGATAATAGGTCCTTTTTTTATTTTTTTCTGCATAGGCCGCCTTGACAGATTATACTTCCTGTTTATTCATCCAAGAATACAATCACCAATAACATGGGACGTTATAGCAATTATAACAGACCTTTTCGGGTGTTTTATTTATCTGTACCTCTCATTTGTTGAGGATTTTGCAATATTACGCGACTACGACGGGCTCCGGGTTCCCCCATGGAAAAGAAAGTTATATAAAGTACTTTCACTTGGATATGATGGGTCTCCACGACAAAAAAAGCTGTTATCAAACGCAAGGACAATTATGTCGGTGATGATAATTGCAATAGCAATTATTGTTTATTCAGTTCTTGCCTGGATTTTTGGTGTTACATTACAGCCTGGCTGGCACTCAACAATTTTCGGTCCTTACTTTGTCATTGCAGCTGTCTTTTCAGGTACGGGGCTCCTAATAATACTAATGTGGATATTCAGAAGAATTTATCATCTTGAAGAGTATATAACTAAACGTCATTTTGTAAATGTCGGTGTCCTGCTTACAGTTATTGCAGCATTTTACGGATACTTTACATTCAGTGATTACCTGACAAAATGGTACGGATCAATAAAAATGGATTCAATTCTGATCGACAAACTTTTTAACGAATATTATTTGCTCTTTATTTTTGCCAATTATATAGGAATACTGCTTCCCGCAATTATAATTGCATTCCCTAAATTCCGTACAATTCCTAACATTACTGTGGCATCTGTTATTGCCGTACTTGCATTGTGGGTTAACCGTTACATTATTGTAATACCAACACTTGAAACACCGTTCCTGCCAGTTCAGGATACAAGGGCAGAATGGATTAAATATTCTCCGACATGGATTGAATGGTCTCTTACTCTTGCCGGAGTTTCAGTTTTTGTAATGCTGTTCATGCTTATTTCGAAAATAGCCCCTATAGTATCAATATCCGAGATGCAGGAACACGACGCTGAGGAAATTCTTAAATAGATGATTAAGGTATTTAATATGAAAAACGGATCATCAATATTTTATACTGCCTTATTGTTTCTTTTATTAGGTTCATATCCAATATTATCACAGGAAGAAAATATAATAAGTCCATACATCCAGCTTCAGTACTTTAAGAATACTGATGAATCGCGGTCTCTGAAAACAACGCTGACCTATTCTTTTAACAGAATGGAAATACCCATTCCCGGGATGGAAATATCATTTTTTTCCGAAGCAGAAGGAAAAGAGTTACTGGGTACCGTTTTTACCGATTATAAAGGTGTTGCCAGCCTGGAATTGACAAAAAATATCAGACTCCCAATTAATGAAGATGGACTTTGGATGTTCAGTACTGAGTTTAATGGGAACGATACAATCGAAGCGGCCAACTCAGAACTTTCAATCAAGGATGTCAGGCTTGAAATGTCTTTACAGGAGGTTGACAGTATTAAAACTATTTCCCTGAAAGCTGTTGCACCGCAAAATACCTCAGACATCCCGGTCTCAGAAGAAGTGGTGATGATATATGTGCCAAGGATGTTCAGTCTGTTGCCCATAGGTGAGGCAACACTGGATGAAGGCGGGACTGCCAGCCTTGAATTTCCATCTGACTTACCGGGAGACAGTGAAGGGAATCTTACAATTATTTCAAAATTTGAAGAACATCCGGATTTTGGGAATGTTGAAAAGAAAGTTGAAATAAAATGGGGCGTTCCTTCTGCAAATCAGGCCCCGGTATCACATAGAGCCCTTTGGACAAAGACTGCACCGAGGTGGATGATAATTACACTCTCAGTTCTTCTTGCAGGTGTATGGGGGCACTATCTGTTTGCAATCATAAGTCTTATTCTAATTAAAAGAGAAAGTAAGAAAAAAGCTAAGCTGTAATATTGACATTAAATTAATATTTGCACGATTATTGTATTATTTAACAAAAATTAGAAAACAGTAAATTATGAAAACATTTAAGAAAATCTTAATTAGTTCAGCAGTGGCAGTTATTGGCCTTTCTTTCATTACTATGAATCTGGAGGCACAGACTCAGCCAAAACCATGGGATGTTCCGGCTAACTTTAAAACGATGAAAAATCCCGTTGCACCAGGTGAGGCAAGTAACAAAGCAGGAAAGACCCTGTATGATAAGAATTGTGCTTCATGTCATGGTAAAACAGGCCTTGGGGACGGAGTTAAAGCCAGAGCTCTGAAAAGTCATCCTGGTGACTTCTCAGGTGCAGCTTATCAGAACCAGACTGATGGTGAACATTTTTACAAGTCCAAATTCGGAAGGGATGAAATGCCCAAGTATGAAGGTAAATTATCGGATGATGATCTCTGGAATACGGTAAATTATATGAGGACATTCAAGAAATAGATTTCAGTTTCAGAAATCGGATATAAAAACAGAAGGGGCGTTGCATCATGCAACGCCCCTTCTGTTTTTTTTATCAGGATTTACTTCTAATTAGATCGCAGATAATGTGTTCTCAAGGAGTTTTTTAATGTATGGATAATTATGTACCCCCTTACTTGCATCCCTGAATACAAGCTGGTAATTAAGGACTGCGCCAAACTGTGCATTGGTTAATGCCGGGAATGCAGGAGTCCCGTTTGCCGGATTCTTCCAATATCCGGTTGGATTAGCGGATTGATCATAAATATCAAAATATCCATGATATAACCCATCTACAGGATCTTTCTGAAGAATATCGTGTCCCGCCCCTATAGCATTGATCTCGGCAGCAAGTTCACCAAGCTTGGTAGTGATATCTGCCGTTGCAGCTGTGAATGTTGCATTTGATGAACTCATTGATGTGTGGCAACCTGTGGTGTTGCAGCCTGCAAAATTCCCTGTGGCATTAAATGAATGTCCTCCGGCAAGTCCTGAAGGAGTGGCCATATGGCAATCCGTACATGAAGCGCCGGCAACGTGTGCAGAATTAGTATATCCTGTTCCGAATTCAATGCCTCCTACTCCTGCAGCCATCGCAGCATGAGTTCCATAATGAACACCAGTCCGGTACGATATTGACGACAGTGAATAAGTTGTTGCTGGTTCTGAAACCAGTTTTGAATAATCAATCAAAGCGCCAGAAGAAGCAGTTATTGGTCTTGGCTGGTGACATTTAGCACAAAGGTTCGAGGTGGTCTGTGCAAAATTGATACTTTTTGATCCGCCCCACATGGTCATTGATACCGAAGCTGTGGTTGCGAGCGGCATGAATTCTGTCGATTCATACTCTTTATGAAGTGAACTGTGGCAGGTGAAACAGCTTATCGCTCCGGGCAGAGCAATTGCTGAAGCGCTCGCCACATAATTATTTACATATTTAGTGGGATCTGTAGGATTCACAACAATAGTTGCCGGAGTATTGTTCTTGATAACATCAAGGAACCCCTGATGAGAGTGGCAAGGGGCACAATTATTTCTCGTCCCTTCCTCAAAGGCCTCTCCGGTGAAATGAAGCGAGTGCTCATATTCAATGGCTTTTGCCTGAACAACTGTACTGTTATGACAGGTTTTGCAGGTCTCATTTGCATCTGTGCCGTCAGCTCCGTCAGCTCCGTCTGATCCGTCTGCACCGGCCGGACCCATTGGTCCTTCACAGGCTGAAAACAGAAGAGCTGCAGAAAAGAAAATGGTAAACAGTTTTAACAGGTTTTTCATAATATCGGTTTTAAGATTGATTTCCGGATGCAATTTAGTCATTAACTATTGTTAATTTATTAACAGTGCTCATGCTATTTGCAATATGCAAGATTGACAGATATAAAGAGATCAGGTGATATATGTCACTTAAAATAGTGATCTTTGTGAGGTTTCCATTTTTATGCATTTAGTAACTATATTTTTAAACCCCTTAATTTAAGGATCATGTCCGGAACAAATTCAATTGAAAGTTGTGAGAATTGTCTGGTAAGATGGGAGAACTTTAAGCACCTTACAAAATCAGAATTGCAGCAGGTTAACGAGAACAGGTATGAAGCGACGTTTAAGCCCGGGGAGATACTGATTAAACAGGGATCCCCTTCCTCTAACGCTTTATTCATTGCTTCGGGCATGGCAAAGAATTATGTTGAAGGATTGCATGGCAGGAATTTTATAATGAGTATTTTGCTTCCGGGCATGCTTATCATGGGACCAGGAGCCTATGTCAATTCGAGGTATACCTATTCGGTTTCAGCATTGACTTCCGTAAGGGCATGCTTTATCAGCTTTGATATATTCAAACATCTTGTAAAGGTAAATGGCGATTTTGCCGAAAGTATGCTTCAGGATATTAGTGTAAAATCGCTAAGGTCCCATACACGAATGGTTAATCTGGCACAGAAAAAAATGCCCGGAAGGATGGCAGAGGTATTACTCTATTTATCCGATGATGTTTTTGGATCAGATGAGTATGAGATGATTCTTTCGAGGCAGGAACTTGGTGAAATGACAAACATGGTTAAGGAAAGCGTAGTTAGAATTCTTAAAGAATTTGAAGATTTGGGAGTTAATAAAAACCAGGTTGTCGGATTTAAAAATTCTTAACAGGGAAAAGACTACATCAAATTTCGGAAAAAGGATAAAAATAAAAATTCTGAATAAAGGATTAACTAACTTAATGTTGCTTGATACTGATTGCTGGTTGCTCAGCTGACGTGTTTAAAAATGTGCATTTTGAATATGCTAAATAATTTGATGAATTAGTATTTAAGAATGAATTCCATTATTAATCAGTATTTAACCAGCAACAAGTACCCAGAAACCAGGAACTTGAATTAACTATTTGAAATTATGAAAGGAATGAAATATCTGTTTTCCCCTGTCTTTATGGGGATTCTGTTTGTAGTATTTGCTGCATCAATGGCTGCCGCCACATTTATTGAAAATGACTATGGCTCCTCAGCAGCATATAATTTTGTTTATGATACAAGATGGTTTGAGCTTATATTGCTTCTCCTGGCTGTCAATCTGGCAGGACAGATGATAATTTATAAGTTGTATAAAAAATCAAAACTTACTATATTACTATTCCATTTATCTTTCATACTTATTATTGCAGGTGCCGGAATTACAAGATATACCGGATGGGAGGGATCAATTCATATCCGGGAGGGAGAGGAACAGAATAAATGCTTCTCATCGGATAAAAATCTTGGCTATATCCTGAAAGATAATTCAGGAAATATTCTTGATCAGAGTTCAGAGAAATATTATATGGGATCTGCTTCTGCTGAAAAATATAAGAAAAAGTTAAAATCAGATGGCGGGGATTATAAGCTTATCCTTGCCAGCATTTTGCCGAATGCAGCTGAGGTAGTTTCCGATTCTCCCCAGGGGAAGCCGGTAATTTCGATAGTTGTTACCGACACTGTTAAAAGGGAAACCTTACACCTGAAAGACGGCGAATCGACTGTTTTTAATGATTTCTCCATAGGCTTAAATCCACCTGCTGATTGCGATATTACCTTTTTCAATGATTCTGTTTCATTCCTCGTAAAATCAAAGTTCAGGTTTGACCTGACCAATATGATGACCCGTGAAACCTTACCGGTCGATATCGGGCGTTACGGCCGAATTAAAGCAGATGCAGATCATTACAGTCAAAGGCTTGAGAATTGTGCCCCAGGAGATGTCATTAAAAGGGATCTTAAAAACTGTTTCGGTCGACATCAATCATCAGGAGACAGGGAAGAACCTGTTTACTTTCAATCTTCATTCAGGCGATGAAATAGTCTCAACAATAAATTTATGGGATAATGCAGATGTAAATCGTGTTTCAGAGTCAGTATACTTTGATAATAAAACCCTTGAAATAATATATGGGTCAGCAGAAGTCTCCCTTCCATTCTCATTAAGGCTGAATGATTTTCAGATTGAAAGGTATCCGGGTTCAAACAGCCCATCGGGCTATAAAAGCGAGGTGGTTCTGATAGATAAGGCAGCAAACATTGAAAAGCCTTATACAGTCTTTATGAATAATATTCTGAAATACAAAGGTTATCGCTTTTACCAGTCATCTTATGATCCTGATGAAATGGGTACAATTCTGTCGGTTAATAACGATCGGGCAGGTATGTTGGTGACTTATACAGGCTACGGATTGCTGGTTCTGTTTATTATCCTTTCTCTTTTTAACAGGGAATCTGTTTTTAATAATATTAATGCCGGGCGCTGGGAATCTGCACTGAGAAAGAAAGTAACGGCAGCTGTTATTTTATTATTGTTTTCAGGTACCGGATTTACAGATGCCCAGAAACTTGTTGCAGATAAAAATAGTGCGGAAGAATTTGGAAAGGTCCTGGTTCAGGATCAGAAGGGACGGACGAAACCTCTGTTCACTCTCAGTAATGACATTCTGAGAAAAGTTGCCAGGGAAAGCAAATTGGATGGATTTACCCCAATGCAGGTATTTCTTGGTGTCTATCTCGATTTCGATAACTGGAAAGATGTCCCGATGATCAGGGTATCAAACAAGGACCTGCAGAAAAGCCTTGGCATCAGCGTAAACCGTGTTGCTTTTTCTGATCTTGTCAATTTTGATAACGGAGGATCGTATAAACTAACTGAAGGGATTAATAAAGCGTATTCAAAAGCCCCGGGTGAAAGGACAAAGACTGATAAGGAAATTATGAAAGTCGACGAGAGGGTGAATATACTGTATATGATCTATACTGGCAATTTCCTTAAGATATTTCCCCTTCATGATGATTCCCACAACTGGGCCTCCCCGGATGAAGCTCTGAAGACGGCGATGAACAGGGAAGATTCCACTTATCTCAAGAACATTATCCCCTTGCTTGCCGAAGCATTGCATACCAATAACCTTCAGACCGCAAAACAGGTCACAACATCAGTGATCGATTATCAGAAGAAATTTGCAAAGTACGATCTGCCTCCTGATTCAAAATCGAAAGCTGAATATTTGTATTACAGGCTAATGATTTTTGAGAGACTTTTTCCCTTTTATGCCTCGATAGGCCTTCTTATGCTTACAGGCCTGATAATAATGGTGTTAAGAGGCAGAAACAAAATTTCATTATTTGTTAAGATTCATGGGCTGGGATCTTTTTGCAGGATTCCTCTTCCATACATTTGGACTGGGGCTTCGCTGGTACATTTCCGGACATTCACCCATGAGCAACGGCTATGAATCGATGATTTTCATTTCGTGGGTTACACTCCTTGCAGGTTTCATTTTCAGCCGGAAATCGGTTTTTGCACTTTCCGCAACAGCGGTGCTTGCAGGAATGACACTAATGGTCGCTCATCTCAGCTTCATGGATCCTGAGATTACCAGCCTGGTACCGGTGTTGCAATCCTACTGGTTAACACTACATGTATCTGTAATTACGGGGAGCTATGGATTCCTTGGTCTGGGTGCAATTCTGAGCATAATAACAATGATACTGCTCTCGCTTGCAGACAAAAGTAATATGAACAGGATCTCGGATACAATTGATGAGCTTGTTGTAATAAACTACAGGACACTGACATTAGGACTCTATCTGCTTACAATCGGAACCTTTCTTGGAGCTGTCTGGGCAAATGAATCCTGGGGCAGGTACTGGGGATGGGATCCAAAGGAAACTTGGTCGCTGATAACTATTATTATATATAGTATTGTCATTCACTCACGGAATATCCCGGGATGAAAGATATTTACACATTTAACCTGCTGTCGCTCTTTGCATTCTCGTCAGTCCTGATGACTTATTTCGGGGTTAACTATTACCTCTCGGGCCTGCATTCGTATGCCGGGGGCGACCCGGTCCCTGTACCGGCATTTGTATATATTGCCGTTATCGTACTTGTTTCACTTTCACTGAATGCATACTTAAGATACCGGCGGTTAATGAGAAATTAGCCCCAGTTTTTCAGTTTTTATCATGAATTGAAGATTGAAAAGACTTTCTGCCTGATTTCAACCAGGAAAACAGGAGTTTACTGGAATATTTATTATTAATTTGGATTGTAATAATTAAGGTATGCATTTTTACAGCCGTTTCTTCTTGTTGTTAATTCTTGCCGGAGCCTGCATATCCGGATGCACTGACAAAAAGGTTGAGATTTTAACTGTACCGGCCGGGAATATGCCAGCTGTCATCAGAAAAGATGGTACCGCAGTTCTTGCCAGCGGAAGATTTCTTACGCCTGCCGGTGAATTAATCAGGATCACTCATGATCCTTTTGGAATGGCCCTGTCGCCCGATGGCAAAAAAGCTGTTACACTGCACGATGGTGTGTTTACAATAATTGATCTGCAGTCGATGACTTCCTTAAGGGTTCCAAGCTATGATAAAACAATCAAATCGCCATTATCAAACGGATCTTACCTGGGCGTTTGTTTTGCAGGCGATTCAAGGACTGTCTATCTGAGCGGGGGCGATAACGGAGCTGTAATCGTTTATGATACAGAAACCCTGATGCGTCTCGATTCAATTTCTCTGAATGGCGTTGCTGATGGTACCACTTACAATGACAGTTTCACCTCTGATCTGGTATTAAACGAATCCGGAAATGAACTGCTGGTTCTTGACAGGGGAAATTTCAGGATGGTGCGCATTGATCTCTCCTCAAAAAAGGTTACGGCATCAGTAAAGACAGGAAGGCAGCCGTTTGGCCTTACTTTAAGTCCGGATAAGAAAACTGCATTCGTTGCAAATGTCGGGATGTATGAATACCCGCTGATAACAGGTGCCACCCCTGAAAACTACGATTCATTGCTGATCTCACATCATCCTTATGGGAATAATACCCCTGAGTCAATAAATGGAACGGTCATTGAAGGGCGTGAGGTTCCGGGAGTCGGAAGCCCGCTTCATCCTGATGCAATGAGTGTATTTGCTGTTGACCTGCAAACCAATCAGGTGACTGATAAATTCAAAACGGGTCACCAGATAGGACAAATGATTGAAGATGCTGAAATTGTTGGTGGAGCAAGCCCTAACTCAATAGCAGCAGGATCACAGTTTGCCTATGTGTCAAATGCAACCAATGATAATATTTCAGTAATTGATTACAGAAACCACAAGATAACAGGACACATACCGATAAGCGTCGATGACCGGATTGATAAATTCAGGGGATTACTGCCTTTCGGTCTGACGTTGAGCAAAGATGAAAAAACCCTGTATGTGGCTCTTCTGGGTTTCAATGCCGTTGCAGTAATTGATGTTCAGAAAGGCACAACAACAGGATTAATACCTGCAGGGTGGGGCCCCACAAGGGTATTGTTATCGAAGGATGAGGAGAATCTGTATATAATCACATGCAGGGGGCTGGGCGCCGGTCCTAACGGCGGAAAGGATTTCGTAATCCCGGTTCAGGGTGACTTTATAAGCGATATTCAGCTGGGTAGTTTTCAGAAAGTCAGTCAGCCTGACAAAGACAAACTGGCATTTTATACTGAACAATCAATTGAAAATACTTTCATGGTCCGGAACATTAAGGATGATACTGATAATCCTCTTCCGGCTCTTCCAGGATTGCGTGAGTCCCCGATAAAGTACGTAGTTTATATCACAAAGGAGAACAGGACCTATGACGAGGTTTTCGGTCAGCTTAAAAATGCCGATGGAGACAGTACTCTGGCACGGTATGGCATTAAAAATGAGTATACGCTTCCTTTATCAATGATAGATAAATTCCCTGGTCTCCGAATCAGTCCTAACCACCATAAAGCGGCCGGAGAGTTTGCATTTTCAGATAACTATTATTGCGATAGTGATGCGTCTATCCACGGCCACCATTGGATGATGGGAGTTATCCCAAATGAATGGGTTGAAGTGAATTCGAGTGTTTCAAAAACTGCGAAGATATTTTCTGATGCTCCGGGAAGGCGTCATCCGGGAACAACAGGAAGCATTGATCCTGAAGATTATGCTGAAATCGGAGGACTTTGGGAAGCGCTCGACAGGGAAAATGTTTCGTTCTATAACTTTGGTGAAGCCAATGAGACTGCACACGTAAGGGAGGAATGGTACGATACACTTACAGGAGCATCACATGGTGTTATGGTTCCGATGCAAAAAGCTTTATTCGGCAGGACAAGTCACAACTATGCAGGATACAATATGAATATACCGGATCAGTACAGAATGGATCAGTTTGAAAAGGAATTCACTGAAAAATGGATAAGCGGAAACGAAGAGATGCCTTCGCTTGTAACATTGCAGTTGCCAAATGATCACGGAGCCCGTATCAGGCCAGAGGATGGCTACTTTTATCCTCATTCATTCATGGTCGATAACGATCTGGCACTTGGCAGGATATTGCACTTTTTATCCCGGACAAAATACTGGAAAAACATGCTGGTCATAATTACAGAAGATGACCCGCAGGGAGGTGTCGATCATGTTGATGCCCACCGCTCGATATTAATGATGGCAGGTCCTTATGTAAGGAGGGGGTATGTGTCTCATACACATGCCAATTTTGGTTCTGTCCTGAAAACGATATACAATATCCTTAACGTTCCTTATGTCAATCAGTTTGATGTAACGGCTTCATTGCTGCAGGATTTTTTCACCCCGGAACCCGATTATACACCTTATACGATGGAACTTCACGATTCACGTATCTTTGATGCAGAGCTGGCGATGAAGAAGTACAACCGCACGATTGACTGGCGGAAAATAGAGCAGGGTCCGCCACTTGATAATGAAGATGTTGAACGTGAAGTCCACTATCGTAATAAAATCAATTAAGGCAGGAGAGGGATATTCCTAAATTTTAAGCAGATGCAGGAACGAAAGTTTTATCCATGGGCAGTTGTTTTTCTACTGTGGTTTGTTGCACTGCTGAATTATATCGACAGGCAGATGCTTTCGACAATGAAACCATCGATGATGGTCGATATTGCCGAATTGCAGACTGCTGCCAATTTCGGAAGACTAATGGCAATCTTCCTGTGGATTTATGCCCTGATGAGTCCTGTTTCGGGTATAATCGCAGACCGTCTGAACCGCAAATGGCTGATCGTGGCAAGCCTCTTCGTCTGGTCAGGGGTCACTCTCTGCATGGGATTCGCTGAAACTTATGATCAGTTATATGCTCTCAGGGCAGTGATGGGGGTCAGCGAAGCTTTTTATATGCCTGCCGGGCTATCGCTTATTGCCGATTATCATCAGGGAAAAAACCGATCACTTGCAATAGGAATTCATATGACAGGGATTTACCTGGGCCAGGCTCTGGGAGGTTTTGGCGCAACCATAGCAGGCAGTTTTTCGTGGCACACAACCTTTTTTTCATTCGGACTCGTGGGCATTATTTATAGCATTGTGCTGATATTCTTCCTTCGAAGGAGAAAAAAGCCTATACCATTATTACTGAGAATTCAGCTTCCATTGCCGGAAGAATTTCGTGATTCATTTAAAGGACTGGGAGTTCTGCTGGGCAGCCTCTCATTCTGGGTAATACTTTTCTATTTTTCTGCGCCAAGTCTGCCCGGGTGGGCTACCAAAAACTGGCTTCCGACTCTTCTCTCCACAAACCTGAATATTAAGATGGAGGTTGCAGGGCCGGTTTCAACAATTACAATTGCCCTGTCGGCGCTTATCGGAGTTCTTGTGGGAGGAGTTCTTGCTGACCGCTGGATAAGGAATACCTTGCGCGGGAGAATTTATACCGGTGCTATTGGGCTTGCATTGACAATTCCGGCTGTTCTGCTGGTCGGGTTTGGCGGCAGTTTAATTACTATTCTTGGCGGTGCGGCCTGTTTTGGATTCGGATTCGGAATGTTTGATGTAAACTGTATGCCGATCTTATGCCAGTTTGCTTCACCGCGTTACCGGGCAACCGGGTACGGACTGATGAACCTGGCCGGCATTTCATCAGGTGCAATTATAACTACCATTCTGGGCAAATCAGCTGATTCGGGGAATTTAAGCCATCATATTGCTTTCCTGTCTCTGTTTGTGTTTTTGGCTATTTTGCTTCAGCTGCTACTCCTGCATCCGAAAACAGCCAATAAGACCGAGGAGTAAAAAATAAGGCTGCCCGTCTTTCGGCGGAACAGCCTTTTCTGCGTGGGTGGAAGATGGGATTCGAACCCACGACCTTCGGAACCACAATCCGACGTTCTAACCAACTGAACTACATCCACCGTCTCAGGGGTGCAAAATAAGCCCAAAATTTCTATTTCACAAAATTTTAGTTTTATTTTATACCGCCGGAATTCTATTGTTAACTTTAATCAGTTCATAAATACTGGTTACGAAAAGCAATTTTTATCCCGGTTTGATGTTATCAGGGGGATTTTGAATACTTCTTATCAGTGTTGAGAAAGATAAAACTGATAGACAATATTTCAGGGCTTCAGCTATTCCAGCTGATGAGGTTTACCGTCTTTCTTATAATAAGCATCGTATTTACCAAAAGTCATCTTACCCGTGCACAGATAGGTTCGTGGGAGATGTTCCTGTTCATAGCCGGACTGATGAGCTTTTTCTGGGTTACAGGCATAATCCAGTCACTGTTGCCGCTTTATCACAGGAATAAAACTTACCGCAGGGTAGGACAGAACCCGACAGACAAATCGCCTGAGATATTCAATACATTTTTGCTGTTGTGTTTTTTCAGCCTTCTCTTTTTTGCCTTTGGTCATTCTATTAAGAACAATTTCTCGGTTTTTCGTATCTCAGGGAACGCTCCCTACCTGAACCTTCTTCTTCTTTACCTGCTGTTGAGTAACCCGGTGTGCCTGATCGAATATATTTATCTTCTTAATAACCGGTCACACAGGATCGTTCAGTACGGCTTTTATACTTTTTCCCTTCAGCTAATACTTGTTATAACACCGGTTTTTTTCGGAAAGGATATCATGTGGTCAATCTATGGCCTGCTTGCAATTACCGGGGTGCGTTGGGTTTGGCTCCTTATTCTGCTGAGGAG
Source organism: uncultured Bacteroidales bacterium (assembly GCA_963702415.1). Classification (GTDB taxonomy): domain Bacteria; phylum Bacteroidota; class Bacteroidia; order Bacteroidales; family VadinHA17; genus LD21. The sequence continues at coordinate 27,492 of CAVPCP010000025.1, read as the reverse complement.
ATATACAGAGATGAAGATTTCTGCCGAGTTCATGAAGGAACATCTTTATCTCGGATTACCTCTTGTACTTACTTCTCTGATCAGCGGTTCGGCCCAATATACCGACGGGGTAATAATATCAGCCGTTTACCGCGATCCGGGAATGTTTGCCTGGTTCAGATACGGGGCAAAGGAATTCCCGCTGGTTCTTATGCTGGCAAACGGCCTCAGTAATGCAATGCTTCCGGAATTCTCGACAAGAACCATGATGAAAGATTCGCTTGCGAAAATCAAAGCAAGGTCTAAGAGGCTGATGCATATTTGCTTCCCGGCTACAATGTTCATAATGCTTTTGGCCAGATGGATTTACCCCCGGATATTTACTCCCGAATTCCAGAAAAGTGCTGATGTATTTCTGATCTACACATTGCTGGTGATCCCCCGCCTTATCTTCCCTCAGACTATAATTGTCGGAAGGAAGAAGACTCACATCACACTTATTTCTTCACTGCTTGAACTTGTCTTCAATATTCCGCTAAGCCTGATGATGATACAATGGGGATATGATATTGTTGGAGTTGCTCTGGCAACTTTTATCGTTTACCTGCTCGGGAAAGTGTTCCTGGCAGGATATCTGTGGATAAAAATGAATATCAAACCATCAGAATATATTCCGCTGAAGATATATTTGCTTTACTCTTCTCTTCTTGGATTGTTGTTCATCCTGATCGATCACAGGGTAATTGATATACAATAATGGCGAAAGGCGAAGGGCAAAAGGCAAAAGGCAAAAGGCAAAAGGCAAAAGGCGGAAGGCTGAAGATAAAAGCTTTTTCAGAGATTTTTCAATGATGACGGATGCCTGTTACTTGCCAGCCGGTTTAAAAATTCTGGTTATATTTGTCGGTCAAATTCATTGTTATGCCGGTCATTGAAGTTAAAACTCAGAAGGATAAGAAGGAATTCCTGGACTTTCCGAGGAGACTCTATAAAGATGATCCAAACTGGGTTTGCCTGCTTGATTCTGAGCTTGAATCGATATTCGATCCTGAAAAAAATTACCTTTTCCGGAGGGGTGGAGAGGCCAGCCGCTGGATTTTAACGGATAAGAACGGTAATACCATAGGTCGCATTGCTGCCTTCTTTGACAGGACGAAATCGAATGTTTACAGACAGCCTACCGGAGGTATAGGCTTTTTTGAGGTTATCGAAAGCAAAGAAGCCGCATTTGCTCTTTTCGATACTGGAAAGAATTGGCTCTCATCACACGGTATGCAGGCTATGGACGGTCCTGTAAATTTCGGGGAGAATGACAACAACTGGGGACTTCTTGTTGAGGGATTTGTTCAGCAGTGTTACGGAATGCCCTACCATAAGAAATATTACAGGGACTTTTTTGAGGCCTATGGATTCAGAAATTATTACGAACAATACTCATACCACAGGCAAATAAGGGACGGGAAAGGAGCAATCGTGGAATTCCCTCCCAGGATAATGAAAATAGCCGAATGGCTCGCAAAAAGACCCGGTTATACATTCCGTCATCTGGAGTTTTCGAAGAAGGGTAAATTTGTCGGGGACCTTGTAGATGTCTATAATTCAGCATGGTCAATATTTAAGGAGGACTTCACTCCGCTCGATCCGGAGTTCCTTGAAGCATCATTTCAAAAAGCAAGAACAGTTATTGATGAGGAGCTCATCTGGTTCGCGTATTTAAATGATAAACCCATCGCCTTTTTTATTCTCTTTCCCGATCTGAATCAAATTATTAAACCATTTAAAGGGAAACTCAATATACTGAACATGATAAGATTTATCTGGTTCAGGGCAAATCATAAAATGACCAGAATGCGCGCCATCGTCGGCGGAGTAAATCCCTCACACCAGAACAGCGGAGTTGAATCGGCCATCTTTTACCAGCTGTACCAGGTTCTCAAACGAAAACCATGGTATAAAGAGCTGGAACTCTCATGGGTAGGGGATTATAATCCCAAAATGATAGCAATCTATGAAGCTCTGGGGGCGTCAAAGGCAAAGATGCATATCACCTACCGTTATATGATAAACGATAAGCTTCAATTTATAAGATACAAAGACGAAATGGCCCGGAAGCCCGATGATGAAAATGCATCGAAGGTTGTAAAATAATAATTTTTTATTTCATTTTGATTTTAAAATAATGTTCATTAATTTTGCAAACCCTAATTAAAGGTTATAGTCTATCAAATTAAGGAATAAAATTAAAGAGTAATGAAAGAGGGTATACATCCGGGTAATTACAGGCTTGTTGTTTTTCAGGATATGTCGAATGGCACTTCATTCCTTACCAAATCAACTGCCCCGTCAAAAGAAAATATTAAGTGGGAAGATGGGAAGGAGTATCCGCTTATCAAACTTGAAATATCAAACACTTCGCATCCTTTTTATACCGGGAAGATGAAGCTTGTCGACACTGCAGGACGCGTTGACAAATTCATGAACCGTTATAAGGATCGTGTAGTCAAAAAGAAATAACTTACAGATTAAAGCATATGTGAAAGGGGTTTGATTTCGGCCCCTTTTTTATTTTTACCACCTTTCAATTTCCCCCAGGCCAGTTTGCCGTGCTGGCTTCCCGCAGGCTGGCTCCTTCGCTAAACCAGCCCACCGGGCTGGTTCTTACGCTCGGCCCTCCCCCTGGGGGAAAGCCTGCCCCGCTTCGGCGGGGGCTAGGATGGGGGTTTATATTATTTAAAATAATAGTAATAATCCAATTTTATGAAACTGTTACATGAATTCTGAAGAAATACATAGCTATCGGGAGGGAAGGGGGTTATAACGGGGTTTAAAGGAATTCCCCTCAAAACTATGGCACAATGATTGCTTAACTACAGTTCTGGCTTTTAGTGTAAAAATATTAATTAAATTTGACGGCATTAATTTAAGAATGGAAAAGAAATTCAGGAAGAGTGTCAGTGAACTTTTAATCCCCGAAATGCTTGATAGCGACGGGGATATTGTTCCTATTATAGCTGATGGGGAGGATGGGGATCTTGAGGATATTGATGTCCCCGATTCAATTCCTATTCTTTCGCTCAGGAATACAGTCCTTTTTCCGGGTGTGGTGCTCCCGATCTCAATAGGACGGCCAAGATCGGTGCAGCTTATAAAGGATGCATACAGAACTGACAAGATTGTAGGAACTGTAGCTCAGAAAGATCCCGATCTTGAAAATCCCTTATTTGAGGATCTTCATAATATTGGAACAGTCGGCCAGATTGTTAAACTGCTTGAAATGCCTGATGGTTCAACTACTGCTATAATACAGGGGCGCAAAAGAATGGTTTTGAATGAACTCATCAGCGACAATCCCTATTTTATTGCCAGGGTAAGGACCATTCCCGAAATTAAGCCTGAGTTCCCGAGCAAAGATTTTGATGCTATTGTTGGATCTCTTAAAGATCTGTCGCTCAAAATAATAAAGATCAATCCAAATATCAGTCCCGAAGCCTCTTTCGCGATCAGAAACATTGAGAACAACACATACCTTATCAATTTTATCTGCTCCAATACCGATATCAAGGTGCAGGACAAACAACGGCTTCTCGAAATAAATTCTCTTCGCGACAGAGGGTTTATGCTACTCGAGTTTCTGGTTCAGGAAATCCAGGTTCTGGAGCTCAAGAACGAACTTCAGTCAAAAGTGAAAAGCGATCTTGACCAGCAGCAGCGCGAATTTCTTCTTCATCAGCAGATGAAGACAATTCAAAATGAGCTTGGGGGAAATCCGCTCGAAAAGGATATTGAAGAATACAGGAAAAAGGGAGAAGAAAAAAAATGGACCGCCGAGGTAAAAAAGACCTTCGAAAAGGAACTGGAGAAGCTTAGCCGCCTGAATCCTGCCGCAGCAGAGTATTCGGTGCAGGTCAATTATATCCAGACTCTTCTGGATCTCCCGTGGGGTTTTTATACCAATGATAATCTTGACCTTAATAATGCAAGGAAAGTGCTTGATGACGATCATTTTGGCCTTGATGAGGTAAAGGAAAGAATCCTCGAACACCTGGCAGTCCTCAAGCTTAAAGGTGACCTGAAATCGCCGATCCTCTGTCTTTACGGTCCTCCCGGGGTGGGGAAAACTTCGCTGGGGAGATCAGTTGCAAAAGCTATAAACAGAAAATATGTCAGGATGTCACTCGGTGGACTGCATGATGAGGCTGAAATAAGGGGGCACAGAAAGACCTACATCGGAGCCATGCCAGGCCGGATCGTTCAGAATATAAAAAGAGCAGGATCCTCAAATCCTGTGTTTATTCTTGACGAAATAGACAAGGTGGGGCAGGATTTCAGGGGCGATCCCTCATCTGCCCTTCTCGAAGTCCTTGACCCGGAACAGAACAGCACCTTCTTCGATAACTTCCTTGAGATGGAATACGATCTTTCAAAGGTGCTTTTCATCGCCACTGCAAATACTCTTTCAACAATAAGTCCTGCATTGAGGGACAGGATGGAACTTATTGAAATAACAGGCTATCTGATTGAGGAAAAGCTTGAAATTGCCCGTCAGCACCTGTTACCGAAACAGTTGGAAAACCACGGAGTTAAGCCGGATCAGCTTTTCATAGGGAAAAAAATACTGGAGACTCTGATCGATAAGTACACAAGGGAATCCGGAGTAAGGGAACTTGATAAGAAGCTGGCAAAGATTGTAAGGGTGACAGCAAAAAATATTGCATCTGAGAATAAATTTGATTCTGATCTTTCCGAAAATACCCTTGCTGAGATGCTTGGCCCACCAAAATTTATCCGCGATTTATATGCAGGGAATGACCAGGCTGGTGTTGTTACAGGGCTTGCATGGACAGCAGCCGGGGGAGAGATACTCTTTGTGGAAACAAGCCTGAGCAGGGGGGTTGGCAAGCTAACGCTCACAGGAAACCTGGGGGAAGTGATGAAAGAATCGGCTGTCATTGCCCTTGAATATCTGAAATCAAATGCTGAATTACTTGAGCTTCCTGATAATTTTTCCGAAAAATGGAATATCCATATTCACGTTCCTGAAGGCGCTATACCAAAAGATGGTCCGTCGGCAGGGATAACAATGGCCGCTTCAATTGCCTCGGCTTTTACTCAGCGAAAGGTGAAAAAATACCTTGCAATGACAGGAGAAATAACACTGAGGGGCAAAGTTCTGCCTGTCGGAGGTATCAAGGAGAAGATCCTTGCAGCAAAAAGATCAAAAATAAAAGAGATAATTGTATCGGAAGAGAACAGAAAGGATGTTGAAAATATCAAGGGGATCTATATTGAGGGATTAAAATTTCATTTTGTTGATTCAATTATGGAGGTGCTTGAATTGTCTCTTCTCAGGCAAAAAGTAAAAAATCCAAAAAAAATATCATTTGAATGAAAAAGATTGCTGTCTTCCCGGGCTCTTTTGACCCGTTTACGATCGGGCATGAGGGTATTGTAAGAAGGGCTCTCAGCCTGTTCGATGAGATCATAATTGCAGTAGGGGCAAATGCACTGAAGAAAAGCTATTACCCTCTGCATGTCAGGAAGGAGATGATAAGCAAAGTCTTTATAAGTGAACCGAGGATCAGGATTGACCATTATGAAGGACTTACAGTCGATTATTGCCGCAAAAATGGGGCCAGCTATCTCCTCAGAGGCCTGAGAACCGCAGCTGATTTTGAATTTGAAAGAGCTATTGCACAGATTAACAAAGCACTGGCATATGATGTAGAGTCGGTATTTCTCCTGACTTCACCTGAGCATACACCTATTAACTCAACAATTGTCCGCGATATTATAAGAAGCGGGGGAGATGCCTCAAGATTTGTTCCTGCCGCGATTGATCTTAAAGATTATAAGGGAGAAGATATTTAGGGAACCCGGGGTGCGGGGTTGCTTGTTGCCAGCCTACGCTGAAACTACGTCTTGGAGAAACGATTACCGGGTGATAAGTGTAGTATATACACTTTATTCAGATTCTCAGGATCTCAGAATAAATAACATCCATCAGAGATAACCAGGCACTGCTCTTTATTTTACTTATTTCATTAGCCGATAACCATTCCACTTTTGTTATCCCTTCGGAAGACTGAGGTATTGTAACCATGATCCCATCATATTCCATCAGGAACCAGCTTGTTTTCTTCAGGTATGAAATGCCCTCCCAGCTGTATGTGTGGTAGCTGGGGGAAAGCGATTTTACAATTGAATGTCCTGAAATACAACACTCTTCACTCACTTCACGCAGGGCACAGGCATCAGGTTCTTCCCCTGGTTCAATATGGCCCTTGGGCAGATCGAGCCTTCCTTTTTTTTCGATGAACAGATATTTCCCCGAGGTGTGCCTGACAAGTCCTCCAGCCGCTCCGACTTCTGTAAAGAATATCCTGAAGATTTTCCAGATATGCCTGATATTGGTACCGTAAACATTGATTGATTGAATTGAGCTGTCCGTCTGGAATTCCGATATTAATTTATAAAGTTCACTCGTTGCGTAAAACTTATGGAATATCCCGTATTTTTGTAACCGGTCAGGTTCCGCACTGATCATTATGAATCTGTTCTCAAAATGAACTTTATACATACCCAGATGGACAAATGTGCTAAAAAAATAGCCGAATATCTTTTACAAATTAAAGCAATTAAATTACAACCATCAAATCCTTTTACGTGGGCTTCAGGTTGGAAGTCACCAATTTATTGCGATAATCGTAAGACTCTTTCTTTTCCTGAAGTCAGGACCTGTATAAGAGATTCGTTTTCTGAAGTGGTAAGTGAATATTATCCTGATGCGGGTTTGATAGCAGGTGTTGCCACGGGAGCAATTGCACATGGTGTACTTGTTGCAGAGAAGCTTGGACTTCCGTTTATTTATGTTCGGTCGGAAGCAAAGGAGCATGGTCTTGGAAACCAGATTGAAGGCTATTTTGAACCTGGCCAGAAAGTAGTTGTTATTGAGGATCTTATATCAACCGGTGGTAGCAGTCTTGGTGCCGTAAAAGCCCTTAGGGATGCAGGATGTGATCTTCTGGGCATGGCTGCAATATTTACTTATGAATTTCAAAAGGCAGCTGATGGTTTTGCAGCTGCGGGATGTGAACTTCACACTCTGAGCAACTACAGCACTCTTATTTCAGCAGCTGTCGAATCGGGGTATATTAACAGGCAGGATATTGAAACATTGAAGCAATGGAGAATGAATCCTTCGTCATGGGGACTTAATCAATAATTATATGTCAGATTTGTCAAATTATGAAAGCAGAACAGGAAAACTGACCTGTAAGCCTGAAGAGGTTTTTGATTTTGTTACAGATATCAGGAACTTCAGCCAGTTTGTTCCTGATGGCAGCATAAAGGAACTGGAGATCGGCAGGGAATCATGCAGTTTCAATGTTCCGCCACTCGGTAACATTAAAATGTATCTTTATGAAAAGGAACCCTATAATAAGGTCGTTTATAGTGGTACTGCTTTCACATCAAATGAATTCTCTCTGATTCTAAGCATTAAGGAAGATTTTGCAGGCAAAGCCGAGGTTATTGTTAAACTGTCTGCCAGCCTGAATCCTCTCCTGAAAATGATAGCGGCACAGTATATTAACAGATTCCTCGGTACATTAGTCGATGAAATGGAAAAGTTCAGGGGATGGAAGAATATTATTCCATAAACTCCACTTCCTTAAATTGAAATTCATGGATGTTTTTCCACTCATCCTCAATTTGCAGGCATCCTGAACGAGCCACTGAATTAATTTTACCGTAGAGAGGCCCGGAGCCGGTAATAAAATTGCACCATTCGTTTAACCTGAAAAGAGAGGATATATAAGCGGTTCTTATTTCTGTACGATTGCCTGCCAGAATCTGCTTGTAGCGTTTATCAAGGCAAATTGCGATCTGCTTCAGACAATAATCAAGATCATGATCCTTTCCGGATAGCATTTTCAGGGAAACGGGATTCGGGATATCCTCAGGAAACTTCACCTGGTTTATGTTCAGTCCTATTCCAACTATTGAATTTGAGATAGATTCTCCGGTTATTGAGTTCTCAATAAGGATACCTGCTATTTTGTCATCTCCTGCATAAATATCATTGGGCCATTTTATTTTACACCCGGTTATGAATATTTTCAGGAAGTCGCAGATTCCGAGTGAAATGAACATGGATATGATGAACTGATCCTGGGGACTGACGATGGTTGGGAACAGAACTATGCTGAATAACAGGTTTTTACCCTCTTCGCTTTCCCATCTGTTCCCTTTTTGTCCACGACCAGCCAGCTGAAAATTCGTATGAATTATGGTACCCTCAGTTACAGGATCATTTTTCAGCAAGCCTGAAGCAAAAGTGTTGGTCGATAGTGTATTTTCACAATAAATGAGCTTTGATCCGATTATCATACCTGGCAGGATTATGTTTTTCCATGTCAAATTTACCATTATTCCGGAGAGAGTTGGTATGGCACTGAAATTGTAAAGAGAGACTGATAATGACAAAAATACGGATAAAAGTTTGTACTTTTGCATCTTGATATTTAACTGATAAATTTCTGATGAAGAAAAGACAGGACGGGACTGAATTACTCCTGGAAAGTGTTGTAAAAGGGATATTTGAAAAGAAGGGACAGGATGTTCTTAAAATTGATCTGAGAAAGCTCGAAAACAGAATAACAGATTTTTTTATCATCAGCCATGGATCTTCAACTAACCAGGTTGATTCACTTTGTGACTCCGTAGAAGACACTGTGAGAAATGAAACCGGTGAAAAACCTATTCATGTCGAAGGACTCGACAATTGTTTCTGGGTCCTCCTCGATTATGGGAATGTCGTGGTGCATATTTTCCTTGAAGAATACAGGCATTTTTACAGCCTTGAATCGCTTTGGGCTGATGCATCAATGGAAGCGGTAAAAGATAACTTAAGTTAAGTAAATAATTTATGGCAGAAAACAATAACGATCAGCGACCAGGCAAGATTCCTGATAAAAACCTGAAGCCGAAATTCAATTCAAACTGGATTTTTGCCATTCTGGCTGTCTCCTTTATCGCTATAAATTTATTCTATGGCGGGAAGACAACACCCAAAGCTCAGACCCGTGATCTGAAAGAGATGATAGCAAACAAGGATATTGAAAAAATTGTTGTTGTCAATAAAGAGATAGCTGAAATATTCCTGAAGAAAGAGGCTGTTGAGTCGGGCAGATACCCTGAAATTCCGAAAAATAATGGTGGCAAGATGGGATTTGGACTTCCAAAGCCTCATTATTCATACAATATCGGAGATATTGCCACTTTTCAGCCATTTATCCTTGAGGAGCAGAAAAATGCAGGGTATGAAGAGAAAGATATTATCTACCCCGAATCAGAAACGCGTCATAACTATCTTGGAGAGATCCTGGGATGGACATTGCCTTTTATTTTACTGATTGTTCTCTGGATGTTCATCATGCGCCGTATGTCGGGAGGACCCGGTGGAGGCGCCGGTGGCATCTTCAGCGTAGGGAAATCGAGAGCTCAGATCTTCGACAAGGATACAAATGTTAAAATTAACTTCAGCGATGTTGCCGGACTTGAAGAGGCAAAAACTGAAATAATGGAGATCGTTGATTTTCTGAAAAATCCAAAAAAATATACTCAGCTCGGAGGTAAAATTCCCAAGGGAGCTCTGTTGATAGGCCCTCCGGGAACCGGAAAAACACTTCTGGCCAAAGCTGTTGCAGGTGAAGCAAATGTACCCTTCTTTTCAATTTCGGGCTCTGATTTTGTTGAGATGTTTGTGGGAGTTGGGGCTTCACGGGTAAGGGATCTGTTCAAACAGGCAAAGGAAAAGGCACCCTGTATTGTCTTTATCGATGAGATCGATGCTGTCGGCAGGGCAAGGGGGAAAAACGTGAATTTCGGATCAAATGATGAACGGGAGAATACTCTTAATCAGCTTCTTACCGAGATGGATGGCTTCGGCACAAATATGGGTGTGATAATTCTTGCAGCAACAAACAGGGCTGACATTCTCGACAGGGCTTTGCTCAGAGCCGGACGATTTGACCGGCAGATACATGTTGAATTGCCTGACCTGAATGAAAGGGAAGCAATATTTAAGGTGCATCTCCGCCCGATCAAGCTCCAGAAAGGATTCGATGTCTCATTCCTGGCAAAGCAGACTCCTGGTTTCTCAGGTGCCGATATTGCCAATGTTTGTAATGAATCGGCACTGATAGCTGCCAGAAAAAACAAGACTGCAGTGGAGAAACAGGATTTTCTTGATGCCATTGACAGAATTGTTGGCGGCCTTGAAAGAAAAAACAAGATCATTTCAATGGTCGAGAAGAAAACAATAGCTTATCATGAAGCAGGTCATGCAACTGTGAGCTGGCTTCTTGAACATGCCAGCCCTCTCTTGAAGGTAACAATAATACCTCGCGGGAGAGCACTCGGTGCAGCCTGGTACCTTCCTGAGGAGAGACAGATAACAACTCGCGAACAGCTTCTTGATGAGATGGCTTATGCCCTTGGAGGAAGAGCATCGGAACACCTGGTATTTAATAAAATATCAACGGGAGCCCTCAGCGACCTGGAGAAAATCACAAAACAGGCTTATGCAATGGTCTCATATTTCGGTATGAGCGAAAAAGTAGGCAATATCAGTTTTTATGATTCATCGGGTCAGTCTGACTATGGATTCACAAAACCATACAGCGAGAAAACTGCCGAACTGATTGACCAGGAGGTAAAAGAGATTATCGAAGAATCATACCTGCGTGCACAGGAAGTCCTTAAAAACAACATGGCAGGACTTACCGAGCTGGCTGAACTGCTGCTTGAAAAAGAAGTTATATTCAGTGAAGATCTGGAAAGAATCTTTGGAAAAAGAAAAGCTGATATTTTAAAGGAAGAGAGAGAATTGGCATCGAAGCCCGAAGCTCTTGCACTGCCGGCTGATACAGTGAAGGGTCCGGAAGAGAATGAGCTTTTTCAGGAAGAGAAACCCGCAAAAAGCTCCATCATTCATAAAAAAGATCCGGAAAAAGCTTCAGGAAAGAAGGATGCTCAAAAGACAAAAAGAAAAGAATAACAGATTTGGGAAATTTTTACAGGCGGACCCTTACGGCGATATGGATAGTGATATTCATACTTGGCGGATTCTGGCTACATCCCGTTTCATTCTTTATAACTGGGCTGTTAATTACCATAGCCTCACTGCATGAATATTATCTGATGATTAAGAACACTGGTGTGCATGCCCAGATGATCCCCGGGATATTTGCAGGTGCGTTTGTTTATATAATCTCTACCCTGATCGCATCAGGATTGATTAAATCTGATTATTTCCTGCTTCTTCTCCTGATTGCTGTTATTCTGATAATAATTGAATTATACAGAAAACAGGAGAAGCCATTTGATTCCATCGCGCATACTTTTTTTGCAATCATCTATATAGCAGTTCCTTTCTCTTTATTTCCTTTTTCAGCCTTCTCCAGAACAGGCCTCGATTCTTTGATGAATCATGGTGACATGGTATTCTCCCCTGGTATTATTATTGGTTTTCTGCTCCTGCTATGGGCAAATGATACAGGGGCCTACCTCACCGGAATAACACTGGGCCGGCACAGGCTTATGGAAAGGATCTCACCGAAAAAATCATGGGAAGGTTTTTTTGGCGGCCTGTTAATATCAGTGGCGGCTGCATGGCTGCTTTCAGGCTGGCTGGGTGTTGTGGGCACTTCCGGATGGATCATTATTTCAATAATAATTTCGATAGCAGGAACATATGGCGATCTGACCGAATCAATGCTTAAGAGGAGCATGGGGGTGAAAGACTCAGGCTCAGTAATGCCAGGACACGGAGGTTTCCTCGATCGTTTTGACAGTGCCCTGATTTCATTCCCGCTAGTCTATCTTTTTATTTCAATATTTGGATGATTAACAAGTTTAATTAGTTTTGTGCAAATTTTTAAAAATGGCCATTCATAAGGAAGGATATAAAATACTGGTAGTAGGTTTTGTAATTTTATTGTTGCTCAATGCTGCGGCAGGTATTATCTGGTCAGAAAATTCTCTGGTAAAATGGGCATTTCTTGTCTTTTCACTTATTGTGTACGTTTTCATTCTCTTCTTCTTTCGACTTCCTGTACGAAACCTTGAACCTGATCCGGGACTGATCTATGCTCCGGCCGATGGGAAAGTAGTTGTTATTGAAGAGACTGTCGAGAAAGAGTACTTCGGGGATTCGCGTCTGCAGATTTCAATATTCATGTCACCTTTCAATATGCATAGCAACAGATATCCCGTTTCAGGTAAGGTTAAATACGTATGCTATCATCCCGGGAATTATATGGTTGCCTGGCATCCGAAATCCTCTGAACTGAACGAACGAAGCTCGATTGTTATTGAAACAGAAGAAGGAGAGGAGATTATGATACGCCAGATTGCCGGTGCTGTCGCCCGAAGGATAGTCACTTATGCTAAGAAGGATCAGATGGTTACCCAGGGCGATGAGCTGGGATTCATTAAATTCGGATCAAGGGTCGATATATTCCTTCCTTTGGGTACAGAGATAGAAGTGCCTATACTTCAGCATGTTAAAGCCAACAAAAGCATTATTGCCAAAATCTGAAAAGATAGTTAAATGAAAAAACCCGATGAGAATATTATAGATATTACTCCTGATGTGAAATGGATAGGAGTGCTTGATTATGATATCAAAACATTTGATATTGTGATGACTACGGAATTCGGGACCACATATAATTCTTATTTTATTAACGCAGAAAAAAAAGCTGTTGTTGAAGTCGCAAAAGAGAAATTCAGCGGGACATATCTGAAGAAACTGAAATCGTTAACTGATCCTGGTGAAATTCAATATATAATCCTTGACCATACGGAACCGGATCATTCAGGAAGTCTCAGCCTGATTCTTGAGATTGCACCTGATGCAACCGTGGTCGGCAGCGGAAACGCAATCAGGTATCTTGAAGATATTATGAATATTCCGTTCAGATCGCTGGTTGTGAAGGATGGCGATTCACTTGATCTCGGAAATAAAATCCTGAGATTCATCGCTGCACCAAATCTGCACTGGCCCGATTCCATGTATACATACCTTGAAGAAGACAGGATCTTATTTTCCTGCGATTCTTTCGGAGCCCATTACTGCGATGAGCATCTGTTCAGCAAAATGACAGCGGATTACCTTGGTGCCTTCACCTACTATTTCGATGTGATATTAAAGCCGTACAGCCGGTTTATGGTCACTGCAATTGAAAAGATAAAACCTCTTGATATAGCTGCCATATGTCCGGGTCATGGCCCTGTTCACAGGGAAAACCTCCGGGAAATAGTCGACCTTACTTATAAATTATCAAGTGACTATCTCAAGCTTATTTCTCCCAGGGAGGTGCGAAAAGTACTTATTGCTTATGTATCAGCTTATGGTTATACAAAACAGGCAGCTGAATATATAGCCCAGGGAATAAGGGAAACTGCAAATTTTGATGTTGAATTGACGGATATTGAAAATATCGATTCCGGAGAACTCGAATCCAAACTGATTTCAGCCGATGCAATACTTGCAGGTTCTCCAACAATCAATCAGAATACTTTACTTCCCGTTTATAAGCTTTTTTCCCTGATAAATCCTCTCAGGGACAAGATTAAGGTTGCCGGAGCTTTCGGTTCATACGGATGGAGCGGAGAGGCTCCGAAGATTATACTTGAAAATTTCAGAAACCTTAAACTAAGGACATTTGATGAGACCGGGTCGTTTAAGTTTTCACCCGGCGGCGCCAAGAAAGATTCACTTATTGAATTTGGAAGAAAGTTCGCAGCAAAGGTTCTTGAATATTGCAGCTAAATAGAAAGAGGCCGTCTCATAAGATTGATTTTACCCCCCAACCCCCCAAGGGGGGCTTTTTATGTCATTGGTTTTCAATAAGTCCCCCTTGGGGGTCCCGATAGCTCCCGATAGCTATCGGGACGGGATAGGGGTGGTTTTAAAAAAAAGAGGCTTTTGACAGCCTCTTTTTTTGTATTTATGAAATCTTTACCTGCCTTGTAATCTTACTCTTTTCTTCGTCGACTTTGGGAAGAACAACACTAAGAATTCCATCCTTGTAGTTAGCTTCAATCTTATCCCTGTTTGTGTTTTCGGGGATCTGAAAACTTCTGCAGAAAGATGAATAGCTGAATTCTTTCCTCTTGTAACCGTCTTTGTTTTCTTCCGATTCATTTTTTGTCTCTGAAGATATAGTAAGAACATCATCATTGATGTCGATCTTCAGATCTTTCTTGTCAATTCCCGGAACAGCCAGGTCGAGAGTGAATCTTTTATCATCTTCCCTGATGTTGACTGCAGGCATTGAATTTGACCTGTTTGTAACCATCGGGAATAAATCATCATCAAAAAAATTAGGCATATAAAAAGGCCTGAAACTTCTTTTTGCAATTGTTGGTAACATAGCTTTGCCCTCCATTATTTTTAAGTTAAACATTCTTTATCGTTTTATCCCATATTTTCAATTTCTGTTCCAATATGTAAAAACAGCCATAATGACATGTTATTTCAAAATATAACGGACAAAGTGGCAGTTAGTGATTTATTACATTTTTATGGAATTCCGAAATTTCTGATTAGGTTTGTATATAGAAAAACCTTACTGATGAAAACCACTTTAAGGAATGTCCTGATCTTTCTGGCGATTTTACTCTTTCTGCTGGCCCTCTATTATTTCAGGAACATAGTTGTATATATCCTGGTTTCTGGTGTCTTTTCTGTCATGGGCAGGCCCCTGGTGGATCTGTTTTGCAGGGTAAGGATTAAGAACTGGCATTTGCCCCGCGCTATAAGTGCACTGTTTACCTTATTGATAATCTGGGGCTTGATAATACTCTTCTTTATAATTTTTGTGCCTCTGGTTACAAAACAAATAAATTACCTTTCGACAATCGATAGTGAAAAGATTGTTCAGATTTTAGAAAGGCCGATTAACAAAATTGAGCAGATATTCAGGAGTATTAATCCGGAAATCTCTTCTCAGTTGTCTCTGAAAGATTATATTGCTACTAAAATTTCAGGGATTCTGAATATCGAGATGATCCAGAACTTTCTGGGATCCTTTGTAAGTCTTCTGGGAAACATTGTTGTAGCAGTTTTTTCAATAACATTCATTACCTTTTTCTTTTTGAAGGATCAGCATCTGTTTTATGAATCAATATTGATGTGGATTCCCGATAAATATGTTGATAATGTCACCAGGGCACTTAATTCGGTAAAACATCTTCTGACAAGATACCTGATCGGGATTGTTATTCAGAGCACCTGTATTATGATTTTAATAACAATTGGTATGACAATTGTCGGTATTGATTTTCAGCAGGCACTGGTTATGGGACTTATACTCGGCATCCTGAATGTAATTCCATATGTCGGACCATGGCTCGGGCTCTTTATTGCAATAATAATGGGTGTGGCTTCCCATATAAATCTGGATTTTACGACAGTGGTGATTCCTCTCGTTTATTACATGATAATTGTTGAAATAATAACACATACTATTGATAATTTGGTGTTTCAGCCGATTATTTTTTCCAACAGCGTTAAAGCTCATCCACTTGAGATTTTTATTGTGGTTCTTGCAGCAGGTTTTGCCGCCGGGATACCCGGAATGATACTTGGCATTCCGGCCTACACTGTTCTAAGAGTTTTTGCCAGGGAGTTCTTTTACGGATTTAAGGCGGTTCAGAAAATAACATCCGGTCTGTCTGAAGAAACTGATGAAAAGGGCAGGCATTTTTCCCTGCTGAACAGAAAAGAAAAGGGGCCTGATCCAGTGAATTGAGAGTAAATTGAAGACCTAAAACTGAGCAGTAATTAATAATGGATTCAGTGATTTCAGCTATAAAAAGGATATTCAGATTCTATTATGATGGTTTCAGAAATATGTCCTGGTGGGGTAAGCGTGTATGGATCATAATCCTGATTAAACTTTTTGTTATCTTCATTATCCTGAGGATCTTTTTTTTCCAGGATTTCCTTCAGAAAAACCATGATACTGAAGGGCAAAAAAGCGAATATGTTCTTGATCAATTAATAAATTCAAAATAATAATATGTTTGAAAATCCCGATCTTGCACTTATTGACTGGTCAAGGGCCCAATTTGCCCTGACAGCAATTTATCACTGGCTTTTTGTTCCTCTGACCCTTGGCCTTTCATTTATTATTGCAATAATGGAAACAATATATGTCAGGAGCGGAGATGAGGAATGGAAGCGCATGACAAAATTCTGGATGACACTCTTCGGTATCAATTTCGCAATTGGAGTGGCAACCGGAATTATCCTGGAATTTCAGTTTGGAACCAACTGGTCAAATTACTCCTGGTTTGTCGGAGATATTTTTGGCGCCCCACTGGCCATTGAAGGGATCCTTGCATTTTTTCTCGAATCGACCTTTGTAGCGGTCATGTTCTTTGGATGGAACAAGGTCAGCAAAAGATTCCACCTGGTTTCAACCTGGCTCGTCGCTATAGGAGCCAATCTTTCGGCATTATGGATCCTGGTTGCAAATGCATGGATGCAGAATCCGGTTGGCATGATATTCAATCCCGGCACCGCCAGAAACGAAATGATAAGCTTCTGGGAAGTTCTTTTCAATGAAGTAGCTGTAAGTAAATTTCTTCATACTATTTCATCAGGGTTTCTGGTCGGTTCAATGTTCGTACTCGGTATAAGCGCATGGTACCTTATAAGTAAACGTGAAGAGCTTCTTGCTAAAAGGAGCATCCTTATTGCAGGCATATTCGGACTGTTATCTTCCCTCCTGGTTGCCTATACCGGTGACACATCTGCCAGAACTCTGGCAAAAGCCCAGCCAGTTAAATTCGCTGCCTTTGAAGCTCTTTACGACGGAACTCAAAATGCGGATCTGGTAGCTGTGGGGGTTTTAAAGAAATCGGAAAAGAAAATCGGCGATAAGGATTTGAACGATTTTGTGTTTAAAATAAGCATACCCGGATTCCTTTCGGTTATGACAGGAGGGGAGCAGAGTACTTTTGTACCGGGCATCAACGACCTGGTCAATGGTAATCCCTCACAGGGAATTATATCAGTTGCTGAAAAGATGGAGAGGGGCAAAGTGGCCAGAAATCTGCTGACTGAATACAAAACAGCAAAGCAAAATAATGATCTCATGAAAGCTGAAGGAATACTGGGGATGTTCCGCGATAAAAAATTCAATGATGAATATTTCAGGTATTTTGGATACTCATTTATTTCAAAACCTGAGGATGTAATACCGGGTGTACAGGTATCTTTTTACTCCTTCCATCTAATGGTGATCCTCGGATTTTATTTCATACTTGTTTTTGCTCTTGCACTTTACTTTCTTTTCAGGGGGACACTGCAGTCAAGAAGGTGGTTCCTGTGGGTGGCCCTTTGTTCAATTTTGCTGCCATATGTGGCGGGTGAAATGGGCTGGGTGCTTGCCGAAATGGGCCGCCAGCCCTGGATAATCCAGGACCTTATGCCCGTTTCGGCCGCTGTATCTCAAATCGGATCAGGATCGGTAATAACTACATTTTTGCTTTTTGCCGTTCTCTTTACGATTCTTCTGATAGCCGAAATATCGATCATGATCAGACAGATAAAACTGGGACCCAAACATTAGGAGGAAAAAAACATGACAACAATGATTTCACATATTTTCCTGCAGCACTACTGGTGGATTATCATATCTCTTCTGGGAAGCCTGCTTGTATTCCTGATGTTTGTCCAGGGCGGGCAATCGATGATTTTTTCGCTCCCGGGGAATTCTCTTCAGAAGACCATGATCGTAAATACAATGGGAAGAAAATGGGAGTTTACTTTTACCACTCTTGTAACCTTCGGTGGTGCCTTTTTTGCATCGTTCCCACTGTTTTATTCTGCCAGTTTCGGAGGCGCTTACTGGGTATGGATTGCAATTCTGTTCAGTTTCATTATACAGGCTATTGCTTATGAATACAGGTCAAAACCATCAAATGTCTTCGGACAGAAGACGTTTGATGTCTTTCTGTACCTGAACGGATCCCTGGGGCCATTCCTTATTGGTGCTGCAGTTGCGACTTTCTTCACCGGTTCCCAATTCAGCCTTAATGAAATGAACCAGGTAAAATGGGCAACCCCATGGCATGGCCTTGAGGCCCTGCTGAACGGAAGAAATCTGGCACTCGGACTTGCCGTGCTTTTCCTGGCAAGAACCAACGGCCTGCTCTATATTATCAATTCGGTAGAAGACAAAGAACTTGTTGTAAGATCAGGTAAATAAGCTGACAATGAACTCAATAGTTTTCCTTGTATTTTTCCTTTTCTTCATTATAACACTGCTTTTATCTTCCGGGTTTGCCTATGACCAGGGAACAGGAACGGTAAGCATGGAAAAATACAAATACCTGCATAACCTGATTCAGATGCCACTGGTAATGATTCTTTTTCTGGCAGGTGTTGTTGGCGTCCTTTCCGGTATCGGAATCACTCTGTTTAAAGGAAGCCGTGCAGGAATCTGGTATGCCGGAACCGGTACCGTCCTGGCAGTCTTTGCCCTGTTACTGATAGCGGGTTTTAACGGGACTTCATTTTACCCTTCATCCTATGATCTGAACAGCTCGCTTACAATCGATAAGGCATCTTCAAGTCTTTTCACACTCAAAACTATGATGTATGTTTCCTTCATTGTGCCCTTGGTGATCGCTTATATATGGTATGCCTGGAAATCAATAAATAACAAAAGAATAACGGAAGAAGAAATGAAAACGGAGGGACATATTTACTAGAGGTGGCATACGTTTTTTATAAGGGCTTCCCCTCCCTGGAGGGGGTGGCAATGAGTTAATTAAGACAAAAGACAAAAGATAAAATTAAAACTTAAATATTATGTATATAACAGCAATATTACAATATCTCATCTGGCCGGTTTTCATTATTGTCAGCTGGTTGATCATCAAAGCAGCATTGTCTTACTACGAAAAGAAGTTTCCTGTAAAGGAAGAGGATTGAGGTGATTGAAACGACAGGTTTAACCCATTCATAGCCTTTGTTTATTGAATTTATGAATTAATTGTCTGCTTTTTCAGGAAGAACTTTTCGGCAAGCGATGCAATTATATAAAGTGGAATGATTAACGGCGTGGATGCAAATCCGAAAATCACAAAAAGTATCAGACAGAGCCCGATGAGTATATATCTTCCCTCATTTCCTCTGAATTTCAGATTATTGAATTTGAGTGATAAGAGGGGAATATTTGTCACCATTAAGAAGCGATAATAATACTGTATAGGTTAGAATTGCAACCGGTGACCCGGTAAATGATTTCAGAAGGGGCATAGTTGAAAATTCAGCTGCAGCAATTACCGTGATTACCGCTATTGCATTTGCAGGAGTGGGTAATCCTTTGAATGATTTAGCCTGGGTTTCATCAGTGTTAAATTTAGCAAGCCGCAGGGCCGCACATACCGGCATCAACACGGGTATAAACAGGAGCAGCCGGGGCCAGTTGATACCCAGAAACCGGATGCTGCTGCCAGGAAGATATTCTGAAAGGATGGCCTGATCAGATAAAAGATTATCACAGCCGGAGCTACACCAAAGCTGACAATGTCAGCCAGGCTGTCAAGTTCTTTCCCGATCTCGGAATAGGCTTTCAAGAGCCTGGCTGAAAAACCGTCAAGAAAATCAAATATCATCGCTGCCAGAATAAGCCATGAAGCTGTCATAAGTTCACCTGTTGAAGCATAGATGATTGCAATAAATCCTGAGGCCAGGTTAAGGGAGGTAATAAAATTGGGGATATGTTTCATGGAGATCTCATTTAAATCTAACAGTCAGGAGCGTAAAATTAGGATAAATTTCAGTTGATGGACAAAAATCGGATCCTTTTAGAAATTCATACATAAAATCTTGCACAATGTTATCGAAAATATGATTGATAAAAGTTTACTCTTTTTTATTAGATTTGTAACAATTATTACTGTCGGATGGTGAATTTCAGGAATATCAGGATTGCTGTTGATTTTGATGGAACAATAGTTGAACATGAATATCCCGGGATCGGAAAAGAGAAACTTTTTGCTTTTCAGACCCTGAAGGAGCTTGAGAAACTTGGCGCCCGACTTATTCTGTGGACCTTCAGGGCCGGTCCGGAACTTGACGAAGCCGTGGAATTCTGCAGAAAGAACGGTATCGAATTCTATGCAGTAAATAAGAATTATCCTGAGGAGGTTTTTGATGATACAATAAGCAGGAAGATTGATGCCGATTACTTTATCGATGATAAGAATATAGGGGGATTTCCCGGATGGAGCGAGATATGGCAGATACTTGTTCCCTTTGATCTTCATCAGCAGGAAATGGAAAGACAGATTGCTGCTGCACAGAAAGAACAGTCTGAGACGTTTGTTCGGTAAGAGAGATAAACAAAATGAAGGCTGATTATCCAAGGTACATTATTTTAGTATTTATTGTTATTCCGGTTGCATGGATAATTTCCTGCTCAGGCCGCCCGGGGAACATGACCAAACCGGCTGAAAAATCTGAAGATACAAGCAGGACGAGCATCACGGCAGATCTGATGAGGATGAAGTCACCTGATGAAAATGCCGAATACAAGCTAAAGGATCAGGTTAAAGTGACTGTAATTCCTGAAGATCCGGGAAAGTCAATTGATTCAGTAAAGGTTTATTTTGACGGCAAAGCAGTATCTGTTATAAAATCAGCACCGTGGGAATGTTCAGTAGGTTCCTCATTCACAAACCTGACAGGCAGGAAATCGGTTAAAGCGGTGGCATACAGCAGCGAAAAGACTCAGTCGGTAACACGTTTCGTGATCATTTATTCCGATACAGAACCCGGTAAGAACAGCTACAAAGTGATCCATACTTATCCTCACGACAGCCAGGCATTCACGCAGGGACTCTTTTACAATAACGGCTTATTATATGAAGGAACCGGACAGGAGACAGGCTCAAGCCTCAGGGAGGTTGAGCTCGAAACAGGCAAGGTCCTGAGGCAGCATAATCTGGAATCATCGCTTTTCGGGGAAGGGATCACACTTTATAACGACAGGATATACCAGGTGACCTGGACAAGCAAAGTGGGTTTTGTATATGATAAATCCGACTTCAGGGTAATAAACAAATTCTATTATCAGACACAGGGATGGGGCCTTACAACCATTGACGAACAGATTGTTATGAGCGATGGTTCCAATGTACTCTATTTCTTCAAACCAGAAATGTTTGAAGCTGTTTCGAGATTAGAGGTTTACGATAACGAAAAAAAGGTCGATCAGCTTAATGAGCTTGAATATATCGACGGGGAGATTTGGGCCAATATCTGGCAGACAGACCTTATTGCAAGGATCGATCCCCTTACCGGCAAGGTTAATTCTTATATCGATATGTCACCTTTATTTCCGGTCTCAAAAAGGAATGAGGTCGATGCCGATGTTCTTAATGGTATTGCATATGATTCTTCCGGCAGGCGGATTTTTGTGACCGGTAAGAGGTGGCCCCGGCTCTATGAAATAAAGGTCACTGAATAAGCTTTTTCCCGTAAATTATATTAATTGCCGAAGGTATAATACCGAATTCAGCCGGCCCGTGTCCGAGCGATTCCCCGTCAGCTTCGAGGTACAATAACGATTCCGAACTTACTTTAAGGTTATTACTCCTGTATCCGTCAACTTTCGGATGGCTCAGGATCGTTCCGTCGTATAGTAAATTCAGGTTCTTAATTATTTCTAATCTGCCCATCTCCTTTATAACAGTAATATCCAGAAGACCGTCGTCGGGTATTGCATCAGGAGTCTGCCTCATTCCTCCCCCGCAGTATCTTCCATTACCGACATTTATCGAGAAAACTTTTGCTGTACTCGTTTTCCCGTCAATCGTTATTTCAACATCAGTATTTCTGTAAGATATAAGGCTCAATAACAGGTTGAACAGGTATATGGCTTTACTGCTTTTCCCCTTGTCTTTCTGCTTGTTGGTCTTTAAAACAACCACAGATTCAAAGCCCATTCCAGCAATATTCAGAAAATAACGTTTTTGCTTTTCTTTCCCTTTGTAATAGTCGACCACCCCTACATCGTGCAACATTGTTTTTTCATCCTTTATAACCTGAACCGAACCTTCATAAACCAGAGGAATGCCGAACATCCTGCCCCAGTCGTTACCGGTTCCAACAGGTATCATGCTTAAAATGATCTCTGATGGCGATCTGTGGTCCTGTGTGAAAATTCCGTTCACTACTTCATTAAGGGTGCCGTCGCCACCTATCGAAATAATCCTTTTGTATCCGGCGGCAATCAGTTCCCTTGTGAATTCCGTTGCCTGTTCTCTCCTTTCTGTGAATCTCACACTATACTTAATGCCGTTGTTGTTAAGAAGTCCGGCAATCCGGTTCCAGTCCTTTTTGCCTTTTCCTTTGCCTGCATTGGGATTTAAGATCGCAAACCATTCCTGGTTTCTGTCGTTATTATCCATTGTTTCCGTATTTGAGACAAATATGGAAATAATTGGATAAAGAAGGTGCTGCAAGAGCTCTGATTTTATTTTTACGGGCAGCGGCGCAGGAATTGGTATGCTTAATTCTATGCCGTTATCCTATGTTAATAACATGTTGAAAAGCACAAATGATTTGTTTACAATTACATTATTGCCACTCTGAGGCTAAAACTCATAAATCGTAAATTTGAAGCTCAAAATAAACAGGGGAATCCAAAATATTAAAAATGGAAAGAATCATTGCGATAGCGAATCAGAAGGGTGGGGTTGGAAAAACAACGACGGCTATAAATCTCTCAGCCAGTCTGGCTGCTCTGGAGAAGAAGGTGTTGATAGTTGATGCTGATCCGCAGGCAAATGCCACTTCCGGGATAGGGGTGGATTCGCGTCAGATAAGGTGCACAGTGTACGATTGTCTGATTGACGGAAAGGAGCCATCAGACGCTGTTCATGAGACAGGGGTTGAACATCTTTCAATCATGCCATCAAATATCGACCTTGTTGGTGCTGAAATTGAAATGCTTGACAGACCCGAAAGAGAAAGGATCCTTAAAGGTATCATTGGAAAGGTTGCAGGTAATTTTGATTATGTCATAATTGATTGCTCTCCATCACTTGGCTTGCTTACTGTTAATGCATTAACAGCGGCTAATTCAGTAATTATTCCTGTACAGTGCGAGTATTTTGCCCTTGAAGGACTCGGCAAGCTTCTGAATACCATCAAAATAATTCAGAATAACCTTAATCCGGAACTGGAAATTGAAGGATTCCTGCTAACAATGTACGATTCGAGGCTAAGACTCTCAAACCAGGTTGCCGAGGAGGTTTACAAGCATTTCCAGCAGATGGTCTTTAAAACTATAATTCAGAGGAATGTTAAGCTTTCTGAAGCACCAAGCTTCGGACAACCTGCAATACTATACGACGTAGATTCAAGAGGCACGGTTAACTACCTGAGTCTGGCCAAAGAGCTGATCGAAAAGCATGAACCTGCAGTTAAATAGCATCCGTAGAATCTTTTTGACATCATTGTAAACAAAAATCCATGACACAGAAAAACGCATTAGGACGAGGGCTCGGAGCTTTGATTGATGGTGTAGAGAAAGAAATCCTTGAAAGAAAAGTAGAGCCTAATCTGGATATTTCACTCGATTCAATTGACGGTAATCCTTTTCAGCCCAGAAGCCATTTTGATGAACAGGCTCTTGAAGAGCTTGCCGGCTCTATCAGGAAACTTGGCATTGTACAACCGCTTACCGTCAGAGAGACAGGGAATGGAAGATATCAGCTGATAGCCGGAGAGAGAAGGCTCAGAGCAGCCCGCCTGGCAGGACTGACTCATGTCCCTGCATTTATCAGGACAGCCGATGATCAGGCTATGCTTGAACTGGCACTTGTTGAAAATATACAGAGGGAGGACCTTGATGCCATTGAGGTGGCAATAAGTTTCCAGAGGCTGATTGAAGAATGCAGGCTTACCCAGGAAGAGCTTAGCGACAGAGTCGGCAAACAACGTTCAACAATATCAAATTACCTACGCCTTCTGAGGCTCCCTGCTGAAATACAGCTTGGCATACGGAATAAGCATGTGATGATGGGGCATGCCCGCACACTTGTCAATATTGAAAATCCAAAGACACAAATGGATGTCTATTACCGTATTATTGATGGTGATCTTTCTGTAAGACAGGTCGAGGAACTGGTCAGGCTGCTCCAGAGCTCTAAAATCAAGGATCCGGCAACACGTGAAAGAAAGAAAAAGCTTAATGATGACTTTTTACAGCTTTCTGAGCATCTGAACCGTATTTTTTCGACCAGGATCAATTTCCGTATAAATGAGCAGGGAAAGGGGAAAATTGTTATCCCGTTTGAGAATCCCGAAGAGATGGAGCGCATTTTAGGGATCTTTGACCGTCTTAACTCCTGAAAATAATTATATTTGTCGCACCGGAGTGCATTGATAACGGCTAAAATCCGGTTTTACTGAGTTTGAGAACAGTTCAAAAAATAAAAATTATTCTCATCACGTTACTTTTTTGTCTGTCGCACGACTTAACAGCACAGGACACCGTTGCTGTAACCCGGCCTGTAAAACCTGCCTTCAGCCCTGAACCTCTGAAAGCTACCATGCTTGCTGTTGCATTTCCGGGAATGGGACAGATCTACAACAGAAAATACTGGAAATTGCCTTTTGTTTATGCTGGATTCGGAGCACTTATATACAGCCTAAGCTTCAATACACAAAAATACAATGAGATGATGAAGGCTTATCAGGACTTTACCGATGTTATTCCTGAAACCGACAGCTATATTCCATTGGTTAAATGGGCCGAACCACCTGAATATGACCCGGTTCTCTATCCCGAGACCTATGATCCCGCGAATGCCTCATATGTAAAAGATAACCTGATTGAGGCTGTCGATTATTATAAAAGATATCGTGATCTGTCAATTATCGGAATGGCAGCATGGTATATGATAACCATACTTGATGCAAATGTTGATGCCAGCCTTTCAAATTTCGATGTCACCAATAAACTAAATGTGCAGGTTTCTCCGTTACAATTACCGGTTCCAGGATCAATCGGAGCAGGGTTTAATGTCAGTTTATTATACACATTTTAAATGATTACCTGAATAATGAGATTAAAAGCGTTCCTGATATCACTCGTTCTGACAGTTATAGTTTTCAAAGTATCGGCTGTTAATGATACGATAATCCTTAAATCCGAAATCTATTCTGAAAAAATATCAGCCGATCTCGACAGCCTTGTCAACAGCTGGTATGTAAAGACGGCATTGAAGGAGTTTCCTGAAGATTTTAAATACGATTCGATTGGAGTGGAATTCCCTGATAGCGTGTATAAAAGGAGGCTCAGCCAGATAAACTCAATTATCAAGCTGCCGTATAACAGCATAATCAGAAATCATATTCATGTATACACAATAAAGCAAAGAAAAAACTTCAGTGCGGTGCTGGGATTAATGAATTACTATTTCCCTATGATCGAGGACATTTTCGATTCATATGGACTACCGGCCGAGCTTAAATACATGGCAATTATCGAATCGGCTCTAAATGCCAATGCAGTATCAAGGGTTGGAGCAACCGGCTTATGGCAGTTCATGTACAGTACCGGCCGGATGTACAACCTGAATGTCAATTCGCTTGTCGATGACCGCAGAGACCCTGTAAAGTCAACTCATGCCGCTGCAAAATATATCAGGGACCTGTACAAGATATATGACGACTGGATACTTGTAATTGCAGCATATAATTGCGGACCGGGTAATGTAAATAAGGCAATAAGACGTTCAGGAAATAAAAAGGATTACTGGGAAATCTATTACAGGCTGCCGAGGGAAACCAGGGGCTACATTCCGCAGTATGTAGCTGCAATATATTCGGTCACATATTTCGCAGAGCATAACCTAAGGCCTCTTCCTCTTAATATTCCTATTTCAACAGATACCATAATGGTAACCAAGGACATTCACCTTAACCAGATTTCAGAAGTTATGGGCATCCCTCTTGGTGAGCTGAGAGCTCTTAATCCTCAATACCGCACCGGACTTGTACCCGGGTCAGGAAAGCCTCTGTCGCTTACATTGCCAATGTCGCACCTTGGTGATTTTATCGACCTGAATGATACCATCCGGAATTATAAACCCGACGTTTATCTTACAAGGGTTAACATTACCGCCGATCCTTCGCGATCGACATACGTGCCTGCTGATGTAAAAGGGAAAACGAAAGTATTATATACTGTAAGGGAAGGCGATAATCTTGGCTTTATCTCAGAATGGTACCGTGTCAGCCTCACTGACCTCAGATACTGGAACAATATCTACAGGAATACCATACGGGTCGGACAAAAACTTGCCATTTATGTCGATCCTTCAAAATCAGATTATTATTCGAAGGTCAATTCTATGACTTTCGCTGAAAAGCAGCAGATGATAGGTAAAACAGTTACCGTTAACCTTGTCGCAACATCTTTACAGCCAGGTCCCGATGGCGAATATATAACTTATACTGTCCGTTATGGAGATACGATCTGGGATATTGTTAAGAAGTACGATAATGTAACCACCAATGATGTGCTCGTATTAAACAACATCAGCGATCCCAGTAAAATTAAGGTTGGACAGATTTTAAAAATAAAGAAGAAGAGCTGATCTCATTCCCGAAATGCGCCCTTTCAGGTCATTTTTACTATTACTGATCATCCTGATCTGTTTTACAGGTCTTTCTTATATTTTGCCGTGGGATCTCAATTTGCCTTCTGCTGAAAGCCTGTTCCCCGAAAAGCTGATTAAACCGTTCATCAAAGATGATATTTCAGGGATTAGTGCTGAGGAAATAAAACCTGCTGACACATTAGTGACTGAAATTCCTCCGGCCACCTTTCAGGCCGATTCTGTTGTGTCAGATACTATTGCGTACGACACATTGACAGCGGCACCTGATCCTATGGAGGTTTTCCTTGATTCCCTTGAGTTCTCGGAAGGACAGGTAAGGATCCTTTATTACGGAGACTCCCAGATTGAATATGACAGGGTAAGTTCCTATATCAGACGGATTTTACGGAAAGAAAATGGAGGAACCGGACCAGGATTGCTTCTTCCGGTGATGCCCGTAACATATACCAGATCATTTTACGTAAGAGCATCACCAAACTGGAGAAGATACAATTATCTTTCATTTAAGAAAGGGGAGATAAATCACAACGAACTTGGCCCCTTTATGGCATTCTGCCGATATATGCCCGACGGCCAGATTTCTCCGGGCAATGTTAAGTCATGGATCCGGATAATTCCATCTGCTCTTGCAGATGATGCTGAATCGAAATTTGAATTTCTAAGAATATTTTACAGAAACAAACTTGATGATGTCAGAATAGATGTTAAGGCCGGAAATAATCCTGTCATAACCGATACCCTGAGGATCAGCGACAGAATTACTGAGTTTATATGCCCTCTCTTTAATTC
>CAVPCP010000024.1:0-27049 GCA_963702415.1 uncultured Bacteroidales bacterium | reverse complement strand
CGCTGCACCTTCAGTATGCCCATCCTTTGTGACAGCCAGTGGCAATGACTTCCCGCCTGCTGACGGCATTATGAACAAGCCCAGGTACTTACCCTCCATGACCGCATAAATAAGTAATGATCCGTCAGGAGAAAGAGCAAGATGGCGATAAAAGTTTTCATTATGACCGGCAATAAGCGTCTTCACCCTGCCTTCAGAAGATATTTTCAGCATTTCACATTTTCTGGTCTGCCTGTCAATGTTGGCTACAAGGATGCTTTTACCATCATTCCACCATCCGCCAGGCAAAGGCAGCCTGCCTTCCTCACGGAACAAACTTTTCAGTTCACCGGTCTTGAAGTTCCATGTGCAGAGGGATAATCCTTTTCTTTCAAGGAAGGCGATCTGTGAGCCATCCGGTGACCAGCAGGGGAGGCCCCCGTTCTGGATTATGACTGAATCGGGCAGAAATTTTATTATTTCACCTCCTTCTGCAGGTATCATTCTGATACTATTTCCGGTATCAGCATCAAATACGATATATTTTCCGTCAGGAGACCATTTCGGATGCTCAGCAAGACCGCTGAAGATTTTTTTAGCCCCTGTTCCGTCTGCTGAAATTTTCCATAAGCCGTTTTTACCGAGAGTATCATTCATGTCAGTATGTTGATAGACAATGAATTTACTGTCGGGAGACCATGTGGCGAATCCCTCCTGTGCAGGATCGAAGGTTAGCTGTCGTACCTGGAACATGTCCTGCCCGGATAGCCGGATCGCAAGGGAGAGGATCACTGATAGTAATGTCAGTTTGTTCATAATGAGGTATTTAAGATAAATAAAAATATTAACCTGTCATTGCCTTCAGCAGCATTACACCAACAATAAAACCGGCAAAGATGATCAATACACTAATGATCACCCACCACCATAGCTTACTCCATCCCGGAGTGATCACATCTCCATCATTTCCTGCAAAAACATTCCATGCCTGGTAACCTCTTTTAACTGCCCAGTTTTCGTAGATGAAAATAAACAGACCGCCAACCAGGCTTCCCAGCACTATTATTGCCCACCAGGTCATCACAATCCAGGGCGACAGAGGTATTATCTGTGACATTGCGATTGTCCTGTTTACAAGCACCATGGAGACAGGGAAAATCCCGCCCAGTACAAGAAATGTGGTAACCAATACCTGGGGAAGACGCTGAAACAGAAATTTGAAAAAGTTCTTTTTCCCTGTTAATGCCAGCAGAGGAGATTGAAAAATGATCCATGATGCCAATAAAGGAAAGGCGAGTATAAGAAAAGCCTGCTGCTGCTGACCCATGCCTCCTGATATCATCTTCAATATCATGATAACTAATGCAGCAAGGTAAACAATAATAACAGGTACCATGTTCCCGCCAGTCTCAATAAGAGCCTTCCGCCATATTGATGTTTTCGACGGATTAAGAGCTATTATTCTGGCAGCTAAAGCGAACGGACCAAGTACAAGGACGGCGGGTATCCAGAATCTCAGTCCTTTATTGCGCGGAGGAATAATAAACAGTAGAATCATGCTGAAAATTATCAGGGCACTCCACGATCTGCCAACGAAATTATTTATTCTTATACTCTTTGTCACCTGCCTGTAGCGGTTTGCAGCTTCCAATTGCACATCTTCCGGGAAAAGTCTGCTGAAAGGACCGGCTTCCCGGGGATTTGCAAGTTCCTCTTTTACATTTATAATTACAGGATCATCATACTGGTAAAAAAAGTAAAGGTAAATAACACCATTGACAAGATCAGCCACCAAAGTTTCAATTGTCCAGCTTGAACTCTCCTGATGGATTGCATCCATTACACTTGTAATATCATTGAAATTCAGCGACCCTTCACTGTTAATAAGCTGACCCAGCATCTCATTGGCTTTATCATACCGCCAGCAGGGGTAAGTGTATGCATTTGCCGGATTAGCAACATTAAAATTTGTGGATACCAGAAATCCGTCACCGGGTGTTTTCCTGGTAAAGACCATCTCACCATCTTTCCCTGCGCTGATTATCACTGCATCGCCGGTTTTGTCTGCGAAATGCATCTGGTCGTGCATATACGGAAACCGCTGATGTTTATTGGCCCATTCGATGACTTCCGTCACAGTTGAGCACTCATGCATTATTTGCATTAAATAGTTATGGTAATATTCTCCGCTGACAGGCAATCTTTCTGTATGCGGATTCACTTCAAACCTTGGAAGTCCGTTTGCATCGTAAGCCAGACCTTTT
Source organism: uncultured Bacteroidales bacterium (assembly GCA_963702415.1). Taxonomy (GTDB): domain Bacteria; phylum Bacteroidota; class Bacteroidia; order Bacteroidales; family VadinHA17; genus LD21. The sequence continues at coordinate 24,806 of CAVPCP010000024.1, read as the reverse complement.
TCATTTACTCCCTGCTGAGGATCATCGGGTTTTCCAATCCAGATCACTCCGTATTTAGAGGAATCGCCCGGTTCAACCCAGTAATACTGGTCGGGATTGATATAATCGTCGTTCCCGCTGAAAAATATTCTTTCACCCTTCGATATTGTAATTACAGAGCATCCGGAAGGAACCTGTTTCTGTGAAGAAAGAGCCAGGCAGCATAACTGCAATATTGTAATCAGAAGAATTCTTTTCATAACCTACTTATTTTGTGTCAGTAATTCAGTCATTTTCTCTGCAATGTATAGCCCGTAGTGTTTAATAGTTTATTTATCCTTATTAAGGTACTCAAGATATGTTTCCCTGAGCCATGATTTCAGGGGCTCACGTGATGGTATCATATTCTCCCATAAGGGAATCTTAGCCCAGGCGTAGTCGAAAATGATAATTTTCAACTCATTCAGATAGGTTATCTTTATGTCTGATGGCAATTTACCATGCTGATTAAATGGATAACTGCTTGTCAGAGGTATTAGTTTCATCCTGGTCTTCTGTACTTTGGATGTAACCACAGCGCTTAACACAGCCTGATGAAGTAACAGTTGACGGAGGAAGGTCGAACAGTATGTTTTCTGGTAGATGTCATTTCTCAGTAAATCAGAGAGCTGCATGGACCATTCCCTGCAAATCCTGAGCCTCGGATTCACTGAATAAACCTCGCAGTTGTAGTATGGCTGGATTTCCCTGCCCATGACCCAGATCGGCCAGCTGATAAGATATGTCAGCATGAAAAGGAACCACCAGCTGTTACTATTAAGGAGTTTTTTCATTTATGGTAAATAAAAGAAGTTCTTATTACAAATTTCCAAAAACAATTGGATATGAGGAATATGCAATTTATAAATAGCACGGATGGATTTACCAGATGTCAGTTTCACGGTTTATTCTGTTCTCCGGATTCACCGGGGGTTATTCAAATTCAGCCACTGCAATGTCAGATAAATTATTAGGACAATAACTCATCATTTACAATTCATTATATTTCTTTGCTGTTCCCTTTGATTTCTCTACAGGGTATTTCTCATTATTCTTCCGGATTTTTTCAAGTACTATCTCTTTTACATCAAAACCATGTTTTCCTGCCAGTAAAAGGCTGAATGCAAGAACATCCGCGAGTTCTTCTTTCAGTTTATTCCTGTCAATAAGTTCCGATTCCTCGGTTGTTTTCCAGAGAAAGAGTTCATTCAGTTCTGCAGCCTCAATTGAGATGGCCAGCGCAAGGTCCTTTGTATTATGAAACTGTTCCCAGTGCCGGGCATCCCGGAATTTAACGAGTTCGTCTATAAGTAATTGAATATCACTCATTGAAATTATATTAGTAGCACTAAGGTAGTGAAATTTGGACAGGAATATTCCTGACCCCCCTAACAGGAGCGAACTATCTGTCAGAAGGATTGCAGAGCACAGAAACCTATTTCAGTTCTTGGAGAGAATATCAAGCTTGCAAGACTGCGAAGGAAATTTAGCGCAGAACAGGTAGCTGAGAGGGCAAATATCAGCAGACCAACTTTAGTCTCTATTGAAAAAGGGAATTCTAACGTTACAATCGGGGCATATGTTAAAGTGCTTTCAGTTCTTGGACTTGAGAATGATATCATGGAGGTTGCGGACTATTTCCGTTTATCTTATGAGAATGCATCGAAGATAGTTGAGAACATTAAAAAATCTGTAACAAATTAAAGGAGTGTTGCCAATAAGCACCAACTTCCAAGATCGGAGCAGGAACTTATGGCAAAGGTATTCGAGAGATTTCTATAGAATAATGATTTTTCCATCATCCTTTCTATTATCAAATCTCTATCGGGGGTCACTCATCAATCTTTTAAAAAACATATAAATGTATTATGTTGATAATCATATAAATAATAAATTTATAGCTTCTCACCCCGACTTTTAGGTACTTAAGGCAATAAGTTACAAATAATTTGTACTTTTTTGTACCTCAGCAGAAAAACCATGTCAGAATTGGCAGGGTTTCGTTTTTTTCAATTATATATATGCTTTCAAGAATAACATATTCTTTAATAACAACCAGGGATAATTTCTTCAGGAATGCCCGCCAATAATAATACGCATCATTTTAATATTGAGCACAATGAACCGCCATGCCTGCCATAACAAGTTTCTGCGCCAGAACAGAGTTGATTTGGTTGGCAGGGGAGGGTAGGACTCATCGTAGTATGCGCGAACGATATTCTTAGTCATATTCTGAATCTCCTTATATTTTATTTTAATAATTCACTCAGGAATCAGCCACCAGAATGGATATCCTTTTGCTTTGTGAATGAACATATAATGTAAAAACAACTTCATCCAGTGGCCTGCCAGACCTGCTTCGCCAACTGTGTACCTGATGTCTCTGCCCCATTGAGGATATTTCTGCCAGTCAGGCACGATAGGGAAAACAGTCATGGTTGCAGCATTTCCTTTAATCAAACCATAACCTGCAGAAACAATGCATGCTGCCCCCATCTTCCCCATAGAGGCTTTATGCTTAAATTCAGTCTTGCCGGAGTTGATCCGGTCGACCAGATTAAGGGCTACTATTTTGCCAATAACTCCTGACGGCATCCCTGTTCTTGGTGGTGAAGGTGTTATGAGTGTTCCGTTGGGACTCGTCATCGGTTTTGATATCTGATGAGGGGGCGCAAATGCAATTCCAGTTGCAAAAATATTAGAGTATACCGGGCTTTGATAAGTTGAAGGCCAGTCTTCAACTGACCAGTCTTCAAAATCCTTCACCGTATAGTCAGCATCAACTTTCATGAAACCACTGGGAGCAAAGAGCCTGATGCTAATATCTTCACCTGTTTTATTATAAGCTTTTAATCCGGCACCTGCAAAGGCAGGAAGCAGCATTGCAAAATCAAAACTAATCGTTTTCATTTTACCATCAAGGGTCTCATAATGTACAGTTCCATTTTCTGCTTTCAGAACGGCAGCTCTTTTTATCCATTTGATACCATACTCAGCAAAAATAGACTCACTGAACACTTTTGTTGGTGTTACATAACCTCCCCGTTTGATAAATGCTCCGCCCATACCGAAGTCACCAAGTTCATATTCGTTCGAGATCCAGGTGATCTCAGCTTTGTCCTGAAGTTTCCTCTCCCTGATTAAGTGAGCGACATTAAGTACGTATTCAAAAGCAGCACCCTGACAGGTTGCAGTTGGATGGCCTGTCCCAATAAGAAAGCGAAGTTTTTCACCCTTTTCCATCCTCGTCAGGCATATTTTAAGTGCTTCCCAGGTTGAAGCTGCATGATCGTATGTGCAAACAGAATGAGTATATCTTTCTGGACCGAGTCCTTCAGTTGCGGCAAAGTTCAGTTTGGGACCTGTAGCATTTACAAGGTAATCATATTCAATATTTTCAATCTTTCCTCTGTTAGATTCATCAGTATACTCAATAGTTACAAACGGATTGTCTATTCCATTATCGCCCTCAGGATAAATGGCAGTAGCTTTTGCCTGCCTGAAATCAATACCCCACCGGTCATACACTTTCTTAAGTTTAAAACGCACCTGGTCAATATTCATTTTGCCGACACCTACCCAGATATTTGAAGGTACCCATTGATAATAGGCAGATGGACTTACCACAGCAACCTGGTGGTTTTTGCTAAGCTTTTTTCTAAGGTAGGCTGCTGCAGTATGACCGGAAATTCCAGCTCCCAGGACTAAAACTTTTGCCATGCACTGAAAATTTTAAGAACTGATAATTATTTGGTTGAATGGTACCGAAACAAATATATTGTTTTTATTTGAGGTTCAATTGAGTCCTGAAAACAAAATCTTTATCCGGTACCACTTATCATCAGCAGTGTTTTTTAATATTGAATGCCAAGAAGTCAGTCTATGAAAGATCATATTTATTGAAATCCAGGTACTAAGATACCTGTTCCATTAAAGATGTTATTAAATACGCTGGATTTTTAAACATGCTAAGTTCCGGATTAACTTACAGGATTCCAGGATCGTTATAAAAAGTCAACTGCCAGGACAAGAAAAAAAAGAAAATAGATCAGATTTTTGTATCTTTGAATTCAGATGCCCGCTGCAACAGAAAGAATAATAATTTTATGAATTAATATGGAGACTGTCACAAACCAGGAGCTTCAGTTTGCTTTTGATTTTGTAAAATACACAAACCGTAACATCTTTCTTACAGGAAAAGCCGGAATAGGTAAAACTACGTTCCTGCACGACCTGAAAAAATCATCCCCAAAGCGAATGATTGTTGTGGCTCCGACAGGAGTAGCTGCAATAAATGCGGGAGGTGTTACTATACGTTCATTTTTTCAAATGACTGTACTTTTATTCAATAGTTGAATTAGTCACCACACATTTGGTATCGCTGTGCATTGAGATCCCGGGATAGACGGGGTACCACGAACCTCCTTCATTATTACGGATGACGGAGTTGTCGATACGAATATCACCGGTATGGTCATTAGTGACAAAAAAGAGAGCCGATCCATACGCATTTACCCTGTTTTTTTCGATGAGTGTCCCAAGAATAGTCAGTGTCATTGTGTTACCATCATTGTAGATTGCACCCCCGCTGCCTCCTCCGGGTGTGCCTGACTGGGAAGGATTACCTCCATTACCAATAGCACGGTTATAAGAAAACAAACTGTTAATAATAGTCCACGATACTCCTATACTGCTTATCCCGCCTCCGTTTGCTCCGAAATTCCCATACCCGGGTGCACCGCCAAAGGTGCAGTTCACAATATATACAGGTAAATTATTATACTGACTGAAGACACGGATAGCCGCCCCACCGACATCAGGACCCAGGCTGTCGCATGTATTATTGAAGAACCGGCAGTTAACAGCTTTGAATCGTCCTCCTCTTACCCATATGGCTCCTCCTCCGTCGAACTCGTTTTCAGATCTTGAATTACCATCGGCAAAGGTGATATTTTGCACAGTCAGTCTTGGATGATCCTGATCCTGACAGTGGGAAGTTGTCCAATGCTGATTTTTATCGCAGGTATTCATATACAGTATCCGCGATCTACCTCCTCCGCTGAGAGTTACTAATCCGTTACCGTCTATGACTATATCCGGAAGAGAGTCATTAAAAACTTTTGCAGGCTTGTCGAGAGTAATTGTAACAGGTTCAGGGCCACAGTTAAAAACTATTTTCCCGCCATGTGCCACTGCCTTCCTGAATGCTTCCGCTGTACAACTTTTTGGGGTTCCGTTGCCAACGATGCAATCCGGATCAGAAACATCTATGGGGTTGGCTTCTAAAGGAACAGGCGAATTGCCATCCGGATTTCCTGCGGGTGGTCCTTTCAGCGGATCTGTGAGATGATTTATGTATTCCGCGGTCGGGGCGGAACGTTCGCCTTCACACCGGAACAGGATAATTGCCAGGAATAACAATACTCCTGAACAGATCTTCCTTAAAGTAGCAACTGGTATCTTATTTATCTCCACAAATTCCTTTTATACTCATTAAACTTCCGGAAAATGATTTTTATTGTCCATTCATTAAGTAATCCAAATACTTGAGCGGAGAGGACTTTTTAATCTTCCGGGTATTGGCCCATTCGACAAAAACTCCAATTAAAACATCCCATTTCATGGTTTTGGAGGAGACTCCAGGGAGTGAAATTCACATATCCAATATTTTAATTTTATTGGTCATGTAATCAAAACATGTTCATTCTTATCTTTATATTTAATAGCTCTATTTCAAAACCAGTAAAGTCAGGAATATGGAACACAGGCCTATCGGTACAACCGGCGTAATGATACCCCCGATAATATTTGGTACCAGTGCTCTGGGAAATTTATATTCCGATCTTAGCGATGGAACGAAAACCGCAATATTAAAAGAATGCCTTCTGAATGTACCTAAACCCGTGGTATTCGATTCGGCGGGCAAATATGGCGCCGGACTGGCACTAGAAAAACTTGGTGAAATTTTGCATAAACTCAATGTTTCACCGGAAGATATTGTTATCAGCAACAAGCTCGGATGGCTCCGTACACCACTTTTAACCCCGGAACCGACTTTTGAAAAAGGGGTGTGGATAAATATTAAAAATGATGCACAACAGAACATAAGCTACGAAGGAATACTCGAATGCTGGGAACAGGGAAATGAACTTCTGGGAGGCAGCTTCAAGCCCAAGCTGGTATCAGTACACGATCCGGATGAATATCTTAATATGGCTCAGAATGATAAGGACTTCAGTAAGCTTTTAAGCGATATCATTGCAGCATATAAAGCCCTGTCGGAGCTGAAATCGCAAGGGAAAGTAAAAGCTATAGGTGTCGGGGCAAAGAATTGGAAGACCATCCGGCTTATTGCATGTGAAGTTGATCTTGACTGGGCAATGTTTGCCAACAGCATGACTATATACAGGCACCCGAACGACCTGCTTGAATTTATGGGGCAGCTGTATGAAAAAGGAGTGGGCATTATCAACTCGGCTGTCTTCCATGCAGGATTCCTGACCGGTGGTGATTTCTTCGACTATGTCCAATATAAAACCTGATTCTTCCGAAAACAAGGCAAAATTCAAATGGAGGGAAGATTTCTTTGCGATCTGTAAAAAACATGATGTCGATCCGGCAAATGCATGTGTACAGTTTGCCCTGACCCCGCCGGGAGTAATAAGCGTCTCTCTCAACACGTCAAATCCTGGCAGGGTTAGAAAAAATGTGGAATCGGTTGAAAGCAAGATCCCTGATGACTTCTGGAAGGAGATGGTTAAGAAAGGCCTGATAGATAAAGATTATCCTCATCTTTGATTAACATTGCAATCTGAAAATAAATTATCCTCTATGAAGAAAATGAATGCTGCGGTACTGACCGGATACAAAAAAGTTGAATGGAAATCTGTTGATATACCTGAGATATCAGGTAACGAAGTCCTCATAAAAGTAGGGTATGCCTGCATTTGCGGAAGCGATCAGCATGTTTTTCTTGGAGAATTCCATCCCCGTACCGTATTGCCGCTTATTCAGGGACATGAGTTTGCAGGTACTATTGCCGAAACGGGTCCTGATGTTAAAAACTTCAAACCGGGCGACAGGGTTGCAGTCGATCCTATAATATGGTGCGGACATTGTCCGGCATGCATAAGGCATCATTATCCCGCATGTTCAACATTGAAACTGGTTGGCATCGATCTCGATGGTGGTTTCAGTGAATTTATGAAAGTGCCGGAATCGATGCTCTACAGGGTGACTGATAAGATCTCCGATAAGCATGCAGCTCTTGTAGAAGTGCTCTCTATCGGATTTCATGCCTGTAACAGGGCTAAAGTATATGCGGGCGACAGGATTGTGATCTGGGGCGCAGGTAAGGTTGGCCAGAGCATTTTACAGGCAGTGAGGACTAAAACTCAGAACACTGTCATTATGGTCGATATACTCGATGAACGGCTTGCCATTGCGAAAAAAGCATACAGCGATATTCATATTGTCAATGCAGCCAAAATAAATGCTGTTGAAAAGATAAAGGAGCTTACCGGAGGAGAAGGTGTGGATATAGCGTTCGAGGCCGTCGGACATTCAAAAGATATTGCGGGAGTAGTTAATCCTGTCAGGGGATGTATCCAGTCTATCCGGGGAGCCGGCATTATATGCGTCCTTGGCCTTTCGTCAGAGCCATCTCCCATTGTGATGAAGGAGCTGATATGGAAAGAAGGCATTATCATGACATCACGCGTTTCGCACGGTGAGTTCGCAGAAACGATCGAAAACATGAACATGGGAACCCTGAAACCTGATGCGATAGTTACCGATATACTCCAACCGTCGCAGACGCAGAAGGCATTTGAGATGCTCGAAGAAGAGCCTCAGAAGCATCTGAAGATCCTGTTAAAGTTCGGGGAATGAAGATAGATGCCCATCAGCATTTCTGGATATATAACAGCACTGAATATGGCTGGATAGATGAAAGTATGAAGGTGTTGAAGCGTGATTACCTTCCAGGAGACCTGAAGCCAGAGCTGGTAAATGCCTGTTTTTCAGGAACAGTGGCCGTTCAGGCACGACAGAGCGATGAGGAAACCAGATGGCTGCTTCAGCTTGCCGGTCAGTTTGATTTCATAAAGGGAGTTGTAGGATGGGTTGATCTGTGCTCGGAAAGTAACCTGAAAAGGCAGCTCGATGAATTCTGCAAGTCAAAAAAGCTTGTTGGGGTGCGCCATGTGGTTCATGATGAACCTGAGGATAATTTTATGCTGCGTGATGATTTCCTGAAAGGCATCAGCCTTTTAAAGGAATACAATCTGACTTACGACCTGCTCCTTTTTCCAAAGCACCTGCCTGTAGCGCAGATCGTTGTCTCAATGTTTCCGGAACAGAAATTTGTTCTTGACCATATTTCCAAACCCCTGATAAAAGATCATATTATGAGCCCATGGAAAGAAGATATCTTCCGGCTCGCAAAGCATGAAAATGTATGGTGCAAGCTATCGGGAATGGTTACAGAATCAGACTGGAGAAACCCGAAAGCTGATGATTTAAACCCTTATCTTGATATTGTTTTCGAAGCTTTCGGCACTGACCGCCTGATGACCGGAAGTGATTGGCCTGTATGCCGTCTGGCAGGGGGGTATGAATATGTTATGGGCATAGTTGAGGGCTATATTTCAGAAATGTCAGCTGATATACAACAGAAAATACTTGGTATCAATTGCATCGATTTTTATGGGCTGAATATCCGGCAGGCCTTTCCCGAAAACCTGACATAATTGAGGTGCAAAAAGAGTTCACTTATTTCAGGTGCATAAGGGTGTATTAAAAGTCCTTAGGGTCCCTTTGTGATGACCTTTGTGGACCTTTGTGGTTAAGTATTAAATCATTGAACCACAAAGGATCACGAAGTACAACACAAAGTTACTCAAAGGTAAAAGTATCCAAAATAACACTTTAATACAGCCTCTTTTTGATGGTAAATCAAAAAGTAGTATTTTCGGGCCATTTTAAATTTGTCAAAAAAGGTAGTGGATGGAGAAAGTGTTTGAATATGTTTTGAAGATCAGATGGTGGATCATACTTCTGGTTGCAGGGATCACTGTTTTTCTGGCGCTTCAGATTCCCCGGATCAAAATTAATTCCGATGTATTAAGTTCACTTCCTGATAATGATCCTGATGCTGTTCTCCTGAAAAAGATCGGAGCGCAATTCGGAGGAAACAAGACAGGAATGATCATTCTTGAATCAGGGGATGTATTCACAACGCGAAACCCTTGAACACATTAAACAGTTGACAGACACTATTAAAGATATCGATGGTGTGTCAATGGTTACGAGCCTCACCAACATGATGGATATCCAGGAGAGTGAAAGCGGGATGGAGGTTGGTCCGCTTATAGATGAAAATGATATGCCTGATTCACCCGACGAGCTTAGTCTGCTGAAAGAAAAAGTATTGTCCGACGGGAGGTATAAAGGTACTATTGTATCGGACGACGGCACCACAGCAATAGTAATCTTCTCCTTATATGATGATGCTGATATACACTCACTGGCAAAAACGGTTAAGGAAAAAACCGAAGCTCTGCATTTGCCTGAAAAGGTATATTATGCCGGATCGCCAATGATGATCACATCGATCTCCCATCTGATATCGTCTGATCTGATTAAGCTGCTCCCGGTTGCGTTCCTGCTTATAACACTTATACTTTATCTCGGATTCCGGTCAGTGAGGGGTGTGGTCGTTCCCCTGCTCACTGCAACAATTTCAATTATATGGGTCATTGGCATTATGGCACTGGCCGGATCGGAGATGAGCATGGTTACTAATAATATACCAATAGTATTGCTGGCTATCGGCTCGGCTTATGCCATACATGTGCTGAACAGGATTGATCAGGTTAAAGAGGACCTTAACAGGGCTCTCTTAACTGCTCTCACATATGTTTTTGTTCCGGTTATTCTGGCAGCACTGACCACAATAACAGGATTTTTCTCCTTCATCTTCGGCTCCTATCTTACCATGATCAGGGATTTTGGACTTTATACTGCAATCGGGACATTTATTGCCCTGATTCTTTCGCTGTTCTTTGTTCCGGCTCTGATCTCAGCCTTCTCATGGAAAAACAGGGAAAAAACTTCCAGGGAAATTGAAACAGGCAAAACGTTTTTCTCTGATTATTTCCAGACCCCTTTACATAATCTGTTGTTTAAGCATCCGAAAGTGATCCTGGCATTATGGATTCTGATAACGATAGTAAATATCGGGGGTATTTTCCTGATTAAGAGGAATGTTGACGTAAAAAACTATTTCAGAAAAGATAATCCGACGAGAGTGGCTGAAGATATAATGACAAAAAAATTTGGCGGAACAAGGCCTGTTCTTGTCCTTTTTAAGGGAGATGTGCAAAGCCCTGAATTTCTTAATACAATGATCAGAACCGGGGAGTATATGAAACAACACCCGGAAGTTACCGGCACACAATCGGTAGCTGACATTATAGTTGAGATAAATGGTGCATTTGGCGAAGGAAGGAAAATCCCTGATGAGAAAGAAAAAATTGAACAATTATGGTTTCTGCTCGATGGAAATGAAAACATGCAAAAATTAGTTTCGGAGAACCTTGACGAAGCTATTATTATCTCCAAATTTTTGTCATCAGAGAATAATGAAAGGAAAGAGTTTAAAAGCTACATGAGCAGTTTTATAGATGATAATTCTACGGATGAATGTACAATAGAGATTACAGGAATGCCATTTATCGAACTTACGATGGATCGCAGCCTTCTTAAAAGCCAGCTGGCAAGCCTGCTGATAGCCATCATAGTCGTAATTATTATTATTAGCGCGATCCTTCGCTCATTGTCTTCAGGAATTTATGCAGCAATCCCCATAATTTCAACAATCATAATTCTTTTTGGGCTTATGGGTTATACCGGGATCCCGCTCAACATAGCTACGGTGCTTGTTGCCAGCATAGCAATGGGGATAGGTATCGATTATTCAGTACATGTAATAACACATTTTAACAGCTCGCTTAAAGCCGGGGCAACAATCGCACGTGCACTGGAAGATACAATAGGGATCAGCGGAAAAGCAATCTTAATTAATGTAACCTCAGTATCTGCAGGATTTCTTGTTCTGCTCTTCTCTGAAATGGTTCCTCTTCAGTATTTCGGTTTGCTGATATTCCTGAGTATGGTCGGTTCGGGTCTGAGCGCCCTTACCTTACTGCCAGTGGTACTCATCATTGCAAACAGAGGTAAAAAAACGATCCCGGAAATATTAAAAAGTGGTGATCAGATTTAACAAAACAACAGCTTTAATGGTTTTATAAATAACTAAGGATATTAAACAAAGACTACTTTAAAATCAGCAAAAAAAAACATCTGATGAAAACTATTAGAATTACAGGCTTTCTCTTTATAATTATGCTCTTAGCAGGTACTAACTATGCATTATCACAGGACGCCGCGTCAATCCTTGAGAATATGGATAATATCATGTTTTCTCCAAAAGATAAACAGGGTAAGGTTATAGTGATCCTGAAAGATAAGAATGGGAAAGAGAAGATCCGCGAAGCTACAATAATGCAAAAAGGAACCGATAAAAAATTGTACCGTTACACAAAACCTGAATCTCAGGCAGGGATGGCAACGCTTTCGCTGTCAGATGACGTGATGTGGGTCTATATGCCGGCATTTGAGAAGCCAAAAAAAATATCAATGACGTCAAAGGATCAGTCGTTTACGGGTACTGATTTCTCGCTTGAGGATATGTCGATGACTCCGTATGCTACCAGGTATACCCCTGAATTACTTGAATCAGATGGCGATGCATATGTTTTAAGCCTTTTGCCAAAATCGACAAAATCATACTACTCGAAGATCGTTGTAAGAATCAGCAAGCTTTACGGATATCCAATAACCATGGAATATTATAGTCTGAAGGGTAAAAAGTTCAAAGAGGCTGCCTATACGTATGAGAAGATTGGAAAGTACTGGAATGCCTCAGAAGTTCTGATGAAGGACCTGGAAAAGAATCATAGCACAAGGACACTTTTATCGGAAATAAAGTTTGACCAGGGACTCAGCGATGATCTTTTTGTTGTTGAAAACCTGAAACCTTTGGAAACCAGTAAGGACAAAATGTGATAAAAATAAGCCGGCAGGATTTGGTGACTTCTTTCAATCCTCCGACATAAATTCGAGCATGTCCGCCGCATTTTTGTTCTCAGGATCAAGTCCCAGTACTTTTTTGAAATAATACTTGGCCTTATCATAGTTATAGTTTTTCATGTAAGTTCTGCCAAGATGGTACTGAGCTGAAACATGCTGGTCTGTTTTATTCAGAAGCTTCTCAAAATAAATTATGGCTTCATCATATTTACCTGAGGATTTAAGGGCAATCCCCATGTAATAATTTGCCATCAGGGTCTCGGGGCAAAATTCAATGAGTTTCCTGTAGGAAGCAATGCTCAGATCCTCCTTCCCAAGATGGTAGTAACATAAACCCAGCCAGAGATATGTCATCGGAAGGTATTTACCTGAATCAACTATCCTGTTAAATACCTTTACTGCATCAGAAAAACTTGTGGATCTGTAAATTGCAACTCCCAGTCTGTAGAGAATATAAGGGCTGTCGGGCTTGTATTCCAACGCTTTTTCAAAGTAACTTATGGATTTTGAAAGCTCTCCCATCATATAATAAATATTGCCAAGCTCCAGCATAATATGAAGATTATCAGGATTTTCCCTGTGACTAATTTCAAAGCATTCAGCAGCTTCTTTCAGATTTCCATCCAGTAGCTGATTAAATCCGTTTTCAATGCATTTATGTACCAGTTCAGACATAGCTTATTATTTTAAGTAATTAGTTCTATTCATGACGTTCTGACAAAGGGATATATTCATGTTTTCCAAAAACATTCTTAAATGCGGGACGAATAATCCTTTTTGCCGAAAATGTAAGTTCCTCGATGCGGTGAGTGCACCATCCGGATACTCTTCCGATAGCAAAAAGAGGTGTGTACAATTCCTTTGAAATATCAAGCATTGAATATACAAAACCTGAATAGAAATCAACGTTGATACAAACTACTTTTGTCGATTTTTCTCCTTTAAAAACCCTGAAAACTTCAGGGGTGAGTCTTTCAACGAGGTCATAGAGTTCAAATTCTTCAAGACGTCCTTTTTCTATTGCCAGTTCCCTTGCTTTTGCTTTTAATATTGCGGCTCTTGGATCAGAGATTGTATATACAGCATGACCTATCCCATAAATCTTTCCTGAAAAGTCATTTGCCTTTTTATTCAGGATCTTTAGCAGATGTGCCTCCACTTCCTCTTCATCGTTCCAGTGCTTTACATGTACTTTCATATTTTCCATCATTTCCAGTACTCTGACATTTGCTCCGCCATGCAGAGGTCCTTTTAATGATCCTATTGCTGAAGTTACTGCAGAATAAATATCGGTTTCGGAAGAGCTGGTAACCCTCATTGTAAAAGTGGAATTATTACCACCTCCGTGTTCAGCATGCAGAACCAGCAGCAGGTCAAGAAGATCTGCCTCAAGCTTTGAATAGCCTTTGCAAACTCCTTTAATCAGATATAGGAAATTCTCCGCTGTACTCATTTCAGGTTGAGGGTGGCGGATTGAAAGTGTCTTCCCTTTGTACATGTGTCTCAGTGCCTGATATGAATATGCAACAATTGTCGGAAATTTTGCAATAATATTTATCGACTGTTTTATCATGTTATCGAGTGCAATACTATCCGGTTTGTCATCAAGAGTATATAATCCAAGCACAGATCTTGCAAGAATATTCAGGACATCCTTCCCTTTCATTGACAGTATCATGTCTTTCGTAAAATCGTCTGGCAGTGGGCGCAGGGATGCAAGATGGTTAGAGAAACTCTTTTAATTCCTCCCTGGTCGGAAGACGACCGGTTAATAAAAGATAAACAGTTTCATCAAAACCATGTCTGTTCTCTTTCTGAAATCCGGCAACAATGTCTTCAATATCAATTCCTCTGTACAATAGTCTGCCGGGAACGGCAACAACTTTATCGCCCTCCTTTTTGTAGCCGACTACTTCACCTACATTTGTCAATCCGACCAGAACACCTGATCCATCGGAATTACGGAGGCCGCGCTTCACGTCATGTTTTTCAAATAATCCATCGTCGAACTGGAATGATTTTCTAACCAATGGCTCTAACCCTGAGATCAATTTATTTATTTCCATATGTTTTATAATTTAATGTTGAAAATCGATTAAGGGATTTAGTAAGTTATTATCTGCGGGAACAAGGTCTGGTTCAACAAGGTCCCTTTCATACCTGATCGTATCGAAAGTAAACCTGTTTGAAAGAAATTCCATCAATTTGACGGTGTCTTCAAAGGCATTGCCAAGGCAAGTTGATGCTCCGGGAGATGGTGTAATGTTGAATATTATTTTTTCACCAACTATCTTAGCCTCTCCAAGTTCAAGTTTTTTTGTTTCGTTATTAATAATCTGGGGTCTTGTTCCTCCGACTCTTTTAGCGAATTTTATTTCCTCAAGTTTTATTTTCGGAACAATCTTTTTTATCTCTTTCAGGAATGCCCTTTTCCCTATGCAGGGGAAGTCATAAACCACATTTTTGAGGAGGTAATTAAAGATTACTTTGTCGGATGATATTTTAAGTATGCTCAGTATTGGCCTAATACCAAAACCGAAAGTTTTCCAGTATTCCCAGAATGTTGAATAGTTGTATCTTTCGAGAAAAAAAATGGGTTTTGCTGTTGGTCCGAATCTTGTAATAAATTCATTATTTACTTCAGGATCGCCATGCACTGCAGCAAAAGGAAGCTTAGGTATCTGCATTGTATAAACCTTGCCGTTCAGTACTTTTGGTGCGGTATAGAAACTGCCGGCCATTGAAAGAATGGAATAGCTTTTACCATACCCAAGCGATTTGGCAAATTTCAGGCTATGACTCCCGGCTGTGACAATAACAGCTTCCGCTTCATGGTCTCCCTTATCAGTATTAATTATGAAATTATTACCAGTATGGGTTATTCTTTTAACCTTGGTTGACAGGTAAACCGATATTCCGGAATTAAGTATTTTTGCATTTTTTACAAAAGAGTGGCTTAGCTTTCTGAAATCAACCGTATAGCCATCTTCTGTTACGAGTGCAAGAAGTTCCTGCCCGGGATCACGTCCCTCCAGAATTCTTGGTTCTATTTTGCCAATCTCTTCCCTTCCTATCATCTTCAGCCTGGGAAATAACTGACCGAAAGAGGGATATCTGTCGCGTAATGTTTTTACCTGGTCCTTGCCTACTGCAAGAACCATCTTCGGCACTTTTAAAAAGAGTCCTTCATTACCCTTGACATCCTTTTCATGTTCAAGGTAATTCTTTACCATATCAGCGTACCGTTTTACCTTTTTTGCTTTTTCAATAGTGTAATTGGTTTCAATGTCACCGAAATGCAGAGTCTGGCTGTTCATCCTGGGAGATGAATTTACAAGTCCGTAGTCAGAATACTTCTCAATTAATCCGATATTTTTCAGATTTGTATATTTGCTCAAAGTGTACAACAATGCTGTACCGCTTACTCCGCCTCCGATAATTATAACATCGTGTTTCATTTTCAACAAGGGATTAAGAGAAATTGTTACCTGAATAAATTATATGCTAAAATCTCCTGGAAATAAGCTTACAAGAAAATAAATTTTTCGATCTGACACCAAATATATTTTAAATATCACATTTAGAATTCTTTGGTTTTATTCCAATAATACTTTCTTTTCTCTCAGAGATAACAACATAGATTTTATTTTGTTTAACTTAAGTTGATTTTTTTCATTCTTCCTGACTCTTAACTACCCCCATCCTCCCGCCGAAGCGGGGCAGTTTCCCCACGGGGGAAGGAACAAAACCTTTCCCCCTTGGGGCAAAATGAAAGGGGGTAAAAAACCTCATTAAGTAGAAAATTGCTTTCCTAATACAGATATCTATGACATTCTGAGCAATTAGCTTCTTTCCAGGCAGTTCCTATATCTACAGGATGAATAAACTCCAGAGTGTCTTTTATATTAGTGAACTGCATCAAACCTTTTTTACCCTGGCCAAGTATTGTATGACAAAGATTACAGTCCCTTGTAATTTTTCTTCCGTTTTCGGCTTCAAATGCATCATTATGGCACCTGAAGCAGCCCTCTACCTCAAGATGTCCGATATGATCGGGGTAAACATCATAAGAAACTTTCATACCTGCAAAAGTATTCTGGCTATAAGCTTTCTGCACTGCAGCAACAGCTGAATCAATTTTGGAAGAGTTCTTTGCGAAATAATCGCCGAAATCTGACTTATAATAATTTATGATTCCATCTCTTATTTGCATCAATGCTGTATCCTTGTCAGTGAAATTATTTCTTAGAATTTCCATCGCAGTTCTTTTTACAAAGGGAATATCCTGCGAAATCTCGTTTGTAAGCATTGCTTTATCAAAATAAACTGGCGGAGAGCTGTATTTATGAGAAGGCCTGTTATGACAATCGATACAATCCATTGTCCTTGGGGAGGATACAGCTATCATACTGTCAGATATTTCAATATCGGGATTTCTGTAAATTGTAACTTCTCCTGTTGCTTTATTTGTGTACTTCACATAAGTAATTAACTCACGTTTGTCATTTTCAGATATATATTCAATATTGATGTTCGGGTTAATGTGCCAGTGTATTCCCTCCTTAAAACCAAGATCGCTGTATTCGGGGCCGATTTTCATCTGCAGGGTAATGTTCCACTCGGAGTTTAGGGAATCGGCAAGATAATACTTATTTGTATGAAGGTTATTTGTATAAAATTTCTGAGGCCAGTGGCACCTTTCGCAAGTTTCTCTTGCCGGACGCAAATCATGGAGGGGTGTTTCAATAGGTGAAGGATATGTTTTTGTAGCCACTGCATAAACCTGGTGCAATCCGGAGAGCTTTGATTTGACATACCACGATGCCCCGGTTCCGACATGACATTCAACGCATCCAACATTTGCATGACTTGAGTTCTGGTAAGCCGTATATTCCGGTTCCATAACTTTATGACACAGGGTCCCGCAGAATTCCACCGATTCGGTAAGATGAAATGCCTCGAAACTCCCATAAGTGGAGAGGAAAAGGATTATTACCGTTGCTATGGTGAATATGATAAATGCCTTTCTGTGCTTTGGATTATTCAGATCAACTGTCGGCAACTTCTTTATTTCATCCTGGCCTGCAGCGATTCTTTTTTTTCTTGAAATAACTATTCCTAATGGTATCATTATCAGACCGAGCAATAAAAATCCCGGTAAAATAACGTATATGAATAATCCAAGATTTGTTTCGTTTTTGTTGAAAATGGTTGAAATCACAAACAACACTATAATCAGCAACAGATTTATTGATGCAATCAATGAACCAATAATTGTAATCCAGTTTCTGGTTGAGGATTGAAATTTCATATATAAATGATTTAAGGATTTTAAATATAAGAAAATAAATGTATTGTTCTTATGCTTATTATAATTGTAATCTGGTTGGTATCGATATGATTTTCCATTTCCCGGCAAAAAAATGGGTTCATTCCAAAGTCTTTTTAATTTTTTCATTGTGGCAAATCAGCAAGTCTTTTCCTTGCCCCTGCCAGTTATGCATTCCATTACCCTGACATTCCGAATAATCAGTGCATCCTTCACACTGGCCTGTTCTGGTCCAGCTTCTGTCTCTGAAAGTCTGGAATCTGGTTTGCCAGATTTCATAAAAGTTATCGCTGTAGATATTCCCCTGCGAAAACGACCGGTCAATATTCGGACAGGCTGATATTGAGCCATCGGAAAGTATGGAACCAATGTTAATTCCTGCTCTGCAAAAAAAGTAACTGTCTCTGACTTTTAACTCATACTTACCAACATATCCTTCACAGCTGAATTTTACATCAAGTGATTTCACCTTCCTCTTAAGACATATAAAGTCCAGCATTTCCTTAAACTGAGGGTCTGTCAAAAAAAGGTCCGGAGTATTTACAGCCCTCCCGATAGGAGCTACTGTAAACAACCGCCATGCTTTAACGCCCTTTCCGGTAAGGTAATCATAAATAGCCGGTAACTCATGGATGTTCCTTTTGTTTACACATGTCACCACATCAAAATTCAGCCTGGATGAACTGGCTGCCAGACTGATAGCTCTGTCAGTTTTTGAAAAGCTATTCTTTGTGCTTCGCAGCCAGTTATGAGTATCTTCCAATCCATCAAGACTTATTGTTAAAGCTCCTAATCCTGCATTTAATAATGAAATATGTCTTTCCTTATCGTATAGATATCCGTTTGTAACCATACCCCATCGCATTCCCCGTTTCCTGATCTCCATACCGCATAATTCAATATCCTTCCGCAAAAGCGGTTCCCCGCCTGTTAATGCAACTATTAAATTATCTGATCTTTTGTCGATTGTGTCAAGCGCTGATAAAAAATCTTTCAGAGGCATATCCTGAACGGAACCATCATTTGAGCAGTCACTGCCACAATGAAGACAGTTAAGATTGCATCGTGTTGTGCATTCCCAAAACAAATAGCTCAACAAGTGATGCCTGGTTTCGGTCGCTCTGAACCTGTGAAAGATTTGTTTTCTCAGTATCTGATACATCTATTTCTCAGCCAGTAAAATATTGAGATATATCTGGCTGGTAAGATTTGTCAGAGTGGTATCTTTATCACTAAAAGCACCATTCTGGCCTGCATCTGTATCCTGGAACCTGATAGTGCAGTTTTCTGCAAATCCGGTATAAAATGAAAAGCTCCCGTCTTCACTTGTGAATTGATATTGCGGATTGTCTTTAACAGATACTTTTATTCCTTTTATGGGTTGGCCGGTTTTTTTGGATTTCACCAGCCCTTCAATAAAAATATCGTCTCCAAAATCCTGTGGTGGGCCATAACAGGCCTGAAAAATAAATGCTGCTGTTGTGAGACTCAATCCGCCAACAAGTTTCCTTATTAATTTTGACTTCATTTTCAGTATGGATTTAGTTTAACTTGTTCGTCTGTGTACTAAAAGTGGATAAACATTCCAGATTGTCATAAAAACTATTTAACAGAAACCAACAACCAGCACCCGGCACCAGGGAACCAGCACCAGGCTAAGTAATCTAACCGAGCAATTGCTTCACTTTCGCTGAGATCTCTTTCCCGTCGGCTTTCCCGGCAAGTTCTTTCATTGCAATGCCCATAACCTTGCCAAAGTCGGCGGGTGATTTTGCCCCAACCCTGTCAATTATCGTTTTAACAATCTTTAAAAGCTCCTCATCATTCATTTTTGCAGGCAGATATCTTTCAAGGACTCAGCTTCCGTAACCTCCTTTTCATAAAGATCAGGTCTGTTCTGCTCCTTGTAAATTGCTGCAGATTCCCTTCTCTGTTTTACCAGTTTCTGGATGATTCTCAATTCTTCTTCGGGACTCAGAACGGTGTCCTGTCCTTTTTCAGATCGGGCAAGGAGAAAAGCAGTTTTTGCAGCCCTTATTGCCTCAAGGGATACATTATCCCTGGCCTTCATAGCATTAATGAGGTCGCTGGCAATTTTCTCGGTAAGTGACATGGTATGTAAATTATTTTATGATTACTGTAATTAATTTAAAATTACAAGTAAAGATATTGAATTAATATTGCAAATGGTTTAGCTTGTTGCTGGTTGCTGTTGCTGGTGCGTTGAGTTGCAAAACCTTGTTGCTTGTTTTCTTGCTTCGCTGGGTGGGGTGATACCTATTCACGAGCCGCATACCTCACACCCCCGCCGCACACCGCCACGCCGCATGCCTCATACCGCGCCGTTTTCATTTTGCAAACTGAAGTTCTGTCAGAGTCTTGTAAAGGCCATTTTCATTGGCAAGTAACTCGCGTATGAGTACCCTGTTCGACAATTATTCCTTCCTCAAGGACAATTATTTTATCTGCATTTCGCACGGTCGCCAGCCGGTGAGCAATTACAACTGATGTACGTCCCTTCATGAGCTTTTCAAGCGCTTCCTGAACAAGCCTTTCTGATTCCGAATCGAGTGATGATGTTGCTTCATCAAGAATCAGGATCTTAGGATTTTTCAGGACGGCACGAGCAATGGCAATACGCTGGCGTTGCCCTCCCGAAAGCTGGATACCCCTCTCTCCGACAATAGTATCAAGCTTGTCGGGGAATGATTGTATAAAATCCCAGGCATTTGCCTGAATTGCAGCATCGATAATTTCCTTTTCACTGGCTTCAGGTCTCCCGTATGCAATATTTTCCCTTATCGAGCCTCCAAACAGAAATACATCCTGCATTACAATTGCCATCTGCGCCCGAAGGGATGTAATCGGAAAATTCCTGCTGTCGCGGTTGTCGAAAAGGATCATTCCATTTGTCGGTTCATAGAATTTCAATAAGCAGTGATACAAGAGTCGATTTACCGGCACCGCTCGGACCTACAAGGGCAACCTGCTGGCCCGGCTCAATGCTGAAACTGACATGTTTCAATACTGTTACCATATCCCTTGAAGGATATCTGAATTCCACACCATCAAATGTAATTTGCCCATTCAGAGTATTGGCCGGATCCGGTACATAAAACACATCAACGGTTTCTGCCGTTTCATCAAGGAGCAAAAGAAGTTTCTCAGCGGCTCCGATTGTCCTCTGTAAACGGGTGTAAACACTTGCCATTCCAGCTATATTTCCTGCAATGAATCCCGAATAAATTACAAATGAAAATAGTTGTCCGGCCTCCATCTGTCCTTTTGCAATTAGTATTGCACCACGCCAGATAACAAGCCCCATCGCAATGAAGAAACCAAGGACGATGAAGGAGAGTGCTGCCTGGTATTTCCCTCCTTTAATGCCGGCTCTTGCAACTTCATCGGTTTTTTCACGGTACCTGTTTATCTCAAATAATTCATTGGTAAAGGCTTTCACATTCTGGATACCCTGAAGTGTCTCTTCCACAATCGTATTTGATTCGGCAACGTACGACTGTACTTTTTTGGAATACTTGCGCACCGCCCTGCCTGTGAAAAATGCCAAAAGCGCCATTGGCGGTACAACGGCAAGCATGAACAAGGTCAGTTTGAATGAGCTTATCATCATAAGCGTTATTGCTCCCGTAATTACAAGGATCTGGGAGAGAAGATCTGCGAGGGTTTCAGTTAATGAGTGCTGCAGGATTGCAATATCTGCCGAAATCCGGCTGTTAAGCTCACCGACCCTTCTTTCAGAAAAAAATGACATCGGGAGCTTAATCAGGTGATTGTACAGATGCTGTCTGATGGAAGCAAGTGTTTTCTCGGTTACCGTTACAAAGATCCTTGTACGGAAATACGAAAAAATAGCCTGTACAACCACAATGACAAGCAAAATCACTCCTGTACGGCTAATCTCACTGAGCTCCTTCCCCTTGTTGGCAATATCAACCATGTTCCCAAGGTATTTTGGAAATAAAAGGCTTGCTCCGCTCGATATCAGAAGGAAAAACATGCCCAGAGCAAATATCCATCGATATGGCTTCAGAAACCTGTATAATTTCAGCAGCTCTTTAAATCCGCTTCCGGCTTTTTTCTTTTCCTCTTCCGGCATAACAATAAGAGTTTATTCACAACAAGCAAATATCCTTATATTGATGAAAATTGTTTGTTTGACAGTTAAATATTGTTCTTTGCAATGATTATATTTAAACCAGCACAAACTATGACAAATTAATCAGCAGTAAAGGTTATAAAAGAACAATGTTAATATCATGTTTTCGTTTTCATTTTATTTAAGCATCATTAATGGAGGCACTCCCTGGCTTTCATTCTTTTGCGAGCTTCCTGAAAAGGAATTCATACAAGCTTTTTGCAGATTCATCCCTCATACGGGAGCTTGTCTGAAATGCAGGTTTCATTGCGAATAGGATTACATGATTTTGGGACAGGAAGAACTGCAACGATTCAAAGATTAAATCAGGCTGGCATTCCGGTTTATGCCTGGATGCTCCTTCCTGAAGAGGATGGTTACTGGTTCAATATGCATAATGGAGAAAAAGCCGGAAACGATATGATGATTTTAAAAAATGGACCACAGAAAATCAATCTAAAATGGGAAGGAATAGGCCTTGATCTTGAACCTGATATGAATGACGCCAAGCTGGCTTTTACACATCCCTGGAAGTTTGGCTGGAAAGTATATAAAAGACTCTATGACAACAAATCGCATTAAAGCCGCAACAGAAATTTATCAAAGGCTTATTTCGAATAATGAAAACTGACGGCTATGTAGTTGAAAGTTATATTATACCCTTTTTATTTGAGGAGAGAGCTAAAAAGACCACTTCCTTTCAGAAGTTACTGGGGATTGTCGATATTAAACCGACAGGGAGATACCCATGTTATATACAAGCGGACTCATGGTAATCCGGGAATTATCCCTCTTTATATCAGAAAAATATGCCGGCTGGCCTGGGAAGTACCGGTGGAGGAGTTAAAATAGGAGGTTTTGAGCTGGCAGCGCTTACCTGGGATAAATTAGAAAGAGATCTTCTTATAGCTTCGGAACTTACTGACGAAATTGTTATTTTCTGCCTTGAAACGTCGGTTCAAAATAGCTTTTTAGGAAATATTAAAAATCTCGACTTTAGTCAAAAAGCACCTGATATCACTAAGGAAATTGAAAAACAGAGAAAAACAAATAATTTCGTCAGATTCCTTCTCGTTATTTTACGACAATCCATTCTGGATGACCATCACTGTTCCTGGTGATTATTTCCGGGATTCTTTTCGGAATTTACAAACTGATTGCATTTATTGTAAGATTATTAAGGCCGTAGGCCTTGTATACAGTAAACCAGAGCGCTGCCCTGTTTTAAGTCTTATGCCCCTGACGGGGCTTGTCAAAAACACACTTATACCGTACTAATTGTCACAAGTCAGGAGTCAATAAATGAATTTTAATAATGCCATGATAGGTTGCATCGAAAAAAAAGTCTTTCCGTGAAAATGGTAGAATAATTCCCTTCGCGATGTATAAAATGGCAAACAATACAACTAAGCCGATGACAAAAGCAGATGCTTTTGCGCAAAGTGGCAATTTCAATTTCTCATCTGTTACGGCTTCATTGAATTCATTCTTTTTTTGCGGGTAAAACGTTGAATTATAGACGAGCCGATTGTTTTAATGGCTCCGGGATGCATAGCAACAAAGTTTACAACGCCAAACTGCAAAACATGACCGATAAGCTTCTTTAATTTATTGCCTGATGCACCTATAAATATTTTTCTTGTGAGAAATCCGGAAACCAAACCCATGGCAGCGCCCAGGATGTTATCGATCAGATATGGCGATGAAGCAATATCTTTCACCGTGCTCATGAGAAAATTGGCAGGCCTTAAGCTTTTGTAAGTAATGAATAATTGTTCTTTCAGAAGCTGTCCCTTATCATATTGTTCAACTTCCAATATTTGAATTGCATTTTTAAGCTCGGCAACGGATTTTATTTTTTGCATGGATTTTATTTTAACACATGTTTAATGAAATAATTTCCTATCAGGATTTTAATCCGTTGATGCATAAAAAAATGTAACACGATCCCTGCTATTCCATAAAAAGCAGCAACTACAAAGAATCCGTAAAAGGTCCTTCCCCAAAATTTCTCCAAGCCACAAAGCCAATCCCAGATTGAGGAAAAGCATGAATACAGCAGCTAATACCAATACAACAGCATGCGGTATTAATGAGGAAACCGCGTCTGACGTTTTATCAAGAGCTTTTAGTTTTACTAATTCAAAGCTCGCTTTGCCATATTCAGCAGTTCTTTCAAGAATCTCAATAAGCTTTGTATTGTCTTCCATTGCTTCAGCATGTTGCGGTTTATTCGTCTTTTTTAGTAGTTGCTGTTCTGGACTTTTTTGGTTCCCACAAAGTCAGAAATCTCTTCCTCGACCTCTCCAAATTTTTCGGAGATATCGTCAACAAATTCATTGAATTTTTCCTTTAAATCATCCCCGTATTTTTCCGCCTTTTTTGAAATTTTTTTACGGGTAACAGAACCTTTTTCCGGGGCAAATAATATCCCCAATAATGCGCCGGCAGCTACACCCGGCCAGTAAGCCTAATAAAACTTTTCCTGTGCTCATAATTTTGTTTTTAAATGATAAGTCCACTCTATATAGTCATCGGTTTATTTGTTTCTTCTGCTTCACAGTAAACATACAAAGTGGACTAAATGTTTATTATTAAAGCGGTAGTTTTAATTTGATTAATATCTGAATTAATCAGCTTAAATTATTTTTTTCCCCTGAATTCTGCTAAACGCTCATGGATTCTTTTGGCCGAGCGGATGTCTATATAGGTCGAAAATCTTATGAAATTCTGCTTTTGACTTACCAAGTTTAATGCGAAACTGTCTTAAAATCGCATATTTTTTTCTGTTTTCTGCCTGATTGAAATACCATTTGAAACAGTAAATTTCTGCTGGAGCACTTCATTCCGTCTGTTCAACCTATCTTTTAATTCTGCAGTTTTCATTCTTTTAAATTATGAGATACAAATGGAACCTGACAGACAAAGTTTTATCCCCTGAACCCTGAAAGTGTTACAGAATTCCGGGGGAAAGTTATATTATTTACGGACAAAAACTAATATGCATATCGATTGTTTATTATTTATATCGTTACTAATCAGTGACTAGAGTTTGGAGTGCCTAGAGTGCCTAAAGTTAATAATAACATGATAAATCAAACTTTAGTCACTCCAAACTTTAGTTCACTTTAAGTACTGATTTAGTTACTT
>CAVPCP010000023.1:0-432165 GCA_963702415.1 uncultured Bacteroidales bacterium | reverse complement strand
GTACTGATGAACTGGCAGCATACCAGGCTTATGCCCTCAATATACTTAAAGAGGCCGGTCTCCCATGTGAGGGATTGACTACTCCGGGCGGATACGGCGGAAGGAACCAGGACAATCTTGCCCTGAGCACTCTGCAGTCGGTGCGGGATGTTTACGGTGCTGAAATACCTCATTATTTCCGCGATCTGTTACTGAAAAGGATAAAAGTGTGGCTCCGCAGGTCTCTTCCCTTCCGATCTCAATACCTCCGATCCGAAATGTGTTATATCGATACTGGGTGTACAGGCGACTGGTTCGGCGGCTGGGATGGACTGGACCCAGGCGATGCCGGTAAATTCATTACTCCTGACCTTCTTTCGGGAAGGATCGTTGAGGTAATCGACAGCGGTGAACCTGCTGTAATGGTGTGTCACTGGCCGGGTATATATTTCAATGGAGAGCATGTCGGATTCAATATACTGAAACAGGTCAAAAAAAGGCTTGACCAGAAGTATGATAACCTGATATGGATGAAATTAAGTGAAATCGCCCGTTATTGGGCAGCAAAGGAACTCACCTCCATCACAGCCCGAAACAATATAATCACACTTAATTCCCCTTACGCCTCTCCTGGGTTCACGCTGAAACTCAATTCACCGGTCAGTAAGCCGGTATTGAAAACCAGAAACAACGGGGAGAAGCCTTTGAAAAGATGAAAGCCGTAAAAGATCTGAAATCAAATACCTGGTACTCAGGCAGAGATGCCTCTTATATATGTTTCAACCTGGAAAAGGGATTGAACGAACTTACAATATGACCATTCATATTGTCTTGGGGGTGGAAACATGCGCGGTCTACAGTTGGAATGTTTATGTTATCATCTGATATAGCTGTTGAAATAGAGGCGATTGTGGAAATAGAGGAATAGTCTAAAAGAGACACATGGTAAATAGGAAATAATCATATTAAATGCAAAAAAAAGCTGCCCTTTTTTTAAGGCAGCTCTTTTATAAATGTGAAATTTACAGGTAAAATGATCAATCTTGTACAACCATTCTCCTGACCTGTGAAATAACTCCTGCTCTGAGCTGATAAAAATACATACCTGCTTTAAGACTTCCTCCGTTTAATCTTACGGTATTAAGCCCGGCAGGAGCTACTGCATCTATAATTGTTTGTACCTCCTGTCCGGCTGAATTGAACAAAATTAATTGAACTTTAGCCGGTTCCGGTAAGGTAAACCGAATTTCCGTTTCACCCGAGAAAGGATTGGGATAGTTCTGTTCAAGAACAATTCCGCTGATTTTCTCTGACAACTGATCAGCAACAACGAATGATGAACCAGCTTTCATAGCTGCCGGGATTAAACCTCGCTTAGAGGTCAATGCCGGATCCGGTCTTGACGTATTGGAGATAACCATATATGGTCTCATCATTTCATTGTCCTCATGATCAATGATATGACAGTGCCATACGTAGCCTGGTCCGGCTCCCGGATCAAAAGGATATATCAATTCAGCAGCAGAAGCAGCCGTTGGCAGGTCAGTTGGAGCAAACCTTACAATGAATGTTGTCACCTCTCCCGGCATTACAACATGGGTGTCTTTCCATCCTGCCTCATTGGGTTTGGCAGGGCTTGCCCTGCCTTGTAAAAAGCGATTAATGGCAGGATTCCCTCCGACAGCGTTATCGGCATTCGATGAACCATAATGCCAGGGGAGGGCCAATTGCCGGCTGGAAGGCTCCGCCGACAAAAGCAGCATTGTAGGCCTTGTTGTAATTGCTCACATTGAATTTCTGACGGCTTACTATCTGGAACTGGACCAGGTGAAGGTGAATCGGATGGGCATCAGCCGTAAGGTTGATGATCTGCCATAGTTCGGTTGTCCCTTCCACAGGCAGTTCTGTTTCTCCCAATCCGGGCGTCTCCATTCCATTGCCATCCCATTTTGTATTGTTTACAAGTACCTCAAGAGGGCCACCCATTCCCATGACCTCATTAAGGGTCAGCTGACGTTTTTTATCGACCACAATCCCGGGAGCAGGTGTTCCTGCAACAAAATCAGCAAGCTTGACAAGGGGTTTTAGTCTGAGCGGGAGCTGGATTGAACTCTTATCAGTCCCTGGAAGGGTAGGATTGACACCAGAAACCATCGTTCCGTTTACTACAAATTGCATAATTCGACCCAGTGTAGCCCCCTTTGGGGGTCCTCCTTTCGGGTAGGGAGTATTTCCGGAATTCTTAAGTGTCCACACCTGACCTGGTGCAGATGCTGAAAAATCTATTACAACATCAGCACGTTCACCCGGCGACAGAAGAAGTTTCCCCACGATAGGAACAGGGGTGTCAAGCAGTCCTCCGTCGGTCCCGATCTGAACTATTTGTGGCCCCATTGCACCTGATACAAGATCCTGCAGCCATATCTCATAGAAACGGGCGTTTGATCCATTCAGCAGACGGAACCTGTATTTGCGTGGGGCCACACTTAAATAGGGCCATGTTTTGCCATTTACCGTAATTACATCACCCACAAATTCAGGGGTCCAGAAAGGATGATCCATCGGATTTGGTGGCAGATTAGGGTAATATAGTCCCCCTGTATTATCGAACATCCTGTCCTGGAAGACAACCTCAATTTCAGGCAGGTAGGGATTCGGATTGAAGGTACCTGTCTTTCCAGGGGGTGCCATTTCCTGAACAAGATCGTCTCCTGACCATCCGGGGAGATGAGCATTTTCCTCATCGTCACCTTTCAGAAAGTAAAATCCTGCAAGTCCGGCATACACATTCAGCCGCGTTGCACCCAGTGCATGATCGTGCCACCAAAGGGTGGCTGCTTCCTGTAAATTAGGATAATGGTAATACTCATCCGTGCCATCCACGCCCCACGACGGACCTTTAATACTATATCCTGGAGTAAACCATGCATCCGGTCCTCCGTCTGATTCTGATGCCACTTCACCACCATGCAAATGAGGCACTACCGGAACAGGACCGGTGTACGGTGTCATGTTCATCATATCCATGCCTCCTGGAGCGGCCCAATGAAGCGTCTGATCTGCGATGAGGTTCACGCTGGCGTAGGTTTCTCCGTCAAGTTTGTTCTCATAGGTGACATTTACCGGTGAACCCTGTTGTGCCTCAATAGTAAATGCAGGCCAGTAAGCAGGTCTCGATTCCGTGCCGTTTGATACGGAATAACCCCAGAGGTGTGCTAATCCTGCGCCAGGGGTAGTTCCGACTGTTCCGGTCGCAAGTACAGTCCCGGTTGATACTGCAATCTGATCAATAGGCTCATATTTAATCACCATAGTGCCTGAGGCCTGAATCCTCTGTCCGGCAAAATGGGGCAGAGGATCAACAAACTGGGGAATGTTCTTTGGATTAAGCGGAATCTGACCCAGGAGCTGACCATAGCTGTCAGCGGGGTTAATCAAAAAAAATGAAAACACTAATGTTAGAATACGGTAAAAATTTTTCATACGCATAAGATTTAGTTAATAACAGGTTTAATTTAAGAGTCAGAATATCAGGTTCTTGATTTATAACCTCCTTTCGTTTTTATGAACCTGGTTGATAATATTTATAATAAGAGATCTCAAAAACTTTTATAAGAAAATCTGAGAACAGAATATCTCCTTTTAGTTAAATTCCGAATAATTCTATTTATCTGATTTCCGGGTGATAGTTACAATTAATCCCTCATCAGAATCCTTCTGCGAATATTTTGCGCCCATGTAATCAGCCAGCCCTGAGTTTACTATCTCCCAGAATTTAATGTATTCTTCATAGGTGACATTAAAGATTGATCCCCCCTCCCTCAGATCGGAATAGAGTCCTGTAACTTTAAAAGTTAATGCATTTGGCGTTTCTTCATTTATTTCGACAGAGCCGTACGGTACCAGGGAAACCATCGTATATAAAATTCCCTGCACGAAGCCGTCATACCCTCCCTGCTTATTCAAGGTAGGTTTCAACTGATCTGCCGTAAACTTTGCTACATCTTCCGGAGGTTTCCCGAGAGATTTGGCATAGCTGATCTGGATCAGATACGAACCATTCCATTGTATGGCTGCAATCCGGTATTTCTGGATATCGGTGAGTTCGGGAACAGAAAACCTGCCTTGAGCAATACTTGCTACTGTTAAAAGAAAAGATATCGTGGCTATAAAAGATCTTTTCATAGGATTCTGTGCTTCGGGTTTCAATAAATAAACAGACTATTTTATATTTTGTTTACTCATGACGCTGACCATTTTAGAGTTATCCTTGAACCTTATTTGATTTATATCACTCTCTTTTGGTTATACAACAAAGTGCTGTTAAGCCTCTAACCCGATGCCCCTTAATAAAACAACCTTCAGCCTTTTGCCACTCAGGAGCCGGAAGAACTGAACTTAATATAAACCTCAATTGTTTAATAATTTTTATTATAGATATGTTAACGCCAATGATCAATAATGAAAATATGCGCTTAAAAAGTGCGGAGTCAGCACTCTAATCACTGACAAATAAAAGATGGAAGCACAACTTGTACAAATCAGGGAACAGCAAAAGGAAGTTTGGAACAGGTTTTCTCAGGGTTGGAAGAAATGGGACGATCTGACGATGGACTTCCTGAAACCAATGGCCGATGCCATCATTCAAGGGTTAAGACCAAAGGATACGGATATGGTGCTTGATGTAGCATCGGGAACGGGAGAACCAGGACTTACAATTGCAACTATGTTAAGTGGCGGAAAAGTAGTTGCAATTGATCTTGCTGAAGGAATGCTTGAAGTAGCTCTTGAAAATGCAGACAGACGAGGAATAAAAAATTTTGAAACCATTACCTGTGATGTATGCGAGCTCCCATTCCCTGACAATAGCTTTGATGCGATCAGTTGTCGTTTTGGATTTATGTTTTTCCCTGATATGTTACTTGCTGCAAAAGAGATGGTACGGGTTTTAAAACCAGGTGGAAGAATTGCCGTGACAGTCTGGAATGAGCCTGAAAAGAATTTATGGGCCGCCTCTGTTCTGAGTATTGTTAATAAAAACATGAAAGTGGCACCTGTGCCTCAGGGAGCACCCGGACTATTTCGTTGCGCCAAAAACGGCCTTATCCCGGATTTATTTAAGCAAGCCGGACTAAAGAATATTTCAGAGACAGAAGTCATGGGAAAACTCATCCCGGGAAACAGAAAGATTTACTGGAATTTCATGACTGAAGTCGTAGCTCCTGTTGTAGCAGCACTCAAGAATGCTGATTGTGAGATGAAGGTAAAAATCAGGAGTGAAGTCTTTAATCAGATTAAACAGAAATACCCAAACGGAGCGCTTGCAATTGACTCCAATGCGTTTGTAATTTATGGAGAGAAGTAAGGCTTCAATAATTCAGGTGGTCGATCTGATATGGCTGGTAATCTCCGTTCAGGAAAAAGTAAATGCAGGGAAGAATCAGTGAACAGACGAGGATAATTTATCCTGCTTGAGGATCAGGGTGTACCTTGCAGAGGTTTTGACTGCATTATCTGAAAAATGATCCTTATAGAACTTACCGTCGAGATATGTTTTAACCTGCGACAAGTAGAATTCGCTCCCGGGCACTCCGGAGGTACCTCCCGGTATTACAGAATAAGACTCATCCCAGTCAGCAGTATTGAAAATGTACCTCATGGATGCTCCGTTTACTGCTTCAAATCCGGGTTTACAATCAAAATACGGGCATACAGTATGATCACTTCCCCCGATCGGGAATTTTTTAGAATTAAGGTTAAATAAAGACCCCAATATCCTTACAGAACCCAGGGGGTGTGTAAATGTGACAGTATGGATTTTACCCCATTCCCAGTTTCCGGGATCTTTCCCGTATTTTTTTACAAGCGACATGATGGCATCCCTGAAACTCTGCATCACTATATCATCTATCGTCTCAACCTTAGGCGTATTGACATTATCAACCCACTCATCAGGTCTTTCTTTAAGGATCTGTAAACATAATATTCCCCACAGATATCCCATAACTGATCATAAAGGTCACCCATTTCATCGGCCAGTAGATTCCTTTTAAAACTAATCCTGAAAAACTCTATTATTGTTGGAGCTGCCAGACCGGGATTCATATCATAATCCCAGCCTGATAAAGCATTCAAGGCCAGGATTTCTGAAGATGTCAGCATGCTCCGACTGTCGTTCAGCCTGAGTAAATATGGTGTAATTAACTGGGCAAGATCAGAGTGCTGATCAGTTACCATTCTTTTAAAATATTCAGTACTGAATGTTTCTTTCTCATCAAGCATTTGTCTTATCCTGTTTATTCTGTAAGGCACATCGAAACTATGACTGATAAAATATGGATAATCATCGCTTACCGTTTTGTTATTTGCTGACGAAACTGCTCCGTTTTCAGGATTAAAGCTGTTAGGAAGCTGGTCAAAAGGGACATATCCTTTCCAATCATATTCATCAGTCTCTCCACTCATTATCATAATGCCATTGCCTTCTCTCACCGGAATACCTCCCCCTGTATGCAGTCCTATATTACCTTCTGTATCCGCATAGACAAAATTCTGACTTATTGACCTGAATGTCCTTAGTCCTGATCTGAAATCATCCCATCCATCTGCCCGGTTTAGTAAATAAATTGTCCTGACTTCATCGCTACTATCAAATCCCGACCATCTCATACTTAAGGAAATATCTTCCAGGATTTTCAAACCTGTAAGATAATCGTACCCTAACCATTTAATTTTCTTTGGAATATTATCAAGGTTAATCAATCCTGATATAATCGGTCCCCTGTGGGTAAATCGGATACTTAATGTATCATTCTTCCCTCCTTTGATCCTGATTATTTCAGCTTTGCTGTTAATTTCTTTCCATTCGCCATTGAAAAAATACTGGTTTCGGTTCTCAGGATTTATTCTTTCGGCATACAGATCAACGGCATCCACTCTGAGGTTTGTCATGCCCCAGGCAATTTTTTCGTTATGCCCGGCAACAACAAAAGGCTCGCCGGGGATCACAACCCCCGTGACATTTAATTTCCCCGGTATGACCTGATGCATTTGTATCCATATTCCCGGGGCGCCCAGGCTAAGGTGCATATCATTTGAAAGAAGAGGTTTCCCTGTTTCACTTCTGTTCCCTGCAACAGCCCAGTTATTGCTGCCTGAAAATGCCGTGACTCCAAGTTTCATTATCTGGTCAAACGCGGAAACAATTGATCTTGTCAGGGAGATCAGAGTATCATTAATTTCAAAATCAGGATAAGCAATATTTGTAACAGCTTTCCAGTCGGGAATTAAGCCGAAAGCTTTTTCTGAACCTACTTTCCTGGCCAGCTGGTATATAAAGAGTTCAGCTGTCAGGTTCCTGTAATCAAGGCTCCAGCCCATTAACCCTATAATACTTAGGATGTCCTCCAGGCTCCATGGTTCGGGAGTGTACGAGAGTAGTTTGAATTCGAGCGGCAACTTCCTGCCGGTGAAATTAATAAAAGCATTTACGCCATCAGCGTAAGCCTGCAGGCAGGCAACTATTTCCGGGTCTTCATTTTTAAGAATTAGCTTTGATTTTTCATCTATCCGGAGACACCTGGAGAAAATATCAGCCTGCAGAAAGGATTTACCGAATATTTCCGATAGCCGCCCATATGCACTGCGGCGGATCAGATCCATCTGCCAGAGCCTCTCCCGGGCTGAGATATAACCAACCGCAAGGTACAGGTCATGTTCATTATTGGCATAAATATGAGGCATTCCTCTTTCATCACTGTAAACCGTTACACTGTCCGAAAGTCCGGAGAGAGCAATTATGCCCTCATATTGAGGAGATGATTTTCCTGATTTGTGAGGCGAGGGAATGAACCCGGATGTCAGTACAGCTGTTATAAGCAGAAGTCCTGAGAAAAACATTCTTTCACAGGTTTTCATCTTGATCGGGAGATTTCTTCACAAAAGTTAAGAAATTTTAGCGAAACCAGAGCGATTTGAGCATGAAATTTATAATTCATTCAGTGGTTAAAATTCATGAATTTTAGAAACAATGTTATTATACGGGCTTTGCAAAATCCGTACTTCTTTGGCCGCTATAATCCGGTCTGATATCACTAAACATACATATTGAAACAACAAGGATCTAACTCCGGATTCCGGGGGACAATCTGATATTAACCAATTATGGTTAAGGTATCTAATATTGACATCTTACCTACAGCGAGGTAAGGACTATCTGTCTGAAGAATATTTCAGCACCTTCCGACTGGATCTGAATCCGTCCTTTCTGAGGCTGTACATTAACAGCATGGTTTACCAGAGTGCCGTTGAGATAAATGAAGATCTCCTTATCTTTTACAACACATTCAATTTTGTTCCATTTCCCAAAAGGTTTTTCGATATCTTTTGCTCCACGAAATCCTATTTTGTCTTTCCATTCAGGATCACGTGCAAACCAGTTTATCCGTCCTGAGTTTATCGTTACCATATTCCCGTAAGGTTGATATACATATGAACCACCTTGCTTTCCGGGAGCAACAGGGCATGTTATTGAGAAGTTCCGGCTTCCATCACCGACAACGATAAAATCGCCTGTGCCGCCTTCAATGATCTGGCATTCGATCGAATGCATCCATGTGTCATCCGAACCACCATCCTCGCCAACAGAATGCAGAAGCAGCCCGCTGTCCCTTGCTTTGTCGACCCTTGGTTCATAGGTTATTTCACCCCATTTGAATTCAACTGTTATTTTATAGTTTTCAAATTCATCATTTGAGGTTATACAGCCAAACTCCTCGCCGGAAATTCTGATCATGCCATTTTTGACTGTAAACACCTTCTTTGGATCGACATTCTTTCCCCTCTCCCTGATAAAGGTGTACCAGCCGTCGAGGTTTTTACCGTTGAACAACTGCAAATCAGAATTTTTGCCATTCTTTCTTTCCGGACCATAAGGATCGGTAATTCTAATAAAGCTGGTTTCCGTTATAAACAACATTGCAAGGGTCAATATCAGGAAAAGAAGAATGGGCTTTTTCATTGCTGAATGGGATTAATTCAATACTTAAGGAAATCTCGCGAAATGATAAAGATATGATTTAAAGAGATATCCAGAGCCAAAATACAAAAATTATATTTATGATCATTGGTGTAATAGCCGGTAACCCTGACCAGCTTCAACCGGAAAGTATTGATCATAGCTTTAAGGAGATAAATAGCTGTTGTATAAATAATTATAATTTAGATGATCTGACCGGCCAAATGTGGTGACCACAACCGGTTTTTCCGGCATACATCAGAGTTTGATAATTAATAAAAATAAAAACTATTTTTGATGACAAAATAATCTTGAAATAAGAATAAAGGACCAATCATAATTAAAAAGAATTAATTTTTAATAGAATAAAAAATGGCACAACAGTATTTAGATCATGCAAAAGCAATTTTAACTTCTGATCGTTCAAATTTTAAAGGAGGAAGCAAAGGTTCGGGGATTATCTCTTTATTCGGTTATCAGAACGAATATGATCTCAGAGAAGGGTATCCGTTATTGACTACAAAAAAGATGGCTACAAAATCGATGTTTCATGAAACAATATGGTTCTTGAGAGGGGATACAAATATTAAATACCTTGAAGACAATAACGCCCCTGTATGGCGGCCTGATGCTTTTCAGGACAATCTTCCACGGATGCAGAAGGAAGGAATTTTTCCTGAAGGTATTGTGAAGTATACTCCTGACTGGGACAAAGCTATGGAAGAATATGGCCAGAGAATAAAAGAAGATCAGGAATTTGCAGAAAGATGGGGCGATGCCGGACCAATATATGGGAAACAATGGAGAAGATGGGAATATTATGATCATGACAAAAAGAGGTTTATTGAAATAGACCAGCTGGAAAAATTGATAAGTGGCTTAAGAAAGAATCCAACCGGGAAAAAGCACATTGTTGATTCATGGAATCCCGGAGACACGCCAAAAATGTCTTTACCTCCATGTCATGTTCTTTATCAGGCAACTGCTAATGAAGAGGGCGAATTAGAGTTGCAGCTTTACCAGAGAAGTTGTGATCAGTTTTTAGGTGTTCCTTTTAATATAGCCAGTTATACTGCTCTTACCCAGGTAATTGCTCAAGAAGCAGAGATGGTTCCAAAAACATTTATCCACACTTTTGGAGATTCACATTTTTATGCCGGTATCGGAAAGAGAACTCAATGGCACAGAGATAATTTCAGGGAACTGCAAAAAAGAATAAGAAGTGTTTCTGCAAGAGAAGAATATTCAGAAGTTGTTGAATGGATCAATAAAAATGCTCCCAGTGATGGCAATGAAGAAAAATATGATCATGTAACTGCAATTCTTGAACAAATGTCAAGAGAACCCAGACCTTTACCAAAATTACATATTGCAAAAAAACCTTTTGATCAGCTGACTATTGATGATTTTGTTGTGGAAGGTTATAATCCTCATCCTCCAATCAGAAGGAGTATGGCTGTTTAATTTGGTCGTGCGGTCTTGTGGTCGTGCGGTCGTGCGGTCTTGCGGTCGTGCGGTCGTGTATAGTCTTTAAGCCGTTATAGCTTTATGCATTAACGCTTTTTACAGATTGTTAATAAAATGGAAGAGTTAGTATTTGCTTTCCCAACTGAGGAGCTTTGGAATTTATTGACCTATAAAGAACAAGGGTTAATTTATGGCAAAAGTGATTCATTGAAAATGATTGTTCAGAAAGGCCTGTTTCGTAAAAGAAATGAACTTGAAGAAGATCCCTCGTTTAAACAGATTATTCCGTATGCGGTAATTTCAAATAAAGAACCGGAGCCCCTCTCCTGGCGGGATAAACTCCGCGGAGTTCGGCAAAGCAAATCATTTTATTTATTCAGGAGGACATCCGGGCAGACAGAAAAAAGGTTACACAATAAATTCTCTTTAGGAGTGGGTGGTCATATGAATCCCAGCAACTTAAAGGAATCGGATGAACAGTATTTAATTAATGAACTAAAAAGAGAACTATTTGAAGAGGTCAGACTGTTAAATGGTTGTTTAATCGAGGATATAGAATTTATTGGCTTTATAAATGATGATACAATTCCGGTTGGCAGGGTTCATATCGGGCTTTTATATAATATCCGTGTTTCAAATAAAAATGTTGTTATTAATGAAACGGACAGGATGACAGCAGACTGGATCGAAAAACCTGCTCTGGCTGAATTTTATAAAGGGATGGAAACTTGGACTAAAATCATATACGATTACTATATTAAGTGAAGAAATATACCAGAAAAAAAATATTGTAACACGATAAATAAGTATTGTATTACATAAAATACTTGCTGTATCACAATATGTATTTATTACTGTCTGATATGAGGGAACTCATAAATCCCCATTACATTTAATGATTCCGGGACTCGTAAAATGATATTAAATACTGAAAGGATTTAATAAAGGCACCACAAATTGCAAAAGCCGGTAACCGTGACCAACTCTCGCCCTTCCAGTTGCCGGTCGTCATTGTCTGGTAGTCTCGTTCAACCCTTCAACTTTTTCTTGATTTCTATATGAACATCCCTTAACTTTGGTAATCCATTTTTAATTGCCTCCCATGAAAAAGTCATTCATTTTCCTGTTTATCCTGCTGACACCACTTTCAGTAAAGATGATTGCCCAGGACAAACCTGTTGCTGAAATATGCATTCCATGTGAAAAACTAACCGAACTTAGACTCCCCGATGTGAAGATCACCGGTGCTATTTCAGTCACACAGGGACCATCGCATTGCAAAGTAACTGGAGTTATTGGCAAGGAGATCAATTTTGAGCTCCTGCTTCCACTCGACTGGAATGGGGTTTATGTAATGGGTGGCGGAGGAGGTTTTGTGGGATCAGTACAGAATATGGCAGCCGGGAAAGTAAAGGAAGGTTATGCAACATCAGGCACAGATACAGGCCACAAGACAGCTGGTTTAGGATCGGCCAGCTGGGCGCTTAATGATATGGAGAGACAGGTTAATTTCGGACATCTTGCTGTTCACCGTACTGCCGAAGTATCGAAAGCGATAATTGGCAGTTATTACGGCAATTGGCCGAAATATTCCTATTTCATGGGATGTTCAAGGGGAGGTGGTCAGGCTATGATGGAAGCGCAGCGTTATCCGGGTGATTTTGATGGTATCATTGCAGGAGCTCCTGCCTTTGACTGGATATCAATTGCAGTCGAAGCTATCCAGAATACACAGGCAGTATACCCGGCGAAGCTTACCGAATCGATTCTTACAAAGGAGCATATTAAGATCCTTCAGGAAGCGGTGCTAAAGCAATGTGATTTGCTTGATGGTGTAAGGGACAGTATTATAAACAATCCTGCGAATTGCAAGTTTGATTTTGCATCTCTGCCGGTATGTCCGGGTGATGTACCAGGAAAGGGATGTTTCACCGCTGCCCAGATAAAGGCAATAAAGACGATTTATGATGGGTTTGAAATAGGGAACGACTTTAAATATCCGGGGTTCCCATTTGGAGGTGAAAATGAAGGAGGTGGCTGGACTACGTGGATCACAGGTCCGAATGAGATGACAATGAGAGGTGGTTATCCAAGCCTTATAGCATACTTTGGCATAGAGATATTCAAATACCTGATTTTACAGGATCCGGATTGGAATTACCTTGATTATAAATTCAATAGTTATGATAAGGAGATGAAATATGCAGCGGCTTATCTCAATGCCACATCTACTGATTACAGCGGCTTTAAAAACAGAAAAGGGAAAATCATCTTTTACCATGGATGGAATGATCCGGCCCTTTCAGCATTTTCAACAATTGATCATTATAATGCTGTCAAAGCGGCTGATCCTGCAATCAATGATTACATGAGGCTTTATCTTCTTCCGGGTGTACTGCATTGCGGAGGAGGTGAAGGACCAGCGGATGCTGATCTATTGGCAATTTTGCGCGACTGGGTAGAGAACAGCAAACCTCCCGAAAGAGTGGTTGTCACGAAAAAAGTATTTGATAAGGAGGTGATGTCGAGACCGGTTTACCCTTATCCGCAGGAAGTAATTTACGACGGGAAAGGAAATCCAAATGTTGAAAGCAGTTATAAGTTGAAGAAATAAGTACAGTAATATATATTAAGAGAGATATAAGTCAAATCTTGTATGCACCAGCTGCATTCGAAATCTGTCGCCATTGTTCAGGAATAGAAACCAATATGATTCATTGCGATATACCGGGCGTGATTATTCCCGGCCAGGGAAATATTTTGTTACGTTTTGTACGGGACAAATGGTTAAAAATTATTATTAGCATGTCTATCGAGAAACCGATAGTAGAGGCGTTGCATGCAACGCCCCTACAACAACTATTATTTTTACGACTGGGCAATTAAAACGCATCAGAAAATATGTTTTGGATAATCAGCAAAACTGGAACGATAATGAATTACATCATTCCTAAGTGGGAAAGCCAGTAACTTTGACCACCTTTGGCCGGAACAAATTGACCACTAAAAGCCAGAGGTAATCACACGATCTTTAGATAAATATTAAAATATTAATCTTGTGTTTACATTCTAAAGTTGATGGATCCTTTACTGTTGTCCAATAATTTCCCAATTAAGATTTTAGGTATGACTGTAGCGTTTTGATACCGGATTACGTATTAGCTGATGAATTTAAACCTTTACTATCATGAGAAAAATAATTCTAAATGTTATTATTTTATGCGTTATCCTTCTGGCCGGGATGGTCTCCTGTGAAAAAAACAAGACAGACAATACCGATCAGCTTGAGAAGGTAAAGAAGATACTTGAGCTTGAAGCACGAATGAACGCTTTCAATTATGGCACCAACAAGATGACCGGCTTCATGTCAGTGATTGGCCACAGTCAGTATAAAGATGGTCAGCTTAATATCGAGAGCAGCGGTTCGGAACCAGGTTATCCCGATAGTACCAGCATAGATACTACCGGCTACTGGACATGGATCACCTGTGCCAATGTAACTGAAATTGACAATGAAGATGGCTCCCACACCACCATTTACGATTATGGAGATGGTTGCGAGGAGTACGGTACTCTTTATAAGGGTAAAATAACGTACATCTGGAGGAATGATGGCAATAACTATTATTCCAAGGTGATCTATGATAATTACTATTCCTACGGGGTTGAGATGAACGGATATTCCGAGTATACCTTTACTTCGGATGGGAACTCCTATTATTCAATAGGATTAAAGGAAGGTGATGCCGATTCCACTGTTTCAATTATGCCTGCCATATTCAACTGGTCAGGTACATCAACAGGTCATGATGAGATAACTCTAGTCTATGACGATGGTAACAATACCTTCTATAAATCAGACTATGCAAATGTCTGGGACAGTATATCATACAAAGTAATCACGGGGGAATATTTATATTCAAGTGAGTCGGAGGAATTTGAATATCATTATGTTGTTGAATCACCTCTGATTACAAATTACCAGTGTGCTGATGTTTGGGTGCCGGTTTCAGGAGTGGAGACTATTACCACAACTGAAAAAGGAGAAACACAGGAATATTCATTGGACTATGGGGATGGAACATGTGATAACCTCGCTAAACTTACCCAGGATGGGGAGACCTCGATTATTGATTTCGGTAAGCTTTACAATATTATTGAAGGGGGAGATGGGACTGTTACTCCGTCAAACGGCCGAAAGGGACTAAAATAAAATGGCCTTATTTTTGATCAGGGTAATATGAGAAACAGAGATGCCATCGCCATATATTCTGGTAATGGCATCTCTAAAACTAAATCGTATCCGAGTGACCAGTTCCGGGAATGATAGTTTAGATGAAATTATTCAGGGGTGCCATCAGAAAAATAAGAAGTATCAGGAGATACTTTACAAAAGGTTTTTCGGATATGCATTGAAAGTGGCACTAATATACAACCGCGACAGAGACAATGCTCTTGAAATAGTTAACGATAGCTTTATTAAGGTGTTTAACCAGATAAATAAATATGACAGCTCTTTTCCCTTCAGAACATGGCTGGGCAAAATTGTAATAAATACCTCAATTGACCGGTTCAGAAAAACCAACCGGAATCTGAAAGCAGAAGAAGAGGTAATACTTGTACCTGATGATTCCCCCGGGATAATTACTCAGCTTACTGCTCAGGATATTATTAAACTGCTGAATCTTCTTCCTGATATCCAAAGACTGATATTCAACCTGTATGAAATTGAAGGATACAGCCACGAAGAAATATCCTCAATCCTTAAAATTCCTGAAAATACCTCAAGAGTATATCTGACCAGGGCTAAAAAGAGGTTACGCGAACTTTTCCAGTTGTATTTTAATATTAGCTATGAAAAAGTCAGAAACTGATAACGAACCTTTTGATCTGATAAAAGATACCCTGGATAAGTACGAAGAACAATATATCCTTGGGTCGTGGGAAAGTTTTGTCAGAAAGAAGAATAGAAGAAGGAAAATCATTTACTGGTTTACGGGGACTGGTATTGCCGCTACCATCTTACTGGGCTGGATCGGTTTCAGGGTTTTCCAACTTGGTACAGGATCAGTGAATCCTGAAACTCCGGGGCAGTATGCAAGCAACCTTCCATCTCCTGCCGGCAGAGGATCAAAAAAAGAAAAATTATCCTCTACCTCGATCGACACTACACAGGTTTATAATAATTCCGTAAGCAAACACTCACCAGCTTTGGAGTACAATGCGGGGGATACCGGAAATTCCCCGGAAGAGATCTCGGTAGGCAATTTATTACCCATTTACCGGAATGAACCGGAGGATGAGATCCACCGGATTGTAATCGATCTTAGTAACACTATATCAGCAAGCGGTTTGACAGCGAGTCTATCCAATCAACAAATTATTCAAAAGGCAGAAATTCTCCCGAATGAAAACGGGATTTCTGTGCTCTCCACCGACACGAAAGCTGAAATATCAGGGTACCCGGAATCTGCTTCGGCGGAGGTCATAACCGATGAAACACAATCTTATAAGTTCAGGTTAGGGGTAAATGTTTCATCCGGAGTATCAATGGCAAATACTTCTGCATCAGCAAACTTCGGCGGTGGCATAACCGCTGATTATAATATTTTCAGCAAATTCAGTATTTCAACTGGTATTCAGGTTGAAAGACACAATGTAATGAATGAGACCTCTGATAATCCGGGCTGGTTACCACCCGGACAGATAGAGGCCAGCCTGTTGGATATTGACATACCTGTAAATATTAAATGGCAATTCCTGGCTCACAGGTCAACAAGTTATTATGTCTCCGGAGGTGTATCATCGGTTCTTTACCTTAGTGAGAAATATACAAATACATCATATTCTCAGAGAATGGTCCCGTATCTTGAAATGGATAACGGGACTCCCTATGTAAGCTATCAGATCGAAAATGTGAAAACCACCGAGGAAATAAAAGAGGCTCCCCTGAGTACATTCGATTTTGTGGGAAGGATAAATATTATCCTGGGATTTGAGTATAAGCTTAAAACACGGCTGTCACTTCATATTGAGCCCTATCTGAAGCTTCCGGTATCAGAACTTTCAACTCAGAATATCAGGTTCACGACAAGCGGACTTTCGTGCAGGATCTCATTTTAATCAGGTTGCTCTATCAGGAGCCAGACTGCAGGGGTGGAGTCCGAGCCTGGACTTTTCTGATCCAGAGTCATTACAGGTTATAATAATCTTGCCTTAACACATTGATTACCAAAGCTAATGTATAAAGACAAAATCTTGATATTTTCATTATTTAATACCTGTTACCCCCAAAACCTGGCAAGATTTTACTTGAAATCCGTCCTTCTCTGACCACTTAAAAAAAAGGTCTGATAACGATTAACATATCAGAAAACCACATCAAACAATTTCAGATGATGCTATAAGGTTAAGATGCGGGGGTTTAGGTTCAATGTGTCTTTTAAGTATCCATTAATAGTCTGGTCTAAAAGCAACCTTTTAGAGTTTGTCAAAACTCTGTAATTTGTAAAAATTATTTAATTTTAGAAACCATATAAGCGAGTTATCAGTAAACGATGAACAAAACCCTGTATTAATTATCCACGTTTATAACCACTATATGAATCAACGTATTGAATATATTACGCTTCTTATTGATGATTATGATAAAGCGATTGAGTTTTTTACGAAAAAACTTCACTTCATCCTGATTGAAGATACAAAACTATCAGAAACGAAACGCTGGGTATTAGTAAAACCTGAGGGACAAAATGGGTGTTGTCTTTTGCTCGCAAAGACTTCAAATTACCAACAAAGTCAAATGATTGGTAATCAATCTGGAGGACGTGTATTTTTATTTCTTCATACAGACAATTTTAAACGAGATTATCAAAATCTGCTTGAAAACGGGATCCCCATTATACGAGAACCTATTGTTGAAACTTATGGGACTGTTGCTGTTTTTAAAGATATTTACGGTAATCTTTGGGACTTAATTGAGCCATCTCCAGGTTAGGCGTTCGCTGCTAATACAGACCTAATCTGTACCCTTCGGATGATGCTCTTTTCTGGGGAGAAATATTTCCAACTCATTTTTAGGTCAAAAAAATCCATCCTTCTCCGGCCACTTCAAAAGAGGGTCTGAGAACACTTGACATATATTTGGAAACAACGAGGATTTAACTCCCAATTTTAGCGGGCAATTTAACTTGAATTTCAAATTCTGTAATTTTCTTTCACTTTAATTACTACTTTACCTTTGTGGTCCCCTTTACTAAAAAGCCTGAATGCTTCAGGAAACTCTTCGAACTTATAGAGTCTATCAATAACTGGTTTTATTTTGTCAGCCTCGAAAAGCTTATTCATATAGGCTAAATCCTTGTTTTGTTTCAATCCGACAATGCATATTTTCTTTTTACTGAATAACGAAATCCACGGGCTCAGAATAAAAGCCTGGAAAAGCCGAAACATGTGGCCACCTACTGTGACATAAGTTCCATTTGGACTTAATGCACGAGTATAATCGAATATCGAACGATTCGTCTTAACATCAAGGATCAGGTCATAGTACTTTCCATCTTTAGTAAAATCAACCTGTGTATAATCAATGACCTGATCAAAACCCAATGAGCTCATCATCTCAAGTTTTCCAGAACTGTCAACTCCAGTCACTTCAACCCCGTATAATTTTGCTATCTGCACTGCAAAAGTACCTACACCACCACCTGCACCATTAATCAAAAGTTTCTGTCCTGATTTAATTTTCCCTTTATCAATTAGCCCCTGAACAGCCAGCATTGCCGCCTGAGGGATCGCAGCTGCTGATTCAAAGGTCATACCAACAGGCTTTCGGATTAATGCATTTTCCTGAGCGCAGACATACTCGGCGAAGCCACCCCAATCGCCGCTTAGATCACCATACACTTCATCCCCTGGCTGAAACTGCTTTACCTTTTTGCCGACTTCTTCGATTCGTCCTGCTATGTCGGAACCTAATATTTTTTTCTTCGGTTTTAAAAGACCGTTGATGAGACGATTTATGAGGTCACCTTGAAGGAGACCCATATCCCAATC
The DNA here is from genome assembly GCA_963702415.1 of uncultured Bacteroidales bacterium. GTDB lineage: Bacteria > Bacteroidota > Bacteroidia > Bacteroidales > VadinHA17 > LD21. The sequence goes on along the minus strand of CAVPCP010000023.1, from coordinate 413,648 downwards.
ATTTATGGATACTGCATAAACTTTTATCAGGACTTCATTGTCTCTGGGAATAGGTTTATTTACTTCTATTAATTCAAGTACATCAGGTGTTCCGTATTTTGTATAGGCAATTGCTTTCATGGCTATTTCTAAAGGTTTTTATTCTAGTTATTTTGTTCCAAAGTTATTACTAGATCTCATACCAAAGATATTAAAGTGACCAACAACAGGTTAATTTTAGTTCCTGGGATGTTATCCCTATTTTTAATTATTAAAATTTTAACCTTGCCACGGATCTGCATAGGTTATGAAATCCGTCCTTCTTTGACCACTTTAAAAGAAGGTCTGATGACACTTAACATACATTTAGAAACGACAAGAATTTAACTCAGGATTTTTGGGGTCAATTTTCCTATTAACAATGGTAATAACAATAGGTTTCCCCAATTAACAGATCAATATTTTAATCCGTAACCAACAATAATGTCATAAGTGACTTGATTGATACGTCTACACTCAAAACACCTTTGTGTTTTCTTGTATTCTTGAACTCTTTTATTTTCTGGGACTTTCGCAAACCACCAATTGGATGTGACAGATGAGAAGAAATCACAAGCTTCTGATGGACTTTTAAATAAATTTCTCCAGATAAATCTATTTGTTCGAATATTTTTAAACCCAGCATCTTCCATCAGGAGATGAATCTGCTTCTCAGATCGTGGCCAGAACTCAAGGCGATAGCCAAGAACATATTTTTTATTAACCGCTCTTAAATTTGTATCAATTGCCTCCCAATCATGTTCTGGACCATGCGCACCTAATGATACTAAACCACCTGGACGAAGAACGCGAAACATTTCTTTTGCAGCTTTTTTCTGATCGGGCAAAAGTCCAAAAACCATGCCAGTCATAACTATGTCAAAGCTATTATTATCATACGGCAACGATTCTGCATCAAGTTGACGGAATTCAATTCGACTTGAATCATAACCCAGGGTTTTCGCCTTTTCTCTGCCACGTTCGAGCATATACTCAGAGATATCCCCACACACAACTTTTGCGGCACCCATTTCCAAAGCCGTTAATGCGACGATTCCAGTTCCACCTCCGATGTCAATTAATTCTTTTCCATGAAGATCAATCCCATAAAGTTGATATAAGGCAGCTCTCCTTTGAAATTCACCAGCAAGTTCATCATAATGTGTAACATGTTGGGAAAATGTACCATCATACCCCATTTTAATGCGATCTTTCATCGCACTTTTATTTCTCGAATTTCCTGTCACCAAAGCCAGCATGTTATTGGCGTCCATTAATATTCTCATTGGGAATGAGAGTTTACCAGTCCAAAAAAGTGTATTCATTTTATCTTTTATTGATACGTAATCAAATTTACACCTTGTTTAGGCTAAAGTCAATTTTCATTCAATAATAAAGCCTCCTGTAATGCAACTTAAAACAAAGTGAAAAATCTGTCCTCCCTTGACCATTTCAAAAGAAGGTCTGACAAAGAATAGCATTCTGTCCGAGCGTTAAAAACACCATGTGGGTGTTTTTAGTGAAGAGCCAGAATGCAGGAGTGGCAGCGAAGTAGCAAGTCTGCCGCGGTGGCCAAAGCTGTATTACCAGGAATTGTTGATTGTTCTATTACCTTGACAGTGTGAGGGGGAGAGCGAGTGCATGACTTTACTTAACAAAAAGAAAACCCGTAAACCATAAGAATCAGACAGGGAGAATATATAAGCTAAAAATAGAATTTAAGGTGAATAATTCTAAAAAAGAGAGGGAATTTATTTTTAATTTAAATACTGGCTTTTTATATAGATTTTGCCAGTTTCTTAGCCAATGCCACAATTGTCAAAATTGGCGGCAGACCTGGAGCAACTGGCAAAACGCTTGCATCGCACAAGAAAAGTCCCTCTATTTTAGTTTGCAGGTTCTTATCAACAACTTTACCTATTGCTGCCGTACCTCCCGGATGGCCTCCCTGGAGCCTGGAAATTTTAATGGATTTGGCACCCGCTTTCTGTAATATTCCTTTTGCCACATCGACCCCTTCCTTCAGTCTTTTCCGGTCATTTTCCGTAACCGGCTTGGAGATGAAGCCATTCGGATAGACATGTCCTATCGGGTCATCCGTCGTTTTTACCATCAGACCTAAAGTTTTTTTGTCGGACATGACAAATCCTTTTAACCCAAATTCAAGAAATTTAATTAAATTAGAATGGCTTACATAAGGTGATATAATGAACCCTTTGGATTTGTGAAAATCCATACTGACCAGTGTCATCACTGGTTCAAATACCTGGTTGAGTCTTTCGTCTTCAGTTGTACCGCATACATTTAAAAAAAGGTCAACGAAAAGATTTGTGCCAGCTCCTTCTATCCCGGAGTTTTGTAAAATAATCGGGGTACCAATTCCTCCAGCTGAAAGAATAACTTTTTTTGCTAATATTTCACGCTTCCCCGATTTACCGGATATCATTACACCTTTTACCCTGCCGTTTTCGGTAATTACTTTTTTAACATTACTCTCAAAAACAACTTCACAATCATCATTCATAGCACTTTTAAGATAGTTTAATGCCGTCCACTTGGCCCCTTTAACACATCCTAAAACGCAATTGCCACATTTTCTGCATATTTCAGGATTAATTATCTTGGGCATCAATTCCATATTTATACCCAGATCTGTCGCTGCCTGTCTGATTCTTTTGGACCCGTTAGATAATAATCGTTCAGAAATTGGAGCTACCTGCAATTCCTTTTCTACCTGTTCAAATTCTTCCTGAAGATTAATTCCGAGTTCATTTAGTTCTTTTTCCAGGCATCGTATTCCGTTACCGCAGGAAACAACCGTTGATCCACCGGCCATTAAAGTACGCCAAATAATAACTCCTTCTTTTGATTTCCTGGGTATTCTTAACAGGTGATCGCCATCATAAAATTTACGGGCAATATCAAATTCCCCGACCTTTTCTTCTATCTTACCGGTCTCGACGACAAGTACATCTTTCTTCCGTTGTGCTAATTCTTTGGCTAAAGTAGCGCCTCCAGCCCCGGAACCAACAATAAGGTAATCATAAATTTTGTCATTCATCTAAATAGCCTCCGTTTATATTTGATTAGTTGAAGTATCTAAATAGTATTTAATCGGAGATTCAATAAAACCCTATTAAAGCTGAAAGAGAAAATTAATTATATTTAAAAGAAAGTAAAAGTTTATCAAATTTATGATGAAAAACTAAGATTGTCAATACCTGGTGAATCAGCAAGGATGCAAATAACTTAAATAAGTACAACGGATCTTCGAGGTTTTGTATAAGTATTCTCCATTTTGTAGTGGCTTCTTATCCTTTCATCCAGGTCAGCTGTATGACCTGTTAAATATGAATTATCAGCGCATTTTAAAATGTAAACATATTCCAGAATTAGCACATCGAGTCAGTGCGAGTGTGAGAGCGAGTGCTTCTGCCGACCTTTTCCTTTACCACACCGAAAAAATGTCCCAGAATTGACCAGATTAATCCAGAATCAAACTGGTGGCGTTTGGCAGTAATATGATTGGATGCGTCTATTCTGAGAAAAGTATTATACCTCCTGTAGCCTGATACGAAGGATAAAATCCGTCCTTCTCTGACCACTTCAGAAGACGGTCTGAAAAGATTTAATATCCATTTGGGAACAACAAGGATTTATACTTCAAAGTTCTCCCACTCATATTTTACATGTTCCATTAATTTTTTGAATTTCTGCTCACCGCGGATGTTTTCCAAAAGAGGATCACTTTCTGAAAGGAAAGGGTAATTAATAAAAGGCAATGTACAATGCACTCCTTTTTCAATCCATTCTACTGATTCTTCTTTAAAGCCCATCAATGCATAAGACTCTGCTGTCCAAATGGCAAACCATGCATCGTCCTTCATAGTGGTAACGAAATCTTCTGTAACAATCTCTAAAGCTTTTGATTTTTCTCCCTGAATGGCATACAAAAGAAATAAAGCCATTTGAGCCCAATGTGAACCAGGAGCCTCAAGGCTAACACTATATAATAATTTACGCGATTCTTTTAATTCATTGTTATATGCAAGTGCCTTCGCTATCCAGAACTTCAGGACTGGAAGAGGTTCAAGTTCATATCCTTTTCGTAAATAACCAACGGCTAGATTAAATTGTCCATCAAATATTTCCGCCCCTCCAGATATTAAGTAGCTCGATGGATTCATCGGATCGGTTTTTAATATCTTCTGAATAATTGGTCTAGCAGAATCCCCTTTCCCCGATGTAATATAAATCACAGTAAGAAAAAATGCAGAATTATGATGATTTGGATCAATGGAAAGACCCTGCATGAGATCTTTCATACTTTCCTTAATATGACCTCTCCACATTTTTAGATGTCCCATAAGATAATAGCCATTAGCAGAGTTCGGATTTAGAGAAAAAACCTTTTCGGCACATTCCTGGGCTTTCTTGAAGTTATTTTCTCCCCTGTCAACTCCCTTTTCTATATAAAGCATGTAAACTTGGCCCATATCTGCATACAAAATTTCATTCTCGCCAATAATTTCCAAACCTTGATTTATATATTGAAGTGCTCGTTTAAATCCCTCATCTGTTGATGCCAATAAAGCATTTTGAGCTTTAATATGCAGATCATATACCTGGAAGTTGTCAATTGGTCTTGCAAGAATCTTCTGTTTTTCTTCGGGTACCAGTTTTATCTTCAGAGCCTCAGCGATAGATTGGGATACTTTCTCCTGAATATCAAACACATCATCCAAAGTACCACTATACTTATCGGCCCAGGTGTGAGCGTCAGTCAATGCATCAATTAACTGGGCTGTAATCCGAATGTTATTTCCTGACTTTCTAACACTTCCCTCCAGAACATACCTTACATTCACCTCGCTGGCAATCTCTATTGTTTTTTTCTTTTGGCCTTTGAAAGTCATTGCAGAGTTACGGGAAATAACGAGTAACCCTTCAATATATGAAAGATCCGTAATAATTTCTTCTGTCAATCCATCACTGAAATATTCCTGTTCAGGATCAGAGCTCATGTTCTCAAAGGGAAGAACAATTATTGATTTTTCTGTTGTGGGAATTGTTAGGTTTTTACTTCCACTCTTTTCTTCCTCTGACTTTGATTTACCAACAGTCTCAAAATGCTTATACTTTAAATACCACTTGATGATAATATAAAGATTAACAAGAACTGGTTTTATCTGCTCAGGATCAAAGTCTTTGGGATGTGCACCATAAGTTGAAAGTTCATTCAGCCCATACATGGAACTAATAATGTGCGATGGGACTTTTTCTTCCTTATGCAGCTTATCTATGATCCCCTTCAGAGGTTCGGTCTTTCGAGGTCTTTTGAGTTCACACTCACACAAGTCTGTAATAATTACCTCAAGGCATCTACGTGAATAAAGCATGACAACATTTTCATCCTCACTTTTAATCAGATGTCCTAATTCTTTTTCAAGTTCAGGGAACTGACCTTTGAGTGATTCATAAAGTTTCTCAAGCTCTTTTATTTCGGAGGTCCAGATTGACATTTGGCGGAGATATGGAGATATTCATTATGATAAAGTTAAGAAAGAGATAGATACAAGTCAAATAATAATCCAAACGCCTAAATACCTTCAGACCTCTTATCTCCTGCAACTAGATTTGTATTTATGTGATTTTTTTGAAATCCGTCTTTCTTTGACCACTTCAAATCAGGGTCTGAAATGTTAATAATCCCAGATACAACGTATGGACAAACCGCATTTTTTGGGATAAAAAACCTCCCCAACAGACTCATTATTATAATACATTACCCTTGCAATAGCCAAGTATTTGTTATGCGAAGTATTTGTCCACCAGCAGCCCATCTCCGTAATTCTTTGGAACGATGAATCAGAACTTTCAATCATACCTCCTGGAAGTCCCCAAAAATAGGACATATTGGAGGCCCCTGTGTTTGGAGTTTTCCAATAGTTAAGACTGGATTCTTTAAGCATTCCACCTGCTATCATTCCACCCCCCAAGTAAGTTATCATTTGGCTCCATTCTTGATCGGTTGGAATATGCCAACCTACAGGACATAGTTTGTTTGAATTGACAGCATACCAGTTATATAAAATCCCATAAGTCTTTTTATATGAAGGAAAATCGTCATCCCAGCAACATCCAGGGCTTAAAAGATTGTCCCAGGATGATAAATCAGAAACAATTGGAATTAAAATACCATCATTGTATTTTGTGGTTTTAAGGTTTTGAACCATCCATGTCTGCGTACCTATAAGGAGGGTTTTATAAGTATTCCCGTCTTTATCACTTATACTTCCATACACTGGTCCAGGTTTTAGGATCATGAAGATATTCTTCTCTTTATCACAACTTAAAACCAGGAGAAAATTTATTAATAGAAGGTAAAACCAGATTCTGCGCATTTATTTTTGCTAATTAGTCTCCTTAATAGGAGTTTGTATTCTAATCATTTATTAACAAAGTTATGTCACAGGTTTCTTAAAGTCAAATTTATTTACCATACTGACTAATATGGATCAGAGTAGGTGATAAATAGTCCCTGAAAATCCGTCCTTCCTTGACCACTTCAAGAGAAGGCCTGAAAACACTTAACATACATATCTAAATATTTTTAATAGACATAAATACTGTTCAAAGTATACTTATTTGGATAATATTGAAATTGCTGTAAAATAAACTTGACCTTTGTGATACTTCTGTGTATCTTTATATGAGAATCAGGTTGATAATGATCCTTGGAATTGACGTTGAATCCCTTTCTCAAATTTCTTTTCTATTAACCAATGTCTTTCAAAATGAGCAATCTTGATGAAAATAATCAGAAAATACTGGTTATCCCTGAAGGTACAATTACTCTTCAAGGTTTTACACGATTTGCTTTTACTGCACAAAAGGAAGGCAGGATCATAACTGACGGTTATTCAATGAATTTTCTTAAATGTACAGCCGAACTGATGTTCAATGATAAACAGAATTTTGTGCTTCATACAAAGGAATTTATTCCTGATCCTCCAATAATGTACAGGGAAATAACTTTTAATGGTGTTATGACACCCAATGGCGTGTTAAAGTATCCTTGGCCAGAAACTTGGTTTGAATTGGGAGCTGAAGGTATATTACAAGGGAAAAAGGACATACTTGCACAAGTTCGTGGACATACAGGAATGGCTCTTTTTGGTGAAGGAATAAATAATAATACTTTGAATTATATGGGCTATCTTGATGGTAATAAACTGTTTGCACATACACATATAGTAGGATTACACAAAGTGCCAGGCGAAATGGATTTTTTTAAGATACTAATGGATGGCCCGATAATGATTAACTTTATGATCGATCTTGAGGCCTGTAATAAGTCTTGACAAATTTTGATTTGCATAGCATAAATTAAGTCATCATTATTCGTCTGATAATGCTCTTGAGGGGGTAGGAATGATTCCGCATCATTATTTTGTCTAAAAACATCCTATTTTCATCCAAAGCCTAGTGCCAAGCGGGTTTTAATATCATGATTTATAAGGAGGTGACTTAGATTTATTTGACTTCAGCTTTTTGTAGGTGTATCTTTGAAAATAGATAAGGAAAATGTTTTAACCTCTTAACAATAACATGGATAATAAGACAAATGCAATAGTTTTTATAGTTGTTGCTGTGATCTTTCTTTTTATTGTTATCGCATTTAAAATTAAAAGTGATAAAAAAAGAAAATCTTTGGCAATTTCTACCGCTGAACGAGCAAGGGATATTGGACTTGTTAAAAATGAGTCACTAGGCAAAAAGCCATATTTATGGGGAATACCAAGTTGGGGACTCGCATTGCTGACTATGTTTTTGGCATTTGTTGTTTTAATGGTTTTGGGTGATATTTTGACTGCAATTTTCAAGATATCAGAAAGTGACATTGGTGATTTGGTGTTTTATATTCTTTATAACCTTATAATTGCAGGTGGTTGTTTTTATATATGCAGACAGAATCCCAGAAGCATCTGGTATGTACCAGTATTGTGTAACATTATTGGTATAATGTCTGCAATTATTGAGCAGAATTTCTGGATAAGTTCACTCTGGATTGTTATTTGCAGTGGGTGGGTACTTTCAATAATTGCGTCATTAATAGGAGCACGATTAGGGAGCAAGAAAGAAATTTTGAGCAATCAGTGAGCCTCCTATAATTTACATAATCAATTTTCTTAAGATGATGCTCTTGTAGAGTGAGGAGTATTTCCAACTCATTTTTTCGGTCAAAAAAATCCCTCCTTCTCTGACCACTTCAAAAGACGGTCTGAAAAGACTTAACACATACCATGTCAGCTCAGGTTGATCAAACAAGCTTTTCAAGAAGTGCTTGTAGTTTCGGTATGCTTTCAGAAGCAGTTTTCCAGACAATATCCAGATTAACATCGATGTAGTCATGAATCAGTATATCTCTCATCCCAGCCATATCAGCCCATGGTATTTCAGGGTTATTATTTCGGAAATCTTTAGAAATTCGTTTTGTGGCCTCTCCAATGATTGCAAAAGCCGGTCAGCTTGATCACATTTGGCCGGATAATATGAAGTTAACATAAATAATTTAATAACAAGCACTTATTCCCGGCCAAGGGTGGTCAGTTTCCTCCGGTGTGGGGTGGTCAAGGGCACTGGCTTTTCCACCTAAGTCTAAAAGTGGTGAAATCAATTTATTTGACTTGTGTTCTTTGTTGTCGTAACTTTCATCATATAATTGACTTTCAATAATTTTAGTTTTATGCATTAACCAATACCCGCTTAAATGAAAACGAGACTTGTTATTTTGCTTATGCTTATTGGCTGTTTTTCATGCGGAATAAACAATAAGCCTGTTTCTGATGCTCAGAAAGAGAAGATAAAAGGAGAGATTAAAGAAGTAGTGAATACCTTTATTAAAGGTATTGAAGAGGCTAATGCTGACATGGTAATGGAATCCTTTCTTGATTCGCCTGATTTTGTTGACATTACCAATGGAATGACTTTTAGTTACAAGGAATTGATGGCCATGAAACCTAATTTTGATGCTATTTTAAATCAAAAGTGCACAATAGTCAGTGAAAAATATGCATTCCTTGATAAGCTAACAGTTTTGTATACAGCAGAAACCAAGTGGTCAACCAATTATAAAGATGGTCATTCTTCTATCACCGATCCGCAAGCATTTTTATTCGTGTTCAAGAAAATTGATAACAGGTGGAAAGTGATTCATCTCGTTGATTCTTATGTTGAGAAGAATGTACCCAGTGAAAGTCCAAAAGGACTTAATCAGGTTGAATTGATGAAACAAATGGTGGGCTCTTGGAAGTTGGAGTCAGCAAAAGACACAACTATATACTTTGATTTTAAGCCTTATGGAACTGGACTTGAAGGAACTTTAAAGTGGATGAGCAAAGGGAAAATGGTTACGGAAGCAAAGCAATTATGGGGTTATGACAGCAAGATTGATAAGTTTACTATATCCATGATTGTCAAAGGAACAGATATGGAAATCATTGCCTTCTGGTTTTCTTCCAAAAGCAAATTTATAGTTATGCCATATAGTGATATATCGAATCCTGAAGCAGCATCATGGAAGTACGAAGGAGAATTTAAATCACCAGATGTATATATTGAAACTTTAATAGTAAATAAAAAGGCTGTTAAAACAGATACTTATAATCGAGCAAAATAATCGTTTAATTTTTAGCATGGATTCCCCAATATTTAGAATTTCGGGGCACTTATATTTTAATAACACATTAATATACTGACAAATAACTAAATTCTTATTATATCAGATTTTATTGGATAATGTTCTCGTAGGGGCAGGAATACTTCCAACTCATTTGTAGGTCAAAAATATCACATTTTCACCCAAATCCTGGCACCAACTAGCACCAAAAAAAAAGTTACAATTTTTGAGGTTGTAACTTCTTGATTTTGAGTGGGCCCAGATGGCAACAAAAAAAGACACCCACACATGGTCTTGTAAGTGTCTGAAATTTTCAGAAATCCGTCCTTCTCTGACCACTTCAGAAGGCGGTCAGAAAAGACTTAACATACATTTGGAAACAACGAGGATTTAATAGCGGATTTGGGTTGGTCAGTTTATTTTGGCTAATTTTGGTCAGAGCCATTGAATTTTCCAACGAAACTAATTTACCAAAACGTCCGACAGCCTGAATGCATATGGTAATTGGTAATCGGGAAACAGTTTATAATTCTTACCTGTAGACTTCTTTTCTATGCCCAACTGTTATTACTAGGACTGTGATTTTTGTGTCATCAATTTCGTAGATAATTCGGTAATCTCTAACTCTGATACGATAGGCCTCTTCTCCCTTAAGTTTTTTGTAACCTTTCGGCCTTGGATTTTCTGCAAGCCCTGCAATTGGATTTTTTTATAACTGGAATTATCTTCCTATCCAGCTTCATTATCTGTTTCTGGGCATATCGCTCAACAAATCCAGTATAATTCATTTTCCCGAATCTTCTATTTCACTGAAGGCTTGTTCGAATGGTATTGGATCACCCTTATGTTTTTTAGCTTTACGGTATTCCTTTATATCTTCAAGTTCCTCGGAATCAGCCAGAAGTTTCTCATATTTCTTCAGGGAAACCTGCACAGCTATCTTACGTCCCTTTTTATCAATCACAAAATTCTCCTGTTCCATATTCTATAATTTTTGATTTAGTACTATACACAAAAAACCGAAAACCTGCATTTCATAAAATCATCAAAATCTATATCGCGTTTTCGACTCTCTTCGGGTTGCTTTTAATGGACAAATTAACTGGTGAAGTGGATTTTAATAATATTCATTCGTGATACAAATATATATCAGATTAGTTTTAAAGCCAAAATAGAATGATGCAACTGACCTTTAATAAATTGAAAATCCGTCCTTCTCTGACCACTATAAGACGGTCTGATAACTCGAAACATACATTTGGAAACAAAAAGGATTTAACTCTGGATTTTAACACTGTTTATAACTGCATCAATGTTCATCAGATTTAGTGTTTATTAATTATGTGGCTAAAAATAAAATTGACTTTGGCTTTTTGCTGATGTAACTTTAATATGAGATAATTACTACTCCAATTTCAATTATTGATGAATGTTGTTATGATGAAAACCGAAATAGGTCAACGAAAAAAAATAATTCTTCCACTAGTATTATTTATATCATTGTGTTTTAATATATTATACCTTTTTAATATAATTGATTTTGAAATAAATCTAATTCCTTCTAAGAATCAAGAATTCCAAAATAAAGCATTTAAGAAATTTATCGATTCTCCTATTATCCCTCTCGATAGCATTTTTAAAATTACGCCCAACGATACGTTGAAATAAAATACATCCACTAATTTTCTCCTAAATATTAATTACCGAATCAAAGGTCATAAGATGATGCTCTTGTAGGGGGAGGAATATTTCCAACTCTTTTTTTCGGTCAAAAATATCCGTCCTTCTCTGACCACTTTAAAAGACGGTCTGACAAAGTATAACATACATTTGGAAACAACAGGGATTTAACTCTGGATTTGGGTGGCCAATCTATTCCAACCTGCGATGATCAAGGTTATTGACATCCCTATTCATTAAATAAAATTGCGATGAACCTTTTTAAAGCTTAACTTTGATAATGATATAAATAGGCCTCATATGTCAATCATTGTTGAAGGAAATAATTATGACATCTTCATTAGGTACTGCCAGAAGGCTAACAAAGGAGATATGTGGGTGAGCTAGTCTGTTGCAGCATTGTAGGATGAGCTTGCGATTCTTAAATAATTCAATCAATCTTTAATAAACAGTTATGAAAAAAAACGAAAATGGATTTGGCTATTTTCTTTTGATTATCATTCTTCTAATAGCTTGTGAGAATTTGTTTTCACAAACTACAGAACACTCAATTTCAAGCAATAAAAAAGTACCTGTAGTTGAATTAAGTGGGAATGGATATCAGCGTGGGTTACAACACGGCAACGCATTAAAAAATGAAATTGAGGAAGTGTTTAAGAAATGGAAAGAGAATATTCAACTCAGTACAAATCTAAATGTTGATTCAGTAATATCAATGTTTTACAGAGCCAACAATTTTGAGCCTGCAATAAAGAAATGGACACCAGAATTATTTGATGAATTAAGAGGCATTTCTAAAAGCACAGGTCAATCTTTTAAAGATGTATATTGTTTTCAACTTGTTGATGAATTTTGGGTTTATTTAGACAAACTACAAAATCCAGAATACCATCACTGTAGTGGAATCGGGATGGCTGCTACAAATTCTCATCCAGCATATATAGCTCAAAATATGGACTTAGAAAACTTTATGAATGGATATCAAGTATTATTTCATATTTCTTCTTACAACGATGAGCCAGAACAGTATCTTCTTAGTTGTGCAGGCTTAATCGCATTGAATGGAATCAATTCAAATGGCATTGGTGTGTGTGTAAATACTTTAATGCAATTAGAAGCCAGTTCTGATGGACTGCCTGTGGCTTGTGTAATAAGAGGAATTTTATCTAAGCAAGATGGAGCAAGTGTATTGAAATTTCTAAAAACAATCAAACATGCTTCTGGACAAAACTATATCATAGGAGCTGTTGATAGCGTATATGACTTTGAAGCTTCAGCAAATAAGGTTGTACGCTTTTTTCCTGACACAAACAATCCTTTATTGGTGTATCACACTAATCATCCCTTAACCAATGATGATATAAAACCTTGGCATATAGAAAGCCTAAAGAAAATATTGGCAGGTGAAGCTAAGAATAACAATAGCTTCATTCGTTTTACTTCACTTAAAAACAGGCTCACACTGCCCGATAGTAATTTTTCGATTAATCTGATCAAAGAAACACTTCGTTCAAAAGATAATCAATTAAATCCAATTTGCAGGGTATATAAAAATGGCGAAGCCGTTTTCACTTTTAGCTCCGTAATATTGACATTGGGCAAAAGTCCATCCATACAGCTTACCAGAGCCTCACCTGACCAATCTGAATATGTTTTACATAGTTTTAAAAGCAAAAAATAAGCATCCTGTAGCCTGGAAGGATAAAATCCGTCCTTCTCTGACCACTTCAAAAGATGGTCTGAAAACTCAAAACATACATTTGGAAACAACGAGGATTTAACTCCAACAAATTATAGTCACTATGGGACGGTTATTAATGGTCGGGGTCATTCGCCTTTCAAGATGATGACCACAGCCTGAATCATTCAGTTGCTTAAAAATTAATTGACATGTGATGAATTATTTCATAAATTTATATTTCAACAAACTAAAATGGAGGTATTATGAATGCACTATTTCTTGTCTATCTGATAGTTGAAGTAATATTCGGTATGGGCTTTCTCTTTATTCCAGGTCTAATGATGGGTCCCATGGGCGTGATCCTTGATGAAACATCAACAACCTTTGCCAGGTTGTTTGGTTCGTTGATAATCAGTATGCCTGTTCTGCTGTTTTTTGCACGCAAATCAGCAAGCTCAGAGTTTAAAAGAGGAGTAGTATATTGTATTTTTATTTATCTGCTTGCAAGTACAATTATTCTTCTGATTACTCAAATAAAAGGCCTGATGAATGCCATGGGCTGGAGTATTGTCATCCTGCATCTGGTGTTTATGCTTTGGTTCGGTTATTACCTGATAAAACCAGAGAGGAGGGATTTGGTCTAATAATTTAAATTGATTTCCCAAAGGATCTGATTTCCCTTCAGGGTTCTTTTAAAGGTCGAGAGGTGTTCCATTTCAGAATTAATAGCTTGTCCAGAAACATAAGCTTCCTGGAGCCTGATACTTTTTGCTCGCAGAAATGAATTTGACTTTACTTTAAATCGGATTTAACTTTGAAATAATAATCGAAAATAAGAAATTAACCCAAATGTTCGAAAGATGAAAAAAATAATTTCCCCTTGATATTCATGATCCTTATTGCCAATAGCTGTAAAAATGAAAAAACTTTTGAGTTCACAGTACTTGGTGACTATACACCCTTTCTAACTTATTTTGAAAGATTAAATGGAAAGGTTGAAAAAGTAATCGAAAAAAACTATTGGGCAAAACTTCAGGGAGAAACATATGTAAAAGGCAGTCCTATTACAGAGAATGATCAAGACTCTTTGATTTGGTCGATTTCTGATTTTGAAGCTACTTTTGATAAAGCTGGAGATTTGATGCTCTGTGCTTACTTGGATGAGAACAACAAAACTTTTGGAAAGTGGGAACTTACTAAAGAGAATAATATTTATGTCTCAGCCAAATCATTTTATCATGATACTTTGATGCTTAATCGAAAATTGAAGTGCAATCAAAATGGAATTATTACCGAAATTGAACAATATAGACCTGTCGTTGATACTCTTATGTCTAAAAGAACTATTAGAGTAAGCACTAATGAAGATACTATTGATGTTCAGGATTATGATTATAAAGGAATCCCTTCAGGGAGATGGTTGAAATTATTTAATTATAAGAAACAATATTTGGGTGAGGTTGAAATTGACAAAGATGGTGTCTCCAATTTGGTTCAGGAAAGAAAGTACAGAGATGATGGGAAAAAGTCTGAATTTACCTATTTTAAAAAGAACAAAAAATTGGGAGTAATCAGTTTTATCAATTATGAAAATGACCAAAAAGGGAATTGGATTAAAGCTATAGCCAAGGACGATAAAGGGAATGTGGTTATGATGGAAAGAACTTACACCTACTATAAATAAAGTCTGAATAATAAAAGTCTTTTAAAATTGGACCAGACTCTCCGAATTACTGATGATGCTCTCAGTGGGGAGAAATATTTCCAACTCATTTTTTCGGTCAAAAAAATCCGTCCTTCTCTGACCACTTCAAAAGAAGGTCTGGGAACATGAAACATACATTTGGAAACAACGAGGATTTAGCTCCAGATGATATGAGAGGTGGGTTTGACTTATCTAATCGTGGGTAAAATCTGTGTCTTTCACAGTAGTCATTCCAATACATAAAGATTTATTTGACTTTGTAAATTTTTGGTGTAACTTGTATCTATGTTGTTGATTGAAATACATTAGATCCTATGAAATCAAAAACTTTAAACAGGAGGAACTTTATTGGAAAGTCATCTCTCGGTCTTATGGCAGCAGGAATGGGGATCACTAATTATCCTCATTCAACCTTAAAAAACGGACCAGTTCAAAGCCAGATAAAGATCACAGACTACCGTATACTCGGACGTACTGGCTTCAAAGTTTCGGATATCGGATGCGGGCCTGTAATGATTACTAATGAAAATCTTCTTAAAACAGTGATTGATTCAGGGGTGAATATTCTGGACACAGCTGAATTTTACGGTAATGGGAATAATGAAATTCTGGTTGGTAAAGCAATAAAGGACTTTGATCGTAAATCTTTATTCATCAATACAAAACTGATGATTAACAAGACTGATAGTACAGAAATAATTAAAAACCGCGTCCGTAAGTGTCTTGAAAGGCTTAACACCAGTTACCTTGACGGACTTATGCTCTGGAATCCAATGTCAATTGAGGATGTAAGGAATAAGGAATTTCATAATGCTTTCAGGCAGCTAAAAGAAGAAGGAAAAGTAAGGTTCTGCGGGATTTCCTGCCATGGTTCTGAATATCCCAGGTCTTCACAGGACAATATGGAGAAAATAATTTGCGGATCAATTGCAGACGGAAGGTTTGATCATGTTCTTTTTGTCTATAATTATGCTCAGCAGGAAATGGGCAATAATATTTTGAAGGAATGCGCGGCAGCAAATACAGGGGTCCTCCTGATGAAAACTGATCCTTTTGGCAAGCAATACCTTGATATAATTGATAAAGTCAATGCACTTAGAAAAGAGAACAAGCCCGTCGATGAAAATACATCCAGGAGATATGAAACCATTCTTGAAAAGCAAAAGAGTGGAAAAGCTTATCTTACGGATGATCAGCTTGGTGATAGCAGGGCAAGAAGAGAAGCTGCAATAAACTTTGTTCTGGACAATCCGACTGTAAGCTCCGCCTTGATTTCATTCAGCAATTTTGAAGAAATTCAGGATTATGTAAGTCTTTCAGGGGGGAAACTTACTCTGGACAACCGCACTGTTATAAATGCTATGAAAGATAAATTTGGTCATTTATATTGCCGTCATGCGTGTGGAATATGCGAGAAAAATTGTCCTTATAATGTCCCTGTCAATACGATAGCAAGATTTAACCATTATTTTATCTCTCAGAAAAGAGAGAAATATGCCATTCAAAAATACAATGAATTGCAAAGTCCTAAAACCGCAAGGTGCCTGAATTGCGAAGGATTTTGTGAATCCAGTTGCCCTTATGGCGTTTCAGTAAGGACGATTATGGCAATTGCCCATGAAAACTTAAACCTTAATATTGGATAACAACGAATCTCTTCCACCTTAAGACTGTATTACGCTCCCAAAAGAAGGGCAAAATTTGAAATACTCTTAATCCCGTTTCCCTGTCTATACATAATTGAGCCACGCTCTTCAAATTTGACATTACAGACTTGATCAGAGTATCGGAGGGATATCTTTATAATCCAAGAGAGATAATTGTTCTTGGCAATCCTGAGGATGATGTATTGAAAGTCTGTTTTGATTCCTTATTGCAAAATCCGTCATTCTTCGACCACTTCAGAAGAAGGTGTGAGAACACAAAACATAAATAAAGAAACAACAAGGATTTAGCTCTTGATTTGGTGGTCAATTTGAGATGGTTAAAGATTGGCAAGATCACTGTATAAAATCTGAAGCAGGACTTATGATTTGTCGACCAGGACTTTCCATGTCCCATCAGGTTGTTTTTTCCAAATGGCTATATATGTACCGTGATATACTATTTGTTTACCAGCTTTTGAAATGAATTTCATATCCCAGGAACCACTTGTATAACCAATGTCCCCAGCTAGAGCAACATGAGCTGCATTAAGTTTCCATGTCAGGGAGTAATCAAGCTTATCAAATTCATTTGTCCAAAGCTTTCGGAGTTCGTCTTTGCCATGATGAACATTTCCCTGAGGATCTATATTATAGGCTTCGATGTCATAGAAGTCAAGCATGCGGTCGATATTTTTGGAAGCACATGCTTCTGCCCAGTTTTTATCCGCTTGCCGAAGAGACTGAAGCTCAGATTCAAGGTTGATTCGTGTTGCTCGACAAGAAAAGATAATAGAACATATAATCGGAAGAAAAAAGACCAATGAATAAAATGAATGTCCTGAAAGCCAATTAACTGTTTTCACTGATTAATCCTCCAATTGCCATCTGTTTTTTTTAATAATTCTTTAAACTTCAAAGTTCTCCCATTCGAATTTTACCCGTTCCATTAACTTTTTGAACCGCTCTTCACCTCGAATGTTTTCAAGAAAAGGGTCATGCAAATAAATAAAATGGTAATTAAAGAATCCACGGAGAATTGAATTCTCCAGCCAGTTCAAAGCATCTTCCTTACGATTTATCATTGCATATGTTTCCGCAAAAGTATATGAGTAGGCATAATCCATCTTTGCCCATAATACCATTTTGTTATCAATCAATTGATTGATTTCCTTTAGTTTCTTCATGCATGCATATAAAAGTAATAAAGTGCATTTATAAACATAGGAGTTTCTCGCATCTTCGGAAATCTTATTATATTCAGCATAAGCCTCATCATATTTCCCGTTATACACTAAAGCCCTTGCTTTAAACAAAAGACTATAATCATCAGAGCCCAACTGTCTGGATTGATTTTCTGCCTGTTCAAATTCTCCATTGTAGATACTGAGAAACATTGAGCTTACCATTATCAGGGTAGAAAAGGGATCAAGCTGCATGAGTTTTTTTATCTGTTGATTCGTTGGTTCAATGATTCCATTGTAAGCATAGGTAAGAGTCATCCAGCCTAATGCGTTAGTATGGTTTGGTGATGACTTGAGGACCTTTTTAAAGTGAGGAATACTTTTTTTCACATCACCTCCTGTACTCTCCAATAAACCTGAAACAAAATGCCCGTCAGGAGAATCTTTGTCAATCTCAAATGCTTTGCCGACATATTCATTTGCTTTTGCTAGATCCTCTTCCTCAATCCTGATGCCAATATTCCAAAACTGATAATGGGCATGAGCCAGTTCTGCATACAGGTAACTATTATCACCCTCTTCATTGACCGCTTTTTCAAGAAAATCGATTGCTTTGGTCATCGAATTTTTTGTGTAACGATAAATTTCCTGTTTTGCCCGCAGGTAGTATTCAAAAGCATGGATGTCTTTAATAGGTCTTTCTGACACCTTGTCTTTTTCCTTATTGGAGAGTTTCAATTTTAGTTCGCTGGTAATTGAATTTGATACTTTTTCCTGAATATCAAAAATGTCGTCAAGTGTGCCAATATATTTCTCTGCCCAGATATGAGAATCGTTAACACCATCAATTAGCTGGGCAACAATACGAAGATTATTTCCCGCTTTCCTTACGCTACCTTCAAGAACATAACGAACATTTACCTCACTGGCAATCTCCTTGGTTTTCTTCCTAGTCCCCTTAAACGTCATTGCTGAATTACGGGATATCACAAGCAGATCATGGATATGTGAAAGATCAGTGATGATTTCTTCAGTTAAACCGTCACTGAAGTAATCCTGATCT
The DNA here is from genome assembly GCA_963702415.1 of uncultured Bacteroidales bacterium. Taxonomy (GTDB): domain Bacteria; phylum Bacteroidota; class Bacteroidia; order Bacteroidales; family VadinHA17; genus LD21. Next base: position 394,992 of record CAVPCP010000023.1, on the reverse strand, counting down.
GGATCAGGACTCATGTTCTCAAATGGAAGTACAAGGATTGATTTTTCAGGAGGTGAAATAATTCGATTTCTGGTTTCAGATTTTACTTCTTCTGATTTACCAGTAAATTGTAAATCTTTGTATTTCAAATACCAATTAAGAATTATTGACAGGTTTATTAATACAGGACGAACCTGTTCAGAATCAAAATCCTTTGGATGGGCACCAAAGGTTGACAATTCATTCAACCCATGCATTGAAGTTATAATATGAGAAGGGACTTTATCCTCTTTGTGGAGCTTATCAATGATCCCCTTAAGCGGTTCGGTCTTCCGTGGTCTTTTCAGTTCACATTCACAAAGGCCTGTAATGATAACTTCCAGACACCTTCTTGAATACAAGAGAATCATGTTCTCATCATCGGCTTTAATTAACCTTTCCAGCTCCTTCTCCAGTTCAGGTAACTGACCCTTAAAGGATTCATAAAGTTTCTCAAGTTCTTTTATTTCGGAGGTCCAGATTGCCATTTGGCGGAGATATTCATTATGATAAAGTTAAGAAAGAGATAGATACAATTCAAATAATAATCCAAACGCCTAAATACCTTTAAACCTCTTATCACCTGAAATTAGATTTGTAATTATGTGATTTTCTTCAAAATCCGCCCTTCTTTGACCACTATAAGACGGTCTGAAAACACGAAACATACATTTGGAAACAACAAGAATTTAACTCTGGCGTTTGAGTGGTCTTATTAAGATTCCAGAAATTTTCTACCTTTAGATTAAGATCTTTTATCAACATAAAAATTAATCAATACCAAGCATCATGAAGAGATTATCTATGTTCTCAGGTTTAATTATTGTTGGTTTGTTATTAAACAGCCATAAAAATGATTTTCTCAAGATGAGTCCTCAAAACACGGAATTGCCCAAAATGGATCTTCATTTTCATTTGAATTATGAAGGACAATCATTGGCTAACGCAGCCCTGGTTTATGAAAAGGCTTCTGCTCTCTCAAAAGAAAGAGGTGTTATTTTCGGAATTGCAGAAGAATTCGTTAATGATAATATCAAAATCAATGACAGTCTAATCCTTGATCGTATTACACTTGCTAAGAAAAATTCTCTCTATTTATCTTTACAGGTAAGTCGGCGGGATTGGCTTAATATCTTTTCAAAAGAGGTCTTAAAGAAGGTTGATTATATCCTTGCCGATGCAATGATATTCCCTAACAAGGATGGAAGAATGATGCGAATTTGGGTTCCAAACACTCAATTAGGCGAACCACAAGAATTCATGGAACTCTATGTTGCTCATAACCTAAAAGTTCTGGCAGAACCTATCAATATCTGGGCTAATCCGACATATCTCCCCGATGCACTAAAATCCAGGTATGATGAATTATGGACAAATGCTCGAATGAAAAGCCTAATTGATGCTGCATTAAAAAATAATGTTGCTATTGAGATAAATTCTTCCTTTAAAATCCCCAATGCTAAATTTATTAAAATGGCTAAAGCTGCGGGGGCACATTTTACATTTGGGTCAAACACACATGGGCTTGGTGCAGGTGATATAACCTGGTCAATTAATATGGCAAAGGAATGTGGGTTAACAAAAGATGATTTTTTTATTCCTAAACGGAAATTATAGATTATGGAGAGTCCCATCTTAGAATAATATACTGATAAAGACGTTATTAAGGTAATAAATGATATCGAAATGAATATCTTGAAAATTAATAACGGTAAAGTTGAATTACGAAAAGACGACGGCTCATTTATCAGATTAGTCGGAAACGGTGATGCTATTAATGCCGATATCAATAATGGTGGCTCTCTGATTTTAATAACAACAGTCAGAGGTAAAGTCGAACTACGTAAAGAATCTGGCTCATATATCAGAGCCATTGGAAATGGTGACGCAATATCAGCAAGATTTAGCGGAAAAGATATTCTGGTAACAACCAACAAGGGCAATACTGAATTAAGGAAAGAAAGTGGGGCGTTTATCAGGACAATATAGATTCTAATTATCTTGGAATATGTTTTAAAGTCTTTATTTGGGAGATCATCATTTGCCGACCGATTGCTCTGCCAACCCGAAAAAATGTCACAGAATCGACCAGAATAACCCAGGATTAAACTGGTGGTGTTTGGTGGGAATTACCACCAATACTGAGTTCAAAATCCGTCCTCCTTTGACCACTTCCAAAGAAGGTCTGAAAACACAAAACATACATTTGGAAACAACGAGGATTTATCTCTATATTGTGTGGTCATTTTATTATGGCCAATTATGGTCAATGGCATTTTTCAAACAGCTGCAGATTGACACTCTTAAGCCAATAGGTATAATATTAGGGATAAATTACATGGTTGTTACTTTTATGGTTAGAAATCCCGTCATAAATTGGCAGTTTTCAGTCCCAAAGCTTATAAACAAGAGCAATATTTGCTAATTCAGGATATCCGATTCCCAGAATCAATCCAACATCACCTTTTATAAAAAACTTCGTGGACAATCCGATGTTTATGAATGATTTAGAATTCTCATAAGAATAAGTATTCCTGGCGCCATAGTAATTCTGATATATATCGCTTTTCCAACCTACTCCAATAATTGGTAATATGTACCAATTTCTTTTAATAGGAAAATTATATCCTGTATTCATTAAGAATACAAAAATGTCTTCAGTTTTGGAATTAGAACTATTGTCCTGTCTCTCCCCATCACCTCCCTCCAGGTTGGAAGAAATATCCAAATAGAAATTTTTCAGGCTTACCCCTGCATTTAATCCTATATTTGAATTCTTAGAATTGTACATAGTGACACCGACAGAGACATCTAATTGCCCAAAAGACAATAATGAATTTAATATTAAAAAACTAATTAATAAACAGAAATTTTTCACAATGCTCAATCTTTTATTGTATAGCACTACCCTGACCCAGGGCCACTGGCTAAGTTAAAATTTGATAACTTCCACTTTCTTTTCATTATCAATCATCGAATTTCCCTGGCGTTAAGCTTTTTTACTGCTCATCAGCAGATACCCACAACAGATTATTACTATTAACCCAATCAATTTAAATAAAGCTAACAACGAAATCAGATCAGGAATTCCAAATTTAATTATTGAAAGTGTCATCCCTATCAATGGTATAATAAGCCCAAGATATAATGGATAAATTTTCCTACTAAATAGCAAAATGCCTATAAAAGAATAAATTATACCAAAAATCAGCAGGCCAATACCTCCTGACACATCAGGGTCTTTTATGTACAATACGACATGTAAAATTCCTGTAATCATAAGGAGTAGCCCTGCAAGAAGACGGATTGTTTTCATATTTTAATAGTCTAGGTGTATGGAACAGATTACCAATTTACTCCATTTTACAAGCCAAGTCAAGCATTTTTATGAAATCATTTTGTCAGAGAATATTTCGAATTTATGACAACCAGTAAAATCCGTCCTTCTTTGACCACTTCAAAAAAAGGTCTTATAACACTTAACATGCATAATTGAACAACAAGGAGTTAACTCTGGATTGAAGTGGTCAATTTAATACGGCCAACATTACTTCATTCAAGATATTCTGAGAATTTTTGATCTATGTGTTGGTTAAACCATTTATCAATGACTGATTTCTTAAACCTCCATTCCTTCCCTAATTTTGCTGCTGGAATTTTTCCATTCTGTGCCCATGTATAAATAGTTTGGGGTTTTAGTTTTAAATACTTAGCAACTTCTTCTAATGTCATTATATCATCCATATTCTATTTTTTCAAAAGATTTAAAATACTTGTATCAGTCATTTCTGAATTTGTTTTATCCAGATCTTGATATAGTGGTTTAATTTCAATATTTTGACTAGAATCTTCCTCCTTAACGAGTTGTTTTACAGAATAGACTATGGCGGTGTAAAAATTTCCTTCATATTTCCTAAATAGTTTAAAATCCTCAGTTTTATTACATAAAAATGGACGAAGATTCCATGCTATCTGAATTCCAACAAATGCTAGAATTATGATCCAGATTCTGAAAACGGTTACTCCGATATGTGGGTATATATCTTTTTTCTCACACGCAAATTTTAAAGCTTCTACCATGAGCCTCATTCCGAAAATACCAGAGAAAATAAAAATTGCCACATGCAAAAGTTGTAAAAAATGATAATTTCCACCAGTTACCTGAAACAAAATTACAATCGGTGCAAAAGACAGGGAGATCGCAGAGGTGAGAACAAACCCACTTAAGACAATAATTACCATTTGTCTTAAATTCATCTTGGAGCCCAATACTTGTTGAATTACAAAAAATGATGGAAAGCAAATTATAATTGCACTTAGAAACAGAAATGTCACTTTTAATCCAGCAACGAGAGATTGAAGAAAACTGTGATAGCTACCCATGACAATTCCATAAAGGAATGTAAAGGCGCAAATTATCAAAATCTGATTTAGGATTAAATTCCTTGATTGCTCCTTATTCCTTTCATCAAAATATGATTCAGTATTCTGAAATATTTTGAAGACTTCTATTAATCCACTTTTCTTTTCCATAATAAAAGAATTTGGTAAGACTATAAAGTTATGAAATATTTCAATTTATTTTATTGTATTTTATTGTTTATTATTGTTTAGATATGTTAAATTTTATTTTCCCCATAGAAAAGGTTAAAATAATGCCCTATAACTTGGACAAAGGTCATTTGTTTGTAACAGTTTTTGTTGTTTAATGGGATAACTGCATCATGCTATTTGAGATGATGATCATGTATGGTAGGAATATTTCCAACTCATTTTTTTGATCAAAAAATCCGTCCTTCTTTTACCACTTCCGAAGACGGTCTGAAAACATTTAACATACACTTGGAAACAACAAGGATTTAACTCTGGAAATGGGTGGCTAATTTATTGCGGTTGTGTTCTTTTAGGATTGGTGGCAATTCATGCAGAAAATTATACTTCAAAATTCTCCCATGCAAATTTAGTTCTTCCCATAAGCTTTTTAAATCTCACTTCATCTCGTATACTTTTAAGGAAAGGATCTATTTCAGCATAAAACGGGTAGTTTACAGCTCCCAGATTTACTGAATATTCCAGAGAAGTAATTGCCTCATCCTTTTCACCGATCAGTGCATCGCATATTGCAATAATCCAGGAATCCCATAAATCACATCGGGCTTTATCCTTAACTCCATTTGACATTGCCTGAATAGTCATTTCCTTTTCTCCTTTTAATGCGTACTTAAAACATTGACCAATCAGAGCAAAAATATTTCCAGGATTTTTTGCTAAGTTTTCATCACATATTGAACAAGCATCTTCAAGGTGATTATTATATGCAAGTATTATTGTATACATTAGTTTACTGTTGGGAAGATCAGGTCCAAATTTGTAAAATTGATGACCTTTCACCAAGGAATCCTTGAAATGTCCATCAAGGAGGTCAATCCATGAATAAAAGAATAGACCACTATAATTAAAAGGATCAATATTGGTAATCCTATCTGCCAAGGGAACGGCGGCGAATTGTTTACCTGAATTACAATATGCGCAAGCCAACCAGGCTAAAGCCTCATAATCATTTGGATCAACAGAAAGAGTTTTTTTAAGTTGTATTACCCCTTGTTGAAGGTTGGACCTCCTGATGTTTATTATACCAAGAAGCTTGTGACCATAAAACGAGTCAGGATCCAAATCAAAGATTTTTTTAGCATATTGTTCTGCTTTGATTATACATTCCTCCTTATCCTTGAATTCAAGATTAATGTACATAAAGTATACATAACCAATACCAAAATAAAGTAGAGCATTAGCTCCTGAAATTTCTAATCCCTTCTGGAGATATTCCAATGCTTGTTCCATTCCCTTTTCAGTAAAGCTATCGATTCCTTTTTTTGCTTTCAGGAAATATTCATAAGCATGAACATCCATGATTGGTCTTTGCGAAATACTTCTGTTTTCTTCATCACCAAGTTTAAACTGGAGTGACTTTGCGATTGATCTGGATACTTTTTCCTGAATATCAAAAATGTCATCTATTGTACCATTAAATTTTTCAGCCCAGATATGAGAATCAGTTAATCCATCTATTAACTGTGCAGTAATTCGCAAATTGTTAGCAGCTTTTCTCACACTTCCTTCCAGAACATAACGAACATTTACTTTATCAGTTATTTCCTTTATTGTAGATTTTGTTCCTTTAAATGTCATAGCTGAACTTCTTGAAATCACCAGAAGATCATGAATATGAGAAAGGTCAGTGATGATTTCTTCTGTTAATCCATCGCTGAAATACTCCTGCTCAGGATCAGAACTAATGTTCTCAAATGGCAGGACAATAATGGATTTTGAGGGAAGTGAAACAGCTTGTTCTTTTATTTCGGTTTTTAGTACTACTTGCTCTGGTTTGCCAGAACTCTTGAAATCTTTGTGCTTCAAATACCACTTTATGATAATACCAAGATTAACAAGTCCAGGCTTCACCTGTTCTGGATCAAAATCTTTTGGATGGGTACCATAAGCTGACAGACTATTCAGGTGATCCATTGAGGTGATAATATTGGAAGGAACTTTTTCATCCTTGTGCAGCTTATCTATGATACCCTTTAGAGGTTCGGTCTTTCGGGGTCTTTTTAATTCACACTCACATAAATCAGTTATGATAACTTCCAGGCATCTTCTTGAATACAAGATGAATCATGTTCTCATCATCAGCTTTAATCAACCGTTTCAGTTCTTTTTCCAGATCGGGAAACTGACCTTTGAGGGATTCATAAAGTTTCTCAAGCTCTTTTATTTCGGGGGTCCAGATTGCCATTTGGCGGAGATATTCATTATGATAAAGTTAAGAAAGAGATAGATACAAGTCAAATAATAATCCAAACGCCAAAATACCTTCAAACCTCTTATCACCTGCAATAAGATTTGTAATTATATGATTTTCTTCAAAATCCGTCCTTCTCTGGCCACTTCAAAATGTCAATACTTGACTTTCATTATTTTATGGTTTAAATTTAGAGTATCAATTAGTCCTTATTATTAACCAAGACCCAAAATCATGAAAAAGGTGGTTTTCTTATTATCAATTCTATTGCTTTTTGTAATAGTTCTGACTGCATGCCAGAATAAAAATTCAAAAGCAAAAAATCAGGTGTTAAAAGAAGTCAAATCAAAAGGGATCATAACCGTTGACGGAATTGACCTTCATTACAAAATTGAAGGTACTGGAACTCCTATATTAGTTCTCAGCGGGTCTAACTTTTCACCAGTTTTCTCAGAAAAATTACGAGAGCAATGTCAACTTATTTTCGTTGATACACGGTGTATCATACCCATCGAAACACCTTCAAATCTTGCTTCTTGGACAATCGAAACATATGTTGATGATATTGAAACTATCCGTAAAGCATTAAATTTAGAAAAAGTTGGGGTTCTTGGTCATTCAGCATTTGGATTTTTACCCCTTGAATATGCTATTAAATATCCAGATAATATATCTTATGCTATTGTAATAGGTACTCCTCCATTTTTATATAATAATAAGTATGCTGAAGAAGCAGAAAAATATTGGGAAATACAAGCATCAGAAGAAAGGAAGATAGCATACCTAAAAAGTATGAAAGAACTTGAAGTAAAAAGTAATTCGGGGACAGAAAGAAATCCCACACAGATTTGGGTTGATAATTATATCGCTAACACTCCGAAGTTCTGGTATGATTGGAATTATGACGCTACTTGGATTTTTGAAAATTTTAATTTGAATATGGATGTAGTAAATGATTATTATGGCAAAATCATGAAGGAATATGACCCTTCTAGTCGATATGTCGAAATAAAGTGTCCCGTCTTTATTGCTAACGGGAAATATGATTTTTGGGCAGTTCCAACACTATGGGCACCTCTTGTGAGTAAATTAGGCAATTTTTCAAACAATATTTTTGAAAAGAGCAGTCATTGGGCAATGTTTGAAGAACAGGAGTTATTCGATAGCAAACTTTTAAAATGGATTACTGAAAATTAAATATCAAATTCAAACACTTTTGTATTACTTGGTTATTCATTACTATGATTCAGGACCTCAATAGTAGTCCATAATCTATTGATTTTTATCTGCATTATAAATTTGTAAAACACCCCCTCATTAGATACTATAACCGATGATGCTCTTGTAGGGGGAGGAATTTTCCCAACTCATTTTTTTGGCTAAAACAGACCATTTTCGTCCAAATCCTGGCACCAAACTGGCACCAACAAAAAAACACCTGCAAATGGTCTTGTAAGTGTCTGATTTGGTTCAAACTTGAAACTTGACTAAATATTTGTTGAATTTAATGGCATTTTTGAAAAACTATTTTTAAAATAGAAATAAAAAGGAATTCCCATTATTGTCAGTGAAAGTCCTATTAAGGATTGTTCTGGATAATTCCAGATTTGAATAATTGTCAGGGCAATTGCACAAACAACGAAAATAATTGGAGCAAACGGATATCCAAAAACCTTTTCTTTGATAGTTCCATTAATTTTTAGTTTAATAAGTGCCACTCCTAACATGCCATAAAATATATATCCAATAAAGATGACCAGGTCTGTCAGCTGATTAAAAGATCCTGAAAAAATTAGAATGCAAGTCCAGACCATGGAATAAATTAGTGCATTTACTGGAGTTTTAAAACGACTGTTTACTCTTGACGCACTTCTGAAAAAGAATCCTTCCTGAGCCATTCTGAAATATTTTCTGGGCAAGCTTATTATATTACTGTTAATTGCACCCAGAGTGCAGACCATAACAAGTATTAATACAAAATTTATTCCAGCTTTTCCTAATAAAACTTCGGCCACTCTTAATGCAGCAACATCATTATCGTTGAGTAAAGCTATTGCAGGAAGAGATAATACATGAATAAAGATAAAATTTATAAGAATATAGATAATTATAGTTAATCCAATCCCAAATGACAAAGCAAGAGGCATATTCCTTTTTGGATTAATGACCTCTCCTGTGACATTGGCAGCATAAGTCCAACCTTCATACGCCCATAGAGCGGCGATTAAAAGGAAGAAAAAATTACTAATAAAAGAAAACCCATTGTCTGTGGTAGCTTCAAAAACTATTTGTGGTGTTGTATTATAACTTTGACCTGGTAAAATAAATCCTAATAAAATTATTAATAAGATCCCCAAAATCTTTACTGAAGTTATTATGTTATTGGTCATACCGCTTTCCTTCGTACCAATCGCATTGATTAATGTAAGGAAGACAACCGTTATTATGGCAACTATTTTGATCCCAAAATCCCTGAAAGGGAAAATCTGACTCCCAATTGAAAATGCTTCCAACGAATGTAATGGATTCGGTATCGGGATTACATGATTGACTGAGTCAGCAAATAAAAATGCGATTGCGGCACTCGCTCCCGTCCCGATAATCATGAAATCAGCCCAGCCCGAAATAAATGAGAAAAATTTTCCAAAAGCGATTTTAAAATATTCATAGGTCCCACCTGATTCTTCAGTGAGTGATGCAAGTCCACCAACAGTAAATGCCCCTAAAATACTTATAACACCTCCAATAAGCCAAGCCATAAGTATCCAGTATTCGTTAAGGTTGGTCTTGGCCATGGGAATTATCTTTTGAAATATTCCGCTTCCTACGAGCATTCCGACCACAAGAAGTGTTACAGTTATTAAGCCAAATTCTCTTACTAAAGTCTTTGGTTCAGCATCATTTTTTCCCACAGAATCGAGTCTATTTAATAAAGTTAAAAGATCGTCTATTGGCTAGTTTTTCTACTACAATCACTACAAATATAAAATCAGGTATTCTTAAGCAATTTAAACAATAATTGCCGACTTCACTGAACTTATTATTTGTTATTTTAAGTATTGATTATGACAGGAATGGACACTCTAAAGGAAGTCCATTTTTCATTGAAAAATTCCAAATCCTGGCTCCAAACTGGCACCAAAAAAAACATGGTTCACAAATTACAGAAACCTTTTCTTAGCAAATGCCTTTCCCGAACCTGATTTAAGGTATTTCTCGAATTCATAAGCTTTGTACTTATCCATGAAAGCAGAATAGTAAACAAGTGTGACAGGCAATCTGTCTTTTGTATAGGTATTCTCTCTTTTCAAATGACGTTTTATTCGATCATCCAGATCTGATGTACAACCTGTATAAAAAGAATTATCAGCACACTTTAAAATATATACAAACCACATAGTTACAGCGATGACAGAATTTTCAATGGTCATCCTACTGGAGTAACCAATGAAATATATAATCAAAAATAGAAATAATTATTAAGAGAATAAAATGTAGACTTTTTTTACTAGGCTTCAGTGGGCTGCGCCCACCGAAGCCCGAAGAAGGTTTAGCGTTACAAAGCCCTTTATAAAAGGCGAAGCCCTCCTACGCTAAAGCTTCGGAGGGCGAAGGATGTCAGTGGGCTGCGCCCACCGAAGCCCATAGAAGGTTTAGCGTTACAAAGCCCTCTATAAAAGGCGAAGCCCTCCTACGCTAAAGCTTCGGAGGGCGAAGGATGTCAGTGGGCTGCGCCCACCGAAGCCCGAAGAAGGTTTAGCGTTACAAAGCCCTCTATAAAAGGCGAAGCCCTCCTACGCTAAAGCTTCGGAGGGCGAAGGATGTCAGTGGGCTGCGCCCACCGAAGCCCATAGAAGGTTTAGCGTTACAAAGCCCTCTATAAAAGGCGAAGCCCTCCTACGCTAAAGCTTCGGAGGGCGAAGGTGGGCCCAGTTGGGATCGAACCAACGACCCCCTGATTATGAGTCAGGTGCTCTAACCATCTGAGCTATGGGCCCGATAAAATCCGTGTTGCTGGTTTCTGGTTGCTGGTTGCTGGTTAATTATTGATTTTAATAATCTAATTAATAATCTTAAAACAACATTCTCAGATTCAGTCAACTAGCAACAAGCAACAAGTAACTAGTAACGACTTATTAAAACGGATTGCAATATTAACTATTAGTTGTTAATAATCCAAAAACCTTACCAAAGAAACTTGTTGCTTTCAACGTTTCAAAAAACAGTACTGATGTACTATCCAGCAAATTCTCACTTACTCCATGGAATATATCCTTCTGAAACTTTGTCTATACTTTGTTGTTCGTTAATGGTTACAGGTTGAATGTTGTTTGACAAATATTTGATAGTTTCTTCATAAATGCCGTATTCTTTTGATAGAAATGTATAGTTGTTAAATAATCAGAAACAAACCAGAATTAGCACCCAGCACCTAGCAACATTTTTTATAAAGTTGAATTAATTTCACCAGAAAGGCATGAATATATTAAAATTCTTCCTCTCCCTTACCATCACAATAGCTATGCTCCTTCTGATGGATCCGAGATCATTCTACGGCCTTGGTTTTCATGAATGGGCCGGTTTGATAATCGGACTGTTCTTTATCCTTCATAAGATTCTTAACTGGGGCTGGATAAAGAAAGTCTCAGTCGGTCTTTTCACCAGATGCACAGGCAGAGCCAGACTGAATTATGTAGTCGATGTTATATTGCTGGCCGGGATAACCCTCATGATAATCAGTGGAATTGCCATTGCACGTACCATTGATTTTTCGTGGCTCAACCTGGGAGGCTCACGAATGTTCTGGAGAATAATGCACACCAGCTCTTCATTTATAACCCTTGCATTATTCGGAATTCACCTGGGACTTCACTGGAACTGGGTTCTGCAGAGACTTCACTTAAAAAAGGCAAAAAATGGCAAGGAAAATTAGCTTCCTGATACTATCAGTTGTAATACTGATAACCGGGATAACTGGATTCAGTAAACTGAACTACTGGGACAGAAGCGTCAGAATATTCAGATTTAATGCAGATGGATCATCCGAAGGAAGAACAGGAATAGGTCAGGATGGCAGAGGATTTGAAAGCAGGGAAGGCGAAGGGAGGAGAGAAGGATTTGACAGACCGGAAATGCGTGATCTGTCCGACAGCCTAAGAGCAATGTCCGAAGTAGGGGAAGGGCGTCGAAGCCCTGGAATGAGAGACCGGAATATCCCTGATAGTATAAGACAACAGTTTGGTCCGGGAAATGGCGACCGAAGAGGACGCGGCACTTCTGAGGGAGTAGTGAGGCCCGGCGAAGGCCGGGGAAGAGGGGAATTTCCGGAAGGTAAAAAAATTAACCTCAGGAACGTGAAATGGTTCCTGGCTGTATTTGCATCATTGACTGTTCTGGCAATTTATATTGACATGATATTTGGACTTATTCGACGGAGAAAAGGACAGAAATCTGAAAACTGCACATAGATCGATATCTTACACCATCGGCCGGGCGAGTCTCCTGACCATCCTTATCCTGAACCTCTGATTAAAACTAATTTCAATCATCCTTCCTCAGGTATTGCATCAGTATATTGACTGCTTCGTCCATATCGTTGCCGAAAGCAAGGATGCCTGACCTGTCGCCCGCCATAACTATTATCCTCTTCTCAATTACATCAGATTCGTTAAACAGCCTGAAAATATCCTTTGCCAGTCCGGTTGTCCCGTAATCCATCGAAGGATTTGTTGTGGGCACTTTATAAATCAGCTCATTCCAGAGATCGATACTGTGAACATGTATAACGGCATTTGCTCCCCGATCGGCAAGATAAATTGCGGCATGGGTCAGCGATTCCGATGAAGCTTTAAGAGGTCCGGTGCATTGAACCGCATTATCATCAATATTAAATGAGTTGACTTTCACATAATGTCCGGGTTCGAGCTCAGGGATCTCTCCGGTTGATGAACCTGTTATTACAAACTGGTTTCCTCCCCTTATCCTCATGCTTATATTTCCAAAGCCGACACCATTTTCATACGCCCCGATAAGGTCCATGTTATAAAGAACCTCTCTCCAGTAATTGATGATCTCATATTGTTCATCCGAGATAACAGGACCTGACTGGCTCCAGTGGCAATTGAACTTTACTACCCCTTCCATTTTAATTTATTTTATCGGAAAATAATTTCTTTATACTCTTTTCATCTGCATTGCAGACTCCTTTTTCAGTTATCAGTCCGGTTATTAGTCTTGCAGGTGTGATATCAAATCCCCAGTTTCCTGCCTTTGCATCATCAGGGCATATCCTGACAGATTTAATCTCCCCGCCGTTAAAGCCGGTAACTGAGGTAACCTCATCCTGATCGCGTTCCTCAACAACAATTTCACTATGACCGTCGTTCAGGCTGAAATCAATTGATGTAGAAGGCATCAGGGAATAGAAGGGGATATTATTATCATAAGCTGCAAGCGCTTTAAGGTATGTCCCGATCTTATTGGCGATATCTCCATTTTTTGTCGCCCGGTCGCATCCAACAAAGACAAGATCGACCATTCCATTTTGCATAAGATGCCCACCGGCATTGTCGGTTATCAGAGTATAAGGAACGCCCTGTTTCCCGAGTTCCCAGGCAGTGAGCCTGGCCCCCTGATTTTTCGGACGCGTTTCATCAACCCATATATGCAAAGGAATGCTGTTTTCATGGGCAAAATAGACCGGGGCTGTAACTGTGCCATAATCTATGCAGGCAAGCCATCCTGCATTGCAGTGAGTGAGAATATTTACAGGGTTTCTGTTCTTCTTTTCACTTATCTCCCTTATAATATTCAATCCATATTCACCGATCTTTCTGCAGTTCTCTTTTTCCATACTGCATATTTCCAGGGCACTTCCAAGGGCTGTTTCTGAAAGTACTTCAGGATCAGTCAGTCCTACCAGCTTTTTCATCACATAATTTACAGCCCATGACAGATTAACAGCAGTCGGGCGGCATGAAACAAGGTATCCTGCAGCATTGCTGAGATGGCTGTTTATGTTGGTGTTGTGAGTGATCTCAAGTGTTGCAAGGTACATTCCAAAAGCACCTGCCGCCCCGATCAGAGGGGCTCCCCTTACCGTCATGTCGCTGATTGCATTATATACATCTTCAACCGAGCGAAGCTCTTTTGTCTCAAAGAAAAAGGGGAGCTTCTGCTGGTCAATGACCCTGATAATACTTTTGTCATTTTCGTCGGGCCAGATACTTTGATAATGTTTTCCGTCAATAAGCATTAATGTAATTCTGTTCTGCAGGAATAAATGAGTACCAAATTTACAAAAATACCGGATTTATAATATTGCGGATTGCGGATTTATGATTGCGGATCTGAAATCCAAAATCAACAATCCGAAATCCGCAATCATAAAATTCGAATAATCGACCGTTTTCCTCGAAAATTTTGATAAGACTTTAATAAGTTTTAATTTTGTATCTATTAAGAATTCATATTGTAAGTAATTACTATATGGTTGATAAAGAAGAATATAGAAAGAAAATTATTATTTCATCAGGACGGATTTTCAGCCGTTACGGCTTTAAGAAAACCACTATGGATGAGATAGCCAGAGCTCTTAAAATTGGTAAAAGTTCAGTCTATTACTATTTTAAAAGTAAGGAGGAGATATTTGAAGCAGTGGTGCTTTATGAAGCTAATATACTTAGAAATGAGCTTACTACAGCTATCAAGTCGGTTGAATCGCCTGTCGATAAAATGAAAAATTATGTTTTTGTCAGGATGAAAGCGTTCGAAAAACTATCAAATTACTATAATGCGATCTTTGATAAAAATCTCGATCATTTTGATTTTATAGAAGCAATACGCCAAAAATATGACCGGGAGGAACTGGCTATTCTTCGACTCATATTATACCATGGGGCAAGGGAAAAAGTATTTAACGTCACCAATAGTGAATATACTGCCTTTGCAGTTCAAACTGCTCTCAAAGGACTTGAAGTCCCGCTTTTCTGGAAGAAAAGGGAGATTAACATTGAAGAGAGGCTTAACGGAATCCTGGAAGTCCTTTTCAACGGGATCTTGACGAAGTAATGTATTTCATAAAAATTTATTTCCCGCAGACCTGCCTGCCGTCAGGCAGGTTTACGCAAATCATTCCTCAGATTTCAGCAGAAAACACCAACCCTATTAAGATAAGCTCTCAGCCATCAGCCATCAGCCATCAGCCTTCAGCCTTCAGCCTTCAGCCTTTCCTTTTAATCACTGCCCTTTTCTTCTGCTTCAGGCTGATATATAGCCAGATAAATCCGGCAATTATAAAGGGGATGCTGAGAAGCTGACCCATATTCAGCTTCATCCCCGATTCAAATGATACCTGATCTTCCTTCAGGAATTCAATAATGAACCTGAAAGTAAATATCAGTATCAGTGTCAGGCTTATAAGAAGACCCTGAATATATTCCCCCTTCTTTCGCCAGTATATCCTGTAAAGCACGATAAAGATAAACAGGTAGGAAAGCGCTTCATAGATCTGCGTTGGATGTTTCGGAGCTGTCTCCCCGTTCCTCAGAAATACAAATCCCCATGGTACTGTTGTTTCGACACCATAGATCTCCGAATTCATAAGGTTTCCCATCCTTATGAAAAAGCCTGAAAGGGCAACGACGATGGCAACACGGTCGATCACCCAGGTATAGTCTTTCTTTTCTTTTCTTACAAAGAGCCATAAAGCTATCAGGATGCCGATTGAAGCTCCATGACTGGCAAGGCCGCCATGCCATATTTTCAGGATTTCAAAGGGATGACTGAGATAATATCCGGGTTCATAAAAGAGGCAGTGTCCAAGTCGTGCGCCTACGATAACACCAATTGCCACATAGACTGTCAGCCGGTCAAGAACAGACTCAGCAAGATTTTCATTTTTAAAGACCCTGCTCAGAATTATATAACCAAACAGGAATGATGAAGCAAACAAAAGGCCATACCATCTTACTGCAAATGAGCCTATACGGAAAATCTCGGGATTAACATCCCACGGAATAACAATAAGGTGCATAATCAGAAATATATTAATGGGTAAAGGTAGAAAATATTAATATATTCCTTTAAGCTTCACATTTGTATTTACGATCACTTTCGGCATCAGAATGTTCTTTAAAAAAATGTATGTTTGTAATTCCGAATCAAATATTGATGAAAAAAAGCGCCATCCGTAAGTTTTTGATCATAATTCAGACCGGGATTCTGATATTTGGATGTGCCAGGACCAGTGTCCCTACAGGTGGGCCAAAAGATAAAGATATACCCGTTATCCTGAAGAGCGTTCCTGAAAACGGGGCAAAAAATTTCAGGGGAAATGAGATAATCGTCAGCTTTGATGAGTACGTGGTGCTGGATCAGATAACCGAGAAATTCATGGTATCACCGCCAATGAAAAAGAGACCGGATATATTTACAAAAGGCAAAAGCATCCGTATCGGATTTGAAAATGAGCTGAGAGACAGCACAACCTATACTTTTTATTTTCAGGATGCCATAAGGGATCTCAACGAAGGGAATGCCATTAATAATTACCAGTTTGTATTTTCGACAGGACCTTTTATTGATTCACTTTCTGTTACAGGGAATGTCTATTCGGCACCGGATCTCGATCCCCCGGAAAATGCCCTTGTGCTTCTCTACAATCAGCCTGATGACTCTTCCGTGGTAAAGCAGTTACCGGACTATATTACAAGGGCTGAAAAGAACGGGGAATTCCGTATTGATAATGTCCGCACAGGCACATACAGGCTCTATGCACTTGTCGATGCCGATAACAGTAAGAATTATAACAGCAGGGATGAGTTTTTTGCCTTTTATTCTGAGCCTGTTACCGTCACACCCGAAAAAAATTATCTTCCTGTAATAAAAGACACTGTAGTAGTAAAACCGGTCGACGGCAAAGTGCTTTTCAAACCTCCGCTCAGGGGAGAATATCCGCTGGTTCTGTTCCAGGCTGAGAGAAGATTACATTACCTGACATCCTCTTCCAGAAAATCGTCATATCAGCTGATTTATACTCTGTCTCTTCCTCCTGATTCACTGGAATTTGATTTTTCAATTCCGGGAGCTCCTTCCGGATCATATTTTATTGAAAAGACAAGGGACCACGACACAATAACGGTATGGCTTACCGACAGCACTGTATATAACCGTTCGCAGATTGAAACAATTGTACAGTACCCGTTTACTGACACACTTGGAATCACAGGCCTGAAAGCAGATACTATCGACATGAGATATATTCTCCCCAGGGCTCCCAGATCGAGGATTGCCAGACGTGTTCCCTATAAAGTCGAGGGTGGTATTTCAGGGCAGGTAAGACCTGACAGGCAGATCATTTTAACAGCATCAGCTCCGTTTTTACCCCCCGACACCTCAAAACTTCTGCTTTATGAGATGCTTAAGGATGAAAAAATCAGACACCCCTTTAAGCTTGTTAAGGATACCACTAACTCCTGCAGATATTTTGTTGAATCCGACTTTAAACCGGGAAAGAGCTACCTGTTTATAGCAGATTCTGCCGCATTCCAGAGTATCTATGGTGAATATTCCGATTCGACAGGAAACAGATTCTCTGTCAGGACCCAGGAATCTTTCGGAAAACTGATACTTGATATCAAGGGCTACGAAGGAAACAGGATCATTCAGCTTCTCGACAATTCGGAAAAACTGGTCAGGCAGACATTGGTAACTAAAAACGGGAAACTTGAATATCCCCTGCTTGAAAAAGGTCCCTACAGATTACGGGCAATATTTGACCTGAATAATGATGGCAAATGGACAACCGGGGATTTCGATACCCACAGGCAGCCTGAACCTGTTTTATATTACCCTGAAGAATTTGAAATAAAGGAAAACTGGGAAATAATACAGCCATGGGAGATGGAAATGAAAAATTCAAAAGAACCAAAACTGCAGAAAATAAAAACAGGAACCAGATAATTCAGGAGTATTTAGTTGAAACAAATTAAAACCTGTATATTTTTGAATAGTAAAAAGAAGCCCTCAGGTAATCCGGGCAATAAACAACAATATATTAATAATTAAAAATTTACAAAAAATGGAAAAAGTAGTCAGTGGTGTTGATATCGGCGGTACAAACACCGTATTTGGTATTGTAGACAAAAATGGCAAAGTATTAGCAGAGAATAATCTGAAAACAACCGATTATCCTGAAGTCAAGGATTTTGTGAAAGCTTTGAGCTCAGGTATCAGGAAACTTATGGCAGGCCTTAAAAATGCTGAGCTGACTGGTGTCGGAATAGGAGCTCCTGATGCCAACTTCCACAGGGGAACAATAGAGCATGCACCCAATCTGGCATGGAAAGGTATTGTCCCTCTTGCTGAACTTGTAAAAAGTGAAATCGGGGTGCCGGTTGTTGTCACAAATGATGCAAATGCAGCCGCAATGGGAGAGATGATATTCGGGGGAGCAAAGAATATGAAGGATTTTATCGTACTAACACTTGGCACAGGTCTTGGCAGCGGAATAGTCATTGACGGGAAAATGGTTTACGGACATACAGGTTTTGCAGGAGAAGTAGGACACATGACGGTTGTTCCAAACGGCAGAGTATGCGGTTGCCAGCGTAAAGGCTGCCTTGAAGCTTATGCGTCTGCGTCGGGTTTGGTACGTACAGTATCAGAATTGATAGGTGAAATGAGGGAGGACAGCATATTAAGAGATGTCCCGCCATCTAAACTTACCGCAAAAGGAATTGCGGAAGCTGCCGGGAAAGGAGATCCT
This sequence comes from uncultured Bacteroidales bacterium, assembly GCA_963702415.1. Lineage (GTDB taxonomy): Bacteria > Bacteroidota > Bacteroidia > Bacteroidales > VadinHA17 > LD21. Next base: position 376,405 of record CAVPCP010000023.1, on the reverse strand, counting down.
ATAGCTGTAAAGGCAATGGATTATACTGCCGATAAGCTTGCACAGGGAATTGTCAATTCAATAGTATTTTCAAGTCCTGAAGCAATATTCCTGTTTGGTGGGCTGGCACAGGCCGGAGAAGCGATTTTTGCTCCTGTAAGGAAATACCTTCAGAAGTACAATTATATACTATTTAAGGACACAGTTAAAATTCTCCCGTCAGGTATTTCTGAAACTAACGGAGCCGTTCTTGGAGCTGCTGCCCTTATATTGAACGAACTATCGTAAAAGAGTCACTGGGTACCGATACTGTTTGAGAGAGATTTTATTCTGCTTTTTGTTTCGCATGCGATGAATTAAAATGAGCCATCCTGTAAAAACGCTGGAAGTCTTGAAGCTTGATTTCGAAACAGATTATCCGGGTCTGGATGAAATTTCAGAAAGACTTGATAATCAGAATAGAAAGAATCAGGTCGATATATTAAACTGGAAGGATTTTAACTATAAGCCGGAAGTGGAATTTGAAATTGCCTATACCGGCAGCGAAATCCTTCTTAAGTACTATGTTACAGAGAATTGGTTTAAGGCTGAAAAAACGGAATCAAACCAGATGGTATGTGAGGATTCCTGTGTGGAATTTTTTGTCTCTCCTGCTGATGACAGGATATACTATAACCTCGAGTTCAACGGTATCGGAACCTGCCTGCTGGGGTCAGGAACCGGGAGGGAGGATAGCACCAGGGCCGATCCGGAAATCATTTCCACGATCAGGCGTAAGACATCGGTTGGCGAAAAAATTGTAAGCGAAAGGGATGGTGCATTTTACTGGACAATTACGATGGCAATCCCTTTAACTGTCTTTTTTCACCATGAATTAAAAGAATTAAAAGGGAAAGTATTCAAGGCAAATTTTTACAAATGCGGAGATAAGCTTGCTGTGCCGCACTACGTGACCTGGAATCCTGTTGGTACATTTGCCCCGGATTATCACCGGCCTGAATACTTTGGATTACTGAAATTTGTTTGATCTGAGTGGTTGACCATGCACTCTTATTGCTACTTTTGGTAGAAGTTTCCTTAAACAGATGAGACATAAATTTAACAAAGTCGCATTGTCGGTCCATGCACATCCGGATGATGCGGAAGCCTGGAATGCCGGAACCCTTAAGCTACTGAAAGATAAAGGGTATAAAATAGTGATTGCCACCATGACCGGAGGTGACCTTGGAGGCTGTAACATGAACATGCAGGAGACTGCCATTGTCCGTTATGACGAAGCTAAAAAAGCCGCATCCGTCCTCGATGCCGACTATTACACCCTGGGAGGAACCGACGGCTTTCTTTTTGATACAAGGGAACTGAGATTGAAAGTAATATCGCTGATCAGGAAGATTAAAGCAGGAGTTATTTTTACACACCTTCCATCAGATTATCATTCAGATCACAGGACCACTGCCAATATTGTAGAAATAGCCGCTATGGTTTCTTCTCTTGATAATGTCCCTGTAAGTGAAAAACCTGTTTCCATAACCCCGTTGCTTTACCATTCTTCACCGCTTACACTGACGGATCCTCTGGGTTCCCAAATAATGCCTCCCCATTTTTACATCGATGTGACCTCTGTTATTGAAACCAAGAGAAAAATGCTGGGCTATCATGTTTCTCAGATTGATCTAATGAAGCACATGCATAAAATGGATGATTTCTTTGGTTATGTTCTCGAAGGTAACAGGGACTATGGCAAGATGGTGGGAGTTGAATATGCTGAAGTTTACTGGCAGCATCTCGGGGGCGGCTTCCAGAAAGATCCTCAGGTGCAAAATGATCTTTCGGAGTTTCTGGTTAAACCGGTTTAATAATTAAAAAAACAAAAAATGGCAAAAAAACAGTTAGTAGTAGGAATAGACATCGGCGGAACAAATACTGTTTTTGGTTTTGTTGACCGTGAAGGCAATATCCTTGCCGAGGACAGAATAAAAACAGCACATTATGAAAAGATAGAAGAATATGTGGCTGTGCTGTACGAAAAGATAATGGTGACACAGCTGAAAATAAAGGATGAAAATGAAATAATCGGTTTCGGCATCGGAGCTCCGATGGGTAATATTAATAAAGGGACTATTGAATATCCGGCCAATCTGCCCTGGAAAGGAATTATTCCACTTGCAGATGTTTTTAAGCTGCACACTAACCTTCCGGTTAACGTGACAAATGATGCCAATGCCGCTGCCGTAGGAGAGATGATATACGGCGGAGCAAAAAATATGAAGAATTTTGTCGTTATAACATTAGGTACAGGTCTGGGCAGCGGCTTTGTGATTGATGGTAAATTATTGTATGGCCATGATGGTTTTGCCGGGGAACTTGGGCATACTGCCATACGTCCCGGACCTTCAAACCGTGAGTGCGACTGCGGCAGGAAAGGATGTCTTGAAACATATGTATCAGCCACAGGTCTTAAAAGGACTCTTCTGAAAATAATGGCCGACAGCATTCAGCCCAGCGAATTGCGCAAATATAGTTTTGATGAACTGGATGCCGAATTAATTCACGAAGCGGCAAAAAGAGGAGATATTCTTGCCAAAAGAGCCTTTGAACATACTGGCAGAATGCTTGGATTCAAACTTGCAGATGTGGTGGCTCATACAAATCCCGAAGCAATATTCCTTTTTGGAGGTCTGGCTCTGGCAAAAGAACTTATATTTGAGCCTGCCAAGGAGTTTATGGAAGAGAATCTGCTCCATATATATAAAGGGAAAGTGAAATTGCTCCCATCGGAACTCAGTACGCAGAATGCAGCAGTTTTAGGGGCGAGTTCATTGATCTGGTCAATAAAAGAATTATGATCATGATAAAAATACAAGGGAATATTGCAAATTTCCCTCAAATTTTAAATCATATTCTTGGGATTATCTTTATTATAATAATTTTTTCGGTAGCATATGCATACCTGAAACCTCATCAACTGCACAAGAGAAGGCTTTTTTCAACATTGGTCCTGAAGCTCAGTTATCTTTTTTATGTTCTTGTTTTATGCATAGCAGTCTACCTTTCGTCTCTGGTGAAAGGAGGTCTCGATAAGGTTTTTTATGGTATAGAATTTTTTGCATTCCTTATAGTTCTGTTTGCGCCGACAATAGGCATTTTTGCACGAAAGCTGGGTTATTTCAGTAAAAAGAGGGAAGGGTATAATTACTTTTTTACAGTCGTAAACCTGTTGTCGGTGATCGCGATCCTTTTGATGTACTTTATTTAAAAGAATTAACTTTCTTTATAGTGATATTCACAGAAAATTTGCCATAAACCAAAAACCTGAATCTATGATCAAGGAACGTTTAATCGGTTATATCGAACAGAGTATCAGACAAAACTGGGAAATAGAAGCTTTGTCGAATTACAAGGAAAAGGGATTTTCATACAAGGAAATTGCTGAAAAGATCCTTAAGTTTCACATCTTTTTCAAAGATGCAGGGGTTAAAGAGGGAGATAAAATTGCTCTTGTCGGACGCAACTCGGCAAACTGGTGTGTTGTTTACCTTGCCACTGTAACGTATGGAGCTGTTATTGTTCCGATCCTACCGGATTTTAAGCCTGAAGACCTTACGAATCTTATTAACCACTCCGAAGCGACCGTTTTATATTGTCGATGATAAGATCCTTGAAACTCTTAACAACAAAAAGTTACCGGCCATAACTGCAACGGTATCCCTTGATGATTTTTCCCTGGCCTCATCGGTTAAGCCTCAATTGAAAAAAAGTTACCCTTCTTTAGAGAGTAAATTTATCCAAACTTATCCTGACCTTAGAAAGGAAGACATAAAATTCTCTGATATTTCAAACGATGCCCTTGCAGTTATAAGCTATACAGGAGGAACTACAGGTTTTTCAAAAGGGGTGATGTTATCACACAACAACCTCGCAGCAAATATCAGGTTTGCGCAAACTCATATGCCGCTAAAACCAGGCGATCCGGTTGTATCATTTCTTCCGCTTGCTCATACATACGGGTGTGCATTTGAATTCCTTTTCCCGTTTACCTTCGGATGCCATATTACAATTCTTTCAAAAACTCCATCCCCTCAGATAATTGTCCAGGCATTCAAGGAAATAAAACCACGCCTGATACTGTCTGTTCCACTCGTGATAGAAAAAATTTTCAAAAAGCAATTATTGCCGGTGATCAGTAAACCTCACATGAAAATTCTGCTGGCTATACCCGGGATAAATAAAATTCTTCATAATAAAATCAGGGAAAAACTGACTGAAACATTCGGTGGAAGATTTCATGAGATCGTTATCGGAGGCGCAGCGTTTAACCCTGAGGCTGAGAGATTCTTCAGAAAAATAGGATTCAGATTTACAGTTGGTTACGGGATGACTGAATGCGGGCCTCTGATCAGCTATACTTCGTGGGATACCACGAAGCTCGGCGCATCAGGGAAGCCTGTAGATACTCTTGAGGTGGCTATCGATTCCGAAGATCAGGAGAAAAAGATGGGAGAAATAATACTCAGGGGCGAAAATGTAATGCTTGGATACTATAAAAATGAGAAAGCTACCAGGGAGATAATCGATGAGAATGGCTGGATGCATACAGGCGACCTTGGAGTTATTGATAAAGAAAAAAACATTTTCATAAAAGGGAGAAGCAAAAGCATGCTTCTTGGACCATCAGGAAAAAATATTTTCCCCGAAGAAATTGAAGCGGTCATTAATAATATGAAATATATAGCAGAATCGCTTGTAATCTCAGAGGACAATAAGCTCGTAGCGCTTATCTATCCCGATTTTGAAATGATGAAAAAGGACAGCATTTCAGAAGATCAGCTTCAGCCAATTCTCGATGAAACAAGAAAGTCAGTGAATGAGCGGGTGCCTGAGTTTATGGCAGTACACAAGTTCAGAATTCATCCTGAAGAGTTTGCAAAGACACCGAAGAGAAGTATAAAAAGATTTTTGTATACTAAAGAGTAGTCTCCCGAACCCCCGGGCTATTTGCCCCCAACCCCCACGGTGCGATTTGCCCCCAACCACGCCTTGCGTGACTAAAAAGAATTGCTGGATCTTGACCCCCCTTTAGGGGGGAGGGGGGCGACACCCGGGAAAGAGGCGAATCACAAGAGATAGAAAGGCAAATTTATGAAACGGTATGCACTTATTGTGGCAGGAGGAGCCGGGACAAGAATGGGAACCGATATCCCTAAGCAGTTCCTTGAACTTGCGGGTAAGCCGGTTTTAATGCATTCAATTGAACGTTTCAGGAGATTTGACAATACAATCGGAATAATAGTCGTCATACCCGAAAACCAGTTTGTATTATGGGAAAACCTCAGGGAAAAACATTCATTTTCAGTTTCTCATACCCTTGTTAAGGGGGGTTCTTCAAGATTCTTTTCGGTTAAGAACGGACTTCAGGAAGTGGAAGATAATGCCATTGTCGCAATTCATGACGGAGTAAGGCCGCTGGTAAGCACAAATACAATAATAAGTTGTTTCAGGGCGGCAGAGGAATTCGGAAATGGAATCCCGGTCATCAATATGCCCGACTCGGTAAGAATGATCACCGAACAGGGGAACATCCCGGTTAACAGACACTCTTTAAGAATTATACAAACACCACAGGTGTTTAATGCACGGTTAATAAAAAAAGCCTACCTCCGGGATTTCAGCCCTGAAATTACTGACGATGCTATGCTTCTTGAAAAAACAGGCGAAATGATACATCTTGTGGAGGGGAACAGGGAAAATATCAAAATTACAAATCCGGAAGATCTGGTGATAGCAGGGGCACTTATCAACACAATTTTCTGACTTTCGCCTTAATTTGTATCTTGCAGCGAATTTATAATTCCTGTAGTATGAAAGTCAGGCATCTAATATTCTTCTTTCTATTGACTCTTTTTTCCGGATGTGCCGAATTGCTTAATGTTCTTCAGTCGCCGGCCGGAGTCCCCCTCACTGAAGATGAGGTTATAAGCGGGCTTAAGGAAGCCCTGTCTCTTGGAGTAAAAACATCGGCCGAAAAACTCTCCATGGAAAACGGATATTACGGCGATGCGGCAATCAGGATCCTCCTTCCCGACGAAGCAAAGATCATAATGGACAATATCTCAAAAATACCGGGAGGAGAGCAGCTTATGGAAGATGTTATTCTCCGGATCAACCGTGCGGCGGAGGATGCTGCGAAGGAAGTGGCTCCGATCTTTGTTAACAGTATAACCCAAATGACAATAGGCGATGCCTTCAATATCCTGAAGGGAGCTGACAATGCGGCAACATCTTACCTGAGAGCCAAAACATACGACGAATTATATTCTTTATACAAGCCGAAAATAAAGAACTCGACTGAAAAAAAGATTGTCGGGAATATTTCCACCAAAGATTCCTGGAACACGCTCACGGGCAGATGGAACACCGTGGCAAATTCTGTTGCCGGAAAGCTGGCCGGATTGAAATCCGTAAACACCGATCTGGATGATTTTCTGACCGCAAAAGCTCTCGACGGCATGTTTTCAAAGGTTGAAATTGAAGAACTTAAGATCAGGAAAGAAATTTCGGCAAGAGTCACTCCGTTATTAAAGCGTGTGTTTGGCTCACTCGATAATAAGTAAATGAAATTGAATTTCAGGAGAAATGTTTGACCGGAGTATCATAACGCATAAGGACCTCGAAGTGAAAGTATCTGATCATGCAAATGAGGCGATGCTGGAAATTCTTAATAATACGGTACAGGGATCCGAAGGAGGCCTGCGGTTTCAGCTTAAGAATATTCCTGCAAGGATTGCAGCTTATAAAGATCAGATAAGATTTGTATCCCTTTACATGAAGAACAAAGTAACAGGGACGGTAGGATCTTGTTACAGGATTACTGGCCAGGGAAATCTCAGATATCCATCCTCTTACCTGAGATATCTCGCATTTCATTCAGTTTACCAGTCGAATATTACCTGGAAAAGAAGAACGAGAGAAGTTGCCAAAACTGAAAAAGAAGATACATTCAAGCAGAAGACTCTTGAAATTTTCAGCAAACCTCATCTACTCGATCTGAATCAGGTGGGAGAAAATGACAGGCATATTATGTACGCTTTTATCGAAAGTATGAATGAACGGTCAAAAAACATGGTAAGCCAGGCAGGATACGAATATATAAGATCTTTTCTGACAGTTGCATTCAGCAGGTTCTCTCCGGTATCCGATAACAGGGTATCAAAAATCACATCGCAGGAGGAAAGAAAGAAAATGGAATCCCTTCTTCTTGAATATTACCGCGATTATTCTTTCTTCAGTACCGATTATGCATTCTTTGGAGATAATTATTATGTTCTCAGAGAGGGAGATGAAATAATTGCTGGTGTAAATGCCATTCCTTCGTACTATAAAATTTACGATATGCCCGGTGTATGGGGATGGATATATATGAATATACTTCCCAGGGCACCGTATTTTAAACGGCTGTTTCATCCCGACGAATTCAGGCATCTTGTATTTGATGCCATTTATTGCAGGAAAGGGAGAGAAGATGCAATTGCTGCTCTTTTTGAATCGGCATGCGCATTACAGGGCTATCATACAGGGATCACCTGGCTTGACGATCGCAGTGAGCTTTATGACAGACTGCGGTCAGGGGTTAAAATGGGGGCACTTAACAGGATGCTGAACGCAAAACCGGGATTGGTCTATACGCGCTTTATCAATCTGACCGACCAGGAGAAAGATTATTTCTATGATGCCCCGGCGTATATTTCCGGATTTGACTTTTCGTAGAGATAAGGGGGTTTTCCTCTCTAAAAACAGGTATGGGTAATGAAGGCAGTATTTTAACAAAAGCATAAATTCCCTTTACGTGTTTAGGAGGTTTCCAAGGATTGAGCTTGCTTCTTTTCCCCTGTTCCTGCCGATAGGCGATAATGCCCTGATAAGCTTCCGTATAGGCATTGACTGAAGCCAGACTCTCCCTGTTCCATGTATGGTTGCCAGGAAAAGACCCTCTCCTCCGAAAACCATCGATTTAAGGCTGCCCGTTGTTTCAATATCGAAATCAAGCGATGGTTCATAAGCTACAATACATCCTGTATCAATACGGAGTGTTTCATTATTCAGCTGCCTTTCAATCACGGTACCTCCGGCATGAATAAAAGCTCTCCCGTCACCTTCGATTTTCTGAAGGATAAATCCCTCTCCCCCAAGAAGACCTGATCCGATCTTTTTGTTAAGGGTAATGGCAAGTTTTGTGCCGAATGCTGCGCAGAGAAAACCATCTTTCTGGACAGTCAGGCTATTTTTTACCTGGTTCAGGTCGATGGGGATGATAGTACCCGGATAAGGTGCGGCAAATGCGACCCTGCTTTTACCATTTGCTTTGTTTGTGAAATGGGTAATAAACAGTGATTCACCGGTTATCAGCCTTGACCCGGCTGAAAGCAGAGTTCCGAATAAGCCCTGGTTTGGGTGTGGAACCATCGCCCATCTTAACCTCGAAGCTGATTCCCTGTTCCATGTAGACCATGGTTCCTGCTTCAGCAATAACTGTTTCGCCCGGATCGAGTTCAATTTCCACGAATTGAATATCGTCTCCGAAAATCTTATAATCAATTTCATGCGATACCATAAACAGCCTTTTAATGGTTAAATAATTATATGATACCGAAGTTATGATTAAAAACTGATATCAATAAATAGAAATTAAATATTATTTTTGATGCATATAAGGGACGTTAGTTCAGTTGGTTCAGAACGCTTGCTTGACAGGCAAGAGGTCACTGGTTCGACTCCAGTACGCCCCACAACTTCCTCCATTGCTTTAGTAACGGAGGAGCTCCTTTGATTAATTCAGATCGTATTCCGCCCTTTAAAGACTCTTGAGTTACCGATCGTTTCCAGATTTCCATCCCATGTCAGCTTGTCGCGACCTGACCCGGTGATTGTTGCCTTGGCAGAAGCATCCGACATGACAGTCATTAGCACATCATAGTTTCCGATATTTGTAAGCAGACTGAATTGCAGGGTGTATGACATTCTTCTGGGATCTTTAAAAACCGTCCATTTCCCTATGGTTCCTTCAGCTGTCACTCGCAATCTAAAATCACAACCACCTCCCCCCTGACTAAAAAGTCAAGGGTGGTTTGTTAGACTTTAAAAGAATCCATTATTGATAAACTCTTATATAATCCACTATCATATTCTGCGGGAAAACAGTGGTCTGGTCAGGAGAACCCGGCCAGTTGCCGCCTACTGCCACATTAAAAATAAAGTACTGCGGAAGGTCAAAAGGAAATCACGAATTTCTGATGGTGTCAAATAAAAGAATTGTTGGTTGTCAACAAGCCAGATCAGTTTATTTGGAGTCCAGATGATACTGAAAATATGAAATCCGGAACTGAACTTTCCCGAGTTAAGCGTAAAATTATTGGTTCTGCTGGCATGGCCTTTTGATTCATAATGAATAGCTCCGTGTATAACAGTAGGTTCCTGTCCAAGCAGTTCCATAATGTCGATTTCTCCACATAGCGGCCATCCAGCTAAAAAAATAATTACTTCCCATCATCCATAATGCCGGCCAAAGTCCCTGTCCTTCAGGAAGTTTTGCACGGATATCAACCCTGCCATATGTAAATTCTCTTTTGCCATAATGTATTTATTCTTCCCGAGGTATAATTTGTTCCGGATGGGTTAAGTGCTGTGATATGCAGGTATCCGGTATCGATATGCACATTATTTTCTGAATTGGTATAATTCTGAAGTTCATTATTGCCCCAGCCGCTACTACCTGTTTCGTAGTTCCAGATCGTTGTATTAAGGACAAATGTTTCAAATTCTTCCACCCAGGCCAGATTTTTAAAGTCAACATTTATGATTCTTATTGTGATCCTTGACCTTGTGATATTACCATTTACCGGATTATTGAATTCTAAATTGAAATAGACATCTTTTTTGCCGGCAGTGTCAGAAAGGATATTGAGCTTTATTTCTTTAGAAAGGTCGCCTGGCTGAAATGTCAGATTTCCAGACGTTATTCCAACGTAATGCTTACCTGCACTTGCCGTACTGTCAACAGTGACATATTCGACGGTTACAGTTTTATCACTTTCCATTGAAAGATACACCGGTACGCTTATGTATCCATCCGGATCATCTTCAGCAGCAGTAATTATAGTTTCGCTGAACAGAAATTGCGGAGTTGCTGAATCTCCCTGATCTTTGCAGGAACTTAATATGACAAAAAGCAAAATGAAGGTTAGAATATTATTCAGGTTGATTTTCATAAACGATTTATTGATTTTTAAATAATCAGGCTAATGTACTGCAGTTTTTATTAAAATAAAATTATTGGATTTAAAGAGGCTGTTAAATGCCCTTGATAATTCAAGCGTGAATTTTAGAAGCTATCTGTTAAACAGGATGTTATATATTTACTACAAGCTTTTGAGCAAAATATGTCAGTTCTCCCGATCCCATCTGTACAATGTAGATACCCTGCTTGAAGTCAATAGGAACCTGAAAATCTCTGATTTCAGGATCCAGCTCATCTTCAAAAACTACTTTACCTGTGAGGTTGACAATTCTTATAAAATCAGGCTTAAGATTCATGTCTTCGATCCTGACATTTACCAGATCACTTGCCGGATTAGGATATAGCTTCACAGGCTGTTCTTCATAGCTGCCCGGATTACGGTATGAATAGCCGAAAATTTTAAATTCAGAAATATAATTCCATGTGTCGGCTGAATTTGAATGTCCTATAAGTTTGACATATTTGAATTCAAGGGAAGATTTCGATTCCGGGAAATCAAAGACATGCAGGTCTCCCGAAAAACCACAGGATGCTGATTTAGTAAGTATTGGTTCCCAGGACTCCCTGTCTGTTGATCCCAGGATATCAAAGAAGGATACTTTTTTCTGTCCAGGCTGAAAAGCAACCTTGACATGCTGTATATTGAATAATTTTCTGAGCTCCAGAATGAGCCACTGTTCATCCCCATTGGCCGACCACATTGTTCCAATATTACCGTCAATTATATTGTACGGGTAATATGGAGCCTGAAAACTGCTTGCTTCGATTTTGACAACATCTGCAAATTCAAGTTCAGGCTTATATGGATGGATTTCGACAGGAATTGTTTTTGACTGAGTTGTTTTTCCGTCACTTATCCTGAGTGTAAATTCTATAATCTGGGGTGTATTAACTACCGGACTGAGGAATTTGACCTTTGCAGTGTTTGTCGACGAGACCGCGATATTTGCGGGTACTACCCATGTATAAGAGAGATTGTCATTATTTACATCATAACTTCCTGATGCATCCAGTTCACCTACGAAACCGGATAAATTATCAGGCGGATAATTAACCACGACTACAGGCGGAGAATTGACCACAACAGGAGGAGTAACAACAGGAGGAGGAGTAACAACTGGAGGAGGAGTAACAACAGGAGGAGGAGTAACAACAGGAGGAGGAGTAACAACAGGAGGAGGACTGACATAGGCAACTTTGTTTGTCACAGGCTGATTACTGACAGAAACAGCCTGTCCTCCTGCAGGAGTTTGGATCGGACTGGCAGAAGGCTTTGTGTATCCGACGGTAACCACATCCCCATATTTGACAGGACTTGCAAGAGTCAGAAGAACTTTTGTCCCCGAAACGGCCACTGAATTAATATTTCCCGCTACTGAGTTAACGGTGACTTTAAAAGCTGAGGCTGCCGGCACAATAGCTGCAAGGGCAAGATTATAGCTCATTTCAACAACTGAGGGAGTTGAATTTTCAACAGCCGAACTTGTATAAACCGGCAGGGGAGGCGGAACCGGAGCCACAATAACTTCAGGATAAATTATGGCACCTGCCTGCCATGTACCATTCTGGTTTGTGGTTGCAGGCGTCGATCCGGCATTCCATGCTGCAGAAGTTGATAATCCGGTTTGCCATGTTGTTCCAAGATTGGTGCCGCGATTAAGCCTGTTCTTTGGAACAAAACCTGTTGTATTGATAAAATCAGGATTTACAACCACACTATGTACATCATAGCCCATTGCCTGCCATTGCTGAAATGTTTTGGAAGCTCCGTCAACAGAAAACATTGGCGTGCCTGATTCGCAATAATAAACATTATAATCACTTTCAAAATTCACAAGGCATCTGCTTTCGATGGAAATATTATATATCTGTTTGACAGTATAAAATATATTGTTTTTTATTTTTGCTCCTGTTGAAGGTGCGGGAACAGCCCTGTCGTTGTTTGCATCGATGAGAATTATAGTTCCTGAACTCAGGTTTGAATAGAAAGTGTTGTTATAAACCTGCACTCCGTTTATTCCTTTCATCCTGAGCGCTAATTTGGCATTTTTGACAATATTGTAAGCGGCACCGTAACCTGATGAATAAGTCATATTGGTTCCGGCATCAGTTCCCGATTTATAAAGAATGCCATAAGGAGTTTTATCGAGGTAATTATACTTAACTGTATAATTAATATTATAACCCATGAACACCCCATGTGTTATTGATGACTGATCTGTCCCGTTCCAGGTAAATTTATTACCGGTTATCTGGGCCCCATCGATATTATTATTTGATGGAAGGGGAGCTTCATCGCCGGCCTGAAGCAGAAATCCTGATGAATTTACGGAAGTGACGGAATTGTTCAAAAAATAAACGGTCGTCGGAACGCTTCTGGGAACATTGATCCCGGTCCAGTTCCCGGTTACAGTATTATTTACGATAACCCCCTCATTTTTAAATACTTCCTGAGCTTGTACCAGGTATGGGACCAGCCACAGGAATATTAAGGTTATGTATCTTTTCATTAAAAGCACTAATCAGATAATTGTAATTGACATTAATTAAACGAAGAAAATCCTTTTTTGTTATGCTGATAATTTTAAGGTGGGGTTCCTTAAAAATGGCGCTGCAAAGTTAAAAATTTTATAATTACCTGATGCTGTAATATGATTTTTATTGCTTATTGTCAATTTCGGACAGCGGATTGGCTTCGCCGAGCTCGCCGGAGTTCACCCCGCAATCCGAAATTAATTATCAGTGTATAAAGGAATAAGGAAGGAAATTATAATTCCCTGATCCTGACGTTCCTGAACCAGATAGCATATCCGTGGTCCTGAAGGCCGATATATCCTTCCTTTGCTATCCCTTCAGTAAATCCGGGAAAGGTTTTGAATTTGCTGTTTGCCACCATGGCATCCCATTCCGGTGTCCACAGGGTATATTCACAGACTTTCACTCCGTTCTGAGTATGAGTAACTTTACCATCTTTAACTGATATAACAATTGTATTCCATTCACCTGCAGGTTTAACAGTTTTAGGATCGGCAGGAAGCATGTCATACAATGAACCGGCAAGATGGCTGGCTATTTTATTATCGGTGGCATCGACGTTATCAAGTATCTGGACTTCAGGTGCGGCATAGTATATGGCTTTCCCGGGCACCTCCCTTACATTGTAAAATATTCCGGAGTTTCCCATTTTTTCAGTTTTCCAGTCGATTGAAAGCTCGAAATTCTTAAATTTCTTTGATGCATAGATTATATCGCCATTTGATCCCTGGCCGGGTTTCTTACCTTCCCCTGTAAAGACCTTCATGGCATTCTCTTCAATAATCCAGTTTTTGGGCATTTCAGTTCCGTTACACTGCCTCCACCCGGTAAAGTCTTTTCCGTTGAACAGCAGAATCCAGCCTGCTTTTTTCTCTTTTCCGGTAAGCTTGTTAACTTTCTGGCCAAAAGAGGGTGCGGTAATTGCCATTATGGCAATCAATATCAGAGATATAAAGGTGTTCTTTTTCATTGTCTGAGTTTTTTAAGGATAATTATAGTGCAAATTAACAAAAAAGAACAAACCTTCAAAGTTATTATATAACTGTTGAAATGTTGGCTGACCTTGTTTTTCTAATTGTTTACAATTAATTGTTGAGCGAACAGTGTAAGTTCTCCGGATCCCAATTGAATAATATAAACCCCATTTCTTAGATCTATTGGCATCTGGAATTCCCTGATTTCCTCTTCTACCTTATCCTGAAGTACTACCTTCCCAGATAAAGTAATGATACGGATAAAGTCGGGCTTCATTGTCGCTTCATCTATCCTGATGTTAATCAGTTCATGAGCAGGATTGGGATATATTTTTATGGGTTGTTCTTCGTAACTTTTAGTTTTACTCTGTGGATACCCGAATATTTTAAACTCAGAAATATAGTTCCAGCTGTCAACCGAATTAGTTTGCCCTATCAGTTTGACATACTTGAATTCCTTCTCGGCTTTAGAGGATGGAAAATTAAATACCTGAATATTCCCCGAAAAGCCGCAGGAGGCTGATTTTATCAGGATTGGTTCCCATGTTAATTTGTCATTGGAACCAAGAACATCAAAGTACGACACTCTTTTTTGTCCCTGAATAAAAGCCATCTTAACATGCTGAATATTGAACGGAGATTTCAGTTCCAGGATAACCCATTGGTCAGCACCGCTTGCTGCCCACATGGTTCCAATGTTTCCGTCCGCAATGTTGTGCGGATAATTTGGAGACTGAAAACCGCTTGCTTCAATATCCAGCACTTCAGCAACTTCTAATTCAGGCTGATTGGGAAGGATTATCACCGGGATATCTTTAGACTGGATTGTTTTTCCGTCACTTACCTTTAGTGTAAAGACAACTGCAAGGGGTGTATTTATTATTGGACTTAGAAACTGGATTTTTGAGTTTACTGTCGAAGAGACAGGTATATTGGCAGGGACAATCCACAGATAGGTAAGAATATCCTTATTCGGATCATAACTTTCCGTTGCATCGATTTCACTGACCAGTCCTGATAAATTTTCCGGAGCCGATTTTACCACAACAACGGGAGGAATATTGGTAACGGCTGGTGGGGTGACAGCCGGCGGAGTGACAGCCGGTGGGGTGGAAGGGGTGGTTGAGTCTGCAATCAAAACAACTGACGAATATGGCAATAATGTTAGACTACCTGAATATTTTGCCCCCTTCATGTCAATATAACTACCGGCAAGAGTAATCACCTTATTTGAATTGGTTGGATTATATTCAAATCTGATTTTATTGACATCAGTTATTGCAACCGGAGAAATAAATGAATTTTTATCCTGGCCTGAATTGGATTTCCAGGCTTCAAGGGACAGGTTTGCTGGAGTACTGTACCATCCTGCTGTCCAGGTTCTGGCTACCAGACTATTGTCAATTGGTTTTGCGTAGCAATTAAGATCTGCTGTTCCAAACTGCTTAATATCATTAACAGTTGTCGAAAATACAAGAATCTTCTGTGATGCATTTTTTGCAAAAAATATATTGTTTGTCATTGATAAATTTCTGATAGGAACATCCGGCATGTAACTGTCATGAACAAATAGAATCTGACCTTCAAAGTCCAGCTTGCCATTACCATTGTTAAAAATAGTATTATTATGGATCTTGATTTCTTGGGCATTATGAAGATAAATTCCTGAAGATGCACACCCGTTAACAGTATTACCTGAAACTTCGATATTCCTGCAACCATCATCCAGATATATACCCAGTGCATGTTGTGATGCATCATTCATGCCACCGGCAAACCCCATACCATTCAGTACTATATTTTTTGTTATAATTTGTCCTGTATTAGGGGTGTTTTGACCTACCCATGCATAAATTCCACCCCCGTCATTTTTTAAAAGGTTAAAATTGTCGACGAAATTATTTGCTACAAGTGTATTGTTTCCGCCCAAATGAATTCCAATATAACCCGAATTTATTACTTCATTAAACTGGATAATACTTCCTTCGCCTAATGCAAACAATCCAACATATGTGCCCTCACCGCTTCCACCCATGCCCACCAATAATCCGGTATTTTTAATGACATTATTTGTTATGATAGCTTTTGAATGATCACCATTCAACTTGATTCCATTACTGTTGCTGTTATTAATTGTTGTACGGGTGATTGTATTTGAAACCGAGGTGCCAGACCAGGGTCCGAAAATTGCAGTTTTACCTGAAAAATCAAGACTACAGTTCTGGACAGTAACATAATCAGAATTAACAATATGTAAACCGTACAGATTGGCACCTTCAAACGAAATGTTATCAAATGTTATATAGTTTTTATTATCCAGATAAGCCAGCTTGTCAACAGAACTTATTTTAACAACATAATTGGATGGGACAGATGTTCCGAAATACATATAAAAAACAGAGCCATCATAGAACCACTCCCCTGTCTGATCAAGTGTTTTCAAGCTATTCTGTATGAAATAGCCATATCCATCAATTGCATCATAATATGACCCGCTTGTGTAATATAAAGTACTGCCCGAATGTGATGTAATAGTATTCCTGTCCCATATATAGGCATTCTTTCTTATAACTACTTCCGCTCCGGTCCAATTGGTTGAAGAGGGTAATTCGGAATCAGTTATTGATGTATTTGAAACATGGGAATCAATTGATAAAAATCCTGTGTTTGGCCACTTCCCCATTGGAGTATTGACTCCATTCACGGTAACCATGTTTGTCTTTGATTCACAGGCCACAGTTTTTGAGTAGATGCCGCCGCCATAGTTATTCCATCCTGAAATTGTGGTAAATCCGCTAATTACCGGGTTGGCTCCGGTTCCATAAGCTCCTATTGTTATAGGACTTCCGGTCGAACCTGAGACCGATATTATCAGGGTACCGGTAAAGATCTCTCCCCTTTTAAAAAGTACTTTGTCGCCCGGAAGAAGCCTACCGGATTCCGAATTTACTTTTCCGATTGTCTGCCAGGGTGTTGATGATGAAAGCCCGTTCGCTGAATTGCTGCCTGAGGTACTGACATAGTAGTCTTTTGCTGAAACAACTAAATTCATTGAGCATAATAACATTATTAGTACCTTTCTCATAGGCGCTTTAAATTGTTAACGTTTTTGACGAATTGAAGGAAAAAATTGACCAACAACAAAATTTAAACGACAAAGATTCGATTTTGTTACATAAGATTTTCTCAATTTTTCTTTTTTTTATTAACAAAATTTTTTTCTGATTTAACTAACATATTATTAATGCGTTACAAAAAATGCCTAAAATAGTAGTCATTTTTATTTAAAAATATTTGTATGACTACATAAATAGTTATATATTTGATCCTGCGCACGGATCAGAATCTATTCCTGATATTAAAACTTACTTAAAAAGGGAAAATCAATGAAATGCAAATTCTTAATTATCATTATGATGGCAGTGTTTGTTTCATTGCCGTCGCTAACAGTGAACTGCCAGACCTCAGTTTCCGGTTATGGAAATAGCAGCGCACCACATATTGGTGCCTGGAAGCTTGTATCATATAAGTATTCGCCCACAGGCAATTTTGTTAATGTTCCCAAAGGCGATAAGCATATTAAGCTTATCACCGAAACTCATTTCATGTGGGCTCAATCAGATACAGCAACAATGAAAGTCTCGGAGATGGCCGGTGGAGAATATACATTGAAGGGGAACACCTATACAGAATCGATTGATTATGGAATAGGGATGGACAATTACCTTGGCCGCCGACAGGTTTTTACTCTTCTGGTTGAAGGAGACCAGTTGTTTCTTTCAGGTATGCTCTCCGATGGATACCATGTGGAAGAGGTTTGGAAAAGAATTAAATAAGAAAGGAGGGATAAGATGACACACAAAAAAGAGTTACAGCTTACAAAGGCCGAGGAGCAGGTGATGAAGATCCTCTGGGAAATGGGGAAGGGCCTGGTAAAGGATATCAGGGACAAATTTGAAAATCCCAAACCTGCCCGGAATACAATATCAACTGTTGTTAGGGTTCTGGAGAGAAAACAATATGTTGATCATAAAGCCTATGGGAATGTTCACGTTTATTATCCCCTGGTTTCAAAAAGGGAATACTCGAAGAACCAGCTTTTCAGACTTCTCGATGGTTATTTCGATAATTCATTTCCGGCGCTTGCCACATTTTTTGCCAGGGAAAAAGATCTCTCGGTCAGGGAGCTTGAAGAGCTCCTTGAGGATACAAGAAAAGAACTGAAAAGGAATAAAAAAAGAAAATAATGGAAGCATTTGCTCTATACCTTTTAAAATCAGTGATCTGGCTGACAGGATTAACTCTTATTTATTTTGTGTTCCTGCGTAATGAAAGATTTTTCAGGCTCAAGAGATATTGCCTCCTGGCAGGGATACTGATCTCATTTATTTTCCCGCTTTTTACTTTTCACTACCAGGTGGAAATTGCAGCTCCCGGAATTGATTACCAGGGAATCATACCTTCGGATTCAGGAACTTTGACGGCAGTTCATCATATCGTGCAAAATAATGACTTTGATATCAGGTATCTACTCCTGGCTCTTTATTTTTCGGGAGTGCTTTTCCTGGTATTCAAAGCCGTAAGGAATACAGGGATATTACTGAAAACCATAAAAAAGACGAAAATCGATTACCGCAGCAGGGCAAAACTTGTCAGATCGCTGGAATTTAAAAGCTCTTTTTCATTTTTTAATTATGTTTTTATAAATCCTGCAGTCGATGAAAAAGAGCTGGATTTCATCATGAACCATGAGCTTGTCCATGTGACTCAGAAACACTGGGTAGATCTTCTGCTGGTTGAACTGCTCCGGCTGGTTCAGTGGATGAATCCCTTCGTGTGGATTTATACCCGTTTAATAAAACAAAATCACGAATATATAGCCGACGAAATGGTTGTCCAACAGATGGCTAATCCCGCAGTTTACAAAGCTGTTCTTGTTAACCAGCTTTTCGGAACGCAGGTTATCAGCTTTTCTAACTCATTTAATTATTCTCTTAACAAGCAACGATTCGATATGATGAAAAAAATAGTGACCTCACCCTACAGAAAAATGAAGGTATTTCTTGTATTACCGGTTATTACAATTATTTTTTATGCTTTCGCGACACCTGAATATAATTATAGTTCAACGGTTGATAAAACAATAAATATTGTCCCGGCAGAGACTACCGTTATTGATTCAGATCAGGATCAGCAAAAAAGTGCAGTAAAAATAAGAAACAACGACGGATCGCAGATAAAACCTCTCATTGTAGTCAATGGAGTGGTTGGAGAAGTTGGACTGGAAAAAATCTCTCCTGAATCTATACTTTCAATGACTGTGCTTAAAGATGGTGAAGCAACAAAAAAGTACGGAGAAAAAGGGAAAGATGGTGTTATTGAAATAATTACAAAAGATAAAGAGTCAGGTATGCAGACTGTAGCTTCACAGTCTGCGGTAAATCAGAAAACAGTTAAAGGGATTGTAGTGAAAGAAGACGGGCAGCCATTGGAAAGTGTAAATATTATGAGCACCGGAACTTCAGGCAATGCAAGCTCCACGACAACCGGACGAGATGGTCGTTTTGAATTGAATAACATTTACCCGGATGCTTCACTGTTGTTCTTTTGCCAGGGGTATAAAGGATTGACAATCAAAGCTGATTTTACCAAAGAAATGAGCGTGTTAATGATAAAGGATCCGGAATATAAGGGTTCTCCGGTTCAAAGACCAACCCCGCTTGTTGTAGTTGATGGAGAAATTACAGACAAGAATTACATGACTGCACCAAGAGAGCTTGGATATGAGCTGGCTATAGCTAAACAGATATTCGGGAAAGAAGCAACCGATAAATATGGTGAAAAGGGAGCTAATGGCGTAATGGAACTGACAACCAGAAAAAAAGCTCTTGAATTGGGGATTAAGCCAGAGATGTTTCCCAGACTTGCACCTGAAGATTATCCCACTTTTCAGAACCAGAAATGGACCTCTTTCCGGGGTTGGGTATCCGATAATGTAAAATATCCGTCAGAGGCCACAGCCCAGCAAATCGAAGGATGGGTCACAGTCAATTTTTCAGTCGAACTGGATGGTACAATCTCCAATCCCAAAGTGATGGGTACTTCAAATACTGTTCTGGGGAATGAAGTCATGAGGGTTATAAAAACAGCACCAAAGTGGGATGCTCCGAAAAATCCTGCTGTTGATTTACCATTTACTTCAAGTGTGAATGTGGGATTTAAACTGCCGGACCAGATCGTAAAAGAAGAGCCTTTTGTAGTTGTTGAGGAGATGCCCATGTATCCTGGCGGAGAAGGTGAACTTCTTAAATTTATTGCAGAAAATACAAAATACCCTGAAGCTGCAAAAGCTGAAAAAATTCAGGGCAAAGTTATTATAAGATTTGTTGTAAATACCGCAGGAGATACTGAAGGCATTAGTGTCCTTAAGGGGGTCCATCCCCTTCTCGATGCCGAGGCTGTCAGGGTTGTAAGTTTGTTGTCGGGATTCAAGCCTGGCAAACAGGGGGGAGTTGCTGTCCCTGTCTGGTATATGGTGCCAATAAATTTTGCTCTTCCGGTAACTAACTAACCCTGGTGTCTGATTTGTCATACTTAAGACTACTGGTTAGATTCGGTAAAGGTGCGGATCCGGCGGATCCGCACCTTTTTTGGATGTGGAAGACCCCCTCTGGCGCTATGCGCCATCTCCCCCGGGGGGGGAGAAAAAACCAATAACCTTATAGGATTTCTGGTAGCCGCAGGGATTTTTTCCCCCCTTTGGGGGGAATCAAAAGGGGGTACTTTGACCGGAATGGGAATTAGGAATGAAGTTCTTAATCCTCATCAAATTCTGTCGTCAGAAATGCCGCCCTTACCGTCGGGGGACACGGTGAATCAAGTCCCTTAACAGCTCTCCAGATAACTTCATTGAAATCGAAGTCATTAACCCTGTCTTCAATGCTGAAATTAAAAGTCTCACTCAGAGCCTGCCATTTATTCTCGGCAAGGTTCTTTTCATTAAGATTTACCTGACAAGCTCTTACACTAAATGGTGGATGATCGGAAGTATTATTAAAGCATCTCCACAGCGAATTGGAGGCTGCATCATATTGTGTCATGGGTGGAAGACCGAGTATCAGCTCCATAGTGCGTAAAAGGGATGTCGTTGTATAAGCGGTATGATCAACAAATCCCTGTTTTACAAAGCCTCCGGCTAAATATGCTGTACTACGGTGTGCATCAACATGATCAGGTCCGTTCTGGGCATCATCTTCAACAATTACAACGAGGCTTTCTTTCCAGATGGGGCTATGACTGAGGTAATCGACAAACAGACCAACTGCCAGGTCATTATCTGCCACATGGGCAAACACTGTAGGCTTATTAAGGCTTAATCCTTCGGTATGGTCATTTATAAACCTGATGCTGTTGAATGCCGGAACAGAATTTACAGCCATGAGTGAATCAAAATCACGCTTCCACTGCCTGAACCGAACAGTATCGCGGACAGACTGAACCCAGGGAGCGAAGTATTTGCAGTAATGGTCTTTCAAAACAGGAAGCGAGGGTCCGTCAGTTTCAACAAACTCACCATAGGTCCTGTATGTAACACCATGCTTTCTGCACTGATCCCAGAAGAAGAGCTTACTGTTGGCGATCTCCCTTGCACCCTCTCCCGGATATGAACCACCCCTGCCTCCGTAACTTGTCGGCCAGTTCTTTTCAAGATAATCGGTTGCATAAGCACCCATAGTCCAGTTATGACCATCGGCGCTAACCTCTCCGTTAACATAGAAATTATCAAGAAGAACAAATTCACGTGCCAGGGCATGCTGGTTAGGAGTTATCTGTTCTCCGAACAGAACAAGGCCCGGATCACCATTGCCTTCAGTCATATCGCCGAGCACCTGGTCGTATGTCCTGTTTTCCTTAATTATATAAAAAACATGTTTTATTGGCGATTTGTCCCCGACTTTTTCAGGGACCGGATTACCTTCAGAGCTCTCAGAAATAAGTTCCTTGTCCTTGGTATATGGTGTATTTTCATATACAGCTTTTGAATATATCCCCATCTGTTCTTCGTCGGGAACATTTATAATACTTAATGCACCCTTAAAAAGCCCTCCGATATACTGCACCTTAATTTTTTGTTCTTTTCCGCCCGACTGGTAAACCACTTCATCGCCTCTCCTGCTGGGATTAGGTCCGTAAGGATTTGCAAGTGATGTCATTCCTTTACCATTGCTTACAAGGATCTTGTTTTTGGCAAACCTGACACAGGTAGGGTACCAGGCAGCCGGAATAAATCCCCTGCCTTTACTTTGTCCCGGGCTGCTTACATCAAAAACAGCAAGACAATTGTTATCGGCATTGGCTATATAAAGCGTTTTTTCATCTGCACTCAGTGAAACACTGTTTGTAGTTGAACCACTCGGAGCATCGGGATACAGTGCGGAATTAAGAGTCTCAATCACCTTCATCTGCCTGGTATCAATTACCGAGACATTATTGTCATTTGCATTTGCAACAAACAGGTACTGACCACTTGCGGTGATGCACATATCATTCGGATTATCGCCGACAGGGATCGACCCCGTGATTTTCTGAAGATATGTATCAAAGACAACTATTTTATCGCATCCCCAGCATGAAGCATAAAGGTTCTTTCTGTCGGGCGAAAGGATACATGTATATCCTTCTCCTCCCAGAGGATGCTGTGAGACTATACTTTTAGTCATCAGGTCAATTGCATAAAGCGAGTTATTCTCCTTGGTAACAGCGTAAAGAATTTTCTTTGAATCGTCCAGAGCGATTCCTGCTATGGAAATCTTTTCGGGCCAGGGTTTTCCAAGCCTTATAGTATCGGTATTTATCAGTTCTTTATTCCGGATTGAATATTTTATTATCCAGTTATCATTTCCACCAGATGCGTAGAGAGACTTCCCATCGTCTGAAAAAGCAAGGCCAAGCCACGATTTGCCAATAATTACGGAATCGGCAACAATACCTTTTTTCAAATCTATGAGCATTATCGTCTGTGTGCTCTGCCCATTATTGGTTACAGCTGCAAGCTTTTTATCAGGCGAAACCGCAATATTGAGAGGCAGATCTCCCAGGGGCAGTATCTTTCCGACCGGGGTAAGCTGCCATCCATTTGGCAGTAAAACCCTTCGGGAATTAATTTCGTTAAGGGTTTGAGCCTGAATTTGAATTGTTAAAGCGGTCAGGAATAAGAAAAACAGGGCTTTTTTCATTTCCGGAGAATTTTTATGGTTGAATCAAATATTCTATGATAGATTCTTTTCTGCAAACTATAAAAGTAAATAAAACAAATCATAAACCACAGAGTTACCCGGAGTTTCACGGAGTAAATCACGGAGTAAAAATTCATTTGAAAAGTAACAGTGCAACTCGGTGTCAACTCCGTGCGACTCCGTGGTTAAAAGATTAATAATCAAGCCATTGAATTATACCGAAAAAGATATGATAACGAGTAGAGAGAGCAGGGGATGATTAGCCGGAGAGATTTTTTAAAGTGCTTTAAGTCAATTCTTAACTTAATTTATTGTACCTGGTCCTGAGAACTTTAAGGGCATCCTTTTTTATTTTTATCTTAACATCCCCTGACAATAAAACTGGTTCACCATCGATATGAAACCTTGTCTCATCGGTGATTATTGTGACTTCCTTATCAGTTTTAAAATGAGTAATATACTTTGATTTGGTGAGCCTCTTTGTAAAGAGCCGGAAGACAAAAGCAGGACCTAAAATTTTAGGGAAAGGCCTTATCATTACGATATCCAGCATTCCGTCATTTGGTACAGCATCGGGAGCGATAAAGGCATTATTACCGAATTGCCTTGTATTGGCTGCTGTGAGCACAAAGAGATCCTCTGAAATATCTTTTTCTCCCGGTATTTTAACAGTGACATGGAAAGGTTTAAGCTTAAAGAAATTTACAAAAGTGACTCCCACATACGACCAGAATCCCCTGGCCTTAAGTTTGTCGAAGGAGTGGGCCACAAAACTGTCGAGGCCGACTCCGGCTGCATTAAGGCAAAGATCATTGTTGATTTCAATTACATCGATATTAAGACTTTTATTTTTCTCAATATCGTGCAGGAGAGATCTTATTATTGGTTTAAACCCCAGTTCTTTTGCAAATCCGTTTCCCGACCCTATCGGCAAGACGCCGAGTACCTTACCGGTTCCGGCCAGCTGTCTTGCAATAGTATGAACTGTTCCGTCACCTCCTGCAGCGACAAACACATCATATTTATCAAAATTCTGCCTTATCAGAGTTCCGGATTCATCAACACTCAGGGATTTATAAAGCGAGAGTTCATGCTTCCGGAGCTTAAGCTCTTCTGAGATAATAAACTTCACAGGAGGTATACCTGCATAAGGATTAAGGATAAAGAGAGCTTTATTAATGACAGCAGAAGGCATGATATACAATTAGCAGAAGGTAAATTTAATAAAATTTGATTACCCTGCCGGCGGATATTGTGATATAAGACTGTTCTGATGACGGATTGCCTTTATGAAAGCCGCGAAAGTCATTGGTTTGAAGCCTCTTGACCTGTTTATACTGCCTATCTTAAAAAGAAGTCTGTAGGCTTTGAAAAACTCACGGTACAGGCTGAAAAGAGTAACATTGGGATCCCATGCCTGTATAGCTTCAGCACCAGCGCCGTTGATTTCGATAATATTAAAGCCTTCTCCTTTCATTAGTTTTTCAATAGATTCAAACCTTACGTCAAAGCGGCCAAAATAAAATTCAGGCATGCTTTGAGCTATTTTGTCGAAACGATCGGAGAGTTCAGGTGTAATAAGGTGGCTCGCATCACGGTACAATCCACCCACTCTGAGGCTTCCGATAAATGAAAGGCGGATGAGTTCTCCCGGCTGCGGTACCTGGTCAAGATCTTCAACACCAAATCCCACATGTTCTGATTTTCCTCCAAGGTAATAATCAGCCCTGAGCTTTGTACGCTGATCATTCTGAATCAGTTCTCTTAGAGTCGATTTGCCGTCGCCTTTTACAAATGGAAAATACCTGAGTGTAACAGAATATATTTTGCCTTTCGGTTCACCCGGAATCCTGACATAAAAAACTCCTGCTTCCCCGTCGTATGGAACAGGGCGCTGAAGAATAATCACCTCATCGTGCGGGAATTCAGAAATATATTTAAGCAGATGACTGCTGTCCTCAACAAGCCTTACACCATATCCGTTCCATCCGATATCAGGTTTTGCCACTACAGGGAATTCAAGATTTTTCCCTTTCATGAGCGCAAGCGCGGTTTCAAGGTCTTTTTCTCCTTCGACTCCATTCCGTTCCATTGCAACGAATTCCGCTATCCACGATTGCTGGTCACTTCCAACCATATCCATAACAGAAGCTTTCGATTCGCCCATGAACCCTCCTGTTTCTATTTTGGGATTTGAGGCAGAAGGAAGGGTAAGGCTACGGTATCTCAGTCCGAGGTATATATAAAAAAGACCAACAGGAATATAAAGTATAGCATTTGGAATACGCTCAGCCTGACCAACTCTTTTTTTAAGGTCATCGAGTGAAGGCATTCCGAGAAACCGGTGTCTGAGGTCGGGCATATATTTTTTAAAGACCGAAAGAAATGAGGGAGGAAGATCGCCCATAGCCTTTTCAGTTGTTTTACTCCAGCGCGATTTAAAAGAATTTCTTACAGCGAATGCAACAATCACAAGCGCCAGCGCACCCCATGCCCAGGAACCCAGCTTATTCAGTACAAGATCGCCGAACAGGATCACTATTGTAAGCACGATCGAGGAATAGACAGCTCCGGCAAGTATTGACACGGTTGCAAACCGGGTAAATGGTATTCTGAACCAGCCGCAAGCAACAAACGTAGGGAACAACAGCCCTGGAGTTATACGGCAAAGTACCAGGACACGAACCAGATGATTCTCGAGCCAGAGTTTTATTCGTTCAACCTTGGGGCCAATAATCCTTGACCGGAGCCAGGCGTTCTTCTGAGCCAGATGTCCCAGGCCGTAAATCAGCAGATCGCCCACTACAATCCCCATGTAGACACTTGCATAAGCCATCCATACAGGGAGCTGATGTTCAACGGTTGAAAATGCTGCAGCAAGAATTGCAGCATCTTCATGAGCAAATGTCATAAGGAAAATTACAAGGCAATGTTCAAGCCAGAGTAGATGTTCAGGAGCAAGCATTAATACAAGATGATTATTTACAATAACTTCCGTCCCTTCTAAATGGCCGTAAAATTAATCCCATTTATGACATTTTATTCATATAAGTGTTAAAAAAATGTAAAGTTATAGGTTACCCGGTGAAAGGATATTTGAAATCTGTTGCAGGGATCAGCGTTTCCTTGATAGTCCTTGGGCTTACCCACCGGATAAGGTTCAGGTAACTTCCGGCTTTATCGTTGGTACCTGAAGCCCTTGCTCCACCAAATGGCTGCTGGCCTACCATTGCTCCGGATGGTTTATCGTTTATATAAAAATTCCCTGCGGCATAGCGTAAAGCCCGGCATGCTTTTATCATGGCATACTTGTCGTTGCAGAAAATGGATCCTGTAAGCCCAAAGGGCGATGTCTCATCGCACAACTTCAGGGTTTCATCAAAATTATCATCTTCATAAATAAAAATAGTCATCACAGGACCGAAAATCTCCTCTTCCATAGTTATAAAATGAGGATTGCCGGTTACAATAACTGTCGGTTCAATATAAAATCCGGTAGATTTATTTCCGTTTCCTCCAGCAATTAATTCAGCCTCATCGGATTTTTCAGCTTTACTTATATAATTCATTATATTATCAAAGGCTGTTTCATCAATTACAGCATTAATCGCATTTCTGAAGTCTGTAACATCCCCGATGCGAGTTTCGGAGATCATCTGAAGCAACAACCTTTTTGTTTCAGGCCATATTGAGCGCGGTATATAAGCTCTTGAAGCAGCAGAGCATTTTTGTCCCTGATATTCAAAGGCGCCCCTTGCTATTGAAGCCGCCAGCTCAGGGGGATTTGCAGAATTATGTGCAAAAATAAAATCCTTTCCGCCGGTCTCACCAACAAGTTTTGGATATGATTTATAACCTGTGAGATTCTCTGTTACCTGTTTCCAGAGGCTGTTAAATGTGGCATTTGAACCGGTAAAGTGGATCCCTGCCAGGTCTTTATGCTTCAGAACAATACTGCTTATCAATGAGCCCGGACCGGGAATGAAGTTAATTACTCCGTCCGGCAATCCTGCCTCTTTTAAAATCTTCATGAAATAATAGCTGGAAAGGAGCGAAGTTGAAGCCGGCTTCCAGACAGTGGTATTGCCCATCATGGCAACGCTGGTGTTGAGGTTGGAAGCTATTGCAGTAAAATTGAACGGAGAAATGGCATAAATAAACCCTTCGAGAGGGCGATATTCAATACGGTTAATGCTCATATTGTCTGAAACAGGCTGTTCCATATAGATCAGCGATGCGAAATGAGCGTTGAATCTCAGATAATCAATTACTTCACATGCAGAATCGATTTCAGCCTGAAAGACATTTTTCCCCTGGCCCAGCATGGTTGCCGCATTCAGGCGATACCTGTATTTTTTTGAGATCAGCTCTGCTGCTTTTATCATTATCGCAGCCCTTTCCATCCAGGCGAGGTTCGTCCAGCAATCTTTGGCTTCAAGGGCCGCATTTATTGCAAGCGATACCTCTTTTTCGGTTGCCATGTGATAGGTTGCCAGGATGTGACCATGTTCAGTGGGCTTGACCACTTTTCCTGTTTTTCCTGTCCGGATCTCTTTACCTCCTATTATCAGGGGTATATCGATAACCTTGTTGCTCTGATCTTCGAGTTCTGCTTCAATAAGTCTGCGTTCGGGACTTCCCGGTGAATATGAAAAAACCGGTTCGTTTTTAGGTTCCCTGAAGTTAACGATTGCGTTGTTCATACTAATAGTTATTTTTAGTTACACAGAGTTCCACAGAGGAAACACAGAGTTCCACAGAGGATAAAGCTCTGTGCTCCTCTGTGGTTCTCTGAGATCTCTGTGTAAGTTCTTCATAAAATCTGAATGTAGAAATATTAACACCAACCGACTTCAAATGTTCGCATAAATGAATTAATCCGATTATTTCCGGCATATTCTTTTTTGTTGTAATTTGGGTATCTGTTTTTTTGACAAATTTCACAGTTCAACTGTCATTAATAAAGGATTTAAGTCATGTCCGAATCTAAATTTTATCATTTTTCCCCGGCAGGCTTGTTCTACGGGATTAAATCACTGGCAGAAACAGTTACGGCTTTAAGAGAAGGAGGGTTCATCTGGCTGAATTATTATAAACCGGAAAAACAGGCTCTGAACGCCCTTGTAGATCTGATCGGAATACATCCTCTGTCGGTCGAAGACTGCTTTGATGATAAACAGGTTCCGAAAATAGAGCATTTCCAGAATAACACATTTGTCCTTTTCAATGCTTTCTGCTATACAAATAAAACCCTTTTCACCGATGAGGTTAATCTATTCATCGGCAAAAATTTCCTGATAACGGTCAGCGGACATAATTCTGACGACAGAAGGCCATTGAATAATATAGAAGAGCTGGTAGAGCATGATACCTCAAATGCAAAAAGCAGTCCTGCAATGCTGATGCACAAGGTGCTCGACTTCCTTGTCGACCAGAAATACAGTGCATTTGATACGATGGAAGATGAACTTGAAGAAGCTGAAGATCGTCTGATTGATAACGTTGCGGAATTTCAGCCGATGCAGCTTATATACCTGAGAAGGAGCCTGGTAATGCTAAGAAAGAGCCTCTACCATGAACGTGAGATCCTTGTCAAAATCAACAGGCTCGATTGTCCTTTTATACCTGAAAAAGTATTATTCGCATACCGTGATATTTATGACCACCTTGCAAAATTCTTTGAACTTACGGAGACATACCGCGAAATTGAAACGAGTTTAATGGAATTATATACTTCCCTGCTCAATAACAATATGACGAAAATGTCGAATGCGACGAATGCATCTGTCCGAAGATTGACAATGATCACAACTGTATTCATGCCGCTGACTTTGCTTGCCAGCATAGGTGGGATGTCTGAATGGACAATGATAACAGGCGGTGAGACTAACTGGAAGGCTGCCTATGGTTTGCTGATTCTTGGTATGGCAGTTATTGGCGGGGTTAATTATTTCTTTATCAGAGGCTTTGAAAAGGGAATCTTTTATTCAAAGAAAAGAAAGTCGGATGAAGCCGGTAATCCCCAGGATTTAAAATAACATGGGCCGAAAGAATTAATCCAAAGGTTCTTGTTCCCATGTCATTTCGTTGTAAATTTTCAATATTTCATCCTTATATTCCTCAGGAGCGTCCAGCTGTCCCCATCCTGCGTGAGACTGCCACAATCCGTCGTAAGCCGAATCGTGATATGACCTTATCAGATGAGGAATATTTCTCTCTTTTAATAGTCCGTCGATGAGGTTTGCCTCAATCTCATTGTCCAGGACAAGTATCTTAATTGTTTTGTCCATCAGGGAGTAATATTATATAAAAGTAGTAAAAACTATTTCATCTGGTTCTTAATAAATATGCAGGTTGTCTTTAACGCTATTTTTAACCGCCTGCTTTGCGCACTTTACGGTTAATGGATTTTAATTGTAATTGGACATGTAATTTTTAGTCCGTAATTACTTTCTGACTGGACTGTAAGATTGATTGTTGCTTTACGTGATGATCCTCTTTCAAAGGAAACATATACCGGCACCTCGCCGGTCTCCCCGGGCTCCAGTGAAAGGAATCCGTTTATCAGCTGAGCCTGGCATTCATTTCCTTCAACACTTACCGACAGACGATAAATATCTTTGGTCAGCCAGCGTGTTGTATTCTGATAGTGCAATGAAGGATCAGTAGCAGATGGCACACCAGTATTCTTAACAGCGAAGAATATATAACCGGTACTTCCTTTTATTTTCTTAACTGAGGGTGGAATGACGTTAAATTCTCTTTTTTGCGGGCCCGATCCATCAGGTGAGCGTACTCCGATTTCATATGACAGGATTCCTTCCTCATTCTTTTTAACATCCAGGATATAAAAATGCAGCCTGTTAGGAACATCTTCCCACTCTGAAAGACTTCCGGAACTGACTCCCGCATGGAACAATGCATCATTAAGCTGCCTGTAATCGGCGATGGTCCTCATAACCCTTTGGCCGTCGGGCTTAATATAGTCGATCATATTAATGTCTTCGGGATGAGCATCAATAACCCAGTTGAAACAGTTAAAACTGTTTGGTCCTCCGTTGCGGCTTTCTTTATCCTTGTTCTTTGCCAGCAGGACTCCGTTATCGGGGCAGAAGGAGTCATAGCCAATCCTCTGGACCACTTCAAGGGAATAGAAATCAAAATCAGGTATTCCCGGGGAGAGAGGATTTACTGCAGGGTCATCAACAGGGGTTCTGTCGTAAGGTTCAGCACCATCTAGCCTTATAATTATCCCGGCATAAGTCTCCGGTAACGGTTCAACCGCCCTGGCTGTAACAGTCGCTACAACCGGACCTGATTCTGCAAGGTCTTCACGGCTTAAAGTCAGGACCTGATTTTTTGTTATGAAACCGTTAACCATCCTGTTCCTGAGCATCAATCCTGCAGGCATTGCTGCTCCCATATTTGCCGGCACAACCCATCGCATATGAGGCCCGCCCGGACCATTGAATGAACCACGGTCCATCATGTCCCAGGGTCCTGATCCGACCCTCCTGTATGGCTGAACATACGGATTGTTGTTATTATCACCTGTATCAAAGGCATAATGCCCGAGCTCGTGGGTTATTGTACCGGAATTTTCTCCCTGCCGTATTGAGGAGAGTCCCCATTGCATCTGACCTGCTTTCCAAGAGGTCCATGGCACATAGCGTGTTGGAATCCACCGGGGTCTTGAGGTATCGGGATTTCCCCATTCCACAGGAATATCATCCTTCGACAGGAATTTCATTTCCCCGAACTCCTGCCAGACACCTGTTTCATCATAACCTGCATAAATACGAAGGATTGCGTCATACTCAGAACGAATTTCTCCTGCATCGGCTTTCCACAAAGAATCGACATCAGGCTCCATACGGCTTTTTGCAATGCTTCCGTCGGGGGTCGAGCTGTTTTGCCTGTATTCATTCAGACCATATTCCCAGAGGTTTTTCGGCATCCTGTAAGGTCCAAAGGGATCAAGGGCGGTTATGCCGAACCTGCCTCGCGACTGTTCCATCCAGTAGCCGTTAATTGTCTGTCCGTGATTTACAGCGGAAGGTTTCATCCAGAAATCTGAATAGAATTCCGGGACATCATCTCTTTTAACGGGGTCGATCTGAGGATTTCCGAAAGGATCTGATTTTTTGGGAAGTGTAATCACAAATGGCTGATCCGGGAAATCAACTGCAACCAGGGCCATTCTGAATTTTCGTCCCGGTATAATTGATGGATCAGCCCAGTTCTTTCCCGGAATGGGATGGTAATCTTCCCATGTCATATCGTCCTGATCCTTAACAAGCTGGTGATCAATTGGCTTTGGAGGGGAAGCCAGTTCTTTGTTTTGATTTCCCTGAGGATAACTGATCAATCCGAACATTGAAAGTATGGCTGCAGCAAAGATTCTATTCATATCTTCCAATTTTAATTTTCTGAACCCTGTACATTTTCCCATTGTTTTTTCCTGATTAATGAAAAGAAAAACAAGATTATTGCAATTGCGACCAGGCAGGCAATAATCAACACTATTGGGTTATCAAAAAAGCGAAGGTGAATTAATCCGAACACAAATGACAAAACGAGTGTCAGCATGGAGTTTATAAAGGTAAAACTGCCGGTGTTTGAAGGAGGCTGAGTAAAAGGTAGCTTTTTAAGGAAGAAATATGCAAGTAACGAACACAAAGCAACCACATTAATACAACCCAGGAGTAGATGAGGAACAATTCTCAATCCGATTGCAGGAATCCCTGACAGCAAAAACAGCAGGAAAAGAGGAAGAACAAAACTGAAGATGACTGATTTTAAAGCCCCGGTTATTACAGGTCCAGGTGAGATAAGCGGGGAGACATTAAAGATCCAGGAAGCCCTGTATTTTTCAGAACCTGATAATTGGGCAAGTGCTGTTATTGAAATCAGACTGCTGAAATAGATCAGCAAAATGAGAAATATTTTTCCTTTACCCGACAAACTGGTAATTTCAGAAAGTGAACCGGATTTGCCGTTAAGGGTCATCAACAGAAAGATCACCAGAAAATAGCCAAGAGTGGGATACACCCTGATCTTGAATTCACGGCTGCGGCCCATCATTTTCCAGGTAAAGAGAAATCCTGTAAGTTCGACTGCTCCTGATGTCAATTTCCCGGCAAGGTATTCAACCCATGATGATTGCCGTTTTACTGAATGGCTTTTATCCAGTTCACTCTTTTTGATTTCAGCAGCGCTGCTGTTTATCAGCGAAAGCTTCTGAGTGAATGAAGGAGCCAGATATTTTACTACAATCACCATGCTCAGTACAGGAACTATTATTGATAATGAAAGACTCAGCAGCTGCAGATTTCCAAAACTGAAAGTACGAAAGCTTTCACAAGTCTCTGCAAACCAGAACGGAGGTAAAAGACGGATATATTTCAACTGGGACATCAGCAGATTATTGGATGCCGGTGCATCAGCCAGACGGGGTAAAAACTGATATGCACCATAAATTAAAACTGCAAACCCTATTTGGATATAACTGATAATCGACTTGAATTTTTCAGGGGTTGTTATCTTAAGTATTAGGATATAAATTGCATTGACCAGAAATATTGTAAAAAGCGTTGCCATGAAAGCCATAAAGACAAAAGGAACCAATACCATGCTTAACCCTTTAACTGAAAGAAAAATAATAGCTGGCAGCAGCATTGGCAGCAATACCTTGCTTATGTGAATGGTTATATGCAGGAGCCTGTAAGTTACAAATGTTGCGTCATTCACTGGTTTCGGAATGATTATCATATTATCCTTTACATCTATCAGGACTGATGTAAAGTCGGAGATCAGTGTAGCGGCAAGAAAAAAAATAAACATTGAAAAGTAAAATGTCAGTCTGCTTGTAAGATCATGACTGATTCCGAAGCTGAGCAATACAATTCCACCGACTAAAAGTGAACTGAGCATCGTATTGAGAGTGGCCTTCTTAAGCTCTTTTTTCTCCTTTCCTCTTTGCATCTGGTCAAAAGCGGACGGACGACGGTTATCGATTGTCAGCTTGGCTGTCAGTATAGCCTTTAGATGACTTATGTTTACATTCATCCTTAGGTACAATGGAGAAGCTGAAAGAAACAGCCATAGGAATATCTTATCAACGATAGTCATAAAAAATTGGGTTTGATCGGAAATCAGTTGTCAGGATTATCCTCAAATGCATGCATCAGTTTGTTGCTTGCTCCGGCAAGAGATTCATCTGCTGTCAGATGGGCAAAAATCTTTTCAAGAGTATTGTCTCCCTCCTTCAGTTTCAGTTCATCAAATGTTCCGTCGGCAACCACCTTTCCTTCATTGATAAGGATTATTCGGTCGCTTACCTTCTCCACGATATCCATCATATGACTGCAGTAAAAAATTGTTTTGCCTTTTGATGCCATCTTGTCAAGAAGATCTTTGACGATTATTACGCTGTTTGCATCGAGGCCGCTCAATGGTTCGTCAAGGATGAGGATCTCAGGATTGTGAAGCAATCCGGAAATGATAAGCACTTTTTGTTTCATCCCTTTGCTGAAAGTGTCCATACGCTGGTCCTTATTACCTGCCAGGCTGAATGCTTCAAGCATATTTTCAGCCCGTTCGGAAGTAACACCGGTTGGCAAATTATAGAGGGCTCCCATAAACCGGAGGAATTCCATAGGGGTTAGAACATCATATAATTCTGCCATTTCCGGGATATACCCTATCAGGCTTTTTACCCCGACAGGATCTTTCTTAACATTAATACCCTTTATCATAACCTCTCCGGAAAAGTCGGAAATCAGACCGCAGAGTATTTTCACTGTGGTGCTCTTTCCGGCGCCGTTTGGTCCTATATATCCGATGACCTGTCCCGGATTAATGTCAATTGAAATATCACTGAGAACTTTCTTCGCGCCATAATATTTTTTCAGGTTGCGAATGCTGATGATAGGGTCCATAAATTGTATTGTAGAGATGAAGCTTTACAAATTTAGTTTTTTAATGTAAAAACTCTCGATATATTAAATCCGAAATGGATATCCCCTTTACCCCAGCTTCCGGTTGTTTCACCAATAAATCCCTTTTCGATCATAGCCACCGAGTTGGTAAATATCAACTGAAACACATGACCTCTCGTATTAATATCAAATCCTATTGATAAAGGATTGTAGACCTCGGAGTTATTATAAGTTCCCCTGTCGAAACAATAATAATACTCAGCGTTCAGGCAAATCCTTTTTGTTATCTTTATACTTCCTCCAGCACCCGCAGACCAGAGCAGATCGGGTTCCGTTCCGTCATCATTACGGTATACCACTGAAGGCATCAGCTGCAACGACAGATTCTGATTGATTTTTCTGGCCGCCAGGATCTGCCCGACATAGGACATCCTCTCCGAAAAAGTATAATCATCTTCTGATTCTCCCTGCTTTATTGTTCTGTATGCTGCTGAAGAAAATAACGACAGGGAAAGCGGGAAGTTTTTTGTTCCTGATGTCTGCCTTGCCAGTGTGAACTTGGCAAAACCATCAAATGTCTTTTCATACGTCCCTCTTCCCAGACCCATCATCAGCCATTTCGTGATCCCATATTCCAGGCTTAAATGTATATTTGCCTGGTCGAGTCCGAAAAATTCATATGCCCCGGAATTGATCTTTCCAAACCGGTGCGATATCCTGAAATCCAGGTCTCCCGGATCCATTGTTTCAACGGAATGGCCGTTCATAACCCTTGTCGATTTAAATGTGGAGGTTGCGAAAACAACATCTATGCCTGTCAGGTCAGATAAATCTTCAACCAGATTTTTAAGGTCTTTTTGTGAATAAGCACCTAAGGAACTGAACAGAAAAACCAATAATAGAGATAACTGTTTCATGTTACTTGTTTTTATAATGTGATTACAATCAGCTTAAATTCATGCTTAAAGTTCGGCGTGAAAATACTCTTATCCAAACTTTTTTCTATTTCTTCAAGCGACCAGAACCTGCCCTCATCAATTTCATCTCTGTTTATTACCGGATAATTCTCTGACTTTCCGGTGAAGGAATAGACAAGCTCCTTTTCACGTGGTGATTCCCAGATATACTTCCTGATAAATTTATAAGTGAACTCTTTCAAACCTAGTTCCTCGAAGGTTTCCCTTTTAAGCGCTTTTTCAGGACTCTCCCCGGGACTTACATGTCCTCCCACTGATGTATCCCAATACCCTGGAAGGAGATCTTTTGTAATAGCACGTTTTTGCAGGAACAGTTCTCCTTTTGTGTTGAAGAGGTGCATATGGACAACAGGGTGAAGAAGTTTACTTTTCCCGTCGTGACAGACACTGCGGAGTGCCCGAGATATTTCTGTCCCATCTTCGTTTACAATGGGAAACCATTCATCGGGGTTATTGTATATCATAATAGAGATAAAAATATGAATATTTCATGAAATATTCGGCCTCATCCCCCCTGCCCCCTTCTCCCAGGAGAGAAGGGGGTAATCGGCCTTACCTCCTAAATTTCCCAAGAGAGAGGGGAACTTAATTTGATGATTAATAAGCCCCTCCCTCCTGGGGGAGGGGTTTGGGGAGAGGCCAGGCTAAACAGGTGGCATCATTATCATGAACGCACAGCTTATCGTATTCCCGTCCTCATCCACAACAGTCAGAACATGATTTCCTGGCTGTGCAAGGATTTCGGTCTGATGGATCTGCTTTGTTGTTGCAATATATTTTTCATCAAGGTGCCAGAAAATCTTTTTTAAAGGATTGCGGTGAACAACTTCCGGGATCACTCTTGTCAGTTCACCAGTGTGATCGCGGGGTATGAAGATCTTAATTCCCTGGGTTGGGTAGATAAACTCCATGACAGGCACTATCTTTCCCGGATTACACCCGGCAGCAAACGGGGGAAGAGGTTTATACTCAGGATGTTTTTGCCTGAAGAAATACTCCATTGCCGGAGGCAGAATAAACCACGATTCATTGATGATCTCGCTGGCTGTAAGACAATCGCTGCTGACCTGGTTTGTTCGTGATTTGTTGAGGTGTATGATCCTGTGATAAGGGCAGACATCGCTCCTCAGGCCATTTAAACATACTGAAATTTCTTCTGTATCACGACAATCTGGCCCTGCTCTGTAGCCACTGTTCCTGCATACACTGATAGTTGTCAGTTCATCCCATGGAGGAGTGAACCATGCTACAGGCCTCATAAGTCCGACAAGATCAAAAAGTACAGGCGCTGCCGATGAAATACCGGTTAACCCTGGTCTGCCCTCCCCATCGGCATTCCCTGCCCAGACCCCTATAACATAATCGGGAGTTGTTCCTATTGCCCAGGCATCCCTGAATCCGAAACTGGTCCCTGTCTTCCATGCTATTTCAGGCGCTGAAGCAAAATACTGCCAGCCTGTTTCCGTCTCAGGCCTGTTAACCTTCCTTAATGCTTCAAAGGTGAGCCAGATTGATGCTGCCGAAAGGGGAGGAGTTGATTCTTCAGAAGTTACTGCACGATTAATATCTGCTGAGATTAATGCCGGAAGATGATAATCGCCGTTGAAATATTTATTTTCACTGTTGTATCTTCCCAGGATCCTTGAAAGGGAGGCGTATACGCCTGTCAGCTCCCATAAGGATGTTTCACCCCCTCCCAGTATCAGGGAAAGGCCGTAATGATCGGCCTGTTTACCAAATGTCGTAAAACCTGTATTTTTCAGGAGCTCAAGGAATCGCTCAGGACTATAATTCTTAAGCATTCCGACTGCCGGTATATTTAATGACTGGGCAAGAGCTGTAGCTGCCGGTACCGCGCCACTGAAGCTCTGATCGAAATTCTCCGGAGTAAAACCCGGGAAACGGGTGGGAATATCTGCAACCAGTGTGTTCGGCAATAATTCTCCCGACTGCTGCATCCCTGCATAGAGGATAGGTTTAAGTATGCTGCCTGTGCTTCTGAGTGACCTTATTATATCGACATCTTCCCCATGTGATGCAAGATCCTGGTTTGTGCTGTTTCCGATATAAGCCAGCACTTCACCTGTCGCGACATCCAGAATCAAAGCTGCAGAATTGAAAATGAAATTTCCTGCAAGCTCCTTCTGATGGGAATTAATTATCTCAGCTGCCCTATCCTGAAGGACCGGATCAATTGTTGTCCTGATTCTCTCCCCCCTGTTCCTGACATAGAAAAGATCGGTCAGATGAGGTGCTTTTGAAGGCAACGGTTTTGGTACTCCGGGGATGGATTCGTCAAGTGCAAGAACCAGGGTTAGCGAATCCAAATAATTCCTTTCAAACAGCTTTTTAAGAAGCTCGTTACGCCTGCCTTCAAGTACTTCCTGGTTTCTTCCGGGATAGACAAGAGAAGGGGAATTGGGAAGAACTGCAAGAGCCGCAGCTTCTGCCCAGGTTATATCTTCGGGCGATTTACCCGTATATCTCCATGCCGCAGCATCAAGTCCTACAATATTACCTCCGAAAGGCGCATTGGCAGCATACATCTTAAGGATGTTCTTTTTCGACCTGAAAATCTCAAGTTTTAATGCTCCAAGAATTTCAATAATCTTCTCACCATATGTCCGCGGCCTGTTTCCCCTTGCAAGCCTGGCAACCTGCATGGTGATGGTACTTCCGCCGCTGACAATCTTTCCTGCTTTTATGTTATCTCTGAAGGCACGTAACAATGAAAACGGATTTATTCCCGGGTGATAAAAGAAATACCTGTCCTCAAATGTCAGCAACGCTTTTTTAAATTTTTCAGGCACATTTTCTGACGGAGGAAATCTCCATTGCCCGTCATCGGCTATCCTTGCTCCCAGCAGGCTTCCGTCGCGGGCTTCCACAACTGTTGAGAGAGGAGCTTTGAATTCAGGCAGTGGCGAAAGTAAAACCGGGATAATTATTATCCCGGCTGCAATTATTAATATTTTAAGCGTTTTATTCAATTTTCTGGCCGGTTACCGTCACTTTGTTCCCTGGTACTCTTGAATAGCAGTTTTCCGTGTACATTGCTTCGCACCATACTGAGGGCTGATAGAATTCACCCTTGTAAGCGGCATTCAGGATAAGTACAAATGTCTTTGTTTCGCCCTGGTTCAGACTGAAATATGTATTTACCCTGTCGTCCCTGAAGTCGCGGTAGTCATAAATGCTCTCTTTTATTCCATAATTTGCCTCAAACAGCCGGGTGTTTTGAATCTCCCATCCCGAGGGGACCATCTGGGTGAGCGCAATATTGTCAACCCGTGAGAAGGTGGTATTTGTAACTCTTGTCACCATCATAAAGTCCGTGCCCTGTACAAGATTCTTCTGATCAACAGGCTTCATCCCGGTGTCGAGGTATTCGATCTTCATACTTAATCCCTTATCGGCTCGCGGAATGATCTGAAACAAGAGGGATGCCTTTTCTGACAAGGTTGATATACAAAGGCTTGTCAGAATTGTTTTCAGCAACAACATTGTTTGTGCCACTTTTCACTTTAAGATTTTTTATGAGAATTTCTTTGGTTCGACACTCTGGTCCGATCTTTCTCCGTTAAAGGTGATATTGAATTTTGCATGTCCGTTATTCTGACCCGGAACCATTTCGGCAAATTTCATGTAGGAGAAAAGTCCCCAGGCAATTGACTGGGTACTGTACCAGCTTTCGGTATTGAGTTCATCGCAGATTGTTCTGAGCAGAGGCAAAGCCTCTTCTTCCTTTTTAAGTACCGACAGTGTATAAAGAACGATTGCCTTATCACGCATCCGGCTTCCGTAATAATAACCGGAATATTCATTTTCAGTTTCAAGATTTCTCATGTCGAGAAGATCATCTGCAGCTTCAGGTCTCCCTGCTGTTGCAAATGCTGCTGCCAGAAACCATCTGGATACCTGGGGAATATCTGTCAGATTCACGAAGCCTGTTCATTGCACCTCTTTCAGGAGCTCCTGCAAGGGCAAGTGTAAAAAGCCTGTATGCCTGGTCGTTTGCCGTCTGTCTGAATTTTGGATCAAAACGCCAATCCTGTGAAACCTTTCGCTGGTAACTTATCCATTTCTGCCTGAAATCAGCCGGGATACTGTATCCTTTTCTTTCAGCCTCGGTCATGAAATGTCCTGCATAAGAAGTGATCCAGTTATCAGGCTGATAATTTCCGGGCCAGAGTGCTATTCCCCCGTTGTTCATCTGCCTTGATACAATCTTACTTATCGCCTCCGTGATATTGACTGAAGCAGTCTCAGTTGCTGTGGCATCATTCACTGAGAGATCTTTAATCCATAGCTGCGGAAATGCAGCTGAAATTATCTGTTCGGTACATCCATGAGGATAATCAAGAAGATATCCAAGCCGTTTTTCAAGATTTACCGAAGGAAGCATGGAGGCTTCAAGCGTTGCCTCATCAGATCCTTCAATTCCGAATGGAACAAATGAAGTTTCCCATTTTTCTCCCGGCTTTAAGGATTCTGAGTTCTGCTCTGGTTTCAGGAGGATTCGGACTCCGGACATCAATTTCCATTTCATAAGCTGCTGTCTCCCCTCCGCCTGATGCTTTGATCTTGATCTTTGCGACACCTGTGTTTTCACCCGCAGTAAACCGGAATTCCGTATCTCTTTCTCCTGTTCCGGAAACCGGAATGCTCTTGACTTTTTCATCAAATTTTACAAGTTCGTTTCCTTCAGCAATTATATCAATACTGCTGATATTTTCTTTCTGGATGAACAAAGTTACAGGCAGGGCAACTTTCTCTCCCGGACTAACTACCCTGGGAGCAGTAACAAGGATCATTAGGGGATCTTTAACAGGAACACTTTTTTCAGCAAATCCGAATGCCCTGTCGTTTCCTGCTATCATCATGGTCCTTACCGAACCTGTGTACTGAGGCAGTGTAATGATATGAGTTCCTGTCTTTCCTGGTCCGAGGACAAACGGACCGAGGAATCTGACGACAGGAACAAATCGCTGGGCTTTATTTGCCGACCTGTCAATAACTGCTTCATCGCCGCCAACAGCAAAAATCCTTTCAAGTGTTCCTCCGAATGCACCGAGAACAAGATCATACAGGTCCCATGTCTGGACCCCAAGTGCTTCACGGGCATAGAAATATTTCCATGGATCAGGAGTTTTGAATCCCGTGATATTCAGTAATCCTTCATCAACAACAGCCAACGTATATGTCATGGGTTTCTTTTTGCCTCACTCACCCTTATTTCAAAACTCTGCTGCGATCTGATCTGGTCGGGCATTGAAATTTCAGGACTCAGACGTGTCTCAGGATCTTCAACCATTACAGGAACCACCCCGTAAAGCCGCATCGGCATATCATTTATTGTCTGGGCATGAGGCTGTATTACAGTTACATAAGCATAAACATTAGGCGCCATTTCAGGTCTTGCCTTAAAGCTGACAACTGTATTTCCCTTTGCAGTGATTGCACGGATTTCATCAATAACAGATGTTGAGTTTTCAAGAGTCACAATTACCCTTGCATTTTCAGGTGCCGGGAATGCTCAGTTTGATTTCATCGCCCGGATTATATTTTTCCTTATCGGTATTTATTGCAAGCATGTAGCTCCTTCTGTATTTCCCTTCATTCCATATTCCCATGGCCAGTCAATCATGAATTATTTTACCTGTTGAATGGCCTTCCGGCGATGATGCCCTTATCAGGTATCTGCCCCATTCATTTCTGCCGATATTGAATGAAAATGAACCCTCACCGCCTGAAGTTGTTATCTTTTTTGTAATAACAGGTTTGTAGATATTATTCGAGATATATGATGCAAGATCTTCCTGATCCGATTCCCACCACCACCTGTATGAGATCTTATAAACTGTAAGCTCTACTTCGGAACTCGACCGGATTTCCCTTCGGATCAACGGTTACAATGTTTACCTCATTATTCTTGTCAGTGAACAGCATCCTCTCTTTTCCATTTAATCCCGGAAGATCGATACCCACAAAAACAGGATAGGGAGCATATTTATATACTGCCTGGGTTATGCTCTCATCGCCGCCTTTTTCAGCGACTTTTGCAGTAAAGACCGCATTAAGCATACCCGGGGCATTGATTTCATCACCCGGATTAAATATCACATCAGCATTTCCATTTTCATCAACTGAACCTTCAAACATTCTTGCAGTTTCGGAATAAAACTGAATTGCGGGATCATCGAAATTGTATTGCCTGTATTTTTCAAATTCTGTTTTTGCCGGTTTCAGAATGTATTCCACTGACGATTTTAGATTTCCGGCATATGGCACCATTAAGCCATTTTACCTTAAGTGTTCCTTTTGATGCATTTCCTGATCCTCCCAGGATGTCATCAGGGAAATTCAGATCGATCTTCAGCCTGTTTGGCTTTATGGTCTCAACTCTTACTCTTTTTGTAAAAAGGGCGCCTCCGATCCTGAACAGGGCCTTGTAATCACCGGTTACAGCATCGGCAGAAGTTGCGGTCCTGAAAACGATCAGATTCTGCGGCTGTCAAATTTCTGTACCTGGTTGTCGACTTTCTGTTCCATGGGATTGATCAGTTCAAACTGGACCGGATGATCAGAAGGGAGTGATTTGCTCAGATCTTTAATGAAATATTGAGAGAAAAATAGAATCACCCGGACGCCAGACATCCCTCTCTCCGTAAATGAAAGCTTTTATCCCCTTTTCAGGCTTATTTCCCGATACATCAAACGAACTGAGTGAAAGAGATGAGCCGTCATTAACTTTCAGATAATTGCGGTCCTTGTCCTTTTCGGTGATTATCAGAAAAGGTTTTCTGTCGCAAGCGAGAATAACAGAACCGTTCTGACCGGTATTTCCTGAAATTATTTCCTGAAGCTGGAAATCAAAAACAGTAATCAGACACTTCACTCAATGGCAAAGCAGTCAGGATATCACTTACCATAACCCTGAGGTTATTATCAGTACCCTTCTTGGCAATGATCCCGAAGTTCGATGCCAGGATATTCCTTGTTACTTTCCTGTCGGGATTGAAATATGCAGCCTTGCAGGGATCATCGCGGTCTCTCCAGTTAAACCCGTATGAATAATATATAAAATCATCACTGTCGGAATAGTAGTTTTCTGGATCATCCCAGAATTCCTGGGCTGTTTCCTCTGATAATTTAAGCATCTCATCATATTTCTTTATTTCTTCCTGATCGGTGCATGGATTGAGTGAATATGAAGGTCTCATTGAGAGTTCGACTTTGTAGAGAATGCCCGGCTCAACATCAATGTATTCAGCAAGATCAACAGTATAAAGGTTCCATGCTCCGGGATTCCTGCCTGAAGGATTTATCAGATCGATGCGACCGGAATAGAGAGGCCGGCCAAACCTCTTTACAGAGTAGCCGGTATTTATCTCATTTTCCTGCAGGAAATGAGGCAGGTTGTTTTCGAATATTTTAATTATTTTAAGGTCAACGGCTTTAAGATTAGCTGCTTTAAACGGGAAAATCAGATTCTGGGATGCAGGAAGTATAACCCCGTTTCCAATGAGTTCGATTGAAGGCGCAAGAGGCGAAAGGTCAATTTTTGTAACGAAAGAAGAAGCAAGTGAAGCGCCCGTTGTATTTTTAATCGACTTTTCGATATTGATATCAACCGGGCCTTCCGGTCTGGAAGAAGGGAAAATACTTACAATATTGGAATTGATGCTTACAGTGATCTCCTTTTGGGGCGAAAGCCATATCAGGCCCTCTGTCTCCTGGGATGCATCCAGCGGGTCGGAAAAAACAATATTTATCTCCTCATTTTCTCCATGGCTCATAATTAAATCGATGACCGAGAATTCCCCTTCAGGTGGAATATTTACTATTGCAGTTCCTTTCTGACGGACTTTTGCCTGATTTCCGTCCCATGAAAGTTCGAGTTTCTGGGTTTTGTCGCTCCTTGCAATGTTCAAAACCCTGAATTTGTGGGCATTCATGCCAGAATGATCCCACATGATATCCATTTTCTTTCTTCCCAGCTTTGCCTGAAGGTAAGCCTCCACCTCTGAGGAAGCTATATAATCGGATGCTGTTATCTCTCCGGTCAGAGTATATTTCTTAGCGTCTTCAGAAGATTCGAGTGCTCCTGTGGTAACCATAAAGTCTTTTTTTATGGTCTGGATCCTTATAGGGAAAGTCTTCAGATTTTCCTTTACTTCAGCAAGCCTTTCAAGATGGAGTCTGCCTGTGTAAATGGTTCCCGGATCAAGAGTCTTTGCAGGTTTGAACACCAGGGTAATATCATCGGTCCATTCGGCTTTGCCTCTGACGACGGGTTCAAACATGAACAGGCCTGCCGGTGTCTGTTTCTTTGCCTTTGCAGCAAACTCAGGAGTAAACCGGATTTCAATTGCTGAATTAACTGATACAATTCCGGAAGTATATCCTGAAATATATTCACTGAATCCTTTCTCGATGGGTATAATTACCTCGGTAATATCTTTTACCCTTTTGAATGTGAACTTGGTTACAGGTTTCTCTTTTTTTCCGCAAGAGGTAATTATCAATGCGAAAAATATCGGAATAAACAATCTGAATATTTTCATAGTTTCCTTATGAAGAAGTTAAAAATCCAAACATTGAAAAAATCACAG
The DNA here is from genome assembly GCA_963702415.1 of uncultured Bacteroidales bacterium. GTDB lineage: Bacteria > Bacteroidota > Bacteroidia > Bacteroidales > VadinHA17 > LD21. The sequence continues at coordinate 332,858 of CAVPCP010000023.1, read as the reverse complement.
CAAAATCCTGTTCCCCAGCTGTTTCGATATTGTCCCAAGTGCTGTGCTCAGGGTGTTATATCTCTTCTGAAGCGACACTATTTTCTCCTGGTCATTGTTTTTGACTGCCTCTTCAAGAAGAGTCATTATCTCTTTCCTGGCAGTTATGATCTTATCGCTCTTGAATTTGAGGACCACATCAGGAACAATATCGCGAAGCTTCATTTCTTCTGTCTCGACGAATGTCTGTTTATTCTTCCATATTTTACTCAGCTCGTGTGAATCGGACAGGAGATCGGCCGACAGCTGTGAAATTTCCGGGTCTTCATGTTTGACAAAATGCTTATCCCCCGGAAAAAGTCCCTGTTCCGAGTAAAACCTGAAATCAGCGAAGATCTTTGCGCAGATACGGTCATCAAATGAAAGTTCATCCGAGGTTATTTCATTAACGATATAATCAGATACTGCAATAATCTCCTCCTTGCCGTCCTCAATTCTTATCCTGCGGTCAAATGCATCGCTGCCGTATTTAAGAAGCAGGCGGATTATCTCTTTCTCGGAATAGTAGGAGACATTTTTGTATTGCACCTGTTTTATAGTCTGTACCGGCGGAACCGGAAGATCCTCAGGACCCGGATATTTATTCCTTTCCTGGAACGACTTCTGCTGTCTCAGCTTATTCACCTCATGGTAAAGGACTGGTTCAGAGACCTCAAGTACAATGCTGCATTCCTTTATATAAACTGTGCGGGTTATTGCTTCGGGGATAACTGCTATCGATTTTACAACATCCTTTATCAGGTTGGCTTTTTGAACCGGGTCATTATTGGACTCAGAAATCAGGAGCTGGGTTTTAAACCTGATGAAATCAGTTTCTCTTTCTTTGAGATATTTTATAAACTCCTCGTTACTGACTTTTTTTGAATATGAATCAGGATCTTCGCCCTCGGGCAGAAGGACTATCTTCACATTCATCCCCTCTTCAAGAACCAGGTCGATACCCCTTATTGATGCCTTTATACCGGCAGGATCGCCGTCATAAAGGATAGTAATATTCTGTGTAAATCTTTTAATCAGCCTTACCTGTTCCTGGGTGAGCGATGTCCCTGACGATGCAACCACGTTTTCGATGGTTGCCTCATGGAGAGACATAACATCGGTGTATCCTTCGACAAGATAACATTTGTCTTCCTGGGTGATTGCCTTGCGTGCCTGGTAGATACCATAAACAATCCTGCTTTTATGGTAGATCTCCGATTCAGGTGAATTAAGATATTTGGCGCTTTTGGGATCGGCTTTCAGTATTCTCCCTCCAAAACCCAACACCTGGCCTGAGAGTGAGTGGATAGGGAACATTACCCTGCCGCTGAACCTGTCGAAAATGCGTTCTTCGTGCTGTATGGCCAGTCCGGTCTTTACCAGAAAATCCTGCCTGTATCCGTCATCAAGTGCTTTTCTTGAAAATGCATCACGCTTTTCGAAACTGTACCCAACCTCAAATTTCTTCAGTGTGTCATGCCTGAATCCCCTTTCCCTGAAGTAAGCCAAACCGACTGAGGTACCTTCGTCCGATTGAAAAAGGTTATCGGTGAACTGGCGCGCAGCGTAGGAAGTTATTACCAGCAGGCTCTCCCTCTCATTCTGTTTCTCGATCTCCTCGAGTGTTCGTTCTTTTTCAACGACTTCGATATGATATTTCCCGGCGAGATATTTAAGAGCCTCAGGGTAGGTGAGGTGCTCATGCTCCATTATAAAATTGACCGAATTACCGACCTTCCCGCATCCGAAGCACTTAAATATCTCCTTTGATGGCGAGACTGTAAACGAAGGGGTCTTCTCGTTATGGAAAGGACACAATCCCAGAAAGTTTACTCCTCTTCTCTTCAGGGGAACAAACTCCTGAATGACTTCTACAATCTGTGCAGCATCAAGGATTCTCTCTATGGTCTGGCGGTCAATCACAGGTCAAAGATATCAGGAAATTAGGGAAGCTGTAATAATCTGCGGGTTAAGATTTCAACACCTCTGGATGCAGGTTCTTTAATTACTTCGACATTTCTGTTGAATGAAACATAGACATCATTTGGATCAATGAGCCACAGTGAAGCTTTTCCCGGGGCATAATCAATTAATCCTGCAGCAGGATAAACATTTAGTGAAGAACCGATTACTACAAAAATATCAGCTGTTGAAGTTATCCTTACTGCCTCATCCATATTTGGTACAGCTTCGCCAAACCATACAATATGAGGCCTGAGCTGACTCCCTTTTTCACAAACATCTCCCGGTTTAATATCTTTATATCCAATATCATAAACCAGTGATGGGTCAGTAGTGCTTCTTGCTTTTGTGAGTTCTCCGTGAAGATGAAGTATTTTTGTGCTTCCTGCCCTTTCATGAAGGTTATCAATATTCTGGGTAATAACATGTACATTAAAGTGCTCTTCAAGTTTTGCGACACCGAAATGACCCGCATTTGGCTCACAATTTGCCAGCTGGGTCCTTCTGTCGTTATAAAATTTCAGAACGAGATCCCTGTTACTTGACCATCCCATGGGAGACGCCACCTCGGTTACATCATATTCTTCCCAAAGACCGCCCGAATCACGAAAGGTCCTGATGCCGCTTTCGGAGCTCATCCCTGCTCCGGTAAGGAAAATAAGATTCTTCATAAGCTTAAAATTTTCATAAGCAAGATAATTGCTATTTTTACATTTCGATTGTTATTGTTAAATGAATAACTCAAATAATAAATTAATCCTCGCCATCACCGGCGCAAGCGGCTCAATATATGCACTGAAACTGCTTGAGAAATTAAACATGCTGAAAACACAGCCATCCGAGGTTGCTGTTGTATTTTCTGATACTGCAAAAGAGATATGGGAATTCGAAACAGGGCAGAGATATATGCCGGTTCCTCCTGCGAAGGTTTTTGAAAACAACAATTTTTATGCGCCATTCGCTTCAGGGTCCTCGGCTTATGGTACCATGATAATCTGTCCCGCATCGATGGGCACCCTTGGCCGGATTGCCAACGGAGTATCTGATGACCTTATATGCAGGGCCGCTGATGTAATGTTAAAAGAGAGACGCAGACTTATCCTTGTGCCCAGAGAAACACCATATAATCTGATTCATATAAAGAATATGGAGAGTCTGACACTTGCAGGAGCAGTTATTTGCCCTGCAACTCCGTCATTCTACAGCAAGCCTGAAACAATTGATGACCTTGCGATGACCGTCGTAAACAGGATTATTGAGCTGGCAGGTTTCGATAGTGAATCATACCGCTGGATGGAAAATGATGGATAAGAGAATAATCAGTTTCTTCAGGAAACATCATGTTATGACAATTTCCACCAGTGTGAATAGCGAACCATGGTGTGCCAATTGCTTCTATGTTTATCTCGCCGGTGAAAATTCTCTGGTCTTTACTACCGATCCCGAAACACGCCATGGCAAAGAATTTCTGATAAACAGGATTGTTGCTGGTTCTGTTGTTTTGGAGACAAGGGTTATCGGACGGATAAGGGGTATTCAGTTTCAGGGTATAGTGTCAGAGCCTGAGGGGGATATGGCAGAAACATCCCGGAAAGCCTATCTCAGGAGGTTTCCGGTTGCAATGCTAATGGAAACCCATTTGTGGATAATTGAACTTACCAATATTAAAATGACTGATAACAGGCTGGGGTTCGGGAAGAAGCTAGTCTGGACGAAACAGCCGGTATGAGGTATGAGGTGTGAGGTATGGGGTGTGGGGAAATCCGGGAAGCCGCACGCCGCATACCTCACGCCGCATGCCACTTTCATTTTCCCAATTGCTGTTTCACGATCTTCGCTATGTACTTCCCCAGTATATCAAACTCGATATTCACCACCGTTCCTTTTTTGATCTGGTGGAAGTTCGTCACTTCCCAGGTGAAAGGTATAATGGCAACCTGAAATGATTTCGACCGGGAATTAACAACGGTCAGGCTGACGCCGTTCACTGAAACAGATCCTTTTTCAACGGTGATATAGTCGTCCTGAAGAGGCTCGTACTCAAATGTATAATACCAGCTTCCACCTGCTTCACTTACATCTGTGCAAATTGCTGTCTGATCAACATGTCCCTGCACCATGTGGCCATCGAGGCGTCCGTCGAGACGTGCGCTTCTTTCGAGGTTCACCCTGTCGCCTGGTTTCAGCAATCCAAGGTTTGACTTTTCAAGGGTCTCCTTTATTGCGGTAACAGTGTAGGTATCGTTTTCTTTTCTGACTACCGTCAGACAAACCCCGTTATGTGAAATGCTCTGGTCGATCTTAAGCTCACCGGTAAATGAGCATTTCATTGTTATATGAAGATTGTCCTTCTCTTTTTCGAGTTTTACTACTGGAGCAGCTTCTTCTACAATTCCTGAAAACATAGTTTTTAATTTTGTTTTTGCAAACCTACTTAATTTTCAATAATTTATCTTTTTTAACCACGGAGTTTACCAGCCTTCGCTAAAGCTTCGGCCTTCGGTCGTCGAAGTCGACCTACGGCCGACGAAGACGGCTGGCAATGCACGGAGTTTTCACAGAGTTTCACTGTTTTGCCCTCCGCACCCTTCCTTTTTGAACCGGCATATTATCCTTTTTCCATGCAACGATTCCGCCTTCAAGATTGTAAAGTTTTCTGAATCCCTTTTCGTATAATGCTTCTGCAGCACTGCGGCTTCTGTAATCAGTTGAGCAGTATAAAAAATATGACAATTCCGTATTCAGGGTATCAGCAGCTTTTTCGAGATTTCCAGAAGAAGGAATATTAATGGCATCCCTGATCCGGTTACGTTTAAATTCGAATGGCTCACGCACATCCAGCAGAATTGCAGAATCTGTCATCAGGTACCGGAGATGAAAATCGTAAGGTTCAAGGGACTTATATTTAGCTGAATCCGGAACCTGACCGGCAACCGGGAGTATACCTGAGGAAAAAAACAATATGAAACCGATAAAAAATTTCATCATCGTACCATATAGGTTTACAAAGTAAATAATTTTCTGCTATTAATTCGCGCCCTCGCCCATTCGCCCCCTCGCCCGTTCAATTCTTTATTAACCACTGAGTTTCACGGAGTATAGCACGGAGGCACACTGTTTTGTCCTCTGCCCATTCCATTTTCTTTACATCGCCTACCGCCCATCTCCTGTTGCCCATCGCCTGTCGCCTGTTGCCCATCGCCTGTTGCCCATCGCCTATCGCCTATAGTACATAATACATATTCTTGCCGTTATGCCGTTATGCTGTTATGCCGTTATGCTGTTATGCCGTTATGCCGTTATGCCGTTATGCCATTATGCCGTTATGCCGTTATGCCTTTGCGCCTTTACACCTTTTTTGTATCTTTGTCCGATTTTTTAAAATTTTTCTGAAACATTAACTGATTGATCCGATGGGGAAAAGGTTTCCTGAATATAAATCTCTTGATCTCTCGCAGGTAAACAAGGATATTCTGAAGATTTGGGACGAGAATGACACTTTTCACCGAAGTGTGCGTGAGTTAGACGGTAAAGGTGAATATGTATTTTATGAAGGGCCTCCTTCAGCAAACGGAATGCCGGGAATCCATCATGTTATGGCACGCACCATCAAGGATGCTATATGCCGTTACAAAACTCAGTGCGGTTATGAAGTAAAACGCAAAGCCGGGTGGGATACCCACGGATTGCCTGTTGAGCTTGGTGTTGAAAAGGCTCTCGGAATCTCCAAAGAGGACATAGGTGTTAAAATTTCGATAGAAGATTATAACAAAGCCTGCAAAATCGACGTAATGAAGTACACCGATATGTGGGAGGAACTGACCCGGAAAATGGGATACTGGGTAAATATGGATCATCCGTATGTGACTTATGATAACCGTTATATAGAGACACTGTGGTGGTTGCTGAAGCAGCTTCATTCCAAAGGCTTTCTTTACCAGGGCTACACAATTCAGCCATACTCACCTGCAGCAGGTACCGGACTGAGCTCTCATGAATTAAACCTTCCGGGTTGTTACCGCGATGTGAAAGACACAACATGTATCGCACAGTTTAAGCTTATTAAGGATAAAAAATCAGAATTCTTATACAAGAATATCGATACGGTTGATGTTCATATGATGGCCTGGACTACTACGCCATGGACACTTCCATCAAATACTGCTCTTGCTGTCGGCAAGGAGATCAGATATATTAAGGTGCGCAGTTTTAATCCATATTCGGGCGATCCGATAACTGTTATAATAGCAAAGGATCTTCTTCATTCAATGTTCCCCGAAACAAATGCATCGATTGATTTATCAGAATATAAACAGGGAGATAAAAAGATACCATTTAAGGTTCTTGATGAGTTTCCCGGAAGTGCCCTTGCAGGGATAAACTATGAGCAGCTGATTGACTGGGTAAAACCCGATCAGGGAGCCTTCAGGGTTGTAACCGGCGATTTTGTAACCACTGAGGATGGAACAGGTATTGTGCACATCGCTCCTACATTTGGCGCCGACGACTACCGTGCCGGAAAAGAGTATGGTATTCCCGGCATGATGGTCAAAAGAAAAGACGGAACTATGGGGCCGATGGTAGATAAAAGAGGATACATGGTACCAATCATGGATCTCGACATTGATTTTGTCAGGGAAAGGGTAAACACCGGCTCATATACAGGGTTCGAAGGCAGGGCGGTAAAGAATGAGTATGATGAAACGATTTCTTCCAATGCTGATACACTCGATGTTGATATAGTGGTTAACCTGAAACAACAGGGGAAAGTGTTCAGAATTGAGAAGCAGGTGCACAGCTATCCCCATTGCTGGAGAACCGATAAGCCGGTGCTCTATTATCCTATGGATGCATGGTTCATCCGCACAACATCATTCCGTGAACGACTGATTGAGCTGAATAATACCATCAACTGGAAACCGCAGTCCACAGGGACAGGACGATTTGGCAAATGGCTTGAAAATCTTGTCGACTGGAACCTTTCGCGCTCAAGATTCTGGGGAACTCCGCTTCCAATCTGGGTTACAGAAGACAGGAAAGAAGAGAAATGCATCGGCTCGGCAGCAGAGCTGAAAACCGAAATTGAGAAATCAATAGTGGCAGGATTTATGACGAAGAATCCGCTTGCCAGTTTTGCCGAAGGTGATAACTCTTCCGAAAACTATGAGAAATTCGATCTTCACCGGCCGTTTGTTGATGAAATAATTCTTGTGAGTCAATCAGGTAAGAAAATGGTCCGCGAACCCGATCTTATTGATGTTTGGTTCGATTCTGGCGCAATGCCTTACGCACAGGCTCATTATCCTTTTGAGAATAAGGAGAATTTTGGTGATATGTTCCCGGCTGATTTTATTGCAGAAGGCGTTGACCAGACAAGAGGATGGTTTTTCACCCTTCATGCAATAGCCACAATGATATCGGATTCGGTTGCATTTAAAAATATTATTTCAAACGGTCTGGTTCTTGACAAGAATGGCAATAAGATGTCGAAACGGCTTGGAAATGCAGTCGATCCTTATGCCACTATTGAAGAACACGGATCTGATCCCCTTCGCTGGTATCTGATGACAAATGCTCAGCCGTGGGATAATCTGAAATTTGATATATCCGGTGTTGATGAGGTAAAAAGAAAATTCTTCGGGACCCTTTATAATACCTATTCCTTCTTTGCTCTCTATGCAAACATTGATAATTTCCGGTTTACTGAGAGGGATATTCCGGTGAAAAGCCGGCCTGAAATTGACAGGTGGATAATCTCGCTTCTGAATTCACTGGTTAAAGAGGTCGGGGAATGCTATGATAATTATGACCTCACGCGCGCAGGAAGGGCTATCCAGGATTTTGTAACTGAGAACCTGAGCAACTGGTATGTGCGTTTAAACAGAAAACGTTACTGGGGAGGTGATTACGATACTGATAAAATATCTGCATATCAGACACTTTTTCAGTGTCTTGAAACGGTCAGCAGGCTTGCAGCCCCATTAGCTCCGTTCTTTATGGATCAGCTTTTCCGCGACCTTAACACCACCACCGGCAGACATAGTGAAGACTCGGTTCACCTGGCCGTTTTCCCTGAATATGATCCGGTTCTGATCGATAAGGATCTGGAAGAGAGAATGGATATCGCACAGAAGGTTTCATCGATGATCCTCGGGTTGAGGCGCAAGGTGAGTATTAAAGTCCGTCAGCCGCTTGCCAGGATAATGGTTCCTGTTACCGAAAAATCGTTCAGGGATAAATTCGAGTCGGTAAAGGATCTGATCCTTGCTGAGGTGAATGTAAGGGAAGTCGAATATATTGACGATACCGCTGCAATTGTGGTCAAGAAGGTGAAACCCGATTTTAAAGCTCTTGGTCCCCGTTATGGCAGGATGATGAAAGATATAAGCAAAGCTATTTCTGAGCTGACACGTCATGAGATAGCGGCTTTTGAAAGCAAAGGCAGCCATCAGCTTATAATTGAAGGTAAAGAGATCAATCTGACAACCGCTGATGTAGAGATCATATCGGAAGATATTCCCGGCTGGCAGGTGGCAAATGACGGCAAGCTTACCGTTGCTCTTGATGTCACTGTAACTGACGAACTTCGATATGAAGGCATAGCCCGTGAGTTTGTGAACAGGATCCAGAATATCAGGAAAGAGAGTGGTTTTGATGTTACAGATAAGATTACTGTACTGATCGGGGATCATGATCTGATCCGTGAAGCCATAAAACGGCATGCGGGATATATAGGGTCACAGACCCTTGCCACGAGAGTGGATGTTGTTGATCGTTTCAAAGACGGGAATGTACGGGAAGTCGAGATTGATGATGTAACAGTAAGTATCTCCGTTTTCAAGGTCAGTTGAGGCTCAGGGGGGATCAAATAAAAAAACCGCCTCACTTCTGAGACGGTGTATCTTTCTATTATTTCCTTTAAGACCGCATGACCGAAAGACTGCACGACCGCACGACCTTTACTTCTGTTTCATCTTGGCATCGATACAAAGCGTTGCGTGAGGAACGGCCCTTAGTCTCTCTTTCGAAATAAGCTTCCCTGTTTCACGGCATATGCCATAAGTTTTATTTTCGATCCTTACAAGGGCAGCCTGAAGATGCTGAATGAATTTCAGCTGTCGTTGAGCAAGTCTGCCGGCCTCTTCTTTTGAAAGAGTAGTTGCACCTTCTTCCAGCACTTTAAATGTGGGAGAAGTATCCATGGTATCGTTACTTTCTTCGTGAGTAATACTGGATTTAAGAATCTCGTAATCTTTTTTGGCTTTATCCAGCTTCCAAAGGATGATCTGCCTGAACTCATCAAGCTCATCATCCGAATATCTAGTCTTCTCAGCCATAGCGGTAAGTGTTTTGTTTATGCCGCAAATGTAGGGTTTTTTCATGAAGAAAAAAAACACATGTTACTTTCTTTGTCTTGAAACAAAGAAAGTAACCAAAGAAAATTTTCTGAGGCCGTTTGAAAGCCAAAATAATACAACTGAATTGTTGCCCCCTTGGGGGAAAAAGAAAGGGGGTTAAAAATCACCAGGAAATCTGCTAAAGAACGGCGGGCAGGCAAACCCGGAAACGGTGCGAAATTCAGACTTTTTGGTGGCGCCATTATGGCTTTGTGTAGCGGGCGGACAAAAAGGCTGAATTTTTCGTTTCCGGCGCCCTTTTCTTTGGTTCATTTCTTTTGGACGAACAAAAGAAATGAACAAGCATAATATAGAATTACTACAAAAAATTATCTTTGACACCGCTTAAAACAAAATACGAATAATGGAACCTAAGAAGATTGGAAATATAATTACCACTACCAAAATCAAAAAACAAACAGAACCTAAATGGTACGCAATTTATACCAATCCGAGGGCTGAGAAACAGGTCAGGGACCGGCTGATGGAAGCGGGAGTGGAAGTATTTTTGCCCTTGCAAAAGACATACAGGATATGGAGCGACAGGAAAAAACTTGTTGAGGTCCCGCTGCTTTCATCCTATGTTTTTGTAAAGGTCATACCCCTGGAATTTCCGAAGGTCTATCAGTCTTCAGGTGTTGTGCGGTTTATTACATTTGAAGGCCAGCCTGCATCAATTCCCCAGAATCAGATTGATAACCTGCGCCTCCTGATCAACAGTGACACGGATATTGAAGTTACATCAGAAAAATTTGCTCAGGGTGATTTTGTTGAAGTTATCCGCGGCTCGCTGGTCGGACTCACAGGTGAGCTTGTAAAAACAGGTTCCCACAGCAGAGTTGTTGTACGCATTGATCGGCTCGATCAGAATCTGATTGTTAATATACCGATGACCTTCCTGCGAAGACTATAAAAAAGTCTTGCGGTCTTGCGGTCTTGCAGTCATGCAGTCTTGCAGTCATGCGGTCTTGCAGTCAATAGAATTATTTATTAGATTTAAGGTATTTCATAAGACGGCTTGTACCATTAATAAGATTTTGGCATTTTTGTCTTCTTGTTAGAGCTAATTCCTGAGTAATATATGTCTGATCCTCAGCTATATAATACATATTCTTGACTTCACCGGTCGATCCCTTGGAAATATTAAGAAACTGACGAAATTCAGCATCACTATTCCGGCAGAAGCCTTCGGATATGTTATTCATTATTGAGATTCCGGCTCCGGTTATCTGATTTCTAAAAGTAAAATCCTTGCATTTTCTGAAGTCAGAATAAACCAGATTGACTAATTCTCTGGACATCATCCATATATCCAGTTCTTCAAAATTTCTGATTGTTGTCATTTTAGCACGATTTTATAAGTAAGACATAAAAAATCCACACCTAAAATTACAACATTTTTTTGACCGCAAGACTGCATGACTGCAAGACCGCATGACAAATAATTAGTGATATTTCAGATACTGCTTATACGTTTGCTCGATCCCCTCATCAAGACTAATTTTATGCTTGTACCCCAACCCCTTTAATGCGGTAGTATCCGTCGCTTTCCTCATCGTCCCATCAGGCTTGGATGAATCAAAAACAACCTTGCCGGAAAAACCTGTCAGTGATTTCACTTTGTTTGCAAGATCCTTTATTGATATTTCCTCTCCGGTACCGATATTCAGGAAATGAGGCGGACGATATTCAGGATCTGATTTGCCGGCTTTATGGATGGCCGCAATGTCCTTAACATCAATATTTTCCATTATAAAAATGCATGCTTCGGCCATATCCTTTGAGTTCATGAATTCCCTCATGGGAGCTCCGGTTCCCCAGATAGATACTGCAACCTGCTCTCTTCCTGACTTATCTTTACCGGATTGTCCTATCCCATACTTTTCAAGAATTCCCATAATGCTTTTTTCATCTGAACCACCGTTAATGCCTTCAACAGGATATCTGTTAAGGTCCTTACGGATAGCCTCTATATTCTCTTCTTCAAGGCACTTTCCAAGGTGGAATTTCCTCAGCAGGGCCGGAAGAACATGAGACGCCTGGAGGTTATAATTATCGCCATGTCCATAGAGATTTGTCGGCATTACGGCAATGAAATTGGTATTGTACTGGATATTAAATGATTCGCACATTTTCAATCCTGCAATTTTTGCTATTGCATACGGTTCATTGGTAAACTCCAGCTGCGAGGTAAGAAGGTAATCCTCCTTCATGGGCTGAGGTGCATTTTTGGGATATATACAGGTTGATCCAAGGAACAAAAGCTTTTTAACTCCGTATTTCCAGGCTGAATAAATAATATTGCTCTGGATCATCAGATTGACGTAAATAAAATCAGCCCTGAAAGTATTATTAGCCACAATACCACCAACTTTTGCTGCTGCTATCAGAACATATTCAGGCTTCTGTTCCGCAAAAAAAACATCCACTGCCTTCTGATCAGTAAGATCGAGTTCCTCCATGGTTCTCAGAAGGAGATTGGTATAACCTTTAGACTTTAAAGTGTTTGTCAGCGCTGAACCGACAAGCCCGGTATGCCCGGCAACGTAAATTTTGGAGTTAGGATTCATTTTAGAATTCTTTACCACGGAGTTTCACTGAGTTGGCACGGAGTTACACGGTTTTTAACTCTGTGATACTCCGTGATACTCTGTGCGACTCCGTGGTTAATTGATTTATTCAAAATAATTAAACGTCCTGAAACCACCGTTCTTTATGTGGCTCTCTTTTTTCATCAGGTGAATATCCGAGGTGATCATATCCTCTATCAGTCCCTGCAGATCATATTTCGGTATCCATCCGAGCTTTGTCCTTGCTTTGGTTGAGTCACCGATAAGCAGATCCACCTCTGTGGGCCTGTAATAATTTTTATCGACCTTCACCATTTCAGGATTGTTTTTGATCCTCTCTTTTATTGCACCGATATATTCTTTCCCGACCTTACTGTTAAAAAGTGTATCATCTACACTTATTAAGCTGCCTGTTTCATTTTCCTTCTCTCCGGAGAAGAGTATCTCCATACCAGTCGCCGCAAATGTTTTCTGTATAAATTCCCGTATGGAAGTGGTGACGCCTGTTGCAATAACGTAGTCATCCGGTTTATCCTGCTGCAGAATGAGGTACATAGCTTTTATATAATCTTTTGCATGCCCCCAGTCGCGCCGTGATGAAATATTTCCCATATAGAGACAATCCTGCATTCCAAGAGCAATTTTTGCCATTGCTCTTGATATCTTCCTGGTTACAAAAGTCTCTCCCCTGATAGGTGATTCATGGTTGAAAAGAATCCCGTTGCTGGCGTGCATTCCGTATGCTTCCCTGTAATTAATGGTTATCCAGTATGCATAGAGCTTGGCAACACCATATGGACTTCTGGGATAGAATGGGGTTTTTTCGTTTTGCGGTACCTCCTGTACCAGACCATACAGCTCACTTGTCGAAGCCTGATAGATCCTGGTTTTCTGCGTCAGACCAAGGAGTCTTACGGCTTCAAGGATCCTCAGGGTACCAATCCCGTCGGCATTGGCTGTATATTCAGGCGTATCGAAGCTAACCTTCACATGACTCATTGCTGCAAGGTTATAGATCTCATCAGGCTGACACTCCTGGATGACTTTCGTGACATTCATTGAATCAGTAAGATCACCGTAATGAAGGATGAAAGCCCGTTGGTCAACATGGGGATCCTGATAAAGATGATCGATCCTTTCGGTGTTAAACATGGAACTGCGCCGCTTTATCCCATGCACTATATAGCCCTTCTTTAGAAGGTACTCAGCGAGGTAAGCGCCATCCTGTCCTGTAACACCTGTAATTAATGCTGTTTTTGACATATCAGTTTCCTTTAACTATTGAGTTTTACCCGATACTTTTCTGTCTGCCAGAATGATAATTTATTTGTCTTGCAGTCTTGCGGTCCTGCTGTCTTACAATTTTTGACTGCATGACTGCACGACTGCATGACTGCAGTGACTTTTTATAACCACAAATCCTTCACCCTTATCTTAATCTTAAACGCATTCGGTATCTCTTCTTCACTAATTATGATCAGATACCCTCCTCCACCGGCTCCCGAAAGCTTCCATGCCCTTGATCTTCCCTTATACCGGCCGATGATCTTTTCTATATCCGGATTCATCATCTTCGGAAACATCCGCACCTGGGAGTGAAATGATTCGAGAAATCCATCTTTGAATTTTTCGTAATCCATTGTTTTCAGTCCATCCCAGGCCTGATCGGCTGCCTCAGTAAGCATTCTCACATTTTCAGTGTTTATATGAGTATCGCTTAAAACATTGTATCCATCCGGACGAGGCCACAATGTCAGCATATACAACCTCTCCTCGAGCCATTTTATTGTTTTCAGGTCAGAGATTGTTTCAAATTTTGAGGGCCAGTACTTTCCCTTATCGTAAAAGAATTTGTTTATTCCCGGCATTGTTATCCCAATTGAATCCTGTGAGCCGCTTACCTCTTTTGTCCCGGGATCGTTATCATATCTGAAAAGTGTTTTTGCCAGCTTCTCGGGCTTTTCAAGCGGCAAATGATCGTTCCAAAGTTCGATGGCTTTTTTACGTGTTGAGGTAGCCATTCCTGACCGTTCATTAAATTCAATTGTAGGCTCAATTGATGCTGTTATGGCAGCCCCGGGATAGTATTTCGAAACATAAGGCTGGTCGATCCAGGTTCCTGCAAGGTCGACCCGGTAAGGCATCGGTTTAACTGCCCTGAGAGCAGTTGTTGATCTTGCCGGCAGGTTTGCATGAGGGATCCTTTTAAGGACTTTATATTCAATCCCGAGATCTCTGCAGAGTGCTTCTTTCTCCGGAGAGTGTCCGTCTTCGTTCACTATGAATAAATCGGGAGCAAGGGTTTTCATATCTTCCAGAAAATCCATCAGTCCGCTGCCTTTATTGACAGAAGCTTTATGAACACAGGAAAGAGCGTTGAGGATATAGACTCTTTCTTCTTCAGAGTTTATGGTATCTCTTCCCTTAAGGTCCCTGATGGTTTTGTCCGAACCCAGACCAATGTACAGATCTCCGTATCCGGCAGCTTCCTGCAGGAAGGCGATATGACCTGAATGAAGCATGTCGAAACAGCCGGAAACAAAGACTCTCTTTTTTATGGATGCTCATGGCTAATTGATAAAATTTTCGTTAAAACAAATATAGTTTTTTTGCTCATTCCTTTTGTTTGCCCAAAATCCATGTTACTTTCTTTGTCTTGAAGGGCGCGGGCGCCCTTTCTTTGTTTCTTTGACTTCGTCGAGCTCGTCAGGCTAAAGCCTTCCTCGGTTCTTTGGACGAACAAAGAAAGAAAAGAAAGGATCCTTAAGGCCGTGGTAAAAGAAATTGAAAAGAGAGTGTAACAAATTATAATACACTCTCTTCCCTCTCAATAACAATTAAGAATTCTCAGATTGTAAAGACAATAACCTTTGCATCCATATTGCAACCAACAACAATAGTCATTGCACCACTGGCGTTTCCGGTAAGAGTGAATGTGAGTTTTTTATCTGCTTTTAGCTTTGACCCCATTTGAGTAAGAATTGCTGATGAGACTGATGGTGTAAATGAATTATTGGTCATTGTAATATTGGTCTGGGTAAAGACAGTTCCTACTCCGGTAACATCGAGCGAAACAGAATTGATCGTCTGACCTGTGGTTAGTCCGGTAATTGTAATGACCAGATTGCTTAGAGTGATCTTATCGATCTTTGAGAGATAAGGTTCAAGATCTGAATTGTTAGCCAGAGAAAGGTCCTGCGTTGCGCTGAATGTTGCAGCTTCAACACCTTTATCCGATTTTCCAGCTGCAACTGTCACCGGGATATTATTTTGCAATTGAGTGTTAACAGTGATCGAGGTAGCATCTTTGATTTTATCACAACCTGCAAGCACCATAAAAGGGACAAGATAAAGCAACAACTTTGATTTCATAATTAAAGGTTTTAATGGTTATATATTCTTATATAATTAAATTATTTGCCGACCTAATTTAACCATTCATATAAAAATAGCAAAATCAATATTTGTTCAAATTTATCAATGCAATTAAATATTTGACCAACAACTCTATTTGTGCGGTAAAGCCACTAATTTCGTGCTTTTTGGGTTTTCCCCTCACACCTCCATAAATCAAGTTTGCTGATTACCCGGAATCTTTCTTATGAATAAAAAGATATGTTAATAAAATCCAATTTACCACGGAGTTACACGGAGTTTTGTAAAGCCTGCCCCGATCCATCGGGGGAGTTACACTGTTTTTATTATCCATGGAAATAACTCCGTGTATTACTCCGTGTGACTCGGTGGAACTCCGTGGTTAAAGAATTAACTCCCTCATTTGATTTTTTTCTTTATTCTTTTCGATCCTGCCAGCTATACATGAAAAAATCTAACTTTGATGGAAGAAATAATTGTAAATACTATGAGCGGCTATTTGAAAACCTCCACGTATACCTCTTTAAAAAGATATTGCAAAATCCTTAAACTCCAGGATAATAAAGATTTAATTGAAAAATACAAAGAAGTTCATAAACCCGGAAAGGTATGGCCCGAAATAACTAAAGGTATCCGGGAGGTCGGCATCCTCGATATGGAAATATATATCCATGGGAACCATGTCTTTATGATAATGGATACGGTTCCTGATTTTGACCACGACAAAGCCATGAAGGAGCTTGCCATGAAGCCAAAACAAAAGGAGTGGGAGGAGTATGTTTCGCAGTTTCAGCAGGCAGGGGAGAAATCAGCAACTCCCGAGAAATGGGAACTGGTTGAAAGGATATTCGAACTGGATAAAACCTGATGTCTTGCAGTCCTGCAGTCTTGCCGTCTTGCAGTCATTTTTTGACCGCACGACCGCACGACTGCACGACCACATGACATGAATTCAACCGCTTCTCGCATGTTTAAAAAGTATATTCCAGATCGATTTCCAGAAGTATTTGAAGTCAGTAACAAAAGGATGTTTGTCAAACTGATCAAGATATCTGGTTTCAGATTTCTGTATAGCGGTGAGGTCCGAAGGCATATCTGCATAGAATGGAGGGATGAGTCCGGGTTTGTATTTTATCCTTCGCTCCTGAAGATCCTTGCTGTATAATTCAAAATAGTGTCTGCTGAGAGGTCTTACGCCGACAAGCTTCATGTTCCCTTTGAAAAAGTTTATAAACATTGGAAATTCATCAAGCCAGATCTTTCTGCAGACAGTACCCCAAGAGGTTATCCGGAAATCATCCCTGAACTTTCCCCCTTCCTGAAGGTCATATTGCTGATAAACATAATCCTGTATATATTCTGAATAGGGATGCATTGTCCGCAGTTTATAAACTTTGATTATGTCGCCGTTTTTACCAACTCTTGGAAGGGCGATCAGAGGGCTGTAGTTTGTTCCGTTCATCGGAATAGGATCTCCGATCTTGATTGCTTCAATACAAAGGTTATTCCCGATAAATGATTCCTGGTTTATCATGAAACCTGCTCTTGAAAGCCTTCCTAGCGCCTCTGCCCTTGAATAGACCTTGTTTAAATCGTGCGTCAGTAATTTATAAAGTCCCCTTGTAAACTTAAGCTTGGGGAGGATCCTTTTTACTAAAAAATCAAATGAGTAGTATACATAATTAAGTACAGGAGGATACTTCTTAAGGATCCTTTCTTTCCTCTGATCCTTGGTCTCGACACAGCTCAGGAAATATCCTTTATAATCAAGTTTGGAATTTACTTCATCCAGAAAGTCATTTAGCTTGATTATATCATTAATCCTGTGAAGGTTAATAATATAATCGTATTTCTCATTCTGGAGGTTTGCAACATTAAAGACCGTTGTTGTCGAAAGGACAGCCGTTCGGGCATTCAGCCGGGCCCCGCACATTTTAATGACAGCCCTGGCCATTTCAGTACCATTCTCCTTTTCTATGGCAAGTAATACCCTGGGATTGATCACTTCAGGGATTGTATTGTGATTCCCGTTACCGTTCACTTTCCCGACAAGCTCATGTTCGCTCTTCTTTTTTGATGCCTTGTAATCAGCATAATTCTCATAATCCTGGACATGAGCTTTTTTATAAGCTATGTAAGCCGATCCGATAATTAGTTCAAAGAATGTGGCAACTATTGCGGTTCCCAGCACAACAGTTCTTGAATATTCAACTTCCCTGACGGCATACATCAACAGGGTGGTTATCGATAATGCAATAATGTTGCTTACCAGCACATGGTTGAACAGTGATGAATAATTAATTATCCTGCCCTTGTGCATTTTACCGTTCAGGAGGGAGACAAACAGCCAAATTAGTGTCAAACCTCCAAAGAATATCCCATGTGAAGGAAGATATCCTTTAAGTCCCGATGGCTTGGTTAAAATAACAATCAGGAATGATATTGCAAGAATAACAATATCAGCAAATAAGGTCATTATTCTGAATCGGCGGATCTCCATGAAGTATTAGCAAATACTGATTACTAAATTAAGGCAAATTAAAGGAATTTCCGGCAAAGAATGGAGGGAAATTCAAATAATATTATAAAGGGCGTTCGGCGTGCGGCATGCGGCATGCGGTACACCGGGGCCCAGCTACAATTATTTAACATTTCACCAAGTAACTAGTTCCCAGAAACCACCAATCTGAACAATTCTCATTGCCGCAAACCGCGAGCCGCAAACCGCGAGCCCATTTGATAAAAATTTGTTACCTTTGTTTCTGTGCTAAACAAATTAATAATTAATACATCGCTGCATTATGGGAAATTTTAGAAAACTTCGTGTTTGGCTAGCTGCCAAAGAATTGGCTGTTAATATATATAAGTTAACGCAAAATAACCAGCTTAGAAAAGATTTTGGATTTAAGGACCAGATTCAAAGAGCTGCAGTCAGTATCCCGAGTAATATTGCTGAGGGAGATGAACTTGGAACTGATAAATTATCAGTCAGGTATTTTTATATAGCAAAAGGTTCATCAGCCGAATTAATGACTCAGTTAATAATAGCTCATGATATTGGATATATTAATTCTTCCCAATCTGAACAGTTAATAGATGAATGTGATAAAATCTCTTCAATGTTGACCAGGCTAATTCAGTCCAGGAGTGAATAGAAATTCATCACACGTTTCATGATAAAACACTTGCCGCGTGCCGCCTAATTCACACCGCACACCGCACACCTCACGCCGTACGCCGCATGCCGCATGCCTTTATGTCAAAATCCAAATGTCACTCCCAGATTGAGCGTATTCTTTTTACCGTAAAAGTACTCCGGACTCCACCTTTCATCCCCCGTTATATTACTGCTGCAGAATTGAAACCAGGTATAAAGATCGTTAATTACCTGATATGAAGCCCGTAATCCTAAAGCAGTGTTATGCCATTCAATGGATGCGAGGGGCGGATTCCCAACACGATCTGTTCCAAGCTCTGTATAATCGGGTCCGCGGATAGCATCGCTAAAATATAATCCGATATTCAGGGATCTTATTGGTTTATAATCCAGAGCAAAATACCATTCCCTCGAATTGTCTCTGAGATAATGCCCGAGATTATAGTCCTGAGTCTGGAAAGTAACTGTCGGAACATAATGCTGGTATGTAAGGGGGTATGAATAAGTAAATTCAGTAGTGAACGAAAGATTTTGTACCGGAATATTACTTAATCTGAATCCTGTTTTCCAGCTCACGAAGTTCCATTCATCATCATCAGTCAGTCTGCTGACCGAAAACTCATCGACAAATAATGACACATACAGATGGAGATTTTTGATATTCCTTGAACTTATATCAAAAAACATCTGGGAGTTCATATTATCAATCCCGGAAGTCTGGGAGTGATCGACCGATTTATAAAACAGGAATGGAATGAGGTAAGCAGGGTTAATATGATCATTGTCGTAAACAATGCTGTTCCCTGCGGAAATATTTAAATGTTTGACCGGGGTGATTGTAAATATATTAGCAGCAACAAATTTCTTATGATACACTTCTCTGTAATCGTCGCCGTAACTGTTGGTCACCCAGTATGATTCGGAACTGTCGACCACCATCGAATTGAGCCAGCCGTTGAAGTAGTTGAATTCAAACCATCTGGCTGGTTTAAGGTTAAGCTTGAGCTGGGTGAAAGTAGGATTATTTCCTCCAAAGATATTTGAGCCATTATAGTTATTTCCCCACTGCTGACGGTCCTTGACAAGACCTATATTCCCCCATTTCCACGACCATGTAATTCCTCCCTGCATCTCGCTCCAGTCGGTACTTCCTTTTATATGACCGCCCTCTCTTTTGGTCAGGTATTCAGGTTGTCCAAGCAAAGGTTCTTCGTGATTATCGCGTAAGGAGGCATAGAATCCCAGGTTTTTAATATATCCTCTGATTTCAGCCCCGTTTCTATAGTATGTCGCCTTTCCTGAGGAATTTGTAAACAGTTCACCTCCCAGGATCACATTAGCCGTAAAAGAAAAAAGGGAATCCTGATAGTAAAACAGATCCCTTCTCAGATGAGTTGCTGTTCCATTGCTATTCTGAACTTCAAGGCCTTTATGCCAGAAGAATGTCGTGGGGTTCTGCGGTTCTGCGGTTTTGCGGTTCTGCGGTTCTGCTGTTCTGCTGTTCTGCTGTTCTGCCGTTGAGCCGTTGAGCCGTTGAGCCGTTGCTCCATTACGCCCTTTGACCGCCGAAGCTTCAGCGAAGGTGGTTTTTTTCAGCTCTTTCCCAAAGTCCATCAGGTAAAAATCGAGTTCTTTCTGCTGACGGGAATTCAGCTGGTCTCTCTGGTTGTCGGCTTCCTGTAAGCGATTTGCTATTAATAACCTTGAATAAGGTTTGACTGCAGAATTGATCTCAATCAGTTTCATTCCGGCGAGTTCATCGAGGAACTCGTAAATACCTGTGTTTTTGGTTGGATGGGGAACTTCCTGGGAATACAATGGAATCTGAATAAGAATGTCCAGAAATATTATGATCAGGATATAAGTCCTTTTCTTCAATTTTCTTAAAAGTATAATATCAGGGGCAAATATAAAGATTAATCGTTGATTCTTTTCTTACCACGGAGTGACACGGAGTTTTACACAGAGTACACTGTTTTAATACTCCATGAAACTCCCTTTTAACTCCGTGTAACACCCCCGATGTATCGGGGCAGGCTGTGTTTAAAATCTTCTTCTCATCATCATTATACCGGAATTAATCGAAAATACTAACTTTAGCCCAAAGTAAAATCGATCAGTATATGGCATACTACAAATTCATCGCAAAACTATCTCATTTCTCATTCCGGTTTTTAAAGAAGCTGACTGATTTTCTTGATGCATTCTCTTCAGGTTTCTGGCTGGGAGTGATGAGCGAAAAAAGTCTTGATTATTCCGGTGAATTATCTCATAATCGCAATAAATCTTATACTGACGACAAATACAATCAATCAGGATTATTTGATTGGGAAAAGCCTATAATTAATAAGCATTTCTCAAATGCAAAAACAATCTTGTTAATAGCTTCAGGAGGGGGAAGAGAAGCTTTAGCGCTGAGCAAAAAGGGATTTGAAGTTGATGCTTATGAGTGTAATACAAATCTTATTGAATTTGGTAATGCTTTCCTTCAGAAAAATAACGTGAATGTTAGAATTAAATATTTGCCAAAAAATTCTGTTCCCGGTGAAGTAAAAAAGTATGATGGCATTATAGTAGGATGGGGTGCTTATTCACTTATGAATGGAAGCAGAAAGAGACTCTCATTTCTCGAAGGATTATATCCGTTCTTACATAAAGAGACTCCGCTTATGATCTCCTTTTTATGGATGAGGGAAAGAGGCAGAAGAGATAGAATAATTAAAAACGTATCCAATTTTTTCAGGATTTTTGGTAAAAGAGACAAAACAGAACCGGGCGACAGGCTTGAACCGGATTTTATCCATTTTTTTACAGAAGAAGAAATAAAAAACGAAATTACTCAATCTAAATACAGGATAATAGATTCTCTCATTGCTGATTACGGATGTATAATAGCTAAGATTCAGGAATAATCTTTTGGTTTGCGGCATGCGGCCTACGGCATGCGGCTTACGGTGTGCGGCAAGCTGTAAGCTGAGTGATTCCCCCTTTGAAGGGGGCTGGGGGGATGTAAAAATGAATTCCGGTACAACCCATAAAACCGGAAATCGCCCATCGCCTATAATACATCATACATTCCCATCGCCTATCGCCTATAATACATCGCAAATAAAAAGAGCGTCTTCCGACACTCTCTTCTTTTTTTTTCCGCACGCCGCACGCCGAATACCGCGAACCGCCTAACTGAATGGTTTATCATCAAAAGGACTAGTGAAAGGAGTATCAGTACCCTTTGTGCCAGCCATTGGCATCATCATGGGATCCATAGGTGGACTCTGCATCATAAGATTGATGGAACGGTCAAGTTCTATTTTCGTTATTTCAGGTTTGGAATATGATTTTTTCTTTGCCATTAATTTTAATATCAACCAATATCTAAATTCTAAAAAATGTGGCAATGGATACAAAAGTATCCTTTTTTTTAATTATCAAATAAACTTTCTTAATAATTTAAGTTCAAAAAGGTTATTTACAACCATTTCAGTTAAGCACTCTCTTGGTTCTTCCACTCTTTGCACTCAGCCTTCAGACTTCAGTCCACAGCCTACTTTATTATTATCTTCCCGACATATCTCATTAATCCTGATTGCAGTTTAACAAAATATATTCCTCTGTATCCGGCTGCAGGAATCTGAATCAGCGAACTTTTCCAGAATTCAGCATTATTGACGTTCCTCATAGTCCTTCCTGTCATATCCAGTAACTCAATCGATCCGGATTTTCCATCCCATTCGTCCGAAAGAGTCTGAATATTTATAAAATCACTTGATGGATAAATATTGAATACGCTTTCAGACACAGAGGTATTTTCAATACCGGTAGCAATATCAACAATTTTAATAATAAACCGGTCTGTGACCATACCTGCCGATGCGGTGAAACTTACTGACGAATTATTTTTCAGTTCGGTAGTAAGACCTGTAGTTTTATCGATAAGGTAAATCGTGTAGTTATCCAGACCCTGCAGCTGGCTTGCAGTTAATTTATAACTTCCTGATTCTGATGCGTTGATTCCCACAGGAACCCCAGTCTCTGTTTCAGGGAAGGGTAAACTGTTGATACTATAGCTCACGCTGCCGTTTACGGTCCATAAGCCTACAGATGTTCCTGTTTTACTGAATTTATATGCATCAAGTTCAGAATCAAAAGTGCTGTTTGCTTTCTCATCGAACCGGATTACGGTTTCATCGGATGCCTTATCACTTTCGAATTTTAACCTGATAAGAGATATTGTTTCTTCGTCACCTTTGTACCGGGCATGGAAACTGTGAATCTTTGCTGATCCTGTCATAGTGATTGATTGTCCGGTCTGATTTGCTTTAACAAAAAATCCCTGCATGGGAGGTATTAGACCTGTTGTGCCTGCCGGTGTGCCAACCCCTGCGACATAAGAAGCGAAGGTATGATTGGTAGTAAAATAGATAGCATTGTCAACTCCTGCCGGCTTGGTTATCTCATTCCAGTCAAGTCCTGAGGTAAAAGGATTGCCAAGTAGGTTCCATCCCTGTGTATCATTGTTTGTTCCTGTTGTATAGGACAATGATTCAGCTTCATCTGTTGTATTCAGAGTTCCTCCAAACGTCTTTTCAACGAAAGACTCATAAAAATAAATATTATAACCCTTTCCGGGGACAAGTGTATTAAAAGTAACAGGAGAAGAAGGATAGCCTTCAATTGAGTAGTCATAACCATCCCAGGCTATCCATCTTAAACTTTGATCGGGGCTTGTATGGTCTTCATAATATGCTGCCAGATCATAAGTAGGTTCAGTTCTTGTTGTAAAGGTATCCGTTGGCAATGACGTAACCGGGGAGGAAATATAGTGCCAGGGAAAATTCGATTCATCTCCGCCGCCGGTCATGTATATCTCAATATTTTCGGTGCCATTATCTGTGTAGGAACCAAGTATAAGTGATGCTATTCCTGTTGCATCAGACCCGAGATTAAGGATTCCGTTATTTATAATTGAATTAAATGTTGCTTTTCCGGTCGGACTGATTGTAAGTGAAGCGCCCGAATTTATGGTTAAGCTATTACAGACTGCGGTTGTGGAGCCGGAAATAACAGGCTGGTTGGTTGCGGATAAAGCAATTGTTACATCAGTTGTGGAAATGGGTATAATTGCATCGGCCCAGTTTGATGTAGTGTTCCAGTCACCGCTTGTATTTCCGGTCCATGATGATGGAACAGCCCCGGTGGCAACAAAAATAAAACCTGCTGCTGTAGTTCCAAAATAAGTTTCATTCTGAACGTCTGCAAGAATAGATGCAGTGCCACCATATGAGAGACCGCCACCTTGTTGAAGAACACCTCCAAGTGTGAGGGTATTAGTAAAATGATAATTACTGCCCAAATTAGCTTTAGAACCCGGTGTTATAGAGAAGTCATTCGTGATCGTCTTGCGTGGTGGGTAAGTGAAAACAACTTCACCGCCTGAATTATCAAAAACCAGGTTGCCTATTGTTGCAGGAAGACCGTTCCCAATACTTTGGGTTGTGGTTCCATTATATATATAATTTGCTCCGGTGCTGAAAGAACGGGTACCTGTCTGAATATTGCCTGTTGCACCACTTGCGGTAATGCCATCGGGTGAAGTGATTCCAAGAGTTGCACCGCTCATAAGAGTGAATGTACCGCCACCGGTAATAGCTGTTTCAGGAGCTGCCATTTGAAGGAATGCGTTGCTATTTACAATGAAGTTAATAGTGTTGGTTACTGTACCGCCGGAAATATAAGTTTGAATGCCTGTTTCTTCAGAACTGTTGTAAGTACCGTTAAACACTACTGTCCCCTCACCTGTTGAAGTTTCAGTTACTGTTCCTCCTGTATGGGTAAAGTTACCGTCAACATTTAAGATTGTATTACCGGTTCCTCCGCTCATATTTAATGTTCCGGCGGACATTGAAAAACTGCCTGTAATTGTCAGTATACTTGCTGCACTGGTAGTGTTGACATTGAAATTACCTTCAGTCATCGAAAAATCACCCGTAACATTCATTGCAGAAGCTGTGGAACTGTTGCCAAGATTATGTGTTCCTCCGCTCATGGAATAGTCATCACCAATATTAAGAATTCCGGGACCTAATACATCCTGGGTAAATGTTCCGCCGCTGATTGTGAAATCTCCTGCCACAGTAAGAGTTCTGGCATTATATCCATCATTCAGTTGATACACCCCTCCGGTTTGAACAAAATTGCCAAAAAAAGCATTTGCGCCAGGTCGTATATGACTGCTTCCGGTTCCGGTACTTGCGAGTGTAAAAGTCCCGTTTACATTGGTAATATATGGGCTAAATGACACATTTACAGTCTGATTCTGACAGTTCCAGATAAAATTATAAAATGTCTGATCAAAAGTTTCATTTAGGGATCCTTCGGTTGTCCATCCGGTGATCTCAAATGTAGAACCTGTTCCCCATGTTGCCAGCGGAATATAGTTGTCGATAGAAGAATGACGGTATAATCCTCCATCATAAAAAAACGCTGTACCATTGACGATCATGGAACCCAGGTTAGTGATAGTGCCGAAAACAGTAAGGTCAATACCGGCCCCGTCATCAATAATAATTCCCTGACCCAAACCTACTGAAAGTTCACCTCCTGCATCGATAACAAGCTGGTCGGCAGTAATAAGATCTGTAATTGTAACAGTATGTCCAATGCGTATTGTAATGATGTTTGCAGTGGATGAAACAGGTGCTGAAGGGGCAGGTCCCCACGCCGAGCTGGTATAAACTTCCCAGGTCGAAGCTGAATTCCAGTCACCGGTAACTGCCGATCTGTAATCATTTTCAAATCCTTCAATTATAGATATTGTGCTGCTTGTTGCCTGCGTCAGAGTGCCTGAATTTGCATAAAGCGTATAGTCACCCACCTGATCGACATGTGCAGCGCTGAACGATGCAATACCATTGATTGCAGCCACTGTCAGAGTACCTGACAAAGTGCCGGGACCGGATGCCTTGCTGAGAGTGATATCACCGTTGAAGAGAAAATCAACGGAGTTAGTGGCTGTCCGGGCTTCAACAGTAAAGACACTGAAATTATTATTTACTGTTCCTTCATTGGGGAAGTTTACAAAAGCAAGTTGTGAAGCCTGATCAGTTGCTGTCCCGGTCAGCGACAAAGCGGGAGGTGATGATACCCCACCTCCTGAAAATGTGATGTTTCCAGCCTTAATACCTGAGGTCTGTGGAGCAAACATTACATAAACAGTGGTCGGATCCAATGTTGCAGAAGAGAATGAAATAGTTGCAGAGGATCCCCAGGTAACATTATCATTCGAAACAAGGAAATCTGACGAAGGAGTTGTTACAGTTATTTCTCCGGGAAATCCTGAAAGAAGCTCTCCCGATAACTGGAATGTTCTGACAACCGATGTGCCGGTATATAATATTCCGAAATTTAGCTCAGCCGGATTGATCATCAAAATGGGTTCAGTTGCTTCGGGCCTGAGGGCCAGAATCATGCCACCAAGATTTGATCCGGGGGAAACTGTTATGGTTCCTGTACCGGTCGCTCCGGGAGTTGTCTGAATTCCTGTTGCGGCTCCTACTGACACAACCTGAGTTCCTCTTGCATCATAAAGTTCAGTCAGCGTAGGGGATGAAAGGGACCATGTGGAAAAAGCGCTTGGACTATTTCCGGCTGGGGGTCTGTAGCTCATTCCCAGCATTATTACGAGAGAATTGGGTGTAATTGTTGTGATCCCGGATGGTGTAACCGTTGTACTTGTAAATCCCGGACGGATAGCAGGAGCTGTAAATGTTCCGGGGGTAACATCAAATGGGTTGACAAGATTCACGTTTGTGTAAGCAACCATGGCCCCTTCAGCATAAGCGGCTGTAGTATATCCTCCAAGTGAAAATGTATAATTTCCTGGTTCAGAACTGTCTGCTATTTTGTATAAAACAGCACCCCTCACGTAGTTTGAACCGCCAAGGACACCTGCAGCAACAAGCGTCCAGCCACTTGCAGAAGGATTAATTGAGTTGCTTCCGGTATATTTAACGATATTGGCAATCATTATATCTCCGGCACTAACACCAGATGGAACATTCAGTGTTATTGAAGTTGAATTTGGAGCATAGGCTGTCTGCGTACTTCCTACCTGTGTTATCTGCCCGAATGTTACAGTGAAAGATGCAACAAGCAGAACCATCAAGAAAACAATTGTCTTCCCTGATAATATTATATTTTTCATTTTGCTTAAGGTTTTTCGGTTAGAGTGCTGTGTAATCATAACTTGTTATTTAATAGTTAGATATACATTTCTTAATAACATAGACTCCCCCAAATTTTAGTGGACACTGTTACAATGCATCATCAATTTGAGAGCAAATATAGTTAATACCATCTGTTAAATAACGTTGAAATTTGGAAAATATTAACAAATGAACAGGTATAATCATATTTATTAGCTGTCAGCAGTCAGCAATCAGCTATCAGTCCATCAAATCCTGGTCATTCAGTCATGCGGTCCCATGCAGTCATCAAAATCTTTACGACCTTACGCCGTTACGCCGTTAATATCCATAACACCTTCCCGATCCTCCTCGGGTAAAGTATTAGAGCCCTGAGAGTCCCGCACTTGTGCCTCTGCTTCATCCATTTCAAAGATGGAAAAATATCTCCGATCAGGTATCTCATCCTTATTCCCCCTGGCAGGGAACGAAACTGGGCAACATATGCATCCCTGTCCTGGACCCTTCTTTCGGGTGGAACCGGATTGGTAATGAAACCTTCAGGAAATTCAGGTGCACTGCCAGGCCTTATCAGTTCCATATCAAGGTATTGCCTTAGTTGGGCGCCACCGGTCCTCAGATGGTATTCAAGATGCCTCTTAAGGTATTCGAGGTGTATTTCATCGTTTGGAATAAGTGCCCTGATACCCTCAATATCAATCTCAACCGCATTGTCAATAGCCTCTCCCAGCTTTTCATTCTTCCCGGGTTCATCAAAGAGACGGGTATGGATCTCAACGGGATACCCGTCTTTTAAAAGAGTGGGAAGGTGTTTACCGATCAGGGGCAAAATTTTATTGTGAAGGGGTGATTTTATATTGTGCGGGGTAAAGCCGTTTTCCTGAAGCAGCAACCATGACTTCATTCCATCTTCCTTCCTGACCAGGATATCAGCGTCAGTCATTTGCCGCAATCCTTTTGCGCCATAGACCGTATGTTCAAGAGCCATGCCTTTTAGAAGGACATGCTTAATACCGGCACCCGTAAGTGTGGCATTCACCTCTTTCCATCTTAGTACCAGCCAGGTATTTCTGATCATACTCTGCATATGAGCGTTATCAAGTATCTTCATTACAGCTTCAGGTACCCGATCTGCCATCCCGGTTTCCCGGATATTGTAAGCAGAAATTGCTATAATGCCATGCTCATTAGCCATCCTGACAAATCGATACCAATTCATTACCTTTTTCATCAGGTCCCTGATCTCTGCTTTCTGTTCATCGCTGAATTCAAGCCGGCAAAGGGAGAGAAGGAGTTTTTCTTCAGGGCTGAGCCGGGTTGCGGGATTGGTCATTTTGTGTTAATTTCTGCAGATGTAAAATTAGGAAAATTTATAAGACGGCTTGCGGCTCGCGGCCAGCGGCTCGCGGTCATTCATTTCTTATGCCGCACACCACACGCCATACTGATAGATAATTGAGAAATTTTTAAATGTAGTCAAATACGTATTGAGAGGCTTTTTACCTTTTCAAAGCTCTTGGCGCTTTATGATATCCTTTTGTTCCACTGCCATAATGCTTTGCAGCACATGAAGAGTAAATCACGACTGACAAAATTAATAGTAAAAGGATAATTATATATTTCTTTCTCATGAGATTGACTAGCAGAAAAAAATATTCAATGCTCTAGATCCAAAACGGGAATAAAGGGGCTTTATTACAATAATTATATGCCGGTTAATTATGGTTTGCGGCATGCGGCCAGCGTATATGAGAGACTGAGAGACTAAGAGACTAAGATCTGGTTTTGTAAGCCGTGATAAGCGACAGAGGTAAAACAGGCCGCTCCAGATAAAAAACATTAAACGACAAATACCAGACACCTGACGATTTGTTTTTTACTGTTATTTTTACTATTTTTAAAGATAGTAATGAAAGACAAGGGGAATATATCGGAACTTTTGAAACAAAGCTATTTCTGGGATGTTGACATCACCCCGGGGAAAACTATTTCAACAAGACTTATTGTTGAAAGGATTTTTACCCTGGGAACCCTTGCTGAAGTTGCCCTGCTGTTAAAATATTTCGGGAAAGAAGAGGTTGAGAAAGTATTAATCAATCTGAATTACATCGATTCGAAGACTCTCAATTTTATATCAAAGTATTTTGGAAAATCAAAAAAGAAATTCAAATGTTATATAAAGAAGCAGTCGATGCCTCAACTCTGGAATTACTAAAGTTTTTACAATCAAAACATTACATGCAAGGGTTTAATCTGGTTGGAGGTACAGCTGTTCTCGGCTGCCAACACAACAATGTCAGGCTTTTACCTGAAAAAATATAATCAGCAGAATGATCTGCTGGTTTTGAAAAGCCTTATTTATTTTGACGATGTTCAGGAATCAGAATGGCCCATAATGACCAAAGAGCCTGACCTTAAGTGGAAAGATGTAAAACGTAAGATTCAGAAAAAAGTCATTGACTACAGCAGGCAGGAAACCGCACACCGCACACCGCACGCCGGTCACTGAACTATTTGTCAGCTGCAAAAGATTCAGTACATTTGGACTATATTAACTTTTTGTGAATGAACAAGCAGCAACGGCATAAAATCCTGAAATCCGTCATGTGGGATTACTCCATTTCAGCGGAGCAGATGGAAGCATTGCTCGATGGCAGAATTGATAAGGCAGGTCATTATTACCCGTGAAAAACTGTTTGCCAAAATTCTTTTAGGCTTGCCCTGGTACACCATTCTCCAGCTTTTACCAGTCGACCATATCAGGGAAATGCTGACTGACGAGGTTAATAGGATCACTATGGCCAAGATCAGTACAAAAACAATATGAGTATGTCAGAAAAAGATTACAGGAGGCTTTACCGGACCCAGGATAAGGTACTTCAGGTTTTAAAACCGGTACTAGGTTCTTTTTACCTGACCGGCGGGACTGCACTGGGAAGATTTTATCTTAACCACCGCTTCAGTGAGGACCTGGATTTTTTTATGAATAAAAGTGATACATTCCATGCTTTGATAAAGAATATTGAAATAGTGCTTGTAAAACAATTTTCGTTATTAAAGGATCAAAGCATTAGTTTATGAGGATTTTATTCGATATTATATTGAAGACGTAGAGAGGATGTGCTTAAAGTTGAATTTGTAAACGATATTGCTTACAGGTGTGGAGTTCCTAATACATATCAATATGGCTTTATCGATACGCCTCTCAATATACTTGACAAATAAACTTACAGCTATTGTCGGCCGGGATGAACCGAAAGATGTTTTTGATATCTGTGTGCTTTCGCAAAATTATAGGTTTAACTGGATGGAGGTTTTCGGCGAAGCCAAGAATAAAGCTATAATCAACGAAATTGATGTGGAACAGCGTATAAAAAGCTTTCCGGTTCATCTTTTTCAGAAAGCTGACTGGCATATTTTACCTGTCGATATTGATCTGTTAAGTAGTGCTATCGATACAATTGCCAATGATTTTCTTTTAGGTTCCTATAATTCTCTAGGTGCTGATAAACCCTCAATTCTGGATGCAGTCGTTCTTGATTAATACCCGTGACCCCGTCCTGTGAAATATGGCCAAAGCTTAGGCCTGGTGCTATTCCACGGAGCAGGCACCCAAAAACTGGTCCTGGTTCCCGGGTCCCGGGTAGTATCTGCCAAGGACCCGGTACCTGGAACCCATAAAATGTTACCGGGTCCTGGTTCCTGGGTCCCGGGTAGTGTCTACCAAGGACCCGGCACCTGGGACCTGGTAACCGGGACCGCTTCTTTTGTCTGCAAATTTTGTTGCAAATCAACACTTATTTCTTTACATTTGTTTGTCATCGCTTGTTGTTAAACGTGCTAAAGGATTAACTCATGAGTAGTTACAAGGATCTTGAGATTTACCGGCTTTCGTATTCTTTATCTATCAGAATACATAAAGCTACAATGAAATTGCCTCAGTTTGAAACCTATGAACAGGGAGGACAGATAAGGCGATCTTCCCAGAGTGTAAAGGATAGTATAGTTGAGGGTTTCGGCCGGCGAAAATACAAAGCCGAATACATTCGATACCTGGTATTTGCCCAGGCCTCCTGTGACGAAGCCACGGATCAATCAAAAGCAATTGCTGAATTATATCCCTCAATCAAAGAATTCAGAGCAATCAATTTAGATCTTGAGCTGCTTGGAAAGAAGATCACGAACTATATCATATATGTAGAAGCAAATTGGAGGACTTAATTATTGTTGCGGGGTGCGCGTTGCCGGGTGAAGGAAGATATACATTTTTTTAGGATTTAATGAGGCATGATAATTTATAGATTTATCAGCTCGTAAGGATTACTTACCATCTCATTCTAAACCAAATCTTCCTTTAACATTCAAGTAATGCTTTAAAGTCACAAACCACCTCGCACCCCACAACAGGTTTTCACCCCGCACCCCGCACCCCGCAACATTATATAAAATAAAGAAATCTTTCTACCGGTTAAAAATCTTCTTAAATAATTTGCTTTTTCCCCAAGAACGAGTAATTTTGTTACTCAAACCTGACCTGAATGCTCGACAGTCTTGTCACATCCCAGACCCGTATCAAGCTGCTGAAAAAGTTTTTTCTTAACGGCAGCACAAGGGCTCACCTTCGTGGTCTGGAATCGGAATTCGGCGAATCATCAAATGCAATACGTGTTGAGCTTAACCGCTTTGAGGATGCAGGGTTGCTACATTCCCTGCGTGACGGTAACAAAAAGATTTACCAGGCAAATTCAAAACATCCTCTCTTCAAAGATATTCATAGCATTATCATGAAGGAAACCGGAATCGACCGGGTAATTGAAAAGGTGATCCACCGTCTCGGTAACCTGATTTGTGTATATCTTACAGGCGATTTTGCCCGCGGCATGGACAGTCAGGTTATTGAACTTATACTTGTAGGAGCCGATATTGACCGTGAATATCTTGCTCGTAAAATTGTACAGGCGGAAGATATGGTTGGCCGAAAGGTTAGTTATATTGTCCTCGAACCGGCAGAAGCAAAAGAATACCTTGCATATCTTAAGCCGGCGGACCTGCTTCCGTTGTGGGATTGTGATGGGGGCCGAGCGTAAAAAAATAGCCCGGTGGGCTATTTTAGCGAAGGAGCCAATCTGCAGGGAAGATTTGTGGTGGGGAGAAAGGTTGAAGGGTTGAAGAGTTGAAGGGTTGAAGAGTTGAAGGGTCGAAGAGTTGAAAGGTTGAAGAGTTGAAAGGTTGAAGAGTTGAAAGGTTTAAGGGTTGAAAGGTTTAAGGGTTGAAAGGTTGAAAGGTTGAAAGGTTTAAGGGTTTAAGGGTTGAAGGGTTTAAGGGTTGAAGGGTTGAAAAACCATTAAACCATCAAACTTTTAAACCTTTAAACCGCACGCTTTGCCCGCTGTAACATTGTGAAGGCGAGACTGCAAGACCGCACGACCGCATGACTGCACGACTGATTTAAGAAAGTTAGTCCGGTTTAGCAACTGTAACTGACCAGACGGAAGTATGCCCGGATGTTACATTAGATTAATCTGGGATGGGCCAATGGGATTGCTTCGTCCCCGCTTCGCGGTGTCCTCGCAATGACCCTGCTCTATATAGTAATTGCGTTGCCCTCCTTCGTCGGGACTCACAATGACAATACCCTTTCGTAGGTTTTGTAATGGAATGTAAACCAAATTGTCTTATATTTACAGTCATTGCGAGGAGCTCAGCGACGAAACCTTCACGATCGACCCGTATCCATCTTAAGTAACGAGTCATTGCGAGGAGTCACGCTTTGCGTGACGACGAAGCAATCCACACTTCTTGACCAGATAATTCTCGAAAAAAACTAAATAATGAAACATTTCCCCCTCCCCTTATTCCTGGCCCTTGTGCTCCTCGCAGCCTCCTGCACCAGCAAGAAAAACTCGCCTACCTCAACAACCTGCCAGTAACTGATAGTGTACAGTATTTCCCAATGGATATTCCTGATTATAAAATCCAGAACCGGGATGTCCTCTTCATTACTCTTAAAGCAATGAATCCTGAAGGTATGATAGTTGATTATCTTGGTGGAGTTAATACTGCAAGCAGTACAAACTATTATCAGGGAATTGGAGCCAGTTATCTGATTGGATATAATGTATATAATGACGGAAGTATTCTCCTTCCAGTATTAGGAACAGTTCAGGTGCAGGGGAAAACTCTCGATGAGACAAGATTATTTTTGCAGGATGAATTCAATAAAAGCTACAAGAATGCAGTTGTTGAATGCAAATTAATGAGTTTTAAATTTACGGTAATAGGTGAAGTAAGGGCTCCCGGGACGTATGTTAATTTCAGCAATTATCTTACGGTTTTAGACGCTATCGGACAGGCAGGCGGACTGGGTGATTATGGTCGTCGAGACAAACTTTTGGTGGTACGTCCGGTTGCAGGAGGAACAAAAACTTATACCATCAACCTGCAGGATAAAGCAATATTGTCGAACGAAGCTTACTTCCTCCTTCCAAATGACGTTGTTATAGTGGAACCCGAATCAGGAAAGCTTTTCAACCTCAACTTCCCACCAATTGCATCTGTAATAGCAGTAGTAACATCGCTGATTACAACGACACTGTTGATGATTGATTACTTTCAGGATTAATAACTTGGAGGGACGAAAAGCATCAATGTTCCAAGCTTTAGGTTCGAAGTTCCATGCCCCAGGTTCTAGGTTCAATCGAGTCAAATTGGATTAAAATATAGATATGCAAAATGAAGATAGAGAGATTTGAAGATTTGGGAATTAATATCTCGCACAACTCAGTTAAGCAAGAAAATAGCTTCCTTCATATCTTACTTGAAACGAAGCCAATTCAAAGGTTCATAATATTACTTTTTCAGAACCTCGAATCTTGAACTCTAAACCCTAAATATCAAAAAAACTCTCAACCATTTATTAATATGTAACAGAATATGAGCGCCGATTATTACTCCCTCCCCGATGACAACAATCTCGACATTAAACGTATTATTTCGTTGTTTATAAGCAACTGGTATTGGTTTGCAGCTTCACTTTTTATTGCCTTGCTGGTTGCTTACGGGATAAACAGGTATTCCCCAAAGATCTACACAATATCATCTACCATCCTGATAAAGGATGACCAGATGGGGAACGTAAGCAGTAACATTGAAAGTATAATACCAGGTGGTGATATTTTTAGAAGCCAGCAGAATCTGAATAATGAGATGGGAATTCTTAAATCATTCAAAATCAACAATCTGGCAATGAAAAACCTTAAGGATTTTCATGTAGTTTATGTTGAAGTAGGAAAGAGAGGAATTGTTGAATCAAGAATGTATAAATCATCTCCATTTGTTGTTTTATGCGATTCACTTGAGCTTGAGCCCAAAGGAATAAAAGTTGAGATTGAAATATTATCAGATTTAGAATACAAATTAAATATTAATGGTGATCCGATCTTTGAAAAAAAAATGAGTTTTGGAGAGAGGTTTAACGAGAAGGGTTTTAATTTTACAATTGAACCAAGATTTCCGGGGACTAAAATATTAAATATTGTTGGCTCAAATAAATTCTATTTTTATTTCATTAGTTCTGAAAATCTTGCTGAAGAGTACAGAAGCAAACTCTCAGTTTCCCCAATAGAACAGGATGCATCCCTTGTAACCTTATCTGTTTCCGGACTTATCCCTCAACAGGAAGCAGATTACCTTAATGCACTTATGGAGGTTTATATTGATTATGGTCTTGATATCAAGAATCAAACTGCTGCGAATACCATTGACTTCATTGACAGGCAACTTGGGCTAATTTCTGATTCACTTTCTGTAGCCGCTGGAAATTTGGAGAAATTCAGGTTAGACAACAGTTTCTTCGATCTCAGCCTTAAAGGAGATCGCGTTCAAAACAGAGTTGAAAAATTTGAAAATGAAAAATCCTCATTTGAATTGCAGCTTCAATATTACAATTACCTTTCAGAATACCTGAATGATAAAAATGTCGATAATGAGATTTTATCTCCCTCTGTAATGGGAATAACCGACCCGGTGCTTCTTAGATTGGTTAACGAGATTTCTGCCATACAGAAAGAAAGAGAGAAGCTCAGTTTTAACTTTAAGGGTGATCAGACTGCTGTCAAACTGATAGACATTATATCAGAAGGAACACGGATAGAATTAGAGGAAAACATAAAGAATGGTATAACAGGGCTGAATCTTTTAATAGCTAAGTCGGATAAGGAAATTGCTGTACTTGAGGGTGAAATCAACAAATTACCTACCACACAGAGAAAGCTCATTAATATCCAGCGGCAGTTTGACTTAAACAATACAGTTTATACTTACCTTCTTGAAAAACGTGCTGAATCGGGTATTGCAAGAGCTTCTAATGTTTCAGACAATCGCACTATTGATGCAGCTTCAACGCTTAACCCGATTCTTATAAAGCCTAAAACAAAATATAACTTTGTCCTGTCTTTTTTGTTGGGTCTATTTTTACCGATGGTTATAATAGCTGTGGTTGATTATTTTAATAATAAAGTAATCGATAAGAGTGATATTGAAAGAAAAACAAAAGTCCCGATTATAGGTTATATAAGTCATAATGTTGGGGATAATGAAATACCAGTAGTAGAAAGACCAAAATCGGCACTTGCTGAATCATTCAGATCTGTTCGGACAGCTTTAAAGTTTTATGTAAAAGAGAATGATGTGCCAGTAATTGCTGTTTCCTCAACCATTAGTTCTGAGGGAAAGACTTTTATTTCTATTAATCTGGCCGCAATCACAGCATTACTTGGAAAGAGAGTTCTCCTTGTGGGACTTGATCTAAGAAAGCCTCGAATTAATAAAGTTTTTAAATTTGAAGATAGTCCGGGAATGAGTACTTTCCTCAGTGGCAACTGTGAGTATGAAGAAATAATTAAGGAAACTCAGATAAAAAATCTATTTTATGCTCCATCAGGTCCAATTCCTCCAAATCCTGCAGAGCTTATTGAAACAGAAAGAATGAAGAACTTCATTGAAAAAGCAAAAGACGAGTTCGATTTTATTATTATTGATACTCCTCCAGTCGCTATAGTTACTGATACTTTACTTCTGACTCCTTATGTTGATTTGAATCTTTTTATAGTGAGACAGAGATATACAGTAAAGAATACACTCGAATTGATAGAGCAACTGAAAGTGAAAGGTGAACTTAAGAACATGGCTATTTTGATTAATGATATAAGTCTTTCGGGATATTATGGTTACGGTATGCGATATGGATATTCTATGGGTTATGGATACTCGTATGGTTATAATTATTATGGGAGTGGATATCATAGAAAATATGGAAACTCAGATAAGACAAAT
Organism: uncultured Bacteroidales bacterium; assembly: GCA_963702415.1. Taxonomy (GTDB): domain Bacteria; phylum Bacteroidota; class Bacteroidia; order Bacteroidales; family VadinHA17; genus LD21. The sequence goes on along the minus strand of CAVPCP010000023.1, from coordinate 296,842 downwards.
GGCTATTATAAGGAAGAATAGGCATAGGAAGTTATACTTCTGATAAAAGAATACTTTAATGACAGCTCGTAACGAAAAAAAGGTTGCAAGCTCTAAGGATCAAAAGTCAAGTGGGAACCTATACAGCTAGCCTGATTAAACTCTCTCTTCTAATCGTCCTTGGCCCACTTGGGCTTTTTACAAAAGTATATTCAGGTTGTGGTAGTGAATTTGTTACAAATTATTTAGGAGGAATTCTATATGTTATGTTCTTATCAGTACTGGCTTCATTAGCTTTTCCACAAGTTTCACCAATTAAAATATCATTAATTGTACTTAGTGTTACATGCCTGCTTGAGTTTTCACAACTATTTAATAATGAACTCTTAGACGATTTAAGAACACATTTCATTTTTCGGACTCTGATTGGAAGTATTTTTAATATTGTTGATTTTGTTTTTTATTTTGCAGGCGCTGCTTTTGGATATGGGTTATTAATGATTTTAGAAAGAGGAACAAAAAATTGCGTAACTAAATAATCAATTCCCGTGTTATTTAATTCGCTACATTTCGTTATATTTTTTATCATAGTAACTACACTTTATTTTCTTCTCCCTCATCGGTTAAGATGGTCATTATTACTAGCAAGCAGTTGCTATTTCTATATGGCTTTTATCCCGGTGTATATTCTGATTCTCCTATTTACAATTATAATAGATTATTTTGCTGGGATTTGGTTAGAAGACACTAAGGACAAAAAACGGAAATATTTTCTTATTGGAAGCCTTATAGCCAATATCGGAGTTTTGGCTGTATTCAAGTATTACAACTTTCTTAATAATAATCTATCGGAGTTATTGAATTTTTTTGGCTACAAGAATGTAATTTCTAATTTGGCCATAATATTACCTATTGGATTATCCTTCCATACTTTCCAGGCGATGAGCTATACCATCGAGGTGTATAGAGGGAATCAGAAAGCTGAGCGCCATTTTGGAATTTATGCACTATATGTGATGTTTTATCCTCAATTAGTGGCAGGTCCTATTGAACGCCCTCAACATTTAATTCATCAGTTTTATGAGAAGCACTACTTTAAATTCGAAAGAGTAATTGAAGGGCTTAAAATAATGCTTTGGGGATTGTTTTTGAAAATTGTGATCGCAGACCGCCTGGCTATATACGTAAATGCTGTTTATAACAACTCTGAACAACATTCAGGTATAACACTACTGCTAGCAACAGTATTCTTTGCATTCCAGATATACTGTGACTTTGCAGGTTATTCCAACATAGCCATTGGAGCTGCAAAAGTTATGGGATTCAAGCTTATGACGAACTTTAACCGTCCTTATTTTTCAACTTCAATTTCTGAGTTCTGGAATCGGTGGCACATATCTCTCTCCTCTTGGTTTAAAGATTACCTTTACATTTCGTTAGGAGGTAATCGTGTTTCAATACCACGGTGGTACTTTAATCTATTGTTCGTGTTCGTTATTTCCGGCCTATGGCATGGCGCCAATTGGACATTTATAATATGGGGTGCTATAAACGGATTTTACCTTGTAATTGCAACTATAACCGAAAAACTACGCCACCATATAAACCATGCTATCTTCCTTGACCGCCTGCCACATGTGCATAACTTCCTTCAAATCATTGTCACCTTTGCTCTTGCCTGTTTTGCTTGGATTTTTTTCAGAACAAACAGCATAAACGAAGGATTTAACATTATTCAGAAAATTTTTACTCTTAGAGGTCCCTTATATATTGGTGAATGGCAACAGTTAATTTATAGTAGTGTGGCGATTCTATTTTTACTGATGATTGAGTTCCGAAGAGAATACCACGGATCCAGTTCCTTACCGTTTAAAACAAACTATTGGTTGAAGGAGCAATTTGCCTATGCATTACTAATAATAATGCTATTAATGGTAGGGGTATTCGATGGCGGGCAATTTATTTATTTTCAATTCTAAGAAATATAATGAAAATTATTGTTTATAGGACGGTTGTTTTTGTTCTTATAGTTTTCCTATTTGATAGAATCCTTGGGTTTGTTAGTCAGGGACTATATAATACAACTAAGGACTATACTATTTCTAAACTCAGATATACAATAGACTCCACAAAGCAAGATATATTGATCTTGGGAAGTTCCAGGGCTCAACATCACTTTATTCCAGACATTTTCGAAAACAATACTGGCTATAGCACATTTAATTGTGGCTTTGGTGGGCAGGGGTTACAATTTTCGTATATACAATTATACGAATCATTAAAAAGATATAAACCCAAAATAGTAGTAATAGATATTTCACCAAATGTTTTACTTGATCCTGATTCTCAACAAAAGCTAAAGATACTTCTACCGTTTTTCCAAAGAGATACTTTAATTTACAATGCACTTACAAATCGGAAATCTTCCGAAAAACTAAAATTTATATCATCAATTTATCCGTATAACTCTACAATAGTTTCATTAATAAGAGGTTACATTAAACAAAATAATGATTCATTAAATGGTTTTATACCTTTAACAGGATTAATTGATACAACAGACCTTACTAAACAAATTAATGCAGGTTTCCCAGGAACAATAATACCTGATGAAAAGTTTTATTATCTAAAAGCACTAATAAGTCTTTGTAAAGAAAATAATATCTCGACAGTTGCTGTTGTCAGCCCAATCTATCAAACTAATGAGGATCTGGACCATATGGTAGGGCAAATTGAAAAATCGTGTGAATCTCTTAATGGTTTATATTTCTTTGACCTTTCTAAATACTCTGAAATATATAAGCATATGAACCTTTTTAAGGATAATCTCCATTTAAACCTCGATGGAGCCATAGTTTATTCTGAAGTTCTTTCACAAAAGCTAAAATCTATAAATTAAGATTATATGAAAATATTAGTTACTGGAGGTGCTGGATATAAAGGGGTTAAACTTACAAAGAGCCTGATTGAAAGGAATTTTGATGTCACCGTTCTGGATAATTTTATGTATGGATTTGAGCCGTTTTTACATCTGGTTGAAAATAAAAACCTGCATGTTATAAGGCAGGATATCAGGAATAAAATTGACACGATTCATAAATATGATATTATCTTTCATCTTGCAGGCTTAAGCGGGCTTCCGGCGTGTTCTGCTAATCCTTCATCAGCGCATCTTATCAATGTTGAGGCGACAAAACAATTAGTCGATTCTTTAAGCAAGGATCAGTTGCTTATTTATGCATCTACAACTTCTTTCTACGGTAAATCAGGAACTATGTGTAATGAAGAAACTCCGGTGGATCCAGTAAGTCACTATGGAAAAACAAAATACCTGGCTGAGCAAATTGTTATGCAGCACCCCAATTCTATCAGTCTTCGTTTTGCTACAGTCTTTGGTTTTAGTCCCAAAATGAGAATGGACCTTATGGTTAATGACTTTACCTATAAAGCTCTAAAAGAAGGAGTTGTGGTTCTGTTTGACAGCTATGCAAAAAGGACTTTTATTCATATTGATGATGCAGTGCGGGCATATAATTTTGCTATGGACAACAGCAATAAAATGAGGGTGAACATATACAATGCCGGTGGAAATTCAATGAATTTTAGCAAATTGGAAATTGCAGAAGCAATTAAAAAGCAAATTAATTATTCAATTATTGATTCCGATGTGAAAGATAAGGATGTCAGGCACTTCATTATTGATTTCAGCAAGATAAAATCATTGGGGTTTGAACCAAAGATGACTCTTGATGAAGGCATTGCCCAGATGCTTGAAATTTTCCATTACTACGACTACTTCACTCATTACAGAACAATTTAATATGAAAGAAATCAAATACAATAACAAAACTGTTGCAATATTGCATTCCAGGTCTGAATGGAAAGAGGGGCTCGATTTCCTGACCCCAGACGATACATTTATCCAGGCGGGTACCTGGTGGTATCCATCAGGTAAGATATTAAAAGCACACCGTCATATAATAAATGAAAGAACTGCCGAAAGAACCCAGGAAACCGTTATAGTTATGGTTGGAAGCATGAGAATAGACTTTTATGATGATTCTAATAATATCTTTCAGCAGGAAATTGTGAAAGCTGGAGATTTATGTATTATTCTTACAATCGGCCATGGATACCAAATCCTTGAGGATAATACCAGAATCATTGAAGTAAAAAACGGGCCTTTTACTTCAGTTGAAAAGGATAAAGAATTAATATGATGGAAAATATTTTCTTCGATCTGAAAAACCTGAAGGCCTGTGGGAAAAATGTTATCATAGGGAAAACAGTCCGAATACGTTATCCAGAATTAGTTGAGATTGGAGACAATGTAATAATTGATGATTTTACATACATTTCCACATCACTCAAGCTTCATTCTTATGTTCATATTTCTGCTGGATGTAAGATTATCGGAGGCAGAAATGCTTATGTAGAGATGCATGAATTCTCAACGCTGGCTCCAAATGTTGTTTTATCTGCCGGTACCGATGATTATACAAGCGGTATAGCCACACCCTTGGTTCCAATGGAATATAAAGGGAATGCACTGATAGGTAAAATAATTGTAAATAAGCATTGCATTGTAGGATCCGGTTCTGTCGTATTACCTAACGTAGTTTTTCGGGAAGGAGCCTGCCTTGGCGCGCTTTCATTGGCAAAGAATGATTTGGATGAATATAGTTTATATGCCGGGATCCCTTCTAGATTTATAAGGAAACGAAATAAAACGGAAATACTAAATCTTGAAAATAAATTTATAAATGGACCAAAATAGGTTTATCCCCCAGATGGAGCCATGGTTCGGAGCTGAAGAGAAGAAAGCCATGAACCAGTATATGGATGAGGGCGGGTGGTTGACTGAATTTAAGCGCACCACAGAGTTTGAACAAAGGATTGCTCAATATACAGGTGCCAGACATTGCATAGTTGTTAACAATGGTACCATCAGCCTTACTTTAATGGCTTTAGCTGCAGGAATTCAGCCGGGGGATGAGGTAATTGTACCAAATTTCACCATGATCGCCACACCAAATTCTGTAAAAATGTTTGGAGCTGTTCCTGTTTTTGTTGATGTTGAACAGGAAACACTCTGCATGAATATAAAGCTGGCACAAAAAGCTATCACATCAAAAACAAAAGCTATTTTTTTTGTAACTGCAAATGGCCGGTATCCGAAAACTGGAATTGAATCATTTCAGAAATTGTGCAATGAGCATAAACTGGCTTTATTGGAAGACGCTGCCCAATCTTTAGGCTCATGGTATCCAAACGGGAAACACCAGGGTACTGTCGGATTAGCAGGAAGTTACTCATTTTCATCTCCTAAGGTGATTTCCACAGGTCAGGGAGGTGCAATTGTTACAAATAATGATGAAATGGCTAATCGTATTAGGAAGTTAAAAGATTTTGGAAGGAGTGGCGGTGGTAATGATATTCATGATTCAATAGGGTATAATTTTAAATTCACTGAACTCCAGGCTGTGATTGGCAACGAACAAATGAAAAAACTACCCTGGCGTGTGGAAAGAAAAAAAGAAATCATGAAATTTTACCAGAAAGGACTTTCTAATAACAAACATGTTTCGTTCTTTGACCAGGATTTAATAAACACCACACCCTGGTTCATTGATGTTTTTGTTGATGATCGGGATAGTTTGCAATTATTTCTCAAAGAAAAAGGAATTGGGACACGAGTTATGTACCCCCCAATAAATAAACAGAAAGCTTATCAAATAGATGGAGAACATCCTGTTTCCAATAAAGTTGGGACTAATGGTTTGTGGCTGCCCTCATCAAGCCAATTAAGCAATACTGATATTGAATTTATTACAGTTCAGATTAATAATTTTTATAATTGATCTTAAACACAAAGACTTCATACATTAATGGCCACAACAGATAAAACCTGGGATATAATCATAGAACCCAGGGGAAGTCTATTTAAGCTAAATCTGAAAGAACTCTGGCAATACAGGGATCTGCTTGAAATGTATATTAAACGGGATATTGTTACATTTTATAAGCAAACCATACTTGGCCCTATCTGGTTCTTTATTCAGCCTGTTTTTACGACAATTGTTTATATGTTTGTTTTTGGCGGTTTAGCAGGTATCTCAACTGATGGTATTCCTCAGCCACTATTCTATCTTTCAGGAATTTGTCTCTGGAACTATTTTTCCGAATCTCTGACCAAAACTTCCGACACTTTCTCTCACCAACCAGGCAATTTTTGGGAAAGTCTATTTTCCCAGGCTGATTGCTCCTCTGTCTGTAACCATAACGGGGCTTATTAAGATGTTTATACAATTGATTTTGTTTGCTGCAGTTTATATTTATTTTGTGGCCAATGCTGCAAATGTAACTCCTAATATTTATGCACTTCTGTTCCCGCTTCTTATCCTTATTCTGGCTGGTCTTGGACTTGGTTTTGGTATAATCATTTCTTCGATGACTACAAAATACCGCGATCTTAAATTTTTAATAGCTTTTGCCATCCAGCTGTGGATGTATGCCACACCTGTTATTTATCCCCTGTCAGTAATGAAAGGTAATTATGAAAAATATATGTGGCTCATTCAGGCAAATCCGGTTACTGCTGTAATGGAAACCTTTAAATACGGATTTCTCGGTCAGGGGACCTTTTCATGGTTCGCACTCGGTTACAGTTTCTTATTTATGATTATTGTACTTTTTACGGGGATTTTTATTTTTAATAGGGTTGAGAGATCGTTTATGGACGTTATTTAGGGCAATTCCAGATTCCAGATTACAAAATGAAAATAGAAAGGTTTGAAGATTTAGAGATTTGGCAGGAAGCAAGAGAGCTTTGTAAATTTATCTTTGAAATAACTGAAAAAGAACCATTTTGCAAAGATTATAAACTTCGTGACCAAATCAGATCTTCTTCCGGATCTATTATGGATAATATTGCAGAGGGATTTGAACGTGGCGGGAACAAAGAATTCATTCAATTCCTAAGTGTCGCCAAAGGATCTTGTGGAGAGACCAGATCTCAGAGCTATCGGGCCTTTGACTACAAATATGTTGATCAAAATATTTTGAATGTACTTATTGAAAGGACAATTAACCTTAGCAAACACATTTCAGGTTTCATGACTTACCTGAAAAACAGTAACCTCAAAGGTCTCAAATACCATTAATCTTGAATCTTAAATTTTGAATCTTGAATTTTGAATTATTGAAATGGGCGAAGTAGCAATAAAGTTCGAAAACATCTCCAAACAATACCGCCTCGGCTCCATCGGCACCGGTACTCTTAGCCACGACCTGAAACGCTGGTGGATAGTAAATGTACGAGGCAAAGAAGACCCTTATCTGAAAATTGGACAGGTAAATGACCGTTCTGCCAAAGCTAACGGGGAATATGTATGGGCGCTTAAAGATATAAATCTTGAAGTAAAGCAGGGAGAGGTATTGGGTATTATCGGGAAAAATGGTGCAGGAAAATCAACACTTCTCAAAATATTGTCTCGTGTGACTACACCGACAACAGGTCGCATTTCGGCAAAGGGGCGTATAGCTTCTTTGCTTGAGGTTGGAACCGGATTTCATCCTGAAATGACAGGACGTGAAAATATATTCATGAATGGCTCGATAATGGGCATGACAAAAGCCGAGATAAAACGCAAAATGGACGAAATAGTCGATTTTGCTGGTGTAGAGAAATATATTGATACTCCTGTAAAACGGTATTCTTCAGGGATGACTGTCCGTCTGGGTTTTGCTATTGCCGCATATTTAGAACCTGAAATCTTGGTAGTTGATGAAGTGTTGGCTGTGGGAGATGCTGAATTCCAGAAGAAAGCTGTAGGGAAAATGCAGGATGTAAGCCATAACGATGGAAGGACTGTGCTGTTTGTAAGCCATAATATGGCAGCAGTATCAAACCTTTGTGAAAAATCTCTGATATTACAAAATGGGACTATTTTAAACAACGGACCAACAAAAGATATCATCGAGCAATATATTTCTTTAGGAAGTACAAAATCAGGAGAAGTTTTAGAGGCTGACATTAAGTATCGGCAAAAATGCCCTAAAGCCTACTTTAATGCCATAAGATTAATTTCAGATGATAAAATTTCCGACAGCTTTGGAATAGGAGAAGAGATACAAATAGAACTTGAATATACAATTTTAGAGGATAAAACATTTTTATCTCTTAGTATCCATTTGTTTGATAATATTGGAACTTGTATTCTCGCTACTGCGAATCTTAATTCTGCAAATTTATTCCAGGATCCTTTTTATGGAAAACCCTTACAGAAAGGAAGGTATAAAACAGCCTGTTTCATCCCTGGAAATTTCTTAAATGATAAGTCATATAAAATAAGTACTTTTTTGGTAACAGAAAATCCAAATGAAATAGGGATTGTCGAGGAAGTACTTACTTTTAATGTCCTGGATACTGGCGAAATGAGAAAAGAGTATTCAGGAGGTTGGATAGGACAGGTCAGGCCTAAAATGTCATGGAAAACCGAATTCTTAAAAGTTAATTGATTATGAAAGTAGTGATTCTTGCCGGCGGACTTGGAACCAGGCTCAGTGAAGAAACTGATCTGAAACCAAAACCCATGGTCGAAATTGGAGGAAAGCCGATTCTGTGGCATATAATGAAAATATATTCTTATTATGGATTCAATGATTTTATAATATGTTGTGGGTACAAGGGATATATGATCAAAGAATATTTTGCAAACTATTTCTTGCATCAGGCTGATATTACAGTTGACCTCATTAAAAATAATATTGAAGTTCACCATTCAAAAGCTGAACCATGGAAAATTACATTAGCTGACACCGGACTAAATACTATGACAGGAGGCCGCATTAATAGAATTAAGGAATATGTGGAAGGAGAATCTTTTATGCTGACCTATGGTGATGGTGTGAGCAATATAAATCTTAAAGAACTTGTTGGATTTCCATAAAAGTAAAGGGAAATTGGCAACTGTTACAGCAGTTCAGCCATCAGCAGGCAGATTTGGAGCTATTAGCCTAAAAGATGAATATACAGTAGATCGTTTTTCTGAAAAACCAAAGACTGATGGAGTCTGGATCAATGGAGGTTTTTTTGTTCTGGAACCAGGTATTTTTGAATATATAACTGAAGCGGATAACACTATCTGGGAGCGTACTCCTTTGGAAAATCTGGCAAAAGATAACCAGCTTATGGCTTTTAAACATTCTGGTTTCTGGCGTCCGATGGACACACTTCGCGACAGAATGGAGCTTGACACTATGTGGAATACAGGTAATGCTGAATGGAAGATCTGGTAATATGACTGTCAATAAAGAATTCTGGAATAAAAAAAGAGTCCTGATAACCGGACATACCGGTTTTAAGGGTTCATGGCTCTCCATCATTCTTCATAAGCTGGGGAGTGATGTTTATGGCTATGCACTTGAACCTCCGACAAATCCAAGTCTTTTTAAGGAAGCTAGAATCTGGAAGTTCATAAATTCTCAAATTGGTGATATCAGGGATTATGATGAATTAACTAATTATGTTCAGGTTGTAAAGCCTGAGATAATTATTCACATGGCTGCACAGCCTTTGGTAAGGGAATCTTATAAAAATCCTGTAGAAACTTATGGGATAAATGTAATGGGCACAGTCCACCTTTTAGAAGCTGTAAGACAATGCCCTGGAATTAAAGCCGTTGTAAATGTAACGACCGATAAATGTTACGAGAACAAGGAATGGCACTGGGGTTACCGGGAGAATGAACCAATGGGAGGTTATGATCCTTATTCAAATAGTAAGGGTTGTTCCGAGCTGGTCACTTCTGCATATAGGAATTCATTTTTTAATTCGAAAGATTATCAAAATCATGGAGTTGCACTTGCTTCTGCCAGGGCTGGAAATGTGATTGGAGGAGGGGACTGGGCAACAGACAGATTAATTCCTGACTTTGTTCGGGCTATTTCCACAGGTAAAGAGGTAAAAATCCGTTCGCCATATGCAATACGTCCCTGGCAGCATGTTCTTGAACCATTGATTGGTTATTTGATGCTTGCAGAAAAACTATTCTCTGACGGTCCGGTATTTGCAGAAGCATGGAATTTCGGACCTGATGATTCAGATGCAAAAAGTGTCGCATGGATAACAAAGAGGTTTTCGGAATTGTGGGGTAATGACTTCAGTTATATAATTGATAAGGATCCTCAGCCTCATGAAGCTTCATATCTGAAACTCGATTGCTCGAAAGCAAAAGCCGACCTGGGATGGAATCCTAAATGGCATCTCGAAAAGGCAATGGAAGCTACATCTGAATGGTATAAAACCTGGTTAGCAGGGAAAGATATTCGTTCATTCACCGAAAGTCAAATTGATTACTATTTTTCATGCACTTAGTGAAAAAATATGACTGATCATAAAACTCATTCGTAACGAAGATAATTTCTAAAACAATCGAATATTATCAGGCACGATTTGCACAAAAGGAATTCATTCCCGGTAAAACTAAGGTTAACTATGCCGGTCGTGTCTTTGATGAAAAAGAAATAGTAAATGCTGTAGAAGCCTCTCTCGATTTCTGGCTGACCGAAGGCCGCTTTTCAGAATCTTTTACCGAAAAAATCTCCGACTTTCTTGGAATTGAGTACATTTTACTCACCAATTCAGGGTCTTCAGCTAATCTGCTTTCTTTTGCAGCACTGACATCAGATAAATTGGGAGAAAGAAAACTAAAACCCGGTGATGAAGTGATTTCCGTTGCTGCAGGTTTTCCTTCAACTGTTACCCCAATTATTCAATATGGTCTGGTGCCTGTGTTTGTTGATGTTTCTATTCCGACTTACAATATCGATATTGAAATGCTTCGCAGGGCAATAACTCCTAAAACAAAATGCATTTTCCTTGCTCACACACTTGGGAATCCATTTGATCTAGATTCAGTTCTGCAGATTGCCGGGAAAACGATTTATGGGTAATTGAGGATAACTGTGATGCATTTGGAAGTGAGTACAAGGGAAGAAAGACCGGCACTTTCGGGCATCTCTCAACCATTTCATTTTATCCTGCCCATCATATTACTACGGGCGAGGGGGGGGCAATCTGCACTAATGATCAGCAATTAGCCACAATAGTCAGGTCATTCCGCGACTGGGGACGGGACTGTTACTGTGCAGGAGGTGAGAGCAATACCTGCGGGAAGCGTTTCACACAGCAATTTGGTAATCTGCCATCTGGTTTTGATCATAAATATATTTATTCCGAGATAGGGTATAATCTCAAGATGACAGACATGCAGGCAGCTATAGGTGTGGCACAGATGGACAAGCTCCCTGCATTTTGCGAACATAGGAAAGAAAATTTCAGAGAATGGCACCGTATTTTTTCAAGATATCCTGATTATTTCATTCTTCCCGCAGCAACCGAAGGAGCTGATCCTGCATGGTTTGCCTTCATAATTACATTAAAAGAAGGACGCACCGTTCACCCGCGATCAACTTAACAGGATATCTGAATGAAAACCTTATTGAGACGCGCAATCTCTTTGCGGGAAACATTACAAAACAACCGGGTTACATCAAACAGAATTTCAGGGTGGCAGATAATCTTGACAATACTGATTATATAATGAATAATACTTTCTTTCTGGGAACATATCCCGGCCTGACGAAAAAGATGCTAAATTATGCTGAAACCATACTCAACTCGTTCATTTCATGCAATTCGGATGATAATAAAGAAATATAAATCAGTAGTTACCTCGCTAAGCAACCCCATTGAAGGTATTTGCACCGTTGAATTTAAATCATTAGTAGGAGATTACCGGTATGCGCCAGGCCAGTTTCTGCACCTGGCATTAGATATTGATTTTGACGGCAGCGGTCAATGGCCGGAATCAAGATGTTTCTCAATGCAGAGCAATCCTGAGGAAGAAAATATTCGTATTACATATTCCGTTAAAAGCCGCTTCACGAAAATGATGCAGCAGGAGTTGAGGGTTGGATCGAAAGTGTGGCTCAAGTTACCATATGGTGATCTCTTCTCCCGATCGCACAATAAGAGCAATACTGTATTTATTGCCGGAGGCACAGGTGTTACACCTTTTCTCTCATTATTCAATCACCGATCTTTTGCTGATTTCACGAATCCCAAAATTTATCTTGGCTTCCGGTCACCTGAGTACAATATTTATGAGAATGAATTAGTGAGGTTGACTAATTCCTCTCATTTAATGAATTGCCGATATGAAAACCTCAATGGTCGCCTGAACATTGAGCATATTTTTAACGAAAACGGTCAGTTCCCAGATTACTTTATCTCCGGTCCGCCTGAAATGATAAAATCTTTTAGACATTACCTGGTATCCTTTGGCGTATCCCCATTACACATAAAATCTGATGATTGGGAATAAAATAATACGACAAGACCTTCAACAAATAATTGAAACTCCTATTGACTGGGGAAGATTTTCTGGTAAAACAGTATTGATTACTGGAGCTAATGGATTTCTACCTTCATATATGGTTGAAACATTGTTGTTTTTAAATGATGAAAAAATTACTAAAGACATAAAAATACTGGCTTTAGTAAGAAATTTAAATAAAGCTAAACTGAGATTTAAAGATTACGAATTGAATGAAAACCTTGAATTTATCGTTCAAGACGTTTGTGATCCTTTTACAATTGATAGAAAAGTTAACTTCATAATTCATGCAGCAAGTCAGGCAAGCCCTAAATACTTTGGAATAGATCCGGTTGGCACCTTAGAGGCAAATACAATAGGCACTTTTAATGTGCTTAAATTAGCTAAACGCCAATCAATTGAGGCATTCTTGTACTTTAGTTCAAGTGAGATATATGGTATTCTTGATGAGAATTCAATTCCAATAAAGGAAAATGATTATGGTTATTTGGACCCAACTAATGTCCGTTCATGTTATGCCGAAAGTAAGCGCATGGGTGAAACAATATGTGTCTCATTTTTACATCAATATGGAATCCCAATAAAAATCATTAGGCCTTTTCATACCTATGGTCCTGGGATGAGTTTGTCTGATGGCCGTATTTATGCTGATTTTGTCTCAGATATTGTTAATAATAGGAATTTAGCGATAAGAAGTGATGGAAGTGCCAGGAGAGCCTTCTGCTACTTATCTGATGCAACAGTAGCTTTCTTTCTCGTTTTATTGAACGGAGCAAATGGCGAAGCTTATAATGTTGGCAACCCAAATTGTGAGGCTAGTGTACTTGAGCTTGCTCAGGTACTTGTCAAATTATTTCCTTTTAAGGGGCTTAAAATATTGAGGGATGAAAGATTGGAGTTGGGATATCTGAAAAGCCCAATAACAAGAACTTGCCCAGATATTTCAAATATTGGCAAGTTGGGTTGGGCACCTAAAATTGATATCAAAGAAGGATTTTTAAGAACAATTTTAAGCTATGAATAAACTTAATGAAGTAAGAGAAAGATTTTTAAGAAGTGAAATAAATAAGGCGGATTATATTGATGAAATGTACCAATTACATTCCACACTTTATGATTACTCCGAATATATTGCCGACACAAATATTTCATCTATTGAGATCATTGATAAACGTGTTTTGATGACCTTCCGTGATTCAGGCCTCCGGTTTATTTGTACGGAAAAGGATAAACGTCTTGTACCATTAGACACATTAAATTTTGGACCTTATGAACATGAAGAGCTGACTTTGCAGTTAAAATTGATTGAAGATGAATATAATATTTTAGACATTGGTGGAAATTATGGTTGGTATGCAATGGAAATAGCTCAAAAAAGGCCAAAGGCAAATATATTTTGTTTTGAACCAATTCCAAGATCATTTTATTTTTTGAATGAGAACATAGAACTGAATAATCTTGCTAACATTAGGGCATTTAATTTTGGATTTTCAGACTCGGAAGGATCAATGAATTTCTATTTTGATCCTAATCTTTCCGTAAATGCAAGTTTGGCAAATGTTTCTAATAATGAAAAAATCACAAACATCATTTGTTCTGTAAGGAAATTAGACAACTTTGTTAAAGATCAAAACATGAATATCGATTATATCAAATGTGATGTGGAAGGTGCAGAGCTATTGGTTTTTAAAGGCGGGATGGACACTATTAGGAAAGATAAGCCAATCATATTTGCAGAAATGTTACGTAAATGGACTGCAAAATTTAATTATCATCCAAATGATATCATTACATTTCTTAATGATTTAGGATATTCTTGTTTTACGCTGAATCACGGTCAACTATTACCATTTTTTTTGGTTGACAATAAAACAATAGAAACCAATTACTTCTTTTTACATAAAGACAAGCATGCTGATCAAATTATGCAAATTGGTAGATAACTTGTTTACATGACTATTTCAACATATATAGCTCAGTTTCTTTACGCAAAAGGAATATCCACGGTTTTCGAGTTGCAGGGAGGAATGATAACGCGATTAATCGATGCAATTCATCGCGAGGGAAACATAAAAATTGTAAGTATGCATCATGAGCAGGCTGCTGCTTTTGCTGCAGACGCTTATGCGCGTATTACAAAAAAACCTGGCGTGGCATTCGCTACAAGCGGACCTGGTGCAACAAACTTGATTACTGGTATTGGAAGTTGCTATTTTGATTCCGTGCCGGCAATATTTATTACAGGGCAGGTCAACCTGAATGAGCAAAAAGGCAGAAAAAAAACCAGACAAATTGGTTTTCAGGAAACCGAAATTGTACCGATAGTCAGACCAATTACAAAAGCAGCGTATGCAATAAAAAAACCTGAAGAAATACCAATAGTACTCGAAGAAGCTTATCAGATTGCAACCGAGGGAAGGCCTGGCCCTGTATTAATAGATATTCCGATGAATATCCAAAATCAGGAAGTTGGTGAAGTCCGGCTTCAAGGTATAAAAAGGGAAGATAAAGTAAACAAAAAAGAGATAAAGGATTTTTTTAAAGACTTTTTAAACGAATTGGAGACATCAAAAAAACCTCTGGTACTTGCAGGCAGAGGCATTAATGCCTCAGGTATGGCTAATCAATTTATTGAATTTGTTGAAAAATATAATCTGCCTGTTGTAACTTCTTTATTGGGGTATGATGTAATTCCTTATGATCATCCTGACAGAGTTGGATTCATTGGCACATATGGTAATCGATGGGCTAATTATGCATTGGGGTCTTCGATCTCCTTCTGGTACTAGGCAGCCGTCTTGATTTGCGACAGACAGGAGCTGATGTTAAATCGTTTAATAAAGGCAAAAAGATATTTCATTTAGACATTGACCAGGCAGAATTAAATAATCGGATAAAGGGTTGTTTTGTTACTAGAGCTGATCTGGTCAATTTTTTCAATGAAATAACAAAATTGAGGAGTACACTTAAGTCATACAGTTTGGAGAAACGAATTAAGAGAAAAATATAAAGAGACGAAGAGACATTGATGAATTGAAAAACATCGATGGAATAAATCCAAATATTTTTATTCATAAATTCTCAATCATCGCAATAGCAAAAGTATTTACCACTGATGTTGGAAACAATCAGATGTGGAGCTTCTCAGTCTTATGAAGTCTACAAATAATCAGATCTTTCTTTCTTCCGGAGGTATGGGTGCCATGGGTTATTCACTTCCTTCGGCAATAGGAGCCTGCATGGCTACTAAGAATTTGCCGGTTGTTATGCTATTTCTGGTGATGGAGGATTTCAAATCAATATTCAGGAAATGCAGACTATTGCAGAAATATCCTTCCAGTGAAAATTGTAATTCTTAACAATCATTGTCTAGGAATGATCCGTCAATTTCAGGATGCTTATTTCGACAGCTGTTACCAGTCTACTGTATGGGGTTATAACGCTCCTGATTTTGCAAAGGTGGCTGAAGCTTATGGCATTGAATCATATGCAATTAAGTCAAACCTACAGAAATTGAAATTGGTTTAGCCAAACTTTGGGAAGAACCCTTTCAACCATTTTTACTAGATGTTTAATTGATGTCTATACAAATGTTTATCCTAAAATGATGTTTGGGAGTCCCATAACTAAAATGGAACCCATTTAAGAGCCATAATATGGTTATTTACTATACCACAAATTTGTAAGACAGTTGAGAGATAAGAAAAAATGAGTATTTTAAATAGAGTCTAACTAGAAATGCTGAATAATTTGCATTTAAGTACTGGAATCCCATTGTTATCAATTTGCATACCTACTTATAAGAGGAGTAAATATCTTCAATCTAACTTATTGTCGATTTACAGTCAGCAATTTGATCATAGTTTAATCGAGGTCTTAGTTTCTGATAACTGCTCAGATGATGATACAGAAGAAATTTCAAAAAAATTTTCAAAATACAAAAGTTTCAATTATTACAGACAAGAAACAAATATAGGAGCAGTAAGAAATGTTTTTAAACTTGTAAATATTTATGCTAAGGGTGAATATTGTTGGGTTATAGGTGATGATGATTTTCCTTTGTCTGGCTCAATAAGTGCTTTGATTGAGTTACTGGGGTATAATAAGGGAAGTGACTTTTTCTATTTGAAACTAAGTCATATGTTTATTGATGAATATAACAGATATGATGGGAAATTTAATACCTCACTTTTAGCTGATAAAGTTATTTCCTCAAATTTAAAATATCATAAAATAGATAAATGGGAGGAGTTAATAAGTCCTGACTATTCGATTGTGTTTTTAGGTGAAATTCAAGGATCAATATTTCGACGGATAATATGGCTTCAATTTCAAAATATAGACCTGGAAGGAGCACCTTTAGAAACTCTAGAAACAACTTATCCCCATTCTGTTGTATTTGCCAATACTTTCTTTGGGAAAAAAGCAATTTATGTTGAAACACCAATGATTTTAGTTCTTAATGGAATCAGAGAATGGTGGAATAAAGTAGATTATGTCATAATAGTCCAGATACGAAATTTAATTAATCTGTACGAATCAAAGGGATTAAATAAACAAATTTTAAAGAAGTGTTATCAATCTTATATTGAAATGAGTTTCCCTTCAATAAAGAAATATATCATCGGGGCAACAACTATTTACAAAGATAGAGTATCTGTTTTGGGTTATTTCATTTTTTGCTTTTCTCATAGTCCATTGCTTTTTATAAAGATTTTAAAGAAAGAAGCTAAATCAAGAATTGCTGAAACGCTTATGTTTAAAAAATTAAAGGCTTATTTAAAATAGTTATTATGAAGTTGGAAGAGCTTAATATTTCAATTATTTGCAGGTTGAATCCAGACTCCGTTATTCAGGAAGTCAAATGAAATTTAATCCCAAAGTATCAGTTGTAATTCCTGTTTATAATGGCTCTGACTATTTGCGCGAAGCCATTGAAAGTACTTTGGCTCAGACTTACAATAATATTGAAGTTTTAGTTGTAAACGATGGTTCAAATGATGGCGGGAAAACAGAAGAAATTGCATTATCATACGGAAATAAGATACGATATTTTAATAAAGAAAATGGATGGGTCTCGTCTGCATTGAATTTAGGAATCAGAGAAATGAAAGGAGAATATTTTTCATGGCTAAGTCATGATGATCAGTATTATCCTCAAAAAATTGAAGCTCAAATAAATTATTTAAATATCCTTGAAGATAAAACAATCATCATTTATACTGATTTTAGTTATATCGATGAGAATTCCCATATCAAATCTGAATACCTTGTAAAGCATGTCCCTCCCGAACATTTCAGGCCTGCATTTATATGGGGGGGAATAATAAATGGATGTACTTTATTAATACCCAAAAAATGTTTCGAAACTTATGGAGTATTTGATGAAAATTTACGAGCTACTCAGGATTATGATTTATGGTTTAGGTTTTCTGAGATGTATTCCTTTGTTCATTTACCACTACTATTAGTAAAATCCAGAATACATCCGAATCAGGACACGATTAAGCTAAGGGAAATAATAAATGTGGAGGAAAGCAAACTTTTCGCTCATTTTATTACGAAAATCAAACAAAATGAAATCAAAAAATATTACGAAAAACCAGTACCTATTTTCTACCTTGACTATTCCAGGGTCATGCTAAACGCTCAATTATATAAAGCTGCAAACTTTTCATTTTTCCTTAGTTTGATTACTTTTTGGAGGCTAAAGGCCAAATATATTTATGAATATCTGAACAAAATAATAAGTGTTTTAAAAACTAATATCCTATACTCGTTCAGGTTTTTGAAAAATAGGGTATAAATAATAATTGTCTTATTTTTTATGGAGTACAAAAATCCGAAAGTATCGGTTATCATTCCATGCTTCAATCAGGGCCAGTATATTGATGATGC
Organism: uncultured Bacteroidales bacterium; assembly: GCA_963702415.1. Taxonomy (GTDB): domain Bacteria; phylum Bacteroidota; class Bacteroidia; order Bacteroidales; family VadinHA17; genus LD21. Next base: position 278,564 of record CAVPCP010000023.1, on the reverse strand, counting down.
CGTCGAATCAGTTTTAAGTCAAACGTTTGAGTATTTTGAAATTATAATAGTAAACGATGGTTCAACAGATACTGTCACTTTCCAAAAATTAAAAAGTTACAACAGACCTAAGTGCAAAGTAATACATACTAATAATCAGGGTGTTTCTTCAGCACGAAACACTGGTATTAAAGCAGCATCAGGCGAATATATTTTAACCCTGGACGCAGACGATAAAATCAGTTCAAAATATCTCGAGGAAGCCGTTAAAATTCTCGATAAAGACCCCCAAATTGGTATTGTCTACTGTGAAGTCGAATTTTTTGGTGACAAAACAGGTAAATGGAATCTGCCGGATTTTTCAGTCGATAGAATATTGTTAAGGAATATGATAATTAGTTGTGCACTGTTCAGAAAATCAGATCATTTAAAGACAAAAGGATACAATTCTAATATGATATATGGCTGGGAAGATTGGGATTTTTGGCTATCATTAATTGAGATAGGCAAAGGTGTATTTAAATTGCCAGAAGTGCATTTCTATTACAGAATAAAGAATGGTAATTCAAGAGAGTCAACTTTACACCTGAGTCCGGAGAAGCCAATATATTGCTTAAAGACAATTTATCTTAATCATTTTGATTTTTACATTGATAAGATGGGTAATCCTATCGAATTATATTCAAAATTAACTAATGTTTTGTCTTCAAAAGATTATAAAATAGGGAGATTCATTACATATCCTGCCCGCAAATTAAGAAGGTTACTAAGGAGTACCTTTAAATAATAATGACTTATTAATCTTGTCTAAGGTTTATGGAATGTCTCTTCTAATATTGATTTCTGAAATAGACCTGGAACTAACTTTCATTTTTTTTTAAATACCTTTTTAAGGTTCTTGCCGTGGTAAAGAATTTGGCCTCGATAGAAATAAAAAATGTGAATGTATCAATTTGTATTCCTGCGTACAATCAAACAGTTTACCTGAGGAAAGTTCTAAATTCAATAATTGAGCAAGATTTTAATGATTATGAAATAATTATTACTGACGACACCCCTGATGATTCTATAAAAAAACTCATTGATGAATTTGATTTTCAGGGCAGGTTAAAATACTTTAAGAACCATTCGGCTCTTGGGACACCGGAAAACTGGAACGAAGCAATCAGGAAGGCTGGAGGAGAATATATTAAAATAATGCATCATGATGATTTTTTCACATACAACCATAGCCTTGCTGAATTTGTAAAAATGCTTGATGAAAATCCTGAATGTGATTTTGCTTTTAGTTCATCATTAAATCTTGATAAGGAATTTCAAGATTCTAAGTCAGCATTGTCCCACCTTTAAAAGAATTGGACCTTATCAGAAAATCACCCGATCGATCTGTTCTATTCAGCAATTGTTGGTGCCCCCAGTGCTACAATCTTCCGAAACAGCAAATCAATTTTTTTTGACAAATCATTAAAGTGGCTTGTTGATATGGATTTTTATATAAGAATGCTTAAGCAAAACAGCCAATTTGTATATAACGAAAAACCATTGATCTCTACTGTTGATGCACCATTGAGAGTTACACATGATTGTTTGAGTGATCAAAGAATTCTGATCGACGAAATGTTAGTAGTGTTAAATAAAATCACCAAAAATAATCTTAGGGATATAAAGTTCTTAAGGTTTCTTACGTCCAGGTTTACATCAAATAGAATTACCAGTTTGACGGAACTTAATAATTTCAGTGAAAATAAAAGGAGTATGCCATTCATTATTTATCCGGCTTTGTTTTTTTCAAAAATTTATATCAACATATTTGGAAAAAAAACTGTTTCTGAATGATTATAGTAAAGATAATGGGAGGCCTTGGAAACCAGTTATTTCAATATGCCGCAGCAAGAAATATATCAATTACTAAGCAGGTTCCCATAAAAGTTGATACAACTTTTTATAAAGATGTCCGGTACAAAGGGATCTTTCGTTTAAACCAATATAATACTGTAATTGAGGAAGCAAAAGAGGAGGAAATAAAAAGCCTGACTGCTGACACTTCTCCATCGTTATATGCAAGGATTTGCAGGCGATTGCATATTCCAGGGAAGTATTATAGAAAGACACATATTATTGAAAACAATAGTATTTTACTAGATAAAAGAATAATCAATTGCAATGGTAATGCATATATCGAGGGATGGTATCAGAATGAAAGGTATTTCAGAGTAATCAGAGATGTTTTAATAAAGGAATTTACTTTAAAAAATTATAGCAATACTGAATTTCATGATACCCTTTATGAAATAGGTAATTGTGAATCTGTCTCTGTTCATTTCAGAAGAGGGGACAATCTGACTAATAAATTCTTCGGAGCAGTTCCAATAGATTATTATTATAAGGCTGTCGATTTTTTTAAAAGGAATGTAAAGAATCCTGTTTATTATTTATTCTCAGATGATCCCGAATGGGTTAAGAACAGTTTCAGGATTGAAGGAGAAGTTAAGTATATTAATACAGAAACAAAAAAGACTTCAATTTATCATACTGAAAATGATTTCGAGGATCTTGATCTGATGAAACACTGTAAACATAATATAATAGCCAACAGCACCTTCAGCTGGTGGGCTGCCTGGTTAAATGCCAATCCTGATAAGATCGTTATAGCGCCGGTGAGATGGTATAATGACCCCTACGCCCAAAAAAGCTATGAAAATGGAAGACTTAAAGTTTCTGACTGGGTCTATATTTAGAAGTGAAAATTAAATGGAAGAAGTAAAGGTTAGTGTTTGTATTTTTACTTATAATCATGAAAAATACATTGAGCATTGCATTGAAAGCGTTCTGATGCAGAAGGCAGATTTCAATTTTGAAATTATTTTAGGGGAGGATTATTCAAAAGACAATACCCGCACGCTTTGTGAAAGTTATGCAGAAAAGTATCCTGAAAAAATCCGTTTATTAGATAGAGGAAAAAATTTGGGTATGTGTGAAAATATTTTTGATACTTTAAAGAAAGCTAAGGGTGATTATGTAGCTATACTTGATGGTGATGATTATTGGATACATCCATTAAAACTTAAAAAACAATTTGATTACCTGGAAGCAAACAAAGAAATGAATCTGGTATTTCATCAAACAATAAGAATAAATGAGTTATCAGGAGAAATAGATCTGTTCGTAAAAGAAGATAAAAACTCATACAAATTTGATGATAATATAGGTGAATGGTTAATGGCGACCGGAGCAATGTTTTTTAGAAGAAAAGCAATGGATTATCCAGGATTTTTATCGCATACCCATAATTTTGATTTAGTTATACAATTGATAGTTAATAGGGATGGCAATGAAATGGGTTATTTAAATGATATTATGAGTGTTTATAGAATAAACGCTGGGTCAAATACGAATAAGGCCGAATATGATTTTATAAATACCTGGATAAGGCAGATATTATTGCTTGAAGAATTTGATGAATATTCAAACCGGATCTATTCGGAGAGGATTAAAGTAAAAATAAATGAGTTAAATTATTTTATTAAACAATATAATCACTTCAGCTTTAAAGAAGAATTCAAATCATTCCTTAAAAATTTAATAAAGTCGATAGGATATAGAGTTACTATTTCAAAGCTGTAAAAAAATATTTCTGTGAAAAAACAATTTCTGAACTATATAATTGCATTTTTGGCAGTCGTTTACAGCGGATTAAACTTTTTTACTTCCCAAGATTGGGCTAAAGTATTTATTTCTCTTTTTTCACTTGGACTTTTTATCTATTATAAAAAGAAATTTAATTATCAAATATTATGGTTAATACTTTACGTTCTTGCATTAATGCTCATTCAAAGCATTTTCTGGGGAGGAAGAATATTTACGGCATTTACCTTTATATCTTTTTATCTTTTTGTCCCCTATTTTTTACTTAAGGTATTTGGATATAATTATAATAAATATATTGTCAATATTATTTTTATTTATGCCATTATCTCATTGATCTTTTGGACATTGACCAATCTATCTCCATCTTTTTATGAATATTTATACGGCTTGGCTGAAAGATTAGGCACAGATCCTGTCGATCCAAATGCTTCTATGGTCGGACGACCGGAACAATTCATACTATACACATATGAACCTAACAGAGTAGGCCCTTTCATAAGAAATCCTGGTCCATTTCATGAACCCGGAGCTTTTGCAGTTTTCCTGATATATGGTCTTATTTTTAATACAATCATTTCCGGGACTTTAGTAAATAAAAAAAATATTGTAATGTCGGCTGCTTTAATCACAACATTTTCAACTTCAGGTTATCTCGCATACATGTTTCTTATTAGTTTTTCTATATGGGTTTCTAAACTTAACGGTATAGTAAAAATTGTCATATTTATTTTTTTAGTTTCAATTGCTTCAGTTTTCTATATGGGTTCTGAAATAATGGGTAGTAAGATAGCTAATGAATATTCGACTCAAAGGAGCATCTCTTTGAACACACCTACATCTGGTCGAATTATGGGGGCGAGAAAAGCTATTGTTGTGCTGACTAAATATCCTTTATGGGGTCGGGGTTTACAGGCTTCCACTAAAGCAAGTATGGATTCTACGGAAGCATCTGAGTATGGTTTTATGAGTTTTGCTGCTAAAATAGGGATACCCGGAATCCTTCTCTTTTTTTTCTTTCTTTATAAAACCATTTCACAATTTTGTCTATTTTATGGTTTTAATAAGAAATTTGCCACTTATGCTTTTATAGCTCTTCTATTTGTTTTGTTTGCTCAGGTGCATATTCAGTCTATACTATTTTTTATGCTATTTATGTCATCTTTTTTCAACCCTCATTTCGGTGAAAAAACTATATTAAAATCAAATTCTTTAACATTTAGTAATTTGTGAAACCAGATTCGGAAAACCTGAATATCATAATTCTTACAAAGGATTCTTTTCCGATTGGTCTTGCTTCTACTAACAGGATTCATTGCTATGCTAAAGGGTTTATCGAACACGGGTCAAAAGTAAAAGTTTTATGTATTAAACCCACAGAGAGGGGAAACAATGTTGTTAATAAAGAGGTAAATGGGATTTATGATAATATACCTTTTATATATACAGGAAAGGAGACAATTTATTCATCATTGTTTATAAAAAGAAGAATTCAGAACATTGCGGGACTTGTTGGTGTGTTAAGGATAATTAGTAAGGAAAACCAGGTTCATAAAATTGATGCTTTAATAATTTACCTTAATGCACCATTTATTGAATTTATATTATTTCTTTTTTCACGTATTTTAAAAATAACTCTTCTTAAGGAGGAAAGTGAGCATCCGGAAATATATTTCCCTATGAAGGGATTCTTTAATAATAGTTTCAGAAGATGCTACATTAAATACAATTATTGTCTGTATGATGGTTTATTATTAATGACTCATCATTTAATGCAGTATTTTAGTCTCAATAAAAGGATCGGAGCTAGACTCCTTCACGTTCCAATGACTGTTGATTCTAAACGGTTTGAAATTAAACCAAATAGTACAAATACTGAATCATACATAGCTTATTGCGGTATCTTGAATGATAATAAAGACGGGGTAAATATATTAATAAGTGCATTTTCTCAGATTTCAGGAGAATTTGATCATTTAAAGCTATTCCTGATTGGCAATGCTGAAAGTGAATCAAAACTGAAAGTGTATCTGGAATTGACTATTAAGGAACAGATTATAGATAAAGTGGTTTTCAAAGGGAACGTGAGTAGAGAGGAAATACCAGAATTGTTAGGTAATGCAAAATTATTGGTGTTACCTCGACCATACAGCAGACAATCCGAATACGGATTTCCTACTAAACTCGGTGAATATCTGGCGACAGGAATACCTGTTGTAGCTACAAAAGTAGGGGAAATTCCTCTTTATCTGAACGATGGGATTGAGGCATATCTTGCTGAACCCGGAAGCATTGACTCCCTTACTTTTAAAATGAAAGAAGCATTATCAGATTATGAGCATGCCCTTGATGTGGGTAGAAAAGGGAAGGATGTTGTATTGAGATATTTTAACTACCAAATTCAATCAACTAGTATCCTTGATTTTATTAGAAACATTAGACAATGTGCGGAATAACCGGATTTCTTTATTTTGATAAGGATCGAAATGTTGATCAAGGATTTTTGAGAAGAATGACGGAAAGCCTTTCTCACCGTGGCCCCGATGATGAGGGTTATTATATCAATGGTAATGTCGGATTGGGTTTTAGACGGTTGAGCATTATTGATCTTAACACTGGCCATCAACCCATAAGCAATGTTGATGAAAGTTTATGGATTGTTTTTAATGGTGAAATTTACAATTACATTGATTTGCGCAAAACTCTTCTGGAGAAAGGATATTATTTTAAAACCCAAACTGATACAGAAGTGATTCTATATTTATATGCAGAATATGGTTCAGATTGTTTAAAATACCTCAGAGGCATGTTTGCATTTGCAATATGGGATAACAATAATAGTCGACTTTTTTGTGCCCGTGACCGGTTTGGGATAAAACCTTTTTACTATTATTTTGATGATCAAAAATTTGTTTTTGGTTCTGAGATTAAATCAATCCTTAAGGCTGACAGTATTGATAAAACAATATCCAATGAGGCTCTTGACTCTTATTTTACTTATGGTTATATAACATCAGATTTTTCAATTTATAGAAATATTAAGAAGCTTCAACCGGGATTTTATATGACCGTTTCAATAAATGATATCAAAAAGTTCAAATTTGAAAGATACTGGAGGGTAAGCTTTAGAGTAAATAATTTAAAATCTGAATCACAATGGATCGAAGAGATTCAAAATTCTTTATCAGAAACTGTAAAACTTCATATGATTAGTGATGTCCCGGTGGGTGCGTTTCTGAGTGGTGGAATTGATTCAAGTTCAGTAGTTGGATTTATGAGTCAATATAGTAATGAGCCTGTTAAAACTTTTTCTATAGGATTCAGGGAGGCAGATTTTAATGAACTAGTCTATGCAAAAGAGATTGCCCTGAAATATAAAACTGAACACCATGAATTTATTGTCGAACCATCATCAATTGATCTTTTACCCCTGTTAGTATCCACTTATGACGAACCTTTTGCTGATAGTTCAGCCCTCCCTACTTATTTTGTATCAAAATTTACCCGTGAATTTGTAAAAGTAGCACTCTCCGGAGATGGTGGTGATGAATTGTTCGCCGGGTATTCTGCATATCAAAAATTATGGAAGATCAGAAATAACAACTTATTACCCGATTCAGTCAATAAAATATTATTCGGCAATATTGAGCGCCTGTTTCCGGAAAAATGGCCTGGCAAAGGCATGCTATATTATCTTTCACAAAAAAAACAAAAACTTGGTGCTTATTATTGTTTATGGAAAGAAAGCGAACGTAAAAAATTATATCAAAAGAATTTTTACTGTGAGATTGAAAGCCGGGGTGAGCTTTATAAGGAAGCACTATTGTTGGATGCAACTTCCTCCGATTTTATCTCCAATTTGCAGGAACTAGATGTACAAACATATATGGTAGATGATATTCTCACGAAGGTAGACAGAGTGAGTATGTTAAATTCTTTAGAGGTTAGAGTTCCTTTGCTTGATCATGTTTTTGCCGAATTGGCATTTTCTCTTCCTTCAAACTTGAATTTACATAATGGCCAGCAAAAATATATCTTCAAGAAAGCAATGTCAAAATATCTTACGCCATCTGTCCTGGCGCATAAAAAACAGGGTTTTGGTGTGCCATTAACTTATTGGTTTAAAAAGGATTTGAATGATTATACGAGGGAAATATTTTACAATAAATCAATGCCTGTATTTAATTATCTTGACTTTTGCTATGTCAATAAACTAATTTCCAATCATAAGAATGGATTCAGAGATATGTCTGCCAAAATCTGGTCGATCCTGTTCTTTAATGAATGGTTAATTCAAAATAAAGTATGAAGATCCTGTTATTAATTGAGGGTTTAAGAAGGGGGGGAAAGGAAAGGCAACTTGTCGAATTGATAAAAGGATTAGTTAAAAGACCAGATTATAAGTTATGTTTATGTGTATTGGACGAAAAAATTGAGTTCCCAGAATTATTTGATCATTTAAATGATGTATATATTTTTAAGAGGGGGAATAAATTCAACATTCATCTTCTTTTAGAACTTTCCAGGATAGCTTTAAAATTCAGACCTGATGTTGTTCATACCTGGGATGCAATAGCTTCATTTTATGCCAATTTTTTAAAATTTCAAATTAAGTTTTTTTACCTAAATAATACAATCAGATGGGCACAACCAAAAGATTTTTTTTCTGTATCAGATAAATTACTTTTTAATTTAAATTTCTTCTTTTCAAATATTGTTGTTGCAAATTCTTTTGCCGGCTTAAAATTATATGCTCCTGCAAAAAAGGGAGCTGTTGTATATAATGGATTTGATTTACAAAGGGCATCTATACAAGAAAGTGTAGCTTCATTAAAAGAAGAATACAAAATTAAAAGCGATAAAGTAGTTGGTATGGTTGCAAATATAACAGATCTAAAAGATTATTCAACATTTATAAATGCTGCTGCAATAATTTCAAAAAAGAGAGATGATACTGTCTTTTTAGCTGTTGGTACCGGAAATAAAATAAATGAGACAAAAAACTTAGTAACAGAATTAAAATTAGACCAGCAATTTATTTTTATGGAAGAGCATAATCAAATCGAAAGAATAATTAAAACTTTTGATGTTGGTGTCTTATCTTCTTTTTCGGAAGGAATGTCAAATTCCATAATGGAATATATGGCATTAGCAAAACCAGTTGTTGCAACAGATAGTGGGGGAACACGAGAAATTATTATTGACGGGGAAACAGGGTTCTTGACCAAACCAAAAGATTGCAATGATCTGGCTGAAAAAATTGAGTTTCTATTAGTAAATAGTGAGAAGTCAATTGAATTTGGATTAAATGGTTTATCTCGGATCTCAATTAAGTTTGGATTGGAACAAATGGTAAATAATTATATTTCATTATATAATTCAGGGAAATTATGAGAAAATACCTGATTGGTGACTTAATAAGTCAAATTAAAAATAAATCATACGATTTAATTTCAAAATATCTTTTTTGGAAATTATCCATAGGTGAAATTGGTAAAAACTCATTCATAAAGAGAGGTGTAAAAATTCAGGGAAATAGGCGAAGGATAAAAATTGGATCAGATTTTAAGATATGGGATAATTGCTTCATTGCCATAGGAAACGGGGAAGTGTTATTAGGTAGTAATGGGCTTTTAGGCGTAAATACCTATATTAATGCTTCGGAAGGTAAAATAGTAATCGGTGACAACGTCGCCATAGCTCCCTTTTGTCAGATTTATTCTTATTCCCATCATTACTTTTCAGGATTAACTGTATCTAAAAGTCATAGATCATCAGATGTTATAATAGAAGATGATGTTTTGATAGGTGCAAATTCTGTTATCCTGCCAGGAGTGAGAATAGGGAAATGTTCTATTATTGGTGCCGGCTCAGTTATAATATCAAGTGTGGAACCGTATAGTATAGTTGGTGGCGTACCAGCTAAATTTATAAAAAGTCGGAAGCCCTAAAGAACATTTCTTCCTCTCACATAAGATTTTGTAAAAGAGTTATTTTATGAACATATCTAAATCATTTAGTTCTCGCTTATGAAAGACGTACTTATAGTATGCAGTGGTAATAGTTATGACGATTATAAATTCGATGTTAAACGACATCATCCATTTATACAAGAGCAAGTATCAATGGTTCAAAATCGGGGAGTAAATTTCGATTTTTTCTATATTTATGGGAAAGGGATTATTGGATATTTAAAAAAATGGTACAGGCTTTGGTGTCACCTCAGAGAAAATAAATATGCTGTAATTCATGCTCATTATGGTCTATCCGGATTTATTGCAGTATTACAGCCGTTTTGTAAAGTCATCATCACATTTCATGGTTCAGATATTAATCAGAAAAAAACACTTCTGGTTTCAAACCTTGCCTGCTTAATGGCCAATTATAGGATATTTGTCTCTCAAGATCTTTATAAAAAACTTTATATTAAACCGAAAAAAAACTATTCTGTTATCCCTTGTGGCATTGATCTGGATACTTTCTTCCCGGTTGATAAGGCTGAAGCTCGAAAAAAATTGAATCTGAGTGAAAATCAGGCCTTTGTCTTGTTTTCATCATATTTTTTGAATCCGGTAAAGAATTATCCGTTAGCAAAAAATGTAATGTCTTTGGTACCTGAAGCAGAATTGTTGGAATTAAAAGACAGATCTCGGACAGAAGTTAACCTACTTCTTAATGCTGTTGATATTTTACTGCTAACCTCTCCATTTGAAGGATCTCCACAGGTATTTAAAGAAGCAATGGCCTGCAATTGTCCGGTTGTAACAACAGACGTTGGTGATGTAAAAAGTATTATTAACGGAACAGAATATTGTTACGTGTGTGGAGCTAAACCTGAGGAAATGGCTGAAAAAATAAAATTCTTGCTAATAAAAGCTGTTCGTACAAAAGGAAGGGAATTAATATTTTCTTATGATAACAAAATAATAGCTGAGAAGATACTAAATACATATAGAAGATTTGGAGTTATTGGCAATTTTCAGAGATGCAAATCAGGAATCTGGGATACTACAGTTCCAGGAATTAGATTTGATGATAAAGGGGTATCGAATTATTGTCATATACATGAAAACCTTATGAAGGCTTTTGTTAGAGGAGACGAAGGCGATAGAAAATGGTGCCAAATTGTTGGAAAAATCAAACAACAGGGATCTGGAAAGAAATATGATTGCATTATAGGTGTCAGTGGTGGGACTGATAGTTCTTATCTTATGCATCTTGCAATAAATTATGGATTACATCCTCTGGCGGTCAACCTAGATAATGGATGGAGTTCTGATATTTCAGTAAGAAATATAAAAAGGATCACTGCCTCTTTGAATATTGATCTGGAGACATATGTTATTGATTACGAAGAGGTAATGGATGTCTTGCGTTCCTTCATGATTGCTGAACTTCCGTGGATCGATGCACCAACCGACTATGCCATTATGTCGATTCTTTATAGGATTGCCAGACGTGAGAGAGTCAAATATATTCTTACAGGGAATGACTTTCGTTCTGAAGGAAAGCAGCCTACAGAGTGGACCTATACCGATAAAAAACAGATTAAGAATGTGCATAAACGATTCGGTAACCACAAACTGAAAACTTTCCCATTAATTTCTTTCAATACCCTGTTATATCTGGGATATATCAGGCAGATAAAAACTATTACTCCATTTAATTATATTAATTATCAGAAAAAGAGTGCTCAACAAGAATTAAAGGAGCTATACGGATGGGAATACTATGGCGGACATCACCATGAAAACCTCTTTACTAAATTTACTGTTACTTATTGGCTACCTGAGAAATTTTCCATTGATAAACGACTTATTACATTATCGGCTCAGGTAGTGAGTGGAGAGATTTCACGAAATGAGGCTCTGCAGATTATGAACAGCTGTTCGTATGATACTGCCAAAATTAAAGAAGTAAAGAATTATGTTATAAAAAAACTTGGTTTTTCAGAAGAGGAATTTCAAGCAATATGGGATAGTCCAAATAAGTCTTTTCTGGATTACCCCTCAAATTATTCACTGATAAGACGATTTGCAAAAATCATTATTCCTTTTGTGAGTCTGATATTGCCTCAGAGACCCAAAATCTTTTTTGAAATAGAGGGAAGAGAATTATGAGATCTCTATGTTCACGATGTATTCTTGATTCATCAGTTGAAGACATTTGGTTTGATGAAAAGGGAGAATGTAAGTATTGTATAATTCACGATAAAATGGAAAAGCTTCATCCTCTCGGACCTGGTCTTGAAGAAGAACTTAAGAAAATCGTTGAAGAGATAAAACATAAGGGACGGAATAAACCTTACGATTGTATTGCTGGCGTAAGTGGGGGACGGGATAGTACTTATACACTTTATATAGCAGTAAAACTTGGCCTCAGACCTCTGGCTGTGCATTTTGACAATGGATGGAATTCTGACATTTCGGTAAAGAATATTAAAAAAGTATGTGAAAAGCTTAATGTTCCATTATATACAGTTGTTGCTGACTGGGAAGAGTTTAAAGACCTTCAGATTTCCTTTTTAAAATCTTCAACTCCGGATGCTGATGTTCCTACTGACTATGCAATTTATTCAGTTCTATATGAAGTTGCATTTAAGGAAAAAATAAGCTATATTCTTAATGGACATTCGTTCAGAACTGAGGGAACAAGTCCAATATCCTGGACATATATGGATCCATTATATGTTTCCAGTGTACATAAACGATTTGGGAAACTCAATAGGTTTAAAAGTTTTCCTCATATGACCTTCTTCAAGCTTATTTTGTATTCATTTTTAAAGCGTATCCGTGAAGTGAGACTGATGGAGTACATCGATTACAGGAAAAAAGATGTTGATGAAATACTTGTGAATGAACTAGGATGGGAGTATTATGGTGGGCATCATCATGAAAACGTTTATACAAAATTCTTTCAGTCTTTTTATTTACCTGCTAAATTCGGCATAGACAAAAGAAAAACCGAACTGAGTGCGCTGATACGTTCGGGTCAAATTTCAAGAGAGAAGGCATTAGGAGAAATTCAATCTTCACCTTATGCCTATGATCCAAAGGTGGTGGAATATGTCATTAATAAACTTAGCCTAACGGAAAAGGAGTTTGACGAAATCATGAATGCCCCATTAAAATCGCATAATGATTATCCGTCATATTTGATACTTATACGTACTCTCAGATGGCCTATAAAAATAGCTGTAAAATTGAAATTATTACCTCAAATAATGTATTTGAAATATGCACAGTAAATGATTGCAATTATTGATTATGGAATGGGTAATCTCAGATCGGTTCAGAACAAACTGAAAAGAATTGGCTGCCATTCTGAAATAAGTTCAGATCCTCAGGTTATAAATAAAGCCGATAAGCTTATTCTGCCAGGAGTTGGTCACTTTGCAAACGGGATGCGAAAATTGTCTGAATTAAACCTTTTCAATATCCTGAATAGAAGAGTGTTAATAGAAAAAGTGCCAATTATGGGCATTTGCCTTGGCATGCAATTGATGGGGAATTACAGCGAAGAAGGTTTGGTAAAAGGACTTGACTGGATTGTAGCTAAAACAGTGCTTTTCAGGATTCCCGATAAAGACAAATACCGTCTGAAAGTACCACATATGGGATGGAATACTGTCATGATGCAATCACCCAGTAAAATATTTAAAGATATTCCATCGGATGCACAATTCTATTTTGTACATAGTTATCATTGCTTGGTTAATTCAAATGTTATGATTACCGGAATGACAAATTATTGCTATGATTTTGTGTCTTATATTGAAAATGAAAATATTTTCGGAACCCAGTTTCATCCAGAAAAAAGTCAGGATGTAGGTTTACAATTATTGAGCAATTTTGTTAACCTGTAAAGCAAACATTTTATATGTTTAGACCACGAGTAATCCCGGTTTTACTGCTTCGTAACCAGGGTCTGGTAAAATCTATTAAATTCAAAGATTTCCGGTATATTGGAGATCCAATTAATGCTGTTAAAATCTTTAATGATCTGCGTGCTGATGAATTAGTATTTTTGGACATCACAGCCAGTAAAGAAATCCGGAAGATCTCTCTTGATTTTGTACGCAAAGTAGGAGATGAATGTAATATGCCTTTTGCTGTTGGGGGAGGCATCAGAACTATTGAAGATATTCGTGAAATACTTAATTCAGGGGCTGAGAAAGTGGTGATTAATACTGCCGCTGCCGAAGAACCTGATTTTATCAGACGTGCAAGTGAAGAATTTGGAAGTTCAACCATTGTTGTCTGCATTGATATAAAGAAAAAATTTTTAGGCGGAGATGTAGTCTGGACTTATTCGGGTTCAAAAGCAACAACCTTTGAACCTGTGACTTATGCAAGACTTATGGCTGACAATGGAGCTGGAGAGCTCTTTATACAAAGTATTGACTTTGACGGAATGATGGAAGGTTATAATCTGGAACTTATATCAAGAATAAGTAATGCTGTTACTATCCCGGTTATTGCAGGCTCTGGAGCTGGAAGCAATCAACATTTAAATCAGGTTGTTAAACAGTCTAATGCTTCTGCTGTAGCTGCGGGAAGTCTGTTTGTTTATCATGGCCCACGAAGGGCGGTTCTGATTAATTATCCGACACAGGAAGAACTAATGAAGCTATTTCATGAAGATATTAATTGATATAGGCCATCCTGGGCATGTACATTATTTCAGGAATCTATATTTGAAGCTTAAAGCAAATAAGCATGATATCATTATTACAGCCAGAGACAAAGAAGTCTCGTTCGAATTGTTGCATTATTACAATATGCCATTTATAAGCAGGGGGAATGGTAAGAAATCATTAACCGGAAAGTTCCTTTATTTGTTTTATGCAACTTTTATAATTATTCAATCGGGATATAAATTTAAGCCTGAGTTAATAATCAGCTTTGCTTCTCCGTATGCCTCTATTGCTTCATTCTTTCTAAGATGTAATAATATTGTTTTGGATGATACTGAAGTCGGACGCCTGGAAAGATATATATACAAACTCTTTGCCGATTTGATAATCACACCTAAAGCGTTTAAAAAGAACCTGGGGCCCAGACATTACCCTTTTGACGGATTCATGGAATTATCTTATTTGTTACCAGCCTATTTTTACCCCGATAAACAGGTATTAAATGACCTTAAGATTTTAAATGAAGAAAAGTATATCGTTATTCGTTTTGTTTCCTGGCAGGCGAGTCACGATTTAAATCAACGAGGTTTATCACTTGAACAAAAGCAGGAAATAATTAGCCACTGCAGGAAATTTGCCAAAGTGTTTATTTCTTCTGAAGAAAAATTACCAGAATCATTGGAAAAATATCGGTTAAAAATCCATCCATATCAGCTTCATGATGCTTTGTTTTTTGCTGAAATGTATATTGGAGAGGGTGCAACTACTGCTTCAGAATCATGTTTAATGGGCACACCCGCTATCTACGTAAATACTATTTCAGCAGGAACAATCGAAGAGCAAGAAAAATCAGGTCTGTTATTCAATTATAGAAGCTTTTCTGGTGTTATGGATCAGATTGATAATATAATGCAACAGAGGGGTAAAGAATTATTTGTAACCAATGCCACGAAACTGAAAAATGAAAAGATAGATTTGACTGCTTTTTTAACCTGGCTTATTGAAGAATATCCATCAAGCCAGATAGCATTATTTAAGGATCCTGATTATCAGTATAGATTTAAAAATTCATACCTGGAAAAAGAATATCTTAAAGCTTGACCTATTGAGTTTTAAAATGGAGGTAATTATTGAGGATTTATTAAAGAGGCTTGTTAAAAGGATTAAACCTATCCATCTGAATACCTATAAGATTAATAAAAAACAGAACTTATATTAAAGTATATCTTTCTTCTAAAGAACTTTTTAGAACAACATTCTGGATTGGATATTTCTTTGTCCTTATTTCTGCTTTTCTTCCAATCATCGGAGGTCTTGAAAAAGTAAAGATTGGTCCTGATTCTTTCCATATAAGACTTGACCATCTTCTACATTTTGCAGTTTATTTTTTTATTTGTATTTTTTACTTGGCTGGGCAAATGAGAGGGCTTTACTTGTTTTACTCAAGTCCTTTAAAGAAACTCTTTCTTGTCATTTTTTTATTAGCAACAACTTCAGAGCTAGTCCAGTTATGGGTTCCTGCAAGATCATTCAATCTTTTCGATTGGGTAGCAAATGTTTCAGGACTTGTTGTTGGGGCAGTTATAATAATGATGGTTCAAAGGCATAAAGGCAAGATGGCGTGAAGGCTTAACTGCGGGAAGCGGACAAAGAGATTAAGGGGCTTCGAAACTAAAGAACTAAGAGACGAAGGAAAGTGGGCAAGAGGCAATGAGCTTTTTGCCCTTTTTTGTTTTAAAAAAGTTCTGTGTATTAAGACATGCTGTGTACACCTGAAGACCAGATTGGTGATAGCAATGATCCTATAACCAATTCCCTAGCCAATTTCCAGATCTCTAATTCGTCAAATTTCTTAATAGTTGACATTTTAGCACGTTTCTAAAAGTGAGATATATAAATTTCAAAACTAAAGTTACGGTTTTTACTGACTTGCAGAACCTGCAAAACTTGCAGAACAATTTCTTCTACACTATGATTATAATATTCAGGTTGAAAGTCCGTTAATATCTAACCTAAACACCGTACGCCTATAGACAATAGATTTACCTGTTTAACAAATTTTATTTAGCCCCCTCCCAACCGGTAGGGCTAAATTATTATAGGCAACCTAAACAACCTGACATGGCAACGTCATTTTTTCAAGGAATAAAAAAAACACTCAATAAGAGAGCAAAGGGTTTTTTTGCAACCTTTGTAATTGTTTTAATGACTTTTACATATGCTTCAGCCCAGTCTTACCTTGTCCCGGTCGATGCTCCAAATAACATTTATCCTATAACTTTTACGGATGCAGCACAGCAGGTTCTTATGCTTGAATTTGACAGGGCAGTAACCGCACCCGGAACCTCAGCGGGCTGGACTATAACTGTAGGAGGAGTTCCGGTAGCCATGGTAGGTAATCCTGTGGCAGCGCTTAATTTTCTTAGGATTTCACTACCTTCATCAATATCTTTTGCAAACAGAAACAATGTACGCGTATCATATAATGCTGCAGTAGGTACAATGTCTCTTATTGGTCCGGTTGAACCAAATTTTGCAAATGTTCAGGCCGTTAATAATTATATTGCAGTGCAAGCGGATTTTGTAAATGGCTTATATGGAGAAATTCCTCCGGTTGATATTTGTGCTGCTGTAGAAAATGTAACTGTTGAGTATAATGTAATTGTAACAGCTAGATTCAGGAATAGTATCCATTTTGTAACTCCATTTGTATATATCAGGTGGTTTTATCCTTCAGATCTTCCTAATACAAATTCTCCTTTCATAGAATCAGCTCCGGGGAGTGGTCTTTACAAATCAACTGAAACTTATGCTGGCTATCCTGATAATACAATTAATTGTACCTGGGATATACAAATTTTCCCTTATGTATTTCCCTCGGGAGGTTCTCTTCAAACACTTTTATTTGTAACACAAAACTCAATTATCATAACCATTCCAAATTACAAAAAGGATAATGGTACCCCGGTTCCGGGAACAGGAGATCTTGGCCTTGATCCTCCGATAGATGATCCCAGGACTTTGTTTTGTGTTGGTGAAGATATAACCAATTTCATCTTTACTGATGCAACTGTTTTCGACTGCCAGTTAGCTGCTGAGCCAGATCTTCCTAATATTCGTCCAAGGAATGTCCAATTCGTTTATGGCACCCATAATCCTGCACCAGGAATTCCCAATGTTTTTATTGATGTTAATGGAACACCTGTCCAGGTTACTGATAATAATGGTGTGGGAATACAGGGGGTATGGCATGTTAACCCGGATGGTACTCCTAATGGACCTGGTTACACCACGCCATCAGGCTTTTTTGAGGGTCCTGTGATTAAGTACGTATGGGACCCATTTTCAAAATTGATGATTACTCCAATGGCACAGACATATCCTATCTCTCATACAGGTGATTATGTGAATGACCAGGAGAATGATATTTTTGATGTTACCCTGCGCAATTGGGGTCCATGCAATCCGTACGATGGTGGCAATCTCTTAACATACCTGGATGCTGTAACCGAATTTTCAAGATTACGTCTTGTAGGAGCACCTCCTTTACCTACAGCTCCCGATGTAACAATTTGTCTTGGGAGTCCGACTACTTTAACAGCAATCCGAAATGGGACAAACCCGGGTATGCTCCATTGGTACAATAATTCAGATCTTTTGCCTATTCATGAAGTAGGTACTGGCGGTACATATAATCCAGGGGCATTAGCTGCTGGAGTTTACAATTATTGGGTTCGCGAAATCGGTACTACAGGACTTTTATGCGAAGGTCCTGCTGAACAGGTGGTTCTTACAATTTATCCCGTTATAACCAACAACTCTGTAGCCGCGACTCAGACAATATGTTATAACACTGTTCCTACCGGTCTCACCGGTACAGCTCCTGCAGGTGGTTCAGGTATTTACAGTTACCAGTGGCAGAGTTCTGCAGATAATGTCACTTTTAATAACATAGCAGGAGCGACAGCTGCCAATTATTCGCCTCCTGCTCTTACAGCAACAACCTGGTACCGGAGAATAGTGATTTCCGGACCGTGTACAAACATAAGTGGTTCAATTCAAATTACTGTTTATGCTAACCTTACTGCAGGCACTATTCAAACTGCACAATCGATCTGTTACAATACAGCACCTGCTCAACTTACCCAGGCCACAGCGCCTTCGGGGGGAACAGGAGCCTATACTTACCAGTGGCAGGATTCTCCCGATAACGTAACATTTACAAATATCGGTGGAGCTACTGCATCAAGTTATTCACCTCCTGTACTTACGGCAAACAGATACTACAGGAGAAACGTTACAAGTGGAACATGCGGAACTGTAAGCAGCGCATCGGTTCTTATCACTGTTTATGCGAATCTTACTGCCGGAACTATAGGCTCACCTCAGACTATATGCTCTAATAGTGCCCCGGCAGCGCTTACCCAGCTTACTGCACCAACCGGAGGTACCGGAGCTTATACATATCAGTGGCAGAATTCTTCCGATAATGTAACATTCAACAACATAGGCGGCGCGACCGGCGTCGGCTACGCTCCACCTGCACTTATTGCTGTAACATATTACAGACGGAATGTAACAAGCGGAAGCTGTGGAACCGTAAGCAGTGCTTCAGTCATGATCGGCATCAACCCATTGCCGGCACCCGTTGTATCCGGAGATATAGGTCCATGTTTGGGAAATACCAGAGTATATTCAACTCCTTTGCTTGCAGGACGCACTTATAGCTGGGCGGTTTCAAACGGCACAATCTCGGGCCCTTCAACAAATAATAGTGTGACAATTATCTGGAATGTTGCAGCAGGTGCCGGATGGGTGAGAGTGACCGAAAGAATTACTGCAACAGGCTGTCAGTTCACCACTCCAAATTATAATATTACAATCAACCCTGCAGCTCCCGGAGCAGCCGGAGCCATCACTGGACCAGCAAATGTTTGCTATGGCCAGTCAGGTGTCAACTATTCAATTACTGCAGTTGCTAATGCCTCCAATTATGTATGGACAGTCCCGGCAGGAGTTACAATTGTTTCCGGCCAGGGTACAATCGCAGTTGTTGTCGATTTTGCTCCCGGCGCAGCATCTCCAAGAACAATTTCGGTATATCCCGAGAATGGATGCGGTGCAGGAGCAGCTTCGAATATAAATGTTAATATTTATAACCAGCTAACAGCCGGAACAATTGGAACGGCACAATCAATTTGCTACAATACAGCACCGGCAGCATTAACTCAGCTTACGGCACCAACAGGTGGTCCTGGCGGATATACCTATCAGTGGCAGAGTTCTCCTGATAATGCAACATGGAATAACATCGGAGGAGCTGTAGCAGCCGGCTATGCTCCACCTGCTCTAACAGCAAGCACATATTACAGACGCCAGGTTACAAGCGGAACATGCGGACCAGTAAACTCGGCTTCCATTCTTATCACCGTTTATGGAAATCTCACAGCAGGAACTATAGGAACTGCACAAACAATATGCTATAACACAATACCGGCTCCATTAACAGAATTAACTGCAGCAGCAGGCGGGCCGGGAGGTTATACCTATCAATGGCAGGATTCACCGGATAATATAACATTTACAAATATCGGCGGGGCTACAGGCGTCGGCTACGTTCCGCCCGTACTTACTGCCAGCAGATATTACAGACGACAGGTTACAAGCGGAACATGCGGAACAGTCAACAGCGCTTCCATTTTAATAACTGTCTACGGAAACCTTACCGCAGGAACAATCGGAACAGCTCAGTCGATATGTTACAACACGGCACCTTCCGCTCTTACCCAGCTTACTGCACCATCCGGAGGTATAGGCGTATACACTTACCAGTGGCAGGATTCGCCGGATAATGTAACATTTAACAATATTGCGGGAGCAACAGGTGTTGGCTACGCTCCACCTGTACTTACAGCCACAACATATTACAGGCGTAACGTAACAAGCGGAACATGCGGAACAGTATCCAGTGCATCAATTGCGATAACCGTTTACGGGAATCTTACTGCCGGAACAATAGGAATAGCACAGTCGATATGCTATAATACAGTACCGGCAGCTCTGACAGAGCTTACAGCACCAGCGGGCGGTCCGGGTGGATATAATTATCAGTGGCAGAGTTCCCCGGATAATTCAACATGGACCAGCATTGGAGGAGCAACTGCTATTGGTTACGCTCCGCCGGCACTTACAGCCAGCACATATTACAGGCGTCAGGTTACAAGCGGAAGCTGCGGTACAGTGAATAGCGCATCAATACTTATAACTGTTTACGGGAACCTTACAGCCGGTACCATAGGCACTGCGCAAACCATTTGCTATAACACTGCTCCTGCAGCATTAACTGAATTAACAGCACCAACCGGTGGACCGGGTGGTTATACCTATCAGTGGCAGAGTTCTCCGGATAATTCAACATGGACAAGCATAGGCGGAGCAACCGCTGCCGGTTATGCTCCGGCAGCATTAACAGCAAACACATATTACAGACGACAGGTTACAAGCGGATCGTGCGGAACTGTTAACAGTGGCTCTATACTTATTACGGTTTATGGCAATCTTACTGCAGGCACAATAGGCACTGCACAATCGATATGTTACAATACAGCACCGGCTGCTTTAACCCAGCTTACAGCGCCTTCAGGAGGCACAGGAGCCTATACCTACCAATGGCAAAGCTCGCCTGATAATGCAGCATGGACAAGTATCGGCGGAGCGACTGCAGCCGGTTACGCACCTCCTGCACTTTCATCAAGTACATACTATAGACGCCAGGTTACAAGCGGATCGTGCGGAACCGTAAATTCTGCTTCGATCCTCATCACTGTTTACGGAAACCTCACTTCAGGTACAATAGGATCAAATCAATCGATCTGTTATAATACAGCTCCGGCAGCTCTTACTGAATTAACGGCTCCGACAGGAGGTCCGGGCGGATACACTTATCAGTGGCAGAATTCACCTGATAATGCTACATGGAATAATATCGGGGGTGCAACAGCAATAGGATATGCTCCACCGGCTCTTACTGTCAGTACATATTACAGGCGCCAGGTAACAAGCGGAACATGCGGGACAGTAAATTCTGCTTCAATACTGATCACTGTTTATGGTAACCTGACTCCGGGTTCTGTCGGATCGAATCAATCCATCTGTTATAACACCTCTCCTGCAGGATTTACGGATGTCTCAAGTCCGACAGGCGGAACAGGCCTTACATATCAGTGGCAGAAGAGTCCAACGGGATTGGGCACCTGGGTTAACATACCCGGAGCCACGGCACTTACTTTTACAGAGACTGCTCTCCTGACCGCAAGCACCGATTACAGAAGAGTAACTACATCGGCTTCTGGCTGCGGAACTGTCAATTCAAACATCATTATCATTACAGTTAAGCAGCTGCCTGCAATCACTGCAGGGCAGAATCCTTCAACATGTTCGGGAATAGCTATTAATTACCAGATACTTCTTGATAATTTCGTAAATCCGGGCGATAATGTGACCTTCACATGGCCGGCTCCGGTTCACAGTGCTGGAGTTGCCGGAGGTACAGCAAGGGCTGTCGGTACCTCAGCCAATATCACCGACACCTATACCAATACTTCTGGAGGTATTGGTACTGTGACCTATGCTGTTACACCTGTAAAAGACGGGTGCACAGGGCCCACAGTGAATGTTGTGGTCAGTGTTGGTTCAGAACCTGTGCTTGATCCGGGACTTGACAGGAGTGTATGCAGCAATACTTCTACCGGTCTTATACTTAAAGAGGCTGCCGGAAGCGTTGTTCCGACACATTATAATATTATAAGTGAAACAATCGCAGGAGGACTTATTGCAGACCCATCGAATGCTGTCGTTCCTAATGCTATTTCTTCAGCAAATTACCTTTCGGCTGATAAATTTACTAATCTCACCGGGGCTGATAAAACAGTGACCTATAGAGTACAGCCTGTTCTTGCTCCGAATTGCTTTGGAGCACCAGTCAATGTGGTTATTACTATTCGTCCACAGCCGGTCATCCAGCCGGGCCTGACAAGTACTGTTTGTTCAGGGGTGCCAATCGGAACAGAAATCAAACTTCTTCCGGCAAATACTCCTGCAGGTACACTGTTCAACTGGGGATTACCATTGATGTCTGATGCATCAGTTCAGGGAACAGCAGGAGTTAATGTAGCTGCTGATCCTGCTGGAACACTTCACCTGAATGATATAATAAATAATTACTCGTCTGCGCCAATCACAGCGATCTACACTATTACTCCGGTGAGCCAGTTCGGATGTACTGGAACAGCGGTGCCCGTAATTATAACAATCAATCAGGAGCCAGTTCCCCTGCCAGTTTCCGGACGTATTGCTCTTTGTGCCGGAGATAAGAATGTTGTTTATAACGTCAATCCGGTAGGAGGATCATCATTCCACTGGACAGTTGCCCCTGCAGTAGGAACCAAGACATTTGACTTCAATACGAATGCAATCCTTATTGATGCTGCTCTTGCTGCGGGTTCCGGAAACATTTCAGTTTATGAAACCAATTCCCTTGGCTGTTCAGGTGATCCTTCAAATCTTTTGGTTACGGTTTATACCCAGCCGGCTCCTGAAAATATAATTGGTGATGCCACTGTCTGTGCATTAAGTACTCATACTTACAGTGTAACTAACAGGGCAGGTTCAGTGTATAACTGGACAGTACCCGGAGGGGCAGCAATTATAGGTGATCCTTCAGCAAACTCAATATCTATAGTTTTTGGAAATGTGGGAGGAACCATTCTTGTCAGGGAGACAAATATAGCAGGTTGTGTAACCAATCACATTCCGTTTGCGGTATCGGTCTCACCTCTGCCTACTGCCAATATAACCAACGGCGGCAATATGTGCGACGGTGGAACAAGACCTCTAAGCGTTGCATTTACAGGAACAGCTCCATTCAATTTCACTTATGCAATAAATGGAGTCTCCCAGGCACCGGTATCAACAAGCAGTAATCCTTATATTATAAATGCCACTTTGGCCGGCACTTATACTATAGTAAATATTACAGATAACACCGGGTGTACAAATACAGGTTCGGGGAGCACTACAATTACTTACTTCCCAAAACCTACAGGTATAATAAGCGGCGGCGGTGAATTATGCAGAGGCAGTTCAACTACACTTACATTGGCATTCACGGGTGTTGCTCCGTTTACATTCACTTATACTGACGGAACCACTCCGATAACTGTTACGGGTCATCCGACCAATGTTTACACTGCAAGCGTATCACCGGTCGTGAATTCAACATACACTCTTACCTCACTCACCGATCTCAATAATTGTGTTGGAGTGCTTTCGGGTTCAGCAGTGATAACTGTAAACCAGCCGCCTTCACTTTCGCTTACAGGAACAAACCTAATTTGTTACAATGTTGCGACTGGCGCGGTTGATATGACAATTTCAGCCGGAACCGCACCATTCGGTATCGCATGGACCGGTCCCAACGGATTTACATCTCCAACTGAGGATATTTCAGGTCTCAACGAAGGATATTATGCAGTAGCTGTAACCGATTCAAAAGGATGTATTGCTACGGCTAATATCACCCTCACACAGCCGCCGGTTCTTAACGGAACTATTGCAAGCACAAATGTCACATGTTTCAGCGCAAATGACGGAACTATAACAATTTCAGGTGCCACTGGCGGAACCGGTACTTATGGATATACTATTAACGGAGGGACAACCTGGGCGGGATCAGGGACATTTACAGGGCTTGCTCCGGGAACATATATTGTGCAGATCAGGGATGCAGTTAATCCCACATGTATCCTTACTCTTAATCCGGCGCTGGTTATAACACAACCTGTTGTACTTAGCGCAACTGTAACAAAGACAGATATTACCTGTTTCGGAGCAAATAACGGATCAATTATAATTTCAGGAGCTGCAGGAGGATACGGCACCTATCAGTACACTATTAATGGAGGAACATCATGGCTCGGTTCGGGCAATTTCACTAACCTTACACCAGGTACCTATAATGTCCGGATACGCGATGCTGTGAATACTGCATGCGTTATAGTGCTCAATGGTGCCCTGGTTGTATCAGAACCGCCGGTATTGAGTGCAACGGTTAACAGGACCAATATAACCTGCTTTGGTTCATCTGATGGAACAATTACAATATCAGGTGCAGCTGGCGGACATGGAACTTATGAATACAGCATCAACGGTGGCGGTTCATGGCAGGCTTCAGGCAATTATACAGCGCTGACACCAGGAACATACAATGTCCAGATCCGTGATGCCTTATTTACAAGCTGTTATATTGTACTTAATAATGCCCTTGTTCTTACCCAGCCGGCAATGCTTACAGCGACCCTGGCATCCACAAATGTGACCTGCAACGCTGCAAACGACGGTACGATAAGCATAACGGGAGCTTCGGGCGGATATGGGACCTACGGATATTCGATAGACGGTGGTGGCAGTTGGCAGTTGGCAAATATTTTCAGCAACCTGGCACCCGGCACCTATGACGTAAGGATCAGGGATGCTGCAAACACAGCATGTGTAATAATTCTCAATGCCGGATTGCAGATAACTGAGCCGGCAGCCCTTATGGCAACGGTAATTGATACCGACATTTCATGTTTCGGAGCCAATAACGGAATTATTACAATAACAAATTCTGCCGGCGGCTATGGCACTTACCAGTACAGCATAAACGGTGGATCGACATGGCAGGATTCGCCTGTATTCTCTGCACTTTCTGCAGGCTCGTATGATGTCAGGATAAGAGACAGGGCACACACACTATGTGTTGTAACGCTTAATCCGGCTGTAATTATTACTGAACCTGCGCAGTTGGCAGCAGCAGTTGGCAATACAAATGTAACGTGCTTTGGTGCCAATGACGGAACAATTACAATTAGCGGGGCAACAGGTGGATATGGGTCATACTCATATAGCATCAATGGAGGAGCATCATGGCAGGGATCGGGTAATTTTACCGGCCTTACACCAGGCACTTACAATGTGAGAATGCGGGATGCATTGAATCCGGCTTGTACAATAACATTAAATCCGGCCCTTGTAATTACCGAGCCATTGATCCTGTCGGCAACCGTTGCCAGAACCAACGTTACGTGCTTCGGTGCAGCCGATGGTACAATTACAATCAGCGGAGCTGCAGGCGGTTACGGAACTTATGAATATACAATTAACGGAGGCGCAACATGGCAGGCATCCGGCAACTTCACATTACTGAATCCGGGATTCTACAATGTCAAGATCAGGGATGCGGCACAAATTACATGCGTAGTTACGCTCAATGCATCGCTTCAGATAACAGAACCTGCAGTCTTATCTGCAAATGTTGCAAGAACCAATGTGACATGCTTCGGGGCAAATGATGGATCGATAACCATCACAAATCCCCTGGGCGGTTACGGCACTTATGAATACAGTATCAATGGAGGAGGAACATGGCTGGCATCAGGTTCATTTTTAAATCTTGTTCCTGCTACGTATAATGTTCAGATCCGGGATGCTGCTAATGCAACATGTGTGATCACATTAAACGGCTCACTGGTTATTACCCAGCCAGCACAGCTGGCAGCGACAGTTGGCAAAACAGATGTTTCCTGTTTTGGCGCAAATAATGGAATAATTACGATAACCAGTCCGGCTGGTGGTTACGGAACTTACGAATATACTGTGAATGGCGGAACCACCTGGTCGCCACTTGGCAATTTCACCGGCCTTGCACCGGGGACCTACGATGTCAGGATAAGGGATGCAGCCCATACAGCTTGTGTCACAACACTTGATCCTGCACTTGTAATTACCCAGCCGGCAGTACTTGATGCCGATATCGCCAGTACAAATGTGACTTGTTTTGGTGGAAGTGATGGAACAATTACGATCACCAATCCGACAGGCGGATATGGCACCTATGAATATACTGTAAACGGTGGAGGCGCATGGCAGGCATCAGGAAGCTTTACAGGACTTGGTCCGGGCACATATAATGTACAGATCAGAGATGCTGCACACGCAAGCTGCGTGATCGTGCTGAACAATGCACTTGTCATTACCCAGCCCGCTATCCTAAGGGGAACCGTAACCCCGACAATGGTCACTTGCTTCGGTGCAAATGACGGAATTATAAACATTACCAATCCATTGGGCGGGTACGGTACCTACGAATACAGCAATAACGGAGGAACAAACTGGCAGGCATCAGGAACATTCAGCGGTCTTGCTCCTGGCGTCTATGATGTAAGGATCAGAGATGCCGTAAATACAGCATGCGAAATAGTGCTGAATCCGGGAGTAACAATCACCGAACCGGCTATACTGAATGCTGTTGTAGCTTCGACAGATGTTACCTGCTTTGGTGCAAATGACGGAGTTATAAATATTACTTCTCCATCAGGCGGCTATGGAACCTATGAATACAGCAGGAATGGAGGCGCAACCTGGCAATTGACAGGAACATTCTCTTCTCTTACCCCGGGTTCGTATGATGTCAGGATAAGAGACAGAGCGAATCCGACCTGTGTAATAGTCCTTAACCCGGCATTGGTTATTACCCAGCCTGCAATTCTTTCAGCCACTGTAGCGAGTAACAATGTTACATGCAATGGTGCAAATGATGGAATAATCAATATAACTAATCCGCTCGGGGGTTATGGTACATACGCATATACAATTAATGGCGGTGCATCGTGGCAGACAACAGGAACATTTACCAATCTTGCCCCGGGTACCTATAATGTAAGAATAAGGGATGCAGCTCATATTACCTGTGAGATCATCCTTAATCCTGCACTTCTCATTACACAGCCGGCAAAACTGGCAGCGACTGTAGCAAGTACAAATGTTACATGTTACGGAGCAGATGATGGAACAATAACCATCACAGCACCGGCAGGAGGGTATGGGACATATGAATATACTATTGATGGAGGCACAACATGGCAGGCATCAGGTAACTTTGCTGCCCTTGCCCCCGGCTTCTACAATGTCCAGATAAGGGATGCAGCTCATCCAATGTGCATTGTGACACTGAATGGTTCATTGAGAATAACAGAGCCTCCCCAGTTGGCAGCGGCAGTTGGCAAAACAGATGTGACATGTTTTGGTGCAAATGATGGAAGAATAACGATTTCAGGCGCAACAGGCGGTTACGGTACGTATGAATATAGTGTATCTGGCGGAGCTTCATGGCAGGCATCAGGAACCTTTAACGGTCTTGCCCCGGGAAGCTATAATGTCCAGATAAGAGATGCGGCTCACACAGGTTGTATAATTGTCCTTAACAGTGCCCTGGTAATAACAGAGCCAGCCGCACTGAGTGCAACTGCAACAGGAACAAATGTGACATGCTTCGGAGCGAATAACGGAATAATAACAATTACCGGAGCTGCCGGAGGATATGGCACGTATGAATATTCAATAAACGGAGGCACCAACTGGTCAGGTCTCAATAACTTCACCAACCTTGCACCAGGTACTTACGATGTAAGGATGCGGGATGCAGCTCATACGGCATGTACTGTGATTTTGAATGCTGCACTCACAATAACACAACCTGCTGTTCTCAAAGCAGATGTTGCCAGAACTAATGTGACCTGTTTCGGAGGAAGTGATGGTACGATAACAATCACTAACCCAACTGGCGGTTACGGCACTTATGAATACAGCATCAACGGTGGAGGTTCATGGCAGGCATCAGGTACTTTTACGGCACTGGTTCCAGGAAATTATAATGTTCAGATCAGGGATGCTGCACATATTACATGTGTGATAATTCTTAATAATGCTCTCCAGATAACCCAGCCACCAATGCTGAATGCTGTTGTTCTGACCACAATGGTCACCTGCAACGGAGCAAATGACGGAATAATCAACATAACTGCACCAACAGGCGGTTATGGAACTTATGAATACAGTATTACCGGAGGAACTTCATGGCAGGTATCGGGAACATTTAACGGTGTTGCACCCGGAACTTATGATGTAAGAATAAGAGATGCTTCAAATATCGCCTGTACAATCACACTGAACCCGGCACTCGTAATTACAGAGCCGGCAATTCTGAACGCGGTGGTAACAGGAGTTAATGTAACATGCTTCGGTGCAAATAACGGAATGATAATAATTACAAGCCCGACAGGCGGTTATGGAACTTATGATTACAGCCATAACGGCGGCGCTGCATGGCAGACTTCCGCTACCTTCTCATCACTGACACCGGGTACCTATGATGTCAGGATTAGGGACAGGGCACACCCGGCCTGTGTTATAATACTGAATGCGGCTCTGGTAATTACAGAACCTGCTGTTCTTAGTGCAACAGTTACCCCAGCAATGGTAACATGCAATGGGGCAAATGATGGTATAATTACCATCACCAACCCGCTGGGCGGGTACGGTACATACTCATTTACAATTAACGGAGGTGCCACATGGCAGAGTTCAGGTATATTCAATTACCTTGCACCAGGCACCTACAATGTCAGGATAAGAGATGCTGCAAATATCGCATGCGAGATCGTTCTTAATCCGGCCCTGGTAATAACTCAGCCGGCCAAACTTGCGGCAGCTGTTGCCAGCACCAATGTTACATGTTATGGCGCAAACGATGGTACAATAACCATTACTGCACCAACCGGCGGTTATGGTACTTATGAATACAGCATCAACGGAGGACTTAACTGGCAGGCTGGAGGAAGCTTTACAGCCCTTGCACCAGGATTTTACAATGTTCAGATCCGCGATGCAGCTCATCCGTTGTGCGTGGTAATACTGAACGGTTCACTCAGGATCAGCGAACCACCTGTTCTGACAGCCAATGTTTCAAGGGCAAATGTTACCTGCAATGGTGCAAACGACGGAACCATTACTATTACATCTCCGATGGGCGGCTATGGTACATACGAATATTCAATAAATGGAGGTGGCAGTTGGCAGTTGGCAAATATTTTCAGCAACCTGGCACCCGGCACCTATGACGTCAGAATCAGAGACGCCGCTCAAACAGGATGTGTAATTGTTCTGAATCCTGCACTGGTGATTACTGAACCGGCACAGTTGGCAGCAGCAGTTGCCAGTATTAATGTGACATGTTTCGGAGCCAATGATGGAACAATATCCATATCAAATCCAACAGGCGGTTACGGGACATACCAGTACAGTATCAACGGAGGTACCACCTGGCAGGGATTCGGAAACTTCACCAACCTGATACCAGGAACTTACGATGTAAGGATAAGGGATGCCGCAAATCCGGTCTGTGTTGTTATTCTCAATCCTGGTCTGGTTATTACCCAGCCGGCACAGTTGGCAGCAGCAGTTGGCAGTACAAATGTCACATGTTTTGGCGGGAATGATGGTACAATTACAATCAGCGGCGCAACAGGCGGTTACGGTACTTACGAATATTCAATAAATGGAGGTGGCAGTTGGCAGTTGGCAAATATTTTCAACGGCCTCGCACCCGGCGCTTATAACGTTATGATCAGGGACGCTGCCCATACCGGATGTATTATTGTGCTGAATAATGCTTATATCATCACCCAGCCGGGCATGCTTTCTGCAACAATAAGCAAGACAGATGTTTCGTGCAACGGCAACAATGACGGAACGATCAGCATCACTGCTCCGGCAGGAGGTTACGGAACGTATGAATATACGATTAACGGAGGTGCATCGTGGCAGGTTTCCGGGAACTATATAAATCTTGCTCCGGGTTCATATGATATCAGGATAAGGGATGCAGCACATACTGCATGCTCGGTGATCCTGTATCCTAACCTGGTTATCACTGAACCGCTTCCCCTTTCGATGTCATCGACAGGAAATGTTCTTCTCGACTGTTTCGGCGACATGGACGCAATGGGCACATTCTTCGCTTCAGGCGGAACCATGCCTTATACCTTCCTTGTTGTTACCAATACAACGGGCGGAACAATTGCAGCTCCGGGATTCAATTCCCAGACATTCTTCAATGCAGGCGCAGGTTCGATAACTGTCCAGGTTGTTGATTTCAACGGATGTTCGGCACAGGCTACGATAAATATCACCCAGCCGGCAGCACTTACTGCCGGAACAATTGCAGCTGACCAGGTTGTATGTTATGGTGATAATCCTGCCATGCTTACCGAAACCTCGGCTCCGAATGGCGGTCCTGCCGCATATATCTTCCAGTGGCAGTCGTCGACAAATATCGGAGGTCCATTTATAAATATTGCAGGAGCTAATGCGAATCAGTACACACCTCCTGCGGGTGCGACCTATACCCTCTATTACAGGAGAATGGTCACCTCAGGTACCTGCATGCCGATGTACAGCAATGTTGTTGAGGTCCTTGTCAATCCTCGTCCTGTTGCATTCCTTACCGGCGGAGCTACAATCTGTCCGGCAGAAAGCTCGGTGATCAGGGTAACGATGCTGGCCGGAACGGGTCCTTTCACTGTTGAGATCGCAAATCATGGCACAATAAATAATTATGTAAGCGGGGCAGATATTGTTGTTACACCTGCTGTGACGACCATTTACAGCCTTGTCAGGGTACGGGATGCCAATAACTGCGAAGTTGTGGCTCCTACACCCAATCTCAACGGAACAGCAACAGTAATCGTGAGCGCTCTGCCTGTGATAACATCATTCACACCATCACCTGCAGTATGCGAATTCTCACTTGCAAGCTTCAGGGTAACTGCAACAGGAACCAACCTGACCTACCAGTGGTTTGTCAATGAGGGATCGGGATTCAATGCTGTTGTGGATGGCGGAACCTATTTTGGAGCCATGTCGCCCACTCTGCAGATATTCAATACCGTAAGAACAATGAACGGTTATGTTTATCATGTAGCGGTTTCAGGCTGCGGAACAACTGTAACATCGGCTGATGCCACATTTACTGTAAATACAGCTCCTGAAATTACACTGCATCCGAAAGATTCGACAATTTGTCTTGGCCAGAATGCCATTATGGAAGCTGATGCCACGGGAACAAATGTTACATGGCAATGGTATGTAAACAAAGGTGCAGGATTTGTCGTTTCGGTTGATAACGCATATTTCAGCGGATCAGCTACCAGGACTCTTACTATAACCAATGCACAGGCTCTCCATAATAACTGGGTATTCAGGGCAGTGGCAACCGGAATCTGCGGAGTTCCTGTAAATACAAATTTTGCAATCCTGAGGGTTGTTAATCCTCCGGCGGTGACTCTGCAGCCTCTGGCCGCCATTATATGCGAAAACGGATCGACTTCCTTCCTGGGTAACGGAACCGGATATACATCACTTCAATGGCAGGTGTTCTCAGGCGGTGTCTGGACAAATCTTACAGATAATGCTACCTATATAGGTACAAACACCCAGCAGCTGGCAGTAATGAATGCACCGGTTGGCTTAAACGGCAACCAGTACAGGCTTGCATTGATAACAGGATGTGCAACAACCTATACCAATGGTGCAGCTCTGAATGTAAATGCGAATCCTGTGGTTGACTTCTCCGCAATTGATCCGATAGCGGCCTGCGGAGGCGTTCCGATAGTTATCAACGGAAATCCTGCCGGTGGTTCGGGATTATATACACAGCACCGCTGGACAGGCGATGTAGGTCCTCTGAACAGCTACACTGTTCAGTCACCGACCTTCAACTCGCTTATCACGGGTACATATAACCTTAATTACAGGGTAACCGACAGCAACGGATGTACTGCAAATGATGGTGTCGCTGTAACAGTCGACAGTCCATCAGCCCAGTTCACCCAGGATGCTGATTACGGATGTACTCCTCTGACTGTAACATTTACAAAGGATATGACCGGCATTTCAAAATGGTGGTGGAACTTTGGTGATGGTACACCTCTCGATTCGCTGAATGCAAATCCTGTTCATACTTTTATAAACAGTGTTCCGGGATCGATAGAATATTATGATGTCATGCTGAGGGTAAGATCGACGGGTGGATGCTATGCGGAATTCAATTCAACGATAACCGTTTATCCGGCTGTTAATGCAACCTTCACACCGAATGTAGCAATTGTCTGTTCAGGCAATTCGATAACCTTTACTGCATTGTCGGGTGCATCGAGGTATTTCTGGGAGTATGGCGACGGCGCTTCGGGTTACGCAACCAACGTATCAACACATCTTTACACCAACTTTACGACAGCACCTGTTGTTCGTACAGTAAGGCTGACAACCACATCATTCTATAACTGTTCGATGTCAAGACGCTTGATATAACTGTGATGCCTGTTCCTATTCCGCAGTTTACCGCTGTACCTCTTACACAGGTATTCAATGCTGCCGGAAATCCGGTTACATTCACAAATACCACAAATGCAGGTACCTGGAACTGGCTGTGGAATTTTGGCGACAATACAACATCAACAGTTGAGAATCCTGTTCATTCCTATACCGGTGTGGGAACCTATACAATTACGCTGATTGCAGGCAACGCAAACTGTTCAGACAGCGTTAAACACAATGTAAGTGTTGTTCCGCCGGCACCCGTTGCCAGCTTCGATTTAGTTCCATCGGGATGTGCGCCGTTGTATGTCAATATC
Source organism: uncultured Bacteroidales bacterium (assembly GCA_963702415.1). GTDB lineage: Bacteria > Bacteroidota > Bacteroidia > Bacteroidales > VadinHA17 > LD21. The sequence goes on along the minus strand of CAVPCP010000023.1, from coordinate 245,735 downwards.
AACAATACTTCAACAAACACTGAAGTGCCTGGTACGACTTACCTTTGGGATTTCGGTGACGGAAGCAAATCGACTGCGAAGAATCCGACATATACCTACTTTACTGCATGGCACTTACAGGATAGAGCTTGTTGTAACAGGACCGGGCGGCACATCAATGGCCACACAGGTTGTGAATGCCTATCCTTCACCAAAGGCATATTTTGAGGTCACTCCTGACAATGGTTTATGTAAACGATGAAAGGATAAGGTGCTTCAACCTCAGTCAGGGTGCCACCTCATATCTGTGGGATTTTGGTGACGGAGATACTTCAAAGACCAAGGAGCCATACCACAGGTATATGGAGGAAGGAGTATTTGATATCACTTTGTGGGCATACTCCGATAACGGATGTACCGATATGTATGTACTCTCTCCGGCAGTTACGGTTGAACCGGTAGGTGAACTGAGGTTCGCGACAGTCTTCCAGCCTAACAAGACAGGTCCGATTGAAAGGACTGATCTGCCGACAGGAGGCACTGAAGTTGACCAGTTCTTCTATCCGCCGATACGGCAGAAGGTTCTGAACTACAAGCTTCAGATCTTCAACAGGCTTGGAGTGCTGATCTTCGAAAGCCATGACATAAATGTCCCGTGGAACGGTTACTATAAAGGTAAGCTTTGTCAGCAGGGAGTATATGTATGGTATGTTGAAGGAAAGTATGCCGATGGCAAGCCGTTCAAGATGGTGGGGAATGTGACGCTGCTTCAATAAGCGGCCTCATCCCCCGACCCCTTCTCCCAGGAGAGAAGGGGAGGAAGAAGAAGGGCTTAATTAATTCCCCCTTTGAAGAGCCTGCCCCGCCATAGCGGGGGGGTTAGGGGGATGTAAAAAACCTTCCAGCAGAAATAGTTAACATTTTCACATTTTTGAAAGCCCGTTGATGAGACGGGCTTTTTCTTTTTTAGGAGGATGAAATCCATTAACCACGGAGTTTCACAGAGTTTGCTCGGAGTGACACTGTTGGTTTTAACTCCGTGAAACTCAGTGTAAACTCCGTGCAACTCCGTGGTTGAAAGCGGTTTAGACCACATGCCGCAAGCCGCAAGCCGCATACCTTATTATTATATATAACCTGAAAGCAAAAAAAAATTAAATATATGTGAAAAAAGTTCCGATTTTATTTTTTTCTGGCCCCGGGGCTTTTTAATATTGCTATTGCAATACGATTTTGATATAGGAGGGAGTGAAGTTTTTGATCGTCTGCTTTTAAATAAAAGGGCAAGTGAAAAATAAAGCACTCACATATAATCAAGGATTTATCCGGTTCCTGTCGGCCATATCTGATTCTGAAATTTTATTTATACAACATAACTTAATTGCTAAACATGTTTAGTGGAATAAACATTATGTCTCACTGCATTTTAAACCTCGTGCCTATGGGAAAAACCTTACTCTGACCTCCGGGGGATAAAGCAGCCAGTACCCCCGGAGAAAAAAACCGGTGCTGCCAGGAAATAAAATAATCACAGGGCTTATAACCCGAATGTTTAATTCAAAAACTACAATTAAAAATGAAAAACCTAATTTATGCTATAGCAATTTGTCTGTTAGTGGCAGGTTGTGAAAAATATGAATCCGGGCCCATAAACCAGGATCTGGTAAGCAAAAGGTTGCTTTCCGATTCTGAAATTTTACTGAAAAGCAATCTTGACAAGGCTGCAAAGATCATGGCAGATATAATTCAGGATGATGCCGTTCTTAGTGAATTGACTCTGCTTTCCGATGAAAACAGAACATTTTACAGTCTGCCGTTCACCGATCTGTTAAATGAAACAAAAAATGCCGCCGGTTCGTTTAAGAATCTCAGGGAGAGGTTCATGAGCGAATGTTCTTCAACTGATTCCAAAGGAGGCTGGAACGATCTGGCAAATTTCCTTGCTAAAAACGACTGTTATATCTACTGTCCGTATCCCTCTAGCTTTTATCCGAAAGGGACGAATTCCTTCACAGTTGCCGCCCATCCCATTGATAATGATATTGAAAATAAAGGTTACAGGTTTGAAGGCAAAAAGATGAAGGAAGTAAAAGTTAACGAAGAGTACGCCGATAAAAATCAGGTGATCCTTATAATGCCTAAAGATGAGGATAATGATGACCTTAAAGGACTGGCGATCAGTGAACCAGACGGATCGAAAGGAGATCCTGTTTATGAAGTTAAAGTCGGGAAAGTCAGATGTGCTGATTATTGCGGGGGAATATTTGAGGGAGAACTTGAATTAAGATTGGCAAGAGGTTATCCAGAATTTAATATATCAACCGGAACTGTAACAGGTAAATTTACAACCGTAATACCAATTAAATTATCCAAGATCATACGCAAAAGCTGCTATAAATAATTATACGGTTCATTCAGAAGGAGGTTGGTATACTGTAAGCATTCCATGGGATACAAATTGGAGAATAGAGAAAATCCAACAATGTATTTTAGCTTATGAATATGACACAGTTAAAGAATCAACAATAGGCACATCAGTTGGTTACAAAGCTGATGCACTCAGCGCAACGGTTACAACGACTATGAAAGCTTCATACAGCGGAGATTTTTTAGGGATATGTGAATGGGACAGGGACTGGTTTTATAGAACTAATACAAATCCTGTATATGGAGATGAAGTGAAAGACGGGTGGACTGTGAGGAAAACATGTGATGAATTTAAACTTACAACTCCGTCTCGGACAATTAATTAAACAATTATCAATTAGAGCCATCCCTTTGGAGATCATGAAAGACAGAGGGATGGTTTAATAAAAATGGGAAAAATGAAAACTCCTTTATTAAAAGCCTTAATCGTATTGATTTTAATATGTTTTCAATCGGGATTATTAAAGGGCAATGATTCAACTACCTATTCCATTTCCTTAAATTATTATTTTGATATTTCAGATACTTATGGTGGAGGAGAATTATTCTCTGGAGAGTTTACTATTTCTAAAGCGTGGTATGGGGGTAAAATTTCCTTTGGACATTTCCAATCTCAATATGCTTTTATATTTAAAGTCCCCTATGAAGAAATAGGTCAAACACTGGAGATAAATATTCCAGAAATGTCGATTATGAAAATCGGTTCTATATCTGGATTTATAAGACCTGTACAAAAAAAGTGGTTTACGACCGATATTATATTTGGAGCTGTAATTGGAGGAGCTAAGAGTCTTTACCTCGATGAAATTTATTATGAATATAATCCTGCCGAAGACAGATTTACATATTTATATACAGAATATCAATCAGTAAAAAAAACTCACATTGGGTATGAGGTAGGGTTTGATGTTTCATTTTATTTTTCTAAAAAGATAGGTCTGCAGCTCAAAGCCAGAATTCAGGATTTAAGCAACGGTGGTACTTTCTTTTTTGTAGGTACAGGTCTGTCTTTCAGGCTTTAATACTGATTAAAATGAGAAATATTATTATTAGCTTTTTAATTTTCGGAGCTGTTTCAGTTTCATGTTTTTCACAGGAGGAGCGATTCACAATCCGATCAGGTGCTGGTTATTACATGGATGTTTTTACTGCTTATGATGGTCCGATCATCTGGCTTGATGCCGGATATAAATTAAACACAGAATTCTACCTTAACGGAAGAATCTCAATGGCTTCACTTGACTGGGTTATAAACGAGGGGGCCTTTAAAGGTTATACAACTATTCTATTAAGGCAAATGGCGGATATTACTTTCTCAAGGTCTGTTAAAATAAAAGGACAACATTTTCTTGAGCCGGGTGCAGGATTTAAGCTTAAACGGGAATATTTTTTAAAACCAACCGTAACAGAAATTTATAGCGGAGGCACTTATTATCAATCAGTAAGCTACAGTGATATTTTTTGGGAAATAGGGTTTACAATTTGTCTGGATTATTATTACCAGTTTCAAAATAAATTTTACATGGGATTACGTGTTGATTCAAATGTAATCTGGGCGCTTGGATTTGAAGGGCTTACTATTTCGCCGCTGTTCGGATTTCGATTTTAAGCAGGTTTAATTTATGATTACAAAAGCCAAAACCGTGTTACTCCGTGAAAACTCTGTGCGACTCCGTGGTTAAAAAAAGAAAATCCATTAACCACGGAGTTTCACAGAGTAAAACACTGAGTTACACGGAGTAAAAAATCAGTTAACCATTAAAAGGTTTCGCTATAAATCAAAGAATATGAGATTGTTATATGAGGAACTAACAAGTTCCATTTTGAAATGTGCTTTTAAAGTACACACAGCACTAGGACCTGGACTTTTAGAATCTGCATATGAAGAATGTCTTCATTATGAGCTTGATAAAACAGGCATATTTGTGGTTAAACAGAAACCAATGCCTCTGGTTTATGAAGAAAAAAAACTTGATTTAGGTTACCGGATTGATCTGCTGATTGAAGATAAAGTAGTCATTGAGGTTAAATCTGTGGATGCTCTGAATCCGGTACATCTTGCTCAATTAATGACATATCTGAAGTTATCAAAATGCAGGATCGGATATCTGATTAACTTCAATGTCGAGTCTTTAAAAGATGGCATCAGGAGAGTGATAGTCTGAGCAGGAACTATCCACTCTTTTATTGGATTTCAAACTCCGTGGTCTACTCCGTGAAAACTCCGTGCGACTCCGTGGTTAAAAAAGAAAATCCATTAACCACGGAGTTTCACAGAGTAAAACACGGAGTTACGCGGAGTAACTATGTTCTTAACTCTGATTTTCATCACCTATTCCATAATATTATTGTATTGCAGTAAGTTATATTATTATAACAATACGCGATGAAGAATTTTATTTACGTGTTCTTTTCTCTCTTTTTTGTTGTTTCCTGCGAAAAGGAACCCTTAAAGAACCACCTTCTTGAAGCAAAGATTGACGGGCAGTTTATTCATTTAACGGTTCTGCCATAAAATATACCGATTATATAAACAACCAGAAGGAGGCCTATGAGTACCAGGTTTTAAATCACGACAGACATTCTTTCCTTCTTGAAGCCTATGACACTACATTCTCTGAAGTGATTTTTGCTTTTCCTGATTTCACCGCTCAATATATTGTCGAGCTCGATGGAGGCCAGTCAAAAACTTATCAGGCTGTATCGGGACGGTTCAGGATCCTCGGAACGGAAAATGGCAACCTCAGGGGCGAATTTGATTTTAAAGCCAAAAACATCCTTAATGCTTCTGATTCGGTAATGATTACCGAAGGGTATTTCGATATCTTCCTGGAAAACCACGACCGAACTTTTCCGAAGTAATGTATTATGTATAATAGGCGATAGGCGATGTGAATTTGAATTTTTCTTAATTATTCCTTTTATTCTCGATCGTTTTTCTTGTAGCGATGAAAATAGAAGTTAACTCATACGCCTCTTTTATTAGCCTTCTGGATTCTTCATCGAACTTTGGATTCAGGAGGATTTTATCAATTATCATTTCCAGCCACATTGCACTTTCATCAGCTTCTTCAATTGAAATACTTACTTTGGCAACAAAAGAAGCCTTGCTCTGAGCTAATCTGGCAGCTCTGTAATTTGCACCAACAGAAGTTGAGCATCTGATTAATTGACCACGAATATGATTCTTCAAATAATTTCCGATAAAGAGAATTACTTAATTCAATGCAATCATATCCAAATTGCTTTGTTCGTTTAAGCATTTCTTTAGCATCCATGGCATCGAGATTTAAAAATGTATTAAAAAATTTTATTAACTATTTTACCTTACAACATTCTCAATTCTATAAATTGTCTACATCATCTATAATACATCGCCTATAATACATCGCCTATAATACATCGCCTATAATACATCAAAAAATGTCCCCGGCAGTAAATCAGCACAAACTACCGGGGACTGAGCGGGCCGGGGAGGCCCTTCCGCTTGCACGGAGAAAAATCAAGCACGCGGTTTATTGCAGCGAGACGTGCCTGATGGGTTGATTTTGGATATCACGGACATCTTATTAATATTCTATCTCTGTTACATAAGATTCTCTTAAAGGACTGTACTTTATATTCTTCCCTTGCTCCCTGATCTCACTGACAATCCTTTTAACACTCCGTTCACTAATATCAAGTTTAATTGCTAAATCGGCAGGAGAACCGGTACTTTTTAAACTGGCCAGCCGAAGAATCCTGACTTTCAGATGTTCTCTGTTAATCCTGGACATATTAATACAATTTTAATTTTCAGACTTGGACTTAAATCACTGGCAGACATTGACTCAAGTACTTTAAATTTAATAATTGAAATTCTATTTTCCAAATATTTTAGTAAATATTTTAAGGAATTTTAGCGAAATTTTTCTAAATAATTGCGATTGGTAATATTTTGCTCGAATTGGTACTTTTTTAACACCTGTTTCAGAAAAATGAGTTTTTTCCGGGGGTGAAAAACGGGATTTTACCAAAGTGGAACAGAAAATTTAATTCGAAGAGTAGTAATTCTGGGAGAAAAAACTTATTTACCACGGAGTTTCACGGAGTTTATACGGAGTTTCACTGAGTATACACGGAGTTTCCAGCCTTCGCTAAAGCTTCGGCCGGCAAAGCACGGAGTGTTAAGAACAGTGTTGCGAAGTTAAGACAGGGCAATGCCCAAGATTTCTAATACATCGCCTATAATACATAATAAATAATACATTACTCAAACCTGCTACTCTGCTTAGTATACATATTATAGTACATCCCTTTGTTTTTCATCAGTTCCTGATGTGTTCCGTTCTCCCTTATTGCTCCCTTATCAAGAACTATGATCCTGTCGGCAAGCGTCACATTGGTAAAGCGGTGGGTTATGAGAATGGATGTCCTCCCTTTTACAATCTCCCTGAACCTGCTGAAGATCTCAAATTCAGTGTCCGTATCGAGCGAACTTGAGGGTTCATCGAGTATAAGCACCGGAGCTTCCCTGAAAAGCGCTCTTGCAAGAGCTATCTTCTGCCACTCGCCCCAGCTCAGCTCACGGCTGTCATCAAAAAGAGTCCCGATGGCCGTGTCATAACCTCTTGCAAGATTGTTTAACAAATCATGAACACCTGCAGATGCTGCCGCCTGTTGTACCTTTCCTGAAATATCGCCGGTTTCAATATTGCCCATCCTTATGTTTTCTCCTGCTGAAAGGTTATAAAGCATAAAATCCTGAAAGACGACTGAAAAGAATTTCCGGTATTCATCCGGATCCATCGAACGGATATCATTACCGTCCCATTTTACAATCCCTGAGTCGGGATCATATAAACGGGTAAGAAGCCTTACCAGAGTGCTCTTTCCTGCTCCGTTTGGTCCTACAAGTGCTATAATTTCACCTTTCCTGATCCCAAATGATATTTTATCGATCGTGGGATGCTGATTTCCCGGATATGTAAACGAAATGTTTTCAACTTTAATCTCCGATTTCAGATCAGAAGGAACCGTAACAGGAGGCATCGCGACAACCCTCTCTTTAAGGTCGAGGAACTCGAAAGTATCCCCGATAAATAATCCGTCTTCATAAAGGCCTGCCAGTGAACTGAAGAGATCTTTAATGTATGTCATTCCCTGCCTGAAAGCCAGCAGGAACATTGCCATCTGTCCGAGGGTCAGCTTTCCGCCTATGGTTTGCCGGGCAATTATTACGAGCAGGACAAGAATTGCAGATGCCTTGACCACATCAGTTATAAGCTCAATAGTTGTTCTTTTCCTCAGAATATTGAGCTCTTCTTCTTTCTGCTTAAAAAAAGATTTTCTGAAAAGGGACATAAAATAATTGCCGAGGCCAAAAAGCCTGATCTCCCGCGATGGTCTGTCGCCGGTAAGCAGCCAGTTGAAATAGGCAGATTTCCGGGCTTCAGGTGTCTGATCCTTCTGGAAATTATAAAGTATATCGGCATAGTGAAGCCTTAGCCAGATACCAGGAATATTAACTGCCAGCAGGAGGAGAGCCAGTCCCCAGTGAAGAGTTACGAGCAATCCGGCCATAAGCACCAGTGATAAGAGCCCCCTGAACATCGAAACAATGTTGTTCAGGATGTTGTTTGGTCGCCACGGCGCTTCAGATGTTGCCCTTGAAAGGAGATCAAAATAACCGGGGTGCTCAAAATTGATAAGGTCAAGTCTGACAGCTTTTGTGTGCAGAAGGCCGTACATGTATGCTTCGAGTTTCACTGATTGTTTTTGCCTGACAAAGTTCCCGAAATCGGTTGAGGTCTCGTCGAGAAAGTAAACCACCACCACGGCAACTATCAACCAAATAATACCGGTTAAACCCGATTCTGCACCTGTTGAAGCTGCAGAAGTGATATTATCAATAAGAAGTTTTATAAGATATACAAGAACAAGCGGAAGGAAGCTCTGAAGGACTGAAATGACAATATTTACCGTTGCCCATCCAGGAGCACTTTCCCATACAAGGTTAAGGGCTTTCCGGAAGAGTATGATTTTTTGTCTCATGTTACGGTGTTGTTCCGGCACTTCATTCCAAATGCTCCGGCCACTGTTTTATTGATGCCAGGCCTTAATAAGCTTTAAAATATTCCCTGTTCATCCTGGCAATATTTGTAATTTTGATCTGTTTCGGGCATTCAGCTTCGCATGCTCCTGTATTTGAACAATTACCAAATCCAAGCTCATCCATTTTTTCAACCATTGCCCTGACTCTTTCTTTTGCTTCGATCCTCCCCTGAGGCAGAAGGGCAAACTGGGAGATCTTTGCTGATACAAACAGCATTGCTGAGGCGTTTTTACATGCAGCCACACAGGCTCCGCAGCCAATACAAATTGATGAATTGAATGCCTCATCCGATTTATTTTTCGGTATAAGTATTAAATTGGCTTCGGCAGCCGATCCGGTGTCAACCGAAATAAATCCGCCTTCTATCTGTATCTTGTCAAAGGCTGATCTGTCAACAATCAGGTCCCTGATCACGGGGAAAGGCTTGGCTCTCCAGGGTTCAATCCAGATTGTTTCCCCGTCTTTGAAATACCTCATCGAAAGATGGCAAGTTGTAAGTGCCGGCACCGGTCCGTGGGGATGCCCGTTGATATACATCCCGCACGATCCGCATATCCCCTCACGGCAGTCATGGTCAAATGCCACGGGATCCTTATCCTCTTCTACAAGCTTCTTGTTAAGGGCATCGATCATCTCAAGGAAAGCCATCTCGGGAGAGACGTTATCCATCTGGTAGGTTTCAAAACTACCTTTGGCTTTTGCGTTCTTCTGCCGCCATATCTTAAGTGTAAGCTTCATATTATAGTTATTTTGTTATGCTGTTTTGCTGTTATGCTGTTATGCTGTTATGCTGTTATGCTGTTATGCTGTTATGCTGTTATGCCGTTATTATATTACGTCTATCACCATTCACCTATCGCCTATCGCCTATAATACATAATACATCATTTATAGCTTCTCACCTTCATCTCAACTTCCTCAAACTTCAGCTCCTCCTTATGAAGGATATGCGGCTTACCTTCTCCTGCATATTCCCAGGCAGCGACATAGGCAAATTCCTCATCATTCCGCATTGCCTCGCCATCAGGGGTCTGAAATTCCTCCCTGAAATGAGCGCCGCACGATTCTCTTCTGTTCAGGGCATCTGTAATAAGCAGTTCGCTAACTTCAAAATAATCTGCAACCCGGCCCGCTTTTTCGAGCTCCTGGTTCAATTCACTGTATGTTCCGGGGATCTTAAGGTTTTTCCAGAATTCTTCCTCAAGATCCTTTATTAAAACAAGAGCTTTTTTAAGACCTTCTTCGTTTCTAACCATTCCGCAATAATCCCACATTATTCTTCCAAGACGCTTATGGAATGATGATGCTGTCTGTTTTCCCTGTATTGAGAGAAGCTTTTTGAGTCTTTCAACAACTTCTTTTTCGGTGGCTTCAAATTCAGGGCTGTTGGTTGAGATCTTTGGTACACGGATCTCATTGGCCAGATAATTGTTAATTGTAATAGGAAGAATAAAATATCCATCGCCTGAAGTCTGCATCAGTGAACTTGCTCCAAGCCGGTTGGCTCCGTGATCGGAGAAGTTTGCTTCACCGATGGCATACAACCCGGGTACAGTAGTCATAAGTTCATAATCGACCCACAAGCCCCCCATGGTATAATGTCCTGCAGGGTATATTCGCATCGGCTCTGTATATGAATCTATACCTGTTATATTCTTATACATATCAAAGAGATTTCCGTATTTGCTCTCAATGCTTTTCTTTCCCTGTTGCTTTATGGAATCCCTGAAATCAAGATTAACGGCAAGTCCGGTCTCTCCGACTCCATAACCTGCATCGCATCGTTCTTTGGCTGCCCTTGATGCAACATCTCTTGGTACCAGGTTGCCGAATGTAGGATATCTTCTTTCGAGATAGTAGTCTCTTTCCTCCTCGGGTATGTCATTAGCCCTTCTTTTATCACCCTTTGTTTTGGGCACCCAAACCCTTCCATCGTTCCGGAGAGATTCTGACATAAGTGTCAGTTTTGACTGAAACTCGTTCAGCTGCGGAACACTGGTTGGATGTATCTGAACAAAACTGGGATTTGCAAAGAAAGCTCCTTTTTTATGCGCTTTCCATGCTGCTGATGCATTCGAATTTACAGCCAGTGTTGACAAATAATAAATTGTACCATACCCTCCTGTTGCGAGTACAACAGCATGTGCAGCATGTCTTTCAATTTCCCCGGTAATAAGGTTCCGTGCAATAATTCCCCTTGCTTTTCCGTCAATAAGTACAATGTCGAGCATTTCACGCCGGGGATACATGGTCACATTCCCCTTTTTAATCTGCCTGTTCAGCGATGAGTAAACCCCAAGGAGGCACTGCTGACCGGTTTGTCCGCTGGAATAGAAAGTTCTTGAAACCTGAACTCCTCCGAACGAACGGGTATTGAGTGTTCCTCCATAGTCGCGGGCAAAAGGCACTCCCAATGCAGTATAGTGATCAATTACATCGTTGCTTACTTCGGCAGCCCTGTAAACATTAGCTTCGCGGGCCCGGAAATCTCCGCCTTTAATCATATCATAAAAGAGGCGATATACACTGTCGCCATCGTTCTTATAGTTTTTTGCAGCGTTGATGCCGCCCTGTGCAGCAACGGAATGTGCTCTGCGCGGTGAATCCTGATAACAGAACGTTTTTACATTGTATCCCAGTTCACCTAACGATGATGATGCACTGGCACCTGATAGTCCGGTCCCGATAATAATTATTTCGAGCTTCTTCTTGTTAGCCGGATTGACCAGTTTTACAGAAGCCTTGTAGTCTGTCCATTTCTGAGCCAGCGGACCATCCGGTATTTTTGAATTAAGTTTTCCCATATTGTCTGTTTTTTGCTACCTGAATTGCCAGAGAGTAATTGATATAAAAGCGAAGCCCAGGGGTAATGCTATTGCATAAATCCATGCAAATATCTTTATTACCTGTGTCCATATCCTGTGGTTTAGTCCAAGAGTCTGAAAAGCGGAGGAGAAAGCGTGAAAAAGATGGAGCCCCAGAAGCGCAAAACAAACAAGATAGATATAATTGTATGCAGGGATCTTGAAAAGCTGATGAGCAACTGAATAAAAATCATCAGGATCACCCTGGACCAAACCGAGTCTGATAAAATAGAAGTTAAAGAAATGAATAATGAGAAAAGTAAGAATTGAAGCTCCGGTCCAGATCATAAACTTTGAGAAGAATGAAGTTTGTGATTTGTTTCCGCTGACATACCCAACCGGACGTGCGAGCCAGTTACGGATCTGCAGAAACACACCCCAGGAAATATGTGTAATAATGGCTGCTATCAGAATAATTTCAACTATCCTGATTATTGGAAATGTTGCCATGAAGTGTGCAGCTTTATTGAAAGGTTCCGGATCACTCTTCAGAAGCATCAGGTTTATTATCATGTGCACAGGCAGAAATAATAAAAGGAATAATCCCGCCAGGGCCATAATGAACTTCTTGGAAATTGACGAATAGATAGCTTTATTCATTGGTTGTGAGATATTTAAAGGCCTTATTCAGGTAAGAAGGAATAATGTTTAAAAATATAATTATTTAGTCATATAAGCAATCGTTAATATGAACTATCTTTAATGTAAAGTTGTTTTTACTGGTGGGTTTGTCTGTATTTCATTGATATCATAATATTCAAGTAGCTATGAAATATTACATCCTTTACAATGGCGGTAAGATTTACTATTCCGACACAGGCGAAGGAGACCCGGTGATCCTTCTTCACGGGTATCTCGAAACATCGGAGATCTGGTCGGGATTCGGAAAGAAACTTGCTGCGAAATACCGTGTTATTTCAGTCGATCTTCCGGGGCATGGGCTCTCTAAGTTGTATGATGAAAGCCATAATATGGAGTTTATGGCCGGAGCTGTAAAAGGATTGCTTGATAGCCTGAACATAAGGAAAGCTATTCTTGTTGGTCATTCCATGGGTGGATATGTCACACTTGCCTTTCTTGAACTTTTCCCTGAACTTCTTAAGGGTTATTGCCTTTTTCATTCTCATCCCTTCGCGGATTCTCCTGAGGTATCCGGGAAAAGAGAAAAGGATATTAAAATTATCAGGTCAGGCAAGAAATACCTAATTTATCCTGCAAATATTCCGACAATGTTTGCCTCCGACAATTTTAATAAATTCCGTGAAGCGATACAGCGATCAAAGGATATCGCATCGGCAATTCGTGATGAATGCCTGACAGCTGTTCTGACCGGGATGATGTTACGGCCTTCCCGCCAGTCAGTTATGGAGAAAGGCAAGGTGCCATGCTTATGGATACTGGGGAAAAAGGATATCTATATCTCCTATAAAGAATTACCGCCGAAGGTGAAACTTCCGGGAAACGCTAAGCTTGTATTCCTTGAGAACTCAGGGCACATGGGATTTGTGGAAGAGGAAGATCTTTCAGTAAAAATCTTATCCGATTTTATTGAGGGGTTGACTTAAGATTTTAAAGAGATCCCCGGTCAGGCAGTAGTTTTAAAAACGGAATCACACGGTCACGATAAACCGGAATAACAAAGTGTCACTGTTTTTTCCCGTGTTCACTACGTTGAATCTGTGTCACCCCGTGATTAATTTTTATTCAGGTATTCAATAGCATACTTGAGAGTGGTATCGAGCTCTTTCCATATCGGGTAAAATCCCTTATTGTCGAGGATATTACGGGCAATGTATGCTTTAAGCTGGATATGAATTACCGGACCTGAAATCCTTAAACCATCAGGATCCTTTTTGACCCCGCTCCTGGAGGCAAAATCGACGAACTGATCAAGCAGAACCTGCTTATTGAGGTACTTTTCCATTTCATCAGCCTCGGTGTACTTCTTAAGTATTTCCCTGTTGTTCTCAGTATATTTCAGGGCAAACCTGTAAATATGCGGCCTGACGGCCAGGAAATATGACGAACGGCCTGTTGTATCGACCGGAACAAATATATCGGGCATTATTCCTCCTCCTCCGTAAACTGTTTTGCCGCCGGGAGTGGTAAATTTCAAAGAGTCGGCAAAATGAATGCTGTCAGAAACTTCAAATTCGCCGTGTTCATATCTCGAATTAAGGTCATCGTAATATTCATCGAATCCATTGTTATAAGGTTTCTGGATCGATCTTCCTGTCGGTGTATAATATCTTGCAATCGTCAGTCTCATTCCTGACCCGTCAGCAAAAGGGATTGGTTCCTGGACCAGCCCCTTACCGAAAGAACGCCTGCCTATTATCGTCCCCCTGTCATTATCCTGGATAGCACCGGCAAGAATTTCACTTGCTGAAGCACTCCATTCATCAATCAGTAAAACAAGGTTTCCTGTCTCAAACTCCCCTTTGCCGGTCGCCCTTGCTTCATTTTTTGGTTGTGACCTTCCAAGGGTATAGACTATCATCTGACCCTCTCTGAGGAACTGATTGGCTATCTTAATTGCTGCTTCCATTACTCCGCCCGAATTCTCCCTCAGGTCAAGGATCAGGTCAGTCATCCCTTTGGCCTTAAGTTCCTTCAGGCTTTTCATAAACTCATCGTAGGTGGTCATCGCAAAATTATTGATCTTAATAAATCCGGTGTTGTCATCGAGCATATAACTGACATCGACACTCGAAATCGGAATCTTGTCGCGTGTTATTTCAAACGGAATAAGTTCTTTGTATCCTTTGCGGAGCAATTTAATACTTACAACTGTTCCCCGGGGACCTTTAAGCATTCCCATGATCTTTTCCTCGCTCAGCTGTTTCCCTGCAACAAGCGAATCATTAACATAAATTATTTTATCTCCCGACTGCAGACCGATCTTTTCTGAGGGTCCGCCGGGAATGGTACTTATAACGAGTATGGTATCAGTCATCATGTTAAAGGAGATCCCTATTCCGTCGAAATTCCCCTGCAAAGGTTCATTTGCCCGGATAAGGTCTTTTGCCGATATATACACTGAATGCGGATCAAGCTTTTTCAGAATTGCGGGTATGGCAGCTTCAACAAGCTCGCTTCTGTTGACGGTGTCAACGTAATCCGATTCGATAGCATTCAGGATGCTGTTGATTTTATCGTTCCTTACCCTGAAGCCCGGCTGAGGAGATGACTGATTAGTACCCGGGAGATAAACGCCAATCAGGATCCCCGCCACAAGTGCAACGGCCAGCAGCAGAGGGAGTATTATGTTTCTTGTTGTATTATTGTACTTCATATAATTTATTTTCAGGATCTATAAATACCAGCTCAATTCCGGCACGTTTCAGAAGATCGAGCCCATCAGCTTTATGATAGCGGTTGCAGTAAACAACCCTTCTGATACCCGACTGAATTATGAGTTTGGCACATTCCATGCATGGTGAAGTTGTTACATACAAAGTTGAATCTTCACTTGAATTATTTGATTTGGCAACTTTTGTTATTGCATTGGCTTCAGCATGAAGCACATAAGGTTTGGTGATATTGTTTTCATCCTCGCAGATATTTTCAAATCCTGCTGGTGTCCCGTTGTATCCATCGGAAATTATCATTTTACCTTTTACGATCAGCGCCCCCACCTGCCTCCGGATGCAATATGAATTCTGCGCCCATATAAGCGCCATTTCAAGGTACCTTATGTCAAAAGCCTTTTGTTTTTCCCCGTATGGTTTGAGTATTTCTGTCAATTATAATATTTATTCAGCATTTAAAGCGCCCAAAGTTAAGGATTTTTATCGATTCTGTATTTACTCAGAAGGGTATGAAATCCTTATTTTTACGAATGAATAAAAACGTGTATTAAATTAGCCATTATGCGGAAAAACTCAGAACTTTACTGCGGATTAAGGGATTAAAATAATCCGAAATCAAAAATCCGAAATCCGAAATGATTAAGATAAGGACAAAATAAGTTTAACTTACCAGTAGTTTTGTATTTAATCTCACAGGTGTCAATTTTAATATAATTGATTTTCAACTGTATACAATTTAGTTCTTTGATATCCTGGTGATCTTGGTTTGTAAGTAGTTAATTTTGAGATAAGTTGTTTATATATGTCATGTTCAGGAGTTGTATAATGCTAAAATCAATTACCGTTGGCTTTAGCCAACGGATTAAGATACAACCGAAGGTAGGGCTTTAGCCCACAAATGAAGGACTAAAGTCCCTTATAGTGAGGCTGATATACCGTTGGCTAAAGCCAACGGTAATTAAAATTAACCTTAATCTGATCAAAGTCTAAATATGATTTCATATCAAATCGTCACACTATTAAAAAGCGCTGCAACCCAGATTTATTCAAGATTTAAAAGAACGATATTTACTTTTAAGTGGACACTAATGATTTAATCTCCTGAATTATGCTTCTTAAATTATCACTTCTGGCAGTTTTCGGAATAGCAATGGCCCATCTTGAGGGTGTTGTGGTTGTCTACCTGAGAAGAGCCCTTGGTATGCTTGATTCCGAATCGAATAAAGAGTCAGTCGGGAAAATCGAACCTCGCTATCTTAAGATTGAGATGACACGCGAGGCGGCAACAATAATCATGCTGGTGGTTATTGCTTACCTTTCCGGGAATAACTGGATTGAAAGAGGAGTTTTCTTCCTCTGGACATTTGCTTTCTGGGATTTGTTCTATTACCTGTCGCTCTATATCCTTATCAAATGGCCACCGACACTTAAAACAATCGATGTCCTGTTCCTGATCCCCAAACCCTGGATCGCTCCGGTCTGGTTTCCGGTTGGAGTTTCATCTCTTACAATTCTCATTCTAGCTTTACTCTGCCTGTTTAAAGTGATTTAAGGCCATTTATCAGGAAAATAAAATAAACCACAGTGTGGTGGTTTAAATGCAGGGTTTTTGACAGGATCAGTGTATTTATTGAATACATATTGTATTACAATAATAAATACATGTAAAACAATAAATAATTGCCCTGTAACAATAAGAACTTGCTGCTAATATGCATCATTCAAATTACAGGTAAATATGCAAATGGCTATATTTCTTAACCCCCTTCAGGAGATTGGGGGCTGACATACCCTGGGAAACCGGGGCAACCCAGCTTTAAAAAATCAAAGACATAATGGAAATTATTTAATTAGCAATTACTTTTAACAATCTTTAAAATTACATATCAAGGTAGAATCCATTTATGAACTTTTCTTCGAAGTTTAAAACGATCTTCCGTTCTCTCCAATACAGGAATTACAGGCTGTTCTTCAGCGGCCAGAGCATATCCCTTATCGGCACCTGGATGCAGCGTATTGCAATGCCCTGGCTGGTTTATCATTTGACAGGCTCTGCATTCCTGCTGGGGCTGGTAAGTTTTGCAGGTCAGATACCTGCGTTTCTGCTTGCACCTGTTGCAGGAGTGGTATCGGACAAGTACAGTAAATACAGGGTTTTGCTTATCACACAGATCCTTTCTTTGATCCAGGCCCTTGTTTTAGCCATCCTTGCCCTCACCGGAACAATTCAGATATGGCAGATTGTTTTACTGAGTATTGCACTCGGGTGCATAAATGCCTTTGACGTTCCATCGAGGCATTCGTTTGTTATTGAGATGGTTGAAAAGAAGGAACATCTTGGTAATGCAATTGCACTAAATTCCATGATTTTTAACGGGGCCAGGCTGATAGGTCCGTCTGTTGCCGGACTGATTCTTGCCACAGCAGGTGAGGGAATCTGTTTTCTGATCAATGCTGTTAGCTATATATTTGTTGTAGGATCACTGCTGATGATGAATATTCAGAAAAAGGAGAATACGCGCAGGCCGGGTAAATTACTGCATGAAATGAAAGAGGGCTTAAGTTATACTTTTGGGTTTCCCCCGATTAAGCATTTACTGATCCTGCTGGCTCTTGTAAGTCTTATGGGAACATCATACCAGGTACTGATGCCGGTGTTTGCAAAGGAGGTTCTTCATGGCAGTTCCAGCACTTTCGGATTTCTGATGGGGGCAGCCGGTCTTGGTGCATTGATTGGTGCGGTATTTCTGGCTTCCCGTGAGGCGCTGATTAAACTCGGAAGGATCATTCCGGTTGCTTCCGCATTTTTTGGTGCAGGACTTATTATTCTGTCGTTTTCAAGAAGTATTTCTGTTTCGCTGATGCTGATGATAATTATCGGAGCAGGAATGATGCTCCATACGGCATCGAGCAACACAATTCTCCAAACCATAACCGACGATGATAAAAGGGGAAGGGTAATGAGCTTTTATGCACTGGCGATAATGGGAACAGCGCCATTCGGAAGCCTTTTAGCCGGAAGCCTGGCTAAAATAATCGGAACTCCTTACACAATCCTCATTGGAGGTATAAGCTGTGTTGCAGGTTCTTTTATTTTCTATAGGAAACTTCCTGAATTGAAAAGAATAGTCCATCCTGTTTATGTGAAGATGGGGCTTATTCCCTACACCCCAGATACCCATTAACCTGACTGAAACGCCAGTGCAACATTATCAGTTTTTTTGCGTTTAAAACTCAGGATGAGACTAGTTGTTAAGTCAGTGCCTTAATTATTAATTTAAATTTTTTGCTATGAGATATATAAAAGTATTTCTCAGTGTAATTCTGTTTGCCTTTATGGCAGGTTGCAGTAAAGATGGTAATATTGACCCCGTTATGGGTGATGGTTTAATCATCGATCATACAAACGTCAAGCTTGCTTCCATACCTTCGGAATGGATCAGTAAAGCAAAGGAAAACCTTCACATAGCTTACAGTCATACTTCACATGGAAGCCAGCTTACTGAAGGGATGTCGGGCCTTATTTCTTTCAAAGGGGAAACATACGCATGGAATAACGGGGGTGCAAACAGCGCTCTCGATCTTCATGACTATGCAATAAGCGGCGACCTTGGAAATCCGAACAGAACCGCGTGGGAATCAGGAACAAGAGACTATCTGCGGGCAAATCCCGACGTGAATGTTATTATCTGGTCATGGTGCGGTCAGGTTTCAGATGCGTCAGAAGCTGACATTACGACGTACCTTACCCTCATGGATTTGCTGGAATATGATTTTCCGGAAGTTAAATTCGTATATATGACCGGTCATCTCGACGGATCAGGCTTAACAGGCAATCTTCACCTGAGAAATGAGCAGATCAGGGACTTCTGCAGGAAGAATAAAAAGATCCTGTATGATTTCGCCGATATTGAATGTTATAATCCTGACGGGACATACTTCGGGGATAAAAAACCCAATGATGCCTGCGATTATGATACAAACGGAGACGGTTCCCGTGACGGGAACTGGGCAACAGAATGGCAAAGCACACATACCCAGGGAGTCGACTGGTTCAATTGTTCAGCGGCCCATACCCAGCCTGTAAATGCCAATCAGAAAGCATATGCCGCATGGTGGCTCTGGGCCCGGCTCGCCGGATGGAACGGTAAATAATGATATTCATTCCGTTATCTCATACACCACGCTCGTGAGCGGGACATTTGACCCTGCGTTCAATCCTATCTTCATCAGATAATCGCCCGTATAGCTCCTTCCGCTTTCTGACATTTGGGTCCTCTCTCTTCCTTCATTGGAAACATTTATCTCCTGTACTTTATATGTTTTTGCAGGATCAAGTCCCTGAAGCCTTACCCTGTTAAATGTTTCACCATATCTGGAATTCAGAGTATAGGCAAAAAGGACAGCTTTGTTTTTTGTGCCGTTTACATACATCAGAACAGCCCTGTTTTCTTCATATGGAGAAATCAGCCTGTAAAGATCTCCGTATAAATGATATCTTTGATCCTGTTATAGTTTGCAATTGCATTCTGGCTGAATTTCAATTCATTTTCAGTCATTTTATCCACTTCGATATCAAATCCCATCTTTCCCATCATGGCAACATCTGTTCTGAATTTAAGCGATTGTTTTCCCCATGAGGTAACATGGTTGCAGACTGAAATTGCCGGGAAGAAATATGAATAACCCCACTGGATATATATCCTTTCAAGGGGATCGGTATTATCGCTTGCCCAGAACTCGGTGAAATACTTCAAAGCTCCATAATCAACCCTTCCGCCTCCGCCGGAACAAAGCATTACCGGCAGATGAGGATATTTCTGACGCAGACGCTCAAGGACACCATAAAGGCTGTTAACATAATCGATATAAAGATGTGATTGTTTGTCTTTCAGACATACAGAATAAGCATTGGTCATCATCCTGTTGCAATCCCATTTGATAAAAGCAATCCCGGGATTTGCAGTAAGCATTCCATCCACAACATTATAAACAAACTCCTGGACTTTAGGATTTGTAAGATCGAGAACAAGCTGATTCCTGTAATAATTCTCCGGCCTGTTTGGAAGTTTAAGTATCCAGTCGGGATGGGTTTCATAAAGTTCACTTTTCGGATTTACCATTTCAGGTTCGATCCAGATCCCGAATTTAACTCCTCTGGCATCAGCTTCCTTTACAAGATAACCGAATCCATTCGGAAGTTTTGCTTTGTTTTCCTGCCAGTCGCCAAGTCCTGCACGGTCATTGTTCCTGGGATATTTATTGGCAAACCAGCCATCATCGAGAAGGAACACATCAAGCCCCATTTTTTTGGTATCGTCGAGAATTCCGGTAAGTTTCTTTTCATCAAAATTGAAGCCTGTTGCTTCCCAGTTATTCAGAAGTGTAAGACGGGAACCGGTTCCATCCAGCATTCCATATTTTGTTGCCCAGTGGTGCAGGTTACGGCTTGCCTGACCTTTCCCTGTCGCAGAATATGTAAAGATAAATGAAGGAGTTTTGAATACTTTTCCGGGTTCAAGTGAATACTCCGAAGCAAATGGATTTATCCCTGAAATAACCCTTAACGAGCCTTTCTCATCCACTTCAAAAAGGAACCTGAAATTCCCCGACCATCCAAGGGTTCCTGCAATGACCTCACCATTATTTTCATCCGATTTTTCATTCAGCGAAAGCAAGAATACAGGAGTCTGATACATATGAGCACGTGTACCGAGTTTGGTATCAATTATTTTTATTCCGCCTGTAAGCTCGCTTTCCTGCATTTTCATCTCTTCTGCCCAGTCGCCATGGAATTGGGTCAGCCAGTATTTTTCTGCATCAAAATGAAGCATTGAGGAAGCATAATTGAAAATTGTGACCGGTTTCTTCTCATTGTGCATTATTTCAACCCACTGTTCAATAACATCTTCATTTTATAAATTTTAAAGTTAAGTGTCACTTCGAACGGGTATTCCGGATCTTTCAGAAGTATTTTGGTCAGGGTAACATTAGCCTTCACAATTCCGGTTTCAATCGATGACTTACATATTTCAATTCGAGCGAAGGATTGCCATCATTATGTGTAGCCCTTATTGCAGGTTCAAAAAGGTTATCGGTGCCGAATGTTGCATATGCCGGATGTCCGGCATCTCTGGTCCGGTTTAGATTATCAGTATTCATCAGCTTTGGTCCGAAGTAAGCCTGGTATAATCTTCCATCCCTGCTACTTACCCTGAAAACCAGGCTTGTATTTTTGGTGCCTAGGGGAATGATGAGATCAGGGCTCTGCTGAACCTGCTGTCCGCCAGCAGGAGGTGGCCCCAAGGGATCCTGCGAGTTTAGAGTTAATCCGGTTGCGCAAAAAATAATAACAGAGAATAATTTTTTCATGTTGGATGTTTTTAAACTGTAGTTTCGGTCATTTAATAGAAGATTCTGGTTGCTTGTTGCCAGCCTTCGCTACCACCTTCGCTGAAGCTACGGTGGTCAAAGAAAGCTATGGCTGTAACTCGTTGAGTGTTAAACGTTTTGAAGTTCTTTTATCAAATACATATAACTATACCTCATAACCCATACCTCATACCTTGATTTCTGACAACCTAATTAACCAATTATTTCCATTTCCATGATAAAATAAAATCTGTCAGACCCCTGTTAAATTTTTAACTTACATAAAGGTTTAAGACATTTTAAATGATCAGTTATTCTTTTATTTTTGGGTGATTCTATTATTTGCACTTTTCTGAAATGATACTAAATATATCACCCGAAAGACATCATAGTCTTTATTACTTTATTTTTTGTCTTTAGCTGGTTTTTCATCAAATACTTTGCAGTCAGTCTTACTCAGCAGGATACAATTCCGCAACGCGACCAGCCCATGAAACAACCTGTTTATACCACATCACGGCTTGTTACAGCGAAACCTGTAATCGACGGAAAACTTGATGATGAATGCTGGAAGAAAGGCACCTGGGCCGGTGATTACCATCAGTTTATCCAAATGAAGGAGCAAAACCCACTTACCCTACCGAATAACATACAATATGATGACAAGAATATTTATGTTGCTTTCCGGGCATTTGACACGGAGCCCGAAAAGATTCACAGATATGCTGATGCAAGGGATGAAATTGTTGGAGATATGGTTGGAATAAATTTTGATAGTTACCGCGATTACCGAACAGGTTTTGAGTTCACAATGACTGCATGGGGACAGAAAGTCGATCTTGTACTGTTCAATCCCAATAACTGGGATTTTAACTGGAATGCGGTATGGAAAGGTAAAGTCGGAATGGAAGACTCAGCCTGGGTTGCGGAGATTGAAGTTCCGTTAAGTCAGCTGCGTTACAGCAATAAGGATGAACAGGTCTGGGGATTGCATACCTGGAGGTGGATCTCGCGTTCCAGGAGGAAAGCAACTGGGAAATACAAACAAGAACAGGTCCGGGGATGCTCTATAATTATGGCGAATTAAGAGGTATAAACGGATTAAAAAAATCACGGCGTCTTGAATTATGCCATTTGTTCTTGGTGATCTGAAAACTATGGAAGAAGAGCCGGGAAATCCTTTTACTCAAAACGGAAGGCCTGGGGAGGGAATGCTGGGGCTCGATGCCAAGATCGGAATTTCAAGCAACTTTACAGTTGACCTTACTGTTAATCCCGATTTCGGGCAGGTGGAATCGGACCCTTCAGTTATGAATCTTACAGCATTTGAGACTTTTTATGAAGAGAAAAGACCTTTTTTCCTTGAAGGACTTACCATATTCGATTATAAATTTGATAAATAAAGTCTTTTTTATTCCAGACGGATCGGTCATTCTCCATCGCTGACAATTGAACCCGAGGATCAGCATTTTGTGAATTCTCCGGATAAGACCACTATCCTAAGTGCTGTCAAATTCAGCGGAACAACTTCAAACGGATTGTCGGTGGGACTTATACAGAGCGTTACAGCAAATGAATATGCAAAGATTAGCGACTTGAAGGAAATATAACAACCCAGTTAGTTGAACCTCTTACCAATTATATGGTTGCACGGATTCAACAGGGATATAATGCCGGAAATACCGTTATTGGAGGTATGTTACTTCTACCAACCGTTTTATTGATGATAATAATCTCGATTTTCTGAGCAGCAATGCCTATACAGGAGGACTTGATCTTCTGCATCACTGGAAAGATAAGGAGTTTTTTGTTGATGCAAGCTGATAGGGAGTTATGTAGAGGAAGCAAGTCAATCACTGCCCTTCAGGAATCTTCAGCAAGCTATTACCAGCGGCCCGGAGCTGATTATCTCAGATTATGATACCACAAGGACAAATCTGAGCGGTTTGGTGGAAAAATCAAGGTCGGTAAAGGGTCAAAAGGATTCTGGAGATATTCAACTGGCCCTCTCCTGGCTTTCTCCCGGGTTTGAACTTAATGATCTTGGTTATATGATAACCGCTGATCAAATTGAAAATCAGGAATGAAGTCTCATTCTTATAATCAAACCTGTTTCAATATTCCGGACTTTTAATATTAGTCTTGAACAATTCAACTCATGGAATTTTAATGGTACATATCTGGGATCAGTGCTGAGGTGCTCTCACCACTGAATTCAAAAACCAGTGGAAGCCAGAGCCGAAGTATCGTATCATTCAAAAGATATAGATACAAAAATATTACGAGGAGGATATGATATGATAATGCCGGCAATCACTGTTCTTTCAGGAAGTCTGAAAACTGATGCATCAAAAAAATTCATTGCGATGCTGGGTTATGGTTACGAGGTTGCCGGGAATAATTCAGCAAAATCATACACATTTGAACCGGGAATGTCAATCAGCCCATTCAGCACACTCAAGATCGGATTTACAGCTACATATCAGGAGAACACTGATGAGCTTCAATATGTCGAAACAAAGGAACTGTCATCGGAATTTGGTACCCGGTATGTCCTTGGCACAATTGACCAGACTACACTTGGGCTGACATTCAGGGCCGACCTTAACCTGACACCCGAATTTTCGATTCAGTATTACGGAAGTCCCTTTATTTCAAAAGGAGCCTATACGGAACTTAAACGTGTCACAGATCCTGAAGCAGAGGATTATGAAAACCGTTTTGCGATTTATGAGAATCCGGTGCTTGTTGATGACTCGTATCTGTTGTATGATTTCGATAGTGGCTCATTGCCGGCTATATACTCA
Organism: uncultured Bacteroidales bacterium; assembly: GCA_963702415.1. Classification (GTDB taxonomy): domain Bacteria; phylum Bacteroidota; class Bacteroidia; order Bacteroidales; family VadinHA17; genus LD21. The sequence goes on along the minus strand of CAVPCP010000023.1, from coordinate 221,881 downwards.
GTAGACAATCCGGATTTCAATTTCCACCAGTTCCGATCAAACCTTGTTGCAAAATGGGAATACCGGCTTGGATCTTTCATCTATTTTGTATGGTCAAGCGAACGCACCGGGAGCAATGGCTCTTCAGCGCCTCTATGGCGATTCATACAAGTTCTTAAAGACGTGTTTCCGAAGGATATATTCCTGGTTAAAATAAATTACTGGTTTTCACTCTAGACTCCCGGAACTGGCTCAGAAACTTATTCATTGATCAGGATTATTGACAATAATGGGGCAATAAATCAGTTTATATTTCAATTGAACCTGATTTGCTTAAAGCGTCAGTAATTAGCATGATTTCTGTAAAAGAAATTACTAATTGATTCTATTAATCGGGGACGCTGGTGATATTTAGTGACACAAAAAGCAGGGTCTTGAACCGGGTTTAAGCAGAGTTAGGCCGATATTTGGTCACTTAAAATTATGACATTAGTCTTTGAAATTATGCAGGAGGTCAAAATAATGCATTAATAATATTGCAGGCCTGATAAAAATCACCAATTTTGACAGAATGAACTGCCTAAGTTCGGACAGCATTATATTTTGTTAGTATTTTTTAATCTTGGGATCTGATAATGAAGATATTGATTTGTGAAGATAATCCTATGGCAATGAAGACTCTGACAGTCATCCTTGAAAGGGAAGGATTTGAGGCTGATGTGGCAGATGACGGGAATGTGGGAATTGAGATGCTTCAGAAGAATGATTATGACCTTTTAGTGATTGACATTCATCTTCCTTACCGCAGCGGGCTTGAACTGATTAAATTTGTCAGGACCGACCAGGGAAAAGATACTCCGGTGATTATTCTTTCAGCGTTCAGTGATAATCAGATGCAACGCCAGGCTGGCGAACTGGGGATCAGCGATTACATCGTTAAGCCTTTCAATCCTGTCGACCTGGTTTCCAGTATCAAATTAATTCTCAACAAATAAATCATGCACAGATTTTTGATACTTCTGTTTGTTGGGTTTGTTATCCCCGGGTTGTGGGATCTTTCACCGGCTCTTTCGCAAGATACAATTAATCCGGAAACCGAATACCTCAGGATCAGAACAATGGCTTTTGAAGGTGATCTGACAGGAGCGGCCGCAGATGCACGAAAGCTGGTGAACGCTTACCCTTCATACGGTGATGCCCGCATTCTGCTTGGCCGTATACTGGCCTGGCAAAAAGATTACAGCCAGGCAGCTGCCGTTATCGATACCCTTCTCAAAGCAGAACCGGATAATGCAGACGCGCTTTCAGCCAGGCGCGATATCTCCCTTTGGTCAAAGGAAAATACTGCGGTAGCCACGGACCTCCGAACAGGCTATTCATTTGATTATTTCGATAAACCTTGGTCACGATTCTGGCAGGTTCTCAGCCTGGGAGCAGGTCATAGATTCAGCTGGGGTCCGGCTTCAGCCGGAATTAACACAGGTAATTTAATATCCGATAGTGAAACGGATAATTATATAACAGAACTGCAGTTTCAGGCTGAAGCATATCCGCGAATTTCTGATAAAAACTATGCTTACATATCTTACGCTTTCAGTCCGGGAGAATATTTCCCGACACACAGGGCTGCACTTGAAGTATGGCAGATTTTGCCCGCAGGGTGGGCCGTTTCAGCCGGACTGAATTATTATCATTTTAAAAACGATGAACGGAATATTTTCATAGCACTCGCTTCAGTTGAAAAATACCTTGGAAAATACTGGCTATCAGGAAAAAGTTTTGTATATTTTAAAGATGACGGCCCAAGGGCCTCTTTCTATCTGAATGCACGCCGATATTTCAATGATTTTAATTATCTTCAGATTACCATTGGCACAGGTACGGCTCCTGATGAACCATATAGTATCAGGGAAGATATTGATCGACTCAGTGCCAATAGCATAAGACTGGCATATAATTTTAATGTGAAAGGCAGATTTACTGTGCGCCTGGGTGCAGGTTATTCCAGAGAAGAATATGATGAATCAGAAGGAACAGCATGGAGAGACAGATTTGAAGGGAATATTAACTTGATTTATGCACTTAAGATGAAGTGATGAAATACCGTTTCATTGCCATATTATCACTTCTTGTTATAACTGTCGCACAGGCAGGCCCTGCATTCAATACATCGTATAATGGGGTCCATCCGTCTCCCATCTTCATACCCGATGGTGCTGCCCTGATAACAGCTGGTACAGACAACCGGAGGCTGGATGACATTATAAGCCTTTCAAAGGACATCTATCCGGTTCAGATCGGAGCATTCAGGACTCAAGTCGAATGCTGAGAGAATGTTTGTTAAGGTTGCCATGGTACTGGGAAACGATGTTGCAATGATCGAGGAAGAAGGTTTTTTCAAAATCCGTGTCTCCCGGTTAAACAGGGAAAAGATCAGGAATTACCTGGAACCTGAAATCACAATAAGTAATAATACCACTGATTTAATAAATCCTGCTTCTGCCTCAGGATACTTCCGTCAGACTAAGTGTTCAGGCTGATACAACCCCTGTAGCACAAACTGTTACAGACACCCTAATGACGGTTTCAGCCTGTTGCTGAGGAATCATCGCCGGCAGTAAAACCATTGGAAGAACCACAGACGCAAACTATTTTTGCTGAATTCCGAAAGCTTATGGCTTAAACGAATCAATTATTTCGGCAAATCATTTGCCCTGGTAAATGCCCTGATAATTACCATTTTCACATCCATTATGACAATGATCGTCCTGCTTTTCGTTATTCTTCTGAACAGGACCAGGATGGAAAAGGAAGAGGACCTGAAACAGTACCTTGCTGAAACTTACCAGGGAATGATAATTGACTATCTCTTCACGGGAAGCAGTGCCGACAAGTTCCGCACCATTGCTTCTGACACATACAGAAGGCAGGCTCTCATTGACCAGATGATTGATGTAAGCGTAAATCTGAAAGGTGATGCTGAGGAAAAACTTTGCGGCCTCTATCTTTATCTGGGTCTTGACAGGGATTCGATCAAACGGGCGAATGATCACCGCTGGCATAAAAAAATCAAAGGTTTCCGTGAACTCGCCTTCATGAATATTAAGGATGCAAACAATGTCATTTATCAGGCACTCAATTCAAAAAATGAAATACTGAGGATGGAAGCCCAGATCGCTCTTGTGAGGCTCACTGATGAGGATCCTTTCAGCTTTTTATTCCAGCTTGAAAGACCTTTTTCCCTGTGGGAACAGATAACTCTCCATGAGCTTATAATCCAGCATGATCTCCCTGTTCCGGAATTCAGGAAATTTCTCAAAGCTTCCAATCCGACTGTTGTGATGTTCGCCCTGAGAATGATAAGGGAGTTCAGGCAGAAGGATGCTGAAGAAGATGTCAGGGAAACTCTTGAACACTCTTCCCCTGACGTCCGCAAGCTTGCTGTTGAGGTTGCGGGAGATCTCGAAATGCGCTCATCACTTGAGATAATGAAGAGAATGTACAAAAGCCAGGATTACAATACCTGTCTTGGGATAATCAGGGCAATGGCAAAGATGCCTGATCCGTCGCTTTTGGGATTCCTTAAGCTGGTCCTCGACAAGGAAGACGATGTCCAGCTGCAGATTGAGGCAACAAAAGCAATTGAGAACAATGGGGAAGAGGGAGTAAAAACTCTTGTTAAACTTATGAAATCGGAATATAAGAATTATAACATTATTGTCAGGCACGTGCTTGACCGCAGAATATTCTAAAGGCTATGGGATTTATTTTTGCACATGTGATTTTTTATCTTACTCTGGTGCTTTTCGCAACCTACCTGTTGCTTGGCATCTTCTCTGCAATTGCATTGCGAAAATATCTCCGCAAGAACAGCTATATAAACTATAATTCGCTTGTACTTTCTCCCCTCAGCCTGAAGATTTCAATTATTGCACCTGCTTTTAACGAAAGCAAAACCATCATTGACAATATCCGGACACTCCTTTCCCTTTACTACAATAACTTTGAAGTTGTCATAGTGAATGACGGCTCAACCGACGACACCTTTGAACTCATAAAGGATGCATACGACCTCATCAGGGTCAATTATTATTTCGATTACCGGATCCCGTGCGAAAGAATCAGGGGAGTCTACAGATCGAAGAATCCATCATATAATCGTCTCACTGTTATAGATAAGAACAATGGTGGCAAGGCTGATTCGCTGAACGCGGGAATAAATATATGTCACAGCGACCTTTTTGTATCGATAGATGCTGATTCGATTATCGAAGCTGATTCGATACTTAAGCTTGTCAAGCCGTTTCTCGAGGAGAAGGAAAAGAAGGTCATCGGTACCGGTGGTGTGATAAGGATTGTAAACTCCTGCGATGTTGAACGCGGTCATATCAGGGAAATTAAAATTCCTTCGCAGTTTTTACCGCGTCTGCAGGTACTTGAGTACACCAGGGCGTTCCTGCTCGGACGAATGGCATGGAGTCAGCTTGACGGATTAATGCTGATATCCGGTGCAATGGGTTTATTCGACCGCGAAACAGTTATCAGGGCTGGCGGATACAGCGTCAAAACGGTAGGAGAGGATATGGAGCTGGTTTTAAGAATGCGGCGCTATATGGCTGAGAATGATGAGAAATATGAGGTCACTTACATCCCTGATCCGCTATGCTGGACCGAAGTGCCTTCGGATCTTAAATCGATGAGAAAGCAGAGGACCCGATGGACACGCGGACTTATTGAATCACTGCGTACTCATCGCAAGTTGTTCTTTAACAGCAACTATGGACGTCTTGGTCTGCTGGGATATCCCTATTGGTTTTTCTTTGAGTGGATGGCTCCGCTTATCGCTTTCACAGGTTTTATCTATACGATTTACCTGATAATAAGAGACTCCCTTAACTGGCCATTCTATCTGCTGCTTTTCGCTTTTGTCTACTCATTTGCAGTATGTCTCTCAACGTGGGCCGTTCTTTTTGAGGAAATAACATTTCATAAGTATAAAAGGAAAAGGGATGTACTGAAGCTCATTGGAGTGGCATTGCTCGAACCCTTCTTTTATCCTGTTCATACCTATTTTGCCGTCAGGGGCAATCTTGAGGCCCTGAGAGGTAAGAAGGGATGGGGCAAGGCTGAAAGGTCGGGCTTCGAAAAGAAGAAGAAAGCCAAAACAAGAATCGTTAAGGACGAAAATGGCATCAATTTGTAAAATCCGGGATTGAAGATAATCCTGTTCTCACTACCTCCAAGTGATTTTTTCTCCCTTGCTTCAGTCGAAGGAACTATCATCCACAACGGCCAATTGTATCTGCTGACCGATGAAGTGACAGTACGGTCAAAATAGACTGATACTGCTATACCGTCTGATGGTGCTGATGAAATCACATAATTATATCCTCCATCGTACGAAACTGCACCGTCTATTACCTTCATCTGTGTAGGATCGAGGAAATAGAGCAGGGTCCATGGCAGTCGTATCTTTATTTTGCTGCCGCTCCAGGCTGCTGCAGTTCGCTGGCCGTAACTGAAATCAGAAGAATGTTCCATTGGGAACTTGCCGATATCCTGTCCTTGAGGGTTTTGCCATCATTGTACCAGTGCATTAGCTTCCATGGAGCACCATCGGTAACAGTGCTGTAAAACTTCTGGACAGCATGGTTCGAAAGATCAAATCTTGGAGTCAGTCCGTCCATATCATAAGCTTCAGTTACATGATAAAGTGCCGTATCGTTTGACAGTACCATCGTCAGAAGAAACTCCGACCTGTTCTTAAGGGTTTTTCCGTTGGGGAGCTTTGATTCCCCGAAACTTGCCATATAAGTATCAAATGCAATCATGATGGTATCTCCGGGGGTAAGTGTCCTGCCGGCTTCTATTTCAAGGTAGAAATAACTGTTGTTGTTGGTGGCGCTTATCTTTTTCAGGGGTCCTGAAGGTTTGTCTGTTTCATATGATACGAATGGCAGTATCGTTTTCTGGTCGAAGGAAACAAGTCCGAAATTCTGTTCAGGTGATACAATATTGTGCCATAATTGCCTTGTCGGGATTGTTATTCCGCCGGATATCATCCCATATGCCTCAAGATAGCTCACGATCCATGTGGGTTTGAACCATTCGTCCATCCATGCAAACATAAAACCTCCGGCGCAGTCTGCATCAATGATATTATGCATTATCCTCATATTCTTCTCCCCCTGCTGCTGTTCGGAATAACCGCCGTGATGCATATTGCTGTATGACTGGTGTGCACTTCCCCAGCTTGAGGGAACACCGAATTCGGCAATCACAAGGGGTATTGAGGAATAGTGGTCCTTCAGACTGTTCAGATAGCCAAGATAACTGTTGGGTCCTTCATTATCGCTATATGAGTAAGATATGATGGCTGTTCGCTTATGAAATTGGGATAATAGGGGTAGGCATGGTAAGATGCAAATATCCCGGGTTCAGGAATTTTAAGGGTTATTTTTGTAATATCATAATCGGCTTTGTCCTCATCGGTGTAAATCTCAGTGGGATGAGCCAGGGGATCAAGGGTCGGCCAACTTGAAATGCTCACCGGGCGACTTACCGAATAATTTAAGAGCTTCATAACTGATTGTTTGCTCGAGCATCTGTGTGCAGAATACCTCGCTTGCTTTCGCACCGTAATGCTGAGGTAGTTCCCTGAAAAGGAATTTACCGAAGAGTTCCGGGTATCGGTGATATCAACTTCCTGCGGACTTATCTCCCTTCCAATAATGTAGCCCGCCGTCCATCGTGAGACATCGGTAATATACCTGCCATACGATTTCCCATACCTGTAGGCAATGTCCCCTTTGCCGTTAATGCAATCAATAACCTCCTTTATGTCATTGGTAAAGGAGGCGGTCCGGTTCAGGAGATCAAATGAATCATAATCCGAGTAGTTTTCAACTTCATCAAGCCAGATGCCCTGGAAAAGCAGAAGCGGATTATCGGGGTGCCGCTGGTTATAATTAGCCAGTTTTTCATAAAATACTGGAGGATGTAAGGTATAAACCCTTAAACTATTAAATCCTGCTTCTGCCATAGCTTCGATCCAGTCTTCATACTCATTTGGCGATATGGCATAAGCGATCTCACCAGGGAAATATCCCGGAGGAGAAGATCCCAGGTTGATTCCTTTAAGCACAAGCGGCCTGTAATCAGATCCTGTGTGCATTGCAATATGGTTTCCTGAGGTCTTGAACGGGATCTCCTGTCTTCCTGTCAGTTCAAAATCAATAATAGTATCCTTCCCGATAGTTATATCAGTCAGCCTTACAGGATAGTAATCATCACAGGTAACTGATGTTGATTACGGGGAATCTGAATTTGTCCGGTCGAAGGTACAGTAACAGGAGGCATCATATCCGGTTCAATTGCAGTGCCGGCCGAATATAGAAGAAAATCCTGCGTGCCTTTAATCAGTTTTCCGGATACGTTTTGCCTTTGAAAGTAACAGCATAGAAATAAAATCCGTTGGGCTGAGGCGCACCGTTCTGGTTACATCCGTCCCATACTATATGATAGCTTCCTGCATCGATGGAATCGAAAACAGCTTCCATGACTTTCTTGCCCGACAAATTATAGATGGATAAATGAATATCCCCCTGGCTGTTGATAATAAACGGAATATTTACAGAAAATGTGAAGGGATTTGGATAAGGAGTGCCCACTTCGATCAATCCTGAAATATTGTCATAAATGTTTGAGATTCTAAGGGAATATGTGCCGTCAGGTCCGGTTTTGGCTGCATATTCTGTGGTTCCGGCTAATCATTGAGATCCTTGCATCCGGGATTATCGCATCCGTACTGTCAGTTACCCTTCCAGTAATATAATAATCACGGGCAAATGATTCAGTTACAGGCCAACCAATAGAAAAAAGGAATATCATTGGAACTTTGCTACAGGTCCTTGAAAGGTGTAATCATAGTTTTAATTGAAGAGAATATCAACAGAAGGAATGGTGTTATAAACCTGCGAAATTTACTAAAAAGAACCATTTATTTGTAAATTTATAAATTCAATTCAGAAAGAACTAGTATGGGTATTAACGCAGTTACATATCGGAATATTGAGGAGAAAGACAATAAAGAATTGGCGGACCTGATAAGAACCTGTTTTCAGGGAATTTAAAATAGACCGGCCGGGTACCGTCTATTTTGATCCAACTACTGATAATTTATTTAAATTATTCAGAACGCCAGGTTCGGTTTACTGGATTGCCGAAGAAAAAGGAATTATGGCAGGCGGATGCGGAATTTATCCTACACCCGGTTTGCCTGAGGGCTGTGCGGAACTGGTTAAGTTTTACCTGCTTCCGCAATGGCGAAGCAAAGGAATCGGAAGAGCATTAATGGAGAAATGTTTTGAATCAGCAAGACAACTGGGATATAACCCGCCTCTATCTCGAATCGCTCCCGGAACTTCGAAAAGGCAGTCTCAATGTATATAAAATCCGGATTCAGGCATATTCCTCATGCATCTGGGCAATTCAGGCCATTTCGGCTGCAATATCTGGATGGTGAAGGATTTATGAAGGCCGGTTATGTATTCCCCCAATCCCAATTGTGATTAAATCAGGCATTCGGTTTAAAATTTTGTGCCAAATTTTTAATAATCTTTGCATTATAGAAATAAAACAGGTCTTTCATTTGTCTATTAAGTATATTGAATTTAAAACAGTCGTGTAAAAATGAAAAGGACACTTATAATAACTGGTATTGTTGCAGGATTGATAGTTATTGCAATGTTAGTCTTTAACAAACTAGTTTCCACGAAAGATACAGCCAGTGTTTTTACGGAGGTAATGAAAGGTCAGTTCGAAATTACTGTGAGTAATTCGGGAGACCTTGAAGCTGAGAAATCAGTTGATATTATGGGACCTGTAATAAAGCAGAGCAGTCAGAGCCAGGGTCGTGGTGGTGATAGTCATGGTGGAATGCGCCTGCAGAGCTTTAAGATTTCAGACATTGTTCCCGAAGGCACCGTCGTAAAGGAGGGTGAGTATATCGCGCAGCTCGACAGGACAGACTATGACAATACTCTTAAAACTGCAATCGAAAATCTGAATACTCTGCAGTCAAACCTCGAGATGGCAATTCTGGATACAGCTGTATCGTTAACTAATCTGAGGGATGCTATTAAGAATCAGGCAATAGCAGTAGAGGAGGCAGAGATCACTCTGGCTCAGTCGAAATTTGAACCTCCCGCCACAATCCGGCAGGCCGAGTTAAATGTGAACAAACAACAAAGAGCCCTGGAACAGAGAAAAAAGGCGTATGCACTCAGAAAAGCAAAAGCACTTGCCGACATAAAACAAAAAAAGCGTCTCCTTGCTGAAGGAACCGATCTGGTTAATAATCTGCAGCAATTTCTCGCCCAGTTCACAATAAAAGCACCATCACCGGGAATGGTGATTTATAAAAAAGAGTTTAACGGAGCTAAAAGAAAAACCGGGTCAACGGTGAACCCATTTGACCGCATTATTGCAACACTTCCTGACCTTTCCACTATGATATCCAAAATGTACGTCAGCGAAATTGAAGTAAATAAAGTTAAAATCGGCCAGAAAGTATTGATAACAATTGATGCATTGCCCGGGAAATCATGGACAGGTACTGTTTACAATGTGGCTAATATTGGCGAACAACTTGGGAATTCAGATGCTAAAATGTTCGAAGTGCTAATAAGGATCGATGGGATTAATGCAGAACTGAGACCTGCAATGACAGCCTATAATAAAATAATTATTGACTCATTTGATGAAGTTGTTTATATTCCCACAGAATGTGTGTATACCGGAATTGATAGCATACCTTTTGTATATAAGAAAAACAAAACTAGGCAGATTGTTGTGCTTGGAGAAATGAACGAGAAACATATTATTGTTAAAAAGGGACTCGAACCAGGAACATCGCTTTATGTTATACCACCTGATGAACCTGAAAAATTCAGGATTGTCGGTGAAGATCTTGTGGCAGGTCTGAATTAATGACAGCCCCGTAATTACGTGAAATCATGAAAATAAAAATAGTTTTTCTGTTACTTATTTCAGTTGTATGCATTTATGGTATTTCCGCACAAAAGAGTAATAAGAAAATAACCATTACAGGGACCGTGGTGGATGCTTCAGGCAATCCTGTCGGTAATGCAATAGTTATGATCGATGGAAAAAATACCAGCTCTATTACTGATTCCAAAGGATTCTATCAGGTTAAAGTAAAAAGTGATGCCGAAAGGATAGGGATCCTTACATTTGGAAGTGGCTTAATTGAGGAGTCAATCAGCGGGAGGACAGAAATTAATCTGAAATTTGGAGTATCGGCAGCACAGCAGAAAACAGGACCTGAAATAGAACCCGGTGATGAAGCGGTTAATACGGGCTATGGTTATGTCAAAAAGAAAAATGTCACTACCGAGGCAAGTAAAATTGACGGTACGAATAAGAAATACGCCTCATACAGTTCGGTATATGAAATGATACAGAGGGAAGTTTCAGGAGTAAGAATTTCAGGAACCAGTATCATTATTAATGAGTCAAAGGATTTCTTCGGGAATATTCCTGCTTTGCTGGTTGTTGACGGGACCTATGTTACTGATTTCAGTAATATTTCACCATCCTCAGTCGAATCAATTGAGGTTCTCAAAGGTACAGCAGCTGCTATTTATGGATCGAGAGGCTATGGTGGGGCTGTAGTTATCAAGACCAGGTTAAAGAATTAGCCCGGGTATTAAATCCTGGTTGATAAATTTCTAATTGTCTTCCTTTTATTCCGCAAATCTCTGATATTCAGGAATATTGAAATTAAGAGAGCTGCTAGGAAAGAATACAGGGTGATTTTATCTATAAGCAATTCACTTACATCCAGTCCGGTTAATCTGTCTGTAAGGTATTTAATATACGAGTTCGGGAGATTACGTTCTCCCAGATTAAAAAGGACATTAAAATGCCACTCTGTAAAAGGACAATAACCTAAAGTACCGACTATCATTCCGAGAAGCAGCCATGATGCACCTGTCAGGGTAAGGGTAATAAGGTTCCATATCCTTGTTTTACGATATATCCAGCCAAAGAGGTTGAAGAGTACCAGCGACGAATGAAAAAGAATGAAGAATATATCAAGAATATGGTAAATCATTTCCTGTTAGATTCTTTGTACCCCGAAACGAACTTTTTTCCGAACCTTTTCTGCATGATTTGGAATTGATCTGGCGTATAGATTCAAAGATAGAACAAATTGATGACAGAATTCGTGAAGAAGGGCCATCTTCTAAATCAGGGGCACAATAGTCCCCTATTTTTTTAAGTCCTATCCTTGTAGACAAGAGGTTTGAAATATCTAACCTTAACCTATTTCGGGACATGGAAGAAATCATTAAGCTGCAAGAGATTTTTATTAAAAGTAACTAATCCTCTAATGGCAGCTTAATAATAATATACTTAACTACTTAAAGATTTACTTTTGCGTATTTGAAATTCGAAGACCAAAAGTAATCGGGAGATAGTAATAAACATTCACAGGCTTGCCCCCATCAGTACCAGGGATAAATCGTTCTAAATTACCTACCACTCTTAATGCCTCAGCGTCTAAAGCAGGATGAACCCCTTTAAAAATTGTGGCGTCTTTAATCTTTCCTTCAGTATCAACAATAAATTTGACTATTACTTTACCCTGAGCTTTTTCTGTTTTAGCGGCCTCAGGGTATTGTGTATTCATTGCTATAAACTTAAGCAATTCCATATCGCCACCAGGATATTGAGGCATCTTTTCAGCTTTTTCGTATATATCAGTATTTTCTTTACCATCCTTTTCCAATTGTACGGTCAAGTCAATGTTGAAAGCAACCTCATATAATGTGCTTAAATGATATGTTTTGTACTCAGGCATTGAGAAATCTAAAATCGCACCTTCCCTGACATCATTTATCAAAAAACGACCATTTTTATCTGACGTTTCCACTGCAGGATTATCAGTAGCAGTGATTTTTACCCCTGGTAAAGGTTTTTTGTTTTCGTCAACTACCATGCCTTTTACCTTAAAATAATCTCTTGTCGCGAAAGTGATGGACCTTGATTCCTTTTTGTTAGTTTTATTCAGATAATGATTAGTCCATACTTGTACATATTGTAGATTAGAAACTGGTATATCGATTAATTCACCCTTATTATAAACTTTGTTGACATGTAAAGATGTTCTATATTTTGATGAATCCGAAACCGCACCCGATCGGGTTTTGTTACTATGGGTCGTTATTTCAATAACACCATCCTTCCCTTTTTCACCATATCTTTTTAATGCATCCTTGTCTTTTAGTGCTTTAAACGACCACATTTCATCAGGATTGACCTTTAAATTGTCTTTATTGTCTAATATCCTGCCATCCATCACAACAAGAGCATTGGCAGTACTAAAATCAGAATGTCTGAAATTGACAACCTGCACCACATTAGTGAAAATATCACCTTCGAAATTGGGATCTCTGACAAGTTTTATGACCATCTCAGATGAAAAATCAGCTTTTATTGTCTGAGTTTTAAAACCACGATACTCTATGAGAAGTGAAGATCCTGATTGTACATCATCCACTTTAAATCGCCCATCAAAATCACTTATTGTTTCTATTGATTGATTATTATTTAGTGTTGGTTTAATTGTTACACCTGATAATGGTATACCATCATTTGTTGTGACAATTCCCCTGATAACATTTTGTGTAATTTCAGTGCCTGTGCCAGACAAGTTATTTTCTGATAATTTATTATCGGCTTCATTAAAACTCAATGATATAAAGAAGACGGCTCCAAAGCATAAAGCTGCCGCTATCCTGGTTCCATAAATGAGTCTCCCTGATCCCGACTTCATCATCATCGTAAGTCTCTTCTTAGTAAAAGAATGATTTGAGGCGCTCGTTAGTGAAATATTTATCTTACCCGAAATAAAGCTTAATAGATTTTCAGCATAATCTTTTAAATCTGACTTATCACGTATAACTTCGTTGTCCGCAAGATATTCGTGATTTATTCTTATCGCCCTGTCATATAAGACATGAACAGGATTAAACCAATAAAATATTTTTACAAGCTCAATTAATATTATATCAATAGTGTGATACTGTTTTGCGTGTTCTATTTCATGATCAATGAGTGCTTGGTCTATCTTACCGTTCAGGTAATCGGTCTTGTTCAAATATATGCTTTTGAGAAAGCAACATGGATTTATCAAAGCTGGGATCAAGACTATCCGATACCCCTTAAAAGTGATTTTTTCAGATGATTTAGTCCTTTGGGATAAAAAACGTATGTTTCTCAGAAAACGGATGAGAAAAAATATTAGCCCTAGAACATATATTGTCAAAAAGATAGCCGAAGTGTTCACTACCATAGGTTGTTTATCCGAATATGCCTGAATACTACCTGGAGCATCAGGTAGGTTGTTGTTTACTGTTCTTATTTCAGTAGTGAAATACTCATTTATAGGAATGATGGATCTTAGATTTGGCGCTGTTTGTAAATCTACCGTTATAGATATAAATGGCACTGCCAAAGAAAAAACTATAGACAATATCAGGAAAAACCTGTTGAATACAAATAGTTTCTCCCTTCTCAAAAGGAACCAGTAAAGCCCGAAAAATATTATCAGACATAAGCTTGATTTGAGGACATAGGTTGTCATTTCTTTATTGATTTAAGTTTTTTATCCACCATATCTCTGAGTTCTTTTAATTCTTCAGGGCTCATGTTTGTCTCATTTGTATAGAATGACGCGAACTGAGCAGTTGAATTATTAAAAAAGTCCTTAATTAGTTCGTTAATGTGGTCAGAAAAATATTCTGACTTTTTAACAACAGGGTAATATTCTCTTGAGTTACCACATTGCCTATAGCTTACAAAACCTTTATCTATCATGCGTTTTAGTAATGTAATGACAGTCGTGGGAGCTGGTTTAGGTTCAGGGAACTCATTTAACATGTCCCGAATGAAGGCTCTGTCCAGTTTCCAGAGTAGTTTTATTATTTGTTCTTCTGCATTGGTAAGGTACATTTTCTCTACATATTAATAATATAACTCTACAAATGTAGATAATCTTTTTTAAATAACCAAACTTTTTTATGCTTTTTTTGAAATTATTAAAAATTTACTTATTAAAGATAGTTAATGCAGTGATATTCAAAAATATAGAAATTTTTCCTGGAATTTTTTTTCGAATCACCCCCGCCATTTATGGACTTTATTGTACCCCGTTTTTATGATATTTTTTATTGCTTTATGGAGGGAGGATACGGCGAGGGGAGGGGGGAGATAGGACTAAACTGGGGTGAGATCCATCCATGTAAATGCGAAAATCTATCAGCAAGCCTGAATGTTTTTGGATGCTGCTTGCAGATCCAAGTCAAATTTGTTAAAGTATTCTATGCTTGGAAGCTATCCGCTTTGTTTTAAGGACTGTTCGGGTGGAAGTGCTATTTACTTTGGCTGTCTCCCTAATCGACATCCCTTTCTTCAATGACCTAATGATATTGACACTTTTCTTCTTTTTGATGAAATCTTTCTCAGGTTCATTTGTGCCTACAGGCCGACCTAAAACTCCTCCATTTTTGAGAAAAATCACTCTGCCCGCTGCCGTCCGTTCTCGTATATTTTCTAATTCCATGGCGTACAGCGAACTCATCGTCGCGCAGACAACTCGCCATATTGGATTAGCTTTACCATTAGGTCGAGACTCCAGTCCTAAGTTTTTGATTATTAAATTCACTCCTTTTGAATCAAACCACTCACATACTGTTATGGTGTCACCAACATTTCTACCAATTCTGCTAAGCTCTTCAAAATTGACTTCCTTTACTTTCCCATCTTCAACGAGCTTAACGAGCTGGTTAGCCCGTGGCCTTTCTTTGAATGGGACTGAACCACTAACCTTATCAAATAGTACAAGGTCATAAGTTACGGTGTCGACAGAGAAGCGATTACCTGATTGGGCTAAGGTTGAAACTCTGTTATATTTAACTCTCATGTGTGCTACTATATGATTAAGACATAAATGTACTACTTATGCCTCATTATGCCTAATATCCAGAGAGTTAATTTATCTAATGTGTGTAGTTTTTTATATTAAGATTTATAATATTACATAAAAGCTAGAGAATTTAATTCTGCTGAAAATATGATCCTGTTTTTGGACCAGAGAAAGGTTTCAGAAGTCAAGCTGCAAGATGTATAAAACCCCATTTACCTTTGAATAGGCAAGAAAATAATATCTTATATTCAGACTGGCCCGTCGCTTCTGTCATTCTGATTTGCACTTTGACTTTCAAACTCCAACAAAACAGAAAAAATAAAATATTCTAATGTCTTTACATCCATTGGGCCTACATTAATCCGAGAACCATCCTCTGGTTTAAAGAATTGTAGTTCTTTAAGGAAATTCTTAGCAAATTGCAATTTCCTTTTGTCTTCTTCAGACAGACATGAAAATCTCTTATTCATGTCCTCAAAGTACTTCTGTCTTTCGCGCTTATTCATCCTTCCTGTCCTGATTATTTTTAGTGTCATTAATAGCATTTCTATAATTATTTTCTACTAAATAACTATTCAGTGCTTCCCTTATTATTGCCGATTTATTTCTCCGCTCTTCAATTAGTACACTAGCTAAACGTCGAAACTGAGCTTCCGAAATCCGAATCCGAATATGTCTTACTTTTTTCCCCATGAACATAAATATCGGTTGGAATACAAATCAGTTCATTTTTCTTGATAATATTTTAAATACATATCGAATTCTTTTCTTTAACGGGTCAAACCCTAATACAATCCCCAAAGGAGCCATAATAAGCCTTATTGCATCTCAGCTTCCTTGATTAAAGCATTGCAGAATTAGTTTTAATAAATAATCTACCTGATTTTAGACAGCAATCCTCTTTTAAGAGCTTACGACAAGAATATTGATTGGAATATTGATAGGCCAGTACATGTGTGTATTACAAATTTCTATTGCTTTTAAAGACTTTTTATGATTTACCTGATATTTATTAATGTATATAGGAGTTTTACATAGTTCTTCCGAGCTTGATTTTATCGAAGCAAAAAAAACGGCGGTTCCAAGTAGATGTGAAAACCGAAAAACCTGGCAATGTTCCAACCTAACAACCAGGGACGACATAATTGATGAAGGTGAGTAGCAAGGTGAAAGTAAGAAGTCGGCACGAAGTGCTACTAGGAACAGCGGAGAGGAAATTCCTCCTGAAATTCTAAGATATGTCGGATATAAAGGTTCCTATGGGCCCAGGGCGGCCGACGGGGACTACTTGTCCCCCGTCGGCCTTGGTCTACGACAGTGCTAGTATACTGGGCCCTCTAGCGATTTTTCTAAAAAATAGTTACGCCTTTATTTTTTTCTGTGAAATTTTTTCGTTATATTTTAGTGAAGGCCATAAAAAGCTTGATAATCCATATTAAAAAAGTATAGAAAAATGGATGAAGGAAGATATGATGTAATAGTTTATTTCTTTGCTTTAATTGAAATAATAGGTGACGAAAAACTATTTGATATTTTAAATGAACAGGTAAAACAGCTCAGCTTAGAAGAAACTATTGAATATATTGATAAAGTTGAATACTGGGCACACGCTTATTATGATTATGAAGGTTATGATGGCGATCATTAGTAATTCCAATACAACTTTCCAATACAAAAATAACCACCTGAATAATAAGTGATTATTTTTTAATATTTCGGGATGGCAGGATTACGAAGATGTATTTAGCTGATAGATTCTATTATACTTTTTAAAAAGATATGCTTTTAGAGTAATTATAACCTCGTCGAAATTATTATCTCAATTCTTCAGAAATCCCTCTATGGGTCAAAGGATATGGCCACGTTATCGATCCATATTAATACTGTATCGGTATATCAAAAAGAAAGCGAGTGTCTCCAATATCCCTGGTTAACGTCAGAAGGATAAAATCAAAAAATACTTTTAAAATAATTTGCATTTACTCTTTACAATGCTTTGGAATAATGCTAAATTTTATTGTTGTGGCCCCAAAAGGCTTCAAAATAAATTATTTAAATTTTTTTTATGAAAACATTACAAAAATCAGATTACGAAAAAATCTGGAAAAAGATGAGACAGGATTTTAAAAATTCATACTTCCTGCCAAAGTGTTATGATTGGGCCATCGAAGGCGCAGACGTAATTACGGAATCAATAATCTATTCTTTTACCGATATGGGGCGGCGTTGGATACAAGAAGTAGAAGATAGCGTGGAACCTGACCTTGATGACCAGTTGTACGGACGAGACCGTATGGGTGAATGGTTTACTGAATTAAAAATTAAGGAAGGTCGAAAACAGCTTGGTGGCAAAGTTGCTCCAACCTTATCAGTTCCGTATTACGAATTGTTTGATAAAGATTTGGAAGTAGAAGTACCTAAGAGTATGACCCTTTCAGAAAAATGGAATTACTTTGAAAGCAGTCGTCCAAACTATCATGACGGTGACCTTTTAGAATGGGAAAAGGCCAATGGTATTACCAGAGATCGTGATGGTAATATCTTCTTTAGCACAAAGGATTCAAAAAACCAAATGCAAGAAGATTCTTCTTCTTTAGGGAAAGAGAATCCAGTCATCAAAACAAATGGAGACGATGATTTGTTATCAAGAGACGAGCAAATACGCGTACCTGAAGAAAGGACTCTAAAAAAGGGGAAAGATGAACTGCCTCTATGTGGTAATGATATAAGCCCACTTAATGTGCAGGATTTATCAGAGGAATCGGATCTGCCATTTTAGTTCTCCCCCGCCTTAGAATAATCCCCTATCAGCATTGATGGGGGATTATATTATAATGACGATGCTGCCTACCTTGTTGCATTTTTGTCTCATTTGCAGGGAAACCAGCATTAATTGTGACATTCAGAATAATAAAAAGCTTATGGTGGTCCTCATTTTTTTGACATTATATTTTGTTTTGTCACTTTTTTTTTGTATACTTTCTAAAAGAGTTGTCTGGTCTCCAGAAACATACGAAGATATTTTGTTATAATAATTAATGTTGATATGAAATAAAAATTCCAGCCTGCCTCTCTGAAAAGAATCTGATTCAGTGGTTATTTCAATGAACAGATTGCAGTGGTCAGGCAACCCCAGAGAAATAAGGGACAGAGTTGAATGATCCTACATAGTCCCATGCGTTATTGGTTTATTAACATGGTATCTATTGAGAGATGCAAAGAAATACTAAAACAGTATGGTGAAAATGCAATTACGGATGAAGAAGTAAAACAGCTGAGGTCTCTTTTGTACGATTGGGCGAAGATAGAGATTGAAATAGAAGATGAAATTCAGAAATTATGTCAAACAAAAATGTAGTTCTATACACAAGAGTAAGCACAGAAGATCAAGCCAAAGGGAATAGCCCTCAATTCCAATTGAGCTACTTGGAAGATTATTGTAAAAGAAATAATTATGAAGTTAAGAAAGTCTTTCCTGAGGATTATTCTGCGAAGACGTTTAAAAGACCTAAATGGGCTGAATTGACTGAATTTTGTAAGAATAACAAAAGGGATATTGATTTGGTGCTCTTTACAAGATGGGATAGGTTTTCAAGAAATTTTCGAGAAGCTCTACACCAAATAGATTATTTCAGCAATCTTGGAATTGAAATAAACTCAGCGGAAAACCCTCTTGATATTTCAAATCCCGATAATAAATTTCTGATAGCTTTCTACCTTGTAGCCCCCGAAGTCGAAAATGATAAAATTTCTAAAAGGACCAAGGAAGGAACTCATGCCGCACAAGTCGCAGGTAAATTCACTAATAAAGCTCCAAAGGGTTATAAGAATGTTCAATACTCAGATAAAGATAGGAAGATAATTCCCCATGAATCAGAAGTCTCCATTATCAAATACGCATTTGCGGAGCTTTCAAAAGGAGTTAAGAGTATTGAGTATGTCAGGCACGAAATTAACACTAAGGGACTTAAAATAGGTAAATCGGCATTCCCTGAACTCCTGAAGAATCAGGTCTACATTGGTAAGGTTCAGGTTAAGGCATGGGAGAAAAATCCAGCCTATTGGACAGACGGCATACATGAAGCAATAATTGACGTGGATACCTTCTGGAAAGTTCAGGAGAAACATTTTGGTGGAAGGGAAAGCCCTAAGCTATGTAGAGCTGCTGATCCAGATTTTTATCTCAGGAAGTTTTTAACATGTCCAAAATGTGGAGGTATTTTAACAGCGTGCTACTCTAAAGGGAATGGTGGATATTATGGGTATTATAAATGTCCACACTGTAATAGATTTAATTCGAATGCAACAAATGCTAACAGGAAATTCGTTGAATATATAAGACAGCTCAAACCAAAAGAATCAGTATTAGCCCTATCTGAAGAGATCCTAAATGATATGAAAAAGGAGAGAAGGGCTGACATTACCAAAGAAATAGAGAAGTTAAAGGGTGACCTTATTATTGAAGACCAGCGGTTAGAATATATTGACATTAGGCTAATGGATGGGGACATAAATCCTGCAGATTTTCAAAGGATGAAAAACAGTATTGAGATCAGAAAAGGAAAGGTTAAAATGCATTTAGCTTCACTCCGACCTCAGAATATAGATGTCGAGAAGAAGCTTGGGCATGCGATTAATGTAATCAGGAACATGGATGAAGTATTGGCCTCAGGTAGAGCCGAACATAAAATTCTTCTTATTGGTTCGATGTTCCCTGAAAAAATCCTATTTGACGGGGAAAATTATCGAACCAATTCTTATAACAAAGTCCTTGATTGGATATTTCAGAATACTAAGGTTTTACAGGAGCAAAAAAAAGAAGAAACAGACAAAAAGTCTGTTTCTTCCGTTTCCGTACCCGGAGCCGGGATCGAACCGGCACAGCATTGCTGCCACTGGTGTTTGAGACCAGCGCGTCTACCAATTCCGCCATCCGGGCTAGAATAGTCTTACAGTCCTGCAGTCCTGCGGTCTTGCGGTCTGCGAAAATAGGAATAAATTCTTAAAAACTTACACGGAGGTACATAGTTCCACAGAGTTCCATAGAGAAAATACGGTATTAGCCCCCCTGCCAGGGGGGTTGGGGGGTCATTTCAGCTTCAGCAGCTCCACCTTCCTGAATTCCACAGGATGGCTCTCAGCCTGCAAACTTATATAGCCTTTTTCTATCAGCGTTCCTTCAGGGACAGGATAGCCTTCCGGTGCCCCGCCGACCTGAGGCCTGTTATATGTCAGCACAGTGTCTCCCTCAATGATATGATGTATAACGCTGTCGCCAAGCACAACAAATTCAGCTGTTACCCATACATCCCCGTGAAATGTTTTGGAGGTCGAGTTTGTGCAATGCTGGGTAATAAGCTTGCCTCCCATTTCAATGTGGGTGCCTGGTGTACAGACGTTTCCCGTGGTGCGCTCTGCAACCCCGTCACCGCCAAGAAACTGTGCTTCGATCGAGACGGGGAAATCCTGGTCAAGCGTCATTGAGACTGCCGACTGTGAATGAAGCATCACGCCGCTGTTCCTGAAGGCCCATGATGGTCCGCCTGGGATCTGATCGCCCGTAAACCTGTATTCTATCCTTAGTTTGTAATGTGAAAAGGGTTCCTTATAAAAAATATGGCCAAACTGATTGTTGAAGGTATCAATACCTTCGTATCTCACCTTCATGATCCCGTCTTCCACACGGAAAATATTTTTGTAGTTGTCATTCAGCTCATATCCTTTTATCTTTATTTCCCAATCATTCAGATCTTTTCCGTTAAAAAGAGGGATCCATTCCTCCTGTGCAGTTTTAATACCTGATCGTCCGCATGATAGGTTCAGCAGAATTAAAATTGTAATTAGTGCAATTTTCATAGGTCAGATTGTATTTAATGGTTTAGTGTTATTTTGTGTAATTAATGCCCTAAAGCTGTTATGCTGTTACACCTTCGCTAAAGCTTCGGTGTACACAGTATGCTGTTGTGCTGTTATGCTGTTGTGCTGTTATGCTGTTATGCTGTTATGCTGTTATGCTGTTATGCCGTTAAACCTTTAAACCTTTAAACCTTTGTGTTTTTACCTTCGCGGGAACCATCTCTTTAATTGCTTTCACAATGCTGTCAGTATCAAATCCGCATTCCCTTATCAGCTCTTCCTGGGTGCCCTGCTCAACGAAATAATCAGGAATTCCCAGACGTCTTATTCCGGCTCTGTACCCGTTATCGCACATGAATTCCATAACGGCGCTGCCCAGGCCTCCTTTGAGGACACCATCCTCGACTGTAATTATATTGCTGAATTTTTTAAAAACAGAATGAAGAGCTTCAGTATCGACAGGAGTCAGGAACCGCATGTCGTAATGGGTAAGAAAGATCCCTTCGGCGGCAAGGAGTGATGCGGCCTCTGCAACGAAGTTTCCGGGATGGCCGATGCTCAGTACGGCAATATCATTTCCTTCGCTCAGTAACCTTGCTTTCCCGATCTCAATCTCCGTGAATGGTTTCTCCCAGTCTTCAACCATGCTTCTCCCTTTGGGATAGCGGATTGAAAATGCTCCTTTTATTTTATCGAGTTGTGCCGTATATAAAAGATTCCTTAACTCCAGTCCGTTCATTGGTGCCGAGACTATCATGTTTGGAATTGAGCGCATGAATGCCAGATCGAAAAAGCCATGATGAGTCGCCCCGTCTGTTCCAACAATTCCACCCCGGTCGATGCAGAATACAACATGAAGGTTTTGAAGAGCCACATCATGGATCACCTGGTCGTATGCCCTTTGTATGAACGAAGAATAAATATTGCAGAAAGGGATCATTCCCTGTGTGGCTAGTCCTGCCGAAAATGTAACGGCATGCTGCTCAGCGATGCCCACATCAAATACTCTGTCAGGGATCTCCTTCATCATTATGCATAATGCAGAGCCGGTAGTCATCGCCGGAGTAATTCCGGCAATTTTTTCATTTTTTCTGGCCAGTTCAAGCATCGTTTTCCCGAAAACATCCTGGTACGTAGGTGGAATAACTGTATTGGAAGCCTCAAAAATAACCCCTGTATTTTTATCAAATTTGCCCGGTGCATGAAAAACAGTCTGGTTCTCTTCAGCCTGCCTGAATCCTTTCCCTTTAGTAGTAAGGCAATGCAGCAATTTTGGACCGGGTATTCTTTTAAGATCCTCAAGGATATCTATCAGGTGTAAAATATCATGACCATCAACAGGTCCGAAATACCTGAAGTTCATACCCTCAAAAAGATTACTCCTGCTAAGTAATGTACTCTTGAATCCCGACTGGAGCTGACGTGCGATGGTTCTTGCATAGGGACTTATTCTTCTGAACCTGCCAAGCCCATTCCATACTTTGTTCCTGAAACGGTTATAGGTCTTGCTTGTGGAAATATCAATCAGATAATCCTTCAGAGCTCCAACATTTGCGTCGATGGCAATATTATTATCATTCAGTATTACAAGTATATCAGATTTGGCAATACCTGCATTATTCAGTCCTTCAAATGCCTCGCCGGCTGTCATAGCACCGTCACCTATAACAGCCACCACATGTCTTTTTTCACCTTTTGTTTTTGCTGCAACTGCCATTCCGAGGGCCGCTGAGATTGAGGTGGATGAGTGACCTGTTCCGAAAGCATCATATTCGCTTTCACTCATTTTAGGAAATCCGCTGATTCCCTTGTACATTCTGTTGGTCGAAAACTTTTCCCTGCGTCCCGTTAGTATCTTATGCCCGTAAGCCTGGTGCCCTACATCCCAGATTAATTTATCATATGGGGTATTGAAAACATAATGGAGAGCAACAGTAAGTTCAACAACACCCAGGCTTGCTCCGAGATGTCCGGGATTTTTACTTACCATATCAATAATAAACTGCCTGAGCTCGGCACTGACAATTGGCAGATCGGCAGGTTTGAGCTTCCTCAGATCCTCAGGTGATGATATCTTAAACAGAAGATTCTCCTTCTGGTCCATTATAAAAACAAGTAAAAATAGTTGTGCAAATATAACAATTATTATTCCCTTATGTTTGCTGAGGCTTCCCATGGATTTTGTTATTTTTGTGAGCTAAGACGATACTTAAATCCTGTTCCTGACATGAAAAAACCATTTGCTTTTACACTTTTTATTTTGATGTTGTTAATTTCTGCCTGGTCGTGTGTTTCCAGCAAGAAATACAGGGAACTTCAAACCTCGAGCAGGCAGAATATGATTGACCGCGACAGCTACAAGACTGAAAATATGGCACTTGCGATGCAAAACAAAGAGGCCGAAACAAAGATTAAAGCACTCGGGGAGGAAATGAGCAAAGTCAGGCATGAGCTTGCTCTTGCCGATATTGAGCGTAACAGGGCGAAAGAGGATCTGAGAATAATCTCTGAAAGATATAACGACCTCCAGATTGCCCAGGAAGACCTGATAAAGGGTAATGTCACGGAAACAAAAAAGCTTCTTACTGAACTTCAGACCGCTCAGGCAGATCTGAAGCGGAAAGAAGATATCCTGCGACAGCTGGAACAATCGATGGATATTAAAAAGGTCGCACTTGATGAGCTTACGCTTGAGCTCGAAAAGAAGAATGCCCGTATGGCTGAGCTTGAAAAGATCCTTGATACCCAGAAGAAAATCGTGGATGACCTTAAGGGAAAAGTATCTGAAGCTCTTCTTGGTTATGAAAATAATGGCCTTACAGTTACGAATAAGAACGGGAAAGTCTATGTCTCTCTCGATGAAAAGCTCCTGTTTAAAACAGCAAGCTGGGATATCGATGCCAACGGAAAGAACGCCTTGAAAAAACTGGCAGGTGTGCTTGAAAAAAATCCCGGAATTCAGGTCACAATAGAAGGGCATACGGATAATGTCCCATACAAACCAGGGACCGGACAGCTTCAGGATAACTGGGACCTCAGTGTAAAGAGGGCTACTACGGTAGTAAGGGTTCTGCTTGAAGGCTCGAAAATCAAACCCGAAAGGCTTACTGCAGCGGGCCGGAGTGAATATATTCCGGTCGATGGAGCAAATACAGAAGAAGCAAGGCAGAAAAACAGAAGGACTGAGATAATCCTCACTCCTGATCTTACCGAACTGTATGACCTGATAAATAAATACTGAGAATTTCGGATTTCGGATTTCGGATTGCGGATTTAGAAATCCGAAATCCGCAATCCGCAATCCGCAATTATTCTTTAAATTCCTGAAGCCTGACTTTCATGTTCTCAAGAGCCTGCAGCAGGTTGTCTTCAGGTTTAAGGAACTCCTGGTTTTCCCAGAAAACAGGATCATAACTTGTAATAGTCCTTGAGAATACCGAGTGAGAAGGTGCAAGTTCCTCCCGGTCGAACCTTTCCACATCAGTAAGTTTCATGCTGGTTACAGCCATTTCGAAGAATACATTGAACTGCGTGTTGAATAGTTTTTTCTTCTGCCGCGATGCGAATTCGAGGTCGCCCCTGACATGGCTGAGGAAATATCTGTCATTCATTTCACGGTATGTTACGGAATATCTTACTGAAACAGGCCAGGTTGTAAAATCCCTGGAGGGGTTCAGAATAAATTTTTCTCTCATCTTTTTCAGGTAATCGGCATTTATTACAAAATCAGCTTTAAGAAGAGCAAAATCAGTTGTATTAATGAATATGGACCCTCTGAACATTGGAGACTCTGCTCCTTCTCTCGGCCCAAACTCGATTTCAAATGCTGATTCCTCATCAAAGGAAACAATATCAGTAAGCCTGTAGGTGTAATCATTGAAATTCTCACGCGAAAGAAAATCGAAGACATTCTTAATACCGTCAAGCTGAAGGCATGTACTTAGTCCGGCCTTTAGCCTGACGGTCAATGTATCGGTGACATTGATATTTTCAATTTTTCTGCTTTTAAATACTTTTATCTGGTCGTTGAGAATTGATCCCGAGTAAGCGCTTTTATAAATCTGGAGTATTGCTTCGGAGTAAGTCTGAAGCTGACTCTTCCGGAGAACTCCCTCCCGGTAAAAAGCGGTCATCCCGGCCGGAGTGTTTCCGTAATTCCGTGGTATACCGGAAACCGTTTTTTTGATGATTTCCTGCGGGATCTGATTTTTGATTATGATCTCCGGGATTGAGATGAACTCCCTTCTCATTGATACTCTGAAATTATTTCCGAGCGATTGTTGAACCGGTATCTCTCTTGCAAAGTAACCAAGGTATGAGACAACAACTGTATCACCGTAATCTTCCGGAGAAATCTTAAAGCCGAATTCCCCGTTGCTGTTCGAAACAGTACCTTTGCCTTCATGTTTAAGAGCGATTGTCGCATAGGGCAAAGGTTCAGACGACTCACCGTCAAGAATAATCCCGGATATGAATTTAAGATCAGGCAGCAAAGACGGGTCATTTGAAGACTGAGGGGCAGGTATCTCCCTTGAGATAATAATGAAAACATCAATTACGGAATAAATGAGGGAGTCGCCTTTCAGGATACTGTCAAGTATTACTTCGAGCCTTGTGTTCCTGAAATCCATCACTGTCTTTTTTTCAGTATCGATCAGGCGGCTGTCGTATGTGAAATGGTAACCTGTTTGCCTGGTAATAAGATTTAGAGCATTGCCTGTCTTTATTGTTCCTGCCCGGAAAGTAAACGCAGAATCAAGGATGCTCTCCTGGCATTTTGTCTCCCGCGAAGGGATAAGAAATATCAACAATGCAATGGCTGAAATATATTTGAATATAGTGCCATTGTCAGACAACATTGCTAAACCTGTTGGTTATTTATCCGTAATATGGTAAATATTACCCTCCTTTGTATAACTGAGGTTAAAGCTAAGACAAATTAAACGAATAATTGTTTCCTGCGACTGATTATCTAACGAACCATTGGTTGTCCAGGTATTTTCAAGGATTACCGGATCATCGGCAACGATATCCATATTATAAACTTTCTTAAGATCCCTGAAAACCACTTCAAGCGTTTGCCCGGCATAGACCAGCATCCCGGTTTTCCATGCCATGTAATTCGGATCATTATTTAATGATTTCTCCGACAGTTTCGAATCCATTTTCCCTATAAATCCGGGATCAAGTATCATATTGTTAGTGCCTTCAACGTCGGAAACCATTACTTTCCCGGTTTTTACAAACACCTCAACAGCTGAATCCGAATTACTTGTAATTACATTGAAAGATGTCCCGATAACTTTTATTTTTGCTTTTCCTGCATCGATCACGAATGGATTTTTTTCATCGGGGGTGATTTCGAAAAAAGCCTCGCCATTGAGAGTTACATTTCTTCCGTGTTTCCCGAAATTCTCACGGTAGCTTAGTCTTGTTTTCCTGTTGAGGGAGACGGTGCTTCCGTCGGGAAGGGTTACCTGGAGGTTTTTCTGATTATCAGCAGTTGCCACTATTGTATTTGGGCTAAGAATTCCTTTGTTATTCATTAATATCAGCACCGATCCGAGACCCAGTAAAAGAATAAGGACTGCAGCAATCCTGAGATATGTATTTCTGAAAAAACTTCTCCTGATCACCGGGGCTTCTGTCATTAGTCCGTTTTCACTGAGCCTTGAATAAAGTTTGTTCCAGGCCTTTTCTACATCAATTTCTTTATCAATATTCATTTCTCTCAGCTCTTTCCAGTATTTAATTGTATTATGATGCTCCCCGGCCATAAACCGGCTGAGCAGTTCCTTATTATCGTTCTGTTCATCTGACAGAAGGGATGAAAGGTCTTCCCACTCCTTATCAGTATAATTATCTGTATTATTCATCTCTTTCATTGTTCTGCCAGTATTTTTCTGAATTCCTTAAGTGCCCTTCCCATATTTGCCTCGACTGTTTTAACAGAAATTGAAAGTTTCAAAGCTATCTCCGAGTATTTTAAACCTTCAAACCTGTTCATGCAAAAGATCTTTCCGCATTTTTCAGGGAGTCTTTCAATTATGGCTGCAATTCTAGCCTGAAGTTCCCTGTAATTAAGTATATCAGTCGGGCTTTCAGAGGTTTCGTGCTCTGCGGCCGTCATCTCCGTGGCATACTCCTCTACAATCCTGTTGTGATCGATATAATGGAGGCAGCGATTATGTACTGCTCTGTAGAGGTACCCGTTCAAAGAACTTTCAATGTGTAATTTTTCTTTATCTTTCCAAATTCTGAAAAACAGATCCTGAACAATCTCCTCAGCAGTATCATGATCCTTTATCAGTGTCTTTGCATATCTTACCAGGGGAGCATAGGAGGATCTGAAAAGTGACTCAAACTGTCCTGCATCACCCTTTCTGATCCTCCCTGCTATTTCAGAATCCCTGAGCATAGATTAATATCAGTATTTATTCTTCTTTTCTATCGCTGAACTTAAGTTTCCGGCTCAGCCTGCGTATCGCTGATTCAATACTCTGATCGGGTTCAATCACATTATATTCACCCCAGAATTCAGAATCGGAAAAAGCTTCGACCTCCTCAGAGAATACATCGGTATATCTGATCTTTTCTTTTCCTGTAAATTTAATAACTTCTTCATTTGTTCTGTCAGTTACAGCAATTTCTGACATAGTTGTATAATAAGTATTGAAGAGTCTCTTTTTCCAGTTTACTTTAAATTTGACCTCGGCTCTTGAATAGGCAAAATACCATGTGCCATTCTGTTCGCGATATTGCACCCTGTATGTGGCGATTTCAGGTATCACTTCCATTCCAAGCGGTTTTTTCTTGATAAAGATAGATGATGCCGCATCTTTATCTTCAAGATTGAAACCAAATTCAGCTTCAGTTATTGCGTAGGTTCCGGTCTCTATATACAGGTTCCCCATAAATAATGGCATGTCAACAGAAGGCTTTTGCCTGAACGATATAACATAATGAGGTTTGTTACCTATTTCAACAACAGTGGTCATGGAATAATCATAGTACTTCATTGCGTCCATTGTAAGTATTGACTCAGTGTTCTTAGCTATGTCGAGCTGAAGAACGGTAACCGGACCACCCTGAAGCTTGAAGAGAACTGTATCCATCCTTTCAACATCCGATCCTTTTCTCCCTTTATAGATCCTGGCGCCGTCATAGCGCAGGTCGCTATTATATGGGGCTTTGAATATTTCCACGACAGCCTCGCCGATAGAAACATAGGTTCTGTTCTTGCGTATGGTCTCCCTGTAAAATGCAGTCATCAGGTTTGGTTCACCGACATAGTTTCTTCCTATCCGGCTGATAGCATTTCTCACAATTGCCTCAGGATCGACAGGCTTGACGATTATCTCCTTTATCGGAATCGGAGCTGATACCATTGAGATGATATTCTTATATCCGTCCTCCCTCAGATCAGTAAGCGGTACAACTTTACTTTTATATCCAAGGTAAGTCACCTCAAGATTTTTTGATGTCTGTGTTTCGGAGATCTTTATAAGAAACTCGCCGTCAATATTTGTAACAGTTGCTACATTCGATTCCTTAACGGCTACACCAGCGAATACAAGAGGGGTTCCTGTTTCAGCATCAACTACCTTGCCTTTGAATGTAAGGAGGGTCTGCTGATCATTCTTCTTCCTCTCCGGAGCAGTGCCTGCATAAATTGTCTGTGCAGTAAATGCTGACAAAATAAGCAGCGTGACAAGTGATAAAATTCTGATTGTTTTCATGGCATTAAATCATTAAGTTAAATTTATTTCAATCGTTTACAATTGTACTTTGTTTCCTTTTCACCCCTATGACCAGTAATGTATGGTTTTACCCTATGGGTCTAATGATTATTTTTCTATCTTACTGCATTATTCCGGTTTGGCATATGGCAGATACAATTGTTAAGATCCCGAATGCTCTTCTTTCCGGATCATCATACCTCATAAGCTCCCTGAGAGGCAAACCTGAAGTTAAAGGAATGCCCTTAAGCATTTCTTTTGAACTTACCAATCATTGCAATCTTAAATGTCCTGAATGCGCCTCAGGTTCAGATCTGATGACCAGGGAGCGGGGATTCATGGATATAGGGTTATTTAAAAATGTGATTTATGAACTGGGACCTTATCTGTATTATATTAATCTCTATTTCCAGGGTGAGCCAATGATGCATCCCGGGTTTTTTTCGTTTCCGGCATTGACAAAAGGAATAAAAACTGTAGTTTCCACGAATGGTCACTTTCTTGGGGAGGGAAACCCGGAAAAACTTATAAAATCGGGACTTTATAAACTTATTGTATCACTCGACGGGATGGACCAGGAGGTTTACTCGCAGTACAGGCAAAAAGGTGAGTTCGGAAAGGTAATTGCAGGGATCAGAAACGTTGCTGCTGTGCGGGATAAGTTACATTCTTCACTGAAACTTGAGGTTCAGTTTCTGGTAAACAGGTACAATGAAAATCAGATTCCGGAAGCCAAACGTTTTGCGAAGGAGGTTGGTGCCCGTCTTAAGCTGAAATCAATGCAGATAATTTCAGGAAATGATACAGTCAGATGGATGCCTTCCAAAGGAAAATTCAGAAGATATGAAGAAATAAATGGAAGAGAATACAATAAGGAATTCAATGCCCGACAGATGTCCGCGGCTCTGGTTTAACCCTGTAATAACCTGGGACGGACTGGTAATACCCTGCTGTTTTGATAAGGATGCGGAATTTGTGATGGGCGACCTTAAAAAAGATTCATTCAGAACAATATGGAACAATGCCCGCTATAAGGAATTCAGAAAACATGTTTTTTCCCGGAGAAGTTCTATTGGTATATGCAGAAACTGCACGTCGGGGATGAAAAGTGGAATAGTCTCTTAATTTGAGTGATACGACGGCTGAGTGAAGAAATGATCAGGAGTCAGAGGAGTGATCAAACCGTCATTACATCCTTCTCCTTTAAAGCCATGACCTTATCGACTTTTGCAGAATAGTCATGCACTAATTTCTGAACGTTTTCAGTTGCATCCTTTTCAATATCTTCGGGAAGTCCTTCTTTCAGCATCCTCCTGAGTTCCTCATTTGCCCATTTACGGGCATTACGGAGACTAATTTTTGCGGTCTCCCCTTCATTTCTGACCTGTTTCACAAGCTGGTGCCTTCTCTCTTCGGTAAGGGGAGGGACATTTATCCTGATAACCTCACCGTTATTTACCGGTGTAAGGCCGATATTGGCTGCCATAATAGCTTTTTCGATGGTCCCGAGGATATTCTTCTCCCAGGGCTGGATGAGAATAGTTTTGGGATCGGGAGTGTTTATGTTTGAAACCTGGGTTAAAGGCGAATTAACTCCGTAATAATCAACAGTAATACCGTCGAGCAGAAGAGGATTTGCTCTTCCGGCGCGCAGATGTGCCAGTTCATTTTCAAGATGTTCAAGGGCTTTCTGCATCCTCTCTTTGGTTTCTTCCATTATAAGCTCAACTTCTTCGTTCATATTTCAGGAATTAGGGTTTACTTACTAAAAAATCCATACCCGGATAATGATTTTTACTCCGGAATTAAGTAAAAGATTATCAAAAATAATAAAATTGACTGAAACCAATAACTCTTTCAGTTGTAAATTAGTGTTCCTGTTTCTGACCCTTCGATAACTTTCATAAGGTTACCGGGCTTGTTCATATTGAATACCACGATGGGCATACTGTTTTCTCGGCACATCGTGAAAGCAGTCGGGTCCATTACTTTAAGCCTTTTATCAATTACCTCCTCAAAAGATATATTGTCAAATTTTCTTGCATCGGGGTCTTTTTCCGGATCTGCTGTATAAACTCCATCCACCCGGGTGCCTTTAAGAAGCACATCGGCCCCGATTTCTACTGCCCTCAGGGCTGCCGCTGTGTCGGTTGTAAAGAATGGGTTACCTGTTCCGCCGGAAAGAATGCATACAATTCCGTTTTTCATGGCTTCAGTAACCATATCCCTGTTATAAAGCTCTCCAACCGGTTCCATCCTGATCGAGGTAAACACCTTGCTTTTTCCACCCGATTTTATTATTGCACTTTCGAGAGCCAGACTATTAATTACTGTGGCGAGCATACCCATCTGATCTCCTTTAACACGGTCAAATCCCGATTCAGTTCCGCTGAGACCGCGGAAAATATTCCCGCCGCCGATTACAACGGCGACTTCACATCCCTTTGCCACAACATCCGTTACCTGCTTTGCATATTCTTCCAGGACCAGGTTGCTTATACCCTGATTCCTGTCGCCTGACAGCGATTCCCCGCTTAATTTCAGTAAAATCCTGGTGTATTTCATTGTTAACGTGTATTATAGCCAAAATCACTTCTGAGGCTGAAAATTAAATTGTAACAGTGTGACTAAATTAATAAAAAAATGGCGCCCTGAAGCGCCATTTGATTATTGAAATATGAACCTGATATTAAAGATTCAGATTGAATCGTTTGAAAGCGGTCAATTTTAGTTCCTTGTCTGCAGATTGAAGGTATTGCCTGACTGATATTTTGGAGTCCTTAACGAATTCCTGATTCATCAGTGTGCTCTCTTTGTAGAATTTAGCGAGTTTCCCCTGTGCAATCTTGTCGAGCATGTTGTCTGGTTTGCCATCACGTTTTGCCTGTTCTCTGCCAATCTCCAGTTCCTGGGCAATTATCGTCACAGGAACATCTTCTTTATCGACAGCAACCGGATTCATGGCTGCGATCTGCATGGCGATATCCTTATAGACCTGTGAATCGACGCCAGTTTTTGAAAATCCTGCAATAGTTGCAAGCTTGTTCCCGGGGTGAATATATGCCTGTACATGAGGTGCTTCGATTTTTTCAAAGTATGCAAGTTCTATCTTCTCGCCGATTATCCCCATATATTCCACTACCTTATCACTAACTTTGGTGTTATCAAGCTGAAGTGCCTTCAGTCCTTCAAGGTTTGCAGGATTCTTTGCAAGTGCCAGATCGAGTATCCTGTTGGCCAGGGCAATAAAATCAGCATTTTTTGCAACAAAATCAGTTTCGCTGTTCAAAACTATCATTGCTCCAAGTTTACCGTTTGAAGCGACTTTTGAAAGAACGACACCTTCGGTTGCTTCCCTGTCGGCCCTTTTATTGGCAACAGCCTGTCCCTTTTTCCTGATTATTTCTACAGCCTTGTCGAAATCGCCGTTCGATTCTTCCAGAGCTTTTTTGCAATCCATCATCCCAGCCAGGGTCATCCTCCTCAATTTAGCAACATCAGCAGCACTTATTGTAGCCATTTTAATCTATATATTTGTATATCAGTTAATTAGTTTATTCTTCTTCAGTTTCATCGGCTTCGCCGGCGACGATTTCTTCTTCCTCTTCAGCATCGTCGGTAACCGGTTCCTCGTCAATCTCAACTTCCTCTTCCTCTTCCACTATTGCTTCGATTACTGAATCCGGGAGATCTTTGATCCCTAGTTCTTTTCTCATATACTTCTTGTCTTTCATTGCCGGTTCCTTATCTTTTTCCAGCTTTCTTTCATTCAATCCCTCCTCAATCGACTGGCACAGCAGGCCCACAATCAGCGAAATCGATTTTGATGCATCATCGTTTGCAGGAATCGGGAATTCTATATCTGAAGGATCAGAATTGGTGTCAACCATTGCAAAAACAGGAATTCCAAGCCTTTTAGCCTCTTTTACCGCAATGTGTTCCTTGCATACATCAACTATAAATAGTGCGGAAGGGAGGCGTGTAAGATCAACAATACTGCCCAGGTTCTTTTCAAGCTTTGCCCTCTGTCGGGTAACCTGAAGCCTTTCACGTTTTGAAAGGTTTGTGAAAGTACCGTCAGTTGCCATCTTGTCAATTGATCCCATCTTTTTAACAGCTTTCCGGATTGTCGGGAAGTTTGTAAGCATCCCGCCCGGCCAGCGTTCTGTCACAAAAGGCATATTAACCTCCTTAACTTTTTCTGCGACAATCTCCTTGGCCTGTTTTTTTGTTGCAACGAAAAGGATCTTTTTGCCTGATCGTGCAATTTGCTTCATTGCAGAAGCTGCTTCATCGAGTTTTACTACTGTTTTTTCGAGATCAATGATATGAATCCCGTTGCGCTCCATAAAAATATAGGGAGCCATAGCCGGGTTCCACTTTCTTTTAAGATGGCCGAAATGTACTCCGGCGTCAAGTAATTCCTGGAAATTTGTTCTTGGCATTTTTTATTGTTTTTAAGTTTACATTCTGTCAAATCAATTACAAAGTAGTCCCGCTAAATGGCGGGAGTCTGTGTAATTTAGATACTAAACCTGCATCTATGATGTTAATTCCTAACGTTTGCTGAACTGGAATCTTTTACGTGCTTTCGGACGCCCCGGTTTTTTCCTTTCAACCTCGCGGGGATCGCGTGTCACAAATCCGTTGGCTTTAAGCACGGTTTTATTCTCGGCGTCAATCTGTATGAGGGCTCTGGTAATACCAAGGCGAAGAGCTTCAGCCTGTCCTTTTACACCGCCGCCGTCGAGATTTACACGTATGTCATATTTGTCGATGGCATTCATAACAACAAGCGGCTGGGTTACAACATACTGCAATGTCTCAGCGCCAAAATATTCCTTATAATCCCTGTCATTAACTGTAATTTTCCCTTTTCCATCGCTTAAAAATACCCTGGCAACGGCTGCTTTTCTTCTCCCAAGTGCATTAATTGGCTCCATATTTTTACTTAAGGTTTAAAGTTCTAATTTCTTTGGTTTCTGAGCTTCGTGAGGATGCGAAGTGCCTGCATATACATGCATATTCTTAAAAATGGCCCGTCCGAGACGGCTCTTTGGCAACATTCCCCTAACCGCGTGCTCAACCAGTCCTATTGGATTCTTCTTAAGCATCTCCTCGGCTGTCGTGAATCTCTGGCCTCCCGGGTAACCGGTATGCCGTACATATTCCTTGAGCGACCATTTATTTCCAGATAAAGTGACTTTTTCAGCATTGATTATCACAACGTTATCGCCGCAATCAACATGGGGGGTAAAATTTGTTTTGTGCTTGCCTCTCAAAGTGGATGCAACCAATGTTGCCAGACGACCAAGGACAGCACCTTCAGCATCAACCAGGACCCACTCCTTGTTAACAGTCTCCTTGTTTGCCGAAATTGTTTTGTAACTTAAGGTGTTCACTTCTATTTAATTTTTATAAATAACATTTGAACTTAATGTAAAACCCCTTATTTTGGGACTGCAAAAATACAATATATTTCCTAAAAAAAAAGAATATCAGGCATTATTTATATGTGATAATAAAACTAAGGTTATTTTTACCTGATGTTATATTATGATTAATAAAACTGTTTCTGATGACAATGACGGATGATAAGAAATTTCTCAGGAGAGCTGTTGAACTTGCTGCATCGGGGATAAAACACGGAGGGGGTCCTTTTGGTGCAGTTGTCTCTGAAAATGGCAGAATAATTGCGGAATCAAATAACAAAGTTGTCTTAAATTCCGATCCCACGGCACATGCCGAAGTTCTTGCAATAAGGGAGGCGGCCGGCATTCTGGGCTCCCATGACCTGAGCGGCTGTGTTTTGTATACATCATGCGAACCATGTCCGATGTGCCTTGGCGCTATTTACTGGTCGGGAATAGAAAGGGTCGTCTTTGCCTCGGACCGCCATGATGCTGCAGCAGCTGGATTTAATGATGAGATGATCTATAATGAAATCGCCCTCGATCCGTCAGAAAGAAATGTTACTTTCCTGCATCTGGAAGATAGTGAAGCCAAAGAGGTTTTCAGGAGATGGGAGGAATTTGATGGTAAAGTCAAATACTGAAATGTGGCTGAGAACATAAGACTTAAAAGAGACTTTTTTAACAGAGATGTCCTTGACGTGGCCCCCGGATTGTTATCCAAGGTGATGGCAATAAAACCGGGCGATGGCATTACAAGGAGGTTCACTATTTCGGAGACTGAAGCCTACAGGGGATCAGAGGATAAAGCTTGTCATGCATCAAGGGGACGCACTCCCAGAACTGAAATCATGTATCATGAAGGAGGCAGATTATATATCTATTTTATTTATGGGATGTACTGGATGATTAATATAGTCACAGGGGCTATAAATGATCCTCAGGCTGTCCTTATAAGAGGATTTGAAAACTGCAACGGACCGGGCCGGGTTACAAAAATGCTTGGAATAGATAAATCGTTTTATGGAGAGGATCTTACCTGCTCCTCAAGGATATGGATCGAAGATCAGGGGATATCTCCACCTTATAATAGCGGTCCGAGAATAGGAATTGATTATGCCGGCGAATTCTGGAAAAACAAGCAGTGGAGATTCTATATTTAGTTTAATATTTTTTTACGTTCTTTGTTTCGACGAAAATAAAATTAAAATAAATATGAATTCAATCTGGGGCAATTTCCGCCGTCTTAATACAATCACCGGATGGATCCTTTTTTTTATTTCATCAGTGGTTTACCTTTTAACCATTGAGCCCACAGTTAGCTTCTGGGATTGCGGGGAATTTATCCTTTCATCATTCAGACTTCAGGTGGGACATCCTCCCGGAGCACCCCTTTTCCTTATGATTGGCCGTATTGCAACCATGTTCGCCGGTGGCGATACTTCGAATGTTGCCCTTATGATGAATGCCTTGTCGGCATTGTGCAGCGGTCTTGCCATCATGTTCCTTTTCTGGACCATAACTCACCTTGTCCGGAAGGCATATACTTCACCAAATGATGACACATCTAAAAATATTCCGGCAATCCTGGGAAGCGGTATAATTGGCACACTTGCATACACTTTTTCAGATACTTTCTGGTTCTCCGCGGTTGAGGGAGAGCTTTATGCCCTTTCATCCCTGGTTACAGGACTGGTATTCTGGGGAATGCTTAAGTGGGAAGAAGAAGCCGATAAACCATATTCGGGAAGATGGATCATTCTTATTGCGTATATTATGGGTCTCGGCCTTGGGATACACAGGCTCAACCTGCTGGTTCTTCCTGTACTGTTTTTTGTATTCTATTTCCGGAAATATGAAGTTACCAGAAAGGGAGTAATAACAACACTATTGTTGTCCGTGGTAATATTATGGCTGATGGTGTTTGTTCTTATCCCAGGTGTACCGAAAGCTGCCGGATGGTTTGAACTGATCCTGGTAAACGGGATGGGGCTTCCATATAACAGCGGACTTTTATTCTTTATTATACTGCTTACATCAGCCCTGGTGGCCGGCATCCGGTATTCGTTAAAAACACGGAGTGTAATCCTGAATTATGTACTGACCGCCATTACGGTGATCATGATCGGATATTCATCCTATGCGATGATAATGATCAGGTCATCTGCACGTCCGCCAATGAATCAGAATAATCCTTCGGATATCTTTTCTCTTTCATATTATATAAATATGGAGCAGTACGGAAGCTCACCCAAAATTTACGGAAATTATTACAGTGCACCTGTTATTGATGTAAAAAGCATTGTTGCCGGATATAACAAGGTTAAAGGCAAGTATGAACCTTATTACCGGCCTGAATATGAATACAAGAAAGAATTCATGACGATTTTCCCCCGCATGTATAGTGAAGATCCTGAACATGAAAAAGCTTACAGATACTGGGGAAATATTACTGGCAGGAGGTACTCCGTAACCTCCGGTTCAGAAAAGCAAATTATAATTTGCCCTACATTCGGTGAAAATCTCCGGTATTTCTTCAGGTATCAGACTGGATTCATGTATCTCAGGTACTTCATGTGGAATTTCGCCGGCCGGCAGAATGATAATCAGGGCAACGGCAATCCTCTTCAGGGTAACTGGATAAGCGGGATTAAATTTATTGATGAAGCACGGCTTGGCGATCTCGATAATATCCCTTCCGATCTCAGGAATAACCAGGGCAGGAACAGATACTTCTTTCTTCCTTTGCTGCTGGGTATTGCCGGAGCTTTCTGGCAGTATAAAAAGGATAATAACGGGTTTTGGCTTGTCTTTGCTTTCTTTATTATGACAGGAGTTGCAATTATCTTTTATTTAAACCAGTATCCAAATCAACCAAGGGAGAGGGACTATGCTTATGCCGGCTCATTTTATGCATTTTCGATCTGGATCGGAACAGGATTCATGTTTGTTTATGAAATTCTTAAAAAATACCTCAGTGAAACAATCTCGGCTGCCGCTGCTTTTGTCATGCTGCTTCTTGCTGTTCCTCTCCTTATGGCTTCCCAGAACTGGGACGATCACGACCGGTCGGGCCGTTACACAGCGCGTGATATCGGAGCCAATTATCTTTTATCCTGTGCACCTGATGCTGTGCTTTTTACATATGGGGATAATGATTCATTCCCTGTCTGGTATGTTCAGGATGTTGAACAGGTAAGAACGGATGTACGTGTTGCCAATCTAAGCTATTTTCAGGCAGGCTGGTATATAGATATGATGCGTCAGAAAGCATTTGAGTCGGATCCTATGCCACTTTCACTTCCCTCTGAAAAATATATTGAGGGTCAGAGGGACCATCTGCCTGTTGACGAACGGATTGATAAACCTGTTGAACTTGAACAGATTGTCCGGTTCGCAGGACAGGATGACCAAAAATTTAAGATCGATGCAAGCGGAAGAGGGGATTACCTTAATTATCTGCCGGCAAATAAATTTATTGTGGAGGTTGATTCAGAAAAAGTTATCTCAAACGGAACTGTTAAGGAATACTTTAAAGACAGGATATTATCTCCCATGATATGGGAATATTCTGAGAGCAATGCTTTCAAGGGTGACCTTGCCATGATGGACCTTCTGGCAACGAACAAATGGGAGAGGCCGGTATATATTTCAACTACTGTTCCATCGAGCCAGTATAAAGGGCTTGAGAAATATTTTGTGCAGGAAGGGATTACCTACAGGATTGTTCCGGTCAGGACCAGCAAGTCGGAAGAGGGAGAATACGGGATGATCGATCCTGTGGTAATGTACGATAACATGATGAATAAATACAAGTGGGGAAACGCAGATGATCCCTCAGTTTATCTCGACGAGAACAACAAGCGGATGCTTAGCAATTTCAGAAGGATCTTTGGAAATCTCAGCAAAGCTCTTCTCATATCGGGCGATACAACAAAAGCCATTGATGCTGCCCGCAGAGGGCTCGAAATTGTTCCGGCTGAAAAGATGCCTTATGATTTCTTTGCCCTTGGCCTGGCTGAGGTCCTTATCAGGGCAGGTGAATCTGATGAAGGGAACAGGATCATAAATGATGTAATGGATTATTCGAAACAATACCTCGACTATTCGGCAGCAATGGATGCTGACAGGCAGTTTGGCATGGACTATCCTATCGGAATAAATATGCAGGCTCTCCTCGATATAAATAATATGGCAATTGACCTGAAATTGGATGACCTGATAAACAGAGTTTCATCAGATGTAACTAAATACTACTCTCTTTTTTATTCAGACAAATAACAGACCATGCGGCTTGTCAGGCCATTCTTCCTTCTAAGGCTGCTTTATCCCGAAGCAATTTTCAGGATAAAGACCAGGGATAAAGAATTATGCCTGACTTTTGATGACGGGCCTTCTTTTGATTCGACACCACGGATCCTTGATATTCTTGAGGCTAATAGTATAAAGGCGCTCTTTTTCTGCAGCGGTCAGGAAGCAGAAAAATATCCGTCGCTGATCTCTCTTATCAGTTCCGGGGGGCATATTATCGGCAATCACGGATATAGTCACCTCAACGGGTATATAACTAATACTCATGTTTATATCAGGAATATCTCAAAGGGAGCGAAATATACCTCGGAGAATTTGATGCGGCCCCCTTATGGACGTATCCGTCCTTCACAATACAGTGAACTTTCGAAGAATTACAGGGTGGTTTTCTGGGATCTTATGCCGTATGATTTTGATACCCGGATGCCCGGTGAAAAAGTATTAAATATCCTGAAGAAAAGAATAAGACCAGGATCTGTTATAGTACTGCACGACAAATCATCATCCTCGGTGCTGACTTTCCTTGATGAATTTATAAGATATGCAAAGGATAAGGGTTACCGGTTTGTGATTCCTCCATTTTCATGCAAGGAATGATCCGGCCTCATTAAGAAGTTTACTGAAACACCTGTCAACTTCTGCTGAGGAGCCGTTATTAAAAACAGGAAAAGGATTTTCATGCGAATAGGCATACGGAAAATCCCATACTTCAACCTGATTATTGTTCCTGCCAGTCCATGCTGTCAGTGTATTTACTATTCCATCTGGCGGTATTACAATATCTTTTTTCAGGGCTATTGACCGGATCTGTCCTTTAAGTTTTCCAAGGATATTTTCACGGAAAGTCCTGAATCTACCAAGATCGATCATCGATCTGAAGGCCATCCCGATCTGGGTTGAGCGGACGAAATCAGATAAAGGATTTCTTTGATTAATACTGTTTTCGAAATCATTCAGATAATAAGAATAAATTTTATCGTATGCCATACTGTCCATTATCAGCTTTGAAGTGCCCTTCATATTACTGAACACCGATCCTCCGCAAAACATAAAAAGTCTTGACTCCGAAAAAAGATCTCCGGGATTTCCCATCATTAATATCTGTGCAAGAAATGCCCCTATCGAGTAAGCGAATAGATTAACCCGGCTGCCTCCGGGGACAACGCTATGCTTTCCTTCTTTTATCTGGTTCATCAGCTTAACTATATCAAGGGCTGTCTGATATCCTGAGTTAAAAAACCGGAGAGGTTCCTCTGAAAGCCTGCTGCTTAGGGCAATATTTGCAAAAGTCGACATGGTAATTTCTCTGCCGGCACTGCTTCGCTCTTTAACGAATTCCTGCATCCTTCTTGGATCGATCCATGATGAAGGAGCACGGTTAATATGAAATGATATAGGGAAAAGGATAACATAACTTTCGGTAATCTGCGAAAGCCAATAAGCCCAGACAAGGTATTTAATCCAGGTTCGTTCATTAAGTCCGTGAAGCAACAGGATAACTTTCCTGGCCGATCTGTTTTCAGGTACAAATACAGGATATGAAAAGGTTATATTCTCCGAAATTGAAAAATCATCTGTTTCCAGAAATTCCGCTGAATTTATGTCGGAAGTGAATCTCTCATTGATAATTCTGAGGGGAAAACCTGGAATCCTGATCTCCCTGAGGTCAGGATTGAAAATCTTTCTCAGTTCATTATAGTCTTTTGTATAATCCATAATATACAAAGAAAGATGCAATATAACGGGTTGACAAATTAATGTGCCGGATGACATTTCATAGGGATGAAATATGAAAAAGGGTGACGAAAGTTTAAAATACGGGATGAAATTTTACGGGATAAAACCTTACCAGAATATTTAAAACAGACTGTTCTGAGGAAAAAACTAAATTTGTATGATGTTATTAATTCATCATGGCTGATTTTCAGAAACCAATACCCTCATACCTGAATGAGAAAAGAAATATTATCAGAATGGTAATATTTACTTCCCTGTTTGCACTTGTTTTTATAAACATTTATTCTCCGTTCGGGGTTGACAGATGGTTTAACCTTACAAGGCTGGAATTCCTTACCTATTCAAGCCTTGTAATTCTTACGGGGGTCCTTGTTGTTGTGGTCAGCAGAATTATAATGTATTATTATGGGAGGAGGCATATTATTAACTACTACCACTACTTTGCCTGGATTTTTGCGGAAATAATGCTGATGTCACTTTTTTATGCGCTGTTTGAGAAATTTATCCTTAAAGATGTCCGGATCTTTACGGAACTTGTCAAATTATCGGCTCAAAACACTGCTCTTGTACTTTTACTGCCCTATTCGGTGATGTGGTTGTATTTTTCGTGGCACGACAAGAAGGAACAAATTGAAAGGATGGAAGAGATACGGTCTTCTTCAGGTAATGTAAGAGATATGCTGCCTTTTTATGATGAGAAATCGGTGCTTAAATTTTCAATAAAAAAAGATAGCCTGCTTTATCTTGAATCATCTGAAAATTATGTCTCCATTTTTTACCTTAATAAGGGAAAGATTTCCAAATACCTGCTGCGCGACACCCTGAAAAAGATGGAGGAAAAATTTTCAGGGACAGAAATAGTCCGCTGCCACAGGTCATATATGGTCAATTTCGAAAAAGTTAAGGTTATAAAGAAGGACAAAGACGGTTTGAAGCTTGAACTTGATAATCCCTCTGTAACAGATATTCCTGTTTCTAAGACATATGTTGATAATGTAATGCAGACCTTTTCGAAATACAGCAGGATGACCGGTATTTAACCGGATTTTATTTATCGGAATGAAATACTATTTTTGATTAGCTTTTATAAACTGATAAATGAATATTCTCATTCTAGGATCCGGTGGCAGGGAACATGCACTGACATGGAAGCTGGCCCGGAGCAAAAAAGCCGGGAGGATCTATATTGCTCCCGGCAATGCCGGTACGAGTATGCTGGGAACAAATTTGAAAATTGATCCTGAGGATTTTGAGGGAATAAAAAAAGCAGTCGCCGACAACGGGATCGGGATGGTAATTGTTGGCCCTGAAGCTCCCCTGGTAGCAGGTATACATGATTTTTTCCTTCAGGATAGTTTACTGAAGCATGTGCCTGTAATAGGGCCTGTAAAATCTGCCGCCCGTCTTGAAGGCAGCAAGGATTTTGCGAAGGCGTTCCTGACGAAGTATAAAATACCAACAGCAAGGTACAGGACTTTTGACAAAACAAATCTGGCAGAGGCATCTCAGTTCCTGGCAACACTGGATCCGCCTTATGTTATTAAGGCAGATGGTCTTGCTGCCGGTAAAGGTGTGATTATTCTTGACGATATCCGGGATGCGGCCGAAGAAATAAACGCGATTATCAATGGCAAGTTCGGAGCTGCCGGACAAAAAGTGGTGATTGAACAGTTTCTGAAAGGCATTGAATTATCGGTATTTATTATTACTGACGGAAATTCTTACAAGCTTCTTCCTGAAGCAAAGGATTACAAACGAATAGGAGCCGGCGATACCGGACTGAATACCGGCGGAATGGGTGCAGTATCGCCTGTGCCATTTGCTGATGTCACATTCATGGAGAAAGTCAGAGCCACGATAATTGACCCGACGATGGCAGGATTAAAATCAGAGGGTATTGAATACAAGGGATTTATATTCTTTGGCCTGATTAACGTGAAAGGTGATCCTTTTGTTATTGAATATAATGCCCGGCTTGGTGATCCTGAATCGGAAGTCATAATTCCTCGCATAAAATCAGATCTTTTCGATCTAATTGAAGGCGTTGCAAATGGCGATCTGGGAAATAGGGATATTATAATTGATGAGAGATATAATACTACAGTAATGCTTGCTTCAGGCGGTTACCCCGGGCATTATGAAAAAGGCTATGAAATTTCAGGGCTCGCAAGGACAGACGGGTGCATTATTTTTCACGCCGGGACGAAAATTGATGATGGCAAGCTGGTCACATCAGGAGGAAGGGTGCTTGCCGTCAGCGCTTATGGAAAGACGATTAAAGATGCTCTGGAGGGTTCATACAGGAATGCCCGATTGGTGGAATTCAGGGATATTTATTACAGGACAGATATTGGTTTTGATCTATAGGATTTATGCTGGTAAAGAGATTCAGGGAAACAGATCCGGGTATTATAATTCTGATATTTATTGTAATTCTGTTTACATGGTCAGGTGCATTTCTTAATCCTCACCAGCCCTCTGACTTTGGCTTTGACATAAAACCGATGCCACTATATGGACTGCTCCTGGGAATGGCCGGTTTTAATCCGCTTCTCAGTGTTATAGTGGCATTCATTATCACAGGTCTTGTCTCGTTCCTTCTGGTCAATTTCAACACCAATGTCTTTTTCATAAGCGAAAGGAACTTCCTTCCCGCATTGATATATGTTTTGCTTACCAGTTTTTTCCCTCAGCGACAGTTTTTAAATCCGGTTCTCCCTGCATCTGTTTTTCTGATTTTAGCCATACAGAGAATTATGTATTCCTACAGGATTCAGGGCACTTCATTTTCAATTTTTGATGCAGGAATCTTGATAAGTCTTGGCTCTCTTTTTTATGCCAGTTTTATCTGGCTGGGGCTATTGCTGATAATCGGAATAGTGATCCTCAGGACCGTGAACATCAAGGAAATAATAATCTCGGTTTTTGGATTGGCAACACCGCTTTTTATTCTATACGGATTCTTTTATGTAACCGGAAAAGATATGAATAAATTGTGGGATGCTGTTGCTTATAATCTGTTTGCCAAAGATGTTGATTTCAGCTTTTCAGCTTTAAACATAGCGGCCCTGATTATTTCAGGTTTTGTTATACTTATCAGCGTTATGCAGCTTTTGTCAGCAATAAATGCTAAAAAGATCAAGTCGCGTAAAACTTTCGTCCTTCTGTTCTGGACTCTTGGAATTATTGTGGCTGAATATTTTATTTTTAAATCTGTATCTGTTGAAATTTTCTGGCTGGCAGCTATCCCTCCGACCTATTTCCTGTCGCACTATTTTGTTTTTTCGAGAAAGAAAATATTACCTGAAATCATGCTTTCAGTATTGTTTATTCTGGCGCTTGTTGTACAGATAGTAAACTTTGTTCAGTAGTGTTACTGTATCATTGAAACGATTGTTACTCCGGAGCCGGATTGATGGTCAGTAAAATCAAAATATATCTGGTAGATACCGCTTTTGTTGCATATCAGATCAACATAAGGATAAATTGTACCCGTTTTTGTGTCGTGTGATGAAAGGACTGCCTTATTTGAATCATCCAGGATACTCAGAATCAGCTGTCCGCTGGAATTATCGGCAGTGCACATCGTGAACCTGTATCTGGTATTCTTCCAGAGTGACATGTTGGCTTTGTATCTGAATTCACTCTCTGAAGCTGCCTTTCCGAGCTGGATCCTGAAATCCTTAAGGTATTTTGCAGTTGGTCCTGTACTTAGCAGGCATTTGCTTACCAGCGGATCAATTGAAGTCTGTGCCGACAGAAAAACGGATACAGGCAGCAATGATATTAAAACCAACAGATACTTTTTCATATTATTTATTTGCAATCAGATTGTTCCTTACAATGCCTGTTATTTCAATAATTTCCTTAAGCTGATCATCAGTCATTTCAACCATGCTGGTTTCTGTCTGGGTTATAACAAGCAATCCATCCTTCTCAGTGCTTGTCGGTTCGCCCTTAGTATAGGATATATTAACTTTTTCATATTTTGCTGATATATCCCTAAGATAGCTGCATACCCTGTTAAATTCCTTGTCGTTATCACAGTAGGGAGTAACGATTCTTATAAGATCATCAAGAAAATACTTCTGTTCGCCGATTCGTTCCCTCAGTAAATTGTCGGGGAATTGTTTCATTACCTGTGTTGCAAAGTACTGGGCCTCAATCCATACTCCGACTATCATAATTGAAGATAAATGGCTGCGGTTATTTTTTCTCAGGTATTCATCCATCTTGCAATAGGAGTCAACAGAAAGGAACAGGAGTGAATCAAGGTTTGACTTGTTAATTGAGATC
Organism: uncultured Bacteroidales bacterium; assembly: GCA_963702415.1. Lineage (GTDB taxonomy): Bacteria > Bacteroidota > Bacteroidia > Bacteroidales > VadinHA17 > LD21. Next base: position 177,539 of record CAVPCP010000023.1, on the reverse strand, counting down.
CTTTTAATTGTCTCAAAGTCAAAAAACTGGCCTACATTCAATCCATCAGAAAGTTTCTTTACCGATGAAACGATCTCAAGGGATGTACCTGTTTTCTCATACATGTTCAGGTACCCCAGGTCAGCACCGAGAATTCCCAGATAGAGAGCTTTCTGGAATGAAGTTGTCTGTTCATTCGCATTGAGGGATGAAGCAAGATAACCGGGTGAAAATGGTACACCCATAATCTGAAACAGATTTGCTATCTCAAGAGAGGAGGAAAAATTCCTGTAAATCTCTTCAAGAGGATCGGCAACATTAATAACAGCTGCTTTAGAAGAATCAGCATCAGCCAAAATAAATCCTTCCGGTTTTCCCGCGTCATTCCTGCAGGAGAAAACTGCAAGAATAACTGCAAGAACTGAAATTATAACTCTTCCTTTCATTCAGGATAATCTATTGGTTATTACAAAAATATAAAAAAACTATCATACAAAATATTATTACTTCATTTTCGGAATTTTAATTTCATCACGAAATTCACCAGTCCCGCGATCAGGTTAAAATATAAAATGATATATAAAAATATTATTCCGGTAAAGATTATTGAAATGTTAAAAACAAATGTGTCGACACTGACTCCGAAAATATTCTTTGAGGGTGAAAAGAAATGGGTCCTGAAATTCAAAAATCCCTTCTTGTCCGGATCAAGATAAACAGGGTGTGTGTTCTGGATAAATGAATCCTTGTATCTGAGGATTTTGTCGGGTTCATAATACTTTGTAACTATCTCTTCAAGCTTGTAATTATAATGCCTTTTTTCCAGCCTTCTCAGACTCTCCTCATTAAGGCTGAAAAATTGATCCTTTAGTTGGATGGCTGAATTGGATATTTCTGTAAAAATGGCTCCTGCACGTTCAATGAAAGCTATCAGGGAATCTGCAGTTTCGGAGGAGAACTTACCGGGCTCCAGGGAGTCGTTGTAACCGAAAACCGGCATTTTGCTGAATGCTGAAATCCTCACTGTTTCATTTTTAACAAGTCTGAAATTATCAATGGTCCCGGGAAGGTCCCCGTTGGGATTATGGTACTCTGAAAGGATGTTTTTCACCACTTTTGTCAGTTCTGGAAGCCTGTATACATTATTAAAATCAGCCTGACTGATCTTTTTCTGGATGGAATAAAATGTTTCCCTGTTCGAATTGTATTCAAGAGTGCTGTATTTGTTGTCTTTGAACTGACTGACCATCAAAGCTTCATAAGTCCAGCGTGTTGGTATGATCTCTGCTATGAGCGGGACCTTGTCGACCCTGCTGATATTCCTGTTAAGCTTGTCGAATGAAAACATGGCTCCGCTCAGAACCATCATTGGAATTATCAGCAGAGGAATTACAATGTAAATGGTGATCACTGAGTTAAATGAGGAAGATATGATTAATCCAAGCATATTGGCGTAGAAAGCTGTTGTGAAGAGCGTGAGCCAGTAATGAAAAAACATTCCTCTGATTTCAAGGATCGGATTTGCAACGGCAACGAAAAGAAAGGACTGCAGTGCTGAAATTAACACCAGCAAAAAGATCTTCGCAAGTAGGTAACTGCTTCTGCTCAGATTGAGGAATTGTTCCCTTTTAAGTATTTTCCTGTCATGATAGATCTCTTCTGCACTGATGGTAAGCCCAAGGAACAATGCTACAATTATGCTCATAAAAATATAGATCGGGATATTCTCATTTTCAGAGAAATAGTAAACATTTGAATTCGGATCAGGAATATACCTTATAATAAACGAAAGAATAAAAGCAAGAATCGGGGCTTCAAGCAAGGTTAGAAGAATATACTGGGTGTTTGAGATCTTGCTTTTAAAATCCCTGGAGAGGTAAAGCGCAAACTGTTTTAACCGTTTGGGCCTGTTGAGATTTTTACCTGGAGAATCAGTAACTCTTTCTGATGGTTCCTGCGGATTCAGGCTCCTGAATTTATCGGCCCACTGCTTGGGTTTGACTTTGCGTTTATCGGTATAATTGCCGAACTCATCCACTATCTGTGCTTCGAGGATCTTAAAAATGAGTTCCGGATTCACATTTCCGCACGATGGACATTCACCCTGGCTGGCATTGATCTGAGAATCAACTGTTTTAAAATAAATAACCGAATCGACAGGATTGCCATAATAAGCCATGTAACCGCCCTGATCAAGGATAACGACCTTGTCGAACATCTTAAAAATTTCAGACGAAGGCTGGTGAATGACTGTAAAGACCAGTTTCCCTTTCAGTGTTAGATCCCTGAGAAGGTCCATGATATTTTCTGAGTCTTTGGACGAGAGTCCTGATGTTGGTTCATCGATGAACAGGACAGAAGGTTCACGGATAAGCTCCAGTGCAATATTCAGCCTCTTCCTTTGTCCTCCGCTTATGATTTTGTTCAGCGGTGTTCCTACTTTCAGACTGCTTTTATCATTCAGGCCCAGCGATGTCAGCAATTTTTCAACTCCCTCAAGGATCTCTTTCTCCGGCTTATCGCCGAAACACTGGCATGCCGCGTAATAAAGGTTTTCAAACACGGTGAGTTCCTCGATAAGGAGATCATCCTGAGGTACAAAACCCATTACACCCTCAAGGTCTTTCTTATCCCTGATAATATCAAGGCCGTTTAAACTGACGCTTCCAGATGATGGTTCAATAATCCCGCTCATCAGATTGAGAAGTGTTGTTTTTCCTGAACCGCTTGCCCCGAGGATCCCTATAAGGTTTCCCTGTTCAGCTGAAAAACTCAGGTTCACCAGGGTCCTCTGCCTCTTGTCGGGTCTGTAGCTTACATTCCTGACAGAAAGGGAAAGCTTGTGAGTCAGTACTTCTGACAGGAATTTTGAGTTGACATCACTGTAATAAAAAGCATGCCTGTGCTGAGCCCTCAGGGAACTTCCTTTCGGGAATGTATAGATGTAATCGGATACTATCGGTATTCCGTTCAGGTATATCTGATCCTTTGAGGAATACCTTAAAAAGTAAAGGTCAACACTTACTATCCTTAAGAACATAATTGTTGTGCCTGAGTATCCTTCATGCATTTTGTTGCAGATCTCGCAAACCTTTTTTCCAGGAACAAGAACCATGATTTCAGGATTCTGAAGTTTCTCCGGCTCACTGATTCTCACAAATTGATCTATTGAATTGATCTCGGCAGGTGATACTCTGAACACTTCAGCAACAATTGCAATTATATTCAGCCTTTGAGGTGTAAACTTCCTGCTTGAATTGATAAGTTCATACAAACGGATAATGACCACTATTTTCTGTCCCCTGTTAAGCGTTTTGTTTATCTGTTTGCAGATATTGAAGATCTTTACGGAATCCCTTACCGAAGGGGAACTGTTCTCAGGAGTATCATCCACCTGTTTTGCGGCAGATGTAAGCTCATCAAACAGGAGAACATATTTGATGAGTAAATTGGAACCAAGCTGTTTTTCAAGGAAATTTATTACATATTCACGTTCATTCTGAAGTATTCCTCCATCCTGTTTGACGACAAGCGCAAACAGCTCCATTAATGCCTTAAGGATCTCTTCGCTCATTTTTCAGCTGTGAATAAAACTATTTCTTTTTTGTAAGCGGTTTTACAAAGTTTTTCTGGATCCATCCCGGTACTATTGAAGCACCGATGATCAGGTAAGGATAATAACTTATAATCCTCCAGATTATTGCTATGGCGAGAGCCAGGCTTACAACATATGCAGGATCTGCAGGTATGGCATCGGAAATATACCTGCCAAGTATAAGTTCAGCGAATCCGCTACCACCAGGTGTGGGGCTGATAATCATCATTATCCATGTAACAAGCTGCCTGGCGAATATCAGTAAATGATCATTTATTGTAAAAAAAGCAAGCAGGATTGCATTTACGACCCAGTATCTTGAGGTCCATGAAAGGAAAGTGGCCGTAGAAGCCTTGATCCAGAACAAAAATGGTTTCTTTCTCAATTCATGTGAACTTTCTACAATGTCATCTCCTGCCCTTACAGCTGATTCTTTCCAGCGTCTGAGTAAGGGAAGTCTGAAAAACCAGATAATGGTCCTTTTGATCTTTACAGGATCAATGAAAAGCCCGTAACCTACAAGGACAACCCATGCAAGAATTAAAAGATATCCGGCTATTGCTACAAAGACAAGGTTATTCAGGAGAGCAATTCCGGTTCCCTGAAGGGAAGTTGTAAAAAGAATATCACCACCCACGATCAGCAGTATGACCGGAAACATTATCACGAAATAAAGCTCATCAAGAAATGAAGTTGCCAGGACTATTGCAGTGCTTCTTCCCACTGAAACCCCTTCTTTATGAATAAACACAACCGCAACTGCTGTACCTCCGACTGTCGAAGGGGTTATCGCAGAAGTAAATTCCCACAGCATAATCACCCTGAAAGCCTGGCGCCAGTTAAGGGCTTTCTCCGAAAGGATCCTTATCCTTATCATATATCCCAGATCGCGGCCGATCATACAGCACCATGCAATTAAAAGCCAGAAAACCGATCTCCAGGTAAATGTCAGGTGACTGAGAACTTCAGTGTCAATCTCCTTCAGAATAAACCAGGCAACAACTGCAAGCCCGATCAGGATTGGTATAATTATTTTCCCGGGTTTTAGCTTACTGACAAGTTTATAGTGGCTATCCTGGGTCATTAATCTTTTTTTTATTGTGGCCAAATATGGAACAATTTTAATGATATTCCATAAATTAGATGCTGGTTTTTAGCTTGAAATAAAAATTCTGATAATATTAACTTTTTTAGCTATGAGTTCACTGAAATACTTTAACCGGGCGATCGTGACAGGATTAATGCTTCTGTTGAACTTTAATCTGTCGGGCCAGCCTGCCGGAAGATCAGTACAGAATTTTAACCTCAGCTGGAGGTTTTTCATGGGAGATGTGGCCGGAGGTCAGGAAACTGATCTCAACGATTCAGGCTGGCGTGTCCTCGATCTTCCTCACGACTGGAGCATTGAAGGCCCTTTCAGCAGCAACAATGCAAGCTGCACAGGTTATCTTCCCGGGGGTACAGCATGGTACAGAAAAACATTTACAGTTCCTGGTAATGAAACCGGACGAAAAATCTTTATTTATTTCGAAGGAATCTACAACAACAGCGAAGTATGGATTAACGGTAATTATCTCGGCAGGCGCCCCAACGGATATATTTCATTCCGGTACGACCTTACTGAATATCTGAATTTTGGAGGGGAAAACCTTATTGCTGTAAGGGTTGATCATTCACTGGCAGCCGATTCGAGATGGTACACCGGTTCCGGGATCTATCGCAATGTCAGCCTTATTACAACAGAACCTGTGCATATCGCACAATGGGGAGTGTACTGCACAACGCCTGAAGTTACTCCCGCAAAAGCTGTGCTTTCAGCAGATATAACAGTGGTAAATGAATCCGGTCATAATGTAAATGTTAAAGTAACCGGGACCCTTATGTACCGGAATGAGGTTGTCGGGAAAAAGACCAGTAAAATATCTTTCAGTTCATTGAAGGAAGTGGTCGTAAATCAGGTCTTTGATGTTCCCAACCCTAAGCTCTGGGATGTTGATAACCCTGACCTCTATACACTTGTTACTGAAGTTAAGGGAAGGGAACTGCTGGATAATGTAACCACGATAGTAGGTTTCAGGGAATTAAAATTTGATGCTGACAAAGGATTTTTTCTCAATGGCAGGAATCTGAAGCTTAAAGGGATCTGCATGCATCACGATGCAGGATGTCTGGGTTCTGCAGTTCCCAAGGAAGAGACAGCGAGGCGTCTTGATATTCTAAAAGAGATGGGTTGTAATGCAATCCGTACCAGTCATAATCCATTTTCATCCGATTTTCTTGACTTATGCGATGAAAAGGGCTTTCTGGTAATTAATGAAGCTTTTGATGAGTGGGAGCTGCCTAAGAAAAAATGGCTTTCGGGATGGAACGCAGGCACTCCCGGAAAGGAAGGCTATGCAGTGAATTTTAAGGAATGGGCAAAAAGGGATCTTCAGGATTTTGTGCTCAGGGACCGCAACCATCCCTCAATAATCATGTGGAGCATTGGCAATGAAGTCGATTACCCCAATGATCCTTATTCACATCCAATTTTGAATACAGAAGCAAATCCCCAGACCTGGGCAAAATACAGTGAATCACTGCCACATGCCAACCGTTTAGGTGAAGTTGCCCGGGAGCTCGTCGCAGTGATCAAAGCTCTCGATAATACAAGGCCTGTAACTGCGGGACTCGCTTCGGCATTAATGTCGAATGAGACCGGGTATGCCGATGCACTTGATGTTGCAGGCTATAACTACCAGGAATCACGCTACAAAGCTGATCATGCTAAATATCCAAAGCGACCCATTTATGGTAGTGAAAACGGGATGACACTCGAAATGTGGAATTATGTGGCGGATAATGAATATGTCATGGGGCAGTTTCTCTGGACAGGATTTGAATATATCGGAGAAGCAGGCAGGTTCCCCTCCCGTTCAAATACGGCTGGCGTAATTGATCTTGCAGGTAACAAAAAGCCGGAATTCTATTTCAGGCAGAGCATCTGGAGCGACAAGCCGATGGTATTTATCGGGACGTCTGACAGGATGGCAAAAAGCGGTCCGGATAATCTTTGGTCACATAAAAGAGTTGAACCTCTCTGGAACTGGGAAGATGGAAAGACGATAAATGTCAGTGCCTTTTCAAACTGCGAAGAAGTTGAACTCTTCCTTAACAACCGTTCGCTGGGAAATAAAAAAATGGCTGATTTCATGAACCGGTCTATTACATGGGATGTTACTTTTGAAATGGGAACACAGAAAGCAGTTGCAAAGAACAACGGAAATCCTGTTGCTGATTATGAAATTAAAACTACAGGCACACCTGCCAGAATTGCTGCTTTCTGCGGCGAAAAAATGCTTAAAGCTGATAACAATGATCTGGCTCATATTTTTGTGACGATTTGCGATGGTGACGGCAATATTGTCTATAATGCTGATAATGAAGTTACGTGTGAGATCGATGGTCCGGTCAGGCTGGCAGGTATGGAAGATTCCAATCCATCAAATATCGAAAATTACAAAGACAACAGGCAGCATGCCTATCACGGGAAATTACTGATATACCTTCAGGCTGCTGGTAAAACCGGGAAGGCATTGGTAACATTATCCTCTCCGGGATTGGAAACATGCAAAATTGAATTGAATCTGACAAAATAATACCCGTAGAAACGCGATGCATCGCGTTTCTAACATGCATCGCGTTTATACGATTATTGACATTCCGGTTCCGGCACCCAATTCAACCATTCAGGAACCTGTTTCCCCCGTTCTGCACATTTTATTTTTATTAAGATGATTTATGGGTTTCCTTTGAAACGGATTAATTGTCAAACCATAAAAACAAATGCGATGAAAAATAATTTATTTCCGGTTCTGGCAGGTGCTTTAATTCTCTCAGGGATGTTAATACCTGCTCAATGTTACAGTCAGGATAAGGAAGCTGTAATAGGAAACTATCTGACTTCGCTTCCGGCAGGAAAACCTGAAAATATATTGAGCAAATACCGGATGACCGCTGTTTACACAAACAGGGACCTGTATGGTAAATTCATGAACAAATTAAAGGTAACAGGCGATTATTCAAGGGGCTTTGAGGATGGTCACATGATCTGGAATAATGTTTTTATTTCCAATTCCGCCAGCTTCGCGGATCCGTTTACGGTAGGGGTGAAGCAGGAGTATATCGAGAATTTTAAATATTTCCCGTCTGATAATATGCTGTCGGCGGATGCTTTCAGAAATTTCCCGTCCAATCCTGACAACGTTTTCGCCAGAAACCTGATATGGGATATGATGACATTTGAAGTATACTCCTGGAATTTTAATGATTCACTTAAGCTTAATATCCCATATGTTATTAACCAGATAAATGGTGAGTTTGATATGGCTGAGATAGGTAAGTACAACCATAACAGAATCCTGATCTGCTGGAAAGGCATCTCTGAAATAAATGGTGAGTTGTGCTCAGTTATCGATTTCAATGCGATTGATAATATAATTGAGTTGACCATGGACCAGATAAAATCAAAGGGTACAGAACAATACTGGGGTACAGTGTGGTTGTCGATGAAAACAAAAATTATCGAACAGGCAATTATGTACAGCGGGACAATTCAGGAAGTTGAGGTGAAAGGGATGAATAACAAAATTCTTGTTAAAACAATCAGGGAGCTTAATCTTGAGAAAATTCAGTAAAGAATTTATAAATTTGGTTATATGAAAACACTATCACTTTTCGATTTTTTTGACCAAAGGAGAATTATCTCTCACATCTCTATGCTGATATTCTCCATTTTGGTAGCTATAATAGTATTCTTTGTCGGGGACAGCTATTCCTCAACCGATCTTGCTGTCATGTTCGTAATGATATATTTGCAGATTGAGGTTTTTATTTATTTTGGCAATATTCTTTTTGGAAAACTGAATTTTAACCGGAGCCCTGGTGAGATAACAAGGATTGTTGTTTTCAGGTTTATAATCTTTATTGCTGCCTGCCTTTTGAGTTCGATGATACTTTATATCATTTTGAAAATCGTTCTAAGTTTTCTGACTGGCGGAAGTCCAGCCAGGGTAATTCCTGATTTTTTCAGGATGGAGATATCCGTCTGGTTCAGGTCAACAATCAAGGGACTGACGTTTGGAGCTGTAATATTCGTTGTTATGTTGTGGCAGACATCTCTTAGAAGAGAGCAAAAACTCCAGGAAGAGAACCTTATTTTCCAGAATGAAACCCTTAAAAGCCAGGTAAATCCGCATTTCCTTTTCAACAGCCTGAATACAGTTTCATCACTGATCCAGTCAAATCCGGCGAAAGCGGAAGAATTTATAACTAATCTTTCTTCAGTTTACAGGTACATACTTGAAAACAGGCTGAAGGATAAAGTACCTCTGCAATCAGAACTTGATCTGATAAACAGATATTTTGATCTTCACCGTGTAAGAGATGAGGATAAAATGGTGCTGAATATTGATTATTCCGGAGTGGATAATTATCAGGTACTTCCGGTTTCGCTTCAGATTCTGCTCGAAAATGCTATTAAGCACAATATATCGACAAAAGATAATCCTTTAAGAATTTCAGTTTATTTTGAGGGTCAGTATATTGTTGTAAAAAACAATTTACAGAGAAAAGCCACACAGATGAAATCGACAGGTATTGGGCTCAAAAACCTGGCAGAAAGGGTAAGACTTATCTCAGGAAAGGAACTGATAATTCAGGAAACAAATGATAGCTTTATTGTTAAATTACCGTTACTGAAATGAATATTCTGGTTGTTGAAAATGAGAGGCCGGCTGCCGAAAGAATGGTCAAAATGCTGAAAAAGGCTGACAGATCCATTAATGTCCTGGGCATTTTGGAGACTGTGGAAGAAGCAATAAACAGGCTTCAGGTTAAACCTGATCCGGATCTTATCATGATGGATATCCAGCTTGACGACGGGCTCTGTTTTGAGATCTTTGAAACAATCAATGTTGATATTCCGGTAATCTTCACAACAGCTTATGATGAGTACACTCTAAGGGCATTCAAGGTGAACAGCGTCGATTATCTTCTGAAGCCTGTTGATGAAAATGCTCTTTTATCAGCCCTGGGGAAATTTAAGAAACTCTATTACGACGAAAAGGATCCGTTCAAGAAAGACTTCAGGCAACTTATTAACGAATTCAGAAATCAGTATAAATCAAGATTCCTGATAAAGATCGGAGAAAAGTTCAGATCAGTGGTTGCTTCGGAGATAAGTCATTTTCATATTAATGAAAGGAATCTGTTTCTGACCGATTATAACGGCAAGGATTATGGCATTGATTATTCCCTTGAACAGCTTCAGGATATGCTTGATCCAAGGAAATTTTACAGGATAAACAGGGAATGCATTGTAAATATTGATTCAATTGCTCTTATGTACAGCTACTCATCAAGCAGGCTGCAGCTCACATTAAAGAACCAGATACAATCCGATCTTTTTGTTGTAAGCCGCGATAAGGTTACGGATTTTAAGAAATGGATTGACCGGTAAATCAGCAATAAACAAAATGATATCAGACAATTCCGGTCAATCATCGAAATTAACCTTTTTGTAGTTTGTAATGTCAAGAGCTTTCTTCCTGTATGTTTTCTTATTTCGTTTATCGCCGTCATTGTCGCTGATGCGGCTTAAACCGAAATAGGCGTAGGCAGCATATTCATCTCCGAAATATTTAAATTCGGAAATATCATTTATCCCTTTGAAATAATATTTCTGAGCCAACCTGTTATTATTATATTTTTTCTCCTGAAGAATCCCATTGAAAATTGATAGCTGTGCCTGGAAGTAGGAATTGGTTGTTTCTTTTTCTGAGGCTCTGATAATATTCTCAGCCTGATCATATTTTTTTACCAGGAGCATATTTTTAATGTAACTGGCCGAGTAGGACGGATTGGCAGGATAGAGCTCATAAAGTGATTTGCTGTAATCATATGCTTTCAGATAACTATTTTCATAGTGTATGAAAATAAAGGAAAGGATAGAATATGATTCTGCTTTCATTACTATTGAATTATTTGCCGCTAACAGTATTTCATCCAAACCTTTTGATCTGTCTCCTTTAGGAAACAGAAATGCCACAACCTTATATATCGGGTGGGCATCAGGGTAAGCTTCACGGTAGTAATTATAAAGTCCCGTAAAATAACAGAAATCATTATAGCTTGAAGAATAATCAAATGCCTGCCTTATATACCCATAAGTGGTTTTTGCAAGCGGGATCAGATCGTCGCTGAGATTATTATCGGCGTAGAACAGCAGCAACATTCCCCTGCCGCCCAGATTGGACAACAGGTATTCAGCATAATCCGGCAGACCGGATCTCCCATCACATAATCTGATGCATTCGCGCATTTCGTTTTCGTAGGAAATGCAGTCTGGAGAAGGCGGGATAAGTGGAAAGTTTTCCCAGTAGATTATCATTCCGTTAAGCAGATGAACAACCGGATGCCCGGGGAAGACATTATCTAATTTTACAGCGATATCACGTGCATCATCAAACCGGAAGTTGTAAATATAGTCGACGCCTTTTTTTAAAAGACTCAGGGATGAAGTATCCTTAAGTATCTGTCCATGTACCGTGGTTGACCCTAATAAGTACCAGAATAGTAAAAACCTGATTAGAAAAGTGCTCCTGTTAAACACGTTGAAAAATAAAAATACAAATATAAACTTTAATTGATTTTACCGGTAATTAAGATATTAAAAGCCTGGGAGCACAGGCTTTTTATCAACCCCAAAATATATTAATTATATTCTTATTTCAGCCTGACATATCTTTCAATCCAATGCTTTGCCGAATTTGGCTTTCCACTGTCATCAACCGGGTAAATGTGAAGAAGAGTATCATTCCTGATTTCCAGCCATATTTTGTTCTTTGTGCCTTCGTAGAATTCCTCGAAATGGTATTTGATATTTTCTTCATAAATGTTCCCGTTAAGTGTAAAAGTACCGACACCAAACCTGTAAGAGGTTGCGGTATCGATCTCATATTTACCGACAAAAATAAAGCGATTGCCATCCCACATTTTTGTCTGACTTACATTGTAATTTTTGGAAAAATAATTGGTTACTTTTTTCCCTTGAACCATTTGCATTTGAACCATTTGCCAGGTTCCCTGAGGACCCTTGTTTTCCGGCCCGGCACAAGCTGCCAGTATCAGCCAGATAATCAGAACCGATAAAATAATGTTTTTCATAATTAAAGGCTTTAGTTAATGATTAGAATATTTTTATTGATGCTATACTATTAGGGCATAATTAATAAATTAAAATCAGATCATTTTACGGCTCATATTGTTTACCATCTGTATTATTCAGGTGCTGGTATTAAATCCGGATAAGTGGGACAATTTTCTTTCAGGAATAATCTCCTTACCAAAGTTACAAATTGTATAAATTGGAATCAATTTTATTTTACTGGAAATTGAACCCCAGAATCAATATGGATTCCATTGATCCCCAACCATCATTTAATCTCTCAGATTCTGCAATATCCTGTATTGCGTTACCGTTGTAATTATAATTATGAAGCATACAAAACATTGCAAGCCAAAACATATTGTAAAATTTATCAGGGTATTAAATCAACCCGCCAGGTGGATTGAAGTAGAAATTATCGAATCTGTTGAAACTACCAGGGCAAAGTATCTCAGATTGGCTGATATCAAGAAATCTGTTCACCGTTGATTTAAGAAATCGCCGAAATTACAATTTCCCCTTTTATCTTTAATGTCCTCTTCGTTTTCTGGAAGTCTTTTAATTCAGGATCCAATTTCCTGCTGATGCAATTATCAAAAGTCCCATTAATATGTTTAATTCACGGAGTTTTATTAACTTTATGACAAACATTTCCAATGAAGTATTATACCGCTGACAAACCCGCTAAATGTCCCGCATGCGGTTCAACAAAGATCGTGACATATCTTTATGGAGAGCCAGCTTATACCGAAGAACTTATGGATAGTATTTCAAAAGGAAAAATAAAACTTGGAGGGTTTTGTATCACCGGTTATGATCCCGATTGGGAATGCAGTGAGTGCAAGACAGAGATTTTCAGGAGTGAAAAGGAAGACAATTAAGGTTCGTAACTTGTGTTATGTTAATTATAAATTGACAAATAATGGTTAGAACTGTAGGAAAAACAATTATTTAAGTTTTTGCGGAATACGGATTAGATTTGCCGAGCTCGCCGGAGTTCACCCCGAAAGGCGGGGGCTCGGTTTTTAATTGCGGATTAAGAAATTAAAATAATCCGAAATCCGAAATCCGAAATCCGAAATGAATATAATAGCGACAAAATAAGTTTAACTTAACACGTGTATATAAAAGAGCTATTGTTTCTTTTCGACCACAATTGTACACTCTGTTACCAGTGCCGCAATTGCGCCAATAGCTGCAAAAACCGGAGCTAAAATAACACCTATTGCACCAATTGTCAGAGGGAACTCAATTATCGTTTCTTCTTTTTCATTTTTGATGATAACCTTTCTTGCATTGCCCTCTTTTATTATCTCCTTGATCTTCGATAACAACTCATCGCCTGAAACTTTAAACGATTCCTGATTTGGATTTTCATTTGTTGTCATATTTCTTTCTTTAAGTTTTTACTTAACAGACTTTATAAAATTAAATGACTATCCGGAATAAACAATAATAACTGTGAATATTTTTCTATGTTGCATGTGCTCACCGCCCTGCCCCCTTCTCTCACAAGAAACTACCCTTATTGCACATCTTTTATTTTATGACTTATGCCTTCATTATGTGTAAATTACATATTGTACAAGGGAACCTATTTATTGTATTATATAAATTACTTACTGTATTACAATATGCATTTTATTCAGGTTTATCCTGTGGGATCTCATAAATCCACTTCCAATAACCTGATAAATGCAGGAAAGGCTTTATTATTGATAGGAGTTTGATCGTGTCCTTAATCTTTTGCAGATTTTATTATTGTTGATTAACTTTAATAAATTATAAATTGCTTATCCTGTATGTTTATCAAAAGCTATTCATTATGAAATACACATTAAGTTTGAACAAATTTCTCTGGCAACTGAGTTTAATATTTATCTTATCAGGGATTAAGATTGCCTGGGGTCAGGATGTTAAGGACCGGGCAGCTCCGATTCCTGATGAGATTAATAAGTTTATCCGGGCATCCTGTATAAAATGTCACGATAATAACGGCAAAATATTGGCCCGGACAAAGCTTAATTTTTCAAACTGGGCAGAATACAGTTCTATGGAAGGGTCAAAAAAAGCATCAGCAATTTGCTCAGAACTAGTCGGGGAATCAATGCCACCGAAAAGCTCAAGGAAATCAAATCCTGAACTGATCGCTACAAAAGAGCAGATAGAATTAATATGTAAATGGGCTGAATTATTAAAAATAACTGAAGAGGAAAAGAAGGTCAGATAATGATTACAGTTGATGCTGCTCTCCCGGCATTGATTATTATCTCCATAATATTTTACACGGAGATCCTGCAGGTCAGAAATACATGATACTATGTCAGAATTTACTGCCTTGGTTACCAGACAACTATAATATATATACAACTACAAGGCTAACGATTATGGCACCAAAAATCGCTACTCTGATCAATATCTCCCTTTTATAGTAACTCATTTTTCAGAACTGTTTTTATTTGACAATCATCCTGTAATTGAGATAACGTAAGTATATTATCAAATATTCTTTCTGCCGGCAGCTAATTATGCTACGGGATGCGGACTTTTGAAACCTATAAGAAATATTTGGTTTCACAAAGATCAATATTCGCCGAATATGAATCTAATATTCTCTCCATTAATGCAATAACTATTGCCGGCTTACCGTTTATATTCTGCATTATGAAAACCAGAAAAAATATAAGAGAAAAGGGCAATACCAAGTATGTCAGGATTAATAACTCCACCTGGATTGAGGCTGATGTATGGATTCCCGATGAAGTTGCAAGAACAATGTATCTTCAAAAATTGGATACGACAAAGTCTTCCACGTATTTAGGTCAGCTTAAAGATTTCATTTCCAACATAAACGCATAACCTGTTCCTGATCTGATAAATTGCAGAGAGCCCTTTCTTTAAAGGGCTTTTTGTTATTTCTAAGCCTGGAGAGGAGAAATGAGATTGCCCTGCTTTGAATACTATAAGCCACATTTATAACTTTATCAGATATCCCCCGGCCTGTTTCCTCTGGCATATTTCGAAAAATTATTGTAACCTGATTAAGTTCCGGCTGGTGGCAGCTATTTGATTTTTATGAATTTAAATTCCGCTGTTTTTTCTCCGGCTAAATTATAATTGATCCATTTCCTTTCTTTAGGACTTACATAAACCATTTCATATCTTGTCCAGACAGCTCCGGGATTAAAATTAATTACTAAATCTGCTTTAAATTTTTTTTCAGGAAGGTATATAGCAATCCATGTCATATAATCTCCGCTGGGCCAGAGCACGTAACCCTTTAACTTGCCATCGCCCGGATCAAAGCCCACGATATTAATATAATATGGAGTATTCTGTCCCTGAGTAATCCGTGATACATTTATTATAAAACCTTCTCCGTAGGGTTGGCAATCCCAAACTTCAACAGTGTCTGTTCCAACATTAGTCTGCCAGGTACCAATGAATGGCTTTAATAATTCAAGCTGGGTAGGTTGGGCCTTAGCAGTTTGTGCCTCTGTTAGGGTTGAACCTGCTAAAAAGAATGCAATAATTAAAGCGGCTGCAGAGAATCTCTCCATGGCTTTCGATTGTTTAAAGGTCAATATTTAAAACATTAACCACTAAACAAAGTTACGCTAACAAAAAACCAAAATCAAAAATCTTTGATAAAAACACCGTAATTAATTTCCGGATACCCCTGGTCTCCGGATTCAGGCTGTTTGCATAACTATTTTAAGTGCTTGTCAAAATCCCTGCAATCAAATCTTATTCTGAACCGGATAAATAATAATTTTAGCTGAATTCAGAACGATCGTGGCTTTGCTCATGTTCATTCTTAAGTTAAATATCACTTAATGTTTCAAAAGCCTGAAAATATTAAAAACATACTCTATCTGGTAGTGGCAATTTCGTTATTAATTGCTTGTTCATGTTCCTCATCATTTCAATCAGCATATTCTGAAAGATCATTCAAAAAAGTACATAAATGTTCAGCGAAAACATTTTCAAACAGTAGTGTATATTTCTATAAACGCTGAATAGCAAAGTAAACAAGATACCTGAGCCGATAACCGGTGCTTAACAATTTCAATGTTTATACTATAATTTATATTTTTTAATTACCTCATTTGCTGCTTCTGCAATCGCACTATTTTTAACCAGACCCTGATATCTTCTGGCAACAGCCAGTAATTCTTTTATCAGATCCTGTTTCAATGTGTATTCACTGACTTTATCCATCGGAGATTCATCTGAAATCCATTCTCCTTTCCAGTTCAAATGTCCCATTCTGATATGTTTTTAATATTTCAATGTGTTCTTTTATCAAAAGTATAGAATTAACTTTATCCGGAGCGATTTTTGCAGGGGATCAAACATGGCTTAATACACTTGATTTTATTTTTTACGAAAATACGGGATTGGAACTTAAAAATTACTTAAATGAAAAAAGCATCATTATTTCTATTAATTCTGACCATATCATTATTTACACTTGTCGTGTATGGACAGAATGAATGTAAGGTACTGTTACCGGGAATCAGTGACAAATACACCGGACCCTGCAAGCAGGGTATGGCTGATGGCCGGGGCGAAGCATCGGGAATTGACCGGTATACAGGAGATTTCAAAAAAGGACTTCCTGACGGAGAAGGCACTTATATCTGGCAGACAGGAGAAAAATACATTGGTGAATGGAAAAAAGGGAAAAGAGATGGCAATGGTGAGTATATATCTAAACAGAATGGCATAGAGACTTCTCTTTCAGGTATATGGAAGGCAGATGAGTACGTCGGAAAGGAAGTTCTTTCTCCCTATAAAATCGGATACCGTAACAATATTGGAAGGATAGCATGCATGAAAGTAGGAGAACAGCCCTTTTATGTTAAGTATAAATTCTCGCGGGCTGGTGAGGCATCTTCATTCCTGGCTATAAGCAGCCTGCTTTTGCGTGGAAGCTCCGGAACAGAGAATATATCAACATCCTTTACCGGTTATGAGAATGTGACTTTCCCGTTTGAAGGCAATGTCAAATTCAAAGCCCCCAATTCTCTGAATACAGCGGAACTCGACTGTGAGCTGAGATTCACTATTAATGAACCCGGGAACTGGTTGGTTACTATTTACTATTAATAGTGAAATAATCATTCTCCAAACAGGAGTAACGACATTACCCCTGACCACTCATTTGGGTCGGGTCGTTTAATAAGAAGAGATTTAAATACTTTCTCCATATGAAATCTTTACAGAATTTTTTAAGCGCTATTACATTTCCGGTTTTTTTAATCTGCGCCGGCATCAGCTCCTATGCACAAAAGCCTGCAATAGAGTTTGGGAAAGCAGTTATCATAAAAGACATAACTCCTGCCACCCAGGATCAGATTACTCCTTTGAAATGGGTTAATGTCAATACTGCTGAAGACACATGGTCAAAACAAAGGAAATTGCTTGTTTGCTCAGGAAAACCTATTGGTATTATGCGGTCTGAGAAACAATATGAAAATTTCATTTTGCATATTGAATGGATGCATACTGAACCCGGCGGCAACTCAGGAGTATTTGTATGGTCTGATGCCAATCCGGCTGGAGAATCGCGTCTGCCCGACGGGGTTGAAGTACAGATGCTCGAACTTGACTGGGTCAATCTTAATAAAAAGGATGGAGTAACTCCACCTGATGCCTATGTTCATGGTGAGCTCTTTGGTGTTGGCGGAGTAATAACCACTCCTGATAACCCCAGGGGAACCCGAAGCAAGTCTGTTGAAAACAGGTGTAAAGGACGAGGGAACTGGAACGTATACGATGTAATATGCGTTGATGGAGTAATCAAGCTTTCCGTAAACGGTAAGTTTGTCAATGGGATAAGCCGGTCATCTCAGAAAAAGGGATATATCTGTCTCGAATCGGAAGGGGCAGAGATCCATTTCCGTAATATTAAAATAATTGAGCTGCCAGCCGGAATCGCTTCAGAATAAAGTCCCGGCATTATAACCCCATATACTTAAACCAGAAAAGCAGAGCTGATTAATATTTTAACCCTAACCGTTTAATTACATGAAGAAGTTATCATTGATAATGCTTTCACTTTCCATTTGTTCAATTGGATTTTCACAAATTGACACAATTTCAAAAAACATTTACCAGAATAATGGGAATTTGGGTATAGGGACATCTCAGCCGGAGACAAAATTAAGAATAGAAGGTAATGTCAGTGCAGGAGATGACAGAGCTTTTATAAGACTTAGAAATACCGATACAGGCAACAGGGCAACTGTGAGCCTGACACTTGAATCGAACGATAAGAATTATGGCACAGCTTTTGGCTTTACGTCAGAATCTTATACGGGTATTCCCGACTTTAATAAAATGGGGGTGATCAGTACAAATGGGAAAGGATTTTCTATTTATTCATCTTCAGATTATGGTTCCCTGAGATTTTATACCAATGTTGATCAAAACGGAATAATTGAGAGGATGCGAATTAACGCTGAAGGCAATGTAGGTATAGGAACCAAAGAACCAGCTGCTAAACTGCAGGTTGCCGACGGAGATATTTATATAAGCGATATTAAAAAAGGTATAATAATGAAATCTCCCGATGGAAATTGCTGGAGAGGCAAAGTGGATAATTACGGTAAACTTGTTTTTAATAAAATAGTATGTCCCGAGGAGGAAATTACTGTTGGAACTGATCCCTCAGTTTCACCGGGGAAGCTGGTTGTGTTTCCTAATCCATCTGAAGACAATATCACTATTAAAATCATGCAGGACAAAATAGAAAAACCAAAATTCCTGATTTTCAATTTAGACGGGCAGTTAAAAGATAATGGCATTATAACGTCAGATGTCCAGGAAATCGATATTTCAGCATTAACCACCGGGATTTATCTCCTGACTGTTTATGACAACAATGGAGACCTGATAGCTTCTGAAAAAATTATAAAAGAATAGAGTTTTGAATAATTGAGCTTTTTAGGGAAGTTATAAGAAGTAATAAAATAGTCTCAAATTATAAGGTGGTATAAATGAGGCTTTTAATTTTTTGTGTGGAGATTAGTTAGCCTGGCATAATAATTGCTGAAAATCAATATACTATACTCTCAAACATGTCAAAATATAATAGGAAAATTATACTTGGTTTAGCATTAATGACCGGATTGATCCTTAACCCGGGATGTGATAAGCTGAGTACTCAGGATGAAGGTATTCTTGAGGGAAAGATCTCTATTGGTCCGATTTGTCCTGTTGAAACGGATCCTCCTGATCCGGGATGTTTACCAACTGTTGAGACATATAAGGCTTATCCTGTTTCAGTCTGGACATCTGATGGCAGAAGAAAGATAGCTCTGCTTAATCCTTCCCTGGATGGCTCATACAAAACAGATCTTGAGTCTGGTAAATATTTAATAATTCTTGAGACCGGCGGGAACAATATTGGCAGCAGTAACCTGCCCATCGAAATTACCATAATATCTGGTGACGTAACTACTCTCAATATTGATATTGATACAGGAATCCGGTAGCTCAAAGTTTCCTGATTACCTGTTCCTTCTAATTCAAAGTGATTAATTATTCTTCAGACCGGCAGCAGCCTTTTGGCTGCTTCAAGTAAATATTGAATTGTCATTTATTAACCATTCCTATCTCCTTCAAACATTCAAAATTCTTTTCTTCACCTATAGAGTTCCTACCTGAAATATTTATCGAGTAAGTCCCTGTAACGAGTATCATATTGCAATATCTGCAGATCCGGAGTGAGTTTTAACCAAAGCAGGTTGCGGTATCCGTTTTCAAATGCCTCCTCCAATTCTTCAATCGCTTCAATAACTTTGCCCTGAAGACTAAGCACTTCTGCAAATTTTACACTTTGTGTGGAGTCAATAATGATTGCTTTTTGAAGAGTTTGCTTTGAAGAATCTATTTCACCCAAGCGCGCCATAACTTCAGCTATTGAAATAAATGATTCGGCAGTAATAATGCTTTGTTTTAAACACTCTTCTTTCATTGCATTTTTATAAATAGAAAAATATTTATAGGCTTCCTTCTGATTTCCCATTGATTGATAGTTGACTCCTAAATCATAGTATGCAGAAGTTTCATTCTGATTTATTTCAGGAATACGGTTTAATATTGCGATTGCTTTATCATATTTTTTCTGGAGACGGTAAACATGGGCAAGACGGTACAGATTTAATATTAAATCCGGATTAATTTTAAGAGCCCTAATAAAAGCCTCTTCTGCTTTTGAAAGACTATCAAGACACACCCAGGCTGAACCCAGATTCAAATAACCCCAGGCATTCTGAGGATTGTCTTTTATCATTTTTGACGACCAGACCAATGCTGAATCTGGTTCTCCTAAATAATCAAGATAAATCCATAACAATCCGCCATAAGCTATAACTGCATTTGGGTCAATACGGATAGCCTTCATATATTCTTGCAAAGCTTTTTCATACTCCCCTGAAACTTGATAAGAATATCCCATGTTATTGTGAGCAATCGGATCATCAGGATATAGTTCTACCAGCATTCTATTGTATTCAAGATTTTTAGTAATATTATTTTCAACCTGTGCTGCATAAAGAGCAAGTATCGAAAGTTTTTCTCTGTCAGTAAGATTACCGACAGATTTAACTGCCTGTAACAGATATTTGCGTCCTTCCACAGGATCGAATGCTCGAATATTGATATTTCCAAGTGATGCTTTGGCTGATGTAAAACCTGTATCAATTCGTAAGGCATCTTCGTAATAATCTTTTGCACCTTCAAAATCTAATAAATAATGCCGATCAATTCCTAATGAATAAAGTTTGAGTGCCTCAAGTGAGGAAGTTGTAACTTTCTTCAGAGGCTTATCCTGTAAAGCAATATTATATTTTGATTCTCCAAGATCCTTACGGATTCTTCTGCTTAGTCGGTCCAGTGTTGGCAGAATATCGTTCAGAGTTTCAGCATATAGAATCTCTGATCTCAGTGGATCACCAGTTCTGGTATCCATAATTCTTGCTGTAACGGCATACCTATTTCCGGTCTCACTTATACCAGGAACTATATAGAGGTTGATCCCTTCCCTGATTGCCATTTCCCTCCCCCTTATTTCGTCAACTAATGTCTGATCATCAATTTTCATTCTTGCAAGGGACTCAAGCATTTTGGATCTCGGAAAAACATTAATGTATCTTGATTGACTGGTCGTAAGTGTAAATGCTGTATAAAGCGATTTATCAAAAACAGGATTTTCAGTAAGGTTTTCAAAATCTGTTATTAAGATCCAGTCACGGCGTGAAAAGGGCAATGTGCTTCCGCTGGAAAAAACTAACAGGATTACAACTACCACAATAATACTAAGCGAAAATAAAGTATAGATTATTCTTTTCTTCTTAAACAGAATTGAGTTATCTACAGGTTTTTCATTATAGACTTTTTCAACTGTAATTTGTTTGCGGGTTATCTTTATATTCTTGTGCTTGAGATACCATTTAATGATTATATCAAGATTAATCAGAACCGGTTTCACCTGTTCGGATCAAAGTCTTTAGGATGGGTTCCATAGGTTGACAGCTCGTTCAACCCGTGCATTGAAGAAATGATATGCGAAGGGACTTTCTCTTCTTTATGCAGCTTGTCAATAATCCCTTTCAGAGGTTCTGTCTTTCTTGGTCTTTTTAATTCACTTTCGCATAGATCAGTTATAATAACTTCCAGACATCTGCGTGAATAAAGCAGAATAACATTTGCGTCCTCTGTCCTGATCAATTGGTCAAGTTCTTTCTCCAGTTCAGGGACCTGACCTTTTAGGGATTCAGAAAGTTTATCAAGTTCTTTTATTTCAGATGACCAGATTGCCATGCGATTGCATAAGATGACCGATATATGTACGTAAAATTACGCTATCCTGATACCAAAGTCAAGTGGGGTCAGATTAATAGAATAAAACCACCACCGAGAGGATCTGGGCTGATAATAGTATGATAAGAAAAGCGACATCTCCTTGTTTATCTGTGGAATAAATGTCTCGCTGCATAAAAACCAACTTAAATAAAAGTACGGTTCGTTTTCAGTTTCTTGAGTTTGTAAGATGGGATTACCCCTTTAATAAGATCCCTTAAATGTTTATCGTTCACCAAAGGCATAAAGGGCTTTGTAAGTGCGAAGATAAAGTTTGTTATCAACCACTGCGGGTGTCGCTGTAATTAATTCTCCCAAATTATTTTTTGCGCGAATCTTCAAATTGTCTCCAGAATCTATTACTGTCACAATACCATTTCTGGAGGCAAGATAGATTCTGCCTCTGGCTGCTATCGGGGAAGAAAAATATGCGCCTGCAGCATTTAATTTTCCCCGGTATAGCAAATTACCACTTTCAGAATTAAAACAAGATATGCTGCAATTTTCCTGGAAGCGATTCCATTCAAATTTGACTTCCCTGCATTAACAATGTAACTTTGCTACCAGACGTGTTAATATTTAAGTTTATTATTATGGAATTGAAAGGGAAGGTTGTGTTACTTACAGGAGGATCCAGAGGCATAGGTCCGATATTAGCTAACGCTCTTGCAAAAAAAGGCGCTATTCTTGCTCTTGCGGCTAGATCAGAAAAAGGATTGGAAGAAGCTGCCGGACAATTGAAAAACTCAAATGCCAAAGTGCGACTTTTTCCTGTTGACCTTAGGGTACCGCTTCAGCGCGAGCAGCTTATCGGTAATGTTCTAAGTGAATTGGGCACGATCGACATATTGCTAAATAATGCCGGGTTGGAGACTGAAGGTGCATTTTCAGAGCTACCATGGCAATCAATTTATGAGAATATTGAAGTTAACATGATTGCGCCAATGGCTCTTACCCACCTCATTTTACCTGAGATGCTAAAAAAGAAGTCAGGGTATATTGTCAACATAGCCTCTATTGCTGCTAAAAACGGAGCACCGTTTGCAGCTGTTTATTCGGGAACAAAAGCCGGACTTGCTGAATGGACAAGAGCTCTTCGTCTTGAATTAGCCGGATCAGGAATCAGGTTCTCAACAATATTTCCCGGTTATGTCAGAGAGGTCGGAATGTTCGCAAAATTCGGGGTCAAATCACCCTGGATAATTGGATCATGCTCCCCGGGTCAGGTTGTAAAAGCAGTTGTTCAGGCTATTGAGAAGGAGAGGCTGGAAACAATTGTAAATTCCCATCCCTTACGATATGTATTTACCTTAAACGACCTGTCTCCATCTTTCGGGGACTGGATAATGCGAATTTCAGGAGCAAACGATTTTCAGCGAAAAAAAGTTGGAAAATAAAGCAGGACCTTTTCAAAATTCCAGTGTATGCTGATAGATGCAGGACTTAAAGGATCAAAATAAAAAATCCTGTAATTAAGCATAATACAGGATTTAATTTATTCTAACACATTAAATATGTGGAGATTAGGAGAATCGAACTCCTGACCTTTTGACTGCCAGTCAAACGCTCTAGCCAACTGAGCTAAACCCCCGTAAAAACGGTTCAAATTTAAGAAAAAAATAAGAATTCCGGAATTTTATATAAATTCTGCCAATTATTATAAGTTGCTGGTTCCAGGGTGCTGGTTGCTGGGTAGTGGCTTGCGGTGAGTTAAAACTAACTGGCACCCAGAACCCAGTACCTGGCACCAAGAGAAATAAATTCTTTGCCGGAATGAACGTAATTAGTAATTTTGGGTCAAATTTTCTGAACAGGTTTATTCCTTTGTTGTTTAAGAAAAGGAATGGCCTGATTATTGACTCTGATTTTAATGATCAGCGATTCAACTGAAGAAATGTAAGAGTGAAAGTTAAAAGGAACAATAACGGACCTGCCAGGAAGACATTTTATACTTCGTTGGAAATAAACGATTTTGATGAACTGGTTTTTCAGAACCGTAACCGGGAATATGGCGCCTACGTGCTGCGGAAAAAGTATAACCGTGTTCTTTTAGGCGGTACTGTTATAGCAATACTGATTGCTCTGGCTGTTATTCTTATCCCCTTTCTTTCAAGGCCCCGGTCGGAACAGATAGTATCAGGCGGAAACGGGTATATACAGGTGCGAATGGAAAACCTCGAACCCCCTGTTGAGAATCTATACGTTCCTCCGGCTGCACCGCCCCCCCAGGCTGCAAAGCTGACGGAAACTGTAAAATATGTGCCGCCGGTTATCGTCGATTCTGTCATGTCTGTTGAAAAAACACAGCTCACAACCGACGAGGCTCTGGCATCGCAGGACAACGAGGAGACCGAGACCACCGGATCAGGTTTCGGGGATGAACTTCTTCCCGGGGATGGCACCGGATCGGAAGAGCCACTTTTTATTGTAGAGGTGATGCCCACTTTCAGAGGAGGCGACCTCAACGAATTCCGTCTATGGGTGGGTAAAAGGACAAATTATCCACAGGCTGCAATTGATAACAAGATCAGAGGGACTGTTTTTCTTACATTTATTGTTGAGAAAGATGGTTCCGTTAGTAATGTGAGCATAATCAAAGGAGTGCATCCGCTTCTCGATGCTGAAGCAATAAAAGCCATTTCAGAATCGCCGAAATGGTCTCCAGGCCTTCAGAGGGGACAGCCCGTCAGGGTCAGGTTCCAGATACCCCTTAGTTTTATGTATTGAAACATAATAATTGACAGATTAGAGAGTTATAAATATCTGGAATTATTTATTCCTGCCATTGTAATTAACCTTATAAATTCTGACCGATGAAAAAAATAGCTCCTGTACTGATGATTCTGATAATTGCACTTTCAGGGTGCGGTTCCTCAAAGAAACAGCTTGAAAGGGGGAACTACGACGCAGCTATCGACCTTGCTGTACGCGACCTGCGCAGAGACCCCTCAGATTACAAACAGATCGCAACACTCGACCGTTCATATAAAATTGTAAATGAGCAGGACATCGAAAGAATCAGATTCCTTAAAATAGAGGATAAACCGGCCAACTGGGACGAGATATATCAGATCAATAAAAGGTTGAGCGACAGGCAGGCCCTTGTCAGATCAGTCACACCACTGGAACTCAATGGAAGGACTATTGAATATCCGTACGTTGACTATATGCCTGAAATGGTTGCTGCAAAGCGTAAATCAGCCGATTTCTATTATGCTCATGGCAATGAACTGATGAAAAACCAGCTAAAGGATTCTTACCGCCAGGCTTACTACGAATTTGTAAGGGCAAAGGAATATGTTGGTAATTATGAAGGTATCGATAATAAAATTGAGGACTCGAAATATCTGGGTATGAGCAGGGTGCTTATTACTCTCCAGAACAGATCGATTCTTAAATTTACCCAGGAATTTGAAGAGGATCTGCTTTCAGTTAATCTGCCAGCCATCAACAGTGAATGGGTCGAGTACCATACACAGAACCTTAATCCCGATATAAAGTATGATTACCTGATCAATGTAAATGTAAAGAATATTGCTGTCAGTCCTGATCAGACTATGCAACGTGATTCAGTCATAAAAAGAGAAGTTGAAGACGGATTCTCTTACCAGCTCGACAAAAACAGAAATGTCATGAAAGATTCTCTGGGCAATGACATAAAAACAAAGAAGTATAAAACACTTCAGTGCGCACTTGTGGAGACAGTTCAGTCGAAAGCCTGCCAGATTGACGGAGATATTGAGATTGTGCAGATGAATCCGAAAAAAGTCCTGAAAAAGGATCCGATGGGAGCCCAGTCAAATTTTGAGCATGTTTCTGCAAGGGCAATTGGTGATGTTCAGGCCCTGAACCAGACTCAGCTGAATAAAACAAAAACCCAGCCAATGCCGTTCCCCTCAGATATGGAAATGGTATTCCGTTGTTCGGAGGCACTTAAACAGGCAATAAACGGCGCAATTCAAAGTAACAGAAATTTTATTAACTGACTTCTTTATGGTTGCTGGTTACTTGTTAAAACCAGCAACAAGCAACAAGCAACCAGTTTTACCAGCCGTAGCTTCAGCGAAGGCTGGCAACAAGCAACCTGAATTAAATAATGATCGATACCGGGAAAGCAACCGAAAGTGCAATACTTATTGGATTGGTTTATCCAGGTCAGGATGAGAATCAGGCAAGGGAATACCTTGCGGAGCTATCATTCCTTGCCGAAACTGCCGGAGCTGAACCTGCCGGAACCTTTATTCAGAAACTTAATATCCCTGATTCCAGAACTTTTGTCGGCTCAGGGAAAATAGCAGAAATTGCCTCTTTTGTTGCAGAGAACAAGATCGACATTGCAATTTTTGATGATGAACTTTCCCCCAGCCAGCTGAGAAATATTGAAAACGTACTGGGATGCCGGGTTCTTGACAGGACTAACCTTATACTCGATATTTTCGCCCGGCGGGCTCGCACCTCACATGCCAGAACCCAGGTTGAACTTGCTCAATATCAGTATCTTTTACCGCGACTGACCAGAATGTGGACCCACCTTGAACGGCAACGTGGAGGAATAGGATTAAGAGGGCCCGGCGAGACTGAAATCGAAACCGACCGCAGGATCATCAGGGATAAGATCGCACTGCTTAAAGCACAACTGAAGAAGATTGATATTCAGATGTCGACCCAGCGCAAAAACCGGGGAAAGATGGTCAGGGTAGCCCTGGTCGGATATACCAATGTCGGCAAGTCAACTATCATGAACCTATTGAGCAAATCGGAAGTATTCGCGGAAAATAAGCTTTTTGCAACCCTCGATACAACTGTTCGGAAAGTGGTCATCGGCAATCTGCCATTCCTTCTTTCAGATACCGTCGGATTTATCCGCAAGCTTCCCCATGATCTGGTTGAATCATTTAAATCGACTCTTGATGAAGTAAGGGAATCAGATCTGCTCCTGCATATTATTGACATCTCGCATCGGGGATTCGAGGAACAGATAAAAACTGTCGAAGAGACCCTCAGGGAACTTGGATCTGCAGATAAACCTGTATTATTGGTCTTCAACAAGATCGATTCTTTCTCCTATACGGCAAAGGAAGAAGACGACCTTACCCCGGTGATCAGGGAAAATTTTTCGCTCGGTGATCTTAAAAAGACATGGATGGCTTCCGATAAAAATCATAAAACAATATTCATCTCAGCAAAAACGAAGGAGAATCTGGAGGAGTTCCGGAAACTGCTTTATGAGGAAGTTAAAAAGATCCATATTACCAGATATCCCTATAATGATTTTCTGTTTCGAGTCAATGCCTCCCGAACCCCACTGAAGGGGGACTATGTATAACTTCCCCCTTTAGGGGGGACAGGGGAAAGGGGGCATAAAGAATTTCAATACAATTTATTCGCCGCCATATACTCCGCAATCTGCACTGCATTTGTTGCGGCACCTTTTCGGATATTGTCTGATACTATCCACAGATTCAGGCATTTCTCCTTTGAAAGATCCCTTCTGATCCTTCCGACAAATACCTCATCCCTGTTATGCGACAGTATGGGCATCGGGTATTTGAACTCAGCCGGATTATCATAAACGACAACCCCCGGGAACTGGCTGAGCAGAAATCTTACATCATCAATATCGAAATCTTTCTCAAATTCAACATTTACTGCTTCTGAATGACCTCCGACAACGGGGATCCTTACTACAGTTGCAGTGACCATTATAGTCTGATCCTCAAGTATCTTACGGGTTTCATCAATAAGTTTCTGCTCTTCTGTTGTGTACCCGTCACTCTGAAATGTTCCGCCGTGAGGAAAACAGTTCATATCGATCGGGTATTGATATGCCATTTCACCTTTTATACCGGCTCTTTCATTTTCCATCTGCTGAACTGCTTTTACACCTGTTCCTGTAACTGACTGATAGGTTGCAATAACCAGACGTTTTATCCTGTATTTCCTGTGAAGTGGCGCCAGAGCCATTACCATCTGTATTGTTGAACAATTCGGATTTGCAATAATCCTGTCTCCCTTTTTTATTGCATGACTGTTTATCTCAGGAACAACCAGGGGAACATTTTTATCCATCCTCCAGGCTGATGAATTATCAATCACAATAATACCATTTTCTGCAAAAACCGGAGCCCATTCCCTTGATGTGGAAGCGCCGGCAGAAAAAATCGCAAAAACCGGCTTTGCCTTCATTGCTTCCGTCACGCTCACAACCTTAACAGCTTTACCTTTAAAAGTAATCTCTTTTCCTACTGAACGCTCTGATGCAGCAGGAATTAACTCGGATACAGGGAAATTCCTCTCTTCAAGAACTTTGATCATTGTCCGGCCAACCATTCCGGTGGCACCAACAACAGCTGTTTTCATCATAATTTAATTTGTCAGGATAAAATGAATTATTTATATTTATTGTTCAGAAAAAGCTGTCAAAAATAACTCTTTTTTCAATTCGTCTCGCTGCATGAATAAAGTTATTTTGCTGGTTTTGTTAATGCCTGTTACCGGCATTAGGCCAGATTATGGAAAATTTTGAATCAGGCAATCTGTCCGGCTGGATTCAAAGTCCTGAGGGACATTGGAATACTGATAATCTGAATACAGTTTCAGGACTCCTTTCACTGCATCATTCTTATGATAATCCCGATGCAGGAACGGACAGGATCGGATTAGCCGTTAAAAATCTTCATCCTGATAAAGGAACTGTAAAATGGAGCTTTACTGTCAGGCATGGATATGATCCTTCTGCTTCGAATAACTGGGCTGTTTTTCTGATGTCGGATTCTGATCCGGATCTGCCCAAAATAATCCGGCCTTAATGGTTTTGCCGTCGGAGTCAACCAGACCGGTTATGATGATACACTAAGGCTTTGGAAAGTTAAGGGAGGGATATTCAGCACTGTGGTCAATTCAGGAATTAACTGGCAAAACGACATAGGAGTAAATGATCCGGTTAAAATATATGTGGAAAGATCACCGGCAGGGGAATGGAGGCTATATTGTTTAGAGAATGGATTATCTCTGATCGGTTCCTCTTCGGCATGGATGCTGAACTTATTCAGGCATGGATGGTTCATCATTTTATACAGATATACTTCATCGCGCGACAGGCTTTTATGGCTTGATGATATTAAAGTTGAGGGAAATGTTTCAGGAAGACAACGAACCACCTGAGATCACCGGATGCGAAATCCGGGGAAACAACTCTTTGCTGGTTTCATTTAGCGAGGAAGTTTCAGATGGGTCTCTTGCATCCTTCAAATTTCTTACTGAGTCAGGCTGGCAACAATGCTATAAAGGTGACCAGGAAATCCTCTCTTTCAATTAATGCTGAATTTGAGGAGCATTTTATAAACAAATCGGTTAACAAGCTTGACGATAATTAATTTATGTGACATATACTTAAACTGCAGAAGCAAATGTGAACTTGAATTTATGGCTGTCCGTCCTGATCCCGGCGATGTTATCATATCCGAAATTATGGCTGATCCGGTTCCGGCTGTTTCCCTTCCGGCAAAGAGAGTATTTTGAATTATTTAACAGGACCAGATTCCCATTTAATTTAAAGAAATGGACACTTTCTGACGGCAATTCAGTTTGTTCCTTCCCTGAAGAAATTATTCTTCCGGCAAATTATATGATCCTTTGCCAGGTTCAGGACACTTCATTATTTAAAGGTTTTGGGAATGTCATAGGACTTAAATCATTTCCGGTACTGACCGATGGGGGAAAGATCCTATTTATCTCCGACAGCACAGCTAACCTTATACACGGGGTCGAATACTCATCTGACTGGTACGATGATGATTTAAAGACCGATGGGGGATGGTCGCTTGAAATTGTCGATACGGAATATCCCTTTTCAACTGAAGAGAACTGGCATGCATCTCTTTCAAAGACAGGAGGGACACCTTGCCTTATAAATTCAGTGTCCCGAAAAAATCCCGACCGAGTATTCTCAGGTCTTGAAAACGTTTTCCCTTACGACACCGTTTCAATCATTCTGAGTTTTTCTGAACCTGTTTTTGATATCACTAAAAATTTAAATAGTATTCAGACAGGAGGCCCCGATGCTGATAATCTTGTTGCTTCAGATCCGCTGATGCGGGAATATATTCTCCACCTGAAGGAATCTCTTCAGAAAGGCAGGATTTATACAATCACGATTGCAGAAGGTATAACCGACTTTGCAGGTAACAGGATTCAAAAGAAGGAATTCAGTTTTGGCATCCCTGAATCTGCAAGGCAGGGTGATATTTTGTTCAATGAGCTGCTCTTTAATCCCTTTCCAACCGAACCTGATTATATTGAGTTTTATAACAGTTCGGAAAGGATCGTCGATGCCTCAGAACTTCTTCTGGTCTCTGTAAACGATAAGTTGAATGATACTTCATCAATTACTATTGTATTGCGTGAAAAAAGATGTATCCTTCCTGGTAATTACATTGCAGTTACCACTGACAGGAAGGCTTTACTTAACAGATTTTATTCTTCCGATCCTGATAAAATATTTGAAATTGCAAGTCTGCCTTCGATGCCTGACGATGAGGGACACCTGATTCTTTTCAATCGTCAGCTGAATAAAATTGATGAAGTATTTTATGATGAGAAAATGCACTATTCCCTTCTTGGAGGATATGAAGGAATTTCGCTTGAAAAGATAAGGAACAACGGCAGATCGAACGATAAATCGCAGTGGCATTCCGCATCAGAAGTATCAGGATGGGGTACCCCGGGATCTCCGAATTCGGTTTTGTCTGATCAGCCTGAAACCTCTGAAATGGTTATTATGTCATCAACCAGAATAACACCTGATAATGACGGATTTGAGGATTTTCTTGTTATTGACCTTAAGCTGAAAGGCATCGGAAATGTGGTCTCAGTTGAAGTATTTGACGAGACCGGGGGATTTGTGAAAAAAGTAACAGACAATCTGCTTGCCGGGTCTGAAGCATCAATTGTATGGAACGGAACTGCAGCTGATGAAGAGCTCGTAAGTACAGGCATATACATAATCCTGATCAGTGTTTTCGATGATTCCGGAAAAGTTCTGAACTGGAAAAAAGTCTGTACAGTAATCAGAAATTGAGGTTTCTGATATAAGAATTTCGGATTTCGGATTTCGGATTGCGGATTTCGGATTGGATTTTTGAATTAAAAACTTACTATATGACAAAAGAGGAACTTAAAAAGAGGACTAAGAAGTTTGCTTTAATGATTATTAAATTGGTAAACGAACTTCCAAATACAAAAGTTGGTAATACTATTGGTAACCAGTTAATTCGATCCGGAACTTCAGTAGCTGCTAATTATCGGGCTTCCTGCAGAGCAAGAAGTACAGCCGATTTCGTTTCGAAAATAACTATTGTTGAAGAAGAATCCGATGAATCTTTATTGTGGTTGGAGTTGATCCTGGAATCTGATCTGCTTCGGAATGAATTATTACTGGTTACTTTAAAAGAGGCTAATGAACTAACAGCAATTTTCACAGCTACAGGCAAAACAGCAAAACAAAACAGCCGAAGATAAATCAATCCGCAATCAAAAATCCGCAATCCGAAATTAATCCCCTTTAGAGGGGGGGGATCTATAAAGACGAAATTAAGGCCGTCATAATGGTGGTCATCCTTGCTTCGGCTTTTTCAGCCTCATTCTGAACCATTTCATGGGTAATATATTCGATCTTGCCTTCAATCCCAAGGTCGGTAATGATACTGACTGCGAAACATGGAAGCTTCATGTGCCGGGCAACAATAACCTCAGGGACCGTCGACATACCAACAGAATCAGCCCCGATCTTTCTGAAATATTTGTATTCAGCCAGTGTTTCAAAAGTCGGGCCCGGAGTGCCCAGGTAAACACCCTTCTGGATACTGATCCGGTTATCCCCTGCAATTCTGACAGCCTTATCGATCAGCGATCGGTCGTAAACATCGCTCATATCCGGAAAACGGACTCCGATCCTGTCGTCATTCTGCCCAACCAATGGATTTGGCATTAGGTTTATATGATCTGTAATGATCATTATATCACCAATCTGGAAAGTTGGATTGACTCCGCCCGCAGCGTTTGAAAGAAACAAATACCTTATACCCAGATATTTCAGAACACGGATAGGCAATGCAATCTGTTCAGGACCATACCCCTCATAATAATGAAACCTACCCTTCATGGCGACAATTTTCTTATTCCCGAAACTGCCGAAAATAAGCTTCCCGTCATGACCTTCAACTGTCGATACCGGGAAGTTGGGAATATCCCTGTAGTCGATCTCAAGGCTGTTCTCAATCTTTGTTGTTAATCCTCCCAGTCCTGTGCCTAGTACTACACCCGCCTCGGGATCCACTATTCCTTTTGATTTCAGGAAATCTGTAGTTTCAATTATTTTTTCTAACATAGTCAAGAATCAGGTTGTCGAACTCATGTTTATCATCGTTCAGAAAAATAACCTCTACCGGAATGCAGTAAAAGGCTCTTTTTAAATGATCATCAAAATTACTAAATTCCCTTAGCCTTACAGCGTCTTTTTCAGTTGTGATGAGTAACTTCTCTTCCGATTTAAGTGTTTTCCAGGCTGATTTGATCTTCTCCGAATCATTTTCAGTAAAAAAATGATGATCGGGGAAATCCAGATGGATAATTTCTTTGAACTGTTTTTCAAGGAACCTGAATAATGAATCAGGTACCGCAATCCCTGTTACCAGAACCACCCCGTATTCCTTTTTGCCTGAAACAGAGAGAAGGTTTCTGCCTGATGCCACGTTTTCAAAAACCGGTTTAAGATCTTTGTAGAGGGTTTTTGTAAAAAAGAGTTTTGGCCCGTATGATATTTTACTTCACCGGTTATTTCCCTTCTTTCTGTTTCAGTAATATCCTCCGGTGTTTTGGAAATTACAATTATATCAGCCCGTTTCCTGTTGCTCCTGTTCTCTCTCAGCCTTCCGTAGGGCATCAGGTGATCCCTGGTCATAAGCCTGCTGTAATCCGTAAGAATAACTGACAGGCCGGGTTTTACCCTTCTGTGCTGGAAGCCGTCATCCAGTATTATCACATCTGTTTCAGGATGTTCTGCCATTATTGTCTTTATGCCATCGCTGCGGTTTGTGTCGACAGCTGTTAAAATATCAGGGAACTTCCGGGCTATCTGAAGGGGCTCATCTCCGGTTTCCATGACCACAGATGTGGGTGTGACGATCCTGAAACCTTTTGATTTCCTCTTATACCCCCTGCTCACAACAGCCACTTTGAATTCATTCCTCAGAAGTCTGATAAGGTATTCCGAATGAGGAGTTTTCCCTGTCCCCCCGACTGTGATATTACCGATACAGATAACGGGGATGCTGAATTTCTCCGATGGTAAAATTCCGGTATCATAAAGCATATTCCGGATATCCGTGATCAGCCGGTACAATATTGAGAATGGATATAAGAAAAGATATTTTCTGTTTCCCATATATTAATGGACCTCAATGAAATAGGGTAATCTAGCCTGTATACCCGAAAGATTTTTTATTTCCAGTATTTCATCAAAGAATTTCTTGTACTCGCCAAGTTCCTGTTTTAAGATCCTCATTTTTATCTCGCCGGTAAGCTGAGATAATATTCTGGTAAACGGGTCTTCAGAAAGAGGCAGTTCCCTGACGGAATAAGCTTCAATTCCAGCAAGCCCTGCTGCAGCTTCAATTGAAGCAGTTAATCCTCCATGTTCATCTACAAGCCCGATCCCCATAGCATCATTTCCGCTCCATACCCGTCCCTGCCCTATGCTGTCGACAGCGGCTATTCCTATTTTTCTGCCCGATGAAACCTTATTTATAAAATCGGAATATATTTGTTCAATGTTAAGCTGCATCACATCCTTTTCATAAACGCTCATTGGTCTGTAAACCGAAGGGAAATCAGAATTCTTATTTGTATTGACCGTCTGGGTTGAAATACCAAGTTTCTGATTCATCAGTTTGCCGGCATTTGGAATAAGGCCGAAAACACCTATCGATCCTGTGATCGTTGTCGGACTTGCAAATATCTTTGTTCCCGGTGCAGAAATGTAGTAACCGCCTGAAGCAGCATAATTGCCCATTGAAATGACTACAGGTTTGACTTTTGATGCAAGCTCCACCTCTTTCCAGATTAAATCTGAAGCGATGGCATTGCCACCCGGTGAATTTACCCTGAGTACTATGGCTTTAATAGTCGTATCCTTTCTCTCCTTCCTGATAAGATCGGCGAAACCATTTCCTCCGATATTATTTTCATTTCCCTTGCCCATAACAATTGTGCCTGATGCATAGATTACGGCAATCTTGTTTTTTGCCGATACTGTCTTTTTGGGATCAGGCACCTTTGAATACTTTGACATTGAGACCATGTAAATTTTATCGTCGGTTGTAAGTCCAGAGCGTATTTTAAGGGTGTCGATGAGTGCATCACGGTAAATGAGTCCGTCAACCAGCTTGTTCTCGAGAGCTCCAGAAGCCATATAACCCGCAAGGTTATCAGCCATCTCGTTCAGCTTTTCAGGAGCAATGCCCCTCGCTTTTGAGATATTTTCAATGACATGCGACCAGATCGAACCGACATAGCTTTTTATCTGTGCCTCGTTCTCCGGACTTAGCTTGTCGAGAATATAGGGCTCCACGGCTCCTTTAAATTTGCCATGACGTATTACCTGGACTTCAACCCCTAATTTCTCAAGAGCTTTCTTATAGAACATAACTTCACCGCTGAGTCCTTTGAAATCAATTGTCGATGAAGGACTGACATAAATTTTGTCGGCTGCAGTTGAAAGGTAATACCCTTCCTGGAGCATAACATAATCAGCATAGGCAATGACGAATTTTCCTTCAGCCCTGAATTTTTCGAGCGCTTCCCTTATCTCCTCAGTTGTTGCCCATCCTGAAGGTAAAAGTCCGTTTTCAATAAGTATCCCCTTTATATTATCGTCGGATGAGGCCTTTTTTATGTTGCGAAGGATCTCATTAAGTCCCGGCGTCGGTGTTATTGTCATATTTATCAGATCTATTCCTCCATAGGGAGTGCCGGTCCCCTTATCCGGTATCGGAGTACCTCCCTTCAGAACCAGTATTGAATTTTCGGATAATGAAGCAGGCTTATCACCTGAGATCATCATTGTGCTCAGGCCTGCAATAAGTATTAGAAAAAAGAGGAACGAGGTGATAATTATACCTGTTATGGTGGCAAGTGTATATTTCAGGAAAGTTTTCATAGGAGATATGTGTTAAAAAAATGAGTTTCAAATATATAAAAAACAACTTTAACAGACAGGCGGAATAAAAGGAATTAATAAATTTAGCAAAAGTTCAATAAATGGCTGATTATGTGTTTCTCGGATTAGGGACAAACCTTGGTGACAGGGAAGCCTTGCTTGAAAGAACGCTTGAGCTTATCAATGAAGCTGTCGGACCGGTCAGTGCAAGTTCGGGAATTTATGAAACACAACCATGGGGTTTTGAAAGCAGGAATAATTTTCTCAATATGGTGGTACAGGTTCATACGGATCTTAGTCCGGCCGGCCTTCTGAAAAAACTGACCCGGATCGAAATTCAGCTCGGAAGGAAAAGGGGAAACAGAAAGTATATTTCAAGGAGTATCGATATTGATATATTGCTTTACGGGAACAGGGTGATTAACAAATCAGACCTTATAATTCCTCATCCTCTTATCCGGGAAAGAAAGTTTGTTCTTGTTCCTCTTTGCGAATTAGCTGCGGAGATTATCCACCCGGTACTAAAAAAAACATTTGCAACACTGTTGAAAGAGTGCAGGGATGACCGGAATGTGAAGAAGATTGACCCCCTTTCTTTTTCCCCCATGGGGTTTTTCCCGACCGCATGACCGGAAGCCTGCGCTGAAGCTTCGGCTTCCAAAGCACGACATACACGACAATTAAAGAAGACCGTTATCCGCAAAGCTGTAGTAATCCTTCCCTGAAATGATCAGATGATCGAGCAGTTGAATATCCATAAGGTTGCCTGCATCCTTGATTTTCTGTGTTATCCGTGTGTCTGATTCACTGGGATTCAGATTTCCTGATGGATGGTTGTGGCAGATAATAATTCCTGATGCAAGAGATTCAACAGCTTTCTTCATCACTAACCGCACATCGGTAACTGTTCCGCTGATTCCTCCCTGACTCAGTTTCATCCTTTCAATAACCTTATTGGACCTGTTCAGGAGAAGTACCCAGAACTCTTCGTGCGGCAGGTCGGAGAGAAGAGGCTGAAAAATATCAGCTACATCTTTCGAACATTTAATGTGATCCGCATCGGGGATTCCGGCAAGATTTCTTCTCCTGCCCAGTTCGAGGGCGGCGGAGATAGTAACGGCACGTGCAGGGCCGATACCTCTGATTTTCAGAAGATCGGAGACAGTCAGTTTCCCGAGAGAGTTCAGGTTGTTATTCACAATACCGAGCAGCTCTCTTCCCAGATCGACAGCAGATTTCTTTTTTGTTCCTGAGCTAATGAGGATTGCCAGTAGTTCAGCATCGCTCAGAGTGGAAATTCCTTTCCTGATCAGTTTTTCCCTGGGTCTGTCCTCAACAGCCCAGTCGGTAATTTTAAGATACATGCAGCGAGAAATATATTTATTATTTAAAGGTAGGAAAGTTTTTTAGATCGGGTATGGGGGTGAAGCAAAAAAAGGGACCCTGTTCAGGTCCCTTTGCATAATTTCAATCTGATATCTTATTTCAGACTGTTTACATGTTTTTCGATGGATGACTTCAGGTTTGAAGCCTTCTTTTTGTGAATAATATTCTTTTTAGCAAGTTTGTCGAGCATCGAATTCAATTTTGGAAGAATAGCTCCAGCCTCCTCTTTTTTTGAAGTGCTGCGAATTTCCTTCAAAGCATTACGCATCGTTTTGGCTTGATACTTATTGCTTTCATTTCTTACTTTGATCTGCCTGATCCTTTTCTGGGATGATTTGTGATTTGCCATGCTTAAAAACTGTCTGTGAAAATTAAATATCTTGTAGTCCATAGGGGAATCGAACCCCTGTTACCAGGATGAAAACCTGACGTCCTAACCACTAGACGAATGGACCGTTTAAAGAACTTTTAAAATGCGGATGCAAAGAAACAACCTTTTTTTCTATCCGCAAAATATTTTCTTAAAAAACTAATACGGAATTAAGGCAGCTCCCTCAGCGGACCTAATCTGTCTCAAACACCCCCAGCAGTCTGTAAATTCAAGTAAGAGGTAACAATTTTTGTTTGTGAATCTTATTTTTAACCCCCTTTCTTATTTCCCCCAGGGGGGAAAGGATGAATTAGCTCCTTCCCCTTTGGGGGAAGGCTGGGATGGGGGTCTTAAATGGCTAAAAGGTCTTCCGATAACATTTTAAGATCGTACCCGTTAAAATCGCCGGAGCTCATGAAAAGGTAAACAGGTGAAGAATAGCGTTTGCTTTTAATATCTGAAACCATCCTGGATGAATCATCATAGACCTTAAGATTTTCGCCTGAGAAGGCCTCTTTTACTGCATCCTTTGAAAGGGGCGGGAGCTTTTTAAGTTCAAACTGGTGAGGATTGAAATATACAAACGCATCTGTTGCCTTTTCAAGGGTTCCTTTATAGAACGGAAGGAAATCCTTATTCAGGCTCGAATAAGTATGAAGCTCAAAACAGGCTATAATCTCCCTGCCGGGGTATCTTGCCGCCACAGCTTCGACAGTGGCCCTGACTTTTGATGGTGAATGTGCAAAATCGTAAAAGAAGATCCCTTTTCCATTCTCCAATAGCATCTGCAGCCTTCCTGAAGTCCCTTCAAAACTCTGAATTGACTTATAGAAATCATCTTCAGATATACCGGAAGCCATGCAGGCCTCTCTGGCTGCCGAGAGATTTTGCATGTTGTGTTCGCCGAAGACTTTCATGGGTATGGTCCTGCTGCTGGTAGCGGCATAAAACCCGGTTTTATTACTGAAATGTCCATGGATCCTGTAAGATGTTTTCCTAATGCTATCCGATGCTGAGTCGGCTATTTTTTTTACTTCAGGATCATCGGCATAATAAATAAGCGTGCCTCCGTTTTCAATCTTATCCACGAAAATCCTGAACTGTTCAACATAATTATCAAAAGTGGGAAAGACATTCATATGATCCCATGCTATACCATTAAGTACAGCTATGTCAGGCATATACAGATGGAATTTTGGCCGTTTATCAAGTGGCGACGTCAGGTATTCGTCCCCTTCAAGGACTGCAATCGCTGAATCGTCCGACAGATTAACCATCGTTTCATAACCGGTGATTGAAGAGCCGACCATAAAGTCGAACTTCACCCCGAGCGTTTTGAACACGTGCATTATCATTGCGGTTGTTGTTGTTTTGCCATGACTGCCGGCAACAACGATCCGCTTTTTACCTTTTGTCTGCTCATAAAGGAATTCAGGGAATGACATGATTTTGATTCCTGCCTTTTTAGCCTGTATAAGCTCTGAATTATCTGCTTTTGCATGCATCCCGAGAATTACTATATCTGTATCCGGGGTGATCTTTTCGGGATACCAGCCATATTTTTCAGGAAGCAGTCCGTATGAAGCCAGCCGGGAACGGGATGGCTCAAAAATCTCGTCGTCGGATCCAGTTACAGTATAACCTTTCTTCTGAAGTGTAATAGCAAGATTATGCATTACTGCCCCGCCAACTGCAATGAAGTGGATTTTCATCCTAAACGTCGCAGATCTGGATACATTTTTTCAGGGATGCCAGTTTATCTTTCTGTGCCGGAACAAATTCCTGTCCCACATATCCCTTATAGCCTGCTTTAACAACGGCCTGCATTATGGCCGGATAATAAAGCTCCTGGGTTTCATCAATCTCATGACGTCCCGGGACTCCCCCGGTATGAATATGTCCAATATGTCTTATATATTTATTTATGTTTTCTATTACATTGCCTTCCATTATCTGCATATGGTATATATCATACAAAAGCTTTAATCTTTCAGATCCTACCATCTCTGCAAGAGCAGCACCCCATGAGGTCTTATCACACTGATAGTCCTTATGTCCGTAACTGTTAAGCAATTCCATTAATATTGTAACACCATGTTTCTCGGCTGAGGGCATAAGCTTCCTGAGGCCTGCAGCACAGTTGATCATTCCCTCATTGTCATTCATTCCTTCTCGGTTGCCTGAAAAGCAGATCAGGTTCGGGACTCCTGCTGCAGCTGCCTTTGGTATCATTGCCTCGAAATCGGCTATGAGTTTTTCATGGTTCTCTTTGCGGTTAAATCCTTTAGGAATTCCCCAGTCGGTGGCATAACCGACAGCGCATTTCAGTCCTGCTTTTGAAACAACCGGCCAATCATTTTCTTTTAGCAGCTCGATCGATTCTATGCCCATCTCCTTGCAGGCTTTTGCAAAATCCTCAAGAGGTATATCGCCATAGCACCACTGACTTACGGAATGGTGAATGTTCCCTTTTAGAGGGGATGGGGAGTCGCTTGCTCCGGCAAATGCAAAAGGTTTTCCAGCTGTTATCACAGCGGCACCTGCCATACCTCCGATCATATTTCTTCGTGTCATGATTTTATAGTTTAATAAAGGTCTAAATTAGATATTTTTTTTAATTCTTGCCCTCATCCACATTACCTTCATTTCCAATTTGCCTCTCCCCCTAAATCCCCCTCTCCCAGGGGAGAGGTCAATATTTTTTCGGCCTCACCCCCTCCCGTCCCCCGCTCCCGGGGAGAGCGGGGGACGCCAGTTCATTAATTTTTTGACGAATGGTGGTCATAACATGCTCCAGATTATCTGCAATTTCTTCATTATGGATTCTTAGCACTGTTATTCCATATCTTTCCAGTTCTCCGGACCTGCTTTCATCATATTCACGAATTTGATCATTTGAATGGTAATCTCCATCGACTTCAATAACTAATTTGATCCTGTGGCAATAAAAATCAGCAATAAAAAAGACAATAGGATGCTGCCTGCGGAAAACAAATCCTTCGGAACGGAATCTCCTTAAATGTGCCCAAAGAATTCTCTCAGCTTCGGTAGGATTATTCCTGTAATAACGGGCAAGTCTGAACAGATCAGGTTTGGCATCAATAAACATATCCTTGACTTTTGCTTTACCGAGATTTACCATATCCTGATTTATTAATTACCTGACTTATAAGCCCCTCTCCCCCCGGGAGAGGGGTTGGGGGTGAGGTTGGCTTTCCCCTGGGAGAGGGGTTGGGGAGAGGTCAACTTTCTCATGGGAACGGGTTGGGGACGGATTTTGTACTATTTTTTCCCGGGCCAGCTTCCAAGTCCTATGGCGGTAATGATTTCATTCTCCACAGCTCCTTCAGGCAGCAGCAAGACTACAAGATCTTCCTTTGAGTTTGCCGGAATGACAATCTCAAATCCGACTAAAGTCGTTCCTGGATTAGGAGCATCATAACTATGCGGCGGTACAGTACCTGTCGTTTTTAATTCAGCTCCCGAAGGTGATATTACCCTGACATCCAGTTTCCTGCCGTTTTTAGTAAGCTCGACATCCTTTCCAACGACAGTCACATTTGCAGATGTAAGCATGTTCCATCGCACCTTTGTTTCTTTATTCTTAGTCTCAATCTCATCACGGACCATAACATACTTCTTATCGACGATGGCAATTCCCCTTTTAGCTTTTTTCAGGTCATCCCTGTACAGAAAAGTCAAATCTGTTATTGCATTCATCAATGATGGATTGTCTGAATATTGAGAGATAACACTGTACCCATAGACTTCCTGTAAAGAATCATTTACTGTAAGTGTGTTATGCACATAATTATTATATCTGTAAACCTGCCAGCGCTGGGAATTCTGTTTCATGTTCCAGAGGTCCACTCCTGCAGTTTCAAGAGAATTATAATCCTGCATTCCGAAATCCATTGCCCATCGTTCCCCGTCAGCCTCCATAATAAATGATCCGGCATCCATATGACCGTGATTTACGGATGGGGAACCTGCCTTAAAGCCGACAAAAATTGCATCCTTTTCGGTCCAGGATGTACGCATTAATGCAACAGGATTCTTCCCCTGGCCTACCCACATCAGTTTAAGGGGAGGTGTTATCTTTTCCATAGTAATTCCTGCTCCCCAGATCATTACCGCCGGCAATAACCTGTCGTTCGGCAGATCTTTTGTTTCAAGATGTAACCGTTCAGACCAAAGAACCGATGGGTCGTTGAGCTGTCTTGCAAACCAGAACATCGCCGGATTCACTCCGCCTCCCGATCCGGCATCAGAATAATTAAAGCTTTTACCGGTGGGGCCTGTCATGTTCGTGAGATAGGATGCGGTTTTAAGGAATCCCGGGCTTATTTCAGGACCGTATCCGTTACCGAAGGCTTTCTCCATTGCGCTCAGAAACATTATGTTAAAGCTGGTTCCGTAGCCCCAGTAGCTGTAACCTTCAGGATATGTCCCTCCCGGTTCATAATCACCCATCGGAAGTTTAATGGAGCCAGTAGCGCGCTTAATTATCTGCGTGGCAAGATCAGGTTCATCTTCGAATACGGCAAGTGCCCCGTATGTCATTCCGGCGTTGCAGACCTGGTTCCAGTTATGGTATGCTTTTACCCAGCCTGAATTTTCAGGCAGAAGGGAAGGGTTTAATCCTTTCTCTACTATCGCGGTTTTTATTGTATTCCGGTCGGCGGCCGATAATCCGCCGTATAGCCAGTCATACCCGATTGAGACCGCCATTGTCATTTCAGCAACGTCAAGGAAATGGGAGGGATTCCAGTCGATGAAAGATGAAACGGCAAGCATCTCTTTTAATGCCCTGTCGAAATATTTTTTTTCAGATGTCATCCGCCAGGCATAAGAGAGATCGAATATCCTGCGGAGAGCTTCCCTCGATTTATCAAGCAGCCTTCGGCCAATAAGCACTCTTTCGACAGGAGGATTGCCGATGATCTTATCGCATTCGCTGATAAGAAATCCGTCGATCTTTTTCCAGATTTCATCAGCAGCAATATTATTCCTTATTGCATCTTCCTCTCCTTTCGGGAGAAGTATCCTGGGATGCTCAGTCAACCGAAGAATAAAGGCACTGCTGTCGGGCTGTGCAGATATTTCCATGCAGGCCATCAGCAGAATTATAATGATTCCAGGGCTTTTCTTCATTTGGGATGTATTTGGATAATAACTTAAAGTAAAGCAAAAATCCTTAAAAGCTGTTCATCCTGATAAAGTTTTATATTTGCATATTGGTCAGTGATTCAGGCGAAAATTATGAAGGTGTATTCGAAACATGAATTTAAGAGCGGCCATTCTGTAGAACTCCTCCACAGCGGTGAATCATTTTTTGCCGCCAATATCCATGCAATAGATCAGGCAAGGCACTATATCCACTTCCAGTCGTATATCCTTGATGAGGATGAAACCGGCATGCGTGTTGTCGATTCGCTGGTAAGCGCAGCTGAAAGGGGAGTCCGCACTTATCTTCTCCTGGATGCTTTCGGCACAAAATACCTTTCGGGGGAGCTTATAAAGAAAATTGAAGGTGCAGGCATCTTTTTCAGGTTCTTTTCTCCGGCGTTCATAACGAAAGGATTCCAGCTAAGCCTAAGGCTGCATCATAAAGTCCTGCTTGTCGATGGTGAACTGGCCATACTGGGAGGTATGAACTTCGCTGACAGGTACCATGGGACATCAACTAAAAAAGAGTGGCTCGATTTTGCCGTGATTGTAAAAGGGCCGGAATGTATTCACATTAACAGCATTTTGAGGAAGCTCTGGAATAAAACCTTTTTATCGAGAGAGGAGCGGTCGAATGAAATAGTCCACACAGCAAAGATCTATGACCAGAATATAAAGCTGAGGGTCACTGAAAATAACTGGTACCGCAATAAGATAGAGATTCTCAGAAGTTACAGATCAGCATTTAAGCATTCCCAGGATCACATGATAATATTTGCCAGCTATTTTTTGCCCGGACGTCTCGAACGCAAGCTTTTAAGGATGGCCAGTGGCAGGGGTGTTAATATAACAATTGTACTTGCTGCTGAATCAGATGCACCGATATTTAAACGGGCCACAAGGTTTCTGTATGACTTTATTTTACGCAACAATATTAAAATTTATGAATACCTGCCATCGAACCTTCATGCCAAGGTCGCAACATTTGATAGCAGGATGTGCACCCTGGGCAGCTATAACCTGAATCATATAAGTGATTACGGAAGTGTTGAAATGAATGTTGAAATACTCGATCAAGCCTTTACTGAGGAATTTGAAAAGGTACTGCTTAAAATAATCAGGGATGACTGCAGACAGGTCACAATTGAGGAATACCTCAGAAGAAAAACCTGGTTCTCGCAGCTCACAGGCTGGATTTCTTACCAGATGATCAGGCTTTTAATGAGGCTTATGGCACAGATGACATCGAAGAAGGGGAAATGACTTGCCCGCTTCCTGAAGGGGATGCCCCCCAACGGGGTTGTTGAAAAAGTCCCTCTTAACCGCAAAGCACGCTAAGAAGGCGCAAAGCACTCAAAGTTAAATCGTTAATAGTAAACTCTTTGCGATCTTTGTGTAAATCCTTGGCGACCTTTGCGGTTAATGGATTTCAATTTTTTTGACAGCCCCCTAGACTCAATATTGATGAAATGCCATCGACACGAATTCGAGAACAGTTGGTAACGCTGTCCTCCAGTAAGTCCATGTGTGACCTCCGTCGCGGATCCTGAATTCATGAGGTATC
Organism: uncultured Bacteroidales bacterium; assembly: GCA_963702415.1. Lineage (GTDB taxonomy): Bacteria > Bacteroidota > Bacteroidia > Bacteroidales > VadinHA17 > LD21. Next base: position 134,184 of record CAVPCP010000023.1, on the reverse strand, counting down.
TCTTTCTTACGCATGGCAATGTGTGCCAGGGAATTGCCTTCATAAAGGAAATCATCATCACCGCAGTCGATATACCACCTTACAGCTTTTTTCTGGTCATCCTTTATATTTTCAATCAGGCTCAGAACGCTATACTTCTTAAAATAAGCATCTTTGTCAGCATCAGAGATTCCCTCAACTCCCTGCCACAACCTGTAATTTTTCAGTTCCTCAACGCTTCCCGGACCTGTTGCCGCGCTTAACGGACAGGCTGATGAAAACAATTCAGGATGATGAAGGGCATATACAAATGTCCCTTCACCGCCCATCGATAAACCCGCGATTGCCCGGTATCGCTTATTGCCCTTTATGCGGTAGGTTTTCTCAATGTAAGGCATGAACTCTTCAAAGAAGAAATCCTCATATCTCCATTCCCCTTTTACATCATTTACATATCCTCTTTTACCTGTATTGGCGTCGGGCATTACAACGACCATGGGTGTTGCGGCTCCCAGGTTTATTGCCTTATCGGCGATATTCAGGATTTCGCCGAACTGAACCCAGCCTGTCTGATCATCTCCGGCGCCATGAAGCAGGTAAAGAACAGGGTAGCTGCGCTGGGAAGACTCATAATCGGGTGGTAAATAGACAGCGTATTTTCTCTCCATTTTAAGAATTTTGCTGGTCATCGAAAGGTTGTCCATTACCTTGCCGGTCTGGGCAATTAATGCAGAAGCGATCATGAAAAAGATAAGTGTGAAGGATGTTTTTTTCATAGCTTGAAGAGGTGTTATTTTGATAATTTAAATAAAATTACCGGAAAGATATTAAAAAAATCTGTTCCCGCTGATTTCGCAGATAAATGCAGATCATTTCTGCGGAAATCTGCAAGATCTGCTGGAGATTTTATTATAATTGTATAATGAAATTAGATCTGTTTAATATAGCAAATTTCAAGGTCGACGGCGGGGCAATGTTCGGCGTTGTTCCCAAAGCTTTATGGTCGAGAGTTTACCGTTCAGATGAAAATAACCTCCTGGTTCTCACTCTACGGTCGCTTATTGTTGAAACAGACGGTCATGTCATCCTTGTTGATACCGGCTGGGGCGATAAACAGGATGAAAAATTCTTCAGGCATATTCATCTGCATAATGGCGAAGGTCTTCTGCAGGGGCTGAAAAACCGTGGTTATAGCCCGGAAGATATCACCGATGTGTTCCTGACACATCTTCATGCCGATCATTGCGGCGGAGGAGTAGTGAAAGCTGAATCAGGATATGAGCTTACATTCCCTGGTGCGATTTACCATTCGAGCCGTGCTCAGTGGGATTGGGCGGTTAAAAACAATCCGAGGGAGGAAGATGCTTTCCTTGAGGAGAATATTTTACCGGTCATGCAGAGCGGGAGGCTCAATCTGGTTGATGAGGAATGCGAGCTTTTTAAGGATTTTTCGGTCAGGATTTGCTATGGGCACACACCGGGGCTGATGATCCCGGTAATCAGGTATAAGGACAAAACACTGGTTTATACCGGCGATCTGATACCAACTGCTGCTCATATACCTCTGATCTGGAATATGAGTTACGATATTGAATCGCTCAGAACAATAGATGAAAAAAGGAGTCTGCTCGAAGAGGCTCTCTCAAATAAATACATTCTTGTATTCCAGCACGACGAATCAGTTGAGTGCTGTACCATAGAAATGACTGACAAGGGAATCAGGGCTAAAGAAAAATTCAGGTTCTCGGAGATCCTGACTAGCACCAAGCACCCAGGAACCAGCAACAATTCATAAGGATTTATCAATACATTCATTGTTAATAAAATAACAGAAGATATGGCTGACTTTACTTACGAAAAACCTTTCCAGATAGAAAAGGATCCGACTAATTACCGGCTTCTGACGAAGGAGTTTGTTACGACTGTAGAATCAGATGGCAGAAAAATACTGAAAGTTGATCCCAAAGGCCTGGAATTGCTTGCCAGAACAGCGGTTTCTGATCTTTCGTTTTACCTCAGGACTTCACATATGGAAAAACTAAGGAAAATACTCGATGATCCTGAAGCAACTGAAAATGACAGGTTCGTGGCATACATAATGATCCGAAACGCTGTGATCTCTGCAAAAGGAGATCTGCCCTGGTGTCAGGATACAGGGACAGCAATAATAAACGCCAAAAAAGGGGAGGATGTTTACACAGGAGTAAATGATCCGGAATATTTTTCAAGAGGGATTTATGAAACATTTAAAGAAAAAAACCTCAGATATTCACAGATTGTCCCGTTCAGTATGTTTGAAGAAAAAAATACAGGGACAAATTTGCCTGCTCAGATTGACATCTATTCTGTACCCGGGAATACCTATGAATTTCTATTTATAACAAAGGGTGGCGGATCGGCCAACAAATCATTTCTTTATCAGCAGAGTAAATCGCTTCTTAACGAAGAATCCCTGGTAAAATTCGTAAAGGAAAAGATAAAGGAGCTTGGCACTTCAGCCTGTCCACCGTATCATCTTGCGCTTGTAATAGGAGGAACATCAGCAGAGAATACCATGATGACTGTTAAGCTGGCTTCAGCAGGGTATCTCGATCATCTTCCAGCCACAGGCAACACCACCGGACGAGCATTCCGTGATCCGGAATGGGAACAGAAGATCGAAACGATCTGTCACGAATATGGTGTGGGAGCTCAGTTCGGAGGCAAGTATTTCGTTCATGATGTAAGGGTTATCAGGCTGCCTCGGCATGCAGCCTCCTGTCCGGTAGGTCTGGGCGTAAGTTGCAGTGCTGACAGGAATATCAGGGCCAGGATCGATGAGAACGGAATATTCCTTGAGGAGCTGGAAAAGGATCCTGCACGTTTCTTGCCTGAAAAGGCGCCTGAGCTTGAAAAACCTGTCGAGATTGACCTCGACCGGCCGATGAAAGAGGTTCTTGCAGAACTGACAAAATATCCGGTTAAGACACGTCTCAACCTCAGGGGTACGCTGATCGTTGCCCGTGATATTGCCCATGCCCGTATTAAGAAGATGATTGATGAAGGCAAACCGATGCCGGAATACTTTAAAAATCATCCGGTTTATTATGCAGGCCCTGCCAAAACCCCGGCCGGAATGGCGTCGGGCAGTTTCGGACCGACAACTGCAGGAAGGATGGATCCGTATGTTGATCTTTTCCAGAGCCTGGAAGGGTCACTGATAATGGTTGCAAAGGGTAACCGAAGCAGACAGGTGATCGAAGCATGTAAAAAATATGGAGGTTTTTATCTTGGATCAATCGGTGGCCCGGCAGCAATACTGGCGGCAGAAAATATTAAATCGGTTGATATGGTCGATTTTGAAGAGCTTGGAATGGAAGCCATCAGAAAAATAAGGGTGGAGAACATGGCCGCATTCATCATCACCGACGATAAGGGGAATGATTTCTTTGATGAGTATAACAAGTAGAGAATTCACATCCCGGGGCTTCCCCCGCTCTCCCCGGGAGCGGGGGACGGGAGGGGGTGAGGCCGAAAAAACGATGACCTAACCCCTTCCGATAGCTATCGGAACCCTCTCCCGGGGGGAAGATGACCTCACCCCAACCCCTCTCCCGGGGGGAGAGGGGCTTTTAAGTCAGGTAATTAATAAATCAGGATATGGTAAATCTCGGTAAATCTAAAATTAAGAATATGTTTATTGATGCCAAACCTGATCTGTTCAGACTTGCCCGGGATTACAGGAATAATCCTACCGAAGCTGAGAGAATTCTTTGGGCACATTTAAGGAGATTCCGTTCCGAAGGATTTGTTTTCCGCAGGCAGCATCCTATTGTCTTTTTTATTGCTGATTTCTATTGCCACAGGATCAAATTAGTTATTGAAGTCGATGGAGATTACCATTCAAATGATCAAATTCGTGAATATGATGAAAGCAGGTCCGGAGAACTGGAAAGATATGGAATAACAGTGCTAAGAATCCATAATGAAGAAATTGCAGATAATCTGGACCATGTCATGACCACCATTCGTCAAAAAATTAACGAACTAGCTTCCCCCGCTCTCCCCGGGAGCGGGGGACGGGAGGGGTGAGGCCGAAAAAAGATGGCCCTCTCCCGGATGGGGAAGGGCTTATAAATCAGATAATTCTATTTATTTGATTTCTGCGATCTCAAATATCTCATGCCTGTCCATCGAGAGCCAGTATTTGATCGAGTTTTTCCTTACAAGCTCCCAGTATGTGTTGCTGTCAAGGCCATAGACAAAATTGATCTCTTTAAGCTCTGATGTTATCTTTTCTGTTATTTCCGGTTTGAGTGTCAGCCTGATTTTTCTGTTTAAATAAGTGAATTCAGAAGAAGGCGAAGCTGGCAGATCATTTATTACTGTAAGCAGTCCGTGCCCGGGTGTTGCCCCTGTGCTGACCTGTAGTCCGTCATTGAAACAGCTGACAGGCGGAACTGATCCTGCATACGATTTTACGCTGAATTCATCAACACCTGTATCGAAATATTCTCTGGCCCTTATTCCCATCTTAACACCGATAATTGCAAAAACCCCAAGGTGGCGGTGAAGCTCATTGGCAAGAACACCGGAAATCCATTCATCCATTCCGTACTTTTCGATGATTTCAATTACAGAACCGCTCAGATCGCTGAAATAGAAAGACGTGTCAACAGGGAATTCTTTGATAACCTGATTTTTTGCTGCAGTTTCTCCTTTCAGGATCCGGATTGTACTTTGCCTTAAGGCTTCAGGATCGGAAGGAGTACAATCCGAAATATTCCCCATGGTTTTATTTATGAAGAGCTCAGGATAATGAAGGAATATTGAACTCATTTCATCAGTAGCGGCATATGAAAATTTGTGCCCTTTTGCTGATGGAGAACTGAAGAATGACGAGATCTTCCTGGCATAAACATTCTTAACCGAATCGATGGAATTTATCAGTCCGGCATTATAAAAATCAGAATTACCGCGATTGAATTTTCGAACAATTTTAACAGGTATTTCCTGCTTAAGCATCGATACTGAGGAGTTTTTATCGATATTATAATTGAATCCTGTTTTATCTTCATAACCATCAGCGCTCCAGATGAAGTCTTTTACCTGTTTCCCGAATTCCGGTATGCTTCTTAAGGCGATTGATGCAGTTGACATACTTCCGAGACAGATAAAACTAATTTTGGTTTTTTCAGCCGATATTATTTCACTGATCATTGGAATTATATCGGGAGCATCTTTTGGATTGATGCCATTTTCGTTACCCCATTTGCTTTCAAGGGCAATCTGGTATTCAGGCGATTTGAATGTGCCTTGCCGGTTGATGCCGACAGGAATGCCTTCATGAAAATATGAGTTCAGCAGGCTCCTGACCTTCATATAGGCATTTTCCGCGGCAAGCGCTCCCGGAGAAACTGTTATGGCCAGCACTCTGACATCGGGCGATGCCAGCAGCATTGAAATGGCCCTTATGTCATCAATTCCTCCGTCGGTATCAACAATCACGTAATGAGATGGTTTCCAGGGATGGGAGTAAAGATTGATACAAAGAAATAAAACAGATATTATGAAGTAAAGTCGTTTCATATTGATTAAAAATTGAACGTATAAAAGTATCGATTTTTTTTTAAACACGGAGTTTCACAGAGTATTACGGAGTTTCACGGAGTGAAAAAACGGTGCAACTCCGCACAAAACTCCGTGTGACTCCGTGGTAAAGTGGATTTCAGAAAATTAATCTTAAAAATCCTTAAACCCTGTCAGTGATATCGGATAATTTTTTATCTTAACCCGCACATTTTTTATATATGAAGAAATTTCTGTTATGGTTCTCACCCGGGCTGATTGTCGGTGTACTGATAATCCTTGGGGCAGGTAAGGTAATCAATAATACCTCAAAAAATGAGTATTGCATGTCGTGCCATATACATCCGATAGCTGATGCCGAATGGAAACAGTCGGTCCATTACGAGACTCAGTCGGGTTACAGGGTGGCTTGTGTTGAGTGTCATCTTCCTCCGAAAGGGAAGGGATACCTCTATGCTAAAGCCAAGACAGGATTAAGGGACCTCTGGAGCTTCTACACAAAAGATTCTGCCTCATTCGACTGGGTTGAAAAGGGACGGCTGGAAAATGCAAGGGTGCATGTTTATGAAAGCTCATGCATCAAATGCCATGAAAATCTTTTCCCGGCAAAACTGACAAAGGAGGGAGAGGATGCCCACCTGTATTACACACAGCAGGAAAAAACACCTGAGCTGCATTGCATAAACTGCCATCTTAATGCGGGCCATTATATTGAGGGTTATACTCATGGGAGCAATAAGACCTTTGGAAATGTTTCTTCACAACCAAAGGAAATATTTACTGAACCAACTCCGGTTAATGAGCTAAAAAGCTTTACCGAAAAAATACCACGATCGACAATCTCGTTTAATATGGTAGCCATTCCCGGAGGTACATTTAAGATGGGGAGCCCTTCTGATGAGCCATTCAGAAAAGAGGATGAAGGACCTGTAAGGGAGGTTGAGCTTAGCCCTTTCTTTATGGCAGAGGTTGAGGTGACGTGGGATGAATATCTGGCATTTTACGCACAGACAGCTGCTGAGGGCCGGTCGACTGATACGGAAGGAGTAAGGAGCGGAATGCAGGCAGCCGGAGATGTTGATGCAATATCAGGAGCCACTCCTCCATACGGCCAGCCTGACCAGGGCTGGGGCATGGGGCAGAGACCGGCAATATCCTTTTCATATCATGCAGCAGAGACCTACTGCAGGTGGCTATCTCTGGTCACAGGCAAAACATACCGCCTGCCGACTGAGGCTGAATGGGAATATGCCTGCAGGGCCGGTTCCGCAGGTCCCTATTTCTTTGAGGGCGACCCCAAGAAATTCGAAAAGACCGGGTTTAAAGCAAGACTCTCTAAAAACGATACTGCTGTTATCAATACCTATGTAGTATATAAGGAAAACAGCCCGTCAAAAACCCAGACATCTGATTTTGTCAGGCCCAATCCGTTCGGGCTTAGAAATATGCCCGGTAATGTGGCAGAATTCTGTTCTGACTGGTACCAGCCTGATGCATATTCGAAATATCCCGAAGGACTAATAAAAGATCCTAAAGGCCCTGAAACCGGTGAAGAGCATGTTATCCGCGGAGGGACATTTATGAATCCCGCAGGCTTTTTAAGAAGTGCAGCACGCGACTATACAAGGACTGAAGCATGGCTAAGGACCGATCCGCAGATACCCAAAAGCATATGGTGGTATTCCGATTGTTTTAATGTAGGATTCAGGGTAGTTTGTGAATTTAATACCAAAACGGGAAATTTAACAGCCTCAAATTGAGATTTTTAAGGTATTTGCTTGAGAAGTTGCAAGAAAACTGATAAATAAGCTTGTATTTTCGGAACAAGTTTTTTAAATTGCATTGCAATTGTTTCTACACGAACCCTAAAAGACCTTTTAACCTTAAAACTTAACCCTATTCTGACAGCTTTAAAAATTATCGGTTAATAAGAGTGTAATTTAATGAGTGTAAGTTTTACACTTACTGTTTTTTGCTATTTTATTTTGTACAAAAGTCGATTAATTTTAATATTGACTATCGGGAATGGATAATAATAAATGTGAAAAATGTTCTAATGTGCAAGTACTCATCCCCCTGCCCCCTTCTCTTGCAAGCAAAAGAAGGGGGTTAGAAGGCTTTGCCCCTCTTTGCGCAGCAGAGAGGGGTTGGGGTGAGTACGTGAGGACAGACGACTGATCATCAAACAATTTATGTACTTTATTACTGATTGCCGAAACTCATAATTTTAATAACTGCAAACCGCCTATCTCAAACGAATCATTGTTAACCAGCAACTAAAAACCAATCACCAATAACCAATAACCAGAAAACCAATACGCATCAATCCTAATATCTAACTATTTATTAACTAACTAACAGTGTAACAGTATGAAAAAAACTCCCGACTGCTTTTGGCCGTTCCGGCCAAATGTAAATTTTCGCAGGTTATTACTGCCTGTGAAAATTGTAGTTCTTCTTCTGTTCTGCGGCCTGGCTATTCCGGCCTACACATTTGCCGCAGATAATCCAGCTATTGATGATGAGCAGCAAAGCACCGTAACAGGAACCGTGACCGATGCTGAATCCGGCGAATCAATGCCGGGTGTAAACATCCTGGTCAGAGGTACAGCCATAGGTGCAATAACCGATGTTGACGGGAAATACACACTCCAGAACGTTGAAAGAAATGCCACCCTGGTATTTTCATTTATCGGTTATATTACCCAGGAGGTTGCTCTCGCCGGCAGAATAGTTGTTGACATTGCTCTCGCCGCTGAACTTACCGACCTTGACGAGGTAGTTGTTGTTGGATATTCAACGCAGAAACGTGCAAACGTTGTCGGATCTGTATCCTCTATTTCTGGAACAAGTATCCAGAGCGTGCCATCTCCAAACGTTACAACATCTCTTTCAGGACGTATCCCCGGAGCAATTGTAGTCCAGAATACCGGCGAACCGGGAAGTTATGGACAGAGAATACAAATTCGTGGCCGCAGTACTCTCGGAGGCAGCAGGAACGCTTATTCCTCAAATACGGCGCCACTGGTTGTAATTGACGGAGTTCCCGGTCGTAATATGGATGAAATTGACCCGAACGATATTGAGAGCCTTTCGGTTCTGAAAGATGCTTCGGCTGCAATTTACGGATCTACGGCTGCAAACGGTGTAATCCTGATCACAACCAAAAAAGGATCTGAAGGTAAACCCAGACTCAATTATCAATTCTATCAGGGATTTCAGACACCCAGCGTAATACCTGATGTTACCAATGCAGCCGAATATGCCACAATGTTGTCGGAATACCAGGTTGCAACAGGAAAATCAAGAACTTACGACGAAACTGATATTGAATTGTACAAATCAGGTGCTGACCCGTGGGAGCATCCTGATACCGACTGGTATGGCGACCTTATCAAAAAATGGACATCCACCTACAGGCATAACCTTACGATTGATGGCGGGACCAAGGGGATGAATTATTTTGTCTCATTCGGTCTCAAAGGTGATGACGCAATGTATAAGGAATCCTCTACCAAGTATTCTCAGTATAACGTCCGCGCAAAGGTTGATATGACGATCACCGACTGGCTTAAAACCGGAATTGAACTGGCAGGATTCCAGGTAAACAGGCTCTATCCTTACAAATCAGCCGATGCCATCGTTGGACAGTCAACACGTCTTGTCCCTACAACCTGGTCATACTGGCCCACAGGGGAACCAGGACCGGATATTGAATATGGCGACAATCCGGTTGTTACATCGACTTTCGCAGGAGGTAAAAACGACCAGAAAACTTACAGGATGCTGACTTCCTTTAATGGAACAATAACAATCCCATGGGTAAAAGGTCTTTCTCTTAATGGCGTCTTCAGCTATGACCTTACCAATTTCTACGGGAAAAGATTCTATCAACCCTGGACACTCTACTATCCCAACTGGTCCTCAGCCGTAAGAGATGCGGGAACTGGTTTCATAACCTCTATGCAGCTGACCCCTACTCTCAGAGGACTTTCTTCTCCGCAGAACGAAGAGGATTTTAACCGGACCATTAATAATACACTTAACTTTGGCGCCACTTTTGCCAGAAAATTCGGTGATCATAATATATTCTTATATGGTGGTTACGAACAATATACAAGCGATTACAATAACTTCTACGGATACCGCCAGCTTTACATTTCACCCCTCATCCAGACTATGGATGCCGGAGCTGACCTTAATAAAAATAACTCAGGAGGTATGTCAATTTACGCACGCAAATCCTATATTGGCCGTGCTACATACGACTTTAAAGGAAAATACCTTGCTGAGATCCTTTTCAGGGCTGACGGCTCGCTTAAATTCCCGCCTGAAAGCCGCTGGGGTTATTTCCCGGGATTTATGTTAGGATGGCGTGCATCTGAGGAAGGATTCTGGAAAAACAACATTCAGTTTATCAATTATTTCAAGCTGAGAGCATCGTATGGCAAAATGGGTATGGACCCGGGAAATCCTTTCCAGTATATGAATAGTTTCAGCCTTGGCCCGGGAATGGTATTTGGTACAGGCACCACAATTGAAACTGTTGTTGGTCCTCCGGTTGTTGCTAACCCGAATATTACCTGGGAAACACAGACTACGCAGAATATCGGGTTCGAATCAAAATGGTTCAATGATCTTATCAGCTTTGACTTTGACTACTTCTTTAATAAAAGGGAAGATATTCTTGCTCCCAGGGATGCTACTGTTCCTAATTTCACAGGACTGACCCTTCCAAACGAAAACATAGCCCGCGTTGATAACAAGGGCTTTGAGGTTGTTCTGGGCGTTCATAAAAACATTACATCTGACCTCAGGATCAATGTGGGTGGTAACTTCAGCTATAACCATAACGAGGTTGTTTTCCAGGATGAACCTGCAAAAACAGTTCCATGGCAGGAAACTACTGGGCATCCATATAATGCATGGCTGATGTACAATGTACTGGGCGTTTTTGAAGATAATACCTATACTTATAACGGAGAGGAAAATTATCCTCACAGGAGCGACGCCAAAGCAGGTGATCTGATCTTTGAAGATTATTCCGGCGACGGTATCATTAACAGCGATGACAGGGTCCTTATTGATGAGACGGATACACCCGAAATTTTCTACGGGATCAACCTTGACGCAACCTGGAAAGCTTTTACTCTTTCAGTTCTTTTACAGGGACAGGGGCTGTTTTATAAGCAGAATATTTATGATGAAAGACGTGGTGAAGCAGGAAACTATATGCAGTGGACTTATGATAACCGCTGGACGCCCACCAACACCAAAACAGATATTGCAAGAGCTTATAACCGTAATGATTTTTACTGGGCTCACGCTGTAAATATGAACACTTACTGGCTTGATAACACAGCTTATTTGCGTCTGAAGAACGTGATGCTTTCGTATAATATCCCTGTTAATGTTCTTAGAAGTATCGGTATAGCGAATGCAAGTGTTTATTTCTCAGGTAACAACCTGGCATTGCTCTATTCAGCCACAAAGAAATTTGATCCTGAAGCAGCCGGCGCTGGAGTTTATCCTATCATGAAAACATTTGCTTTCGGGGCAAATATATCATTCTAACCGATTAAGAAATACTTAAATAATCTAATATGAAAAAATTAATAAGTTATATAATCCCGGTAGCGTTACTGATGTTTACTGCGAATTCCTGTACTGACGTGCTGGATCAGGATCCGGTCAGTTCATTCAACGAGCAGGTTGTATTCTCCGATATAAATGTAACAAAAGCCTACCTGGGCAAATGCTACGACAGGATGGGAGGTATTCAGAATGCCGGCACCATGGCGAGCGATAATAACGGAATCCTTGGAATGCGCGAAGACCTTCTCTCTTCGGGTACCGACCAGACACTTTGTATCCACCGTCCCGCCAACTATGGTCATCTGAAGGGGACGCTTAGCCCTGACCAGCTTGGCTATTTTGCAAATACAGGCTATGCAGGTTTTCTGCGCTGGCCTCATCTTTACAGCAATATTCAGAATATAAATACTGTTCTTGCCAATATTGATGAAGTGCCTACAACAGATGAAGCTCTCAGAACAAGGTTGAAAGGCGAAGCTTATTTTATAAGGGCTTATGAATATGCAATACTTCTGATGAATTACGGAGGTGCAGTAATCACCACAGAACCATACCAGCTGGGACAGGATGTGTCCAGCGTCACAAGATCAACATTACAGCAAACACTCGATCAGGTGCTTGCGGATTGTGATGCAGCTATTACCAACCTGCCTGCAACAATGGAACAGGGCCGTGCTAACCGTGGTGCAGCAGCTGCAATTAAATCAAGGGTTTTGCTCTTCTGTGCCAGTCCTCTTGTCAATGGTGGCTATGAACCATCCAATACTCTTGTATCTTTTGGATCCACAGGTCAGGCAGCCCGCTGGACCGCAGCAAGAGATGCGGCCAAAGCTGTAATAGACGGCACCTATGGAGCATACGATCTGGTTGGCACTTACACTGATCCGCCTGCAACGCTTACCGATGCTGATGTCACAGCCTATTCCAATACCTATTTCAATATCTTTAACCAGAAAGGTGCATGGAACAAGGAGACTATCTGGGGTATTCAGTACTCACTGACAGGTGGTAACGGAAACAATGCCAATATCTGGTTTGGTCCGTGCGGCTATCACAACTGGGGTAACAACGACCCGACAGAACCTGCCGTAAGGCAATATGAAATGACCGATGGTACCCCATTTGTTTGGGATAAGTATAATCCCGGTAACCAGGATCTCAGGACTGCTACTGCTGCAGAACTTGTTGCAGACCCACAGAGGAATCCGTATGTAGGCCGCGAACCGCGTTTCTATGCAACAGTCCTGTTCCATGGTGCTCCCTGGCAGCAACGTCCCTCTGATGCAGCTGCCTTCGACCCTTTCAATAAGGCGCAGACCGGTCATTTCTACAATGACGACGGTACTGTAAAAGCTTTCGGGGTCGATACACGGCAGGGACTTATTGAATCATGGAACGGAACCAAGAACGGTTACTATCTAAAGAAATTCATGGATCCGCAAACAGTGGGACAGTACTACAGAAATACTAATACATGGGTAGAGTTCAGGTTTGCAGAAATATTGCTGAACTATGCCGAAGCATGCATAGAGCTTGGCGGTGCTGATCTTCAGCTTGGTCTCGATGCCCTTAACAAGGTCAGAAACCGGGCAGGATTACCCGACAGGGTTACCACTGACCAGGCTGAAGCACGAGCATGGGTACGCCATGAAAGATATATCGAGCATTTTGCCGAAGGACATCAGTGGTATGATATGCGCCGCTGGATGACCGCTCCGACTGTTATCGGGAATGTTTACGAAATGAAGATCAAGCAATTTACAAACGGTAACATGGAGTGGAAATATGACAAAGCAGCCATGCCTGATGCCCGTGAGTGGAAAAGCTCTAAGTACTACTGGATACCAATTGCACAGGATGAAATGATTAAGGCAGGCGATGCATTCCAGCAGAATCCGGGGTATTAGTATTCCGTGAGTCAGATAAACAGATTTCTAAATAGTAAAAGCCGGTCCGGAAGGACCGGCTTTTTGATACCTCTCCCCAAACATCCCGCAATTGCGGAACAACCACTCTCCAGGGGTGGAAGATGACCTCACCCCAACCCCTCTCCCGGGGGGATGTTGACCTCACCCCAACCCCTCTCCCGGGGTGGAAGATGACCTCACCCCAACCCCTCTCCCGGGGGGAGAGGGGCTTTAAAAAAGATAACTAACTAAATAGGATATGGTAAATCTCGGTAAATCTAAAATTAAGGATATGTTTATTGATGCCAAGCCTGATCTGTTCAGACTTGCCCGGGATTACAGGAATAATCCCACCGAAGCAGAGAGAATTCTTTGGGCACGTTTAAGGAGATTACCATTCAAATGATCAAATTCGTGAATATGATGACAGCAGGTCCGGAGAACTGGAAAGATATGGAATAACAGTGCTAAGAATCCATAATGAAGAAATTGCAGATAATCTGGAGCATGTTATGACCACCATTCGTCAAAGAATTAATGAACTGGCTTCCCCCGCTCTCCCCGGGAGCGGGGGACGGGAGGGGGTGAGGCCAATACACCCTCTATAACTTTCAAATAATTTCACCAAACCCCAATATAAATATCACAAATTTCTTTGTGGATCATTTTTTATATTAAATTGCATATCGAAAAACCTGACCTGAAATTAACCTGACTAATCTGAAAACAGAATATATTTCCTGTAAGTATTGGAATGATACTCCAACCGGGAATCAAATCTTTCTAAAGTTTGGAACACACGGGCACGCTTTAATTCGCTATATATTCACCTCTAATTTAACTTTAACTCTAACCCATTAATTAACAATGTAAAGTATGAAAAAAACTTTTCACAACCTCTGGTTTTTAAAACCGGAAAATTATTTTCATAAGTTATCAATAACTTTGAAAATAGTAACATTATTACTGGTTTGCGGACTGACACTACCTGCCTTTTCGCTGACACCAGGAATTCCCGCTGCTGACGATCAGCAGCAAATAAAAGTATCGGGTACAATTACTGATGCTTCAACCAGTGAGGCAATGATAGGAGTAAATGTTCAGATCAAAGGAACAACTATCGGAGCTATTTCAGATGCCAGCGGAAAATACTCCATTATGGTTACCGATCCGAATGCAACTCTTGTATTTTCATTTATTGGATATGTGAATCAGGAGATCCCAATTGGAGGCAGGACAACTGTTGATGTTGCACTTGCTGGTGAGGTTACGGGTCTTGAAGAAGTAGTTGTAGTCGGTTACAGTACTCAAAAGAGAGCTACAGTAACAGGCTCAGTTGCTGTAGCAAAAGGAGATGATTTAAAAAAATCTCCGGCTATGAACATATCCAATAATCTTATTGGTCGTATGCCTGGTCTGACAGCTGTTTCGAGAAGCGGTGAACCAGGCTATGATAATGCTACATTGCGTATTCGTGGCTCTAATACCCTTGGCGACAATAGTCCTCTTATAGTTGTTGATGGTGTTGCAAACCGCGATATGAACCGTCTTAATCCAAATGATATTGAAAGTGTTACTGTTCTGAAAGATGCTTCTGCCGCAATTTATGGTTCTCAGGCCGCTAATGGTGTTATTCTGGTTACTACCAAACGAGGCATGCTGGGGAAACCAAAAATCTCAATAAATCTGAATGCCGGTGGAACCCAGCCTACGGTGATCCCTGAAATGGCTGATGCTGCCCAATATTCCGAAATGCTTAATGAGATCGCATATTATAAAACCCCCAGTCTGGGCCGGAACCAGAAGTATTCAGAGGCTGACCTTCAGCAATACAGGGATGGATCTGATCCCTGGGGACATCCGAATACCGATTGGTTCGACGAATGTTTCAAGACATGGTCTTCACAGAACCAAATGACTGCTTCAATATCCGGTGGTACCGATAATATGAAGTATTTTCTTTCTCTTGGTACGAGATATCAGGATGCTGTTTACAAAAACAGTGCAACCAATTACAGACAATATGACTTCAGAACCAACATCGATGGGAAACTTAGTAAAAATATCGATATTGCTTTTGATGTTGCAGGACGAGAGGAATTACGTAATTACCCCACCCGTTCAGTTGGTGCAAGTTTCCGTATGCTGATGCGCGGCAAGCCGAATATGCCTGCTTACTGGCCAAACGGAGACCCGGGACCGGATATCGAATATGGAGATAATCCTGTAGTTACTGTTACAGATGCTACCGGATATGATCAGGATAAAAGATATGTTCTTAACAGTAATCTGCGTTTAAACATTAATATTCCATGGGTTCAGGGATTGTTACTTACTTTTAACGGCTCTTTTGATAAGAATATCGCCTTTCGTAAATTATGGCAAACACCATGGTATCTGTACACCTGGGACGGAAACCCCGAACATATTACCACCAAAGGAAAAAGAGGATTTGATGCCCCCCAGTTGACAGAATATATGGCAGATGGACAGAGAGTTGCAGTAAATGCGTTAGCAACATACGAAAGAACATTTGCAGCAAAACACACGGTGAAAGTGTTGGCCGGTGTAGAAAGAAGAAATGGTTTTTCAGATAATTTCAATGCTTTCCGTAAAAATTACATTTCATCAGCTGTCGATCAATTATTTGCGGGAGCCTCTGACCAGTACATGTCTAATAATGGATCAGCAAGTCAGAATGCCTACCAGAGTTATTTTGGACGTGTAAATTATGACCTGAGCAGAAAATACCTGATTGAATTTGTCTGGAGATACGACGGATCATATATGTTCCCGGAAGATAAACGGTTTGGATTCTTCCCCGGTATTTCTGCGGGATGGCGTATTTCGGAAGAGAGCTTCTTCAAGAATAGCCTGGCTCTCTTTAACAACTTTAAAATCCGTGGGTCCTGGGGACAAACAGGTAATGACCGTATTGATGAATATCAATACCTGACAACTTATGGTTATGTTGAAAACAGAACATATGTTTATGGGGGAGCAGATGACAAGCTTTTGTATGAAACAAAAATTCCGAATCCGAATGTCACCTGGGAAATTGCAAATCAGGCAAATATAGGATTTGATGCTTCTATGTTTAACAGCAAGATAACAATGTCTTTTGATTATTTCAATAACCTCAGGACTCAGATTCTTATAAAAAGAAATGCTTCAATTCCAAATTCCACCGGCCTGACTTTACCTCCTGAGAATATCGGAGAGGTTAAGAATACCGGTTTTGAAGGAATTATTACGTATAATAATCAGGCAGGAGATCTTTATTATAGCATATCAGCAAACGGTAGCTATTCAAAGAACGAAATTATCTTCTGGGATGAGACTCCTGGTATTCCTGAATATCAGAAATCTACGGGAAGGCCGATGGGTTCCTCACTTTATTACCAGGCAATTGGTATTTTTGATGACCAGGGTGAAATAGATGGTACTCCTCATTGGGCTGGTGCTATACCCGGTGATGTCATTTTTGAGGATGTTAACAAAGATGATGTTATCGATGGTCTCGACAGGGTAATGAATGAGAAGACCAATATCCCCAGGTTTATTTACGGTTTTACAGCTAACTTTGGATATAAGGGATTCGATCTGGCAATACTGTTCCAGGGGGCGACCGGATCTGTCCAGTACATTTCTCCTGAATCAGGTGAAATTGGAAACTACTATAAAGAAGCTGCCGATAACCGATGGACGCCTGAAAATACAGGATCTGCATACGCCAGAACATGGAACCGCGACGAAGAATACTGGAGAAGCCAGGGGAATACATATTGGCTATATAATATGGACTATCTAAGGCTTAAAAACTTTGAACTTGGATATACGCTGCCTTCCAACATTAATAAATCCCTGAATATAGAAGCACTTCGTTTTTATATCAACGGAATGAACCTGCTTACTTTCTCCAAGCAAGATCTGATTGATCCTGAACTTGAATCAGGTACGGCATACCCTCTTCAAAGAGTTGTTACCGGTGGTATAACATTAACATTCTAAAAGTATTAAAAATGAAAAAGACATTTATGATATTGATGATTATATCAGTAATCTCATTATTTTATTCCTGTACTAAAACGAGTGAATTTCTGGATAAAAAACCATTGGATCAATATTCTGAAACTGATGTCTGGAGCGATCCGGCCCTTGTGGAGACATTTGTGAATATGATGTACAGAAATGCACTTGGATGGCCATTCTCAATCGAACGCCTTTCTGATTATTCAGATGAATCATTTTTTACTCCCGACTGGGACGTATTAAACTTCAATAAATCGCTGATGACTTCAGATGGTTTGCTGGGTTGGCAGGTCGACTGGGCAACCCCGCATACATTGCATTTCCGCTGGGATCCTTTATATGCAAATGCAAGGCGCACAAATATTTTCTTTTCAAAGATTGATGAGGTACCGAGCGACGACGAAGCAGTAATTGACAATTTAAAAGGGCAAGCCTATTTTATGCGTGCCTGGACCTACTTTTACCTGACTGCTCTTTATGGAGGTGTACCGATTATTACCAAAGCTTATACACTGGATGATGAGTTCGAAGTGGCCAGAAATACATATGAAGAATGTATCAGTTTTATTATCGGTCAGATTGATTCTTCTGCAATGTATCTTCCGGATGCTTATCCCACCGACGGTCACGTCACCAGGGGAGCGGCACTTGCATTTAAGGCCAGAGTATTGCTTTATGCAGCCAGCGATTTGCATAATTCCGCTAAAAATGGAGTGGTGACCAGCGG
This sequence comes from uncultured Bacteroidales bacterium, assembly GCA_963702415.1. GTDB lineage: Bacteria > Bacteroidota > Bacteroidia > Bacteroidales > VadinHA17 > LD21. The sequence goes on along the minus strand of CAVPCP010000023.1, from coordinate 116,376 downwards.
ATTTTCCAATCCTGAACTTTTAGGATATGTAGGAGGTGATGCAACGGCACGCTGGACGGCTGCTAAAAATGCTGCAAAAGCTGTTATTGACCTGAATAAATACAGCTTATATAAAGCTACTCCGGCACCAGCTGATTCCGTGGCTCAGAATTTTATAGAATTGTTTACCTCAAAGGGAACAAGCGAAGATATCCTGCTACAGTTCTTTACTCCAAAAACAGATGAGAACTGGGATGGATATAATCCGGGATTATACTGCGGACCAAATGGGTACCATAACTGGGGTAACAATACACCACTTGGTGATCTGGTCGATGACTATGAGATGAAAGATGGTAGTAAGTTTGACTGGGCAAACCTGACACATAAGGCCAATCCTTACGTTAACAGGGAGGCCCGTTTTTACGCTACTGTATTATATGAAGGAGTTCAATGGAGAAAACGTCCATCCGATGCTTTACAGATTGATCCCTTCAGCATGATTCAGGTTGGGTATGTCTATAATCCAAGTAATGTTATGATAAAAGCCGGTCTTGATACCCGTTCAGGTCCTATAGAAGACTGGAACGGTGGTAAAACAGGCTATTATCTGAGAAAGTACGTTGATCCTTCAGTCGATCCCCAGTATGTGAAACAGGATGTTCCATTCAAGCATCTCAGATATGGTGAAGTCCTGCTGAACTATGCTGAGGCATGTATTGAACTTGGACAGGATGCAGAAGCACGTACGTATATAAATCTGATACGAAAACGTGCAGGGCAGCCTGATCTGCCTGGATCATTAACAGGTGATGCATTGCGTCAGGCTTACCGCCATGAACGCCGTATTGAGCTGGCCTTTGAAGACCATCGTTTCTGGGATGTGCGCCGCTGGCTTGTCGGTGAAATAGCATATAAGCAGACTTCAGCAGTAGATGTGCGCTATAACGCAACGGAAACATCTGTTCCGTCGTACCGGAAAGCTGATGGATCAACTTATGGTGCTCCTGTTTTCTCTAAGAAAGATACTCCTGGTGATTCCAGAGCATGGAATAAAAAGATCTATTTCTTTCCCATTATGCGTGATGAAATGAACAAGAATACTTTATTAGTTCAGAACCCGGGGTATTAATATTCCTGAAATTAAATAATCTGATTTTAAATTATAAAAGCCGGCCTGAAAAGACCGGCTTTTTCTTGTTATGTGCGGTTTATAGGAGGTAAACAAGACAACTAATTGACATTTAATTAATAATCTGGATTTTTGTTGTTAATTTGGGTGTCTCGACATACAATTGGAGAACCGCTATCAGTTCCTGTAATGAGTATCAGTTCCAGTAAACTTTCCCCTCCTTTTAAAGGAGGGGTGGCCGCAACACAATGATGTCCATAGTATTGCAAATGCTGCTGGCGGCCGGGGTGGTTGATTGGCTTATCATATCGGTTCTTTTCTTTTATAGATAATTTTCATTATCTCAGTTTTTAAATATTCCTGGTCCTGAAATACAAATCTGTTTTCAAACCTTAATACAGTGAATCCCAGACTCTCCAGAAATTTATCCCTTTTCTCATCTTTCTCTATTTTATGATATTCGCCATGAGGATCTCCATCTAGTTCAATTATAAGTTTTTCTGAAGGACAACAAAAGTCAACTATGTAATTATCAATACTGTACTGCCTTCTGAATTTTTTTCCATCAAGATTTTTTGATTTTAGGATGTTCCATAACGCTGCTTCAGCAGAAGTGGACCTGTTTCTGAGAGATGATCTAAAAGATTTAAGTCCTTTTTTATTGAAGAGGTTTTTGTTTATCATAGATATAAAAGTATAAAGAAGGAGACAAATCAACCACCCCGGCCGTGAAAAACACCTTGTAGATACCTGATAATCAATTAACACGGCCACCCCTCCTTTAAAAGGAGGGGAAAGTTTTTCCACTGCCCGAATCTATAAGATAAATCAACAAGATAAACATTATAATAACCCCTGTTATGATGGTAGCCAATCGACAATTACAAAACAATCCTCCAAAAAAATATATTGAAATATTAAGCGTATATAAATTTGGGTGTCTTTCGCACAAAACAGGAAAATTACTTTTTCAGTTGAAAAACAACAGCTTTTCCCCTGTTTATTCCCCCTATAAGCAGCGAGGTATCACCCTCATAGAAGAGTAAAGATTCAATCATGCCCTGAAGAAACAGTCCGCTTCCGGATGGTTTGATGACGCTGAAGGACCGGTTGCTTCCTTCATTTAATAATATTATTCCCTTCAATGCATCAAAGTATCCTGTTGATACATCCCATGTGTAATCATTGCCTGCTATTATTACATCAGGATATTTATCATTATTCAGATCATATACAATCATCTTCTTTACCGGAGAAACCTGTACTTCCTCCGGTAGCTTTTCCCATCTGAACTTTCCATTTTCATTCCATAATATATAGCTTGATATTGTATTGACAAAAAGCTTCAGCTCCAACCTTTTTCTTAAATTCTCATCAAGAATATTATCAATAGTACTATTGCTGAAAGAGGTATAATCTTTGAATTTATTTTGAAAAAATGAGGATTGTTCTATCAATTCATCAAGGTAATTTACAGGATATTCTTTCATTTTCCCATACTTATCTTCCCAGAATGCTGTCATCATAGGATCGATTATTCCATCCATCTCAAAATCAAGAGCATAAAGGCTTAATGGATACTGAGGACTCACAGAAAACTGGTTGTTTTCACCCAGATTTCCCAGTAAATAATCATCATCACCATCGAGGTCAAAGTCACCTGCTGTTACTGAATACCACAATCCATGATAACCATCAATATCCTTAATATTTTGAGGAACAAGTTCCTTGCCATTATTATTCCTAAGTATTACAGGAGAGTTCCATTCTCTTACCACAAACAGATCTTCCCAGCCGTCTTTATCGTAATCGGTCCACACCGCGTCTGTAACCATACCCAGATCAAAACTTGAAGATGAGCCAACTGAAAGCTTGCCATTTTCGTTTAATATCAGCCATGAGGGATTTGCAAAGGGGAACATTCCTTTTTTTACTCTGGAACCGATAAATATTTCCTGGTACCCATCATGATCAAAATCAAATGGTCTTGCTACCGAAGCTAGAAACGGAGGTATCGGCAGTAGGATTTTTTTAAATGAATCAACCTGATTTTCATAGATATAGTGTTGGTACTTGCTCTCGTTTCTGGTTTCATATCCTGCTGCGACTGCTAAATACAGGTTTTCCTGCTTTTCGCTTTCCTTCTGATATTCAAAGCCTCCTGCAACTGAAATTATATCGTTATCGCCATCGTTGTCAATATCAAGTACCGCCAGATCTGATTCAGTAATTTCCTTCCTTGAAGTTAGTCCTTTTATTACCTTATTTTCAAATTCGTTACCATGCCTCAAAAATACTGTAGTTGGCAATAAATTTGTAGCTCCTATTAAAAGATCATCATAACCATCATTATCAATATCACCTTTTGCCATGCATGGTCCTATCTGTGAAAATTTATGGGGGATAGTTTTCTGGGTCAGAAAGAAATCCACAAAATCTCTCTGTTCATGAACGTAATCCAGAATATTATCGGTTTGAATAAACATCAATCCCTTTGCAGGTGATTGTATGTTTTTTTCTGACACTGAAATGGAATTCATTTCATCAATTTCAATTGTTTGATTGACAACCGGATTTTTAAGGATCGAAATATTTCCAGTTTCGGGCCAGGTTACTCTTATGGAGTCAACAGAGTTCCTGTCAGAAAGTCCGAAATGAATGACCGGATCGACTGAAGATGCGTATCCCTTCGTCAGGAAATTTTCAATAAACTGATAATTACCACTATCCCATAACTCAACTTTTGCTCCTATGGCCATAGTGTTCTTAGGTTTACCTATCAGCCTGATATTTATATAATTAGCTTTATCCCCTGATTTTTCCCTTGTATTGTTTTTTAGTATGAATGCCTCATTATTTAAATTATTAACCACATAATCAAGATCTCCATCATTATCAAGGTCTGCAAATGAGGCTCCGTATGAGCAAGAAGGCATATCCGGCAGCCAGTCGTTTTTTTTCGTAAAACGAAGATCTCCTTTATTCTCAAAAGCGATGTTAGGAATATAAACAGCAGGCATCATTTTTATAACATCATTGCTGCTAATACCTGATCTTTGATTCCTCATCCGGAATTGAAACCAGTCCTTGTCGGTCATATCTCGTGGATAACCTGTGGTAACTATCAGATCTTTATCGCCGTCATTATCATAATCAGCAAACTCTCCCGACCAGCTCCAGTTAGTCTGAGAAATACCTGAAATTTGGCCCACCTCACTGAAAGGCAGAAGATTGCCGTTAATGAATCCATTATGAATATGAAGCATATTTCTTATATGCTGGTGTTCATAACCGAATTCGTTATCATTCTGGTAAAAGATATAACTGAACCCATTTATTGTCTGCTTCCTTTTGGCATATGATTCAGGCAGCATATCAAGAGTAAGCATATCCGGATTACCATCATTATTTATATCAGCCATATCATTTCCCATTGAGGATCTTGTCTGATACGACATGTACTTGGCGATCTCATTCCGGAAGGTTCCATCGCGCTGATTGATATATAGCAGATCATTCGAATTGTAATCATTTGAAACATAGATATCAGGATAATTATCCTTGTTGACATCACCAATAGCTACACCAAGACCATATCCTTCAAACAGAATTCCTGCTTCCCTGGTAACCTCTGTGAAGGTACCGTCGCTGTTATTCCGGTAAAGGTTATCATTATTACGGGCGCTGCCGTCAGTAATTTTCTGCAGATAGGAGCTGATCATTCTCTGGTTTTCACTGCTGTTAAGGATATAAAGATCAAGATCTCCATCCCTGTCGTAATCAAAGAATGCTGCAGCTACCGACGGACCATCTTCAGCAATTCCGTATTTCTCAGCCAATTCTTTAAAGAATGGTGCCCCGGTTTCACTTATCCCCATATTAACCCATAACCTGTTTTTGCATTTCTGAGGATCTTTATTGCCTGTTGAGGTCAAATATATATCAAGCAGTCCGTCGCTGTTGATATCCACTATAGTTACTCCGCTGTACCACTGATTATCTGATAGCCCCTCAAGATTTGGAGTAATGTCTGTGAACCTGAAATTGCCATTATTCTGATAGACTTTGGAAGATACCTGATTCCCGGCGAAAATAATATCCGGCAGACCATCATTGTTCAGATCACCTATCCCAACTCCGGCTCCATTGTAAATATATTCATAGGTAAGAACATTGAAACTGTCAGTCTCAGTTATAGTATTCTGAAAATTAATCCCTGTTCGCTTTGAATCGAGGAGCTGAAATCGGGTTGATTCAGAACATGAGATCAAAAATAGCGAGCAAAAAATCGGAAAGAGGTATTTCATAAAATCTCAAATTATTTGCGAATATACGGTGTCCTGGTATTTTTTCTTCAAACCGCTTGAATCATTTCAAGTTTTGTCTATCTATGTGGCTTAATGATAAAAAGCATAATACCAAAACGTATTCCCGAATTTCTGTTTCAGGACAGGTTCGGCTGTTTTCAGACTGTTCCCGGACGACTGAAACGTCTGCAGAAACTGGTTGAACCTGGCTTCGGTCTGAGGATTAATTTTCAGATTTCCCAAATTCATCAAAGGAGCTGAATCTGAAATTCTGCATACCAGTGCAGCCTCCTCAAGATGGAGAGGGATTTTCTTATATCCAAGATTTTCAAGCCTGGCCATACCCTTTGCTATACCTGTGTAATCTTCGGTGAGCATCTGGTAAGCAAGCTTATACATAAAAGCTTTCCGGTTGAGAGAATCGAACGAAAGCGTCCTTTCGATATTTATGTACGGATTACCGGTAATGGAGAAGAAATCGTGCCCGATCTTTTCCTTTCTTTTAACTCCGTATTCCGGATGCGATTCTACTGCTTTATCATCAGACAGTAATTTATCAAACTCACTGGCTTTAGCCCTGTAAAACAGCGTATTCTTAAGTATTAAATTATATTTTGAAGCGATTTTGTAATTTCCGTTTATTAATTCAGTTTTAATCAACATTTTCAGTCCTTCGGGAGTGATTCCCGTCATGATCATGTTTTCGTAAGCCCACCTGTGAGCTTCGTTAATCATCCCTGTGGTATAATAAAAATAGCCACCTCGTCGCAGGACCTCTCCAAACATTTCCCACTTCAGGAACAGCGACTGACCATCGCGACTCTGGGGAAAGTGAAACATAAGATCATTCAGCCTGCCGGTTTCGCTGAGACCAACATTATTCAGAAAAATAGTAAGCCTGTTGGTGGTAGGATGCTTCATTATATATTTGGTAAGGTCGTCGTACCTTTCCTGATAAAAAAGATTTTCAGCATGAAAATATTCTTTCAAAACATTATTATAATTAATTATCGATGAGACGCTTATCAGTAAAATTGAGATCATGGGATAAATAATTTTCCCCATTAAGTCATTTTTATTTAACCTTTCAGGAAATCTGATCTTAAGTTTCCCGATGTAAGGGATAAGAGTTATCATGGCAATAACAGGAAGGAAAATTCTGTACTGTGATCCTGTATCCTCAATAGATATCGGGTAAATCAGCAGTGTATTAAATGGCAGAAAGATTAAAAACTCTTTCAGAACATAAACAAACAGGAAACTGACAGCAAATAATGAAATGATCAGGGGCCAATTTTTGCTTAGTGATTTCTGAACCAGAAAAAAAGTGTACATCAGCAGAAATATCCAGGCAAATCCTCCTGTTATCCAATACCACAGCGGGAATAATATAACAGGGATAAATCCTTTCAGATACCTTATTGCCAGAAAGAAGAAAGCAAGCTGCAGAAGAACTCCGAGATTGTTATAAAGAAGATACTGGTAATTGGTCTGGAGGATAAAAAGCAGCGTACCTGTAATAAGAGGAATAATGATTGATTCTATTCCGGACACAAAGTTTATGATTTTTGATATCAGGTACATTATCAGGCAGATTATTAACGAAATGATTGTTGCACCTGCGACCGGATTATAAAAGAATGTTGTCAGGAATCTGCCAAAATATATTAGGATAGAACCTGGTTGATTTAAATTGTCGATCAGATAATCGCGTGAAAAAACAAAAAGAGCCAGCTTCTCCTGGTAGAACTCAACGTAATCTGCAAAAAATCCAAAAAACACAAACGAACCTGTAAAGAATATTAAGTACGGCAGAAAGTATATTAAACGATTATTTGTGTTTTTGATCTGGTCCATTCTTATTAATCTCAAGTTGCCAGGTGCTGGTTGAAAAATTCAACTTCAATTATTTACCCCTAAATCCCCCAGGGGGGACTTTTTGATTCGTTTCGACTTGAAAGCCCCCCTTGGGTGGTTGGGGGGTAAATTGAAATGTTCAGATTGACTCACTGTCATAAATAGTATGTAGATTTCCAATATTATCCTAACTATTAATTTTCCACCCATTTAGCCTGCAACGCATCTCCTTTTGCACTCTTAAGGATTTTCCCCGGATTTACATTTACTTCCAGAGTTGAGAACTCCGGAAGATTAAAGCTCTTTAAGAGCCGCCCGTAAAATTCCGGATCCTTTTGTGGCATTATAAATGGTTTGCCTGAGGCTCCGTTTTCATCAATATATGAAATGAAGAACCTTGCAGTCAATCCGTCGATCCGTTTGCTGCTGAAAACAAGCCACCTGCTGTTTGATGACCAGGAATGATAACTGTCGGTGTAATCGCTGTTAAGGCCCATCGGGATAGCCTTCATAGTCCGAAGGTCTACTTCATGAAGATCTGCTTCTTTATGCCAGATAGGGAAACAGCCATAACCATGAAGCGTAATTACAATGTAATTACCATCGGGAGATATCCTCGGGAACGATACACTTTGTCTTTCTGCTGAAGCATCAAAAACCAGTTCAGCTTCACCTGTGGAACGGGTTGAAGGATCGAATGGCACCCTGTAGAGGTTATAACGGACACTGTCGTACTCAAATATCTCACCCACCGCGGGAGCCCTGCAGAAGTATAAATATCTGCCGTCGGGCGACCATTCGGGGTATGTGTCCATATACTTTTCTTTATCAGCAAGCTCCACATCCATCATTTCATTCCGGTCGATATCATAAAGTACAAGGGACGATTCGAGATCGGTTACCTCAACCTTCTTATTGAGGGCTGAATGGAATTGCTGAACTATTTTGTTGGAGGAGAAGGCTACAAATCTTCCTGATGGATGCCATCGCGGGTAAACTGCCCCGTTCTTCATTTCCTTAGTTTTCAGGTTGATTTTCTTAAAATCCCCGTCTGAATAGAAATAAGTGCCTCCCATGCTGCCTCTCATATGAACGAGAAAGTTCCCGGATGTGCCGTTATTGTTGTATGAATGGCAGTTAAGGCAATTCTCTTCAACGAGGCTGTTTTCAATTATTGATCTCTCACGAAAGCTTTCGAGGCTGCGCTGCTTAATATATATTTCCTTCCAGCTTTCATAGCCTGGATAGAGTAGCCTGTAAGTAATATACGGATCAACCGGTTCCTGCGAAATCCTGTTGGTTATACTTTTAAATTTCGACCAGCCCTCTCTGGCATTTTTTGTATAGATATCAATATTTAATTCGTTGCCTTTGTTTTCCTGCAGCATTTTCTTCCATTTTCCCTCAGGGATATCAATTATCCCGTCTCTGCTGCTTACTTCAATCTTATTCCCGGTGGAAGAAGTAAACCTTACATGGTACCGCGTGCCCTCTTCTGTTATTTTGAAATTCATAGGGGCTATATTATAAGGAATTGTTATTCCTGTATAGTCAGGATCGATTGAAGCGAGCTTTTCAGTCCCGGGAATATCGCCTGGTTTACCGGCACACCCGGAGAGGACAATGATAAGAATAAATAGCCAGGGGATATGTCGCAGAATCAATTTCACAGAGATCTTTTAATGAAATAACTGAAGTACACAAATGTAATATCTTTTTGATAAAAACTCTTTATTAACCACAGAGTGACACAGAGTAACACGGAGTAAGCCCCTCCCACCCCGGGGGAGGGGTTGGGGGAGAGGTCATTGTTAAAAAAGTATAAAATGATTTGAATCCTTGGTTTTTAAAATCGCTATATTTACATTTGATTGCAATCTGCATCGTTGATAACCAGGTATATTAAGTTCTTATAAATCTAATCTGATCTAATATGAAAAAATCAAGTATCTCTAGACGTAATTTTCTTGGCAAGGCAGCTACTGTTGGGGTAGCGGGAGTTGTCGTCCCCACGATAATAACCAGTTGTTCCAGCGAACCGAAAAAGAAAGTAGTTGAAGTCCCTGCTTTCCTCGATCAGGCTCCCGACGGTCCGGTGCTTAAAGCCGGCGTAATCGGTTGCGGTGGCCGAGGTACAGGTGCAGCGATCAATTTCCTTAATGCTGGTCCTAACCTGCAGGTCACGGCATTAGGCGATACTTTCCAGGACCGTGTTGATAATTGCAGGGAAAGGATTCTTAAGGAAAAGCAACAGGAAGTTCCTGTTGAAAACTGCTTCGTCGGTTTCGACGCTTTCCAGAAAGTTATTGACTCGGGTGTTGACATTGTCATTATGGCTGCTCCTCCATATTTTCGTCCGGAACATCTGGCAGCAGCAGTTACAGCTAAAAAACACATTTTTGCTGAGAAGCCCGTCTGCGTTGATCCAACAGGCGCACGATCAGTTATGGCTACAGCAAAAAAAGCTGAAGGGCTGGGTCTTAGTATTACAACAGGTACCCAGCGCCGTCACCAGCGCGACTATATGGCAAACTGGCAGCAGGTTCAGCAGGGTCTGATCGGCGATCTCACCGGTGGCAATGTATGGTGGAACGGGGGTAAACTATGGCACCGCGACAGTAATCCCACATGGAGCGAGATGGAATGGATGATCCGCAACTGGGTTAACTGGACATGGCTTTCAGGTGACCACATAGTCGAACAGCATGTACACAACCTTGACGTTATGAACTGGTTCTTCGGAGCACATCCTGTTAAAGCCGTTGGAATGGGTTCAAGACTCCGCCGTATAACAGGTGACCAGTATGATAATTTCAGTGTCGATTATACTTTTGAAAACGGGATGCATGTTCACAGCATGTGCCGTCAGATAAACGGATGTGCAAATAATGTCTCGGAGAGATTGCAGGGAGCAAAAGGCTCAACCAACTGCAACAGTTCAATTCTCGACCTGGCCGGCACAGAAGTATGGAAATATGAATATCCTCTTGACCAGGACGGTAAGCCAACCAATCGCGTTAGTGTTGATCCATATGTTCAGGAACATATCGACCTTGTAACCGCAATTCGTACCGGGAAAGTGTTCAACGAACTTGAGGCAACAGCCATTTCGACTATGATCGGAATCATGGGCCGTATATCTTCCTACACCGGAAAAGAAACTACATACGAGGAAATGATGAACTCCGACCTTAAGCTTGGTCCGGCTGTGTTTGCCTTCGGTCCTGTTGATATTCCTAAAGAAGTGCCGATAGCTGGACTTGCCTATGATGCAGCAGCCGAGGCTAAACAAGCTGAAGAAAGAGCCGCAGCCAGAGCTAAGAGAGAGGCTGAAGCTGCAAAACCTGCAGCAACTAATTAATGGATCGATCCACAGTATTTAATTCTAATAAAAATGGATAACTCCAGAAGAGACTTTATAAAAAAAGCTACAACAGGTGCTGCATTTCTGGCAGCACCTGCCATTTTGGGATCTGCAAAGGCAGCCGGACAACAAAAGACAACCGATGCCGTTACGCCCTTCAAGCTTAAATATGCCCCGGGTCTGGGAATGTTCCGCCAGCATGCAGGACAGGATCCCATTGATAACATTAAGTTCTGTCACGATCAGGGATTCAGGGCTGTCTTTGATAACGGTCTTATGAGGCGCGAACCGGTGCTCCAGGAACAGATTATGGCTGAACTGAAACGCCTCGGAATGGATTTTGGTCCTTACGTTCTCATGGCTGATTCCGGAAAACAGGATTTCGTGCTGAAAACCCAGGAGGTCCGCGAAATGCTGGAAGCAAAAATGAAGGAAGGTGTCGAGGTGTCTAAAAGAACAGGAGCCAAATTAGCCCTGGTGGTCCCCGGAAGGTACGATATGAAATTGCATATGGATTACCAGACTGCCAATGTTATAGACAACCTGAGATATTGCTGCGACATCATGGAACCCGCCGGAGTTACGATAGTGCTTGAACCTCTGAATCACTACACCAATCATCCGGGGCTTTTCCTGACAGGCATACCTCAGTCTTATGCGATCTGCAGGGCTGTGAACAGGCCGTCATGCAAAACTCTGAACGATCTTTACCACCAGCAGATAAGCGAAGGTAATCTGATCCCCAATATTGAGATGGCATGGAGCGAAATAGTCACTTTCCATTGCGGCGACAATCCTGGAAGGAATGAACCCACCACAGGTGAGATAAACTATAAGAATATCTTTAAGTACCTCTATAACAAGAAATATGATGGTACCATTTGTATGGAGCATGGAATAAGCCAGAGAGGAACAAAGGAGGGAGAAGCAAGGGTTATCCAGGCTTACCGCGAATGCGACAGCTTTGAGGTATAAAATAATGGAAGAGGCTGGGAGATCAGCCTCTTTTTTAGTTAACTTTTCCTTATTTACCACGGAGTTTCACGGTGTTGACACGGAGTCGCACTGAGTTTTAACTCCGTTTTTTACTCCGTGGAACTCTGTGAAAACTCTGTGAGACTCCGTGGTTAAAAAGAAATAATCACTAAATCTATAACTCATTATGATAAAACATTTTAAACAAGCTATTTTTTTAGTAATATTGATTGGGCTGGTCCTGACCTCCTGCAAAAAAGAATACAGACTTTTCGTAGGCGGCTTCACTGAAAAGGACGGAGAAAATGGAATGTCGGTTTTTAGTTTCAACGGCAGGAGCGGCGATCTGAAACTTATTTCAGAATCCAATGTCGGTCCGAGCCCCTCTTATTTTTGCTTTTCCGAAAAGAATAAAATGTTCTATGTCCTGAATGAGGTAATGGAATTCAAAGGTCAGTTTGGCGGAGGTCTTTCTACATTTAAATATGACGGCACAAACAACCGGTTTGAAAAACAGAACGAAATGCTGATACCCTATGCAGGGCCATGCTTTATCTCAATGTCGCCCGACAGTGGTTACCTTTTCATAGCAAATTATCCCAACGGATCGGTCGCTGTGGTAAGACTTGATAATAATGGCATTCCGGAAACAATTTCCGACACTATTTTATACAATAAAGAAGAACCAGATGCTTCTCATGCCCATATGATTCTCAGCGATCCTGCAGGGAAGCATATTTATGTAACCGACCTTGGACTTGACAGGGTCGTTGTATATGATTTTGATAAAAATGAAGGCACTCTTAACCAGGTTGAAAATGGTATTGCAGATTTTCCCATAGGATCAGGACCACGCCATTTTGTTTTCAGTCGTGACGGTTCCATGCTTTATGTCATAAATGAGCTCGGCTCTTATATCTCGGTCTTTAAGACTGATGATAAACAGGGTCTTACACTCGTTCAGGAGTTGCCAACTGTCAGAGGCGATTTTATACATGATAATTATTGTGCCGATATTCATCTCTCGAAGGACGGGAAATTTCTTTACGGTTCCAACCGGGGTGAAAATACAATTGTTACTTTCAACGTCGGGAGTGACGGACTGCTAAGTCTCGCAGGCCATACATCATGCGGAGGTAACTGGCCAAGAAACTTTGTGATTGATCCTTCAGGGCAATTTATGCTTGTCGGAAATCAGAAGTCCGATTCTGTTTCGGTTTTCAGGATCGACCGTAAAACCGGTATGCCATCAAAAACTGTAGCCTCAGCCGCCGTGAAGATGCCGGCATGTTTGAAGTTCTTCAATCACAATTATGTTCCGTCAGAATAATATTTTCTGCTGCGTTTTATTCAAACTCTAAAATTTTCTTTGTAACATTATTACCGGTTTAAAAGAGGAAATTACCGCATGAATCGCTATACTTTAATTCAGAATCTGAAGGATTATGAATCCCGGCAATGGGATGTTATAGTAATCGGAGGAGGTGCAACAGGTCTCGGGGTTGCGCTTGATGCCATTACACGGGGATATAAAACCATACTTTTAGAGCAATCGGATTTTGCAAAAGCAACTTCCTCACGGAGTACAAAGCTTGTTCATGGCGGTGTCAGATATCTTGCACAGGGAGATATTCTTCTCGTTACTGAAGCATTGCACGAACGGGGACTGATGCTGAAAAATGCTCCTCACCTTACTGCAAACCAGGAATTTGTAATTCCTGTCTATACTTATTGGGATGTTTTCCTTTATACCGTTGGCCTTAAATTCTACGATTTGCTCGCCGGAAGGCTCAGTATGGGCAAATCTTATTTTATAAACAGGGATAACGCCCTCGACAGGCTACCTCTGTTAAAACCTGAAGGATTAAAGGGAGGGATAGTTTACCACGATGGGCAGTTTGACGATTCAAGGATGGCAATCTCTATTGCAGTGGCCTGCGTGAAAAACGGGGGGACAGTACTGAATTATTTCAGGGTTAATACCCTTTTAAAAGACAATAAAGGTAAAATTTCCGGGGTTCAGGCAATGGATACCGAATCCGGAAAAGAATACAAAATCTCCGGGAAGCTGGTCATTAATGCAACAGGTGTTTTTGCCGACGAGATTCACAGGATGGATGATCCGTTATCGAGGCAGACTATTCGTCCCAGCCAGGGGGTCCACATAGTTCTTGATAGTTCCTTCCTTCAGAGCAGCTCAGCTATTATGATCCCAAAAACTGATGACGGGCGGGTGCTTTTCGCGATCCCCTGGTACGGCAAGGTTGTGGTCGGAACAACCGATACTCCGATTGATACGGTTACACTGGAACCAAAAGCTCTCGACGAAGAAATTGATTTCATACTCCGGACAGCAGGGAAATATCTTGTCAGGCCACCAAATAGAAAAGATGTAAATTGTATCTTTGCCGGACTGAGGCCCCTTGCAGCTAATCCCGATAAACCGGAAGCCACCAGGGAGGTTTCGAGAAGGCATAAAATTACACTCTCTTCTTCAGGTCTTCTTTCAATAATCGGAGGGAAATGGACCTCGTACCGGCGAATGGCTGAGGAAACTATCGACAAAGCAATCAAAGCAGGGATTATTGAAAAGAGGAAATGCGTTACAATGGATTTCAGCTTTTATTCAAATAATAAGCCCCTTAGGTCTGAACGCCTTATGATTTATGGTAACCATGCTGCTGAAATTGAAGAAATGACAGCAGAACAACCTGCTCTCGGTGAGCTCATTGATGAGAGGCTTCCGTATACTCAGGCTGAGATTATATGGATTTGCAGAAATGAAATGCCCCGGACGCTCGAAGATATGATGGCCCGCCGGACAAGATCTCTGTTCCTTGATGCCAGGGCGAGCGGAGAAGCAGGCCCGGAAGTTGCATCCATAATGGCAAACGAGCTTGGATTCAGTCAAGAGTGGAAAACAAAGCAGATAGCTGAGTATAATAGATTAATAGATAATTATTTATAAACCCCTATTATTGCGGATTGCGGATTTTTGATTGCGGATTTAAATCCGAAATCCGAAATCCGAAATTCGAAATTCTTCCATAGTTAGAGATTTGATTTGAAAATATTAAGGTAAGTAATCATTAAATTTAATAAGATATGGCAGAATTTATTCTGGCTTTCGATCAGGGAACAACAAGTTCCCGTGCGATCCTGTTTAACCATTCAGGATTGCCTGTAGCTTCAGCACAGAAGGAGTTCACCCAGATCTATCCCAAACCCGGGTGGGTGGAACATAATCCTGAGGAGATTTGGTCTTCACAGATAAGTGTGGCAGCAGAAGCAATGGCAAAAGCAGGTCTTAAAAGCTCCGATATCGCAGGTATTGGCATTACCAACCAGCGTGAAACAACTGTTGTCTGGAACAGGCTCACAGGTAAGCCGGTTTATAATGCAATCGTATGGCAGGACCGCCGGACATCTGAATTTTGTGATAAACTCAAAAATGAAGGGAAAGGCAAGGCTATACAGGAAAAAACGGGGCTGATCATAGATGCTTATTTTTCAGCGACAAAAGTCAAATGGATCCTGGAAAATGTTGAAGACGCAAGGAAACAGGCGGAAAAAGGTGAGCTGGCTTTTGGGACTGTCGACTCATGGCTTATCTGGAATATGACCGGCGGGAAGCTTCATATTACCGATGTATCGAATGCTTCCAGGACTATGTTATATAACATACATGCCCTGCAGTGGGACAAAGATCTGATTGAGATGTTTGACATTCCTGAAAGCATGTTGCCTGATGTAAGATCCTCAAGTGATATTTATGGCGAGACCTCAGGACAGTTTTCGACATCAATTCCTGTTGCAGGAATAGCAGGAGACCAGCAGGCAGCCCTTTTCGGTCAGATGTGCATCGAACCCGGAATGGTAAAAAATACCTATGGAACAGGTTGCTTTATGATGATGAATATCGGGAGAAAACCTATTGAATCAAAAAGCAGGCTCCTGACTACAATTGCATGGAGAATAGGTAATGAGACTATGTATGCACTTGAGGGAAGCATTTTTATCGCAGGGGCGGTGGTTCAGTGGCTTCGCGACGGATTGGGAATAATAGCAAAATCAGGAGATGTTGAAGATCTTGCAGCAAGTGTAAAGGAGAGTGATGGGGTATTTTTCGTTCCGGCATTTGCGGGTCTGGGAGCACCTTACTGGAACCAGCATGCAAGGGGGACCATGGTTGGCATTACCCGCGGCTCGACATCAGCTCATATTGCAAGGGCCGCGCTTGACAGCATTGCCTTCCAGACGCTGGAAGTTCTTAAGGCTATGGAAAATGATTCAGGCATTGAGATCAGGGAACTTCGTGTTGATGGCGGTGCCACAGTCAATAACAATCTGATGCAGTTCCAGTCCGATCTTCTTCAAGCAAGCGTCATCAGACCAAAAATAACTGAGACAACCGCCCTTGGTGCAGCTTATCTGGCAGGTCTGGCAGTCGGGTACTGGAAAAATATTGATGAGATAAGCAAGCAATGGCAGGTCGACAGGACATTTGTGCCTTTGATGCCTCCCGATAAAACAGAGGCTATGATAAAGGGGTGGAATCGGGCAGTCAGAGCAGCTGAGTCATGGGCTTCGGATTTATGACAAGCGACGTAAGGAATTTTTAACCAGTAACAAGCAACCAGCAACAATTAACCAATAACCAATCACCAATAACCATGAATCCATTTTTTGCAGAATTTTTCGGGACGGCCATAATAATTGTTTTCGGAGGAGGTGTAGTAGCAAATGTCCTTCTGAGCAACACGAAAGGGAATAACAGTGGCTGGATAGTAATAACCTTCGGGTGGGCAGTCGGTGTGTTTACAGGGGTTCTGATCTCGGCTCCTTTCAGCGGAGCTCATTTAAACCCGGCAGTAACACTTGCGTTGGCCCTTGCACATAAATTCTCATGGAGCAATGTCCCTGTATATGTCTGCGCCCAGGTTCTGGGAGCAATGTTCGGGGCCGGTCTGGTATGGCTTGCTTATAAAAAGCACTTTGATGCAACCGAAAATGCCGATTACAAAATGGCAGTATTCTGTACTGCACCTAATATCAGAAGCTACTGGTATAATGTATTAACAGAAATAATAGGAACTTATGTTCTTGCCCTGGCGGTTCTCTATATGGCTGAGCCGGAAGTAGGACTGGGTGCACTTAACGCCCTTCCGGTGGCTCTGGTAGTACTGGGTTTGGGATTATCACTGGGAGGGCCGACAGGCTACGCGATCAATCCTGCACGTGACTTAGGACCAAGGATCATGCATTTCCTTCTTCCGATACCAAATAAAAGGGACAGCGACTGGAGCTATTCATGGGTTCCGATACTGGGTCCCTGTATCGGTGCTGCACTTGCCGCAGTAATGTTTCTTATTTTCCAGACAAACTGAACAATTACCTGGCAATCCTGTCGTTGATAATAGGTAACCATATTTACTTCATGACTATGAAAAAAATTCTACTTTCTTTCATTTCAGTATTTTTTCTTTTATCGTACCTGGCGGCGCAGGATCCTACTTTTATTAAAGGTGATAAAGTCCTTAATCTGGGAGTTGGCTTTGGTTCAACATTATATTCCGGTTCATATTATTATACACAGATCCCACCGGTTTCAGCGTCATATGAAGTGGGGGTTGCAGACAATATTTTTGAAAAAGGCGTTTTGGGTGTCGGAGGTTATGCTGGTTTTTCATCTTATAAATACGATTATTCCGATTCAGGCTGGAAGACTTATGATTTTATCCTGGGAGCAAGAGCAAACCTGCACTATCCACTGGTGGACAAGCTGGATACATATGCAGGATTAATGCTGGGTTACGGAATCATATCTAATTCATGACTCGGTACGTATAATGAGGATAATTACAGTGGATCTTACAGCGGACTCCAATGGGCTTTGTTCATTGGCGGAAGATATTATTTCAAGGAGAACCTTGCTGCGATGGCAGAGCTTGGTTACGGAGTTGCGATACTGAACATCGGTATAGCAATGAAATTCTGATTGTTACGTTTTGGAAGGGTTAATAAAGAAAGCCAGCACCCGTTTTTATCAGCATTAATCAATTATGTTAGTCAATTACAATTTCCAGAGCAGGAAAGTGCGGATGGGTGCTGGCCGGTATCAAAGTTAGAAATGACGGATTTATTTTGTTTAATGACTAAATAACAATTTTGTAAAGTTATTAACAATCACCCGGGTAAAACACCCGGAACCCAGCACCAAGCACCCGGCACCTCTGGCAGGTTGCATTAAATTTTACTAAAATAGAAATAATTGTTTTGTCTCTCCTGAGATTTCAGGATAATTTAATCTGAAAATTCAATCTGAAAACCTCTTATTGCCAGTCACAGATAAAACTGGTGATTTCCTGTTTCTGGACTTCCTTCTTCTTATTGCGCTGCTCCTGAACCTTCTGATAGTGCTCCAGCAGTCTTCTGGTGTTTTCTTCGAGTTGTTTTGCAGCGCTTAATTTATAAACGCTGACATCTATTTCTTTGTTAAAATCCTGATTTTCCATAGTCTTAATTTCTACTGGATATTTCAAAATTTCCTGCAGATACAATAATCCAACGCATTTTGAATGAAAATATTTTCGTCTGACCTCAATTTATTTTAATTCAAAACGTTCAATAGTTATAGTTTAAGAAGCCAGCACCCCGTTTGTTTAGTTGTTAATCAGTATTTTATTGTGCTAATTTCCAGAACTGGAAAAGTAGAAAGGGTGCTGGCCGATTTCAAATTTAGGAATAGAATGATCAGTTTGCTTTCTGATTAGATAACAATAGACAGAAAGTTATTAACACTCAGTTTATAACAACCAGAATATTGTACAGAGTATTAAATTGCAGAGTTTTAACGGTCACATGAAGAAGTTCTTATTTGTTCCAATCTTATTTCTGACTCTACTATCAGTAAACGGACAGCGGAAATCGGGCACTGGCCAGCAGAATGTTACCCTGAATCCAAATTCAGGTTATGCAAATGTCACTGAATTTACATATGGCTATGGTGTAGCCGGCACAACAATGCCCTACTCTGAGCAATACTTTGGATTTACTTCATCGCACGGATACCAGCTGAATATCTACGGACTGAACCGGAGCAATCATCTTTTTATTGGCCTGGGATCAGGTTTATTGTTTTACAAGGAAGGGAACCTCGTTCCGCTATTTGCAGATTTCAGGTATACCTGGGATAAGAAAAAGTTCGAGCCGTTTCTTTATGGCAGCAGCGGAGTTTTGTTTGGCGTCAAAAACCTTGACGAAAACACCAAACTTTTCCTTAATGGAGGGGGAGGGGTCAGATTCAGTATTGACGATTCATTTGCCCTGAGTCTTGGTACAGGATATCTGCTCCAGATGGGTACCTCAAGAGCATCATTCTTAAATGTTAAGGCAGGTATTGCCTTTAAGGGGAACAAATACTAAGCCGCAGATCAAAAGAGGGTGTCTAAAAATCTCTTTCTCCCGTTAAAAAATCTTTTATTCGGTAACAGCCCTGATAGCATTTACTCTTCCGTTCCCGAAATACGGAGACATGCCGCTACCGTCTATCTTATCAGCAGTCTTAAACAGTTTCTTTGTAACCTCATGCGGGGTTATTTCTCCGCCATTTTTACCAATGATCAGTGCAGCAACCCCTGCCACATGCGGTGATGCCATGCTTGTTCCGGCAGCAAAGTAGAAAGGATATGAAGTGGGTCCTCCAGCGCCATTGCTTAAAACCATATCAAATGGGTACCCGGCATCACAATCATAATCGCCGCCGGGAGCAGCAATCTCAACCAGCGAATTTCCATAATCAGAATAACTTGCAAGAAGATCAAAAAATGGATTTTCTGTTAAGACCCAACAATCAGGAGCCGTTGCAGAAACAGCAATAACATTTTGCAGTTCAGCAGGTAATTTGAAAACAGAGCCATTGCCATCATAATTACTTGCTCCATTTCCTGCAGATACAACAATAACAACACCTTTTCTGTAGGCATAATTTACCGCACGCTGCTGAGCTAAAATAAAACTTCGTAAATAAGCAGGCGGTATCTTCTGTAAAATACCATCGTCATCAATATAAAAACCATTTCTGTTAAACTCTGCCCCCAGGCTCATATTTATCACATCGGCACCATTATCTGCAGCGTACACAATTCCGGCGTTGATCCCGCTGAATGCACCGGAACCACTGTATTCAGAAAGAACTTTCACGGCCACTATCTCGGTATTTGGTGCAACTCCAATAACACCCCGGCTGTTGTCTGCTGCAGCAATAATACCGGCTACATGAGTTCCGTGGTTAAACCCATTACTGACATTATAACCTTCATTTGGAACAAAGGATGTACTTAATGAAGTATTCAGGTTGGGGGCCAGGTCAGGATTATCAGCATCAATCCCTGAGTTAAGGATAAACACCCTTGCTCCAACCCCTGTATACCCCGCATCCCAGGCCTGCAGGTGCATGTATTGCCTGCATATTCCACTGGTACCCGAAATAAGTCTCATTGTCACCTATGCCCGACGGAACTGGTTCGCTTATTAAATCAACCGGGTCAAGCCATCTTGGAACAATATCAGGAACAACAGCCATTACCTCTGCAAGTTTTGTAATTTTTGTTTCAAATTTTGTGACGGTTGGTCTTACAACTATTTCTCCGATTTCTGGCATCGATCGAATGATCTCGCCAAAAGCTGAGATCTTTGTCTCGAAATTAGGTGGCAGTGTCTCTGATTTTGTAATGACAATGTAGTTGGGAACCGGAGTACTTACCAGTGTTTGTGTAGCTGATCGAGAGACAGGATCAAGAGCATAATCTTTTTCAAGAAGTTCTTTCTGGCATCCGTGAAAGATTACCAAAGCTAAAATCCCGAACAAAATTCCGGAGAATCTAGTGCCTGAAAAGAGAAATGATTTCATAATTTTCTTAAGTTTTTAAATTGTTTAGCGTTTATAAATTTATGTCATATATTAAACAGAATCAAATTTATTTGAGGGATCCGGGGCAGGAATTATCAACAATTAGTAAGAATAGAATTATGATCAGATTAATTTGCAGAAATGAGAAAAAGCTTGTATAAGTTATCCAGGTATTGGGAGTGTCCTAAGCCCCATTTACCAGTCTCGCTTTAAATATTAATAATTTAATCCTCCGTGCCATGGCAAATGCCTATACCCGTATTTACATCCAGATGGTTTTTCGCCCAGGGGGCGGAAAAATGTGATAACAGTAAAACATCAACAAACAAATGTAGAAATATATTGTAATACAATAAGAAATATACCTAAAACAATAATAAATGTACCTAAAACGATATGTAAGAATATAGCCTCGTAACAGCAACATGTTTATAGCCACGCAGTGGCGGCTTATTTAGCAGGTAAGTAAAGGGTTAGTACATTCCGCCGAAATTAAGAGACAAAAGAATCTCAAATTTCACCTTCCCGGTATCAGGAATATATATTGACCTCAGACCTGCATCAAGAGGAGCAATAAAATTAAGGAAACTGAAATCCGATGTGAGATCCAGTCCGACCGATGAAAAAAGCCGGGGTTGCAAATCATCAGTACTTTTAGCAAAATCATAGAATACTGTCGTCTTAAATCTCTTAAATACAGGAGATGGCCAACCTGCCACTCCGGATAAAACAGAGGCATGGTATACATTGCTGAAAAGCTGTAGATTTCATCACGTTTAATGTCGGTATATCCCCTGGGGTAAATGATAAAGTCAGAAAACGGATAAAAGTCTTCAATCCTTTTCTGATAACCCCCGTAAAACCGGAGTCCGTGATGCCTTCCAATTCCCGGGAAGTCCATTGTTAATTGTGCGGCAAAAATTGAATTGGGGCTTGATTCGAATGGAGTATTGTTATAGTTCAGTTCCAATAGCTGACTCCAGCGGGGGTAAATATCACGCTGGGAGGTTTTTTTCTCGTTTGAAGCAATCAGGGAATAAAATGCAGATATAATATTTTCATGATCAAATGTGATTGGTATGGATTCGTCCATATTTAGATATTTATAAGTCAGGCCGGCACCAGGCTGAAAGCTTCGTATCCAGTAGTTGTGAGTCCAGTTTAATGGCAGCCTGAGACCGGCGGACAAATTAAATTCATCCCACTTTTCGGGAATTGAATCATTCTCCGTATAAACACCGGTATCTTTTCTCCCTCCGTAATCCACGCTGACATCAATGGCCGGATATAAGCTTTCATTGGCTACTGATAAATAGTACTTCCCGGTCTTTTCATTCCTGTTGTACTGATAGCCCAGGGCTGTGACAGTTGTTCCCAGGAGGTTTTGTGAAAGAAGTGTTACTCCGGGGGCTGCCGTAGTATTTTGCATATCGATACCAACAGGCGCCCAGCTGTGGATATTAAACAGATTAAGAACCTTTCTGTATGGTCTTGATTCGTATTTGATCTTCGGAACAGAATCCGTGTTAAAAATGAAGTTCTCCTGCTCAGTCAGCTTTTCAGCGAGGGGAAATGCACTTTTTACAGGAACATAAATTTTATTCCAGGTTGTAGCATCCAGTTTCTTCCGTGCAAGTTCATAACCATCAGAAGTATAATTTGAATAAATTATCGACTGATCATTTGTAACAAATGCATCAGATGCCCCGAAACGGGCCGACGTAACCCTGAAGATATCTTTTGTGTTGATATCAAGGGAGTAAATGTTGTCTTTCCCGTTATATGAAGCTGTATAGAGAATATAGTTACGGTAAAATGATGGCCTTTTCATCTCCATAAATGAAAATGGAAGCAATATTTCTGTTTTTCCCGTTTCAGGATCTGTCACAGCAAGGCTGTTTCCGTCTTTTCCAAAAACGATTGAAACTATTGATTTCCCGTCTTCCGACCATCGGGGGTGAATGAAAAGCAGGTTGTCAGGTGTATTTACTTTGGTTCTCAGGCTTCCATCCTTTGAATCGAGGATTACCAGATAATATTTATTTTCAGGAGTGACTTCCACCGCTGCCAGATACTTTCCATCGCGTGTTACCGACGGCGCATAATAACGTGTGCGTTGAGTCAGCAGTTCTGTATTTCCTGACTTAAAGCTGTAGGATTTGATAACCCGATAGTCCCTGAGCAACCATCTTGGATCAGTAACAAGCTCTGACCAGTAAAGCATACTGTCGCTGACGGATAAAGATTCCGAATAATAGTTAACTCCGACAGTCAGAAGATCTCTTTCTTTTCCATTGTTATCTAAAAGCACCACTTTCGTAAGATCGTCAAGGGATGACTTTACAGCAATGATCAAACTGTCTCTGAAGATTACAGGCAAGTTGTAATTTGTGTAAAGTTTTTGCTCAATATCAGTTAATACCTGAGACTTATCCTCCTCTGCCAGTTTATCCTCCTGCAGCCAGTTTTCCTGCAATTGCAGTGTAAGAGTGTCATAAAGATGGTATTTATTAAAACCAATTTGCTTTTTAAGAGAATAAGAAATGGGAGCCAGAGTGTAAGGCCGTCGTCCTACATTATTTAATACATTGCTCCAGATGGAAGGTCCGTAATTGACCCTGGATAAACCTACCAGCTGGTATCCAAGCTCATATTTCCCCGGAACAAAATCAAGAAAAGAACCGTAATTTGCTTTTTCATAAGAATAAATTCCTTTCTGGACAAATTGAGCACGAATCCTCATTTCGAATGATGGAGTCCTTCCCCGTCCTGTATTATGCAATGCTGTTTCCAAAACTGTTGCATCACCTTCAATCAACCAAATAGGTAAAAATATACCAAATACACCAAATACACCCTGTTCTCCAAGTATATAGTAGAGACCTCTTGTGAAGCCGGTATTAACTGCTGAATATTGAGCTGCATGACGGAATTCATGAATTATCAGTTGATCAACCCAATCCTGCGGAAAAATATCCTGGGGGGGTGCTGTAAAGAAATCCATCCTTCTTGGCGCAATATATGTTGATGAAGTGGGGACAGTTGTCTGATTGTGAAGAATAACCGGAGTTTTAGGCGTAGACTGGTACATTGTCCTGCTTCCGGGCTGATAGACATATTCAAGTCCGTTGGCTACATATTGGCCTTCCATTTCCCAGAGGCGAGGATAAATTACCTTGAAATTTGGAGTTTTGATCTGACTCCACTTTACATACGATGGATCAGTTCCAATAAGATAATACTGGCTCATCACTGCCTGTAAAGATAAATAAATACAGGCTAAAAATGCAATGAGAAAATGGTAACATTTTTTGTGGAAGGCCACCATTTTAGCTCAATTTTAACACAAGTTATTCAATTGTTTTTAATCTGCAGGCAATTAAGTTCATTATTTTGTATCAGTAGTGGGTAATTAAAACCCACTGATTATTAATTGGTTACTTTTAAGTTCTTTGACATTATTGTAATCGCATATCGTAAGTATCTCTTTTATAGGTATTTTGTTAAGTAAGGGGATGTTCAAAATTTATAGATTTTCGTATATTTAAAATCTCTTTTAAGATCGTTTTACTTTACCGTTGGCTTTAGCCAACGGATTATGACACGCAACTGGTCGGGCTTTAGCCCAAAAGTGGTGGACTAAAGTCCTTATAAATGAGATCTATATACCGTTGGCTAAAGCCAACGGTAATTTAAAATAGCAACGAAATAGATTGATAGATTTATAATTAGAAAATTTGACTAATTCAGATCGTCACGCTCTAAAAAAAATTATAAGACGCCTTCCCGTTAACGGGAATCCTACCTGACGGTAAATGATTTATAATATGATATTTTTTTGCCGGCTCCTGTAATTCCCTGAATATTGATTGTATAATCACCCGGAAAGTCGGACGTCCAGAATTCGATTTCAGTCTCTCCGTCAGGGTCTGTTTTCAACGAAGGGTTCCAGTAAAGAGTGTTTCTGAGATCCGGAGTCCTGCTCTGCCTGTTCAATTCTGAAGAATAGTCAGGGAAAATAATTCCGGAAGGTTCGTCAACAATTTTGTAAGGCAATATAACAGCGTATTCAGGAAGGGCGATATTGCTGAAATCACCCGAACGCGTTATCACATTAACAATACCGTCCAATATCAGGTCCCCGATCAGATATGGTGTTTTTACCACTTCAATCTTTTCAACTCTTTCAGGGTCGAGATTAACAAGAACGGTAAGATCATTTATGATAACGCCGTCTATCATAACCAGCGGAGGCTCAATATAAAAGTTATTTGTCAGAGGATTGGTAATTTTAATTTCGTAACCCGCCTTTCCTGACCGGAGGATGACTCCAGGCAGAAGTTCAATAAAAACCTCTTCCATTGTTGGCAGCTTTATATAATCATCAAGGAATATTTCCATTTCAGGTATGCCGTAAAACCTTCTCTTCTTCAGTTTACTGGTGTCCTTTCTCGCCATATCACTTTTCAGATTTATGCCGTATATTTTCCCGGCCTGGTAATTAAAGCTCAACCCCGAAAACAAATCGAGAAGTGAATCAGTCAGAGATTCCTTAAAGCAGTTTGAAGCCGGAAATATCCCTGGAAATGATGGTTCAATTTCGAGTATCATATTATTGTCTGCATGTTCAGGCTGTAGTATCAGATTCCTGGATTTACTGTCGACAGGTAAAAGAAACCTGAAGCGACCTGCAGAATCAATGTCCGAATACCTGAATTCAGCAATCTTCCCCTGAACTGACATATAAAGGAAATCAGAAGAATCAGAAATATTCCCTACCCTGTATCTGATTAATCCAGAAAGATAATGTCCTTCGCTTTCCGGCATATATTTAAGCGGAGCCTTTCTATTCTGTGTATCTTATTATTTCTGATCGGCATAGGCATTGCAGTTACTCCGGCAGGTGCCACTGAAATACTCATTTCAGCGATACCTGATCCTTCCCTGGCATTATTTTTAACTGCCAGATCCAGGTGTACTTTTTCACGCCGGCTGAAAGAGTGTCTGAATTAAGTACCATTCCGCCTTCATTTTTCTCCGGAAAATCAGAAGTTTCATTAATTGAATTAGCAGGGTTAGTTTTCCGATAGAATTCCGAACCTCTGAATGGATTGTAAATATCAATATCCTGCATGAAACATTCATCAGGCAGGAAATTCTTCATACTGTTGGTATAAGCTCTTAAAGTGTATGTTCCTGAGCTGACTGAATCCGGAACAACAAAGTTCCCTTCACCCCTTCCGCCTGAGAGTTTAAGACGTTTTTGAATTACAGGTACATTCCATGGATTAAGCAGCTCGGCATAAGCGACAACACTTCCGGCAGATAATATTCCTGTTTCAGTGTCGAAATTGTAAATGCTGAACCATATGTCTTCCCCGGCGATATACTTATCCCTGTCGATGTGCAGATATATATCTTCCGCAGGTGTGACTTCACCTGTGGGACGGATGGCAGCAGATACGGGGAGCTGTGCCTGCATAACGACAGCTGGATACAATGATAACAGGAGGGAAATTGTATTAAACAGGATGTAATTCTTTTCATTGTTTATCATATCAGAAATGCTGCCAGTAAGGTGGCATAACGCTTGTTCCCCTTGTAGTGCAGTCTGCACACTCCTTATAATCGGTAATTACCCAGAATGGAGGTACTTCATCGCTGTAATCTTCAATTACCCAGTATTCCGTATTCAGACCTGTTTCCGGCAGTGTTACGCTCAGGGTATCGGTGGCACAATATGTATAAAACCCTGGTAATCCGTAAAAATGATCATGAATGAACAACCTTTCCTGTGTTACGGCCGACACTGAAAAATAACCCAGTACCGTTTCCTTCGGATTGGTAATGCACCTTATATTGCCTGTTATTGCCATTGGTGTTATATCGTACAGATTGCCGACGTTCTGAGAAATACTCTGTACCCTGTCCCAGAAATCATATTCCGATTCACCGAGGGAATACTGATTAACAAGTATGCTGTATGTCTCCTTTAAGCCTGTCGGTCTCATTTGATATGAACAGGACCGGATATTTTGTTACTCTTGCCTGGCTGTACAGGGATGTATTTTTGATTAATACTTCATCAGAATTTTCCGATACATAACAGATCTTATTCGTTACGTTATAAGGGATCTGGTATTCCCAGGTCTCCTCATAATCCCATCTGAAGTACAGACACTCCCCTTCGGATCATAAGTGTCGATATAAATCCTGCACCCCTCATCCACATCATTGGTATCTTTTGAAGCAACTATAACTTCTTTTTCATAATACAGAGAGCTTATAGGAGGGACCGGCTTCATCTCAATAAGGTCGGTAGAATAACGTGCGTTGTTTATTTCAATATTGAGGGAATAACGGCCTCCTATGCGTCCGATGAATTCAGTCGAATCAGTGCAATAAGTCCCGTCAGGCGATTCAGTAAGGGTTGTGATAATTCCGTTCTCGTCTTTTATAGTTACAGCTGCCCCTTTTACGGGTTTGCTTCCCAGTGGAGAACCAACCGGGGTAGATCGCGATAACCTGATCCTGTGTACCTGGTTATTATTGGTGATCATCCCATCGACAACAAGAAGATCCTGGCTCTCATCGGTTTCCGGAAGAAACTCAACAGTGCAACCCGCAACCAATGCGATGAAAAGAAACAACCTTATGATCTTCTGTGACATCATTTTCTTTTAAAAGTCAAAGTTGAATGAAAGTGATGGTATCGGTTTTGAAAAAACAGTCAGATAATATCCCTTTACAGTGTTGTTTACATTTTTAAAATATGCTGAATAAACATTATCCCTCCCCAATACATTATAAATTGAAAAAATCCAGTGAGGGTGCGCTATTTTCTCCGACTTCAGATTTCCGCTTATCTTAACTGAAAGATCCAGTCTTGAATAGTATGGGATCCTGTATTTATTCCTGTCGGAATAGTGAGTAATCACTACATCATCAATTGAATAAGTAGTTACCGGATATGTGACAGGCCTGCCGGAGCTGAAAACATAGTTTGCCGAGAAGCTCACCCTTCTTGAAAAGAGTGTATTAAAAGCAAGAACAAGATCATGGGGCTTATCATAATTGGCAGGAAACCAGTCACCCGAATTTATCAATTCCTCTTCAAACGATCCTTTGCTTCTGGTGAGCACTCTCGACCAGGTGTACCCGACACTCCAGCGAATACGTCCACCGGGCTTCTTAACCAGGAATTCCAGTCCGTAGGCTTTTCCGTAAACATTTATAAGATCTCTTTCAATCGCTTCATTCATAACAAGGTCAGTACCCCCCTTGAAATCAACCATGTTATCCATCCATTTGTAGTAAACCTCAGCTGATATTTCGATCTTATTCTTATTGAGCACCCTGTAATAGCCGGCGGCAATCTGGTCACCCGACTCTGGCTGAAGATAAGAGTCGCTTAATTTCCAGGTATCGCTGGGAGAGATCGAAGCAGTATTTGATAACAAATGAAGGTATTGTTTTGTATGATTATAGTTCAGCTTCAGCGAACTGTAATTGTTAAGCCTGAAGTTGGCTGAAAGCCTCAGTTCAGGACCGGCGTATGTCTTGTAGTTTTCACGGCTGCCATAATTTATAGTATCAGTAATTGACGAAGCACTTCTGGGGGAATCGGGATTATAATTATAGACAGTCTGAGGTCCCATCGCAAAAAATGAAGAAAATCTAAGGCCTGCATCAACCGAAAGGTAGTCTGTAAGGATATATTTATCCTCAAAATATACAGAAGCCTCGATGGCTTTCTGGCTTTCGATGGAATTGGGGATCACAATTGATGAATCATGAGCGGGCATATAGTTGCCCGGCATGACATCATATCTGTTCAGATCGGCCCCGAAATTGAATTCATTTCTTCCCTTAAACCAGTTAAAATCGGCTTTAAAGCCGGTGCTGTTTATCCTGTGGGTAAGCTCAAAAGCCTCCTGAGGTACCCTGAGGCTTGCTATATCGTACTTATAATAGCTGTTGTATATTGAAAATGCAGAGAAGAAACGGCTTGAGAAATAATGACGCCAGCGCAGGGAAATAATATTATTCTGATACTTATAAGTTGTGTCTGAATTCAGTCTGAAGGAGTCGTAACTGTAGTAAGCTGACAGATCAATTTTGTTTTTCCTGTTGATATCGTAAGCTATCCTGGCATTCAGATCACCAAAGAAAGTGCTGCTGTTGCTGATTGCAGGATTCTCAATATATTTAAGTATCCAGTCGGAATAGGTTGCTCTGCCGGCGATATGATAGAAAATTGTATCTTTTTTGACAGGCCCCTCAAGTACAAAATGGGTGGTTATCGGGCTTATTCCTGCATTACCGGCGAATTTCTTCCTGTTCCCTTCCCTTGGTATAATCTCAAGAACAGATGAGAGCCTTCCGCCGTATTTACCAGGTATCCCTCCCTTGTACAGTGTAACATCACTTATAATATCGGAGTTTACGGCAGAAAAAAATCCGAACAAATGTGAAGGATTATAGACAGGTGCCCCGTAAAGCAGGATGAGGTTCTGCCCGGCCGATCCTCCCCTTACATTGAATCCTGATGATCCTTCACCAACTGAATTGACACCGGGAATAAGTAAAACACTTTTAATAATATCCGATTCTCCCATCGATGTGGGCATCAGGCGGAATGTTGCAATATTGATCTTTTCAACACCTGTTTCAAAGCGCTGCAGGTGGATATCCTTTTCAGCCGTTATGACAGCCTCCTTCAGGGGGACCAGAACACTGTTCATCTCTGCATTAAGCTCTCCGGAGCTTAACATGTTAAGGTCAAATATTCTTTCTTTCATCCCGATAAAGGTGAACTTTACGGAATATGTTCCTCGCGGAATATCAATTTTATAAAAGCCGAATGAATTTGAGATTGTTCCGGCAGACAGTTCCGGAACATAAACAGTTACTCCCGCGACAGGTTCCCTCGAATCTTTATCTATAATATAACCTGATAATGTAACCTTTCCTGGTTTGTCTTTGTCGGAAGGATTTCCAATATCAATAACGAGGTTTTCTCCGGTAATTTTGGCCTCCCTGTTATCCGAATAATCTATGCCCGGCATAAAGCTAAGTTCGGCAGCCTGCTTTACTTTAACCTGTTTAATTGCATAGGGTTTTGTAAGAATGATATTTCCCGATTCAATGCCATACCAGTATATTGATTTCCCATCGAAAAGCGTATCGAGGATTTCACTGAGCATCCTGTTCCCGCCATAGTTTCCAAGTGTGAGGTCACTTACCCACTCATAGTCAAAGAAGAATCTGACTGGGTACCGTGACTCAGCTTTAAGAGCAAAAGCCTCAAATGACTGACCTGCATAATCCCAGTCAATCACATATTTTTCCTGTGAATAAACCGCCTGTGATATTAGAATGAGAGCAGCAGCAATATGGGCTCTGAAAATCATCAATTCTATATACTATTCCCTTAAACTGTCATAATACCGAAGTACGGGGATATATGTCTCCGGATCCTTTTGCCTTAATTTCAGCCTGTTGCTTTTCAGGTAAAGCCTGGTTTCTTTCTTTTTATCCTCCAGCAGATTTAGAAGTTCCTTTTTACCGGTAACCGGAACTATCTCTGAACCTTTCTTTAAATAGACAGAATGGCCGGGGTGGAAGAGATCATATCTGCCATCAACAGCCAGTGGCTGAATGTCTTTTTTGTATTTTACATAAAGCTCTGAAGGACCGTCATAAATTATGTTTACATATCCTTTTAAAACACCCGGGGAATCCTTCCCGGCATTAATTACATAATATTTCCTGCTATCAAAGACAAGTATGAAGCTGTCGACCATTTCCTTATTCATCATTATGATGGGATAAGATTCAGTTCTCAATAACAGTTCATCGCTGTTTATATCATAAAGCAGGTCGAGGTTATCGAAACGGCGTCCGTTAAAGATAACCGTACCTTTGAGGAACACATTTGAAAGGAAAAACTGGTCGCCGACAGCCTTTGAATACTTGTTCCGCCATATCCTGCCATTAAGCAGCAGCTGTTTATCTGAAGGATTTTTCTGAATTACAAACGAATACGCGGAAGCTGACCGGACCGGTTCCCGATAAATACCAAAGCAGATAATCAGAAGAAAAATTGATAAAAGGTTATATCGGACCGGTTTTAACATTTATTTCCAATATTCAGGGTGCAGAAAATCAAAGATAATTTAATTTGAATACTGGAAATGACTGACGATACATTTATGACAGTGAAGACACAAGGCGGTGTTAAACCGGAATAGGTTTTTATTTGTTCTACATTAACTTTGCATATATATTTATTCTGGCATAAATAATGTTGTGGCAATAGTCCATATAACTAACATAAAAGATTAATATGATGAAGAAATTTATTCTGGTATTGATATTGCTTTCACCAGGCATACTGATATATTCACAGCCAGTAAAGGGGAAGCTTATACCTGTCACCACGAAATCCAAATCCGGATTGTCGCTTTATAACCAGGGCATGAAATACTTTAATGACGTTCACCTTGATAAAGCAATTGAAACTTTCAATGAAGCTCTTAAGCAGGATCCCGATTTTTTTATGGTCAATTATCAGCTGGCATTATATTTCCTTTTGAATATGGACATTGATAATTTTGACGGGTATTCTGATGCTGCAATAAACTGCAAGGCTAAACTAAGTGATGCCGAGGAGCTTCTCAAAGATGTACTTGTCAGGTTGAAAAAGGGAAGCAACAACGTTGCCGAGCTCGGGAAGAAGCTTATTCAAATGTATCCCTATGATCCCAATTCATATAATAACATGGTCTCTTTTCAATCACTTGCAGGCGATTCTACAGGTATTGTTGAAACTTTGAACAGTGCGATTAAAATTACAGCTGATCCCGCATCTTTTTATAATCAGCTCGGATATGCATACCTGACGCTAAAGGAGAACAATAAGGCTGAAGAGGCATTCGATAAATACATTGAACTTGATCCGAAAAATCCTAATGTGTATGACTCAAAGGGCGACTACTATATGACTGTCGAAAGATATGATAAGGCATATGAATCGTACATGAAAGCTTATTCCATCGATCCTTCTTTCAGCTATGAAAAGGCAAGGATAGCCAAACAGCTTTATGAAAAGGCAACAGGCAGGAAACTTGAAATAGTGCCCATTTGATACTTTTCCCTTCCCTCAAATCAGTGATATGAAAAAGTCCGTCATTATTCCAGGGGTTGCGTTTCTTGTCCTTATGATTATTTTACATTCTTGTAGGAAAGAAGAGGTACCAACTCTGACTACAACAGAAGTAACCAATATCACAGGAGCTACAGCTACCAGCGGAGGTAGTGTTCTCGATGAGGGTTCGGGCCGGGTGATTGAGAGAGGTATATGCTGGAGTGAAAATGTTTCTCCAACAATTTATGATAACAAGAGATTAGTAGATGGTGGTGCCGGAACATTTGTCAGCAATATGTCTAATCTGAATGGCTCAACCATTTATTATGTGAGAGCATATGCTACTAACAATGCAGGTACAGGTTATGGAAATGAAATAAATTTCAAAACAGCCCCAAACGCAATAAATTTCAGTGAATGGATTACATATGGAAACCTGACTGATCAGGAAGGTAACATTTATAAAACAGTAAAAATCGGAGAACAAACCTGGATGGCTGAGAATCTAAGAACTACACATTACCAGGACGGAAGTCAAATCCCAAATGTTACCAATATTGATTCCTGGAACCTTCTTAAAAATGGGGCTTATTGTTTTTATAACAATGATAGCCTTTATAAGAATGTATATGGTTCTTTGTATAACTGGTATACTGTAACGGATCAACGAAAAATTTGTCCTGCAAACTGGCATATACCATCCGATGATGAATGGACTATTCTTGAAAACTTCCTTGGGGGGAGTAACATTGCAGGAATAAAAATCAAGGAGGTTGGACTAAGACACTGGATTAGTCCAAACATAGGTGCGTCAAACCTTAGTGGTTTTACTGCAATACCTGGTGGCTCACGTAGTTTTTCTATTAACGATGATTTCCTTGGTCTGAAATACATTTGCATGTTCTGGTCCGGCACAGGGCACCATACATTTAATGAGAGTGCATGGTATCGCTCACTTATGACATTTGAATCGGACTTTGGAAGAAATTATTATTTGAAAAGAGTAGGCTTCTCAGTCAGGTGTGTGATGGATTAGGCTTATTGCCTTTCTGATCATTATAAATAGTTACAGCAATTGGCTAAGAAGTAGAGCAAACGAAGTAATTTGCAGCCCTTTTCAGGGGATGTTTTATTTCACAATTATTTATATTAATGATAACAGTTTCAAATCTAAGTATTCAGTTTGGGAAGCGCATTTTATTTCAGGATGTTAATCAGATTTTTACTGCAGGCAACTGCTATGGTGTAATCGGAGCAAATGGTAGCGGAAAATCAACATTTCTTAAAATGCTTTACGGCGGGGTTGAATCACGAACCGGGTCGGTGAGTTTTGGTCCGGGTGAAAGAGTCTCTGTCTTAAAGCAGGATCATTTTGAATTCGATGACTGCACAGTACTCGACACAGTGAAGATGGGTCATTCAACTTTATGGAATATTACGAAGGAGAAAGAAAATCTATATCTGAAAACTGATTTTTCCGAGAAGGATGGAATGAAGGCCTCCGAGCTTGAAGAAAAATTCAATGAGCTCGATGGATGGAATGCTGAAAGTAACGCGGCAAGTCTTCTCAGCGGACTCGGAATAAAGGAGGAAAACCATTTCAAGCTCCTGAAAGAGTTGTCAGGAAAGGAAAAGGTTAAAGTGCTTCTTGCCCAGGCTCTGTTCGGGAAACCTGATAATCTCCTGCTCGATGAGCCAACCAATGACCTTGATCTTGAAACTGTAAACTGGCTGGAGAACTATCTTTCAGAATTTGAAAATACGGTACTTGTTGTATCTCATGACAGACATTTTCTTGATTCAATATGCACTCATATCATTGATATTGATTTCAGCAGGGTACAACTGTTCTCGGGAAATTACAGCTTCTGGTATGAATCAAGTCAGCTTGCTTTAAGGCAGCAACTGGCACAGAATAAAAAAGCAGAAGAAAAAAAGAAGGAATTACAGGAATTTATCGCGCGTTTCAGGGCTAATGTCAAGAAATCAAAGCAGACAACCAGCCGGAAGAAAATGATAGAGAAATTAAATATTGAGGAAATCAAGCCTTCGACCCGAAGATATCCCGGGATTATTTTCACTCCCGGCAGGGAACCCGGGAATAATATACTTTCAGTAAAAGGGCTTACAGGAATTTTCGAAGGAAAGACGCTATTCAAAGATCTTACCTTCACTGTCAATAAAAATGATAAGATCGCATTTCTTTCCAGGGATACACGGGCAATGACAGTACTGTTTGAGCTCCTGAAAGGTCATGACAAACCTCAGAAAGGTTCTTATGAATGGGGCCAGACAATTGTGAAGGCGTATCTGCCTCTTGAAAATGAAAAATTCTTTGAAAAAGATATAACGCTTGTTGACTGGCTGTCGCAGTATTCTCAGGACACAAGTGAGATGTTCCTTCGGGGATTCCTTGGGAAAATGCTATTTTCGGGTGAAGAGATATATAAGAAGGTTAATGTGCTTTCAGGAGGGGAAAGGGTTCGCTGCATGATAGCCAGAATGATGATCCGCAATGCCAATGTTATGATTCTTGACAGTCCGACTAATCATCTTGACCTTGAATCAATTCAGGCTTTCAATAATACTTTAATTAAATTTAAGGGGAATATCCTGATGTCATCACATGATCATCAGTTCATTCAGACAGTTTGCAACAGGATTATAGAAATAGGTCCGAAAGGGATGATCGACAAGGAAATGCAGTATGATGACTATATTTCCGACGAAAATCTTATTATGAGGAGGGAAAGTTTATATTAATTTAAAAGTTGTCTCAAATGGTACTCCCCAACCACTGCGATTTTAAAGGTGATGAGTTCGACCACTATTTGCAGTATTACTCAAATTCTTTTGGGACTCCGCAGATCATTCGGAATACCTTATCCGGTGAATAGTTTTTGTATTGGTGTCTTTCGTTTGGATTAACCAAAGCAAAATCACCTGCCTTTATCGGTTGTTCTTCTCCAGCTTCATTTATCAAAATCCCCTGACCTTCTATGACGAAATTCATGTGTTCATAAGGATGGCTATGGTAAGGTGTATTTCCTCCCGGCTCCACTGTAAAAACCCTGTAAGAATATAGTGGAGCACCATCTTTACTTCCCAGGGGCAGTTGCTTCCATGCACCAACTGCTCCCTCCATCTGGACTTTCATCTTTTCAACCTGATCGATTGCAATAATTTTCATACTTATAATTTTCTTTTTGTGTAAAAATACAAAGATTCCGGGAGAACAAAGATCACTTAAAAGGAAAGACAGGATCGTGAAATTGTTATGGTAAAGTCAGCAGTTTTTCTCCAAATACAGGGTGTCTTTCGGCCGCCATCATTGCAATCCGTTTTACCATTTGACCGTATGAATAATTGGTCATTTCTGCTGCGATGGCGAAGCTGGTATCAATGCTGATATCGTTATTGGGATTGATATCGAGGAGGTAGAATTTATCATCGCGCAGGCGGAAATCGAATCTGGCATAGTCGAGGCATCCGAATCCTTTCCACGCTGCAAGAACTTTCTTTTCCAACTTCTTGAGCAGTTTATCATCAAGAGGAGCAGGTATCAGGGTTTTGATCTTTTCATAGTGGTCCGAGCCGGGCATAAATTTCGAGTCGTAGGTGCAAAGTCTTTCCCGGGCTTCGCTGAAAGCCGAAAAATCCATCTCGGCGGGGGGTAATATTTCGGGTGGTTCATTATTCCATACCGAAACATGGAATTCGCGGCCGTCAATAAAATCTTCGACCATAGCCGGCTGATTTAATTCATTGTTAACCAGACGAATCTGTTCCTGAAGGGAGAATGTATCAAAAACCACCGATCTTTCTGTAATGGTAAGACTGCAGTGGTCCCATGAAGGTTTTACAATAGCCGGGAAAAGAGTCCAGTCAGCAGCCTCTTCCGGAGTAAGCACTGCTCCATAAGGGACTCTGATACCAAGAGAGACAAGGACTTCTTTTACTTTTTGTTTGTCGTTAGTCAGCTCTATCAGGTCCGGAATATTCCCAGTATAGGTGAATCCTTTATTTTCTATGATCTCCAGAACGCTCCTCTCCCTTGAGGGAATCCCTGGCAAGGTTTCACAGAGGTTAAAAATAATAGTATCATCAGGACGGTACCTTTCCAGGATTCTTTCCAGGTACGGATCGTTCAGTTCTTCAAGATATGCTTCAACTCCTTCGTCTTTCAGCGAATCAAAGAGCACCTTATTGGAGTTACGGGTATCTCTTATTTCAGAGCTATTCCAGACTGGATCAAGATCATAAAGGATAAGTACTTTCATAAAAAAAATTTGTTGCTAAGCTAAAGTAAATGTTATAAGAAACTGAGGCTTGAAGTGAAAAACTTAAAATATAATTTTGGGTGAGTTTATGAAACTTAAATCAGGGTTATTTTTCTGATCCTCCGGGGGTGTTTTACAAAGAGAAAACCCGTCATTCGCTTTCAGCTGTGAATTACAGAAGTAAGAACATTTGAACAATCGAATGCAGAATAAAAAACTTTTAAATTCGCTATTCGTTTGTTCTCCATTCTGAATTTTTAGCTCCCTTTATAGTTCTTGCCATTTGATTAACTTCAATAAAAACCACTGAAAGGGAAAAACAGCCGGTTACAGCTACATTCAGCCTTTCGAAAAAGTCATTTGACTGGTTGTCAAAATATTGCGAACTTTGATATGATCATCCTTATCATTCATTTTCCACAGGATCTCATGTGAGTGACGGGGCAAAGCTGTAATTAAGTATATTTGTTATGGCAGAAAGGAGGGATGGTTTCTGGTCCATTCATCAGGCAGAAAATGGGAGATATTAAAAAAGAACCGAATAATGATCATAGACGATCAGGACCAGGCCATATAAAATATTCGGTTGTAACAGTCACTTATCTTCATTGCCGGAACCTTTAGATTAAATAATCTACTGTCATGATTTTTAAGTTTCGTAAAAATGTTTCTGAGCTTACTTTCTGGCACTACCAGTGCCTGGGTTTCAGTCTTTTTCTTATCAATGAATTGCTGAGAGGCACAGATTTCTTTTTTACCTCTCGGGGCACAGTGATTTATATGATATATACCTACAGTATTTTTTTCGGACTAACAATCTTGTTACGATATATCTACAGGCCACTGTACGAGTTAAAGAAATCGCAGTTGTTTTACTTCATTGTAATTTCAGCAGTATCATTTCTGTTTTCAGCTCTATCGTTTGAATTACGACTTATTTTTCGTTACTCATTAACAGGAACCGGGGAAACCTTGGCTGCATTTCAATCGCAATTTTCAGTACCTGACAATCTTACTTGACCAGTTCATGGGTCTTCTTTGTCTGGGGTATCCTTTATTTCAGCATCAAGTACTGGCAGGATCTGAACAGGGAATATGAACGCTCCAGGGCCTCCCTCCTTCTTGCAAGTAAAGCACAATTGCAAATGCTTCGTTACCAGATAAATCCCCATTTCCTCTTCAATTCACTCAATTCCATACAGGGACTGATGTACCAGGACCTGAAAAAAGCAGATCTGATGCTCACTGAGCTATCAGAGTTTTTACGCTACACATTGAAGTTCAATACTGATATATATGTTTCCCTTGAAGATGAGTTTGAGATCATTGAAAAGTACCTGTTTGTTGAAAAAATACGTTTTGACGACAGGCTTGATTATTCAATTCAACTTCCCTCTGGCTTAAGAAAAGAAAAGATACTCTGCTTCCTGACACAGCCATTTGTGGAAAACGCAATAAAGCATGGCATGAAGAGTAGTCCTTATAATAAGATTGAAATCGTTATTAAGGCATCAGTTGATGGACCGAATCTGATAATAATTGTTACCAATACCGGCAAATGGAAAGAAAATGAGGGAGATGACACAACCGGCATCAAAAATGTGAAAGAGCGCCTGGATAATGCTTATCCCGGGAATTATTCCCTGAATATCTCCGATGACAGAGGTCATTGTAAAAGTTGAAATTAAAGTACCGCGAAATGAATAATCTGACCGCACTTATCATTGATGATGAAAGTCTGGCAAGATTCACGCTCAGAAACAAGCTTGCCGATTTCCCTGAAATTGAGATTATTGGTGAGGCTGCTTCACTGAAAGAAGCTGAAGAAAAAATAAAGCTCCTGAATCCCGGGCTTCTTTTTCTTGATATTCAACTTCCCGACGGGTCAGGTTTTGATCTTTTCAATCTGATTGAATATACCGGGAAGGTAATATTTGTCACTGCTTACGACGAGTATGCATTAAGGGCTTTTGAAATAAATGCAATTGATTACCTTCTGAAACCTGTATCGGCAAAACGACTTAAAACGGCTATTGAAAAACTTGGTGAAAGTCTGGATGCTTCCTGGACAAGGATAATAAAACTCAACTACAATGACCGCCTGATGGTGGAGCATAAAAAATCGGTCAATTTCATAAAGATCAGTCAGATAACACATGTCACGGCATCGGGGGAATATAGTTATATTCACACAAATGATGGAAGGGAGTTTATTACTTCCAAACCACTGAATGAATGGGAAATAAGGCTCCCGGATGAGAACTTCTGCAGAATCCATCGGTCAACGATATTAAATTTCGATTACATTGTTAAAATTGATCATAACATTACCGGTACTGCTGAGGTGATATTGCAGGGCTCACCTGAATCATTTAAGATCTCCAGAAATTATTATAAGAAGCTGAAACAGAGATATAGCCTGTAATTGTTTTTCAGTTTAATATCCTTAATAAAAGATTAGAGCCTGTAAATATTCTTTGTGCAAACTTATTTCATGGTTGTCCCGATTGTTAATATAATCCAAACCCAAAATGACACAATATGACAACTGACGAAAAAACAAATCAGGAATCCTTTAAAGTCTCTGGCGATGAGTTATTATCCAAGATCAAGGAAATTTTTAAAGAAGGGAAGGCAAGAAAGGTAATCATCAAAAACGAAAAGGGCGAGACTATTAGGGAATTTTCTTTAAAAATGGGGGCGATTGGTCTTTTTTGGCTCCTCAGTTGGCGGCGATTGGTGCAATAGCTGCAATGGCTAAAGATTGGACAATTATCATTGAAAAAAAGGTAAAACAAGAGGAATAAAAAAGGTGCAGTTTCCAGATCGTTGTATCCCTTAATAAAGAACCAAACAGATAACGACAATGATTGTAAAAAGTATTAATAATTATAGGAGATTAATAAAATGAAAAAACTTCTGCTTTTTACTTTATTTGTGCTAATTGCAGTATCAGAAACCTGTGCACAGCAAAATTACTCAGATGAACCTTCTGATAACAAGACTTATCCCTCAGGATGTTCGGTAATTACCATATCAAAGGGAGATAGTGTTTTTTTTGGGGTAATGACGACTCATCAATCCGGATTCTCTATTGGGTGGAACCAGGCGACTCCTCCAGATATGGAGTAATCTGGATTGGTAAACCGGATGACCCACAGCAGGGAGTAAACGAAAAAGGTTTGGCATATGACTCAAACGGATGCCAAGATTTGAATTAAAACAGCATCCTGAGCGAATCCCGTTAAAGGAGAATACTACCATCATTATAATGCAGATAATGCATGAATGCTCAAGGTTGAAGAAGTCATCAGGTGGGCCAATCTCCATCAGCACTATCCGTATATGCATGACCAGCTGCATTTTGCCGATGCAACAGGCGATGCGGTTATTATCAGTGCAGGTAAAGACGGTGAGATGGTGTTCACCCGAAAACCACAGGGCGATGGATTCCTTGTTTCCACTAATTTCAATGTGGCTAATCCTTCCAACTGTTTTGATTATCCCTGCTGGCGATATGATAAGGCCA
Source organism: uncultured Bacteroidales bacterium (assembly GCA_963702415.1). Taxonomy (GTDB): domain Bacteria; phylum Bacteroidota; class Bacteroidia; order Bacteroidales; family VadinHA17; genus LD21. The sequence continues at coordinate 76,893 of CAVPCP010000023.1, read as the reverse complement.
GTGATTTACTGAAACAACTGATTGCCAGGGAGGGACCTGTCACTTCCAGGGATGCCAGAGACGTTATGGATGCAGTCCATGTTTCCAAAGGTTCCAGTTGGACGATTGAAACAATGGTGGCTGATTTAGTTCATGGAAACGTGTATATATACTATTTCTACCAATATGATCGTCCTGTTGTGTTAAATGTCAAATACGAATTATCCCATCCGCGCGAACCTTTTAACAAAGCATACACGTAGCCGTTGTGGTACAACAAAATAGATTAAGCCTTATGATATTTGTTTTGATAATCAAGTTTTTATACTATGAAAACTAAATTGCATTAAATCAAAGAATCTATGAGCAACTTTAAATCCTTTCTCACAAAACATCCCGTTTTGTCAGTAATTAGCCTGGCAATCAGCTGGCTTATCCTGATAATGATATTTGCAGGTGTTGCTTCCGGTCTGCTTAAAAAAGAATTCGGAGATCCAATCATCTTATTTATTGGTCATCTTGCAGGTATTATTTACGTCTTCATTTTCATATGGCGCCCTGGATGGTTAAAAGGAGCAGGTATCACCCGATCAGGCACATATCAGATCTGGCTTATTGCCATTGTCGGAACTGTATACTTTGCTCTTGCCTCGCTATATTCATTTTATGGAAATTTCTCATTTGATTACTCAAATCTGTTCAATTTTTCATCAGCATGGAGAATAATAGCAATGCAAGCAGTGGTTTGTATAGACGAAGAAATGCTTTTCAGAGGGGCAATTTTATATATTCTTGTCCGAAGCTGGGGAAATACACAAAAAGGAATATTTGGAAGTGTAATAATTATGTCAGCGATCTTTGCTTTGTTTCATATTATATGGTTTATTTCTTCAGGAATTTCCCTGGCTACAGTTTTTCTTTTAGCTGAAGCAGTAATCATTTCAATTTGGTGGGCAGCAATGGTCTTAAAGGGAGGAAGTATCTGGCCGGCATTTTTAGCTCATTTTGTTGTAAATACAGTTATTGCAATCCAGGGTATTTCAGGAACAATAGTTCAGCCTGATTTACAGGTCTATATAAAATTATTACTATTCAGTCTACCCCTTGGGATTTTTGGTTTCTGGTTAATATCAAGATCTTCTGATCATCAATTAAAAAAGGAAAACAAATAGCAAATCAGTAGCAGCCCAAAGAAAAACCCTGGCATCCTCGTTTGTTGGTTGCCCGGGTTATTTTATTTTTCTTGTATTCATCCTTTTACAAGATCACGGAATCGTGATTCTTTTCGTATATTCCGGAAATATCTTTTTGTTGTGACTATAATCTTGGTGATACTTCATGAAAACAATTAACCTCATTATTCTCATCATTTTACTTTCCGTTCCGCAATTACAGGCGCAACATAATCAAGAGTATGTACCTGATCCAAGTCCGCTAATTCAGAAAAGGCTTGAGCAATGGCAGGATTTAAAGTTCGGCCTTCTTATGCACTGGGGTCCCTACAGCCAGTGGGGAATTGTCGAATCATGGTCAATCTGCCCTGAGGATGAGGGTTGGTGTGTTCCTGACACGGTGAAGGATTATTTTAAATACAAAACCAGGTATGAAAATCTTGGAAAGACTTTCAATCCTTTGAAATTTGACCCCGAAAGATGGGCAAAAGCTGCAAAAGAAGCAGGAATGAAATATGTTGTCTTTACAACAAAGCATCATGACGGCTTCTGCATGTTTGATTCAAAATACACCGACTACAAGATTACCGGGAAGGAGTGCCCTTTTCATACAAATCCAAAAGCCGATGTTACAAAGGCAATATTCGATTCCTTCAGGAATGAAGATTTCTGGGTCGGAGCATACTTCTCAAAACCAGACTGGCACTGCCCTGATTACTGGTGGCCGCAATTTCCTCCTCTCGACAGAAATCCGAATTATGATCCTGGCCGCTACCCTGAAAAATGGAACAATTATGTAGAGTTCACACATAATCAGGTTATGGAACTTTGTTCAAACTATGGCAAGATAGATCTGCTCTGGTTTGATGGTGGATGGGTGGCGAAAAGAGATATTAAAACACGGCCGTTCAACCAGGACGTAAGAATGGATGAGCTTGTTGAGAAAATAAGGACGAAGCAACCTGAGGCGATAGTGGTCGACCGTGCGGTTCATGGCAAAAATCAGAATTATCTGACACCCGAAAACCAGGTACCTGAAAAAATGCTCCCATATCCCTGGGAATCATGCATGATACTTGGAGGTGGATGGTCATTTTCATTCAATGCAACAATGATGCCTTCAAGGAAAGTGATCCATATGTTAACGGATATTGTGGCAAAAGGAGGGAACCTGCTGCTGAATATCGGTCCCGGGCCTGACGGTACCTGGTATGATGAGGCATATGACAGACTCAGGGAAACAGGTAAATGGCTAAGCATTAATGGTGATGCAATTTATGGAACACGGACAATTGCTCCTTATTTCGACGGTAAGCTTCGATATACCAGCGGAAAAGACGGATCGGCGTATATAATCTATCTGCTTGATGAAAATGAGAAGCTGCCTTCAAAAATAGTAGTCATGGGTTTCAGTCCGGCTAAAGGAGCAAAGATAAGCATGATTGGAAAGAAGGGCAGCAGTCTCAAATGGAATGCCGGAGTCGACGGATTCAGCTTTAGCATACCTGCTTCATACCTTGATGCATTACCTTCAGAGTATGCTGTTACGTTCAGGGTAAGCGCAGTGGATAAACGGAAATGAGACTGAAATCGATAATTTCCGCCTGATGCAATCTAATAAATTTCTGAACGCCAGATCTGTTCTGTATCAACAAAAATCAAATCCCCGTCAAAATTCATTTGCATAAAACCTTGAAATTTACTATTTTACTGACTTTAGTAAGGAGAGATAATTTCGGTTATTGTTAAATTAACAAACGGATGGAGGAGCCTCTTTCACCGGACCAGATTTTTATCAGCAAGCTGACTGATATTGTACTAGCTAACCTCAATAATGAAAACTTTGGTGTAAAGGAACTTACTAATCAGTCAGGTTTGAGTTATTATAACCTGAGCCAGCTCAGGGGGCTTTTTATAGGATTAAACTCCCAAATCAATTAGTCTTCTGAGTTCAGAAACCATATAGAGAGGCAAAGACAAAAGTGTCCATGAAAGTTCCACATTTTTATCTGGTATATTCATCTTTGTGTTAAATCTTCCTGAGTTGGGAAGATCCATATTAAACCTTATTCCGTCTTTTAGCTTCTTTTCGTACAGATACCTCTGCAATGATTTTAAAGTTCCGGTTTTTCCTGCCTTAACCTCCACGGGATATATCTTATTTTTATGCTGGAAAATGAAATCAATTTCTGCATTTGAGCTTTTTTCTTCCCTCGACCAGTAAAACAACTCAGGATTCAGAAATACATCTTGAATATTAAGCAATTCCTGGGCAATGAATTGTTCGGCAAGCATTCCTTCATTGGCAGTTACCAGATTATCCAGCGCCGTAAGTTCAATTTGATTTAAATGGTTCACAAAACCAATATCCAGGAAGGCAGTTTTATAAACATCGTCCTTAACATATTCTGTCAGAGGAACTTTACTGGCGTTACTGTGTTTTATAATATGGATTATTCTGCTTAATGCAAGCTTTTCAATTGACTCTTTAAGATATGTTGACCGTATTTCCCTGTCGATATTACTGTATTTAATTTTCCTGCCGGGATAACGTCCGCAATACTTTAAAACTAAATTCAGATATTCCTGTTGCTTGCGGGTTCCGTATTTTGCGAAATCATATTGAATAGAAGTCAATATATTACTGTGTATCCTTTGAATTTCAGATAGCCTGGTATTTTCTGCATAATTCTTCACTGCAGCGGGCATCCCTCCTGTAAAGAAGTAAAACCTGAGCTGTTGAGCAATTTGATTATGAATTACTTCGCTGAATGGTTTTGTGAAATCAAATTCTTCGATATATGATACCAGTTTTTCCTGATTTATTGCCACCAGAAACTCCTTGAAAGTCATTGGATACATGTACATGAATTCGACACGCCCTACAGGCATGGGAAGTTTCATTTCATTTAATGTATGGTCAAGTAAAGATCCTGCGCAAATTACATGAAGTTCCGGGACATGTTCTTTAAAGTACCTTAATGAAAGGATAGCTTCAGGGCTGGTTTGTATTTCATCAATAAACAATAAAGTGCTTCCAAAGCTTACATCTTTATTCAATATTATTGAAATCTCGGTCAATATTCTTTTTACATCATTATCAAAGAATAATTTCTTAAGTTCCGGTCTTTCTTCAAGGTTGATTTTGAGGCAATTTCCGAAATCGGCTTTTGCAAATTCCTCAATTATGTAAGTTTTACCAACTTGTCTGGCACCCCGTATGATTAATGGATTCCTACTGCGGGTTTTCCATTCTCTTAAGTGTTGTATTATTTCTCTTTTCATGATAAAATACAATAGTATATATGCATATAAAATGCAAAAATACAATAAATGATTAGAAATCCTATTTTAATAGCCGATTTTTTAATCCGGGAGCTGTTTTAAATGTCAAAATCCATTAACCGCAGATCGCAAAGAGCTAATTATTAACGTCTTTATTTTGCGTGCTTTGGTGTCTTCTTATGGTGCTTTGCGGTTAAGAAATACTTTTTCAACCATCCCTTATTCAAATAGCACCAGTGATTTAGTGCTTATGTCTGGCCCATTCAGGGTCCTGAACAAGTTGTCTTTTCCCTGCGTTAGCTGGACAGTTTGTCCCATTATCAACAGAGATCTTCTCCCCGTCAAAATTCATTTGTATAAATCACTGAAGTTTACTATTTTACCGACTATTGTTAAGGAGATTATTTCGGTTATTGTTAAATTATTAACAATCGGATGGACGAGCCTCTTTCACCGGACCAGATTTTAATCAGGAAGCTTACTGATATAGCCTTAGCGAACCTTGAGAACGAGCATTTCGGGGTGAATGAACTTGCCCTGGAATCAGGGTTCAACAGCCGCGTCCTGAACAGGAGACTAAAAAAGATAACAGGAAAATCGGTCAGCCGCTTTATCTGCGATACCCGTCTCGAAAAAGCGCTTGAATTTCTAAGGGATGGGATTTACACAGTTGCTGAAGTTGGATATAAAGTCGGGTTTAACAGCCCTGTATATTTTACCAAATGCTTCCACGAATATTTCGGGTATCCTCCAGGCAAGGTAAAAAGAGGAGATCTTACAGATTCGGAATTTAAAAAGCTGACTGAGAAAAGTAATGAAAGGGGATCTGCCGGGAAGTTCCTTGGAAAACGGGCAACTTACAGAGCAGGAATAGTGCTTTTCATCGCATTGCTTGTTATTGGAGTGTATTATATTTTTACCAGATTCCGGAACTCGGACTGGACAAGGGATCTGTCCTCCTCTGACGGGTCCATCTCAGTTGCAGTAATGCCGTTTCAGAATCTTACTGAGGATACTACCTGGAATATCTGGCAGGAAGGTATACAGGGCAGGTTTATTTCAAATCTGGCCAACAATCCGTCCAATAAAGTTAAACCACAGGACATAATAAACACCTTGCTTCGCGTTAACGGACAGGACAACTATGCATCAATTTCACCCTCGGTGATGAGGAATATCTCGAGGAAAATTGATGCAAATCTTTATGTCAACGGAACCATAACTGAGGCAAATTCTGTTACCTGTGTGGATGCACAGTTGATAAGTACAAGGACAAATGAGGTAATTAAATCTTTTAAGATGGAGGGCCACCTTGGTGAAAGGGATGCCTTTGTACTTGCAGACACCCTTTCAGTCAGACTATTGAACTTCCTTCTGATTTCCGAGCTGGCAAATGAGCATAAGCTTTTTGATGTTCGCAGGATTGACACGAAATCGCTACTCCCGGGGTCGGCAGAGGAGTTCCGGTATTGCTATTATGGTAATAAGGCACTTATGAAGGGGGATAATGAACTTGCAATCTCATGGTATAAGAAAGCGCTGGCAATTGATTCCAATGATTTCGCTCCCATGATAGGCCTCTCCTCAGCATACGGGAATTCAGGACAGCTTGAGGAAAGTTATAAATGGGTTTCAAAGTACTACAAAATGAAGGACAGGTGGCCTGTCGATCAGCAGATTTATGCAAGCTGGGCCTATGCCTATAGCTTTGAACCCCCTGAAGAAGGGATCAAATACCTGAAGCAAATGCAGGATCTATCCGGGACACACATCAAGGGTTATCTTCTCGGATACTGTTATTGCAAAATAAAGAAATACCACGAGGCAATTCCTGAATTTGAGAACTACCTGAACATGTCGGAAATTTTCGGAAAGGAGTTTTTTGAAAACAACTGGGCTTTTCCACACCTGGCTGAAGCATATAATAAGACTGGTCAGTACGCTAAAGAAAAGAAGATCATAAGGAAATGGGAAAAGTATAACCCCGGAGATATCTCAATCCTGCATCAGAAGGCATCACTTGCTTTATCGGTAGGCGATTCGGCGGCAGCCATGAAACATATAGAACGGTTCATATCGGATTTAAGGGAAAAGAACAATGCATCTGAAGCAGAAATAACAGAAGCAGTCGGCCGTATATATTATGATACAGGTATTATGGATAAGGCAGAGGATGATTACCGGAAAGCCCTGGAGCTCGATCCGGATAATCCAGCCAGGCTATTCAGATTTGCTTCGTTCCTTACGGAGACAGAAAGGAAAGTAAATGAAGTTCCTGCACTCATGGACAGGGCAATGGAGTTTGCAAAAAACAGGGTTGATTATTACAATTATCTTGATCAGAAGGGATGGGGCCTTTACAAACAGGGAAAGTATAGTGAAGCCCTTCCTTTAATTGAAAAAGCCTGGAATGAAGCGCCTTTTAAACTCTACACCATAAACCACCATCTTGAAATGGCAAGAAAAGGTGTAAACCTTCATTGATTTTAGTGACAATAGGGGAAACAGAATCTGAACTCACAGTAGTCGTGTTTCACAACTTTGCCAAAAAGTTTAAGTTTTAGTATGAAAATTTTAAGTCTTTGACCTGAAATTGCTAGGTACCACTGTGGATTATGGAGTTACTTTATATTAAAATGAACTGGTACAATTAAAATAATCAAACTTAAATCCTGCTCCTATGAAAACACTTAAATTTTTTATTGTCCTGTGCTTTATTGCAGCCTTTAGTGTAAGTACTGTTAAAGCTCAAAATAATGTTAAAAAAGTAGAACGCATGACTACAGTTAGCGGCCAATTAACATGCACAGGTGATTATTTATGGGGTTATGTAATTGTTGAAGACATCTTTACACCTCATAACTGGGTAACCCTTGTTAAGAAAGTTGAGGTAAAAGGTTATCTGGATGAAGGGTGCACAGAACCCTCAGGCAATGTTTATGAAATTTCTCAGGTAATGACTGGATTGGATTTCTTAGAAAATACCGGAAAATTCACATTGAATGGAAAGACAATTGCCGTATTTCATCAGTGGTTCCATGTGACCACCGATGGAACAGTCGTAAATGAGGGTTTCAGGATCGATTGTAAATAAATGTTATTTCAGATATTTTTGATCCCCCGGAAAAAGATTTCGGGGGATTTTTTTATTGGAGAAGCTTAACAAATCGGAGCAAAGCGACAATCCCGACCGAATCTAAAATCCTGACTGAAACGTCAGGAACGGCGGGAGAAAAGCCCGTCGACCCACAATATTATCTTGTCGCCAATTGTAATTCAGTATTTAAATCCCAGCATGTTCCAGTGATTAAGCTGCCAGAGAAAAAGCAACAATGAAAATATCAATACATAAAAATGAATTTTTCCGGAAAGTCGGAATCCCTTGCTGATTGTCAGTTTAAATACCAAATATATTAATACCGGCACTAATATGCATAAGACCAGAGGAATAACGAGCACAGTTTTCAGCGCCGGCGGTACCCCATAGGCTAATTCCCAGGGTTTGCTTAATGATGAGACCAGGCCAATGATAAATAGGAGAACCAGAAGAGAGGTAATCCAGCCGATCCATTTGTTAAATACAGGCAGTGTTTGTTGTTCCCCCTGATTTAAAGAATATTTCCTTCTGATAAGATACACTAAAGGCCAGTGAATAAATGTAAAAAGAAAGACCAGCATCCATATTGCCATCACCGGGATATGAAGACTCCCCGAATCAATGAAAGGTAACCTTTCCATCGGCATAACTGCCAGATTGCCAGGGAATATTTTTGTATATTTTCCATTTTGCAGTTCTCCGAATGCAAAGTATTCATCTCCGCTCTCTTTAATAAAGGTAGAGTCATTCACCATGAACCATTTCTGTGTTTCAACCCCTTTGGCTATAAGATAACCGCTTGTGTCATAGCTCACCTTTAACGGGCTCAATATAGATGAAATTCGTGTCATATCGCTGTGGGGGTAGCGATTGTACCTGTACTCACCGGTAAATTTTTCAGAATTCGCGCTGGTCAGTCTGATTTCCTGTTTTGGTGGTTTCAAAGGCGAGAAATGGTCCAGAAATAACAGAAGCACCTGTGCATAATCGGCTGTCTGGGTATTGAATGATACAAACACGCCGAGATTTTTTTCTGGGATCAGAGCCATAATTGAATGGAACCAGAATGTATCACCGCCGTGTCCGATGGTCCGGATTCCATTCCAGTTCACCAGTTCATAAATGCCCAGCCCGATCCCGCTGACAAAAGGAGAAGCCTTGAATTCAGTCCCGTGAATTAGCGAGAAGCTTGCAGAGTCAAGAATTGAAATATCATTGTATTTCCCAAGCTGAAGATGGGTTATCATGTACCTTGCCATATCATCGGCTGTTGAACTGGCACCTCCAACCGCTGCCAGCGGGATAAATTCGAATCCGTATTCTTTAAGTGAACCGTTTTCATAGTTATATCCCTTTGATACCATCCCGGCCAGATGATCGGGAAGAGGCTGCCTGAAAGAGGTATGATCCATTCCAAGAGGCTTTATTATATTTTGTTCAACATAATCATTCCATTTCAGTCCCGAAACATTCTCCACAATGTATGCTGCTATGCCGGTTCCGTGGTTGGAATAAGACATCTCAACTCCGGAAGGCCTGACACGTTCAGGCAGCTGTTCTTTCAGGATTTCTCCGTATGGTCTTATTGATTTTTCATCCCTTCCGAATATTCCCAGCAGCCTGTCCTCAAATCCCGGTGTATGAGTCATCAGGTTCCTGAGTGTAACTGGGCCTCCTTTCCCATCAGGAATCCTGAAATCGGCGAGGTAAACATTGACATCTTCGTCCAGGTTGAGTTTACCCTGTGCAGCAAGCTGCATTACCGCAATCCAGGTGAAGGTTTTTGAGATCGAGCCGATCCTGAAAAGGGAAGAATCAGGGCTGACCGGAAGTTTATTCTCATAATCGGAATAGCCATATCCCTTTTTTAAAACAATATTTCCATCCTTTACAACTGCCACTACGGCACCAGCTATATGTTTTGATTTAAGATGGTCATTCATCATGCCGTCAAAAAAATTCTCCAGAAGAAACGGATCAGGGATCCTGGTATCAGGATCCACCTGTGGATACACATTAGTCCATATTATAAATGTGATTACCAGGACTGAGAATAACTTTTTCATAGTTTAGAAATTTTCTTTTAACAGACAAGTGAAATTCAATCGGGTTACATTTTTTCCTGCCGTATATCAGGAATTCAATATCTCTGACTACCGTTATCGACCTTCAGATCCATTTTGTTAGCCGGTTTATTTATACTCAAACTTACATAAAATATCAACAGAGGATAGGGAGACGACACATTTAAGCGGTCATAATAAAATTATTTATCATCATCTTACTCCATCACAAGGTGGAATATTACTAACTTATGCAGATTCAAATAGTAAATACCCAAGCCTTGATATTATGCCGGCAGAAGAAGGCAAATAGCTTTCGATTGCTGTAACGAGTAGTAGCCACAACGAAGGAGCAATATTGTCGCCTGATGGAAAAAAGGTCGCATTTACAAGGACACAGGGAAGAAATTTTGATATCTGGGTAATGGATGTAAAAATAATAAAGATAAAAAGAGACCTACAAAAACTCACCGGGCTGTAACCGGGCATTTAATACGGAATGTTATGAATGTCAGGATAATTAAAAACATATCTGTTATTTTTGTTATCGTAATTGTAATTGTTGCCTGCAAGAAGGACGAAGTATATCCGGATGTTTATGATTATAATCCTCCGGTTCAGCTGAATGACGGATGGGAAACAGCTTCCCTGAAAAGTGTGGGGATGGATTCATTCCCGATTGAGCAAATGGTAAACATGGTATACGGCAAACATTACAAAAACGTTCACAGCATTGTCATCGTTAAGGACGGGAAACTGGTATTTGAAGAATACTGGCCGGGCAACGATTTTGGAATGAACAGCAAGGATTATCTCGGAAAATATATCGAATTCGACAGAGATACGCGTCATAATACCCACTCTGCAACAAAAAGTATTACTTCCATGGTCGTGGGAATAGCTGTGGACAAGGATTATATAAGCAGTGAGGATGATTGTATATTCGATTATCTCCCTGATCATTCTTCGCTTTGCACAGACGGCATGGAAAGAATTACTATCAGACATATGCTTACGATGTCGGGCGGTTTGCAATGGAATGAATGGGATGTATCAGTTTCAGAGTCAAATAATGATATCATTCTTTTTAATAAGTCTGTAAATCCGGTATCATATCTGCTTTCAAAACCACTGGTGACAGAACCCGGCGCTGCATTCTATTACAATGGCGGAGGGGTCGACCTGTTGGGTCAAATTGTCAAAAATGCAGTTGGTGAGGATATAAAGGCTTTTTCGAAAACAAATCTGTTCATCTTTAATTTGCCTTGTAAACCTCATCAATTAAGATTCTGAAATCGGCATCGTTATTTATCGGGTCGAACTGCCAGGATGCTTCGGTTGCCCTGATTTCGTTGTATCGTTTTGTCAGCAGTTCTTTCCAGTTCCGGGTTCCAGAATGATAGAAAATGTACATGCCGGTTGTTTCAAACGTGTCGGAAATGATTGCATTTCCATCGGTTACCTGGACATCTACAGGGAAAACACCTTCGTGGGTTATCTTAACCGCTGCATCGCACTGCAATAAATAGGCAGGGATTTTGAATGACATGGTTTCGCTGCGTTTTCCTGAAGAGATAAATTGGTTTGATTCTGACACCCTGTATTTCAGGTCAATGGCAAAAAGTGCAGCATAATCGGGCCCGGCAAGTACATTCAGGTCGATATCCAGGAAACGGTTTTGCCACCAGAAGGGCATGGTTTTGGATAGCATGTCGCCCACAACCATAATTTCGCGGTTTACACGCTGTGTTTCGCCCAGGCTGCCCCGGTTATTGATTACCGTTTTTCCACCCATATTGAACCAGTACAGCGAAGTTGCGCCATTGGCAACTGCTTCATAAGCCTGAATACGCATTTCCAGGTTATTCGGATTGCCGGCGTTTTTGCGTGCCGGGCTTGTCCAATCATCGGCCATCGCCTGGGTCCATGCCGCAACCGGGTTCGGATAGCTGATGCGGTTGAGCGTACGCATGTAATCGCCAATGGTTTCGAGTGGCGAACCCCATTTCACATTCTTATTTCCGTACTTTTCATAATTACCCCATTTGTCTGCATGTGGCGCAGTTACACGATAAGCATCAAAATGATTATAATCGACCACCCCAGCATACAGAAAGAACCCCGGCTCGTGTGAAAGTGTTAAGGTTGACGGAAAGCCTGAATTCCGGTAGGTAGTGTAATAATTGAAAATTTCCTGTGCGGGTCGTTTCCCAAACTGTGGTTCTCCAAAATGTTCGGCCCCGTGAATGGTTTTCAATTCGTTTTCATCGGTTGTTGCCGATTCTGCTTCCAGTTTCGAAAATCTTTTCATCGGGTATTTTTCTGCCCATTCTTTGTTTGCGAGAAAATCTTTGGCATCGCCATTTACGGTATTGAAGTGCATGAATTTTATGGTTTTGCAGTAGGCTTCGCTTTTTGATAACAACTCAAAATCCCAGCCAAGGCCGATATCAAAGTTGATGATCATGGGTTTCACCACGTAATACATTTTCTCAACTGCCGAATTGCGGTTTACCTCAAATTCGATAATTGTTTCGCCGAAAGGAAGTTTGCCGGTGCTTACCAATGCTCCGTTTATTTCATTTGCAGGAACGTTTCCCTGTTCGCCAAACCATGTGATTTTTCCTGGCTCAAATGATTCACTCCACCAATGCTCAGTGTATGTTTTTGAGGCTTTCCAGATTTTCACCTGGCTGATTTGAGCATTTTTATCAGCATCATTATTGAAATAAATATAGAAACCATCAGGAAATTTTGAACCATCTGATGCGTTAAAAACAATCCGCGAGGCATATAAATCAGGCGGTTTAATTTGAATTAGCTTTTCGGTTGTATTACCACTTATTTTATCCCTGAATTTCAGATTGATTCCGTTTGCATAGAAATTGGGGGACACAATATTCAGCATGTAGCAATCCAGGCCACCTGCCGGTATTTCTGTCGACATTTTAGTGGCTGTTTCGCGGATATCAGGCAAATCGCAATACGAAACGGTATTGGAAGTGATTAACTCCCGGCCGGTTTTCCCATTCAGCAGTACTTCAGGATTAATTCCCGTCAGGCCATTATTTCTTACAAAAATTCTAATATGCGCACCCGGACTGAATTTTGACAGAAACTTCTCTTCGTCCCGGTAATTGGGTATTTCGCCCGAAACATAATGAGGCGCAACGGTAACTCCTGCTATTTCAAGCGAAAGAGGCGAACTTCTGATAGTGGTTTGGCCTTCGGCTGCAAATATTCCAACCAAAAAGGCTGTTAAAATGGTCGATAAAAAATACTTTTTCAACTATTCAATTTTTGCTTCAATGGTTTCACCTGGTTTTATTTCCAGAGTTACAAAACTGATTTTTGCACCATTCAGTAATTTGTGCTGAGGGGGTTTGCTAACTCCATTTACTTTAATTTCAGGGTGCTCTCCATAAAAGCGGACTTCCCAGCTAAAGTTTTTTTCACCTGTTTGATAAGTCAAAACGGATTTCTTACTGTCTGAATGGCTGAGTGTAAAAAGAGCATTACCAATATTGATATTTTTTACTGATAACTCAGGAATCGCTTCCGGCAAACGTGAAATGCTGGCCAGTTTTTGTTCAGGCGCATTTGGTTCAACACCCATCAAACCCTCAACCACATTGGTCACAAGAACAAATGATATTTCGGGATAATTGCCATCGCCGGTGGTTTTGCTAACCGGAAACTGGATGTCTATGTTATTGATGATATCTTCCATCCATTTCCAGCTCTGCTCAATGCGGTTGTTGTTGAAAAATGTTTCGGGCAGGTACGACCGGGCTTCGATATTCGATGGCTTTCCCTTTTTCGAACTGGCAGATTTGTCCACAAAGTCGATATAATGTTCGGTCCGTTCCGATGGTTCAGCAATTCCTTTCATCAGCATAAACCATGAGTTTTCTTTGCCCCAGTTGGTTAATGCTTTACCTTTCAGATTGTAGCCCCGTACCAGGTTTTTCGTTCCCGGTTTTACCGACCATTCCTTATTGAAATAGGTTTTCAGTTTTTCGGCTTTCGTTTTGTAATCGTTGTATAGTTTTTCATTGTTACGGGCTTTGGCCATCATGGCATAAGCCACAAAAGCCCTGTACTGACAGGCAATTCCATCGCCGGCTTCCACAAGCGGAATATCCCATTCTTCGTTAAAGGTTGCCGAGCCTTTGAAAATATCGCCCGAACCATCGCCCTCGGCCACTCCGTTGGGCATGCGGGTGTCGTGCAGGGTAATAAACTCATTAACAACCCGTGAATAATAATTCCAGAGCGCCCCGTCTTCGAGGTAGTTTTTGTCACCTGTCCACAAATAAAGCTGATACGCCTTATCAACTAGTTCGAAAGCTGCCGGTATTTCGCGTACAAAATCAGTATCGCTGCGGTAGTCGAGTTTGAAAGGACTTCCGTCGAAATTCAGCGCCCACAAAGGAAACCACTTGCGCTCGGCAGTTGATGTTTTGGCAAATTCGCGCAGCATGGTAAAATTTTCGGGCTGCAGGTTTAAAAGATGACCGCCCGCAACCTGATGACAGATATCTCGGGAATAAAATGCCGTTCGCGAATTATAACCGCCCCAGTAGCTGGGAATGTAGGCCACATTACCCGTTCCTTCTCCCTTTTCCCAACGATCCACCACGCCCGATTTTCCTGTCTGCACATGCGATAACGCCATATCGACTGCCCATTTAAAAGTCTGTTCGAGTTTTTTGTTTGATGTATTGACACAAATTCTTCCAGTATCAATATCATTTGCATAAATGTTAAAATTGAATAAAAGAACGGCCAAAAGGGGCATTTTAAGTATTCTTTTCATGTTTAATTATTTAGATGTAATACCTAAATTCATTTTTGTTAGAAACAAAGGCTATTATTTATGCGTATTATCTTTTACCTTTTTATTTCATTTTCAATGTAAAAGCAATCTTATTGCTTATCATTAAATGGTCACATAACTTGTCCCGCACAGAAGGAGAACTCGCGATGAATTTATACATGCTTATTTGTGAACCGTGCCTGCGAGCTCAGCGAAGCTAATTTAAGCATGTAAGATTCATTCCCGTTTCATATCATTTTATTTAGTTTAACTACTCAATGAACCCGCTTTATATTCAAGGGTTTAATCCACAGGTACTTCGCTCATGATGCCCTGGTAAATACCCGGATTGGATCCTTCAATCAGTACGGCGCCCACAGCTTTGGTATAAAACTCAGCTGGGCCGACACCGCCTATTATTGCATAGGCATACCCCTGCGATTTCATGGCGACCAGGCATTCCATCAACAATGCCTTGCCGATACCTTTGCCTCTGAGTTGTTCATCCACTCCGGTTGGACCGAAGAAATTTCTGTAGCACGAGTCGTAACAGGCAAATCCCAATACCTGCCCGTTCTGAATGGCAATAAAACAGGTAATAGGCTGGTACGAAAAACTGACTTCGGCCTCGCTGGCCCAGCCGGTACCAAAATGTTTGGTAACCCATTCAACTACAATCGATTTTTCAGCTGCCAGTGGCCGGCGAATGCTGACACCTTCGTTGTATAGTTTTTTCATTAACAAAGTATGATCAGGTAAATCATACAATCGAACCAACATGTCTTGCATAATCGTAGTTTTTATATGTTTAGTTTTGTTTTTTCCATGTATTGATTTTATACCCGTGCAAAGCGTAAAGGAAGATAATCAGATAAGCCGGCAACAGAATAATAAAGGCCCATCGCGCCGACCACATATCGGAAAGCTGCCCCCAGACTACCGGTAAAACTGCACCACCGGCAATGGCCATGATCATAAGTGCCGATCCTTTCTGAATGAATTTTCCGAGGTTGTGAATGGCAAGCGGCCAAATAGAAGGCCAGATCATTGAATTGGCAAGACCAAGCATGGCAATGCAGGCAACAGTCATGGGTATTTCGATAATCAGCAAGGGCAGTGTAAAACTTACACTTGCCGGAATAACCAATGACGAAATGCTAAAAAACAGTCCGAGAATTGTTGACGATATCAAAACTTTACGATACGACAGGATTTTGGGAATAAGAATAATGCCTAAAACATACCCAACAAGCATGGTTACCATTACCATGGTGGTGTACGATTTTGCCGAATCGACCGGTACCCCCAGCGACAGTCCATATCCAACGATAGTGTTACCGGCAATCACTTCAACGCCAACATAAAAGAACAGGGCGATCACACCCAGAATCAGGTGTGGATATTGCAAAATACTGGTTCTCATATCGCCGGCGTTTTCTTGTACTTCCTCTTCCTCCTGGTCGATGTCGGGCAGCGGAGAGAATTTTACCAGTACCGCCAGAACTGCCAGGATGAGGGTCATAATAATATAAGGCACTACAACGCGGGAAGCCAATTCATTGAGCGCAGCTATTTTTTCACTCCCTCCCAATTGTTTCAAGCCTTCAATAAAGGCGTCGCCGTCATTCAGAATATAATATGCAAGAACCAGTGGACCGATGGCGCCGGCCACGTTATTGCAAATACCCATGATACTAAACCTTACAGCAGCTGTTTCGCGCGGACCAAGGATCGTGATATACGGATTTACAGCAGTTTGCAGCAATGCCAGCCCTGTTCCCATAACGAATAATCCAACAAGGAAAAAGCTAAAAGTGCGGGTAAGCGCCGCTGGTATAAAAATTGCTGTACCTACGGCCATTGCAAACAAACCGATCATTATACCATTTTTTAATCCGGTTTTTTCAAGGATTTTCGACGAAGGAAGAGCCATTACTACGTACGAAATATAAAATGAGAAAAGTACAAATGCCGCCTGAAACGAAGTAAGTTCGCAGGCTATCTGCAAATAAGGCATTAAAATACCATTCAGCCAGGTTACAAACCCGAAAATGAAGAAAAGTGCTCCGATTAGTATAATGGGTATAACAATACTCTGCTGTTTTTTATTGACTTCGGTTACAGTCATTCTTTAAGTATTAACGAGCTATTTAGTTTTAATAAATTTCACGAATGAATATTATTAGGTGGTCCGGCAACTCCCTTTTTCAGTTTTTTCCTGACAGAGAAAAAATAAAGCAACACCCCTGCCAGAATTACAATAAGGGCCGAAACAGCAGGCAAATGTTTAAGGCCAATTCCGGGAACAGAAGTTTCGGGAATAGAAATGGCAGCAACAACAATAAGTGTCCAAACTAGCGACAAAACCTGAATTGGAATTAAAAAACCTCCTAACGAAAATCCCTCTTTCCGGCTATTCTGTTTTTTCGAAATAAGGGTTGCCAGCATAATACCTGCATAACCGAGATAAGCTGCCACTGCCCCCACGCTGGTAATAATTTCAATTTGCCTGAAAACCAGTATTACAATGCTGCTGAAAATCCAAATGGTAATGGTTGCATATTGAGGTGTTTGCCGTTTCCCGTTAATGCGTGCAAGAAAGTTTGAGAAAGGCAGCATATTATCGCGCGAAAGCGAGAACAACAGCCTGGTTGCAGTTGCCATAGATGCCACGGCACATGCAAATATCGATAGCATGACGATAATACCTGTTGCAGCTGTTGCACGTGTGCCGATAGCGTTTTCGAGGATATATATTAACGAATTCGACTGTTTTTGTGCCACACTAATATTGTCAACCGAAAGTACAATTAGTACAAGCATCAGAAAACCTGCCAGCGCTGCACTTAGCTGCGAAGAAATTACTGCCCGCGGAACATGTTTCCGGGGCGAAAGGGTCTCTTCTGCCAGGTCTGCAGCAGCTTCGAACCCGGTTAAGCACCAGGCCCCAAGCAATAACGACAAGGCAAATGACGAAAATCCGGCTGCATTTGACGAAAAGGCATTCGCCGAATTAAAAAGATTTTCGGTGGTTACCGACCCCGATAAAAACCAGATTACTGCCAAAACAACGATTAGAATTGCTACTCCGGCCAGCTCGGTATAAACCCCCAGGTTATTTACCAGCGAAACTACCCTGATTCCGTAAAGGTGAATGATGGTTACCAAAGTGATAACTACCAGGGTTATTAACGATACTGCAACTCCCGATGAATCGCCTCCGAGCATACCATTCAGCGTAACAGCAATGGCCTGGCTTGTACCTGGAAATCCGGTAATAAACTGAATAAGAAGCATCCAGCCTACAAAAAAACCATAATGTGGGTTTACCAAACGTGCCGACCACTGGTATCCGTAACCTGTAATAGGGAAACGGGTAGATAAATCGGCCATAACCAGCGCAACAAAAAACTGCCCCATGCCCACCACCAGCCACGACCAGGCAATGGCTCCTCCCACCTGGTGAAACCCAAAATTGAAGTTTGCAAAAATTCCTGTGAGCACCGAAATAAGCGAAAACGATATGGCAAAGCTCGAAAATCCACCCATTGAGCGATTGAGCTCTTGTTTGTAGCCAAATTTCTGCAATTCGCCAGAATCACTTACCAATTCCGTTTCACCTGGTTGATTGTGTTTTTTCACCTGTTTGATGGTTTTTCTTTCAGAAACGTAATCCTTCCATCGCCTTCAGCGCCCACGCTTCGGTTATCTCCGAGTCGTCGATTACCGAGAACCAGAGATTCGGCTTTTGTGACACATAGTTTTTAACATTCAACAATGCGGCAAGCAGCTCTTCTTTCTTGATATCAAGGTCTGCGGGGTGATATTTTAGACCTACCCTATCCATAACATTCTTTATCATTTCAAACCGGTTTCCCTGCAGCTGGCTCATCAGGTAAATGCCAAGTCCTACAATATATCCGTGTACAAACGGACGGGCAAGCCTTTCCTCGAGCTCATAAAAAAGGAAATGCTCCGAACCCTCCTCGATGCGGTAATGGCCGGCAGGTAAACAAATGGTGTTCATGGTCATATATCCTTCAACTATGGCCATTAATCCTTCGTCGCTGTTTCCCTTGATATCGTCGAGTTTTGTATATATTTCTTCAAGAATTTTCCGGCCGCTGGCCACATCGTGTGACGAGAACGGGTATTCCGATTTTCCGCGGTTTTCGGCATATTCCCAGTCGAACGTGCCTGTGTGAATGGAAAGCAGATCGCCAATTCCGGCAATGTTTAATTCAGGTGGCGCGGTGCGTAAAAGGTTGAAATCGATAACCAGCGGATCGGGGGTACTTGTTCCCACATAGGCAACCTCGTGGTTACGACGGATTCCTGAGGCAGGAGTAACAAAAGCATCTACACTAAGAATGGTGGGGATACTAACAAGGTGTATTCCTCGTTTCCACGAAATATATTTTGCGGCATCAATAGCCTGACCGCCACCCACACCAACCACTGTGTCGCATTCGGGAAGAGAGGCCTGCATACTTTCGAGCCAGCTCTCCTCCATGGTTTCAATCATAATAACTTTTTCAGGAATTCCACCCAGTTTTTCGCGGGTTACATTCCATGGTATTTCCATAGTAGTAACTACAAACCGCCCCAGTTCGCAGGCAATATTTTTTACACAATCCCGGCCTGTTCTCAGAGAGGTCACATTGGTTTTATCCAAATTCATCGTTATTCTGTAGTTTAAAGTGTTCAATTAGTTATTTCCACAAATAGCTTCCGACCGATTTTGGTGGCACTACACTTTCGAAACAGTGGGTTCCAAGCCTTGTAACAAAAGTCTGTTCTTTATCGGTTTGATTTACCAGAACCTGAACCATTGAATTATCGGTATTTTTAAAAATAACAGAAGTAATGCTTTTTACCGAACCTGTATTGCAGGCCACTCTGATCGCTCCGGGCCTTATAAATTTTGAGAATTGCGAGAAAAGATAATACTCGGGCGTAACATACATATCCGGCTTATCAAGACCTCTTTCGATAAAGAGCGGAGGACTGAGCTCCGAAATCGTGTTGTAAGGTCCCTGATTGTGTTCATCTGTTTTTATTGTTGTCATGGGCACCCAGTACATGTACGACCGGCTCCAGTTCAGAAAATAATCCTGAATATTGTACATTCCCGAAACGCCCCATTCGGAATGTTCGGTAAGATGAATATTTTTTGAAGGATATGCCTCGTGCAGTTTGCTCATGCAATCGGGCGAAGTATTTGGTTCATAATGATGAAAGGCAATCCCGTCAACGATATATGTTTTCCCCATTTCAGTGAGCTGGTCAAGTACTTTTTTTGCATTTTTCCAGTCGTTCATGTTATGATCGTTGATCCAGATGCGGGTATCGATTTTCTTTTTACCACCGGTGGTGGAGTTAAATTCGTCGTACAAAGCAAGAGCGATATCGCGTTCCTGCTCTGGACTCAGCAGCATTCCCGGATAGTTACGAGGTGTAAAATTAGGTTCGTTCTGGATGGTCATGGCATACAGCGGAATTCCTTGTCCGGCATATGCTTCAATGAATTTTCTGAAATATAAGGCTAACTGTTTTTCATATCCCTTCTTTAGAGTTCCGCCAATCAGGTTTTCAGAAGTTTTCATCCAGGCCGGAGGACTCCAGCACGATGCAAAAAACAGAATCTCCTGGTTTATTGATTTGGCTTCTTCAACGAACATTTGGAGCACCTTTATAATTTTTAAATTGATATCGTTCTGTATTGAAAAGGGAACATCCTGTTGATCCTGATAGCTGTAAAATCCCTTCGGATGTTTTGAGTACGCCCTGCCATCCGAGAAATCGGATGTTCCGATGGTGATGCGAAACAGGTTTAGTCCCATTCCATTTACCGGATCGAGAAAGTTACGAATGACAATCCTCACCTCTTCTTCACTTTTGTTTTTCAGCAGGGCATATATCGAAGTTGCTTCAAGCGAAGTACCAATGCCCAAAACCGATTGATAAGTGGAAGTGGTATCGATAATAAAAGTATTAGGTCGGTTTTCGCCTGTTGATTTCCATTCAACAGCTTTTTGCCTGCTGAGTTTATAGGTAATTTCATCGGGCGATGGTGGATTTGTGTACCACACTTCCGAACCCGGCATCAGTTCAGACTCCACCATACCTGAACTGAATCGCCGGAGGCCGGAATTCCACTTTTATTATTTTTGGCATCGTGTGCTGAGCTGCAAATCGACAGCGAAAATACCAATCCCAGTGATATGAAAAACAAAGATTTCATTTTCAATCTTACAGTTTGATAAATATTTTTTTGCGGTACAGGATATACGCCGGAATAAAGTTAATTCCCACATACATCAACGAATAGAGCATACTTGCAATTTTTGGCGCTACCCCAATGTTGGTGGCCATATTATAGAACATGTCGTTTAACGGTGCACTGCCAAATTTCATTCTGTAAAATATGATTGACAGCAGGTCGCCCAAAACATATACGGCTATGGCATTCATCCCGTAGATTACACCAAAGCTTGCCCATTTCTGGTAGTTGAGCATATCTACAAGGTAGATGGTGGCAGCCAGTGTCATGGCAGCCATTCCAGAAGTTAACATCACGAAAGAGCTGCTCCACAGGTTTTCGTTCAGTCCGAAATCCCAGTTCCAAACGATGCCTGTAATAAAAGAGGCAAATCCAATGGTAAACATCATGATCACCTTCTGTTCCTGGGTTCGTTTCGAAAGTAATAAAGTACCAACAAGCATCCCGGTAATTGTGGTGACAAACGATGGGAATGTGCTGAGAATTCCTTCAGGATCCCAGGTACCCTGCCACATTTTGCCCGGCAGGAATTTGCTGTCGACCCATGCAGCCAGATTGATACCCGGTTCGAGCATCACTTTGTCGTAGCCGGGTGTGGGAATCATTGTCATAGCCAGCCAGTAGGCAACCAGAATGACTGCTCCGGTAATCGCCTGTTTTTTCCAGTTTGTATGCAGGAACAACAGCCCGCAAACCAGAAAAACAATGGCAATACGGTGAAGTGTACCGGTCCAGCGTACTTCTTCCCAGCTAAAATTGCCAATAAGTCCGATGACATTCAAAAACATACCAACGGCATATATTTTAAATGCACGAAAAATGATTTTGGAGTACATGCTTTTTGGTGCCATACCGGCTTCGAGCCTTTTGGTATAGGCAAAAGCGATGGATACGCCCACAATAAAAAGAAAAAATGGTGCGATAAGATCAGTAAATGAAATACCCCACCAGTGTGTGTGACACAACGGACTAAAAACATTATCGCCGTTGCCCGGAAAGTTTACCAGGATCATGGCTGCAATGGTAAACCCCCTGAAAGCATCAAGGGAGACTAATCTTTTGTTTTCCATAATACTGTATTTTATTTGGCTAACTTATTGATTCTTCTCATCAAAACAGGCCCGGCTTCTTTGTCAATCGACATCGATGTCAGGTATTCAATATGTTTTAGCTTAGTATCGGCTTAAAAAAATCGGGCGACATAATGTATCCAACAGCATCCATTCCAAAACCAATGACGATTTTAGGGCCGTTGTTCTTCATCAGTGACTTGGTTTCTAGTGAATATACAGGTGTGGTTTCACCGGGATGTGTTGCAAAACAGGCATTGCCTACCGTGAACCATGCAATTTCGGTTCTTACACTGTCGGTTATTATACGGTTAATTACACCTGCCGCAGCCAACTGCTGAAATCCCGGATTCGATATTGGCAGATGAATGGTGCTGCTTTTGAAACTGATTGTATCACAATCGAATGGGGTACTTTTTTGCAACATGTTTTCAACCGCTTCTCCAAGCTCTTTTCCCCGTTTTTCAGCCACTTCGAATTGTTTCTTTTCGAATTCGGGCTGAACCCAGCCACCAATGGCACCCTGCAAAAAAAGGTTTACACCACCCATTTTCCCGTCGAGATGTTTATACAATCCGTACACATAATCGGCCGAAACCAGAGTGGTTGCAGCATCCATAATTGTCGGATGGCAGGCAAATGCAGTAATGGTAGCAATTGATTTGTCTTGGGCATTCTTAAACTGAATGGCATTGAGAGAGCGGTCAATTGTAAGCGAATCGGAAATATTATATACCCAGTCGGCACCAAATTCAGTTACAGCATAACTTGCCATTGCAGGTGCACTTTTTGTCCAGGCATCAACAATGGCACTGGCAGCCTGCTTAATCAAATGGTTCATATATACAGAATCGATCCCTGATGTAAGCTGATTGGGCCCCCAAATGCCCACCACATCGGGCCCGGCATGGGTATGTGTCGATGCCATTACAATATTGTTGACATTGAACGACTTATCTTTTAACTGTTTTGAAACTTCTTTCCTGATGCGCAGCAACTCGGGGTATAACAGCCCAATACAATCGAAAGTTACAATGGCCAGACTGTTTTTCGCATCCGAAAAAACCAGTGCTTTTACGTAAAGCGAATCGTGCACGCCAGTAAATTGCCTGTTATTGGCATCCCCGGCAATATATGCACCGGCATTGGGTGTAATGTTTTTAACTGATGCACCCACCTGCAATAATTTTGACTCAGAGCTGTCGGTGCAAC
This sequence comes from uncultured Bacteroidales bacterium, assembly GCA_963702415.1. Classification (GTDB taxonomy): domain Bacteria; phylum Bacteroidota; class Bacteroidia; order Bacteroidales; family VadinHA17; genus LD21. The sequence continues at coordinate 53,913 of CAVPCP010000023.1, read as the reverse complement.
TTTGCAGCACTATAGCCACCAATGATATAAGAATTAAATTTTTCATTTTATTTATTTTAGATTGTCAGGTTAAATACTAGAATAATTATTGTTTTACTATCCAGGGTAAAGGATATTAAGTTTTGTGAACCAAGCTATCATTGATTTGAGATTTGCTGAATTTTTCTGATGGCTTCAGCAAACTTTTCCATATCATCTTTTGTTCCCAGCATGGCGTTTTGCATTATCCAGACTGCCTCTTCGTAACATGCCTTTTCGGTTACCGGGCAATGAACATTTTTATAATCAACATCTTCGGGAATAGCATAACACATAAAGTTTTTTTGTTGGAATACCGGCTGTTTGTATAATGGTTCCGGATATCCCATAAACGATGGAACCCCTTCGGCAGCCAGCATTTCGGCAAATTCCTTTTTCGGGAGATTGTTAAAATATTTTTTATCATATCTGAAAATATAAATATGATAAGTGTGCAGGGTTTCTCCATTTCCGCGGGTCAGGGGCGAAATTCCGGCAATATTTTCAAGAAGGGAATTCAGATAAAGGCCGTTTTCGTTTCTTTTCCTTGTTTGTTCTTCAAGTCTTTTGAATTGTTCCGATAACAGGGCAACCTGTAACTGTGTAATACGGTAATTGCAGCCCAGGTGATGATGTTCGTACCATTGTCCGCCTTTTACGCGGCCAACGTTGCGCAGGGAATCCATCATAGCGGCAAGCTCATCATCATTGGTTACAACCATTCCACCCTCGCCACTGTTCAGGTTTTTTGACGACTGGAAGCTGAAACAGCCTGCATCACCAATACTTCCAAGCTTTCTTTCCTTTATATTCGCCGCCGTGTGCATGACAGGCATCTTCAATGATTCGCAGATTGTGTTTTCTTGCTATTTCGGATAGTGCATCCATATTGCATGCCTGACCGGCAAAGTGGACAGGAATAATTGCTTTGGTTCTGGGAGTGATGGCTTTTTCAACAGCCACAGGATCCATATTGTAAGTATCGGGCTCAATATCAACAAAAACCGGTACGCAATTGGCCTCGACCACTATCGAAGCAGTGGCAATAAAAGTATAGGGTGGAACAATAACCTCATCTCCGGGCTTTACTCCGCAAGCAATTAATGCCAGACGAAGGGCAACAGAACCATTGGCACAACTTAAAGCATATTTGGTTCCGCAATAATCAGCAAATTTCTTTTCAAATTCAAGAATCTGCCCATCGCAGTTGGGATTTCCCCAGGCACCGCTTTTTACAATTTCGGCCACTGCATTTACTTCTGATTCATCGAAAATGGGCCAGCCGAATTTTTTATCTATAGTTTTTGGCCCTCCAAAAAGGGCTAAATCTTCCTTTTTCATAAAAATATATGTTATTGATGTTTATAACATAATTCTATTGTCTTTAATGCCGATTCGGGACTGCACAAACAGGGTTTTTGATTTCGGCTGATACAGGAAACAAAATACCCCAGCTCACCTGAAAAGCCGTCGTTGGCATCGCCGGCAGGTATAAGGTTTGTTTCAGTATCAGTGCTAACTGTAATATTTGCATCACCGCTGGAAAATAAAATACTTGCCTTTTCGAAAACCGCTGTATAGCTGGCCTGAAAAGGATATGTTGAATGAAAGGTATTTCCCCCTTCAATTTTTATTTTTAAATCTTGCGATTTGTAGCTCCATAAGGCGCTTACATAATCGTAATTGCTCAGTTTGCCAGGCAAGCAGCTCGATTGGATGTTGTAGGGCTCTCCGGCAATCCAATGAGCAAAATCAATATCATGGATAACCAAATCGAAAAGTGCCCCACCCGTTGAGCCAAATGCCGCTTGTTTGTCTTTCCATTCTCCCCAGGAAGGAATGCCGGAATAACGGTGCAAAGAAAGAAATTTTAGCTCCCTAAATTCTTTGCTTTCAATCCATGTTTTTAGCCTGAGATAGGCCGGCATAAAACGAACTACGTGACCAATCATCAATATTTTGCCCTTTTCGCGGGCCAGCTTAATCAATTCTTCGCCTTCATTTAAATCAAGGCAGAATGGTTTTTCGAGAAATACATGTTTGTTCGCAATCAGGGCTTTTTGGGTTATTTCGAAATGCAGATTGGTATGCACCGAAATCACCACGGCATCCAACGTTTCATTTTTCAGGCAATCATCAAAACTTTGATAAATATTAACCGACGAAAGCATTTGTTTGTCGATAGATCCGGTAAAAAAATTTCCGGCCGGATCATTGAGGTTTTTCCTGATATTCTCAGGATTTTTATCAATTATAGCTACTAATTGTAAATCTTTATTTTTAAAGATATTGTTGGTATGGGTGGTGCCCATAAAGCCAAATCCGGCAACGGCTATTTTTATCATTTAATATTTTTCAATTTCTCAAATTATCTGATTGTAACCGTTCTGCTTTCCCTTCCAAACTGATTAAAAGCCTTTAATTTAACAGTTCTTATCTTGTCAATGGGTTTTTCGTATACCGGCGAATTGATTGTAGGTTCAGAACCATCGTAAGTGTAGCGTATGGTTAATCCCGGAAAGGCAATATTGGCTTTTACCATTCCATTTTCAACAACGGCTCCCGGCAAAGGAATACGGTACTTGAAACCACCAAACAATACATCGAGTTTTGGAAGTTCGCGCTGACCAATGCGGTTAGCCAGTAAATTCCAGCCCGATTGAATTTTGGCAATTCTGCTGTTCAAATTGGCATCGTTTTCCCAGGAAGGAGCAGCAGACCAGGCTTTTTCGGCAAAAGCAAACAATTTTGGCAAAACATAATATTCCATCATATCCTGACCTTTAACGGTTTCTGACCACAACTGGGCCTGCAATCCAATGATATTTTTACGGCTTTCAGGTTTTAAACGTTCTTTACCGGCAAAATCTTCATCTTTATCTGTCATATATCCCAAATCATTAAAGAGAGCTGATTTGTAAACATCATAAGGACACATAACATATGGATCAATGGCATCCTGCAAACCGCCCCAATATAAACCATACTCCTCTGGATCGGTATTGTACGATAAATCGAAATACAAATTGGTAACATTACATAAAACAATTGGATATCCTGCATTTGCAATACGATAGCCCAAATCAACATTGCTGCCTGTATTGTCCCAAACTAGCGGAATAACATTTTTACCCACAAATTCAGTATTAATTGCAATATTGTTTTCCGAATCTTTGTTCAGCACTACTTCTTCCCATCCCGTTACTTTTAAATCGTATTTTGCAAGAATCTCAAGTGTTTTTCTGAGAAAATAGCCCTGCAATTGCCTTGGATTATTCACTTCTGGCAATGATTTCATTAATTCGATGCATCTTGGCGAATTTGCCCAGGCTCCGTTTGGAACTTCATCACCACCGGTGTTGAAAGTAGCAAGTTTTAGTCCGGCTTCATCATATATTGCTATGATATCTTTTATTACAGTTTCGTAAAAATGGTAAGCCGATTCGTTGGCCACGCAAACTATATTATCGTTGTAACATTGTGCCGATGAGTAAACAGATTTATCTTCAGGATCAATGAGTCTGAATTCTTGGGCAGCTTTCTGATCGCCTTTATTCATATAATAGCTGTATCGGGATTCCATGGCTTTAATTGCTGCACGGGCATGGCTGGGGAAACATACTTCGGGCACTACCTCAACATGCCTCATGGCTGCATATTTAATGATTTCTTTAAAATCTTCGCGACTGTAAAAGCCAGTTCCATGGGGATTGTTAGTAAATGGACCAGAACCGAATGATGGTGAGAGACAGGTGTCGCTAACCAATGTATGGCCACGTTTTGCTCCCATTTGGGTAAGTTCGGGTAAGCCCTTGATTTCGAGGCGCCAGGCTTCGTCTTCGGTAATCCTTATATTTAAAACGTTTATTTTATAGTGTGCCAGCAAATCAATTAGTTTCAATACAGCTTCTTTTTTCTGAAAATTGCGCGAAACATCGAGCAAAAATCCACGGTAAGGAAAGCGGGGCGCATCATTAATTTCAACTGCTGTAATTTCTATATCTGAAATTGACTTGGTGAACAATCCTTTAGGCAATAAAGAAATCAGACTTTGAATTCCATAAAAAACACCTGAGGCATCCGATCCTGTAATCACAACTCCTTTTTTCTCATCTACTTTCAGGTTATAGACTTCTTCCGAAACGCCATTAATTTGTATAGCAGAAGTTTTTAAAACAATGTGGTTTGGACCTTCTTCAGTACCTTCATAAACAGGGAGTTTGGTGCCGGTTAAGCTCTGGGAAAAAGCTGCAACATATCCTGCTTCTTTTTCAAGTCCTTTTTCATAATAGACAGATGTACTCTCATCTAGGACTACCTTCCCGTTTCCTGGCTTTATTTGAAATGGAGTAGGTAAAATCTTACCTGTATTTTCACTTTCAAGTTTTGTTATGTACTGGTTTTTGCGGTATTCCGATGCCGGAGTTGTATAATAGGATGAATCGGGAAATACTTTACTTAAATCATTAAAAGGATTGATCATATAATTCTTCATTTCAAAAATTTCGGGTTTTTCTGAACTTTCGTTCAGAACGGTATAAAGTCCTGCGGGTGCATCACCATATTTAATTATAACACCATTGTATGTGTATTCAAATTTAAGGCTGTCACCGGCAGCAATTTTAAAGTTACTACCCGGAATAAAACGGTAAAAATCACCGTTGATGTGCTCTACCCAACCCAAACTGGAATCCTGCATGGGAAGCGGCATAAGTGTTTTCTGGTTGAAGTACATATTCCAGCCTTTGCCACTGATGGCTTTCTCTCCGGTACTGATAAAAGTGAATGCTGCCCGGCAGCTTTCATTTATGCCGGGTGAGTTTTCGAGCAGTTCCCATGTTACTTTGAGCTCTGTTGATAATTGTTCTCTGCGGCTCGATAATTCTGTGCAGGATATTAGCAATCCAATTACCATGATAGCAGCCGGAACGAAAATGCTGCGTTGAAAATAGTGTACTTTCATATTAAAATGCGTTAACGTAAACGCAAAGATAGAATATTTTCTTAAATTTGCATCTTAAGCTGTTGTTTTTATGAAAACTCCTGATAATTTCGGGATCAAAGATATTGCCCGACTTGCGGGTGTGTCAATCGGCACCGTCGACAGGGCTCTGCATAACAGGGGGAGGGTCGCTAATGATACAAAAAGAAGAGTTGAAGAAATTGCCCGGCAGATCGGTTATAAGCCCAATCTTATGGCACGGTCGCTTGCAAAAAAGAGCAGAACAACAGTAGCGATACTTATTCCGGATCCGGTGCAGGATGAATACTGGCAGCAAGTGTGGTCGGGATTTGAAAGTTTTTTGTCCATTGCCGAACACCAGGGAATTTATGTAAGAAAATTCTTCTACTCTCTTGAAAATCAGGATCTGTTTTACAACTTGGCCGAACAAATTATTAATGAAAAACCTGATGGGCTGATTATGGCTCCGAATTACCTGGACAGTGGATTAAAACTTTTCAAAGACTGCGAGAAAGCTTCAATTCCCGTTATTCTAATTGACACCAATCTGCCCGAAATAAATCCGTCTTGTTTTATTGGTACCGATTTGTACCAAAGCGGACTGCTTTGTGCACAGCTTTTAGAAATGATAACTCACAGGCAAGGCAATTTTGCCATTTTTCACATCGACGCACCCCTTTCTGATTCTCACGATATGCTTGAAAAGGGGAAAGGGTTTAACGACTATATTAAAAACAATAACTCAAAAAGATTGTGCTTAAGTTTTATGATTGACAGTCACCATAACATGGAAGCTCAGCTGGACGCTGCATTTAAAAATAATGTTGCCGGTTGCTTTGTAAGTACTTCTAAAACATGGATTATCGGTGAATATTTAAAGAAACGGAAACATGCTGATATTAAACTTGTAGGATTTGATTTGATCTTGAAAAACATCGAATTGCTTAAAGAAGGATGGATTGATTTTTTAATTAATCAAAATCCACAGCAGCAGGCAAGAAAAAGCCTGAATACTTTTATCAACCATTTTGCCTTTCATGAAGAAATAAAAGCGGATGAATACTTCCCGATTGAAATTATAACAAAAAGTAACCTCATGTCTGTTTAGAAATTGTAATTATTCCCTGTGAAGCGTCTGCATAATTATATTATTGCTTAGGATGATATTGAAATAGAATAGGGAAACAAAGCACCAGTATATTTATTTGTGTTTTAATATTAATTTCATGACCATAGAGAACCGGAACAAAATGAACACCTTTCGCCGGAAAACACTGAACCAAAATGTTAAATACCGATATGAATAAAACATTTATTAAGGCTTTCTCTATCATCTTAGTTTTTGTTTTGTCAATTGCAATAATAGGATACTCTACACAAACTGATGATACATTAAGCGAAGAGTTTAAATCTCCTCCGGATTCCTCAAAACCGGGAGTATACTGGTATTTTATTGATGGGAATTTGTCGCGTGAGGAGATGACGAAAGATCTGGAATCAATGAAGGAAGTGGGTATCAGCAACCTTATTTTTCTGGAAGTAGGGATTGGAGTTCCTCGTGGACCGGTTGATTTTATGAGCGAAGAATGGCAGGATTTATATGTACACGCTGTTAGAGAAGCAGAACGGTTAGGAATAAAAATATTGCTTGGTGCCGGCCCGGGTTGGTGCGGCAGTGGCGGTCCGTGGGTAAAACCTGAAGAATCGATGAAACATCTGGTTTTCAGTGAAACCGAAATTGAAGGTAATAAGGAAGTAAATATTGAACTTCAAATACCGGAGCAACGAAGCACAACCTGGCACAAAATGAAAGATCCGTATTACGAAGATGTAGCTGTTTATGCCATTCCAAATTCGGCAGTTCCTGTAATTGCAGATATTAATGAAAAGGCTCTTTATGAAAGAGATCCCTATTCATCCAAACCAGATGTAAAACCTTATTTGCCATCACTTGCCAATTATGATGAGCCGGAAAAAAGTAAAATTCTTGAGCCTTCTGAAATAGTTAATGTAACAGAATACCTGCAAGCAAACGGGCATTTGGTTTGGGAGGCTCCTGAAGGAAACTGGACCATAGTACGAATGGGGAAAAGAGTAACCGGTGCAAGCACTCGTCCTTCGCCCGAGCCTGTAATTGGTCTTGAGAGCGATAAACTGAATGCCCGTGCTTTTGAAAATCATCTTAAAAATTTTACTGATATTTTGCTTGAAAAAACTGCTCCCCGGAAAAAGGATGCCGGTTGGACCGGTTTTCACATCGATAGCTGGGAAAGCGGTGCACAAAACTGGACCGATGATTTGGTTAATGAATTCAAAAACAGGCGGAGATATGATCCTGAACCCTATTTACTCGCTTATACCGGGCGGGCTGTTAAAAGTGTGGAAATCACCGAACGCTTTTTATGGGATTTACGCCTCACATGCCAGGAGTTGCTTTTGGAAAATCATGCTGAATTTGCCCTCGATTATGCACATAAAAATGACCTGGAACTTACCATCGAACCTTACGATATGAATCCGGCCGGCGACCTCGATTTGGGTGCGGTTGCCGATGTAATTATGGCTGAATTCTGGAGTAAACGGTTTGGTTTTGAAACTTCTTATGCGGTTTTGCAGGCCACATCCATTTCGGCACATAACCGGGCAGCCGATTGTGGGAGCCGAGGTTTTTACATCGAATAACAACGAAGCATGGCAAGAGTACCCATGGTCGATGAAAGACCAGAGTGATTGGGCGCTTGCCCACGGAATAAACCGTTTTGTTTATCATACCTTTGCCCATAAACCTTTGGGAGATGAATACCGCCCGGGGATGACAATGGGACCTTACGGAGTGCATTGGGATCGCGGCCAAACCTGGTGGCCAATGGTTGATGCCTACCACAAATACATTAGCCGTTGTTCGCACATGATGCAGCAGGGAAAAGCCGTTGCAGATATTCTGTATCTGACACCGGAAGGTGCACCAATGGTTTTTACGCCCCCCGCTGATGCCCTGGAAGATAACGGTGCAATCCCCGATAAAAAAGAGTACGGATTTGATGGTTGTTCACCAAAAATGCTAATGGAAAGAGCAACGGTAGAAAAGGGGAAGATTGTCTTCCCCGGAGCATCTTCGTATGAAATAATGGTATTGCCAAAATTCGAAACTATGACTCCTGAATTACTAAAAACCATTATCGCCTTGGTTGAAAAAGGAGCAAAAATAATTGGAACGCCTCCTGTTAAATCTCCAGGTTTAATGGATTATCCACATTGCGATAAAGAAGTGGAGGAACTAGCTAAGAAACTCTGGGGTTCACTTAATACTCCCAATGATAAAAGCGAAATAAAATATGGCAAGGGTTCAATTTATTGGGGAGGCGAACTGCATAATCTGTCCTCAGACGCATTATATCCTTCCTATAAAAACACCCTTGAAATTTTATCTGAATTGAATATTCCTGCAGATTTCGAGTCAGTCAGCAACACCATTCGTTTTGGGCATCGTAAAACCGGAGATAAGGATATTTATTTCATCGCAAACCGCACGAATGATTTTCAAAGAACAGCCTGTTCTTTCCGTTCAATTGGCGAGCCTGAAATATGGATAGGCACTACCGGCGAAACCCGAAAAGTCGTCAATTATTCCATTAAAAATGGATTGACGATAATCCCGATGGAATTCTTCCCCTTTGAAAGTTTCTTTGTTACTTTTTCAGCCAAAAGCGAAAAAACGGTTTCAAATCAAAATGAGAATAACTTTCCTGTTTTTTCAGAAGTCCAGACAATTGAAGGTGCGTGGGATGTTTCGTTCAATTCAGAATTTGGCGGACCAGAAAAAATAAAATTTGATGAGCTTCAGGATTGGACAAAGAACGAAATGCGAGGAATAAAATACTATTCAGGTATTGCTACCTACCAAAAAATGGTTCAAGTCGATAAATTGGAAAATAAGAAATACTACATCGACCTTGGTATTGTAAACGACATTGCACGTGTAAAACTAAACGGAAAAGATATGGGTGTAATCTGGTGTGCTCCATGGCGAATTGACATTTCGGAGGCACTGAAAGAAGGGGAAAATGAATTGGAGATTGAAGTTGCCAACCGTTGGATAAACCGTTTGCTGGGCGATCGGCAAGAACCCGATGCAAATGTACGGACCGTAAAATTCGAAAACGGATTATTGGGAGGACAGGAATTTACCACAGGCAGGTACACTTTCACTACTAAACAGGCATTGGACTCATTTAATTTTACAGAGCCGTTGCCTTCCGGTCTGCTGGGGCCTGTCCGTATATTGATAGTTGATAATTACAAACATAAATCCAAATAAACTATAAAATGACAAAAATAGGATTGTTCGGAATTGGCCTTGATACCTACTGGGATCAGTTTGATGGATTGTTGGATAGATTGAAAGGCTACCAAAAACAAATTGCCGGTAAAATAGAAGGATTTGGTGCCGAAGTGATTGATGCCGGGCTGGTAGACTCACCTCTGAAAGCAAGAGAAGCAGGTGACTACCTGCAAAAGAGCGATGTGGATATCGTCTTTTTATATGTTTCCACTTATGCTTTGTCGTCTACCGTTTTGCCTGTAGTGCATAGGTTGAATTGTCCAATTATTATCCTAAACATACAACCTGTTGCCGCTATCGATTATGAAAATTTTAATAAACTGGGTGATACTGGTAAAATGACGGGTGAATGGTTGGCTCATTGCCAGGCTTGTTCGCTTCCGGAACTTGCAAATGTTTTTAACCGTGCCGGTATTGGTTATGAGTTTGTAACTGGCTACCTGGGAGAACAAGCCGTGTGGGACGATATCCTGGGATGGATTGAAGCCGCTACTGTTGCCACAGCTATGCGCAATAACCGTTTAGGAGTTCTGGGCCATTATTACTGTGGAATGTTAGATGTATATACCGATCTCACCAAACAGGCTGCAACTTTTGGCACACACATCGAATTACTTGAAATGTGCGAAGTGAAAAAATACCGCGACGCAGCCACCGATGCCGAGGTGGAAGCAAAAATAAAGGAGTTCCACAGTACATTTGAAGTTGTAGGTACTTGCGAAAAGGAAGAAATTGAGCGTGCTGCCCGCACATCTGTTGCTCTCGACAAATTGGTTGAAGCGCATAACCTGGGCTCGATGGCTTATTACTACGCAGGTGAATCAGGAAATGATTACGAAAACATAGTAACCTCTGTTATTGCAGGAAATACCTTGCTAACTGGTAAAAACGTTCCTGTAGCCGGCGAGTGCGAGGTGAAGAATGCCCAGGCCATGAAAATTATGGATTTGTTTGGCGTTGGGGGCTCTTTTTCAGAGTTTTATGCGATGGATTTTAAAGACGACATCGTTATGTTGGGGCACGATGGTCCTGCACACCTTTCCATTGCCCAGGGAAACGTGCAGTTAGTTCCGCTTCCCGTTTATCATGGCAAGCCAGGCAGAGGATTATCCATACAAATGACTGTAAAACATGGTCCGGTAACCATACTTTCGGTTGTTGAAGGTAAAGATGTGGTATTCCTGTTAGTGGCAGAAGGCGAATCCGTTCCCGGACCAGTTCTGCAAATTGGAAATACCAACAGTCGCTACCGTTTTCCCATTGGCCCAAAAGCTTTCATTAACGAATGGTCGAAACAAGGCCCTGCTCATCACTGTGCAATTGGCGTTGGGCATATAGCCAATAAGATTGAAAAGTTGGGGTATATACTTGGTATTGATGTAGTAAAGATTTGTTAGACATTCCGATTTGGTATTTTCTTAATGGACGACCAACGTCGCTGGGATGCATTGGGGAAAATTGCATTTAATGCTAAAACTGCAGGAATATTCTAAACCGAAGAAAATTTATTCAAAACTCACCCAGGTTGTTACACCATGGATGATTATATCCCCCTGGGAGTTGTACTTCCCGTTCTTCGAATGTCAGCCTCCTTCGTCGGCGCTTTCGCACCAGGGCTTTTTCTTTGTAGACAAGAGGTTTGAAATATCTAACCAAAATCTTACCAGAGATATAATTTTAATAGTTGAACTTGGAGAAATAGTGCCACCATTTAAGTAATTTAATTAAAGATTACTTATTTAAGTATTCTGGCTATTTAATAACTTCTTTAAAAAACCACTGAAAGAGAAAAACAGCCGTTTACAGCTACATTCAGCCTTTAGAAAAAGTCATTTGTCTGGTTGTCATAATATTGCAAACTTTGATAGGGTCATCTTTGCCATTCATTTTTTACAGAATTTAATGTGAGTGACGGAGCGAAGCCATAAGAAAGAGATATTAAAAATGGTTAAACATCTTAAAAAATCATGGATTATCTGAAACTAATGAAAAACACGAGAAACTTCAAAAAGAGGTCAAGCATTATTCATTATAATATACGAACAAAAAAATCAACATTATGCGCACTTTTGAAATCTTAACCTTTGTTACTCTCTTGGTTTCCTTAATTGCTTTGTTGCTTATAAGGAAAGGGCCTCGCTGGTTCAATTACCTTCCGGGCTTCACATTAGTTATAGTCCTTTGTCATGTTGTTTTTGAAGGAGTAAGATGGCAGATGATCCCCGCTTATATTTTTATTTCCGTATTATTCCTGATCTCCCTGAAAAAGTTCATTGGCACAATAAAAGAACAATCAGAACGGCCTTCTGTTTTTAAACGTATACTTAGAATCTCAGGCACCGTTATTACTTTTATTTTGTTTGTAATTATTCTCATTCCGCCGCTTGACATGCCAATGTTCAGAATCCCTCATCCCACGGGTACATTTAAAGTTGGATCTTCAATTCTTTTTTTCAGGGATACGGCGCGTATTGATGCATTTTCCCCTGAGAAAAACAGATTCAGGGAACTATCTGTACGTGTCTGGTATCCTGCATCACCTGGTAATCAGGAAAAGAGGATGCCTTTTATGCAAAGAGATGAAGCCAGATATCAGGCGATTTATCTGAAAGGGGAAGCTTTTGTGTTGAGTCATTTTAAACTTATCAAAACAGACTCATATCTTAACGCGGAACCTATTAAGGGCATATTCCCGGTCATTTTTTACTCTCCGTCAGGTAGCATTGTGGAGAATACCACACTTCTTCAGGAACTTGCCAGTCACGGGTATATTGTGTTTAGTGTCTGTCATCCATACTGGAATGCTTTTCATTACGACGAACTAGGTCAGGTCGTACAATTTGATGTAGATAATGCGCATTATAAATCTATTTGGGAGCAGGAGAATTCATCAGAGGTAATCAAAACAAAGGAAGAGATCACCAATGCAAAAGACCTCCAATCGAAAAAAGCAGCTCAGCAATTGCTCAACGAATATATGTCGGAAGAAGTCGCAGATATCCGTCTGTGGGCAGGAGACATCAGTTTTATTCTGGATCAAATTGAAGGTCAGGCTTTGACCGGGGTAGCAATTTTTGACAATATAGATACATCAAAAGTCGGCGCGATTGGTTTTTCGAAAGGAGGTGCAGCAGCAGGTCAATTTTGTGTTACTGATAACAGATGTAAAGCCGGGATTAATTTAAGTGGTTTCATGTTTGGTGATGCAGTGGAAAAGCCTTTTACCCGGCCTTTCATGATCATGGAAAGTATTGAACCCTCATGTCCTGAATGTGATCCGATTTGTGATCTGTTTTACGTAAACTCTTTAAATGCGGCTTACATGGTGAGGATAAATGGTGCAAGACATGGTAATTTCGTCGATTTCTCGCTAATGGGGAGCATATGTCCGATTAATGGGAAGCGTTTTCTAAAAATCCAGAATGATTATGTCCTTGCATTTTTTAATCAATATCTTAAAGGAGAGACATCTGATTTGCTGAATGATTCCACGAGGAAATATGAGGAAGTTATTTTTAAGTTAAGAAATACCCAATCCGGTCAGATATTATCAGAATGAGGATTCATCAAAGAAAAAGCCCTGGTGCATTCGCACCAGGGCTTTTTTTTTGTAGACAAAAGGTTTGAAATATCTAACCTGAGTTTATTCAGAGAACTGCAAGAGATAGTTGAACTGGCAGAGGTTCTGAAGTGATTTTCTGACAAAAGAAGAAAATTTTGCATTTAGCCTGATAATGGTTTAATTTTGATAATGAACCCTATAAACATCAGAAGCTAGGCATTATTGAAGGATATAATTACGAATCTTCATCAGCTAACGCCGGAAGGATAGAAGAAAAGAAGGGGAGGTTGTAGTAAAACACTCACAGGCTTGTTCTCATCAGTACCAGGGATGGCTCAAGCAGCCATAAGCAACTATCTTCACGAAAACGCTTCAAAAACATTCAACACTGAATCTAAGGGCTGTTTTACTGGTTGATTTCCTTTCTGTGACTAGTCCTGAATCTCTCAAAATGATTCAAAATGACAATTTCCTGGTTTAAAAGAGGTAGATTTTGATTTGGGAGCTGTCGAACCTAAATCTTTAATAATGTACAGACATAATAATAATAGATTATTTGACTTCGGTCTTTAGATAGTGTAACTTTATAAGAATAATGGGATTGTAAAGAGAAAGATATAATCCATTTCTTAATCAAATGACATAAATATCTATTAACATGAAAACTAAATGTTTGGATCAGATTCGCCCATGGCTGATAATGGGATTGGTACTATTTCTTACGTATGGTTGTACAAAAGAAGAGGCAGCAGAAGAAAAAATAACTGATGTTGATGGTAATATTTATACCTCGGTGACCATAGGTACGCAAACATGGATGGTAGAGAACCTTAGAACTACGAAATACAATGATGGTACGGCTATACCAAATGTAACCGATAATTGGGGTGCTTTGCTTACCGGGGCTTATTGCTGGTACCAAAATGATATTTCCAATAAAAACCCTTATGGTGCATTATACAATGCATTTGCAGTAGCAACCGGTAAGCTTTGCCCTTCAGGATGGCATGTGCCATCCGAGGCTGAATGGAATACTCTGACAACATATCTTGGAGGACAATTAGTAGCCGGTGGTAAGCTAAAAGAGGCCGGAACCGCGCATTGGATATCCCCAAACACCGGTGCAACCAACGAATCGGGCTTTACAGCGCTTCCAGGCGGTAGCCGTCAATTTTTTAGTGGGATTTACAGTGGCATTGGAGTTCTTGTTATATATTGGAGTGCAACAGAGACACCTTATCAAAACAATCAATTCATTGCCATTCCCATGAACAATGAAAACACCACTGCGAATCCTGGTCAATACGTTATGTCAACAGGAAACTCTGTCCGTTGTATTAAGGATTAAATTCATTTTTTATTTTTTTCAGACTCTGAATATCAGCTCCGTAGGCTTTCTTTTACAAAACACCTCAATAAGGTTCAAAATGACAGTCTTTGGTTCAAATCAGGTAAATTTTGATAAATGGGTATCAGGAACTTGTTATAGAATTGATTGAATATGGTCAGATTATCTGGCGTATGCATTACAATCGCATTGCTGCATTAAAATAAATTTTCTATTGAGTGCTTAAATAATACAGAGCCAAGTTGCTCCCTAAAACCATATTCTCAATAAGGATTTGGGCTCAATTTACTGAAATTGTTTACCACATGCTTCCCATCTGAAAAGAAAAAAGCCCGTAAATGATTTGTTTACAGGCTTATAGATGATCCATCTTGTAGCGGAGGGAGGATTATTTGAATGATCCTCTGTGGATTACAGCCCAAGTTAAAATCCCTGCATCCGCCTTCGGCGTCTGTCGGGTCTTTTTATTTTTATCCCTCGCCTGAGCAAGCTCAGCTCTGGCTTTCAACAAAAAAGCCCCGGTGCTTTCGCACCAGGGACTTTAACTTGTAGACAAGAGGTTTGAAATATCTAACCTGGATTTTAAAAGAGACATGGCTAAAATTTTTATTCTGGAGGAAGAATTATGAATGGGTTTACAAAAATACCTGTCATTCTCTGAGTCAATTTTGTACCGATTATGATCCAGGTAGGGGTATGTTCTACTCAAATTTAAGTGAATGAAAATTGAATACCCATTTTTTTCAATGATATCATTGTTTCACCGCACTATTTACAACTCTATAAAATTGATCAGCATACGAAAAATCGGCTGGCATTAGTTGGGTGCCAAAAATTACTATCATTTTGTTTCCCCGATCTATCCAGAATTTGGTTGAAGCAGCCCCTGCCCAACCGTAAACTCCGGTTTCGAGATTTACATCACCTGCCAGACCATAACCCTTATTTTCTGCAAAAATTATACCGTCAGGCAGTTGATTTGTCATTATCATCTGAGCAGCAGATTCAGTAATTATCCGCACTCCATCCAATTCACCATCATTAAGCAACATTTTGCAAAACGTCAAATAATCATTTAAGGTTGAAACCAATCCTCCTCCACCAGAAAAAAGGGTAACCGGTTTTATGAAGGCGTCGCTCATTCCCCCTGTGGTTTCTATAAGTGAGTCTGACTTAATTGAATTCAAACCCGAAAAACGGCTATGTTTATCTTTGGGCACAAAAAAGCCAGTGTCGTTCATTTTTAACGGATCAAAAATTTTGGTTTTCATATAAACATCGAGCGGTACTCCCGACAAAACTTCAACAAGATATCCGGCAACATCGATTGAAAGTCCATATTCCCATTGTGTTCCGGGCTGGTGTTTCAAAGGTAACCTGGCCAAAATCTTCACCTTTTCGCCAATTGTTCCGTCCCAGCCACCTGCACCGGTTGCACGATATAGCGAATCGACATAAGCTTTTTGATCCCATCCGTAGGTAAGACCCGAAGTATGAGTGAGCAAATGTCTGATGGTCATCTCTTCAATTTGAGGTTCCAAAGTTTTAGTCTCAGAATTATAAACCATTGCTCCTTTAAATTCAGGAATATACTTCGAAACTTTATCATCAAGTTGAAATTTACCTTCATCGAACAAAGTCATTAATGCGACAGCAGTAATCGGTTTCGTCATTGAAAAAATCCTGAAAATGGTGCTGTCACTCATTGGTTTCTTCTCATTCATATCGGCATATCCAAAATTTTCTCGATACACCGTTTCTGCATTTTTATTAACCAGGACAGAAATACCTGCCAGCTTACCATTATCAATATATTCCTGCATTTTTTTAGTTGCAAGTCGGAGTGTATCGCCCGAAAGTCCAACACTATCAGGAGTAACTGATTTATTAACACACGAAACCTGCAACAGAAATATGCACATCAAGCCGATTACCTGAAGAAATATCCTTTTCATAGGTTAAAATATTTAATGATTAATTGTCAAATTCAGTAGTTTCTTATGAAACCCTGGCTTATTAGTTTGTTTTAAATTTAGAATTATATTTTTAAAATTATTGGGGTTTTGAATAAATATTTCCGACCAACAATGGTCAAGGACACTGGCTTTTCCATGAAGGTAAGGATTTGCCTGAAAACCAGAGTTTTGATAAAACAGATAATTCTTCTGGATATTCCAGTTTTTCAGATTTTGATAATCCGGATATGTCTGTTGCTGCACGCATCCTTATAAGGGTATTTATTTTTGGGATTTTAGGATTATTCACCATAATAGGTATTTCTACTCCTGGTTTTGGATGGTTCCTATATTTGTTCTTAATGCCGTTCTGGGCTATGTTCCCGATAGTAGAACTGGGCACATAAGGTGCCTAAGTCTGTTTTATCACCTACCTTATTATTTATCCGGGGGCAAAGTTTTATTTAAGAAATTCTCCCTGGTATAAGCAGGAAAAAAAGATTTACGTACCAAGGGAAAGGCTTCTATCGGAGGCTTTACGTTTACATCAGGAGGCTCTGGAGTATCATGGAGTTCCGGGAGCAGTGGTTCATCGGGTGGTTTTTCTGGCTGAGGGGGATCATCAGGAGGGGGAGGAGCTTCCGGGAGTTGGTAAGTCAAAAGAGTAAGGATCCATATCATATACATTTAATTTGTGCAAATCAGCAACTTTTAAGTTAACCATAGAGCATCACCCCAGGTTACAGGAATGGAATTTCTGAGGGATAATCTGGAGAGAATGCACTGAGTGAGGAATTTGACAGGGTATTTTGCAGCCCGGGCGATTAAAATCGTGGCTTCAGCTGTTAACATTACATTAACAAAAAAATATGCAGCATTTCTGAAAAATCAAAGTCTATCAAATGGATGGTAAATGACAGTAACCATCTTAAATTATATTTAACAGTAAATTCTAATAATTAAAAACAAAAGCCATGAAAAAGATCTTTTTAATTGCAGTATTAGCTATTGCCGTATGCCTGAGCTCATATGCCAGGAAGCTTGTTGCTGAAGGAAATACATATTCAGCGTTGGGTAAGTATAAAGTTGAAATAGACGATAAATACATGATAATTAATGGTTTAGAGCATAAACCTTATGTAATATCGTTTGAAAACAGTGATATGGAAGCCAGGGTTTTTATTACCATGGAAAGGGGATGCAGGAAATACTACGTACTATCTAATGACCTTTCGATCCAGTATGTAAGCACAAGGAATTACTTTGGTGTGGAAAAGCTCGACAAAGAACTGGAGAAGGAAGGTTACAGGACCTCGGATTCGGCTCTTAACAGGGCAGAATATTTCAAGCAGAAAGCCATAACCAGCGGCACAGAGTGGAAGAGGAATAAAACACCCCTTATTGCAGCATATTTCCCAATGCTTCTGAATAATCAGGAGAATGTTCTTGCATCAAAATAGCCCGGATTAAGTCCAGGTATAAGAACGGGAGGCAGTAACTTCAGAAAACACAGAAGTTGCTTTCGCAAACGCAACGGCAGCCAATCCGCAAAGACCGCTTAGAAATTAAGAATTCTAAGCGGTCTTTATATTTTATGTAAAAGGTGGATATCTTACCACAATTGGCCTTTTAGACTACATTTGACTATTGATTTTGCATGTCGCGATAAGCAGCTTCCATAAGCAGGAAAAATGCCTGTCCTTCTGTTGCTGTTCCGGGCTTATTAAAGTTAGGTGCACCACATACACCCTGTACAAGACCAAACGAATCAACTTTACTGTATGCTGCTTTACGCATTTTCAAGCCATAATTTAAATATGAATTGTCAAGCCAGCCACCTTTCACTCCACGGAAAATAGTATAGGCAAGCATTTGCGCAGTATTTGTCTCCACGAAAGTTGAAGGATCATCCAGAATGTCATGGAAGAGTCCGTCTTCCCTCTGGTATTTCAGGCAACCATCAAGGACTTCCTTAATATAACCTGCAATGATCTTTTTTTCATTTATCATTGAATCAGGAAGTGATTTTACTACTCTCGTCATTCCGGCGGCAGCCCATCCATTTCCGACACTCCAGAAAAGTTTTCTTTCATATTTCTGACGATCCTGATCCCAGATATGATAATAAAGGTTCTTTTCCGGATTAAGCAGGATCTTTCTGTAACCTTCAATCTGCTTAACTGCTTCCTGTGGATAGCCGGATATTGAAAGGAAAGGAGGGAGCATATAAAATGCATCGACCCATATCATATTTTCGATATAATTATGATATATAATACCATCTGTTGTTCTTGGGGCTTTGTGAAGAAGAAATTCAAGCATCCTGTCTGCAGCAAGTTTCAAAGAATTATCACCGGTAAATCTTGCTGCCTGAAGAACAGGCTCTCCGTTTGATGCAGGATCTGCAACAGGACGGTCACCTTCATTCAATCCCAGCCTTCCGTCTTTCTTCTGGTTAACAACAGCATCTTTTGCAAGGAGGATAACCAGCTCTTTTTCTCCCAGCTCCAGAAGAGCCTGTGATGCAACACCCTGTTCCCAGGCCCTTCTTTGCATAGAGAGCATGGCATATATAACCTTCTGGACTGTATCATTCTTTTCTGCCCTTGTTCCTGAAATCTCATCTGTTTTTATATTTTCCCCTTTTAAAGGAGCATAAACAAATACCATTAAGTTCAGTAAAGCCATACTAAACAGAATGCTCTGGAAATGTTTTTTGCAGATCATTTTATCAAACGGGGTTACAAGTTTGTATTTATCGAATATTCTGTTAAAATAATAAAAATCAATAAAAGTCAAGCTTATAGATCTCATCTGACCAGTCTGATTTCACTTAAAATACAAAACTAAGCAACAAACACTCATCTCCGTCTATAGATATCAAATTTGTATTCCTTATTTCAAACCTCCTGTAACCTGAGAGGAAGAGAATCTTAAATAAAAACGCCCCATTTTTGTTCAAAACCTGGCGTAAAAAAAAGGCACTTATTGTAAGTGTCTGGTTTCCATAGTGGGCCCAGTTGAGATCGAACCAGCGATCCCCTGATTATGAGTGGAAAAGCCGGTGGGCATGACCATTTGACGCCGGACAGGATTGACCACCCGATGCCGGAATTAATTCCTTGATAAATAAACAATTATTAAAATGTTATGATGACCGGCTGAGTGTGGTCAAGGCTTCCGGCTAATGCAACAGGCTTCAGCATTTCTGCTTTGTAGACAAGAGGTTTGAAATATCGAACCTTCTCAATGATATTTACGAGATAATTGAACTGTCAGAGATTCTGTCTGATTACGCAACATAATGAACTATTTGCCGTCATTTCGGAAACAAGACTAATTCCAGAATGATTAAGAACTATTTTAAGCAGGCTTTTAAGAGTGTTATAGGCCAGGGACATCAGTCTGTAATAAGTGCGCTCGGACTTTCAGTGGCATTGAGCTGCAGTATTCTCATACTGTTATATGTTCAGTACGAAATAAGTTATGATAAATTCCATAAAGATGCTAAACACATCTGCAGAATAGTAACGAAAAATTCGGCCGAATTCAGTTATATGGGGCAGGATATTTTCGCGGTAACACCAGCTGCCCTAAAAGATGCTCTGGTCAGAAACATTCCTGAGATTGAGAATTCCACCAAGTGCAGATTATATTCTCATACCCTTGAGTATAAATCATCCCTTTATACTGAAAAAGGGTTCTTATATGCAGACCCGGACTTTTTGAAGATATTCACCTTCCCGGTCATCTCAGGCAATCCGGATGATGCTCTGAAGGAACCCTTTACACTATTCATAACCAAAGAGATGGCCGCAAAATACTTTGGTAATGAAGATCCTGTTGGTAAAATTCTGAAGGCTGACAATAAGTACATGTTTACAGTAAAGGGTATTCTGGAGACCATGCCCCTGAACTCGCACTTTGATTTTGATTTTCTTACAGGATTTGAAACGTTATACCAAATACGGGGAGGTAAAGGTAAGATTGAGACATGGGCTAATTTCAGTTATTCAACATACGTTAAACTTCTGGATAATGTTGCCCCTGAAGATATTAAAGATAAGCTCAATGAACTGTCGGAAAACTCACTTCCGAAAGAACCTCTTTTCACAGATATGCAATGGATCGCGGAACCTATGGTGAATATCCACCTTGGAGGCAATGCCAACTTTGAGCCGGGGAAAAACAGCGATATCAGATACCTGTATCTTATAATTTCAATTGGCATTTTCATTCTTCTTATCGCATGTTTCAACTATATGAATATGGCAACTGCACGGGCGTATAGCAGGGGACGTGAGATAGGTATTCTAAAGGTGGCCGGTAGCAGTAGAATAGATCTGATATTACAATTCTTGGCAGAATCGGTAATCCTTTCTCTTGGTGGATTAATCCTTGCAATTGGTATCATTTTAATTATTCTGCCGGATTTCAGTGTTTTTACTGAGAGGCCACTGATTTTCAGGATGATATTTGAATTTGACACATTGATCCGGGTCCTTGTTTTGACTTTTATGACAGGAATATTTGCGGGTCTTTATCCGGCAATCCATCTTTCAACGAAAAGCCCATTGCATCTTATAAGAGAAGATTTCAAAAATCCGGATGGAAATAAGAGCCCCGTAAAATTAAGGAACCTTTTTGTTATCCTTCAGTATACAATTTCAATTGTGGCACTTATTTGTACTTTCACGGTATTGCAACAGCTCAACTTCGTTAAGAAAACTGATATTGGTTTCAGAAAGGATAATATTCTGACAATATCTCTCAGCGACCCGGCAATCAGGAAGAGCCCCGAAGTTCTTATCAATGAACTGCGGAAAGAGCCTGAAATAGTTGATATTTCTACATCAGCCTACCTTCCTCATGCAATAACCTCAGCAGGTTTCGGGACATGGGAAGGGCTACCATCAGAGACAACTGTGACAGTTTTCAGAAATGGATTGGGAACTGATTTCATTGATTTCTATGATCTTGAAATTGTATCCGGGAGGGGATTCTCTAAAGATTATTCTTCAGATTCTACGGAGAGTTACATTATTAATCAGACGACAGCAAAAAAGATTGGACCTGATGATCCTATAGGTAAAAAATTTGGGTTTAAAGGATCTGACCCCGGAATAATCATTGGAGTGGTTAAAGACTTCAATTTTCAATCCCTTCGACTTGCTATGGAACCACTTGCATTATCTCTTCTTGGAAGCGAGGAATTTTCTACAACTTCATACATCTCTGTCAGAGTAAGTCCTGGAAAAATTTCCGGTGCAAGATCATCTGTAGAAAGGACGCTTAAAGAACTGTCGCCAAATTATCTGAATCCGGTTTCAATTCTGAGTGATGAGATTGAGGCAATGTACAGTTCCGACAGAAAGCTATCAATAATTTTTATTTTCGCAACAATACTGGCAGTAATACTTACCTGCCTGGGCAATACAGCATTTCGGCATATACTGCAAAAAGCCGTACTAAAGAAATGGTGATCAGGAAAGTAATGGGCTCGCTGCCTTCAGGGATAATGGGAAAGCTGGTTCTTGAAATGTCAGGATGGATTTTGATATCAATTCTCTTTGCCTGGCCGGCAGCATATTTATTAATGAACAAATGGTTACAAAATTTTGCATTTCATGTAGATATAGGAGCGGGGATCTTCCTTTTTCCCTGGTTATTACATTACTGATTTCTCTAATAGCAATCAGCTATCATGTTGTAAAGCTTTCGAGAGTAAATCCTGCAGAGATGATAAGGCATGAATAGTAGGGAAATCTATAGTGAGAGCCAATTTCCATGAATCTATGGTTGGAGTAAGTTGACCAAGGTTTTTTCTTTGTAGATCAGAGGTTTGAAATATCTAACCTAGTTTAATCAGTGACATGACTGGAATCAATAAGCTGAAGGACGTTTTACCCAAGTTAATAGTAATAGTCATCATCATTTATTGTCAGTCACATGACTAATAAGGTTTTACATTGAGGATTTTTAAAACTTTTTCATTATGGCTTCTGCTTATTGGTAATTCAGTGCCATCAATCTCTACTGAATATAAGGTTAATGCATTGACTTTCTTCAGGTTTATCATATATGAATTATGTATCCTTAGAAACAATGAGGGCGGTAACATGTCCTCCATTGAAGAGAGACTTCCCCTTACCATTAATTTTCTACCTGGCAAATAGAACCTGATGTAATCTCCATCGCTT
This sequence comes from uncultured Bacteroidales bacterium, assembly GCA_963702415.1. GTDB lineage: Bacteria > Bacteroidota > Bacteroidia > Bacteroidales > VadinHA17 > LD21. The sequence goes on along the minus strand of CAVPCP010000023.1, from coordinate 31,525 downwards.
TCAATGTACTTAATGTCACCTAAGTATACTTTATCAGTTTTTTTGCTGTCCTTCAGTAAAATGAAATCTTCTTCCTGTTTCTCACGGATTTCAGCTGTTGACATTTCAGTTGATTTACTATGCAGCTTAAAGTAATGATTAACAGCTTTCAGAAACCTTTCAAACGGTGTTGGCTTCACAAGGTAATCAATAGCCTGAAGTTCAAATCCGTTTGCAGCATACTCCCTGTAGGCAGTTGTAAAAATTATAGCAGGCGGATCAGAGAGAGTTTTGCAAAATTTATTCCATTTATTTCAGGCATGTTGATATCAAGAAACAGGAGGTCCGTTTTGTTCTCATTTAAAAAACCCAATGCTTCCGTAGGTTTGTTGAATTCTGCAATTATCTCAAGCTTATTAATTTTCAGAATATAGTCTCTGATTATATCCCTTGCAATAGGCTCATCATCTATAATTACACATTTTATTTTCATAAATAATGTACTAATAGTTTTTATAAAGTGTCAGTCCCGCAAAAAAAGAATGTTCATCCCTTCTTGTTATTAATTTATGCATTTGTGGATATAAATCTTAGGGCGAAGAGTTTCAGACTGTTTTGTGAAAAATTTACTCCTGAGAGTGCGGTTAGAACGGCCCTGACACCTTACAGAAAGGAAGAATGGTTAACAAATATCCCTCTGTATGGGATCTGAAATTCATTTGAATACTTATCTGAATTGAAGGATTGCTCGCTTCGCTCGCGTTCCGTTGGGGGTGCTTAACAAAGAAAAAGCCTTGCAGCGCTGGGTGAGTTTGGAAGGATTATTTCATGATCCGTTTAGGGGGTGCTTAACAAAGAAAAAGCCTTGCAGCGCCTACGCGCTGCTACGGGCTTTATTATTTCCATGCCTTACAACAGTGAGCTGTTGACGGCCTGAAAATAATAAAGCCCTGGTGCTTTCGCACCAAGGCTTTTTCTTTGTAGCGGAGACTGGCGAAATATCTAACCTGCTAAAGGATATCATTGAAATTATTAACATGAATGATTTTTCAGGATAATGAACCCCGAAGCAAGGTAGAATTATGAGTTATTAAATTAACATATGTAAAGGTATGAAAGTAAAATTTTGGACTCTCTTCCTGGCGGCTAAAATATCAGAATTATTCCAGCCTTAAGCTTAATGATTTAATTTGCACTCTTTTGACAGAGTTTATAATAGACTGAGTTTTTACTTTAAGATTTTCAGCCACGAAGAAAACAACCGGGACTACCACAAGGGTTAATAACATTGAACTTGTTAATCCTCCAATGAGCACCCAGGCGATTCCGTTCTTCCATTCTGAAGCTGCTCCGGATGCCAGTGCAATTGGCAATAATCCAATTATCATCGAAAAGGTTGTCATAAGTACCGGGCGGAGTCTTATGCGGGTCGCCATTAGCAGAGCCCTGATGGTACGATAACCTTTATTCTTAAGCTGATTTGTAAAATCGACAACAAGTATTGCATTCTTGGCCACAAGTCCCACAAGCATGATCATACCAAGCAGGGTGAACATGCTAAGATTGTTCCGGGTAAGGGCCAACGCAATTACAGCACCTATTACTGCAAGAGGTATGGAAAACAGAACGACAAAAGGATAAAGGTATGACTGGTATAAAGCCACCATTATCAGGTAAACAAGTAATATTGCAGTAAGCAGGGCAAAACCAAGACTGCCGAATGCATCATCCTGGTACTTCATCTCGCTGTCGTAGCTGACTGAAACACCCGGAGGCAGCGATAAGCCGGCAATCTTTTTCTTAATCTCATTACCCACATCTCCCGATGAGCGGCCAAGTACCTGCGACTCAACAGAAACCGATGATATCCTGTCATACCTTTCACGACTTATATTTCCTGTTCCGATGTAAACTGAGGCAAACTGCGCAAGTTTTACCGGATAACCCGCTGGGTTTATAAATACCAGATTCGAAACATCTTCAGGGCTGCGACGGTTGAAGTTGTCATATATAATATTTATATCATATTCATAGGACCCACGTCTGAATTTTGAATCAGTATTGCCGCTGAAAGCTGTCGCCATCACTGGGCCAACTGTCGCAAGAGATAATCCGAGCTCAGCCATTTTATCCTTGTCGATATCAACCACAAGTTCACTGGCTGCCTGTTCAAGTGATGAACTTACATCATTGGTACCGGGTGTTTCTATCACCAGCTTCCTGATTATACCGGCATACTTATTCAAAGAATCAGGATCAGATGATTTAATAATTACCTGGATGGGACTGTCATCAGTTCCTCCCATAAAGGGATTCAAAAGCACAGTTTTCACCCGGACACCTGCTATTTGTTCATTTAATTCCTTCTTAATTCTATTTGCATATGCATTTGCTGTCACATCACGGAATTCTTTATCAACAAGTTTGACGTTGATTTCCGCCTTATATGCGCTGCTTTTCTCGCCTCCGGTAAGAAGTCCTGAGCTTGATGATCCAACTTTTGAAAAAACTGATTTTATCTCGGGTTTTGAAAGAAGAATGCTTTCTGCTTCAAGAACCTTAAGATTGGTTTCTTTGAGAACTGCATCCTTTTGAAGTTCAATCTGGATCATAAACTCACCTGCATCCCCCATACCGAAGAATTCAGAGCCGATGAAACCGGCAGGTATCAGGGCTATTGAGCCAAGAAACAAAATAGTGACTATTATAAAGGTTATTGCCTTATGTCGGAATGCCATGATAAGTATGGTGTGAATAACACTGGAAAGCACATCAACCTGTGACTCGAACCAGAGAAAAAAGCCACCGGAAAGCATTTCCTTTTTCAGGTGCTTTAGTTTGCCGAGGCGGGAAGTAAGTAATGGGACGACAGTAAAGGCAACAAGCAGACTGAGCAGTGTTGTAACGACAATCACAAGAGCAAAAGGGCTAAGCAGAGGTGAAATCACACTGCTCGACAACCCTATCGGAAGGAATACCACGACATCAACAAGTGTTATAGCAACTGCTGTAAATCCAATCTCTGATCTTCCATCAAGAGTGGCCTGAATCTTATCCTTCCCCATCTCCATATGCCTGTAGATGTTCTCAAGTACCACTATTGCATCATCTACCAGGATTCCGATTACAAGCGACATAGCCACAAGCGTGATAATATTCAGTGTATATCCTAGCAGATACATTCCGGTAAAAGAAATAATAAGTGATATCGGGATTGCGACCATTACAATAAATGCGTTCCGCAGCCCATGCAGGAATACCAGCATTACAAGAGCTACGAGTATTACGGCATATGAGAGATCATGTATTACCGAATCCACTGCCTGTTCTGTGAAGACCGATGAATTGAACGGAATATCGAATTTCAGGTTGACATATTTATAAGCTGATTCCAGTCCTGACAGTTCAGCTAATACCTCATGACATACTTCCACTGTATTTGAACCGGATTGTTTTTTAATGCTAAGCCCTATTGAATTCAACCCGTTTATCCTGGCAACCATAGTTGTTTCCTTTTCGGTATCTAGTACTTCGGCAATATCTTTCAATCTTACTTTTGCGCCATTCATGTCACTTAATACCACTACATTTTCGATATCTTCGATCTTTTCAAACCGGGCCGACAACCTAATGATCATCTGCGATTCATCGTTTTTTATTTTACCGGTAGGGTAATCGATATTCTCCGATTGAACAGCCTGTAAGACCTGCAGTACTGAAATGTTATAAGATTCCATTTTCCCTTCATCGAGGTTAACACGGATCTCCCTTTCATCACCTCCGATGATGTCGATTTCTCCAACGCCCCTGATCTGTGCAAGCTCAGGTTGAATGTTGTATTTAACAAGATCGTAGAATTCTGTGGGCGGCATAGTGGCTGTGACTCCGATATTCATCACCGGCAGATCATTTATTGAAATCTTTGATACCATAGGGTCCAGTGCCGTTTCAGGCAGCTGATATCCAGCTGCGTCAATTCTTCTCTGTGCATCCAGGATGGCATCATCAATATTTGTGCGAAGTTTCAGAGTAATTACAATTATTGAGACACTCTCGTGTGAAAATGATCGGATGTTGTCAATACCTTCAACTGAAGTCATTGCATCCTCAAGCTTCTTTGTTAAACTGTTCTCCACTTCGGAAGGTGAGGCACCGGGATATACAGTGACAACAGTAAATACTGGTGATGCGAAATTTGGTGCAAGTTCATAATTGAGGTTCTTATAGCTTGCAAACCCCAGGAACAAAAGTATGGTAAATACTACCACTATCAGAGTGGGTCGGCTGACTGCTATCTTTGTGATATTCATTGTATTGGTATTTAGCGGATTATTGATATTTTTGAACCGTTTACAAGGTTTATCTGGCCTGAAATGACTATTACATCTCCTTCCTTTAAACCCGTTTCTACGGTAACATATCTGTCATTGAGTGAGACAGCTTCAATTTTTTTCAGAATAACAGAATCATCATATACAACAAATACTTCAGGATCCAGTATACTGCCTGCAATTCCCCTTCGGGGTATCACAAGTTGTTTTTTGTCTGATTCCATTGTGAAGGTTCCGGTTCCAAACATCCCGGGCCGGATTGTGCTGACCGGGTTGTTAACCACTTCGATTTCTGTGGCATATCGTTTTGAAAGGTCAGACCTTGTCTCAATGGCCCGGACTATCCCATGATAATCAATACCTGTAAAAGGTCCTGCTGTAACCTTTACATTCATTCCCCTGAATACCTTTGTAACCTGCTCGTCGGTCAGCTTCAGGACTAACTTGACCCTGTCTGTTTCGACTATATCAAATAGTGGTGTTCCCGGAAACAGGTATGAGCCTTTCTCTATATACCTTTTTGTTACAATACCGTCGAACGGAGCTTTGAAAAGCGAGTTCCGGTATTGGGTTTCGGCTGTGATTTGTGTAGATCGGGCATAAAGGTAATTCTGCCTGGCTGACTCTGATTGCTGCATTGTTACGGCATCTCCTTTCGAGAGTTCCTCAAACCTGTGTAAATCCTTTTCAGCCTTGAGGAGGCTGTATTCAGCCAGTTCAACCTGTGATTTAAGAGCATAATTATCAGTAAAACCAAGGATCTGTCCTGCTTTTATGTAATCTCCGGTCTCTGCATTGATTTCGACAACCTGACCCTGTGTTTCCGATATCATGGATATTTCACAGAAAGCCTGGAATGTTCCGTTTTCCGTGAATTGGTCAGATATTGCTTTGAATTTTACAGTATCTGTTATTACCGGAACAGATATGTTCACACGCGACACCATCTGTAACTGCTCATTTAAATAGCGTTTATTTGATATGAGCCTTGCTGTTCCTGCAATCAAAAAGATAGTGATTACAGTAATGCTGATCGTCCTGCTTTTTCTTTTCATGATATTGTAATTTTTCAGTTGTTTCAGAATTCCAATAATTCACCCTTTGCCTTTCTGAGATCCAGTTCGGCATTTTCAAACTGGAGCAAAGCGTTTAAATATGATAGTCTGGCTTCAATCAGGTTACCTTCAGCAAGTATCAGGTCGGAGAGAGGAATGACCTGCTGTGAATAACCATTCATACACATTTCATAGCCCTCTTCGGCAATTTTAATATTTTCTTCCTGGCAAGAAATTATATTGATGCTGTTTTCATATTGAGCCAGAGCATCAGAATATTCCTTTGAGAGATACTTCCTTGTATTTTCGAGGGTATTCCTGAGCTGAATGAGTTCAATTTCATACTGAGCCTTGCCGGAACGTTTTTCAAATCCGTTGAAAATCGGAATGTTTAGGATAAAGCCAGCAAATCCGACTTTGTAAAACTTATCTTCACCCCCTTTCAGAAAATCAAAATCATTGCGCTGACCCTGAAAATAGTACTGTGCAGTAGCGGCCAATGAGGGCAGATACTCCTGCTGTTTCCTTTTTTTTGAAAGATTTGTTATTTCGATTTGTTTTTCAAGCAACAGAATGGCCGACCGGTTTTCGAGGAATAATGAATCATGAGGAGTTTTCAGATTTCCTGAATTAAGGGAATCTGTCAGGACAATTATGCTGTTCATATCCAACCCCATCAGGAAACTCAGTAATCCGAGCTGCTGTTTTTGGAGTTGTCTGAGATTATCGATCTGAGTCCGTACATTCGCTTTATTTACAAGAACGGAGGCATAATCTGCTTTTCGTGCCATTCCGTTATCGCTCCGGAGGCGAGTTATTTCTGCCATACGGTCAATATTTGTCAGATTAACTGTGAGATATTCAATTTGCTTCCCGGTACACTTGCACAGATAATAAAGCTGGGATACCTGGTATACAATTTCTTCTTTTTGCTGTATCACTGATATTGAACCCAGGGCTTCAATCTGTTTTAGTATTTTCAGAGAAGTGAAATAGCTCTGGTTGTAGAGTATCTGACTTGCTTTAAAACCGCTGATCCAGTCGAACCTGGTCCCGATTTCAACGGGAATCAAACCGCTCTGTCCAAAAATCTCTCCTGGGACAATCATTTTGGGAATTAAGAAGTTATTGCTTAATGAAGTGAAGCCCTCCATATGGGGATAGAGTTTGCTTTTTGCCTCTGAAAGCTGGAATCCTCTTTTCCTTTGTTCCAATTCAGAATTCAGAACCTCCACATTTTTCTCAATGGCTATCTGGCATGCCTCTGAAACAGAGAGATATATCGCTGAATCCTGTGCGGAGGCACGAAGGCAGGGTAATGCCAGAATAAGGCTCGCGATGCTGGTAATAATAATTATTCTTTTCATGATTCTTATATTTAAACCGACCGACCGGTATGTTAGATAATAAAAAAAATATTACTACTGGTAATGATAATCACCCACCATTGATGATTGCACAAAGGTGGTCTCAGAGAGGTTCGTCCAATTGGCGATTTGCTGCATTTCTGACTCAGAAAAATCATCTGCATCAAAAATTACTGCCACCGGATTTCCCATAAATGGAACCGAAGTAAACACATCTACTTGATTGAATTTTAATTTCATATTCATAATGATTGATTTTTAACATATTCCATTCCTGGTTTTTCGTCAGGACGGGCTGCAAATCCTGACTTTTCATAAAAATGTCTTTTACCTATAGCGCAGAATAGTTGAATATCCCTGATATTATTCTCAAAACATTTTTTTAAAAGTCTATTTAGTATCTCTCGTCCAATACCCCTGCCTTGATAGTCCTGATAAACAATCATCTCGTATATCATAGCGTGCAGAATTCCATCGGACATTATCCTTCCAAAACCTATTAATCTTTCCCCATCATAAGCAGATACACAATAATAGCTTTTCATTAAAGTATTGTTAAGCTCTTCCTTGGTTAATTTGTATTCTTCATTCCAGCCTGTTGATTCAAAAAGTAAAAAGTACTTTCCCATTTCAGGTATATCTTCTTTATATACTATTGTCATAATTTAGCCTCCTCTGATTTTAAAAAATCACCGTCAATGATTAATAATCGAACACCTGTTTCCGTAGATGACCTGTGCGAACTCAAGTTGTCCGAGACAATGTAAGTCATACCCTTAGTTAACAATTGTTTAGTTCCATTTTGCAACTCGTTTACAAATTCACCTTCCAGGCAATGCACTATATGACCCTTTCGACACCAATGATCTGCCATATACCCTATGGAATATTAAACAATTCTGACTCTCAGGTCACCGAACTGGAGTGATTGCCAGTATGCAACACCCTGCTCGCCTATATGTTCGGTTTTTGGTATTGATGCCCAATCTACTACCCGATATTCAATTGTTTCTTTCATAGTTGAAGTTTTATTTTGTTTATTTTTTTTTACCAATCGCAAAGATTCTGTCATTTCCAATTTCAAAATCATAGGGATTTCTTGTTTCAATGAAAACAAGTTCAAAACCACTGTCTGAATAGAATTTCCTTATTTCGGATTCGCTAAAAAGCGAGAAGTATATTTCGGCTTCAATGCCAATTAACTCATTAATAAAACCTTCGTCAGAACCTTCTTTCACTGTAACCAAAAGGTACCCACCTGTTTTAAGGATCCTATGAAACTCTGTGAAAATTCTGTTTACATATTTCTTGGGTGTATTAATTATTGAGTAATATGATACAATCCCATCAAAGTGCTGTTCAGGAAAACTTAATTGGGAAATATCTTCGCAGAAGAATTGATTTTCCGGATTATGAAGTTTTGCTAATTCTACGCATCTGTCGGATATATCCACCCCCATAACATTAATCCCTTTGTCCTGCAGATACTTCCCGATATGCCCTGAAGGACCACAACCGGCATCACAAATATGCGAGAATGGCTTCAGCATGTTAGCAAATAAATCCAGTAACATTCTGTCATATTCTTTTTCATTCATCTCATTATGAAAAAGATCGTGATATTTATCTGCAGCAAGATTATAAGCCTGCCTGGTCTTTATGTTTATTGATTCTAATGAATTCATAAATTATTTATTGCGTTAATTTTATGCATTTAAAATTGGGCTTACTTATATCGCCAACTTGCTTCTTAGCAACGATATAGATAATTTCAACCAATGTTGTAAATTTTTGTCATGTACTTAGCTTTATAAATTTAATTAGATTCACGTTAAACTGTTTTCAATAATATAATCAACATATTTATCATTTCTGACTCTCATATAAAAAATACCGACTGTCCGGTATGTTTGGTTGTAAAAAAAATTACACTTTTATCTGTTCATAAAGTTCATCCCATTGGTCTTTAATTGGTTTGACCATATTCTCCAGGTCGGCTCCCCTCATAATCATATTATATCCAATTCCATCACTAAGGTACATGAACATTTCTCCGAGTTTTTTATCTGAAATAGATGTTTTTATTTCACCTTTTGAGCGAGCCACTTTAATTATTTTTATCCAATTGGCAAGTTCATTGTTAAATAACTCTTCTATTCTTTTCCTGTAGTCAGGAAACAATTTTAAAGCATCGAAAATCAGGGAAAAGTGATTGATGGTAAACTGACTTTCGCTGAATTCGTTTTCAAACTTCAGGAAATATCCTCTGGATAGACTGACAGTTTCATCCAGATAATCATTGTAAAACTGCTTTAAGGAATCCTTGGAATATGAATTATACTTTCTTTCAAGCGCCTTGACAAAGAATTCAAGCGATTCGAGAAAAACCTGCTCTTTACTTTTAAAGTAATGATAAAAAGCCCCTTTTGACATCCCGGTTTTATCAACAAGCTCCTTCATCGTTACCTCTTTGTAACTTTTCTGTAGAAAAAGCCGTGAAGCTATCAATACAATATGTTCTCTCGTACCTGACATAAACCGACCGTTTGGTATGACAAATATAAACAAAATTTTATAAAACAAAGAAAAATTGAACTTTTTTTTTCAATCCTTGAGAAATCAAACTTGAACTACTGATGTTAAAGTCAATGATCACATACATTGCAGCATCGAGACCGGGTGTTTAAATGGGAGGATTATTTCATGGTCCTCATGGGGTAACAGCCCTTAGAAAAAGCCTTGCATTCGCTGAAATTCTTGATCATTAGTCACCCTTCCCTTATTGTTTAAGGGGAGGGTTGGGGATGGGTTGAGAGAATATCTGAGGATTACGCCTCACTTCGTTCGGCGTGATCCTCAGGGGGTAACAGCCCAAAGAAAAAGCCCTGCATCCGCCTTCGGCGTCTGCGGGATTTTTTATTTCTTCACTTTCGCATTCAAACTGCGTTTGATGCTCAGTTCGAAATAAAAATCCCCAGTGCTTTCGCACCAGGGATTCTTCTTTGTAGCGGAGGGAGGATTCGAACCTCCGACCTTTGGGTTATGAGCCCAACGAGCTACCACTGCTCCACCCCGCAATGTGGGTGCAAAGTTAAAATTAATCTGAAAACTGACAAAATTATTATTCTTTTTTCGTTTAATATGATAAATTTGTTTAGAAATGATGTTCGCTGCATCAATGGTTTCTGTGAGTAAATCATTTATTAGTTGGCAGTTGGCAGTTGGCAACAAGCATCAGTAAATAGCAACAGGATAAAACTTTCAGATATGTCATCAAGTTTCAGAGAATTAAAAGTTTATCAAAAGGCATTTGCTTTTGCAATGAAGATATTCGAAACAACCAAAAATTTCCCTAACGAGGAAAAATATGAATTAACTGATCAGATAAGACGATCCTCAAGAGCAATTTGCAGGGCTATTGGTGAGGGTTACAGAAAACGACTATACCCCAGGCACTTTTCAAGTAAAATGAGTGACGCTGATATGGAAAACTCTGAAACTCAGATTTCTTTGGATTTTGCAAGATCTTGCAATTATATTGATGACAAAGACTATCACAGCCTTATTGAAAGATCAGAAGAAATTGGCCGGATGTTAAATCATATGGTTTTAAATCCGGAAAAATATATGCCAAAACACAAATATTAATAATTTTACACTGCCAATTGTATTGACTTTTTGCCAACTGCCAACTGCCGATTGCCAACTATTATTTTATCAGAATTATAAACCAAAACCAAACACCATGCCACGAGTATTCAAAGCAACAGATATCGAAAAGGAGGAGAAAGAAGTTAAACGCGATTACCTCGATCGCCATATGCCTCATGTTATTTGTCCCGACCAGGTGCAGAGAGGAGAAAAATTCATGGTGAAGGTGATACTCGGCGAAGAGTATACACACCCCGATGAATATGATCATTCTATAAGCCAGATCCAGCTGTGGAACCGTGAAACACTGCTTGCTGAAGCCCGCTATACCCCCGGTGTATACGGTAACCTGCCTTCGCATGTTGAAATCGATTTCTATATTGTGGCTCCCGAGGTATCAATGAACCTGTCGGCTATGTCGGTATGCTCAAAGCACGGACTATGGCAAAGTGAAGATAAACCGGTAAAGGTTACCTAAGGTTTATTATCTTTGCACGCATATCACGAATCACTATATGCCCAAGAACGATAAGAAAAAACGTAGCTGGCGCGATAAATACAGGTTTTCTGTTTCCAACGACACTACCTTTGAAGAGGTATGGAGAATAAGACTCACCCAGTATAATGCATTCCTGCTGATAACATCCCTGTTTTTTTTTGTTATCGGAACAACTGCCTTGCTTATTGCATTTACAAACCTCAGGGAATTAATTCCGGGATATCCCGATGTAACAATGCGCCGAAACATACTCCTCAGCGCTATCCGTCTCGATTCGCTCGAAAGGGAACTTACCATCAGGGATAAGTATTTCGCTAATCTCAACTCAATAATAGCAGGAAACCAGCCTGCCGATATTTATGCTCTCAGGGATACGACACGTAACTATAAATCAATCACCTTTAAAGACTCCCCGGAAGATTCTATATTAAGAGTCCAGGTTGAAAATGATGACAGGTACAATCTGACCCTTGATCCGGTGGCATCTGAACCGGTCACCAGTCTGGCCGGACTTCATTTTTTCCCACCAGTAAAAGGTATGGTCTCAGGAAAATTTGATCCGCGGTCGAAACACTATGGAACCGATATAGTAACAAAACCAAAATCACCTGTTAATGCAGCTCTCGATGGTACTGTAATATTCACCGGTTGGACGATGGAAACCGGTTTTGTCATTGAGGTTCAGCATTCAAACAATATTGTCTCGGTATATAAGCATAATGCATCCCTTCTCAAGGCCACCGGAGATATGGTCCGTACGGGAGAGGCAATTGCAGTTGTTGGTGATTCCGGTGAACTTTATACCTCAGGACCCCATCTCCATTTTGAGATCTGGTACAAGGGACGTCCGCTTGATCCTGAAGAACATATAATTTTTTAAATCCCTGAGCCTTTTATGCCAAAGAAAATTGCATTGCTGGGATCAACGGGATCAATAGGCACTCAGACCCTGGATGTCATTTCAAAGTTTCCTGATGAATTTGCCGTTGAGGTACTTACTGCCGGAAATAATATAAGGCTCCTGGCCCAGCAGGCAAGAAAATTCATGCCTGACTCCGTGGTTATTGGGAATGAAGATCATTATTATACGCTCAGGGATGCCCTTAAGGATATTCCTGTAAAAGTATATGCAGGCGATGAAGCAATTGAGCAAATCGTTGCAGGTTCAAATATAGATACTGTTGTCGCAGGTATGGTAGGCTATTCAGGACTAAAACCTACAATTTCAGCAATAAAGGCCGGCAAGCAAATTGCCCTGGCAAATAAGGAAACCCTCGTAGTTGCCGGTGAAATAATTAAAAAGCTTGTAAAGGAAACAGGCAGCCTCATAATACCGGTCGACTCTGAACATTCGGCAATTTTCCAGTGCCTTGCCGGCGAATCAGGGAATCCCATTGAGAATATTACCTTGACAGCTTCCGGCGGACCTTTCCTGAATTTCACAAATGAAATGCTCCGGAATGTAAAACCACATGAGGCGCTGAAACACCCGAACTGGGAAATGGGTAACAAAGTCACAATTGATTCTGCTTCGCTGATGAATAAAGGGCTCGAAGCTATTGAAGCTAAATGGCTTTTTGACCTTAATCCAGGTCAGATAAAGGTTATTATTCATCCTCAGTCGATAATTCACTCGCTGGTTCATTTTGCTGATGGCTCTGTAAAAGCTCAATTGGGAATGCCTGACATGAGGATCCCGATTTTATATGCCCTGAGCTATCCCGACAGATATGTATCAGATCTTCCAAAGCTCCTCCTGAGCCGTTATCCGACACTCAATTTCAGTGACCCGGATCCTGTAAGGTTCCGTAACCTTGCACTGGCTTTTAAGGCTATGGAACTTGGCGGCAATATGCCCTGCATCATGAATGCTGCCAACGAAGTTGCAGTGACTTCATTTCTTTCAGGCAAAATTGGCTTTCTGCAGATGTCGGATGTGGTTGAATTCACAATGGAAAAAACCGAGTATTCTGCATCTCCCGGATCTTGGATTCCTTGAAACATCAAATAAAAGCGCAAGAGAGATTGCATCACACTATATAAACGAATTATATAAGAAATCATGACAATACTGATCAAGATACTTCAATTCCTTCTGAGTCTTTCCATTCTGGTCATTATCCACGAGTTAGGTCATTTTATGTTTGCCAAGCTATTTAAGACAAGGGTTGAAAAGTTCTACCTCTTTTTTGATCCGTGGTTTTCACTTTTCAAACGCAAAATAGGTGAAACAGAATACGGAGTTGGCTGGGTTCCACTCGGCGGTTATGTAAAGATATCAGGGATGATAGATGAGTCTATGGATAAGGAACAGATGAAACAGCCTCCACAGCCTCATGAATTCAGATCCAAAGACATCGGGTCAGAGGCTTCTTATAATGACGGGCGGTGTTCTTTTTAACTTCATACTGGCAATGCTGATCTATGTTTCCGTACTCTATGTATGGGGCGAGACTTATCTTCCCACGGCTAATGTAAAATACGGAATAGTTACTGATTCAGTCGGATACTCCATAGGCCTCAGGAACGGGGATAAAATTCTCTCGGTCGATAATCAGACAATCGAGAACTTTGCCGAGATCACATCCGATATCGTGCTGAATAACAGGAAAACCATACAGGTAGGGAGAGAGGGGAAGTTGTGAATATCGATATTCCTGTTGAATATATTGCTCAGATGCTGAAGGGAAACGGAAAGATAGAAGTAAGAAGACCCTTCAGCCCGTATATCATAAGCGCTTTTCGAAAAAATCCCCGGGAAAGGTTGCAGGGTTGCTGGTCGGCGATGAAGTAACCGGACTCGATGGAAATAAATTCACCTGGTTCGATGAATTTCAGAAATATTTATCCGACAACAGGACCGGACCGGTCATAGTCAATATCCTGAGAAAAGGGGAACAGGCAGATATAAATGTTGTGCCAACATCTGAGGGTTTTCTCGGGATAGCAAGCTCCGTGACTTACGATCAGATGTTTGAGCTTAAAACCATAAAATACGGCTTTCTGGAATCGGTCCCCGCTGGCATCAGTAAAGGGTTTAAAACAATCGGTGATTATCTCAAGCAATTCAAGGTGATTTTCTCAAAAGACACAAAAGCCTATGAGTCTCTGGGAGGTTTTATCACTATCGGCAGCATATTTCCAGGGGTCTGGGACTGGCAGTCGTTCTGGAACCTCACAGCATTGCTTTCAATTATACTGGCTGTGATGAATATTCTTCCCATTCCGGCACTCGACGGCGGGCACGTGATGTTTTTACTATATGAGGTAGTTACCGGCAGGAAACCCAGCGATAAATTTCTTGAATATGCCCAGATAACGGGAATGGTGATCCTCTTTGCTCTTCTGATATTAGCCAATGGTAACGATATTATGAGGCTTATAAGGAAATAGTCAGAAGCCAGAAGTCGGAAGCCGGAAGACATTAGGAGATATGCCACTGTACCACTTCAAAGGGGGATTTTACTTCGGTCTTCTGACAAAAAGAAGATTTATTTTTCAATATTTGTATATGTTTAAAGTATTCATAACTTTGCAAACAATCAAAAACTTAAAGAGATGGGAAAGATAGGCATGACTGAGATAATACTTATTTTGCTTGTTGTTGTTCTTTTATTCGGTGGCCGTAAAATTCCTGAATTGATGAAAGGAATAGGTCAGGGCATGAAGGAATTCAAAAAAGCATCAAAGGTTGACGGTGACACTGATAACAAAGAAACTGCCAAATAGAGTATTTAAGATCTTTATAATATCGAAAGGGCTGCTGAATCAGCCCTTTTTTTATTGCATTCCCCTGCTTTTCGCCCCCAAACCCCTGCCTTGCTCCGCCGTCATCGTCGGCCGTAGGCCAGCTTCGACAACCGAAGGCCGAAGCGGCTACGCGAAGGCGAAGAAGGTGGCTATTAAAAGGCAGAATAAACCCCCCTTCAGGGGGGATTGGGGGGCGTTCAGAGAGGGGGTGGTGAAACAGGTTCATACTTTTGATTCCGTCTTACAGGATTAAATCCTGCCTCCCTGATAATCTCCTGTATCTCAACTGCATTAAAACGGTTATTTGCTCCTGCCGCGCTTACAACATTTTCCTCAATCATTATCGAACCGAGATCATTTGCCCCGGCATTCAGCGACAGCATGGCAATCTCTTTGCCTACAGTAAGAAGCGAGGCCTGCAGGTTCCGGATATTATTAAGCATCATCCGGCTCACAGCAATAAGACGAATATAGTCGGGGCCCGTATATCTGCTTTCTATTCCTGACTTTTCAGAAAGCACTGTTCCTTCATCCTGAAAGGGCCAGGGTATAAATGTTATAAATCCATAATTGCCTTCCGGCTTTTCATCCTGGAGCTCCCTGATTTTGATAAGATGCTCAATCCTCTCTTCTATTGTTTCAATATGTCCGTACATCATGGTTGCGGAGGTTGGCAGGTTTAATTTATGCGCATCCCTCATCACATCAAGCCACTCATTTGAAGTGGCTTTGGCGGGGGAGACGATCTTGCGGACCCTGTCGGAAAGTATCTCTGCTCCGGCTCCCGGAAGACTATCAAGCCCGGCAGCCTGAAGTTTTCCAAGTACTTCATAATATTTCAGGTTCTCTTTTTTCGAAAGGAAGACAATCTCGGGAGGTCCCAAAGCGTGCAGCTTCAGCCGGGGGTATAATTCTTTGAGCTGTATGAAAAGATCCAGATAGAAAGCTAATCCCAGACCGGGATTCATGCCTCCCTGAAGCAGAAGCTGATCACCGCCAAGGGCAAAAAGCTCATCGATCTTCTTAATATATTCGTCGATCGATGTTGTATATCCATCAGGATCACCTTTCCTGCGGCAAAAATTGCAGAAGGTACACTGTGAGAAGCAGATATTGGTGATGTTTACATTTCTGTCGATCATCCAGCCGGCATCATCACCCGGATTATGAATCTGCCTGAGCTTGTCGCCGGCAAACATAAGCTCTTCAAGGGGAGCCTTATAATAAAGGAAAGTTCCTTCCTCAGCCGTCAGAGGCTCAAGATCGAAAGCTTTCTTAAATAATTCTTTCAACTCCATAGATTCAAATATATATCTGCACCAGCAGAACCCCAAAATCCTTTTTGCCCCTAAATCCCCTAAAGGGGACTTTTAGTATTTACTTCTTCCAAACCCCCTTTAGGGGGAAGGAGGCAAATCCCACTTATTTAGATGGGGCGTGAAACAGTTGGGGACGATTACAAAGGTAACCCTTTCGAAACTAAACAATCAATAATTTAATTAACTTTACTTCCCTAAAAATCCAGGATAAAATATATGAAACCGGAAATTTTAAAAATTTCACAAATATCTCCTGAACAGTCTGTTGTATGTATCACTGGAAAGGATAAATTGCCCGATTGGCTGAAGCTGACCAAATCAGAAAAGGAATTTGCATTAAAACAGATTCAGGCAAAAGAGGAGTATGTAATTATCAATTCATACTTTAAAAGTACATACATAATCAGGATAAATGAAGAAAGTGAGGAATTCTCAATAAGGGAGTCTTTGAGAAAAACAGCTTTCAACCTGCGAAAAAATATAAAATCGAACAATCATTCTGAGCTTGTAATTGCATCGCATGAGGTTTTCGCAGGAGCTGTAGAATCTTTTGCTGAAGGATTGCTGCTAAGCTTTTATTCCTTTGACAAATACAAATCAGACAAGGACGAAAAAGTAAAGAAAAAATATCCTTCCAGGCTTCTTTTATTCGGGGGACCTGGTGATAAAGACCTTAAATGGCTGACAGACCTCACTTATGCTGTCTATCTTATCAGGGATCTGATAAATGAACCTGTCAATCATCTTAACGCCCCTGCCTTTGCTGAAGAGATAAAAAAAATAGGGAAGCTCGGAGGTTTCAGAGTTGAAGTTCTGAATAAGGGGAAAATCGAAGCCCTTAAAATGGGTGGATTGCTTGCTGTTAATAAAGGAAGCGTCGATCCGCCTGTTTTCTGCATCCTCGAGTGGAAGCCCGAAAAGGCCCTGAACCAAAATCCGGTTGTTCTGATTGGGAAAGGTATTGTATATGATACGGGAGGGCTTAATATCAAGACGGGAGATTATATGGAGAATATGAAGGGCGATATGGCGGGTGGTGCAGCTGTTACGGGTGTTATGTACACTATTGCCAAAACCGGAATTCCGCTTCATGTAATAGGCCTTATCCCTGCAACTGACAACCGTCCGGGAGGAAATGCATTTACCCAGGGGGATATTATTACAATGTTCAATAAAATGACTGTGGAGGTTGGTAATACTGACGCTGAAGGACGACTTATACTTGCCGATGCAATAAGCTATGCTTCGAAGTTTAAGCCCGAGCTCATTATTGATATTGCCACTCTCACGGGTTCAGCAGCTGTGACATTCGGTATTCAGGCAATTGCAGTTATGGGAAATGCTGACCGGAAGTATTTCGACCTGCTCAGGGAAGTCGGCTATGAAGTTTATGAAAGAACGGCAGAACTGCCATTCTGGGAAGAATACGGGGAACTGATAAAATCCGATATTGCTGATCTTAAGAATATAGGCGGGAGGGAAGCAGGCGCTATAACAGCCGGGAAATTCCTTGAGAATTTTGCTGAATACCCTCTGATCCACATGGACATAGCAGGGCCAGGTTTATTGAAGAAGGATGATTTTTACAGGCTTAAGGAGGGACCTGGAACAGGTACCAGACTCCTCTCGGCATTTCTGAAAAGATATGCATCTGATCTCATGGTTAAGAAATGACATTGTTATGGAGAAAAAAACGATAATAGCAGGAATAACTCAGGGTGATATCAATGGTATTGGCTATGAGGTTATAATAAAAGCCCTCATGGAACCCACAATTTACGATTTATGTGTCCCGGTGGTTTATGGCTCCCCGAAAGTTGCCGCATATCATCGCAAGGCTTTGAATATTAACAATTTCAGTTTTAACAATATAAGGTCGGCTGAAGAAGCAAACCATAAAAAGACAAACCTGATAAATTGTCTTGACGACAATATCCGGGTCGAATTGGGACGATCAACACCTCAGGGAGGCGAAGCAGCCCTGGCCTCTATTGAAAAGGCAGTTGCCGATATTAAAGCCGGCAAGATTGACGTGCTCATAACCGCTCCGATTGATAAGAAGAATATTCAATCGGAAAATTTCCAGTTCAGCGGGCATACTGAGTATCTGAGATCAAAAGCAGGTACCAGCGATGTTCTGATGTTCATGATAAGTGAAAACCTCCGGATAGGCATGGTTACGGGCCATGTTCCTTTAAGCAGGGTGCCGGAGATGATAACCAGAGATCTTCTTCTCAGTAAGATCAGGTTGATCAACCAGTCACTTATACTTGATTTTGGAATTCGCCGGCCGCGGGTTGCAGTTCTTGGGCTTAATCCTCATGCGGGTGAGAATTCCCTGCTGGGGAAAGAGGAGGAAGAAGTTATTACCCCGGCAATACAACAGGCTGTAAAGGAAAATATGCTGGTTTTCGGTCCTTTCCCGGCTGATGGATTTTTCGGGGCAGGATCATTTACCAAATTTGACGGGATACTGGCAATGTACCACGATCAGGGTCTGGCTCCATTTAAAGCACTGTCGTTTGATACCGGTGTTAATTTTACGGCTGGTCTGCCATTCATCAGGACCTCTCCGGCTCATGGAACTGCCTTCCAGATAGCCGGCAAGGGAGAAGCTTCGGAAAACTCATTCCGCCAGGCCATATACCTTGCCTGTGATATATTCAGGAACAGACAGATGTATTCTGAGATTACACGCAATCCGCTTAAGCACCAGGATATTGAGATTCACACCGACCGTGTTGACGAACTGCCACCAGAAATTATTAATTCCGAACAACATTTATGATCGATTACATAAAAGGGAAATTAGCAGAGCTGACTCCAACTTTCGCAGTTGTTGAAAATGAAGGTATCGGATATCATTTGAGCATTTCCCTTTCGACATTTACACGGCTTGAAGGCCGGACCGATTGTAAGATTCTGGTCCATGAAGTAATCAGGGAAGACAGCCACCAGCTTTTTGGCTTTGCCGACAAGGAAGAGCGCGACATTTTCAGGTTGCTTATTTCCGTGTCAGGCGTTGGTGCAGGCACAGCCAGAATGATGCTCTCATCTCTGAGTCACGACGAAATTGAAAAAGCTATTCTCGGTTCAGATGTTAATACTCTTAAGAGTATTAAAGGCATTGGATTGAAGAGTGCACAGAGAATTATTGTTGACCTGAAAGATAAGGTTGGAAAACAATCCGGAACAGGCGAAATATTTGCATTTACAGACAATACAAAACGTGAAGAGGCGTTATCAGCTTTAGTGATGCTTGGGTTTGGCAAAAGCGCTGTCTTCAAAGTTCTTGACAGGATAATCAGAGAAGAGAAAAATCTGACTGTTGAGGAGCTTATCAAGAAAGCTCTTAAAAGCCTGTAAATAAGAATAAATTTCGGTTTGGGATCAGGGATATCATATAGAAATCTTCTGAAATATTTATATTTTTTATTATTTGCCTCTCTTTTCCTCAGATCAGTTGAAGCAGATAGTCAGATTTCTGTTCAGTCAGGTGATACAGTCAGAAAATCCCCTTTAAAGCTTCAGGACGTCTCGGGAAATCCTTATGAATCAACTCCGAAGGCTCCTTTTTTCCTCTATAATCCTTCAAATATACAATCCACAGTTGTTTATGATTCTGAAAAGAATGAATATGTCATTTATCAGAAAGTAGGTGCTTTTGACTACCGTACGCCTGTCCATATGTCGCCTGAGGAATTTCGTAAATACCAGTTTAATAAGGAGATGCGCGATTACTGGCAGTCGAGGATATCGGGCGAAACCGCAGGTTTCAAATCGAGCCTGATTCCCCAGATAGAAGTAGGCGGGGCCACTTTCGATAAAATTTTCGGCAGCAATGTCATAAATATTGTTCCACAGGGTTCAGCAGAACTGATTTTCGGCATCAATATCTCACGCACTGAGAATCCTACTCTTTCAGAAAAACTCAGAACTATCCCGACATTTGATTTCAAGGAGAAGATCCAGATGAATGTTACAGGTACTATCGGGGATAAAATGCAGCTTGCAGTGAATTATAATACTGATGCAATGTTCGATTTTGAGAATGAGATCAAGCTACAATATGCTGGCAAAGAAGATGAGATTATCAGGAAAGTCGAGGCAGGTAATGTAACACTTCCCCTTCCGGGAACCCTGATTACAGGAAGCTATAGTCTTTTCGGCCTTAAAACTGAGCTTCAGTTCGGAAAGCTTAACATGACAACTGTTCTGTCGCAGCAGAAGGGCGAAACATCGACCATCGAAGTTAAGGGTGGCGCCCAGATAAGCGAATTTGAAATTTTCATTGACGATTATGAATCAAACCGTCACTTTTTCCTTGCCCAGCATTTCAGGGATATTTATAATGATGCCCTGAAAAACCTTCCGAATATCAGCACTGGTTTGGATATCAGCCGTATCGAGATCTGGGTGACAAATAAAACAAGCAGCTTTGATGAGACAAGGAATATTGTCAGTTTTGCTGACCTGGCTGAAAACAGCATCCATATTTATAACGATGTACCTGAATTCCAGGCACCCCCTGGAGCTTTGATATATCCCGATAATAATGCCAACCAGCTTTACGATCAGCTTCAGACAACATACAATGGAATCAGGGATGTCGATCAGGTAACAACGGTTTTCGAACCGTTATATCCTGGTTTTCAAATCGGACGGGATTTTGAGAAAATTGAAAATGCCCGGAGGCTCAATGAAAGGGAATACACACTGAACAGCGAGCTTGGATATATTTCGCTTAATACTGCATTAAACACCGATGAAGTTCTTTCTGTTGCATTTGAATACACTCTTAACGGTCAGGTTTATAAAGTCGGAGAGTTTTCCACCGATGGTATAGCAGCTCCCCAGACCCTGATTCTTAAACTTCTTAAGGGAACGACTCTCAGTCCGAAATACCCTACCTGGAACCTGATGATGAAAAACATCTATTCCCTGGGTTCAGGCAGACTTGAAAGCAAAGATTTTCAATTGAATATTCTTTATGAAGATGATAAGACAGGTAACTCGATAAATTATCTTCCTGAGGGCAAAACTGGTGACCAGGTACTCTTACAGGTGCTCGGCCTGGATAATCTCAATTCACAGCTCGATCATATGCCTGACGGCTATTTTGACTATATCGACGGAGTGACCATAAATGTCAGCAGAGGAAAGATCATTTTCCCTGTCACTGAACCTTTCGGCAGCTATCTGAGAAGCAAGATAGGAGATGATCTCATTGCAGATAAATATGTCTTTCAGGAGCTTTATGATTCAACCCAGACTGTAGCCCGGCAGATAGCAGAGAAGAACAAATTCAAGATGACAGGCCAGTATTCTTCCCAGGGAGGCTCAGAGATAAGGCTGAATGCTACAAATATTCCTGCAGGATCAATTATTGTTACAGCAGGGGGTATTACTCTTAATGAAAACACCGACTATACAGTCGATTATAACCTGGGGGTAGTCACAATCATTAACTCCGCGCTTATCGAATCACAGACACCAATCCAGGTCTCACTTGAAAGCAACCAGTTCTTCGGATTCCAGACAAAGACACTTCTTGGCACACATCTCGATTACAGGTTCTCCGATAATTTCAATATCGGAGGCACTCTGCTCTACCTACATGAAAGGCCTTACACCCAGAAAGTCAATTTCGGGGAAGAGCCTATAGCAAACACGATTTGGGGTCTTAATACCTCGTACAGGGGAGAATCGCAATGGCTTACAAACCTTCTTGATAAGATACCCCTGCTCGAAACAAGCACACCTTCAGGCATATCATTCAATGGGGAATTTGCCGATCTGATCCCGGGTCACTCCAATGCTATTTCAGATGCAGGCAACTCATATATTGATGATTTTGAGTCGAGTGAGATCCCGCTCGATCTTAAATCGTTCAATGCATGGTCGATCTCAAGTGTTCCTCAGGGACAGGATCAGCTTTTTCCTGAAGCAAGGCTGAACAACAATCCGGAGAGCGGAAAGAACAGGGCTAAAATTGCCTGGTATACCATCGATCCTATTTTCCTGAGGAACGGATCTTCAACCCCCGAGCATATTAAACAAGATCCTAATACTCAATCAAGCCACTTTGTAAGAGAAATATACGAGAATGAGATCTTCCCGAACAGGGAGAGCACCACCGGAATTCCGACAACAATTTCTGTACTTAATGTCGCCTACTATCCTGAGGAAAAGGGACCTTATAATTACGATTCAAATCAGGGTACTTATTCGTCAGGTATGAATTCATCAGGTCTGCTTAACAATCCAGGGTCGCGATGGGGTGGTATAATGAGGGAAGTCCTCACCAGCGATTTTGAAAATGCCAATATACAGTATATTGAATTCTGGCTCATGGATCCCTTTGTTGAAGATCCTTCCCTTTCGGGAGGCGACCTCTATTTTAACCTCGGGAATATCTCGGAAGACATTTTACGCGATTCACGTAAAAGTTTTGAAAATGGATTGCCGGGTTCTCCTGAACTTGTGAATTTGGATACAACATCATGGGGAAGAGTTCCGACGGTGCAGTCGGTTGTGAATGCATTCGACAACAGCATCGAATCGAGGAGATTTCAGGATGTCGGTATGGATGGTCTCATGGACGATGATGAACAGTCATTTTTTGCTGACTATCTGCAGCAAATACAGGCTATTGCTGATGCTGAAACATACCCTGAGATCCTTAAAGACCCTTCAAACGACGATTTTCACTACTACAGGGGATCTGATTATGATCTGGAAGAGCTGGGTATTCTTGACAGATATAAAAAATATAACGGGCCCGATGGCAACTCGCCCACTTCCGAAATGTCTGAGGAAGATTATCCGACAACCGGTTCAACAATTCCCGATATGGAGGATATCAACCGCGACAATACGCTGAGTGAGACTGAAGGCTATTACCAGTACAGGGTCAGCTTAAGGCCCCAGGATATGAAGGTTGGATCGAATTATATCGTAGATGAGGTAGAACCTACAGTTAAAATGGCGAACGGAACCGAATCGAAAGTGAAATGGTTTCAGTTTAAGGTACCGGTAACAGATTACCAGAAAATTGTCGGAACGATAAACGATTTTAAGTCAATTCGTTTTATGAGGCTTTTCATGAGAAACTTCAGAGATCCTGTTGTAATGCGTTTCGCAGAGCTAAACCTCGTCAGGGCCGAATGGAGAAAATACAACATCACCTTCATGGAAGGAGGAGAAAGAATTACTGTACCTGAACCTACTGATGGTTCATTCGACATAAGTTCTGTAAGTATCGAAGATAATGCTGGCAAAAAGCCTGTAAACTATGTATTGCCTCCGGGATTTGACAGGGTTGTTGATCCACAGAATCCACAGCTGAGACAGCTTGATGAACAGTCAATGGTTCTCAGAGTTCAGGACCTAGCCGATGGCGACGCCAGGGCAGCCTACAGGAATGTGAACCTTGATATCAGACAGTATCGCCGACTGAGGATGGAGGTCCATGCTGAAGCCCTGATCGACCAGTCTTTATATGATTATGAGCTTACAGCTTTCATAAGGATCGGATCAGATTATAAATCTAACTTCTATGAGTATGAGGTACCTTTAAAACTGACCCCTCCGAATGATAAGTACGATAATAATTCGACAGAAGACAGAGAAATCGTCTGGCCTGAGGAAAACAGTTTCAATATAGATCTTTCGATCCTCCAGGATGCCAAGAAGGAACGTAACAGGCAGATGCAGGCTGACGGTTCAACCTTGAATCTTTCCGACGTCTTCACCTATATGGATAGCGACTCTAACAGGGTTTATGTGTGCGGCAACCCTAATATGAGCAATATTAAGACTATTATGGTCGGTGTCAGGAATCCGATAAAGACACGGAATCCCGACACCGATAACGGAGAGCCAAGATCAGGGGCGATCTGGGTAAATGAACTCAGACTGAACGACTTTGTGGAAGATGGTGGCTGGGCAGCAAATGCTCATTTACAGGCTCGCCTGGCTGATCTGGGCACCGTCGATCTCGTTGGTATGGCCAGCACACCCGGCTGGGGAAGCATTGATAAGAAAGTAAATGAAAGAAGCAAGGAAGAAGTTTATAAATATGACGTTTCATCAAGCCTGGAGCTTGGAAAGTTCTTCCCTGAAGAAGCTGCTGTCCGCCTCCCTGTTTATGTCGGTTTTTCTGAAACCCGTGTCAAACCCCAGTATAATCCCCTCGATCCTGACATCCCACTGCAGGATGCACTCGATGAAGCTGAAAATAAACAAGAAAGAGACTCAATAAGAGCAATTTCAGAAGATTATTCCAGACGTAAAACAATCTCGGTCAATAATGCAGGGATATCAAAACGCGGCGAGAAACCGCAAGCCTGGGATCTTGCCAATTTTGGCGTCAATTATACATATAATGAAGTCTATAGGAGCAATACCAAAACTGAGATTGATCTTGAGAAAAACTACAGGGGAGGTATAAGTTATAATTATGAGGCTCAGCCTGCAAATATAACCCCGTTTAAGAATGTAAAATTCCTGAACGCCCCTGCTTTCAGGATACTGAAGGACTTTAATTTCTATTTACTGCCAAGAAGCATCTCATTCAGGACTGAAATGTCGCGCTATTACAATGAGATCAAGACAAGAAATATTAACAATCCTGGTATACTTATAAATCCCACGTACAGGAAAGATTTTGAATGGACCAGGATTTTCGATATGAAATATGATATTACACGCCAGCTTAAATTTGATTTTACTTCAACCAACATAGCAAGGATCGATGAGCCGGAAGGACCCGTCGACAAAGACAGGTACAGGACTGAATATGAAATTTGGCGTGACTCGGTAATGAAAAATATTAAAAGCTTCGGAAGGACAACCTCCTATAATCATTTTTATAATATTACTTACAATATTCCGATAAATAAACTGCCGCTTCTTTCATGGGTGACTGCAAATGCAAGGATAGGGGCAGATTATGAATGGCTGGCGGGCGCTCTTTACGCCGATTCACTGAACATTAATCTTGGAAACACCATCAGGAATCATTCGGAGCTGACATTCAGTTCAACAGCCAACCTGGCGAGCCTTTACAGCAAGTCGAAGTTCCTTAAAAATGTGGAAAACAATACACGTCCGGGTGCAGTTCAGAGAATGCAGACTGAGTTCAAAACGGTAACATTCAGCAAGAGCAATATTAATTTCAGAGAAAATATTGTAAGGTCAATTACTCATAATCTGAAAACGAAGGATGTAAAGGTCAGAATAGTTAAGAATGACGGAACCGAGGTTAAAGGTAAACTCGAGATATTAAGTGAGAACAGGATTAGCTTTACCTCATCCGAGACTGCCGAAGGTACTACAGTGTCAATCGAGGGGAGGATTCCTAAAAAAAGGAATCCGGTTATTATCACCGGTGAATATGTACTTCGCGCTCTTATGGGAGTCAGATCGGTGAGCATGACCTATACTCAGGGAAATGGACAGTTTCTGCCCGGGTTCCTCCCGGAGGCGAATTTCCTTGGTATGTCAAAAGTCAACGATGTTTCGGCGCCGGGACTTCCTTTCATCCTGGGTTACAGCAACAAAAGCTTCTTCGATAAAGCCGTATCAAACGGCTGGGTTACAACCGATTCTCTTCTCTATACCCCTGCTATTTATAACAACAGGGAAGATCTCTCTTTCAGAAGCGTTGTTGAACTGTTCCCCGGACTGAAGATCGATTTAAACTCTGACAGAAGATTCCTCGAAAACGAGACTTCTTATTATACAGCTGATTACAATGGTAATTTTCCCGACAGTACACGCAACCCGGTTGTTACGGGGAGCTTCTCGATGTCAATAATAGCCTGGGGTACCACTTTCGAAAAAGTCCAGAAAGAAAACAATTATGTATCCGCGGCATTCGAAACTTTCAAGGCAAACACCGTGATCATTTCAGGAAGAAAAGCCGGGGAAAGACAGGAACTGGATCCGGGGTATGATCCCGACCTGGATCCTTCCACAGGTCTGCCCATCGAAGGCGAGTATAAAAACGGATACGGACCAACCTCACCTGAGGTTCTTATCCCTTCATTCTATGCGGCATACACCAAAACAGATCCCGAAAAGGTCGACATGGATATATTCCCTTCAGCATCCAAAATGATGCCAAACTGGAGAGTGACATTTGACGGATTGTCAAAGATTGGCTTCATAAAGAATACTTTCCGTTCAGTTAATCTTACCCATCAGTACAGGGCTCTTTACCAGATCGGATCCTATATATCGAACCTCTATTATAATGTGCCTGATGGGGGAGTAAACAATATCAGGGATCTCCAGAATAACTTTATCCAGCCTTACCAGATAAACACTGTCACCGTAAGCGAACAGTTCAGTCCTCTTATCAATGTTGATATGAACTGGAAAAGCAACCTGACATCAAGATTTGAATGGAGGAAATCGCGGACAGTCTCACTCAACCTCACGGGAAACCAGGTAACAGATAACAGGATCAATGACCTGGTGTTCGGTGCGGGTTACAGGTTTGACGATGTTCAGATTATTATTAAGACAGGAGGGGGTCAGAAAATACTTAAGAGTGACCTTAACCTCAGGCTCGATATTTCTCTCAGGGATAGCAAAACACTCACCAGGAAGCTTGTGGAAGATGTTAATCAGCCTGTTGCAGGGATAAAAGTTTTTATCATAGGGGCAACTGCTGACTATGTCCTGAGCGACCGTTTCAACCTTCAGATATTTGCGGACCATACAATGAATAATCCTTTTGTTTCCAATACATTCCCAACATCCAATACCAACTTCGGATTCAGCCTTAAGTTTTCCCTGGTCCAGTAGGCTGTCCGGAGTATATTTAAATAGTTGAAATCTGCAAAGAGTTGCAGATGATCTATCCCCGAGGGACTGGAAACAAATTATGCTTAGCTGTATTCAAGGGAGAATCCTTTACTTTCATTCTGATAATTAAGATACATTTAAAACTTATGTGACCTTTTTAGTCATGAATATAAGATTTTACCCCCCTTTCTTATTTCCCCCAGGGGGGAAAAGGTTTTGGCTGGGGCTGTAGAAAAAACAGGAAATCTTATGGGATGAAAATAAACAGGGTAATGTTACATGAATTATCCAAAATTCATCAGTGGGAATGACCTCATTTTCTATATTTTTGATTACTTTTCCTGACCATTAACGGATTTTTCCCGGATTAAAACCTGACTAAATGAAAAAAACAAAACCGCAATTAAATTTCTGGCAAATCTGGAACATGAGTTTTGGGTTTTTAGGGATCCAGATCGGATATTCACTTCAGAATGCAAATGTGAGCCGTATTTTCGAGACTCTGGGCGCCAGGATAGACGATATCCCCATACTTTGGATTGCAGCACCTGTTACGGGATTAATAATGCAGCCAATCATAGGTCATATGAGCGACAGGACCTGGAACCGGTTTGGCAGAAGGCGCCCTTATTTTCTCATTGGCGCCCTGCTTGCATCCATTGCTTTGTGCATAATAACAAATTCTCCCACATGGCTTTTTGCAGCCGGAATGCTCTGGATAATGGATGCATCAATTAATATTTCCATGGAGCCTTTCAGGGCATTTGTCGGCGATATGCTTACTTCAAAACAGCGAACATCAGGCTTTGCCATGCAAAGCTTTTTCATTGGGATCGGCGCCGTAATCGGCTCTTTCCTTCCATGGGTTCTTGCCAACTGGTTCAATGTTTCAGAGATACCACTGCAGGGTAAACTGATACCCATGAACGTGAAACTCTCATTTTATATAGGTGCAGCAGTTTTTTTACTGGCCGTTTTATGGACGGTTTTACGGACAAAAGAGTATTCACCAGAAGAATTAAAGGAGTTTGATGAGAGTGAAAAGATAGCCAGGGGCGAGAATCCGGAGGCAAAGGATTCAGTCAGTAAAACTCAGGCAGCAGGGAAAAGCATAAATTATTATGTTCCCGGCATTATCTGGCTCTCTGCCGGTATAATACTGACATTCATATTGTCGAGGGTGAATCTCGAAAAAGAGCTATATGTAATTACCGGAGGTGTGGCATTGTTCGGTCTGCTTCAGTTATTAGCAGGCGCTTTGCAATCGGCAGGGAAAAGTGAAAATGGACTTAACTCCGTTCTCCATGACCTCAGAAGGATGCCGGCAACCATGGGACAGCTTGCTGTAGTTCAGTTTTTTACATGGTTTGCTCTTTTCTCACTGTGGATATATACAACTTCAGCGGTCACTTCACATATTTATGGCACTACCGATACAACATCAGCAGCTTATAATGAAGGAGCAAACTGGGTTGGTGTACTTTTTGGCATATATAATGGTTCAGCTGCATTAATTGCATTTCTCCTGCCGGTAATGGCCAGGGCGACAAGCAGAAAGATCACTCACTCCATATGTCTGGCAATAGGGGGCATCAGCCTGATTACAATAAATTTCATATCTTCTCCCTTGCTTTTAATATTGCCTATGATTGGGATCGGGGTTGCATGGGCAAGCATCCTCTCAATGCCTTATGCAATGCTGACAGGGGCACTGCCTCAGAACAAAATGGGAGTTTATATGGGGATCTTCAACTTCTTCATTACAATACCCCAGATCCTTGCAGCAAGCATTCTCGGAAGCATGGTAAAACACCTTTTTCATGGAAATACAATGCTTGCCCTGATAACCGGTGGAATATCAATGTTTATTGCTGCAATTACCGTTAAATTTGTTCATGATATTGACGATAAAAAATAACTATGAGTCTGAAAGCATGTATTTTCGATCTTGATGGTGTAATTGTGGATACTGCAAAGTACCATTACCTGGCATGGAAAAAGCTTACAGTCATGCTGAACATCCATTTTAATGAAAAGGATAACGAACGGCTGAAAGGTGTAAGCAGAATGGCCTCTCTTGATATAATTCTGGAAATTGGAAGGGTGACACTTGATGAGAAAAAAAAGGATGAATATGCTGCATTGAAGAATGAATGGTATCTTGATTATATAAGGAGAATGACACCGGATGAGATACTGCCCGGAAGCCTTGAACTGATTTCTGAACTCACAAATGCAGGTATCAAGGTAGCTCTTGGATCAGCAAGCAAAAACACGCCTTTAATACTCGAACGCCTTGGTATAGAAAAACTATTTGATGCGGTGGCTGACGGTAATGTTGTCAGTAAAGCCAAACCTGATCCCGAAGTATTCAATGAGGCGGCAAAAATGGTTGGAGTTGCCCCTGAAGATTGCGTGGTATTCGAAGATGCCCTTGCAGGTGTTGAGGCAGCACTTAACGCAGGCATGTTCTGTATAGGAATCGGATCAGAAAAAATTCTGACTGAAGCTCATTATGTTGTTTCGGGTCTTGATAAAATAAATCTTAGGAAACTTCGGAAAATCATGAAATGATAATATGATAAAGAACTATTATAAAAAAGATGAATGGAATGTAGTTGAAGAAGGATTCCACCCTGATATGAACAGGGAATCGGAAAGTGTTTTTTCAATTGGAAACGGATATATGGGCCAGAGGGCTAATTTTGAAGAGCAGTATTCCGGCGATTCTCTTCCGGGTAGTTATGTAGCTGGTGTTTACTACCCTGATAAAACAAGAGTCGGATGGTGGAAGAACGGCTACCCCGAATATTTTGCCAAAGTCCTTAATGCCCCTAAATGGACAGGCATCGATGTTTCAGTTGATAAAATCCCTGTCGATCTTTCAACTGCAACGATAAGATCGTTCACAAGAACTCTGAACATGAAAGAGGGTTACCTCGAAAGGAAATTCAATATCAGCTTTACCGGAAATAAAACAATCGAATTCCATACCAGGAGGTTTCTGAGCATGTCAGAACCCGATACGGGTGTAATTAAATATTCAATCCGCTCCGTCAATTTTGAAGGTATAATTGATATCGGTGTTTACCTCGATGCCGATGTCAGGAACCAGGATGCCAACTACGGAAAGAAATTCTGGAAAGAGATATCACGTGAAATTGATCAGGAAACCGGAATAATTGTAGCCAGAACTCTAAAAACCGGTTTCGATGTCTCAACCGGAATGTGTTGCCGGCTTCTCAGGAACAGCAGGAAGCTGAATGTAAAGTCATCATTAACTGACCGTAAAAAATATATTGCACAATCGTTTTCCGAAAGAATAAAACCGGGTGATGAGCTGACTGTGATAAAGTACGTCTCAGTGCTTTCATCTCTGAATATTCCTGCGGAAGATTTAATAAATAACACGAAAAAACGTCTTCACGAAGTATCGTCCAAAGGGTATGACAAATTGTTTTCCGATCATACAGGAGAGTGGAATAAAATATGGAAGTCGTCGGATATTGTCATTGCCGGGGATGTTGCAGCCCAACAGGCGATAAGGTTTAATATTTTTCATCTTAACCAGACATATACCGGAAAGGATGAAAGGCTGAATATAGGCCCAAAGGGATTCACAGGCGAAAAATACGGCGGGAGCACTTATTGGGATACAGAAGCATTCGTTCTTCCCTTTTTCCTCAAGACGGCAGAGCAGAATGTGGTGAGAAATCTCCTGCTCTACAGGTATAAGCACCTGGAAGCCAGTATCAGGAATGCTATGAAGCTCGGTTTTAAAAATGGCGCCGCCCTCTATCCGATGGTTACAATGAACGGAGATGAATGCCATAATGAATGGGAAATAACATTCGAGGAGATCCACCGGAATGGGGCGATCGCTTTTGCGATATTTAATTATGTCATGCACACGGGCGACAATGACTATCTGGCTGATTACGGGCTGGAGGTCCTGATAGGGATTTCGCGATTCTGGAGCCAGAGGGCCACATGGTCCGAAAACAGGAAGAAATATGTGATACTTGGTGTTACCGGGCCGAATGAATATGAAAACAATGTCAACAACAACTGGCATACCAATTCATTTGCGGTATGGACACTTGAATATACCCTAAGCAGCCTTAAGAAGCTCAGGCAGGAGGATCACGGAAAGTTTGCAATGCTTGTCAGGAAAACAAATTTCAAATATTCTGCTGAAACAGCCCAATGGCAGAAAATCATCAGTAATATGCACCTGCCTTTCGACAGTGGAAGAAAAGTATTTCTGCAGCAGGATTGTTTCCTGGACAAGGAATTATTACCGGCCGATACGATTCCACCGGATGAACGGCCGATAAACCAGCACTGGTCGTGGGACAGGATACTGCGCTCCTGCTTTATTAAACAGGCAGATGTTCTTCAGGGTCTGTATGTCTTTGAATACAAATATGATACAGAAACTATTAAGCGTAATTTCGATTTTTATGAACCAATGACTGTTCATGAATCTTCATTGTCGGCCTGCATACATTCAATCCTTGCCTCGCGGATCGGCAAAATTGAAAAAGCCTACGAGCTTTATCTCCGCACTGCAAGGCTCGATCTTGATGACTATAACAATGAAGTATGCGATGGGCTGCATATTACAAGCATGGCAGGCACCTGGCTTGCAATCGTTGAAGGCTTCGGGGGAATGAGAATTATTAATGACAAACTAATTATTAATCCGTTAATTCCCGGCCAGTGGAAATCATATTCTTTTCATGCGAGGTTCCGGGGA
>CAVPCP010000022.1:0-411141 GCA_963702415.1 uncultured Bacteroidales bacterium | reverse complement strand
GACTAACAACGGGTCTTATTCTGATGACAATACATCCGGAGGTGTGAGCCTTTCCGGCACTTTACAGCAACAAGTTACCGGGAACGGATCCTTTGGCCGGTTAACAATCAGCAATGCATCGGGAGCTAAACTGAATAATGATATAAGCCTTCAGAATGATCTTGTCCTGGCAGCCGGGATACTCGACATAAATAAATATCAGCTTACATTAAGCCAGAACAGTTCAATATCAGGTGCTCCGTACAGTTCAACCAAAATGATCAAATCGGATGGTGTAAGCAGCAGCATGGGAGTTATGAAATTCTTCACGGCATCGGCTCAGAATTTCACTTTCCCAGTAGGTGTATCCGGGAAGTACACCCCCGCTATTTATACCATTACCGCTAACGGGACAGTAGGTTCAATAAGAGTCAATCCGGTTGACGAGTGCAACCAGAGTATTACCGATCCATCAAATGCGCTTGGTTATTTCTGGCATATAGAAAGTTCAGGTATTTCCGGATTTGATGGAAATCTTTTATTACAATATCTGATCGGCGATGTTGCCGGAACCGAAAGTAACTATGTTGCTTCAAGGCTCATTCTTCCTGGAAGTACCTGGGATAAGGCTCCTCCCGGACCTTTGACAGATAATGTCAATGAGACTTTACATCAAATCACGTTCCTGTTTTCAGGAACCAATAATCTCAATGGAGACTATACTGCAGGCAATGATGCTGCAATACCCGATGAAGTAGCAACCTACCAGACAAACAGCAATGGAGTCTGGTCAAATCAGGCAATATGGACGCCTGTGGGATCTTCGCCTCCTTGTCCTCCCGGCGGACCGGGAGGAAGCAGCGTAATCATCAACCATGTTGTAACTACTGACATAAATTTTATTTCGGTACTGAACACAACAATTAATAATGAGCTGAGAGTTGTTTTACCAACATATGGACATAACCTTGGATATGTTGATGGCAACGGGAAGATCTTTCTTGATGACGGGAATCTGCCAGGAGGAGTATATACAGATTTCTTTGATTGTTCCGGAAATGGTACTATTGAATATGGTGGTTCAGGATTATATACAGTTGTCGCAAGTCAGCTAAGCAGCTTGCCCAACCTCTTTTTTACCGGAACAGGAACAAGGATCTTACCAGTATCGGATCTGACAGTCTGTAAACGACTGGTAATAGACGGAGCTACATTGGATAACAGCGTAAATAACAGAAAGATTACCCTATCTGGTACATTTGAAAGGTATAATACAGGTGTCTTCAACAGTGGAACAGGAACATCACCCTCAGCAACAGTTGTTTTTGCCGGAACAACTCTTCAATCGGTTGGGGGACCAACAGGTAATTTTTCGGGAACAAGTAAATTAAATAACATCGAGATAAATAATCCTGCAGGCCTTAATATCGGTACAAACGGATTGGTTGAAGTTAATAACCAGCTGCTGCTTACAAACGGAATTATCAATACAAGCTCCACCAACCGGCTTGTTTTATTAAGCTCATCAGAATCGTCTGTTTACCCGGCTGGAGGGACATCAACATCCTTTATAAACGGTCCGCTGACAAAAAATATGGTCAATGGGGATTCGTTCATTTACCCGATCGGTGAAGGTATTGTTAAAAGCCATGATTTTACTTTGACCTCAACCAGTGGCTCTACATTGCTCTGGACAGTCGAATATACACGCCCTAATTCAACAGCTACCTCTTTAACTCCACCACTCCAGGTCTGCAATACTCTTGAATTCTGGAGTGTTTCTTCAACCACCTCAGCAACCGGAGTTATTAAAATTGCCTGGGATCCTATGAGCGACCTTACACCATTAATGACTCTTAACGGGATTACAGATATAAGGGTTGCTGAGTTCAACTCCGGTTTCTGGACAGAGCTGGCATCAGTTGCAACAGGAAATAATTATTACGGAGATGTTGCAACTATAAACAATATAACGGTCTCAACAACACCAAAGGATTATACAACTGCAAGTATAACAGGAACCCTTGCCAGAGCTTCATATTCTCCCTCAGGCCCTGTTTGCGGTGATACTGGAATTCCTTTAAGTTTTGTTTCGTTCAATCCAATAAACCTGAATTATATCCTGAGCTATACTATTGATAATGTTGCCCAGACAGATATAACGGTAACCTCACTTCCTTAT
Organism: uncultured Bacteroidales bacterium; assembly: GCA_963702415.1. GTDB lineage: Bacteria > Bacteroidota > Bacteroidia > Bacteroidales > VadinHA17 > LD21. The sequence continues at coordinate 408,980 of CAVPCP010000022.1, read as the reverse complement.
ACAATGCCGACACCGGTTACAGGTACCTATCGTCTGACAGGTTTCAGGTTCAACAATGGCACCGGAACCGGTATTGTCGATGTTACTCCGGTAAATGTATATGCTATTCCTGTTACTGCAAATGCCGGATCGGACCAGTCGCTTTGTGGCGTCTCCTTAACCTCTCTTGCCGGCAATAATCCTGCTCCATATGCAGGATTATGGACAATTGAAAGCGGTTCAGGGGGCTCATTTGTAAGCAGTGTTCAAAATAATACAGTATTTAACGGTATTCTCGGAACTTCCTATACACTGCGCTGGACTATCAGCAACGGACCCTGCACTTCGTACGACGAAGTAGTAATCTCATTTCCTGTGGTTGCATCCACACCCGATGAATTCACCTCTGCTCCAACACAAGCCTGTCAGGGAACTGGAGGTTATGTTTATACAGTACCATTTGTCGCTGGTGTAATTTATGACTGGTCATATAGTGGAACAGGACATACAATTAATGGTACAGGCAATTCGGTAACAATCGATTTTGCCTCAGATGCTACAAGCGGAACATTAAGTGTAACAGCTACAAACGACTGTGGAACAAGCGCACCAAGAACGACCGATATCTCAATACCATCAGCAGCATTCAGTTATATGGGCACTCCATATTGCCAGAATGCAGCAAATCCTGCACCTTCATTAGGAATTGGTGGTCAGGCTGGAATTTTTTCATCCACTGCCGGACTGGTTTTTGTAAGTACTGTAACAGGACAAATCAATCTTTCTCAAACCTCTTCCGGCAGTTATCTGGTTACAAATACTGTTGATGTTCCGGGATGCGGCACTTTAATTGCCACAAGTCCTGTCACCATTTCAGGATTATCCTGGACGGGAAATTCAGGACCTGACTGGAATGTTGCCGGGAACTGGTCATGCGGATATGTGCCATATCCTACAACTCATGTTCAGATACCGGATGTTATCAATAAACCGGTACTTAACAGTGGGTCATCAGGTACTGTTAATAATTTAACAATAGAAACGGGATCCTCTTTAACCATTTCCGGAAAAACGTTGCAGATCGCCGGCTCAATTACAAACAACGGAACTTTAACCGCCTCTGACGGAACAATTGAGTTGAATGGATCAGCACCCCAGACAATAGGTATAAATATATTCAATGGCAATACTATAAAAGACCTTATAATTAATAATCCCGCCGGAGTAACGATGCTCGGTGCACTGGGTGTAACAGGTTCTGTGTTAGTATCAAATGGAGATCTTGCTTCGAACGGGAACCTTACTCTGGTATCAGGTGCCACCCAGACAGCATTCATAAATGGTTCCGGCACAGGGTCTGTAACCGGGAATGTGACAATGCAACGTTACCTGCCCTCTGCATTTGGTTATAAGTATATTAGTTCTCCTTTTCAGGCAGCAACAGTTAATGAGTTTGATGATGAACTGGATCTTGGAGCCTCCTTTCCGGAATTCTTCAGGTATGATGAAAACCGGACCACTTCCGGCTGGGTTGACTATGTTACCCCAACCGACCCGCTTAGTCCGCTGGAGGGATATACGGCATTTTTCGGTTCTTCAGGTGTACCCGTTACTGCAGATGTTTCAGGTGTAGTAAATAACGGATCCCTTTCAGTCACTTTATATAACCACAATAATACGTTTACCCAAGGATTTAACCTTGTCGGCAATCCATACCCTTCGGCTATTAACTGGGACGCCCCTTCAGGATGGACCAAGACAAATATTGACAATGCTCTGTATTACTTTAAAGCCAGTACAACCGATGAGTACGGAGGGACTTACAGTACTTATATTAACGGGATCTCGAGCGATGGTCTGGCAACGGCGACAATTCCATCAATGCAGGGATTTTTTATTCATGTTTCCGACGGTTCATACCCGGTAACCGGGACATTAGGATTAAACAACAGCGTGAGGATCACAGACCTTACACATCCTTTTCTGAAATCAGGGGAAAAAGGTCAGTTGCCGTTGATCCGACTGGGAGCAACTTTTGCCGATGATATTAATTCCACAGATCCGATGGTAATCTATTTTGATGAAAAAGCCCAGAAAGGATTCGACTCATACCTCGACGCCCTTAAGCTTATGAATACTGACTATTACATACCTAATCTCTATGCTTTTGGCGCTGATGGAACAAAGCTATCCATTGATGCTCTGCCTGAAAACCAGGATACTCTTTACACGGTCCCGCTTGGTCTGAAAACCAATATTAATGGTGATATTATTTTCAGGACTATTAATATATCGGAGGAGCTTCCCGGAATGAAAATTAGTATTTCTGACATGGTGGCAGGTACTAAAAATGATTTGCTTAATAATAATGAATATAAAGTCTACCTTGAATCAGGAGAATATAAGAACAGATTTTTCCTTAACATTTCAGAAAAAAGAGACTGAAATTCCGGATACAACTTCAAATAATAATCTGTTTTCAGTTTACAGCTCACATGGGGTTATAAAAGTATATGTAAATACCGAAAAGACAGGTTCCGGTTTGCTTTCAATTTTTAACCTGGCAGGTCAGGTTCTATTTGTAACTAAGATTATTGAGCCTGGCTATTATGAGTTTAATCCGGGGTTAAAAGATGGTATTTATATCGTCAGATTTATGTCGGTAAAATACCAGGATTCGAAAAAGATATTTATACAGAACAGATGATATTTGCGAAAAAAATAAGATCGCATGACCTGGCGGTTTGTTCACCTGCTGCCGGTTCTTCTGCTGCTTCCGGGACCTTGGGAGTTATCGGCTCAGGAGCCCCCTCCGCGTCCTATCAGGATAAATGCAACAGCACAGACTTTAAGGTTCGGCGCTTTTTATCATGGTGCTTCCGGAGGATCAGTAATAATAGATCCTGCTGGCGCACGCACCTCGACCGGTGATGTGGTTCTCCTGGGTATGGGGTTTCCTATTTCAGCAGCACTGTTTGAAGTTCGTGCCCATCGGGGTACAGTTGTCGGAATCCTTCTTGGACCAGCTGTTACCCTCACAGGAACGCCTTCAGGATCGATGACTTTACGTATAGATAGTTCAAATCCGACATCACCGTTTGTATCAACAGTTAACTTTAATGTACCAATACCATTGTACATAGGAGGAACCCTAACAGTGGGAAATTCTGCCGCTAATCCGCCTGGCAGCTATACCGGAACATTTTATGTAACAATAGTCAGGGAATAACCAGGCTCAATAATATTAAATGAATAACTAAAATGAGGTTCAGAAAAGCATACTCCAATATTCTATCTACAGGATGTATGCGTTCAATTCTGGTCTCATTTCGCTGTTTTTTAATAGTCTTTTTAATCATTTCAGGGCAGGGTAAAATCTTTTCGCAGGAATTGCCCGAATATGATGAAATACCTGTATTTCTAGAAATTCCGGGTGTCGGAGGAAGTGAAATAGATGCCCTGATTAAATCAGAAGAATTATATCTGCCGGTTATTGACCTGTTTGATTTTCTTAAAATAAGAAATGTGCCATCCTCAGGCCTGGAGGATATTTCAGGTTTTTTTGTAAATCCTGATGCAACATACCTTATTGACAGAGTAAAAAACCAGATCATTTACCAGGATAAGATATTTAAACTTGATGCAGGCGACCTTATCCGTACTGAATCTAACCTTTACCTTAAATCCTCATATTTTGGTAATATATTTGGCCTCGAATGTAAATTTAACTTCCGGTCATTGTCGGTTAATGTTACCAGCAGGCTAGAATTACCTTTGATCCGCGAAATGAAGCAGGAAGAGATGAGGCGCAATATTGCACGTCTTAAAGGGGATATTCAGGCTGATACAATCGTTGGCAGGACTTATCCGGCGTTCAAATTCGGCATGGCCGACTGGTCGGTGACTTCATCACAGGAAATAAACGGCATTTCTGACGCAAGGGTTACTCTTGCGCTGGGATCAATGATTGCAGGAGGAGAAGCTACAGCCTCTTTATACTATAACAGCACCGAACCGTTTTCTGAAAAACAACAATATTACCTTTGGCGATATGTCAATAACGATTTTGCCCCCTTAAGGCAGGTTATGGCAGGTAAAATCCTGACAAATTCAATCTCTACGCTTTTTAATCCAGTTATCGGAGTGCAGCTTACAAACACTCCTACTACTTACCGAAGATCATTCGGTTCCTATACACTCAATGACAAAACTGAACCTGGCTGGATTGTGGAGCTTTATGTAAACAATGTCCTGGTCGATTATGTTAAAGCGGATGCTTCAGGTTTTTTTACTTTTCAAATACCTCTTGTATATGGGAATTCACTTGTAAAACTAAAGTTTTTCGGTCCATGGGGCGAGGAACGTATAATGCAAAAGAATATAATCGTTCCATATAATTTTCTTCCTGCAAAAACCCTTGAATATTCTATTAGCGGAGGTATTGTAGAAGATACTCTTAGAAGCAGGTTCTCGCGCGCAAACGTTAATTACGGAGCCACCCGGAACCTTACAATCGGCGGCGGTGTCGAATATCTTTCATCAGTGACCTCCCAGCCATTCATGCCATATCTTAATGCATCACTCAGAATAACTAACAATCTGCTGTTTTCGGGCGAGTATGCTTTAGGGGTCAGGGCTAAAGGGATCCTTTCCTTCAGACTTCCTTCCAACCTGCAGTTCGACCTGAATTATACATGGTACGATAAAGATCAGAAAGCAATATTTTACAACTACAGGGAAGAACGTAAAGCATCCTTATCGATACCTCTTAAAATAGGTAAATTCAACACTTTTCAACGAGTTTCGCTTTACCAGGTTGTCCTTCCGTCTTCCAGATACACCACTGGAGAATGGCTGATCTCAGGTTCTCTTCTCGGAGTAAACACAAACCTGACAACTTATGCCCTGTTTATCGAAGAGGTAAATCCTTATGTTTACAGTGATCTGTCTCTCTCCGTCAGGCTTCCTGCACGTTTTATTTTTATGCCACAGGTTCAATATGGCTATACAGATAACAAAATATTTTCCGCAAAGGCAAAGCTCGAAAAATACGTTTTTAAACATGGATATATTAATCTGTCTTATGAACAGAATTTCAGCAATAACATGAAACTGGCGGAAGTAGGATTCCGTTATGATTTTTCATTCGCCCAAACAGGTGCCTCGGTAAGACAGTATAATGATAAAACAAGTTTTATCGAATATGCAAGGGGAAGTCTTATTAACGACAGAAAAACAAAATACCTCGGCACTGATAATCGACCAAATGTAGGAAGGGGAGGAATCTCTGTTGTTCCCTTCCTTGATTTGAATGAAAATGGTAAGAAAGATCCGGGCGAACCCAGGGCATACGGATTAAATCTGTATTCTAACGGAGGACGTATTGAAAAGAGCGACCGTGATACAACTATAAGAATACTTGGGTTGGAACCTTACACAAATTGTTTTATCGATCTCGATCCTAACAGTTTTGAAGATGTATCGTGGAGGCTGCAAAAACAAACCTATAGTGTTGCAGTTGATCCAGAAATAATGAAGCTTATTGAAATTCCTGTAAGTGTTGCAGGTGAAGCAACCGGCTATGTTCTTCTTGAGAATAGAGGAGAAAAGATAGGTCAGGGACGAGTAATTGTTAGTTTTTTTGACAGTAATCTTAACCTGGTTGGAAAGACACTTACTGAAGAAGATGGCTACTACAGCTATTTCGGGCTTACTTCAGGACTGTACAGTGTTCGTATTGATACTTCACAGTTGCGAAAACTTGAAATGACTTCATCTCCTGATAAAATTCAGTTCACGATCAGAGGCGGTATTGAGGGCGATATAGCTGATAACCTTGATTTTGTATTAACGAGGATTTTGCGCGAATCACCAGATACAATAATTCCGGCTCCTGAAATACCTGTTACTGTAAAAGACACCTCTTATATGATCATTCATGAAATGTCCGAGGAGGTCTACACAATAACTGAAGACAGCTGGGCCATCCAGATCGGTGCATTCAGGAGCAGATCGTACGCTGAAGGTTTCCAGAAGATGCTGGAAACCGAACTTGGTAAAGAAGTCCAGATAACTATTGCCGGCGATTATTACAGGGTAAGAATACTTGATCTGCCGACCAGGGAGGAGGTCGATGAAAATGTTGTCAAGCTTAATAAACTCGGGTTTAAGGAACTCTGGATAATACACCTGCTTGCAATGCAACAGCAAAGAGTGCTGATCACAAAAGAAGATTCTCTGGCAAGAATAAGGGAAACAGCTGTCTCAAGGGAAACTCCATTATCCGCTGCCGAAACAGCCTCTTTACAACTGGGTATCTTCCGAAAAATGTCTGATGCAATTGACCTGCGCCAAACTCTCTCAGCAGATTCAAGGGAAAAGGCAAGGATCATTTATGAAGATGGATATTATAAACTGATCATACCTCAGCTTCCAATACTTGATCCGACGGTTCTGAATGCAATGAGCAACCTGACTCCTTCATTTGGCCATCTTGATCTAAAAGATACATGGAAAGTTCCTTATACGCGCGTACCTCTTGAAGAGCCTGTCATTAAAGAACCTGTTATAATCCGGAAAGCATTTGTAAAATCTGATTCAACATTAAGCCTTACAACCAGAAGGCCTGACAGGCTTATAATTGCAGAAAAACCCGATATAGGGGAACCCTCAATTGCTCTTCAGGTCGCCATCTACATTAAAGAATCAAAGGCATTAAAGGCACAAAAAATAATAATGTCCAAACTTAATAGGCCGGTTGAAATTGTAAAACAGTTTGATTATTACCATGTAATCGTCACAGGATTCTATACCAGGGAAGAGACCTTTGAATACTATCCTGAGCTGGCCGGACTCGGATTCCCGGGCATCACTCTTATACAGGACTATAAAAAACAGAAATAATAAACCCCGCAACACCAGCACTTTTCAATAAATCATTTCATGCCACTTGACTTTGGCAACCGGATAGTGTAATTTTATATTCTTAATATCCGGACCACCGATGAGTTGGAATTATAAAGATCCGATACAGTTCTGGCATGAACTTAAACAGAGAAAAGTAGTCCGTGCCATGACTGTATATATTGCAGGTGCTTTTGCACTGTTACAGGCTGTCGATATGATCTTCCCCCGCATTGGCCTTCCATCATGGAGTGTAACCCTTGTCATTATTTTACTTGCTGCAGGACTTGTAATGGTTATTATACTCACATGGATATATGACATTACTCCGGAAGGTATTAAGAGGACCAGCGATATTGATAAATCCGGTGAGGTGGATAGAGCTGACGCCGAATTTGTAATTCCCGGCTGGGAATCGACTGTTTCTCAGCCACGTGAAGAGCTGATTTCATACAATAACGTGCTTTATGCAAATATAGGCCTGCAAGGCAAAAAGAAAGGCAGAATATACAGTTACAGCTCCTTTATAGTCATCATTGCAGTGGCGGTTCTTTTCACTTTTTCAAGTGCGAATACGGTTCCCTTTGCCGAAAGGGACTGGGTAGTAATAACCGACTTTGAAAACCTTACAAGCAATACAGTATTTGACAAATCGCTCTATACTGCCTTTTCACTAACTGCCAATCAATCGAGGTATATAAATATACTGCCAAGGTCAAGAATGCTTGAGGCGTTGGCAAGAATGAAAATCATTGGCAAAGAATCTGTTGATGATGAAACCGGAAGAGAGATTGCAGTCAGGGAGGGAATAGATATTTATATTGTACCCAGTATCAGTGAAGTCGGAAACAAGTTTGTAATCGCTGCAAAAATAATGGACTCGAAGTCCGGCGATCTGCTCAGATCAGAAGTTATTTATGCTGAAAATCAGGATGAAATTCTTGGAAAGCTCGATCTGCTGAGTAAAAGACTACGTCGTCACCTTGGCGAATCGAGGTATAAGATTGCATCTCAGGACAAGCCATTGAAGAAAGTCACAACTTCATCCCTGGAAGCTCTTAAACTATATTCCATGGGTATTGACCACCATCTGATGATGGATTTTGCAGGCGCTAGAAAGTATTATGAAAATGCTTTAATTATTGATACGAATTTTACATCAGCCAGAGCATCGCTAGGAAACCTTCTTATTGAGAAATTTGATCCAGTAAAAGGACGTGAATTACTTAGTCAGGCAATCAGATCGGTTGATAAACTGACAGAAAAAGAACGGCTTGCGATACTTACATTTCATGCTTTGAATGTGGAAAAAAACATTCCAAAAGGCATCGAATATGCAAAGATGGGGATAGAGTTGTATCCCGACGATGCAGCTGCCAGAAATAGCCTGGGATGGCTGTACATGACTTCAGGTCAGTTTGAAGAGGCATTAATAGAATATAAAGCAACTGTCAGGATATTTCGTGATATGCCCCTGACTTACGGCGGAATAGAATGGATTTATCTCGAAAAGCTTGGAAGGATTGATTCTGCAATGATATGGGTAAAAAAAATGATGTCCGATAATCCCGGGAACGTTTGGGGGTATTTCTACCTGGGTTCTGCTTATCTGGGTCTCGATAGTCTTTCACGTGCTGAGACAGCCTTCAGGAAAGCATATGAAATCAATCCTGATTTCTTTTTTAATACGTATCGTCTGGCTCATACTTATCGCCTTATGGGGCGGTATGATGAAGCAATAAATATATTAAAGAAAATCAGGGAAAGCAACCAGGATGAAACTTCTGCACTTTATGACCTGGGGATCAATTATCAATCTATTGGTAATCAAAAAGAAGCAATGAAGTATTATTCCGAATATAGAAAAATTGCACTTGAAGATTGGCTTAAAAACTACCCAAATATGCCAGAAACATATTTTGCATTTGGAACTGTTGCTGCACGAATGGGTGATTTTGAGTCTTCCAGGAAGGCTTTGCAGAAAGCAATTAAGATTGATTCAACAAAACATGAGAAATTTGCTGAATTGCTTTGCCTGCAGGGCAAAATACCGGAGGCTATCGACGAAACAAAAAAAGCTCTTGTGAATGGATATCGCGATATTGTCTGGCTGAAAATAAATCCTGATTATCAGGCACTGCAAAATGAGATCAGATTCCAAAATTTGCTGCATGAGTATTTTTAGTAAATTTCCCTCAAAATCAATTTCATTTACCATTCCACAAAAATTCTGAAAACCAGGTTATAAATTTTAATTATTTGTCCATATCATGCTGCAGATAGTAGTATTATCCCCCAGCGTTAGAAAAGGGCGGAACAGCCACAGGGTTGCCCTATATTTTTCTGATCTTATTAAAGAAAATAATCTTGCCGAAGCTGAAATACTTGACCTGCTGAAATATAATTTCCCACTTTTCAATGAAAGGCTGAAGTATCTGGAATCACCGGCTCCGGAAGTGATCGATTTTGCAGAGAAAATTAATTCTGCCGACGCAGTGATAATCATCTGTCCCGAATATAACGGAGGTTATCCTGCAAGCCTGAAAAATGCTGTCGACCTGCTGACAAGTGAATGGCGCCGTAAACCGGTTGCTTTTGTGAACGTCTCGGATGGTCACTTTGCCGGGTCGCAGGTAATAATCCCGATTCAGTTCTCATTATGGAAACTTGGTGCTCTGACAATTCCTGCCACTCTGCGTTTACCTGATATCTCCACCACATTCGATGCTGACGGAACTCCTGCCGACAAAGCCGCAATGGATAAACGAGCTTCAGCTCTTATACATGAACTTCTCTGGTATATCGAGGCAAAAAGCCGGATGTCAGAATAAATATATTTCATACACTTAATAGCTGTTGATTTACCGTGTTACACAGGAAAGTAATGTCTTTACTATTTTATATTACATTTGGAGTTTAACCCAGGGCATGAAAAGGATCCTTCTGATTTTTTTTATTTCTGTTATACCACTGATTGTATATCCGCAGAAGGTGACCATCCGGATCACCAGATCAGATACAGGGAGTGTCTCAGAATGGAAGATCCTGGATGAAAGACTCATACCTGTGCTTACCGCCGATCTTTATCCTGCAGATGATACAATTGTTTTCTCCCTGGATGCGAATAAAAGATATTTCTTTGAAATTTCCGTTTCTGAAATTAATCAGGCCGACAGCATCCTCTATTCTCTTTCACTTAACGATGAAATTATTATATTGATCCGGTCTGATGCCGGAACAGGCGATCAGTTTTTCCCGTTCTTTACGGGGATTAAAAAGGATGAAACTTCAAAGATCACTGGAGGATCGGATACTGACATTTCGGAATTCCCGTGGCAGATATATCTTGAAGCTGATAACTATGTCTGCGGAGGATCAATAATCAGCGAGGAGTGGATAGTAACAGCTGCTCATTGTACAAAAGGAGAATTTAATGAGCCCATCGCGGCATCAGAAATGGTTGTAATCGTCGGAGCCAATAATCCAAGAAACTCTTCCCAGGGGAAAGAATATCTTGTAAGTGAGGTAATTGTTAACGAAAATTTTGATACCGGGACACTCAATAACGATATTGCCCTTTTGAGACTGAAAGAGCCTGTCAATTATCCAAATGCGGTTCCAATAAAACTGATATCGGAAAAGGATGTTGATGCAGGGGCAACCGATCCGGGAGTTATCTCATGGGTAACAGGATACGGCCTTATCAGGGTCGACCCTGAGACTTATCCTTCCATCCTGCAGAAGGTTCAGTTGCCGATCGTGTCAAACGAACAGGCTTCAACTGTCTGGAGCTTCATACCTGAAACAACCATGATGGCCGGTTACCGCAGCGTGACTAAGGATGCCTGTGCCGGCGACAGCGGGGGACCTCTTGTGGTACCTGTTTCGGGAGGTTATAAATTAGCCGGCCTCGTCAGCTGGGGAAGCTCTGATTGCAATACATACGGAGGGTACACGCGCCTGTCGCTGTTTGAAACCTGGATCACGGAAAAAACAGGAATTGAAATCACGTTCAGAGCTCCCGTTCCCCAGGGCGATTCAATAATCTGTCCGGGAACAGCTTCAAGCGGATATAATGTAAGCACAGTTAAAGACGCAACAGCATATGAATGGCTGCTGACACCCGAAAATGCCGGTACTTTAACCGCCAATAACGAAAATGCAACTGTTTTATGGAACTCAGGCTTTAAAGGCACTGCATCCATCAGCCTTCAGGTTGCACGAAATGAGGAGCAGTCTGAAATATCTCAGCTCACTGTCAATATTGCGAAGCAGACCGCCATTCTCAGTGAGCCGGAAGACAGAGTGTTGTGCGCTGAACAGCCTGTTACTTTAAAAATTGTGGCTGAAGGATATAACCTTATCTATACCTGGTATAAAAACAATGCTGTATTCAATACCGGAACAACAGGTGAATTTATAATTCCCAATGCCCTTGCTGATGACTCGGGTAATTATTTTTGCGAAATTGAAGGATCGTGCGGCGATGCATCATCAGGAACCTCCAGCCTTACGATCCTTCCTGTCACAAGAATAAACAATATCACTCCCGATACCGAAGTGCCATTTGGTGATAATCTCACCCTCTCGGTCAATTCAGAGGGGCACAACCTGACATATCAGTGGTACAAGGACGATATAAGTTATATTGACGCCACTTTACCCAGCCTTGATCTTCAAAATGTCGATGCAAGTTATATCGGGCTATATAAAGCAATAGTATCAGGTTCCTGCGGAACCGAAACGAGCAGCAATGTTTATGTGTATGTTAGAAAAGAAGGATCTCCCGAAGATCCTCAGGTTTATATATGGCCGACAGTAGTAAATGATGAATTCACGGTTGCTCTGAATAATGACCGGGATTACACTATATTAATGTACAGTACAACAGGAAAGCTCTTTATGAGAAAAGATAATTGCCAGTACCAGACCATAATCAATACCAGCGAACTACCGGGTGGTGTGTTTATTGTAACTGTTTATAATCAGGATTTGCGGAAATCTGTTAAACTGATAAAAAAATGAAACCAAAATCTTTTTCTGCCACATCAAGGTTGGAGAGTTTCAGGTTTGCTTTCAAGGGACTGGCATCTCTTATGAAATATGAGTATAATGCCAGGATACATCTTATTGCAGCAATAATTGCAGTGATCGCAGGCATTGTTCTGAGAATTGATCTTACTGAATGGTGTTTTCTTGTTCTTGTGACCGGCCTTGTCTTTTTAACCGAGCTTTTTAATACTTCCCTTGAAGCATTAGGCGATGCTGTCGATAGTGAATGGAATGAAAGAATTAAAATAGCAAAGGATTACTCTGCCGGGGCAGTATTGATTTCAGCCCTAATATCTGTAATTATCGGAGGAATTATTTTTCTTCCCAAAATAATAGGATTATTCTAAGCTTAAATAACACTACTCTCCCTCTGTTGAAAGAAGGCCTCTTTAAGGATATTTATAACCTGAACCGGTCTGTAAAAAGCGGTTTTCATCTGTCGCACAGCTGAAAACCGCCGGTATTTTATCTGTTTCAACAGATTTTGATCAAAGGATTCCTTTAACTCGTCAAAAAACAGCAAAAGGCAATTAAATCTGTCGCGGCTTATTAATTTGCTGTATATCTGTATATTAAGCTATTGCATTTCATGAAGGTTACATTATTTTGCTGTTTTTCAGTAAATATCAAATCGATTTTGACGAATTGCCTCAATTCTTATTTAAGGAGGCTGCACCGGTTTACAATTCCCCGGATTTAGTTGACAAAGAGTATCCCGGACTTTCGCAATTCCCCACTAATTGGGCTTTAGCTACTTGCAGGGAATCACAGCCGGCATTATTTTTATTTCATTATTTAAATACAAAATGATGGAAACAATTTTAAGTACCCCAACCTACCCGATTTTTAACAGCTCAGAAGTAAAGCATGCTAACAACGATAAAACCACACACGGAATTTCAGGTTTCTTTCCTGCAATTGTAACTATGATCGCAGAAGACGGCCACAATTTCTTCCGTTACTTAAAAGAACTTGGCCTGTCGAGGGAGAATAACCTTGTTGTGCTCTCTTCAAGACATCACTATTTCTATGATGAAAATGAGCTCAAAAATGTCAGTACACTGATAAATCTCCGTAAACTCAACATGATAAAATATCTTGACGAATTTTTATATACCCTGGTACAGGTATTGCCCCCTGACACAAAGTTCCTTGGGTGTTTTTCCGATTATGAAGATTCTGAAAAAAGTGAAACCTCTTTTCTTCGTCCCATAAAGCAATTAGGACATAAAATCAGCAATCTCTATTCAGGAAATGAAAAGATACTGAACAGGAACAGAGTATCGGAAATAATGGAATCACACGGTTTCAAAATCATTGACATGACCGACATGAACGGGCTTACATATTTCTGTGCACAGAATGTCAGTAAACCATTCGAACTGAGAGCTTAAGGTATTTTCCCCGGGGTTAAATACCTTTTATTATAATGTCCAGCCTTCCCTGTATTTATAGTGAAGCAGTTCGTTGGCTTCCGGCAGATTTGTGAACTCCATCTTATCAGGATTATACTCCAGGGTAATATTCTTGCTTGCCATAAGTACTGCAATATTGCCCAGCATCATGGTCTCCACAAGTTTCGATGCATATGAAAAATCCGTTGATGATTTTGTATTGTTTTTAATTGCGTCAATCCATTCTGCATAGATACCGGGTGACCTTGGCAGCCATGGTTTTGGCGGCACAAACTGATCCATTACCTTTTTGGGTAAAAGCTGAGGATTGCTTCCGTAATCTCCGTGCATCAGCACTCCCTTGTCGCCAATATAAAGTGCTGAATTAACTCTGGTCCCGGGATCTATTTCAATCGGACGTTTTGCACGTAATCCTCCATCAACCCATGTAATAGTGACAGGCGGCATATAGCCGCGGGCCGGGAACTCATAGGTTATCATTTCAGCAAGCGGCCAGAATTCATTATTATAAACTGATGAGCTTGCCTGTACTTTAGTGGGTATCCCCAGATTAAGCGACCAGAATGCGTGGTCATAGATATGAGCTCCCATGTCTCCAAGTGCACCGGTGCCATAATCGCGCAATCCCCTCCAGTTGAAATGGCAAATATCAGGATGATAATCTTTTTTGGGAGCAGGGCCGAGCCAGACATCCCAATCCAGCGATTTGGGTATTGCGATTCCGGCCGGCCGGGTAATATTTCCCTGTGGCCATATAGGCCTGTTGGTCGAAAGTTGAACTTCGCGGACGAGACCAATGGCCCCGCTCTGGATCCATTCGTTAATTAATCGTGCACCTTCACTTGCATGCCCCTGGTTACCCATCTGGGTTACGACGTTATATTCCTTTGCGATCTCGGCAAGCTTGCGGCATTCAAAGATTGTCTTGCACATCGGTTTTTCAACATATATATGCTTTTTCTGTCTCATAAAGGCAGCAGCAATCGGGGCATGGCTATGATCAGGAGTGCCAATCATTACCGCGTCGATTGATTTTTCTTTTTCAAGCAGCTGTCGCCAGTCAGAATAAACCTTTGCCTTAGGGTAACCCTTGAAGATATGTGCAGCAAAATCGGTATCCACATCGCAAAGAGCATAAATATTTGCAAGTTTTACTGGTTCTCTGTTCTGCTGACCTCCCTGGGGAGCGCCGCCTTGTGGAGCACCGCCCTGCGGACGGTTAGTCATCCGGGCTTCCCTGGCAGCAATTTCTTCTTTGCTGAGAGGCTGTCCTGTGCTTGTACGCTGCGGATTTACAATCGGAACATCCGGATCGCAAAGGCCCCGCAAATTTGCAGCCCCGCGGGCCCCGATACCTATTCCGGCGACATTTACAGTATCACTGGGTTGCTGATACCCTTTCCCGGGCATTACATGACGGGGAATAATAGTAAACCCTGCAGTAGCAGCGCTTACAGTACCCAGAAATTTTCTTCTGGAAAGCTCTTTTGATTTCTTGTTTTTTTCAGGGATAGGTCTGTTCATGGGATACTCCTTTCTTTTACAAATGATAACTGCCACTAAATATATTAAAAAATCTAAGTCATCTCCCGGGTAACTGCATGAAAGTGTAATAATTTAAGAAAATTTAACTTGACTTCCGGGAGCATGGATGCCTGTTAGACTTTTAAAAAGCGAATTATTCAATTACCGTCAGCTTCAGCTGACGGATTAAGTACCTTTCACTCCTTCATGGGACTTTAGTCCCAAATCTCTTTGGGCTGAAGCCCGGTTTATTTCGATCTTCCTCATCCGTCGGTTAAAACCGACGGTAATATAGCATGCCTCTGCAAAGTGACTCTTTAATAATAACTGATAAAAAGTTTTTCAGTCCGGGAGGTGGCGACCTGTTTCAATGTACAAATTAATAAATTGGATATCTTTGATATGCCTGAGAAATGAATGAATAAAAAGTAATTAAATATCTAATAACATGAAAAAGGATAAAACGATCTTTAGAAATAAGTCCCTGTGTGTTTTATTATTTCTTATGATATGCTTTTTATTCCCCATTAAGACCTTTTCCCAGATCAGGATCTATGTCAACACCGATCTCGAAGGGATCAGCGGAGTTTTTAAATTCTCACAGACCCGGGAAAAGGATACTCCCTTGAATATTCAGGCATGCGAATATTTCATGGGTGATGTGGCTGCAGTGGTTCGCGGATTGAGAGATGGCGGAGCGACAGAGGTTGTGGTCCTTGATGGTCACGGATCCCAGTGTGTTATACCACATCTGATGGAGCCGGGTGCAAAATATATCACAGGTAAGCCAAGACCGGGCGCCGGAAATCTGGCAGCACTCGACAGCTCATTCGCCGGGATGGTAATGGTTGGGTTTCATGCAATGATGGGTACTCCCGATGGCGTACTGAATCATACCCAGAGCTCAAAGACAGAAAACCGTTACTGGTACAACGGAGTGGAATCGGGTGAGCTGGCTCAGAATGCTCTGATTGCCGGATATTATGGAATTCCGGTAGTTATGGTTACCGGTGATGAAGCCACAACAAGAGAGGCCAGAAAATTTTTCGGGAATAACATTGTAACTGTTCCTGTCAAGAAAGGTTTATCAAGGGAAGCGGCAATCCTTTATCCTTTTGAAGAGACCCGGAAAGCATTATATGAAGGTGCGAAAAAGGCAGTAAGCGTTATTTCAGGATGCAAGCCATATAAAATAGATACCCCAATAAAAGTAAAAATGGAATACCTGAACCCAGATACAAGCCTTCCCAAACCGGAAGTTGTAACAACAGAGGGGATTGCAAAGGATGCATTACATATACTGGAGGTGAATAAATAAATAGCCTTGTGGAACCGCTCAGCGGTTCAGAGTTAATAATGTATCCATTAGGATTATATTTTTGGAATCGCTCCGCGATACTAATATGTATCCGGCATTATTGAAGCATAATTGTTTGGAACCTTAGAGAGGTTCCATTTATAATGTATCAGGCATTATTAAAGTAACATTTTTTGGAACCTCAGAGAGGTTCCATCAATTATAACATGCAGTAACAATTTTTTTGTGAACACCGGAGGTGTTCCATTTTTCCTCTAATTATTTCCCCCTGAAAACCATCGATTCAAAATTCCCTGATCCGTTCAACCGTTCGTTGTTTATCTCAATTATGACCTTTGCAAATATTCCGTGATATACAGGTTTGGCAATAAGTTTTTTAATCATGAATTTCAGTACAGGATTGACACCCTCCAGCAGATCTTTCCGGTCAGTGATAGTTTCAGATTCAAATTCCGCCCTAAAAGGGAAATGTGAATCAATTGATTTTATTCTTAATGATTCCGGGTAATTCACCTTAAGAAGGTTATCAAAACCTGATGATCTGACTGAACAGTCGATCAGGTTATTTGAACTGTGTATGATCCTGTTGTTTTCAGCCACCATAAATGGAAGTATGCGGCTTTCCCTGCACCATACATCCCCAAAGATCATTGTGAACCTCCCGGTATGGCACTTCCCCCATAGCCATCGGTTAATAAGATCATCCATGTAAAGTGGATGTTTTTTGTCAGGTCTGATAAAATTGTGATCATGATACCCAATGGCGCTGGTTAAGGAGTACTTCATGTTTTCATAGAAAAAATCTCCTTCAACTGTGGAGCCGGGTACCGGAATTACCCAGGAAAAATCTACTTCCTTTTTCTCCGATTTATACGGTACTTTTTTGCCGAAAGGTTTCCATCCTTCTATTTCACCTGTAAACCTCA
Organism: uncultured Bacteroidales bacterium; assembly: GCA_963702415.1. Taxonomy (GTDB): domain Bacteria; phylum Bacteroidota; class Bacteroidia; order Bacteroidales; family VadinHA17; genus LD21. The sequence continues at coordinate 391,863 of CAVPCP010000022.1, read as the reverse complement.
AGTCGCATTTGAATCGCGGGATATCAGCTTTTATGAAATATTGAGGCAGCTCCCCGCATTCTGCCCATATTTTTAATTTCCCCCCGACTGATATATTGCATTGTTGTGAATCAGTTTTCATTTCCCTGAAATCAAATGGGAATAAAATGCTTTCATTCTTTTCCGGAAAGTTTATTGAAATTGCCAACTGAGGGAATACCCTTGTCCTGAGTGGATCGGTTCCAACATGCAATACTATTTTCAGAAAGCATCCTGATGCTTTATCAAATACATCAAAATACCACCATTCAAAATCTCCCTTTTTGTAATCCCTTATCTGGATTCCATCATCCTCAGGGAGAACTGCAAGTTCTTTCGGGTCTGTAATAACCTGATCCTGATCTACAACTCCATTAATTAATACCTTTCCTTTATGTGTATAACCCATTACAGATATGTCGTGGCTAAAATCACTTCACACCAAAGTTATTAAATTTTATTATTTATGTCTGTCCCAGGTGATTCCCCAAACTCATCTCTTAATTTGCATATCTCTGAAGGCGGAGAAGAATGACTTAAGCCTTAGGAAAAGTTGCGCTAGCAATAAAAGTCTAATGATATACTGGACTAAATAAATTCTATATTATTTGACTCGTGGATGAGAAATGAATAATTTTATACAACTAATCTTTGAACTACCTGAAGAATGGCAATCTGGTCAGCTGAAATAAAAGACATTGAGAAGTTTCATGAATCTTTTAAAGGTCGGTTACCTGAGCTTGAAAAGGAGCTCGGACATTTGATAATTACAGATGATTCAAATGTAATATTGCTTTATTCCAGAAGATGCATGGAGGTCATGATAACTGATCTTTGTGAGAGTGAACTCAAAAGACCCCGGAGGACCGAACCTTTAAAAGGCATTATTGACAAGCTGAACAAGGAAGAAAAAGTTCCTTCTCACATTATTACTTCAATGGAGAGTCTGAACAGCTTATCAACTTTTGGTACTCATCCTAAAGAATATGACCCGGAACAGGTGCGGCCGGTTTTGATAAATCTTGTGACTATTTTCAAATGGTATCTGAAATATAAGAATATTGAAATCCGATCTTCATCTGTTGAGAGTCCAAAAACTGCAGAAATTACATCTTCTGAACAAGAATGCTCTTCGCTTGAATCAGGCATTTTTCTTGAATACAAAGGACCTGTTAATTATGATATAATTGAGTCTATCCTGAGAAATCTAAAGAATACACAGGAGTTTAATGATTTAAACAAATTTAGTGCTAAAAGGGTATATGCCATCATCGTAGAGTGTCTTGAAAACATTTCCAGGCATTCCCTTAAAAAACGGGAAAATGAAAATTTGCCTGATTCCTATCTTTCAGTCAGGAAACAACTGGATGAAATAATAATCGTTGCCGGAAATCCTATATCGGATGATAATAAAATGAAAATGGCCAGGAGACTCAGTCAAATAAATAATCTTGACGAGGCAGATCTGAGATCTTTGTATGATGAAAAAATTAGCAGTGAATTAAAACCGGATGAAAATGGTGCCGGACTTGGATTTATTATGATGGCATTAAAATCTGGAAACAGGATTGAATACCGTCTCCCGGAGACTGATGCCACCTGTGCTTTTGTAGAAATCCGAATTCCGGTAAACAATATTTTCCTGAAGAACCTGATAATTAAACAGACTGCCTGCTCCCCAAAGGTAAATTTAGATCCTGATAAAAACATATTTGAAATTTCAGGTGAATCAAGACCACATGATGTTCCAAAGTTCTATGAGGTTGTATTGAAATGGTTAGATGAGTTTTCAATGCGTCTTGATAATTCGGACTCCGGGAATGAACCGATAGTATTTAATTTCAATTTCGAATATTTCAATTCATTATCTGCAAAATACATTCTTGATTTCTTCAAACAGCTGGCCAATATCCGTTCAAAAAGGGAAGAAGATTATCATAAAATGGCATTATGAAGAGGATGATATGGATATGCTCGAAGCTGGCAAAGAAATGTCGAGGATTGCCAGAATTCCGTTTGAATTTATTCAAAAAGAGCCTTAACTGCTTTTTCCCTCTGGTCTTTTAAGAAATATTACTTTATCGATGTGAATTATAATCTGATTCCAACCACCAGGACATCATCAACCTGTTCAATATCTCCTTTCCAGTCTTCGAAGATTTTCTCCAGTAACCTTTTTTGTTCCGGCATTGGTTGCTGGTGAATATCTTTTAAAATTTCTTTCAGATGTTCAGATCTGAAAGTTTTTCTTGAAGGTCCTCCTATTTGATCTACATATCCATCGGTAAATAGGTATATTAAATCACCTTTTTTAACCTGCATTTCCTTGCTGGCAAAAGAATTTTCTTCATCAGGGTAAATTCCGATCGGCATAAAGTCTCCTTTTAATTCAAAGAATTCTTCATCCCGGATAAGGTATAATGGGCGTGAAGCTCCTGAAAATTGCAGTTTCTTTTCTAAAAAGTCAATAACGCACAAAGCCATTTCCATTCCATCCCTGGTTTCATTACGTTTCCCGGTCTGATGCAGCGATTTAATAATTTGCCCCCGCAGCTGGTTCAATATCTCATCTGCCTTTATAATTGGAGTTTTATTCACAATACCGTTTAATAATGAAATCCCTAAAATGCTCATAAAGGCACCTGGCACTCCATGTCCTGTACAATCTGCTACAGCTATCAGAATTATATTGTCCTTTTGAGTCATCCAGTAATAATCACCACTGACTATTTCACGAGGCTTATTCAAAATAAAATATGAAGGCAATAATCTTTCAATATCCTCAGACGGAGTCAGCAGGGCATTCTGAATCCTGCCAGCATATAGTATACTGTCGGTAATTTCTTTTTTTTGAGATTCAATTTTTTTTGTCCGATCAATTACTTTCTGTTCTAAAGTAGTATTAGCTTCCACCAATTCTTCGAATAGTTTCTTATTTTGTTGCTTTAGATTATAAGTTTCCAATCCGTTATCAATAGTGATCTTCATTTCTTCATTGTCCCAGGGTTTGGTAATATAACGATATATTCTTCCCTTATTAATAGCTTGAATAACCGCTTCAATATCGCTGAATCCGGTTAATATTATTCGGATACAGTCAGGGAAATCCAGAATAATTTTCTCAAGGAATTCGGTTCCGGTCATCTCAGGCATCCGTTGGTCAGTAATTACCAATTGTATCTCATGTTTTTTCATGATTTCAAGCCCCACCATACCTGAAGATGCAAGATGAATATCATAATACCGCCTGAAAGCAGAATTAAAGACAATAAGATTGTCCTTTTCATCATCCACATACAGTATCCTTGGTAATGAGATGTTCTGTTTCATAATATAATTGGTCGTAAATAGTATTTTTAAACCTTTTAAAGCATCCTATAAGCCTGTTACTGTGTTACAGGCAGGATAATAGCAAACTCTGTTCCTTCTCCGGCAATGCTATGGACCTCAATCCTTCCTCTTAATTTCTCAATTATACCATGACTTATCGATAATCCAAGCCCTGTTCCTTTGCCAATTGCCTTGGTGGTATAGAAGGGTTCAAAGATTTTTTCAATCAGATTCTCTGGAATACCTCTTCCGTTATCTTTAATGCTTATCCTGACCATTCCGTCGATATTTGTTGTTGTTATAGTAATTTTACCTCTGCTGTCAATGGCATCTATCGCATTTGATAAAATATTCATAAATACCTGATTCAACTGACCCGGGTAACACTCAATCTGCGGAACATCTCCGTAGTTCCTGATTATATCAATACGGTCTTTGTATCTGTTATGAAGAAGGATAAGTGTTGAATCTAATCCTTCATGAATATCAGCTATTTTCATAATATCCGTGTCCATTCGTGAAAATGTCCGAAGACCCTTAACAATCTCAGTTGTACGCTTTGTACCATTTTTGATACTGCTGATCAGTTTATTGATCTCTCTGATCGCATCCTTGTATTCAATTTTCTGCTTAAGCTCTTCAACTTCTTTCAGTTTCTCTTTCACATTTTTTGGATTAATTCTATGGTAGATATCTAAAACCTTACCAATCTCCTCAAGGTTAGCGTTTAGTGATTCCACCCCTGCACTGATGAAATTGATCGGATTGTTAATCTCATGTGCGATGCCTGCAACAAGTTGCCCAAGCGATGCCATTTTTTCAGATTGAATGAGCTGATATTGCGATTGCCTCAGGTTTTCCAACGCTGCCCCTAATTCTTTCTTTTGCAGGATTAACAGTTCATTTTTTTGAGATATTTCTATAGTGCGTTTTGCCACATTTTCCTCCAGTGTACGGTTGTAATCCTCAAGATTCCGGTACAACCTGGCATTCTCAACCGATATAACTATTTGTCCTGCAAGTATTTTTAGTACTTCTACTCTTTCTGAGGTAAAGGCACCAGGTATCAAATTATTTTCAAGATACAGGATGCCACTCATTTTATTTTTAAAAATAAGTGGCAAACATAATATTGATTTCGGTCTGTTTTGGGTAATATAAGGATCCGCTTTAAAAATACCTTGATTTGCGGTATCATCTAATACTACCATTTCATTTACGCGCAATACATAATTGACAATTATAAGGGCAATATTATTTTGATCGGTATAGGGCACATGTTGCAGGACTGTGACTCCTTCTTTCCCTGCTATTGCTTCTCCTTCCACAAACAACCCTTCCTCATCTTTTAAAAGAAGAAAACCTTTTTGTGCACCAGCATTGGTAATAACGATACCCATTAATTTTTCAAGCAGCTTATTGAGATGTATCTCACCCGAAATAGCCTGTGAGGCTTTTTGTACAGAAGCAAGATCGAGACTTTCAGTTTGTGTACCTGTCAGACCTGACAGGCTAAATTCAATTTCTCTTTTTATTCCACCTGCTTCCGGTGCACTGTAAAGAAGCTCAGAGTACATTTCATTAAGATGGTCAACCTTCGCCTTAGCACCCCAGACGGTATACAAATAACAGGCTTCTTTCATATATGTCATGGCGATCCTGTCATAACCACTAATTAAAAAATATTTTGCTGCCAGTTCATTTGTCAGTGCTTCCTCATGAGTATATCCATTCTTCCTTGCCAGTATCACTGCCTTGTCATAATGTCTCATGGCTTTCATACTTCTACCATAAATTTTGCATCTTTCCGCCTCTACCAGATGCCATTTATGCAGAAAATTTTCGGGAGCATATTTGGCCCATTTCTTTAATTGTTTCTGATTGAAATACACTTTCTTGAGGTAAAAAAGTCGTTTTTTGATAGTTGCACCGGGACAATGGGAAAGGTATATAAGAGAAGTATAAAAATTCAAAAGCGGTAAATAAACCAGCCCGATCATAGGTGCTTTATATTTTTCTGCTTCCAGAGCAATTTCAACCGAATCTTTTCTGTCGTCAAAGATGAAACAAAGAAGGGCCTTCATACAGTAAAGTGATCCAAGAGAGGCAACATTATTATTTTGTATTAAAAGTGGAGTCATTTCTGACTCATTATAGCTTTCCCCAACCAAAAGGATTCTGTTTTTTGATTTTCCCATAAGGTTCAGGACAACCTGATGAGCTAATTTCACGGAAATAATGATCAACTCCTGATTAAGTTTTGCAATCACTTCAATGTATTTTTCCATTTCCTCTTCGACTTTTTCAAGTCTGGCTCCGGAATGAAGCAGGTGGATACCTAAATAATCTCCGCAATAAGCAGCATATTCATAATCTCCAGTTTCTAGTCCTCTCTGGTATGATTCTGTAAATGGTTCAATTGTATTAGTTAATTTATCCCTCCAGTGTCGTACAAATAAATTAAAGACCAAATTTATCCTCGTTTCGTATTCCTTTGTGTTAAACTTTTTCATTAATTCGATCGAGAATTCGCCAAACTTATACGCGAGATCGATTTTACCTATGATGCCCTGCAGGATAATAGCATATAATGTATAAGCAAATGGAGAAAATGGAGAATTTCCATACCTGACAGACAGAAGAATCATTTTAAATGACAAAGTCGTAGCTACCAGAATATTAGTATAAAAAGCAGAACTTGCGGCATTCATAAGAATTCGCATAGCTGCAAGCTTATGGGGATCTGTCATAACAGGTAATTTCCTTATATCCTCAATCTTCTTCGTTGATAACACTAAACGAAGATGTATCAAACCCAGTAAAACACTGAACCGGTTTGGTACAGGTGTTAAATGAACACCCAGTTGTTTTAGTATTTCAATAGCTGTCCTGATGCATTCCTTGAGTCGGCCCCTTGCCATATAAGACTGAATAATAATTTCATAAATACGTATTCTGTCAAGCAAAGTTTCGGCATGAATTGATATCTCTCCTGCCAGCTTATCCATCTCTTCAAAATTACCGGTCAGGTAAGATGCCTCTGCTGTTTCAATATTTATTTCCAGGGTAAGTGCGTAATGATCTTTCCAGGTATTAGCTCCCAACAGTGCCAATCCTGTATTAAAATACTGGAAAGCAATTTCATAGGCTGTGGCGGCTTTTGCTTTTCTGCCTGCAAAAAGGTTTAATTCAGCCAGATTATTCTTCTCAGCCTGACTGACAATCAGATCAATGCCTGAATTAAGATGGTTAACTATATCAAATATCCTTTCCTCACGCTCGGCTTTTGTAAGCCTCTGCAGCAACAGCTTTCCTATCTTTGCATGAATACTTTTATACTCATCGCCCATAAGAGAATATGCTGCCTGATGAACCCGGTCATGCAAAAATTTATACTGAATCTTATGCTCAAGACTCTCTAAGGAAGCATTATCTGTCAGAAAATCTAAGTGCCCTGCAAGTCTGTATCCTTCTCCAATGGGTTGTATCAGTCCGCTTTCGAGCGCTTCATTCATTTCATTGGCAGTTTCAACAACATTTTTTTCGTTAATTATTGCCAGTATATCCAGATCGAATCTGTTTCCAATGCAGGAAGACAGTTTTAATATCCTTTTGGTCCTCTCTGAAAGTTTTTGGATCCTGTCTGTCATTAATTCCACCACATTGCTTGTGATGTCGGTATTTGCAATCTTTGAAGCATCCCATTCCCATTTGAAGTTCTTGTTATCAAATTCTATCAGCCGCTGTTCTGCCAAAGAATTCAGAAAATGGATAAGAAAGAAAGGATTGCCGTTTGTTTTTAATAAACACAACCTGCCAAGGGCTTCCACATCCGAGATACTGCACTTAAGTGATTCTGATATAAGCTGATTAATATGACTGGGCTCCAGAGGTAAAAGGGTAATTGTACTTACTATGGCATTTTCATTTTTGATTTTATTCAGGCTTAAAATCAGGGGATGAGTCGAATTTACTTCATTGTCCCTGTAAGCTCCAATTATAAACAAATATCTTGTCTTAGAATCAAGTATCAGCCTTTCCAGAAGTTTCAGAGTCGAAATGTCAACCCACTGAAGATCATCAAGAAATATGGTGATAGGATGATTTTCATCTGCAAATGTCCTGATAAAATTCTGGAGATACATGTTGAATCTGTTCTGTGTCTCGTGAGGAGGAAGTTCGGGTACCGGCGGCTGTTTCCCGATGATCCGTTCCACTTCCGGGATCACATCAATAATGACCTGACCATTCGGGCCCACCGCTTCAAGTATTTTGGTCTTCCACTGTTCTATCTGCGATTCGCTCTCCATCAGGATCTGCCGAACCATGTCCTGGAATGCCTGCGTTAAGGCAGAGTAAGGAATATTGTACTTGAATCGGTCAAACTTGCCTGCAATAAAATATCCTCGCTTCTCAACTATCGGGATGCGAATCTCATTTACCAAGGCTGATTTTCCTATTCCGGAATAACCTGTAACCATCATCATCTCAGCCGCCTGTCCTCCATATGGGCTGGTGCATATTCTTTTAAATGTATCCAGCAGAGTGGCGATCTCAGTCTCCCTACCGTATAGCTTTTGAGGAATCAGGAATTTATCGGAAAAATCCTTTTCGCCCAGCTTAAAATCTAATCCTGATAAGGTCTGGTTCTTTTTCAGGTGCTTAAAACATTTCTCAAGGTCATATTTTAATCCAAAATACGAGAGGTAACGATCCTCTGCTGTCTTAGACATGAGCTTCATTATGATCCCTGACAGTATTTCAGCTCCTTTTGAGTCTCCATTGAAAAAGGTCGCAAGTAATTTATGAGGCGGGACCGGAGTTTTTGCTATATGACAATGCACCAGTTCCATCGCATCCATTGCAGTAAAAGGAAGTTGCCCGGTCAAAATCTCATATAAAGTAACTCCAAGGGAATACATATCAGTCCGGTAATTTATCATTCGATTCATCCTTCCTGTCTGCTCCGGCGAGATATAACTAAGTGTCCCTTCGAACTCATTTGGATTCTGTATAGCCGCAATTTCTTGAGGTAAAACTGTTGAAATTCCAAAATCAATGATTTTTACCTGATTAGTTTCCTGGTTCCAGACTATGTTGGTAGAATTTATGTTTTTATGAATAATGTTCATCTGGTGTAATTGCCCAAGAATTTCAGATAAATAAATTGCAATATTGAGAAATTCATACATGTTCAATCTCTTCTTCTCCAGTATCTTATTTATGGATTCAGCCCCAAAGTCCTCCATGATAATAGCCCACCTGTTGTTATGGTTTTCAAGACTATGGACTTTAACAATACCATCTATGCTTAAATTCTTTAATATCTCGAATTCCCTCTTAAATCGGACAAGTCTTCCAGGATTGGGATATTCTCCCTTAAGGATCTTTATAACAACAGGTAGTTTAGTTTCCTCTTTATGACCGCGAAATACATACGAATTATAGCTTTCATAAAGCTTTTGTTCCAGCTGATATCCGGGTAAAGAAATCATTTTATCGACTTTTTTATAGTATTTAGTTACCTACAAGTGGCGTGATTAACCTGACCACATCGAATCGGTTGTTTCCGAAGAAACCTATCACCATAATCTTTCATGACTCCCTTATACAATTGTCCTGTTGCTATAGTAATGCTTGAATGCATCGTATTCGTTGCCGTTTAGCCAAAGATTTCTCCTGAACGAAAGATTGCCCAATAAGGTGAAAAGTGGTGCACGTCTTTGCCAAAGGTCACCACCCACTCTGCGAAAGATGCGCGACAATGAATAGAAATTCCTGTCGCAGGAGATCATTTCCTCGATGATATCGTCCAAAGAAAAATGCTTATGCCGGATTACCGGAAAGGTTAAGGTGTAATATTTCCAGTCTTCAGGGAAGTTATCAAGGGCTATGTGACCAGCCGATCTCATCTGCTCCATTAACCGTGTACCGGGCAAGGGAGTTAAAAACAACACCTGGAGATTGTCGACACCGTATTCACTGGCAGTCCTGGCGATACGTTCACCGATGCCAGGTTTGTCAACATCCAGCCCGAGGATAAATGAACCCACAACCATAATGTTGTGTTTTTGTATGCGTTGTACGGAAGCACGAAAATCCCTGCCGTTACGCAGGTTGAATTTCTTGCCTACCTCTATAAGTCCTTCCGGTTCGGGGGATTCAAAGCCGATAAGGACGAATATGCACCCTGCCTTTGCTGCCAATTCCAGAAGTTCTTCGTCGTCTGCGAAGTTAATGGTTGCCTGTGAAACCCATTTCTTTTGAAGGTTTGCATCTATCATGGCGCGAAACAGATCTTTGGTTCGCACAATATGTTCAGTGCTCGTGCCGATGAGGTTGTCATCCACTATAAGAACATATTTCTCGCGAATCAATTGGAATTCTCGCACCACATCTTTAATAGGGCGCTGCCGGTAGCGGCTTCCGTTAAATGAGGTCACGCTGCAGAAACTGCAATTCAGTGGACAACCACGGGTTGTCTGAATGGCTCCCAGGGCATACCCTGAAGGTAATAAATCATGACGGGCAATCGGAATATTGTTCATCTCCACAAACCCTCCATCATAACGTCGTTTAAGTCTTCCATGACGGGCGTCCACCAGGACCTGCGGCCAGATGGATTCGGCTTCCCCCGTTACAACAGCATCCACCTCTTTCATAGCCTCGTCCAGACACATGGTTGCATGAATGCCACCCATCACGACAGGTACACCCAGATTCCGGAAGTACCCGGCTACTTCATAGGCACGGTTTGCCTGTGCGGTAAAAGCGGTAATACCCACCAGGTCTGGTCGGGGCATGGCTTTGTAGTCAGGGGCGCTAAGATTCTCATCAACAATTATGATTTCCCACTCCGGCGGTGTCAGACCAGCAAGTACCAAAAGACTGAGTGGTTTCCAGATACGAAAACGCTTCCAGCGGCTCTCCTTCATTTTTGAAATGGAGGCCAGCGAGTTTGAAGGATTGATCAGAAATAATCTCATGGCACCTATTCAGTCATGACCAAGGTGGAGCTTCTCTTCTGCTTTTACCCAATATATACATGATTTAAGGTAAAAACAAGAAAAAGTGTAACTAAATATCTGAAATTAAGAAAAGAACCTGTCCGGAACAATTACTTATTACAATTTACCAGACACATTAATTACGATTCATAATGCAATTCTCCGGTTTCAAAATTAAACCATTAAAATTTACAGTATTGGTTTCCCAAAATAAAATTGTTTTGAACAAAACTTAGTTTTAAATTTGACCTTAAGAGAGTTAAGCATAATAAATAAGATCAAAAATTACTTCTGAGATGATCTATTTACGTAATCTATTTTTGTCCTTTGATCAGCTCCTGAACACTATTTTCGGTGGAGATCCCGACCTTACAATTTCAGCCAGGATAGGCTTTTTTGCAGATCGATGTCGACAGAATCCTCCTGCCGGGGGTCAACAGGGTCCTGCATTGAGCAGATGTAAAAGATGTTACTGGATATTCCACGAAAAAATTGTCAACCTGGCGTGGAAACCTGTTGACGGGTCAAGTCATTGCTGGGATGCATATTGGGATGACCGTTATGAAGATTATAGAAGTAAAAACTGGTGGATCTTTTTAATTCCAATGTCAATACTGGTAATCATCCTTTCTCTTGTGATAGGAGTTATTCTTTATTTGCTTAGTTTAATAATACAATTCTAATATTCTTTATGCGTCAATTACTGGTTATTAAAATCAAGCTTACTGTTAGCTTAAAGTCCCGTATCATCAGTGGAATTAAGAAATTCAAAAATGTCCTTGGAGAATCCTTGGAGCTGGGCATCAACAGGTTCAATACGTCCACAGTTGTTATTGACATGTTTAAGGAGATCCTGGGATATGATAAGTATTCCGAAATAATTTCAGATTATGGTATTAAAAATTCCTCCTGTGTCGCTGCTGTAAAAAAATCAGGGAAGCTTTTATTCCTGCTTGATATTTACCCGGTAGATATTAATGTGATGCCGATTCAAGGACTTCAGCTGGACTCTTACGGGCAATATCAGAATATGGATTATGTAATTGTAACAAATGGGATTTACTGGAAAGTATTTATAATAGACTGGACTAATAATTCCAGCAATCTGGATTATGAATTTGATTTTATGACCCTCGATCAGAAAAACCTTTCAGACCTTGAAAAGCTGCAAAAATTGTGCAGAGAAAATTTATAGCTGAGTCTATATTCAATTTTGACCTGTTAAATTCTATTTGAATATAAACGATAATTCAAACTCCGGCTTATTAGTTAAACTTACGAGACATCATCAAATACAATTCTGGAATACTATAATAGGATTTTTCCGATCCTTATAGAGGTTTAGATTTGATATTCTGGCAGTCATATAATAAATTAAACCAAAAACCACTACTGAGATGAGCTATTTTCGTAATCTGTTTGTGTCATGTGATCAGCTTTTAAATACTGTCTTTGGTGGAGATGCAGACCTTTCAATCTCAGCCAGGATTGGATATTTATCAGCTATCCTGAATCGCTATAAACTCAAAAATCCTTATTGGAGCCTGACCGAAAAAGTAACTGACTGGATATGGGAGCCACCTGAAAGCAAAAAACATTGCCAGCAGGCATATTTGGCTGATCCGGATGAAGATTATCATAATAAGAACTGGCTGCCCTTTTTATTTGGAATTTCCATTATTGTAATTATTGTCACATTTGTAGCAGGTGTTATTCTTCATTTGCCCAGGTGGCTTGGACTGGCAAGAATTATAAGGGGACCAATTTTTAACAAAAAGGAACAGCTATGCGATAGATTAAAGAGACGTTGGATAAACGGCGTCAAGAAATTTAAAAAAAGATTACAAAAAGCTCCTGATAATCGAATAGTCAGAAAGGCAATTATTATTGATATGCTTCACAAGATATTTGGACATAATCAGTATATTGGTATAATTCTGGAAAATACTAACCTGGTTAAGGATGAAGTTATTTATTTCAAGTTTGTAAATATCTCTGATTCTTATATAATTGTTTTTCCAGATGGATTGCCATCCCGGGAAGGTCTTTATCAGAAACTTGGCCAATATAAATCAACTACTCCCAATGGCAAGACAATAATAACGGACGGACATAACTGGGAATTGTACAAAATAAATGGTGGACAAGATTTTAAACAGGTTTGTAACTACAATATAGATAATATCAATCTAAAGAAATGTATTGATACAACGGAAGGGCTTGAAGTATTTTGCAGCTCAATTATAAATGATCTTTCCTCTTAATAACTGAGAAGTTCCTTAAAAGCTGTTAATACTGTCATTAATTGAAGGATGACAAAGAACCTAAAATACATTCTAATTAATTTATTCCAGACCTATAAAACTAAATTGGGAACACCATCTAAAGTCCGGTCAAATGCCAAAATCTGATGAGCATATAAAGCATATTGATATTGCAAAGATAATTAACGAAAGCAACTCGCAATTATTAAAAAAACTGCCTGGATTTGTTGTTAAATGGATTGCAAAAATCATCAGACAAGATGAAATGAACCGCATCCTTTGCAAGTATCCGAATTGTGTCGGAATTGACTTTCTTACTAAAATGATAGAAGAGTTTAATTTGAAGTTTGAGATCGTAGGAAAAGAAAACCTCCCGGAAAATGGAAAGTGCTTTTTTGTCGCTAACCATCCTTTGGGTGTGATAGATGGATTGGTCCTGGGTTTTACGGTATATGAAAAATATGGCTCCTTTAAAGCAATAGCAAATGAGGCTTTTCTATTTTTACCCCAGGTTCATCAATTCATAGCAGCAGTAAATGTTTTTAAAGGTTCATCACGAGAGTACATAAAAGCGCTGGATGATACTTATAATCTGGAAATTTCCATAACACACTTCCCTGCAGGAGAAGTATCAAGGCGATATTATGGAAAAGTACAGGATTCCTCGTGGCAAAAGAGTTTTATTACAAAAGCTATTTCAAGTAAAAGAGATATAGTCCCGTTCTATTTTTTATGACAGAAATTCAAGTTTGTTTTATGCGATATTTATGATAAGGCAATTGTTCCATATTAAGATTGATCTGGAGTTAGTGCTATTACCTCGTGAAATGTTTAAAAAGAGAAACAAAACCATAAGAGTTGTAATTGGGAAACCAATATCTTATCATATGTTTGATGAATCTTTATCCCACTGGGACTGGGCTCAAAAGGTACGTTCTCAAGTATACGAGTTGGGAAACAATAAATTAAAAAATGATTTTTAATCAGAAAACTATGAAGTTCAACTTTCGTGAAAGCTTGTTCAGAATTCTGTATTGGTATGTGAATAAAGTTGACAAAAATGCTGATATTTTATTTATGAATTTTGGATTTAGTGACAAAGATCTAGAGATTCAAATGGATGAGCAAAACAAACCCGAACGGTACTCTGTACAGTTATATCACCATTTAACAAGTGCAGCAGAGATAAAAAACAAAGATATAGTGGAGATAGGTTGTGGCAGAGGTGGAGGATTGTACTATATTACCAGAAATTTTTCACCTGCTTCTGCTATTGGGGTAGATCTGGATAAAGATGCTGTCTCCTTTTGTAATCGACATTATAAGCTGGATGGATTATCGTTTTTACATGGTAATGCCCAGGATCTGAGCTTGAAGGATAATTCCTGTGATGTGGTGATAAATGTTGAATCATCACACCGATATCCTGATATGACTGCATTTCTGGGAGAAGTATCACGTATTTTACGTCCCAATGGATATTTCTTATTTACAGATTTTCGGTACGATTATGAAATAGAAGATATGAAGAAGGAGCTGGCGTTGAGCGGAATGTCTGTGATAAAAGAAAAATTCATTAATAAGGAAGTTGTTACTGCTCTGGAATTAGATGATGAACGTAGGCGCTTACTAGTAAAAAAGCTTGCCCCTAAATTTCTTCATAAAATAGCCCTGAATTTTGCAGGAACAGTAGGATCTGAAACATATAACCAATTTGCATCACATAAATACATTTATTTCAGTTATGTGTTAAGAAAATTTTAAGTATTTAAGTGTTCAATTGTGATAATATTACTTTATAGAATATTGGCCATTTAACTAATTCCAGTTTACCACCTGGATATTTCCTGATTGATGAGGATCGAAATGTTGATAAAGGTTTGGATCTGATTGATAAGGCATTTAAATGGTTGATTTAAGATTCAATAATTTGTAGCTTTACCCATTCTCACAAATTGCCATAATATATGAAAATGAAATACTCTTTTGTAGTACTTATGCTAATGATCTGCATCTCATCGTGTAAGAAAGACGACTGCAAAGAAGAACTGAGATCTGCCAAACACTTTGAAACTGAATTCGGATGCGTGAATACCAAATACGATCTTTCTATAGATTTAACTAATGCTGTCACAGTTATCAGAACTAAAGATGACTATGACACTAAAGTCACGGGAACATGCCATCCCGAAATAGATTTTACTCTCTATGACCTTGTAATTGGCAAACAAGCAACAACTTACAGGAATGACACAATTCTGTACGATTTTCGTATAGCATGCCCTGAAGACGCATTGAATCTATCTGTTGAAATAATACAATCTGCCACAAATGTTGCTGACGAAGTTGTTTTTCATGCCATGATACCCAAGCTGGGTGATGAAGAACTGCTATATATTAATGTGAATATTAAATAAAAATCCCGAGAAATAACTTCAGGAGCAGTTACGCCAGGAAATCCTTTTTACCGTTAATGCAAAATCCAGTTATCGATATTACTGATCTTTCAAAATTCTACGGGAAATCCCGGGGAATAGAACATGTAAACCTCGAAATAGGTGAAGGAGAAATTTTTGGATTTATAGGTCCCAACGGAGCCGGCAAATCGACCACAATCAGGATACTGATGAACCTGATATTCCCGACTGGAGGAAGTGCCAGGATAATGGGGATGGATGTTATCAGGCAAACAAAAGAGATCAAACAAAAAATCGGATATATCCCTTCCGATGCGAATGCCTATTCTTCGATGGATGTAAATGAATTCCTGGAATATAGCAGCAGGTTCTATCAGATACCAAATGGAAGCAGCAGGATATCTGAGCTCGCCAGGTTGTTTGACCTCGATCTGAAACGAAAAATTGCCGACCTTTCAATGGGGAACCGGAAAAAAGTGTCAATTGTCCAGAGCCTTATTCATAATCCCGGTCTGCTGATAATGGATGAACCCACCACAGGGCTCGACCCGCTTATGCAGTCTGTTTTTTTTGAACTTTTGCGCTCAGAAAATCAGAAAGGCATGACTGTTTTCTTTTCCTCGCACATTTTAAGCGAAGTACAGATGCTTTGCAAGAAAGTTGCAATCATTAAGGAAGGTAAAATAATTCAGATAGAGGATATCGACAACCTGAGGAAAAAACAACTGAAGAAAGTGTTTATTGAATTCGGTGAAGTGATTCGTATTGATAGTTTTAAAATCACCGGCACAAAGAATCTGATTGCTGGCCCTGGTAACGTTCTGTCATTTTTGTATTCAGGAAATATCAACGACCTTGTAGACTATTTATCAGGAAAAAAGATAAATAACCTTATTATAGAAGAACCATCCCTTGATGAAATTTTCATGCACTATTACCAGACCTAAATCATTAGGCAGATGAACTGGAACCTGTTTATTAAGGAAATCCGAAGAAATTCATTCAGTCTTATCCTGTGGATAATTATAATAACTCTGTTTATTTCAGTTACTATGTCAGTCTACAGGACTTTCCTGGAAAACCAGTCAAAGATCGCGGGAATGCTGAGTATCGTGCCCGCCGGTCTTTTGCAGTTCAAGGGTATTTCCGATTTTAACGATTTGCTTTCTGCGCTGGGGTTTTATGCTGTAAACAACATCATCTACATGATGGTGCTGGGAAGCATTTATGCTATCGTTCTGTCGTCAAATATCCTTTTGAAAGAAGAATATGATAAGACGGCGGAATATCTCCTGACCAGGCCTGTAACCCGGAGTGAGGTTTTTTTAAGCAAGTTAGCCGTAGTTTCAGTTAATGTTCTTTTATTGAATCTGGTAACTGCCCTGGCTGGTTTTATCTGCATTGAAATATTTAAAACCGGATCTTTCAGCATCAGTGCATTTTCAATCCTTTCGCTTTATACACTATTGTTAAACATGCTTTTCGCCTCAATCGGGCTTTTCCTGTCGGTCATGGTTAAAAGGCCCAAACCAATTACCACTTTCTGTATCGGGATAGTCCTGATAATGTACTTTATTTATACTCTTTCAAAGATTACAGAGAGTGTGGCAAAAATAGGGTATCTGAGCCCGTTTAAATATGCAAGGACAGATGTTCTTGATACATCATATAATGTTAGTCCGGGGAACCTGTTATATTTCACCGGAATTACTCTGCTGCTTCTGATAATTTCATACAGGCGTTATCTGAAAAAGGATATTTACACTTAAACCTAACTTTTCCCAGCAATTTCCGTATAAAGGTTAAGAGCGATTGATAAAAGGGCATTAGTACTGTGAATTATGAATTCTGTCGCTGCCAAAAATGAATAAAATGCAGCAAAATGAAAAGATTAATCATATCGGTACTTTCAATGTTGCTGCTTGTCGCAACTTTTTCAGGCTGCGCAACCAGCAGGAAGAACCATAACGAGCTGAAAGGACTTATGCTTCTGAGTAACCTTCAGCTCAGCAGGAATAAGGCGTTCTATTCCAGGCATAATATGAAAATGAAACAGGATGCCTACAGGAGATATAAGAAAAACAGCAGGAACCTGTAGTGTTAAGTTAAACTTATTTTGTCGCTATTTTTAATTAACATAACATAAGGTTATCTCTTCTTATTGGAATCCCGATAGAATTTGCTAATACCGTCAGCTCTGTACGATCCACTTTGGAATAGTGAGGTTTTCACATTATTCGCTGAATCACTGTATGCAGGGCATACAGGTTTATTACAGGCAGCAAGAAGCATGATAACCAATAAAAGGAAAAACAGTTTCTTCATATTGCAAAAATAAAGATTCAAATCTTACTTGTGCAGATTAAGAGTCTTTTTTACATGTAACTTTTTCTTCCCTCAAATATTACATAAGTATTTTATTCCTAAATTTAAACCACAGGAAGTTTTATATCTTTAAAATACATTATGATTTACCAAAATATCCTGCAAACCATCTGGAATAATCCATCAGAAAACATAAAGGGCAGATTAGCTCTGACAATTCTGACTTTGCTGATTATCGTGCCTCTGGCGGGTCAGTCATACAACAGATTATCAAATCCTTCTTACAGTCTTGTGTCCAGTCCCGGGTTTGTCAGCATAACAGGGATAGAAGGTGCAATAGGACTCAGGGACAGCACAGCTACAAACTCAAAATATTACTTTAGTCTCACTAATGTTTTTGGATATCAGGCCGACAGAAATTTTTTTGCCGGCATAGGTGCCGGATTTTATTATTGCGAAAACAATTTATTCGTCCCGCTTTATCTGGAAAATAAATATAGTGTGTATTTAAAAGGATTCACTCCCTATTTTTATGCAGACGGAGGAGTGCTTCTATCGATAAAAAACTTCACCGATGAGTCAAAAATATTCGTAAATCCCGGGTTCGGCATAAGCCGGTATATTTCACCGAAAATTGAAGGCAGTTTATCGGTTGGATATATGTTACAGGCCAGGACCACACTTAACAGAGTAAGTTTTTTAAATTTCAAACTTGGCATAATTTACAGGAACAATACTTTCAGGATGTTTAAAAAACCGGCACCTGATTTTTAAAATATAAAATGTTCATCCTCAAACACCTGGCAACAAGTTTTACCAGCCGAAGCTTTCTTTGACCACCATAGCTTTAGCGAAGGTGGTAGTATAGGCTGACACCCGGTAACCAGCAACTAAGGTTATTTATTCACGGAATATATCCACACGCCAGATCCAAAATTTATTCTAATGCCGGTAATTGCTGATTCAGCCTCTTCCCGTGTAGAATACTTCCCGTAGCTGATCCTGTAAAGACCCTGCGGCGTGGGAGGAAGTACTATAGTATTTGTATTGAATTTTTTTGTTATTTCTGCTGCATTTTGCTGAGCCTGGGCGAGACTTTTAAAGCTTCCGATAATTATGTAATAGCCAGCCTGTGGTTTATCATTACCATTTGATCCCATCCTGGCTTCCTCTGTAACGGGTTCCTTCGTTGTTGTCTGCGGAGTTATGGCTGGTGGAATATCCTTTAACGTGATATGTCTTGGGGGTAAGGTAATTATTAAAAATGCGGCAGCTATGACCAACACTACAGTTGTGAATATTGCAGCATTTTTAAAATCCGATCGCCTCATTAAATTATCCTGTTTAGTCCTGAACAAAGTAAAAATCCGGGGGATCCGATATTAATTATTGCTGCGAATCCCGGAAAAGTCTCAAAGATATCTCATTTTATACAATCCCCGAAATTCGTTCCTTTGGAATTTTTGTGTTAACCACTCCTGCTAACAATATTTCCCCTTTTTCAATGCATTTTACCTGATTAATTCAGTTTGAGACTGATAAAATAAAAGTGCCGCTGGAAAGTTATTTCATTGTAATAGTTACTGAATAGCAAAGTGAAATGATTTAAAATCTTTCGGATATGAAAAATATTAGTGGAATCTGGCTTTGCCGGCTATTAATACCAGGACTCATGCTGATTCAGATGATCAGCTGCGATAAAGACGAATCAGAACCCGTAGCAGATGTTGATGGAAATGTTTATTCAACTGTTACAATAGGCACACAGGTCTGGATGGCAGAAAACCTGAAAACAACAAGATTCAATGATATGTCCGGCATAAGTCTTGTCACCAGCAACACCACCTGGACAAGCACTTCCAACCCTGCATATTGCTGGTACAATAATGATACAACCTATAAAGCTTATTATGGGGCAATATATAACTGGTTTGCGGTTGGAACAGGAAAAATATGTCCGGAAGGATGGCATGTACCCGGCCAGGATGAATTTAAAATCCTGGAGATGTATCTGGGGATGACTCAGGAACAGGCAGATTCAACAGGATGGCACGGGAAAGACCAGGGGAAGAAGCTGAAGAGCAAATCAGGATGGGATAATAATGGAAACGGATCAAATTCAAGTGGCTTTTCAGCATTTCCGGGAGGATACAGATATGGGGCCAGCGGAGCATTTTTTAACATGGGAGCACTTAGTTACTGGTGGTCTTCTACTTTAGACAATTCGAATCTTGGCCTTTACAGGCGGTTAGACTTTGATCAGCCTAAGGTTTTTACAGGAAGCGTCAGAAGGCAGGCAGGAAAATATATAAGATGCGTTAAGGATTAAAGGCTTTTATTCAGGAATCATATGAAGACTTAAATTTCGAATTGCTCCGGTAGTTTTATATGTTGTAATTCCAAAAGGTGCGGATGTTTCTACTTCCCATCGCAATGATAATTTGGAATTCTCAATCGTGAAATCAACAACTTTTTCGTCCTCAATCCAGGCTTCAATTTTCTCATCGGTCACTCTAAGCCGGATAGCATACCACCAGCCTGATGCAAAACGAAATATATTACCTGTCATATTGTTAGCAGCATCATATCCGTCAATACAGCTCAGCCCTACCATTGCTCCTCCCCACCCACCCAATACCAGGGTTAAAAAGGATTCTTTCACAGGAAATGTCATTCCACAAAAAAAATCAGAGCCATCGATACGTTTAGCATAAAGACTGATCTCATAATTTGTTTTTGGAAAATCTTCAGTCCACCTGATACCCGAAATTAGTTCTCCCTTACCGATAATAATACAACTATCGGCAATTGAAATGTCTCCATGGCCCTCGAAATCTATAACCTGCCAGTTATCCAGAGATACTCCATTGAAAAGGGACTTATCATCCTGTATATTTTTGCCGATCGCCATTAATACAAGGGTAAATGTTATAAGTAATATATTCATAAAACTGATCTGTTAACGGATTAATAATTGTTATGAAGGTTTATTAATTTGAATGTGCCCTCTGAGTATTGTTGTGTAATTTATGATTCAGCAATTGCTACATCATTCAGGATAATCGGACAATTTAAAAGACGTTCCGCCAAATTCTGAATATTAACAAATAAACAGATATAATGCATCATATTATTTGTTTTCCAGTCTATCAATAAGAATAGCATGTTGTTAATTCTTAAAACTACTAAAACATGAAAACAAAAACGATTATTTTGTCTCTTTTCTTTCTTTTGCCTTCAATAATCTATTGCCAGGAAAATAAGACGCAAATCCTTCAGGGTTCCTGGATGGGGAAAGTGACTGCTGACCAGGTTTCATTGCGTGCAATATTTAGATTTGAAGTTTCAGAAGACAATGTCAAAGGGTACCTCGATAGTCCGGACCAGGGATTAAAAGATCTGACACTGGATAAAGTCTGGACTATTCAGGACAGTGTATTTGTAGATGCAACTAATTCATTAAATGCAGGTATTATTTATAAAGGAAGGTTCCTTCCAGGTGATTCTGTTATTGATGGATTATGGGGGGGTGCCCTCAGTTTAAGGTTAAGCAGGACAGATTATGTATTTACACCTAAAACAAATTTGAATCCTGAAGTTGAGGGTTATAAAATCATTAAATTAATTAAAAGCTCACCCATTAAGGATCAGCAGGCAACTGGACTATGTTGGGACTTTGCAACCACATCTTTTATTGAAACAGAAGCCATCAGGCTCGGTAAAAGTCCTGTCGTTCTTTCACCTGTGTTTTTCGTTACTCCTACGTACATTGACAAAGCTGAGAAATATATCAGGATGAATGGCAAAAGCTATTTTGGTCCTGGCGATTTGACATTCAGTGTTTTGAGCGCTTATAAGAAATACGGGGCAATTCCTCAATCTGTCTATTCGGGGAAAAAAGACTCCTCCTCCAGATATGATCATAGAGAAATGGATAAAGCTTTGCTTGAAAAGGTTAAATATTATGTAAAATCTGGTCGTGGTAACATGACAGCGGAAGGATATAGAAAGGATATCAATGAAATCTTATCCGGGAATGTGGGGAAAGCCCCTGATACTTTTACTTATCAACAAAAGCAATATACTCCTAAATCGTTTGCAAAAGAAATGGTTGGAATTAACCCTGATGATTATATTGAAATAACCTCATTCAGTCATCATCCTTTTTATTCAAAATTTATTTTAGAGATGGAATCAAACTGGAATAATAACTACTACTTAAACCTTCCGTTAAATGATTTCAGTAAGGTTGTAGATTATGCTTTGCTACACGATCATTCAGTTTGCTGGGATGGTGATATTTATGAAGGATTTAATAATGGTTTTGCTGTGTTGAATGTTAATAATAAAGTCATTACTCAAGAAATCAGACAAACTGCTTTTGATAATTACACAACCGTAGACGTCCATAATATGCATATTATTGGCATTGCTGAGAACAATAACGGGGAAAGATTCTACATTGTTAAAAATTCAAGTAGTCAATGGAATTGTGGAGGATATTTATATATGTCAAAAGAGTACCTGCTTCTCAAAACTATATCAGTAATGGTAAACGAGAATGCAATACCTAAAGAAATAATGGACCAATTGCTATAGTTTTATAAGAATGCGGCAGAGTTGATTGGAGTGATCTGATTAAGCGATCAGTTGTCAATGTATTTTTTTATTACTGGTTGGGGTGAATGTAATATCATTCCCATAGACAGTAATTTCTTCTCCGTTGTCAAGCCATAAGATTATAGCATATGCCCTGACATAATAATGAGTGCCAGAATTCAGCTTTGTCATGTTGCACGTAAATTTGCCGAATCCGGGAAGAGACTGGACTTCTTCTCTGATATGCGTTCCTTCAATTGCTGGATAAGGTGCTGTTCCATAACAAATTCCCTTTTCAATTACATTTGAACCATTGGTCCATAATACATTACCTCCGGTTCTTGCATCAGTTTGTGTCAATTCTGTAACAGCAGCAGTTGTCACAACAGGTATATACCTTGAATTGAAAGTTATATCTTCTCCATAAGCCGTTCTTGCAAAATTGGAAGCATAGGCTCTAACATGGTAAACAGTTTCCGGTTGAAGGGGAAATATTTTGCATGTAAAGCTTTCAGCATCTGCGTAACTAGGGATTTTATTGTCCAGGATAGTGGGATTTTCTTTCTTTGCCCAACAGATCCCCTTTTCAATAATTGGAGCTCCGCCATCATCCATTATATTACCTCCTGCTATTGCTCTGGTCCAGCTGATTGAGGATGTCAGAATAGTTGAGGTAATTGCAGGTGCAACTATCGGATCTGTCATAAAATGAACCTCATTTCCATAAGCAATACCTGTTCTGTTCATGGCAAATGCCCTGACATGATAATATGTACCTGGTGTTAACCCGGATATAATGCAATCAAACCTTCCGGTATTTTCTCTGATTTTACAATATTTCTTATAGTCATCAATTGTAGGATTGGTTGAAGTTCCCCAGCAAACACCACACAAATCCACCTCTGCCCCACCATCGTCAGTGACACTACCCCCGAATAATGCAGATCGGGATTTAATTTCACTTACATCAGAAGTATTCAGGGCAGGCAAATCGGCTTCTTTTTGGCAACTCTGAAAAGCTACCATGCCTGAAAGGAAAAAGTATATAACCAGCACTCGTTTTATCATACCCTCTTAACTATTCTTATCAACTAAATTCTTATGCAAGTTACACCAGCAAAAAGCCAAAGTCAAATTTCTTTTACTTCAGCTTGTCATATTCCGGAAGTCAGAAATAGTGAGTTTAAGCAATATAATAAAAAAGAGTTTTTTTATTTTATTAAAAACCTTTTTAGCAAACATCTTTGGATTTATTGGGCTTTTTTTTTAATTTGCTAATGAATTTACCTGAAAATAAGTAAAATGAAACCTAATAAACTAGTCCGTGTTTATTCATTATCCATTATTGTTTTGTTTTTTGTGATTTTAACCGGCTGTAAAAAAGAAAAAGATATTCCTGAAACTGTTACAGACATTGATGGTAATATTTACCAGACAGTCACTATTGGCAATCAGGTCTGGTTGGTTGAGAATTTTAAATCCACGAAATACAATGATGGTACCTCCATACCACTTGTTACCGGAAATACAGAATGGATAAATCTATCAACTCCTGGGTACTGCTGGTACGACAATGATATTACTATCAGAGAAACCTATGGTGCTTTATATAATTGGTATGCAGTACAAACGGGTAAGTTATGTCCCACAGGCTGGCATGTTCCTTCTGATGAAGAATGGACAGTACTTACTGACTTTCTTGGTGGGGAAAGCATTGCGGGTGGCAAACTGAAAGAAGGTGGCACATCTCATTGGGATTCTCCAAATACGGGAGCAACCAATGAATCAGGATTTACTGCCCTTCCCGGTGGTTTCCGGGGCGCTCAGGGTGTTTGTTACCATATTGGGTACTGGGGTCAATGCTGGACATCAACTTCACCTTTTGAGTCGGTTGCATATTACCGGCAAATGGCTTCTGACAGTGAAGGAGTGGATAATGGCAAAGGCAACGCAATCCAAAGGTTGTGTGGATTGTCTGTACGCTGTGTAATGAATTGATTAATCAAAAAACAATAATGTATTCCCAGCCCCCGGACCAGCTCCGGGGGCTTAGTTTTTATGTGATACTTCAGCATTGAATTTTTATACCCAATTTCAACCATTTCCGCAATTTTAGGCCGATTTCCCCTAAAAATGTAACAAAAGTGCTATTTTTTGATACAAAAGTGGTAGACTTTGTCATTTGGGTGGCTGAACTTTGTTTAAGATTTGGTTAATCAGGATCGTAGAAATTGATATTGCAGACACTTATTTCTAACTTCTTTTTATTAACTAAAATCTTTCAATTATGAAGACGATGAAAAACATTCTATTTTTTATTGCCTGCTTGTGCCTTCTCGTTGCTTGCAGCAAAGATGAACCAGCAATCATGCCGGGTAACAGGCTTCTAAACGATGACGTCCTTACCAGTGGCAAAGTTTTTAAAGTCCAGCCGACTAAGGGTACAGATATTACAGCTGACCTAAAACAGGCATTTGATGACGCCATTGAAGCAGGTCACGGATCTGTTGTGCAGCTTCCAGAGGGTGAATTTGACCTTGGCATTATCGAAATTCGTGATTTCAACGGCTCATTTATCGGGGCCGGTAAAGGAAAAACTGTCATCACATCCAAAACCGAACTCGATCCTGGTATTTTTGTAGATGAAGGTTCAAACTGGTTCCTGATTAAATTTATCGGAGGTGATGTCAAATTGAGTGGCATGACAATTCAAACACCTGCCGGAACATTAATTGATGAAGAGAACACTCTTATGGGTCTTCTTTTATTCTCGGACTTTGGACCCCAGTATGAATCCGAAACCGGTCAGATAAACGCTGTGGTCGATAATGTTGACTTTATTGGACAGCCTTTAGGGGATGGTTGGTACAATGCCCCTTATGCTATACTGGCAACCAATGATAACAATTTCTGGATAGGATATTCCGGAATGCATCGTTCAAATATCGATTTAACAGTCACAAATTGTAGCTTTGATACATTCTATGAGGGGACATTCACTTATGGTGCAAAGGGTAAACTAACTATCGGAACCAAAAACAATGGAAATATTTTCAATAATATTATCTATCACATAGATTTTGAGGAGTTTATAAATTCCGAAATAACTGTAATCAGCAATACCCTAAAAAACATAATAGGCATCGGCATATATCTAGAAAATTATCCTTATGGAGGTTTTGACGATGAACTCTCGGATAGGTCAACCTTATGCAAATTTGAGAACAATCAGTTAAACATTGGTTATTTGGGAATGCTCCTGCACGATCACAGGACTGTATCATATCCGCAGGAAAAGCTTCCGATTCTGATGCAAGTGAAGAATAATAATTTCGTCCTGCAGGCAGAAGGATCATACGGAGTTGAAATGATTGAAGGAGTGAATGCTATGATCCGTAATAACAAATTTTCTGGTAAAGGGGCTGTTGGCTTCCTTGCTGGTGCATATAATGGTATGGGGGTTTGGTCTGAAAATTGCCTGTTTCTTGGGAACAATTTCTCAACTGGTTCTTTTTCGGATGTTGCTCTCTGGCTTGACACATTTACTAAAAATTTCACAGTCGTCGGTGGCAACAATAAGGATCAAGTGCGGAATGACGGAGAAGATAATATTATTACAGGCATGAATGTCAACAAATCTAATGTTCCTCTTGGGCAGACTATTGTTGATAATTTCCACTTAATGAAAGAGGAAATGAAAAACAAGCATTAATAATAACATTTATTCAATCAAAGCATATGGAAGTTGATTAGGTAGATTTAGACTGATTATATTAAACTATGTGCGGAAATATTAAGCCCTATTAGCGAAAAGTTTTAGTGGATGATTTAAGAAACAGCCCTCGAATCAACCCGGGGGCTTTTTCATAGTCAGAAATCATCTTAGCTGCAATGGTACCAGATTCATCAGTGAACCTGTAGTATTTGATATATCTGATCCTCACTTGACTTTGGTATCAGGATAATATAACTTTACATATATAAACTGGTAAACTTACATGAAATCTATGGCAATCTGGACAGCTGAAATAAAAGAGATTGAGAATCTTCATGAATCCTTCCTCGGTCAGTTGCCTGAACTTGAGAAGGAATTGGAACAACTGATTAAAACTGAAGATGCAAATGTTATCTTGCTCTATTCAAGGAGATGTCTTGAAGTCATAGTTTCAGACCTTTGTGAGAGTGAACTTAAAAGACCACGCAAAACCGAACCTCTGAAGGGGATCATAGATAAGCTGCATAAGGAGGAAAAAGTACCATCTCATATAATAACTTCCATGCATGGGCTGAATGAATTGTCAACTTATGGTGCCCATCCAAAGGATTATGATCCTGTTCAGGTGAAACCTGTCCTCAACAACCTCTTCATTGTGTTGAAATGGTATGTTGGTTACAAGGATCTGATATTAAATAATTTAAAGACAGCCCGGGAAGAGCCCTGGGTGGTTCAGAATGAGACACAGGTAAAAAAAGCTCCTGCGAAAAGAATTAAAGCTTCAATTCTTCTTCAGGGTCTCTTCCTGACACTTATCATAACTGTATCTCTGCTGGTAGTTTTTAAAGTTATAGACCTGGGAGGAATGCCGGAAGCCGGTAAATCTATAGCTGTTTTACCATTCACAAACCTTGGAAATGATCCTGAGCAGGAGTGGTTAAGTGTGGGCTTTGTAGATGAGATATTGGATAAACTTTTTAAGCTCGGTGGCTTAAAAGTTATCGCCCGCACATCTTCAGAGAGGTTCAAAAATACAAATCTGTCATTAAAAGAGGTTGCCCGTGAGTTAAATGTAACAACAATTATGGAGGGAAGCGTACGTAAACAGGGGAATAATATACGGATAACGGTTCAGCTGATTGATGCCAGGACTGAATCGCATCTATGGTCTGAGATATATGACCGGGATCTGTCTGATGTATTTTCAATTCAAAGCGATGTTGCCAAAAGCGTTGCCAGAGAACTGAAAGCAGTAATTACGCCTGACGCAAAACAATTCATAGACAAAAAGGCTACAACGAACATGGACGCCTGGGAAGCCTACTGGAGGGGAATGCTGCACTATAATAAGCTGAATAAGGAAGATTTGGATATTGCAATGAAGTACTTTGAGCTCGCGAAAGAAAAAGACCCTGAATTCACACTTGCGTATGTTGGTATGGGTCGTGTATGGCGCGGACTCCAGCAAATGAGTATTATTAAAGTATCGGAAGCAGCCGCTAAAGCTGAAGAATTTGCACTGAAAGCAGTTGAAATGGACAGCACATACTCAGAGGTCCATCACCTTTTAGGAGGGATCAGAACCTGGACTAACTGGGATTGGAAAGGAGGAGAAGAATCGTTTAGAAAGGCAATTGAATTGAATCCGCAGAATGCCGATGCCCATTCCACATACTCTCATCTGCTTAGCATATTAGGAAGGTATGACGAAGCGATGAAACATATTGATATTGCACTGGATCTTGATCCGTTCAATACCAAGATTATTGCATTTTATGGTGTAGACCTCTTGTTCGCACGCAGGTACGATGATGCTGTCATGGCATTCAGGGAGGCTATGGATCTCAGTTCGGCTCAGGGTGTAGCTGATGCAAATATAATAGATGCACTATCACTTGCAGGAAGAGAAAGTGAGGCAACAGATATGCTCAGGAGTTTCTATAGAGATCAGGAATCTCTTAATAACATTAATGCTGGTTTTAAAGAAGGGGGGTTCCAGGGTGCAGTAAAAAGGATTGCGGAGCTTCTTGCTGAAAGGTCAAAAACTAAATTTGTCGGGCCATTACACGTTGCCGTCCGATATTCCATGGCTGGCGATATTGAAAATGCAATTGCATGGCTGGGAAAAGCATATGAGATGCATGATCCCAATTTACCTTATCTTTTAAGTCCTGTTTTTGACAATTTAAGAGATGATGTCCGCTTTCAGGAATTAGTCAGGAAGATGAACCTGCCGTATAAAAAATTGGATCATTAAGACCAGGCTTGACGTACGGAAAGAATCAGATTTGTCGAAACCTGACTTACTGTGGATTAAAGATAGGAAAGACTTTCCAAAAAAAATTGACAAAAATTCTGACACATACTTACCTGTGCGTGTTTTCCCCACCTCTAATTGGTTCCTCTCCCTGACTTTGAAAGATCTAAAATATTAACAATTTAAATTAATTATTTACTCCCAAGGCGCCACAGGATTGGGTAATCCCATAGTCCAGAACCACTTTCTTTACATTCACTTCGGAAAAAGCACACTACTGATCTGAGGAGTACTTTCTTAAATGCAGCAAGAGACAATTCTGGTCAGATTGGCAGTTGTCCGGGCTTTCTTTTCAGATAATTCAATTCTTGTGGAATTAGTAACTTTGATTAAATTATTCCCAACCATGAAGAGTTCAGTCAAATTCATAGGTTTAGTTCTCGTCATCCTTACAATTATTTTGCATTCATGCAAAAAAGATAAGACAACACCGCCCATCCTGACCACAACTGATCCACAAGAAATTACCCAGACAACTGTTACATCAGGAGGAAATATTGTGTCAGACGGAGGTGAAGAAATCATAATTGCTGGTATATGTTGGAGTACATCTCCTTTTCCATCAATAAAGGATAAACACACTAATGATACATCAGTGGAATGGAGTTTTACAAGCAACCTGACAGGGCTGTTGCCTGGAACCAGGTATTATATTAAAGCCTATGCCTACAATAAAGTAGGTGTTGGCTACGGTAATGAGGTTTCTTTTACAACCAGCCCAGTAGTAGCTCTTGCTACGCTTAGTACGGCTGATGTTACTTCAATTACAACAAATTCAGCTATATCCGGCGGTAATATAACATCGGATGGTGGTGGATCAATAGCTGTAAGAGGGGTATGCTGGAGTACAACTCAGAATCCGACATCAAATGATAGTGTGACAAATGACGGGTATGGAACCGGGAACTTTACAAGCAATATTACCGGATTACAGTCAGAAACGACCTATTATATAAGATCGTATGCGACGAACAGCGCCGGTATCAGTTACGGTAATCAGATCATATTTACTACTATCAAGCCCGCGATCGCTGTTGTAAGAACCTCGGTTCCTCACAGAATTAGAACCACAAAAGCACTTTTCAGTGGAAAAGTAGAAAACGATGGAGGTGTTCCAGTGACTGCCAATGGATTTTGTTGGAGTACTCATGATAACCCTTCAGTTATGGACAATATTAGGGTATGCGGTTCAGGTACAGGTAACCTGGAAAGTGAAGTAACCGGCTTAAACGCAGGCACAATGTATTATGTAAGAGCTTATGCAACAAACAGTCTTGGAACTGCTTACGGGGATTTAAGGAGTTTTACAACTATAGAGATTTCTCCGATTGTTTTCAATACGGATTTGACTTATGGAACTGTTTCTGATGTGGATGATAATTCATATAAGACTATTGTAATCGGAACTCAGACCTGGATGGCTGAAAACCTGAAGACTACAAAATATAATGATGGAACTCCAATTCCAAATGTTACTGCTGATAGTATATGGGATAATCTCACTTCACCAGCTTACTGCTGGCTCTTTTATGATGAAAGTTCATTCAAGTACATGTATGGTGCTATATATAATTATTTCACTGTTTCGACTGGTAAACTTTGTCCAGCCGGATGGCATGTCTCAACTCCTGCTGACTGGGACACTTTAGCAAATTATCTTGGTGGAACAGACTATCATGGTGGTATTTCAGACGTTGGAGGTAAAATGAAAGAAACGGGCACTGCCCATTGGAAAAGTCCAAACTCTGGAGCTACTAACAGCAGCGGTTTTACAGGTTTGCCAGGTGGCTGTAATTACTTCCCCCGTTTAGAAGCAGGTGGACAAGGTCGTTGGTGGTGTTCTGGTCCTTATTGTCCATCTAAAAGGCTTCATTATGACAGCAATATTCTGGATGGAGCGAGTTGCAACGCACAATGTGGTTATTCAGTTCGTTGTGTAAAAGACTAATTTTTGTAACACTTGCCTTCTTTAATAAGAATTATGGGGAATGAACCATAGTTTGTTACCAGGTTACCAGATAGCATATTTCCATCTTCCGGCTTAATTTCACAAATTATCTGTTGGCCATTAACTTCAACATAGAAGTGTACAGTATCATTTATATACTCTGCCCGCTTTGAGGAGAATGTATGCCGTAAACCTGGATATTCTGTATAAACAGAATCATTTGTTATTTTTATTATTCCAGTATCAAATCCATCCAGAAGATCGGGGCATACAAAATTCCATTCACCCAGGCAATAATTCTTGATTTGCCCATTTGCTGTTAATGATCCGAAAGCAAGGATCAATAAACAGGAGAATAAACTTAAATAAATGTTTTTCATGATTTCCAATAATCAAATTAATAAAATCGTATGAACGCTTTAATATTTTCCCTTACTCATATAAGACCGTTAGAGTACCCGTAAACCCTTAAAAAATGTTTAATTAAAGTCCCTGGAGGATTATTTTGGCTAACACCTGAGCCCTTTTAATCTCCAACCTGGGTAAAAAAGCATACATGACTGTATGTCAAACAGATAAACATATGGAATCGTTGTAAGAGCCATTTCCAGGACCTTCGGGCCACGATCTTCCCTTCACTAGTTTTATGTGACATCGGCATTGAGTTTTTACTACCCTTTTCAACCATTTCCCCGATTTTAGACCGATTTCCCCTGAAAATGTAACAAAAGTATCAGAAAATGATACAAAAGTGGTAGACTTTGTTTTTATGGTTGTCGAACTTTGGTAGAGCATTAACTTAAAATCTGTAGTTATGAAAACACTAAAAGTTATTATTCTGTTGATTATTTTTCTTGGATTTAGTTTCAGTAATTCTGTTGCCCAGGACAAGAAAATGCAAGGAGAAAATTCTTGGATTTTTAATGCCGAATGGTATACTGCCGGTCTTAAAGAATGCTTGGGTGAAAATGTGACCGGTGTGGTTAATGTTCAATACTTTTTTATTGATGGAAGTAAATATTGGAATTATCACGAGATTGGACATGGTGACCTTCTCGGTGAAAGTGGTGCTGCCTATACACTTGATTATAATTATAACAACAGATTTATCTGGCACGATAAAACAGGAATGATAGGTGGCTATTCCTTCCCTATGTTAATTAAGCTTGATGGTAAATTAGTTGCAATAGTCTATGAATCATATCACGGAGTAGCTCACTGGGATAATCTTGAACCAATAGTTGACCGTTACGTTATTAGGGTTCAGTGCAAATAACACTTTTAGACTAAAAACAGAAATTAATTATTCCCGTTGGGATTGATTTTTCTGCCCTCGGAACAGTCCGGGGGCTTCCTTATCCCGTATTATAAATATTTGCTAAACTGATTTATATTTCCGAAATTTGATAAGGCGACATCTCCTATTCGTTAAGCCTGACTTTTAATTAAGTAGGTTTGAATGCAGCGAGACATTTATTCCACAAATAAATCAGGGGATGTCGCTTTGTTTTTATCATTTTCAGCCCTCAGATCGGGGGCTTTTTGTATCCGCACCTCCTATCAGCACTACTGATGTTTGCATATTCCAAAATAGAGTTGCATACTAAAATATAATTGACTTTGGCTTTTTGCTGGTGTAACTTTGATATTTCGGCTGAAAAGACCAGGTCCATTTTAAATCTATTCAATCATTTTTTTATTTTTTGTAGATATAAAAAATGTTCACTCTAAGAATTCACTTATTTGACAAACTCTTCGTTAATAACGGATTCAATTGGGAATTTGTACATTTTATTAATAAAAATCTATAATCATCCGAGTTAATGTGTTATGAAATTCCCTATTCTAAGCACAATTAAAACGTAATCAATTAAGATCTTATAAAAATACTTTGTAAAACTTAACACGATGAAACCAATTCAACTAAAAATCAAATTGAATCGCATTCTTCATTTCAGAATCTTTCAAAAATGCTCATTCCTGGCAATTATTTTTTTCATTGTCCAACTAAATGCTTTCCCCCAGTCAGCTGAGGTTCTTAAAAAGCTTAAAGGTTTTGACCAATATATGGATAAAATACTTAAAGATTGGAATATAGCAGGGGTAGGAGTAGGAATAGTGCAAAAGGATAAACTGATTTTTGCAAAAGGTTATGGGTATAGGGATTATGAGAATAAATTACCCATTACTCCTAATACTCTCTTTCAAATTGCCTCAAATACAAAGTTATTTACGACCATCTCTGTCGGAATGCTCGTGGATCAGGGAAAATTGGATTGGGATAAGCCTGTCCAAAATTATATTCCCTCAATTGAGTTTTTTAATGATGAACTTAACAAGTCTGTTACAATCCGTGATATGCTGTCACACCGTACAGGCATTTCTCGACATGATATGATCTGGTACAAATCTACTTTTTCCCGGAAGGAACTTTTTGATCGGCTGAAATATCTTGAACCAAGTCTTCCATTAAGACAAGGATTTCTTTATAATAATCTTATGTATGTTTCAGCTGGTTATATAGTTGAATTATTAAGTTCAAAGAGTTGGGAAGATTTTTTGTCACTTAATATTTTTGAACCATTGGATATGAAAAGTACGGTCTTTAGTGTAAAGGAGATGGAAGCAAATCCCGACCATGGAGTTCCGTTCAATGAGAAAAGAGATACAACATTACTTTATCGCATTCCAATCTATGAAGATACCCAAGCTGTTGGTCCTGCCGGTTCTATTATTTCCAACATCCAGGATTTATCTCATTGGCTGATTGCTTTGATGAACAGCGGGAAATATAATAACAAACAGGTTATCCCTGATAAAATCATTAAAACGACAATTGAACCAACTATGGGTTTCCCAAATACGGAACTTGAAAATAAGGGATACAAGGAGATTCTTAACACTTCTTATGGCATGGGCAGATTCACTGCTTCTTATCGTGGACACCTTTTGGTTTCGCATGGCGGAGATCTGCCGGGCTTTCATTCACAAGTATCTGCAATGCCTTATGACAGCCTGGGAGTAATCGTTTTTGTCATAGGCGATCATGGAGCTCCTCTATATAATATTCTTACTTATAACATTTATGAAAGACTATTAGGATACAGCCAGACTCCATGGAGTGAAAGAGTACTTAAAGATCAAAAAGAGGGCAAAAAGTTAGGTAAGGAAGGAAGGAGCAAAGCCGGATCGGATCGCATAACAGGCACCAAACCAACTCATCAACTTTCAGATTATGCTGGTCAATATGAAAATCCTGCTTACGGTTTAATTAACATTATGTTAAAGGATACTGCATTACAGTTTGATTTTCATGATATAAAATTGCCGCTTAGTCATTTTCACTATGACCGTTTTGATACACCTAATGACGAATTATATGGTCTTTATTCGCTTAATTTCGTTACTAATCCTCAGGGCAGTATAGATGGTCTGCTTATATCCCTGGATGAAAATCAGACTACCTTTAATAAGAAAGTTGATGCAAGTCTGAGTGATCCAGGTATTCTTCTAAAGTATATTGGCAAGTATGAATTTGCGGGCGGATTCATTAATATTGAACTTATTGATAAAGATCTTTTTATTGTTGTTCCAGGACAGCCTCGTTATCAATTAATACCAGTAAAACAACACCTGTTCAGAGTAAAAGAGTTCGCCGACTACAGATTTGAATTTGTCGTTGACGATGGAAACGTTACCGGTGTTAAACAGATTGATCCATCAGGAGAATACTTAATTAAAAGACTAAAATAATCCCGCCAGCGATACGATTTTTAGATGCTATTGTTTTGTAATGGTCTTTGCATTAATCTAACCCTCACTTGACTTTGGTATCAGGATAGTGTAATTTTACATACACATAGCCAAAAAGATACCTGATGGCTCACAAAACCAATAGTTTTGAAAGGTTCTGGAATGAATTGAAAAGACGTAAAGTCTTCAGCGTAGTCACCACATATGCTGCTACTGCTTATATCATTATTGAAGTAACCAATAATCTTGTTGAGCCATTAAGTCTGCCTGTATGGATTGCAAAAATGGTCATACTATTGCTTGGGGCAGGACTCCCAGTTGTTGTTATTCTTTCATGGATATTTGATTTTACACCACAAGGGATTAAGAAAACCGAGTCTCTTGAAGAATTAGAAAACAAACAGATTGTAGTAAAACCTGTCAAAAGTAAACTGAGGGCAAGTTATGTTCTAAATGCCATTCTTATCATAGCCGTAGTAGTTCTCGCCTATCCTAAAATCTTCAAAAGAAACACACTGGAAAAACTTCGTTCTTCTGGTGAGAGAATATCTGTTGCCGTGATGCCATTTCAGAATATGACAAATGATACCCTTTTGAATGTCTGGGAAGAAATGATTCAGGATAATCTGATCGCTTTATTATCAAATTCTGGAGAACTAAGAGTCAGGCAGGCTGAGTCCATCAACACCTTGCTCCCAAAGAATAACCTGACAACTAATGCTTCAATTACACCCTCAATTGCCGGTATCATATCTCAAAAACTAGATGCCAATGTATTTATTCTTGGTAGTATAAACCAGATGGGTGCAACAATGCGATTAAATGCGAAAATGATTGATCCGGAAACAGAAGAAGTTTTCAAGGCTTTTCAAATTGATGGAACAGATGAAAATATCAGTACTTTCATTGATTCTCTTTCACTGCAGGTAAAAAATTTTCTGATAATATCTAAACTTGTAAAAGAAAATACTCCTGAAGATCAGAAATATATGACTCCTTCCATCTCTCCTAAAGCATTCAAGCTTTTAATAGAAGGGAGAAAAGTATATGCAAAATATGATTACGCTGCAGCAAGAGAAATGTACCTGCAAGCGATAGCAATAGATTCAAACTTTATTGCTCCAATTTTAAAAATTACCTGGGCATGTGAAGGTTTGGGTATGTACAAGGAGGCTAAAAAATGGTGTCTGAAGGCCTATGAGAAAAAGAACCTTATGTCAGAACCACAGAAAAGTGAAGCAGATGTTTTGCATGCTCTCTTATTTGAAACAATTTATGAAGTAATCGGATGCTTAAGGAAGCAACTGGAATTTGATGATCAACAACCAATGGTTTATAGTGATTTAGGTGTTAATTACATGTTTTTGCGTCAATATGACAAAGCAATCCCAGAATTTAAAAAATCGCTGGAGATTTACAATAATTGGGGGGTAAAACCATTTTGGTACGATACTTATGGCAGTCTTATAGTTTCGTACTATAAAACCGGACAATACAAAAAAGCGAAAAAGGTTCTTAAAAAAGCAGAACAGGATTTTCCTGATATACCCAATTTCATCTTTACTCAGGCAGCAATGGCTTTAAAGGAAGAAGATACTGTTGCAGCAAACGAATATATTAAGAAATACATTTCTGTTTGTAAAGAAAGATCAGTTTCAGAGGCAGAAATAGCAGCAGGTTTAACACGGATATTCACAGGGTTCGATCTATTGGATATGTCAGAGAAATATCACAGACAAGCTCTTAGATTAGATCCTGAGAATCCAGACAGGATGAATTCACTTGCCTATTTTTTGATAGATAATGATCGAAATATAAATGAAGGTATAACACTTGTCGACTCTGCGCTTAATTCAAGACCTGATAATTATAACTATTTACATACTAAAGGTTGGGCATTTTATAAACAAGGTAAATATCAGGAAGCATTGGAAACACTGCAGAAAAGCTGGGATTTAAGAAGAGAAAAGGCTGTATATAATCATCAAGCATATGTTCATCTTGAGGCAGCAAAAAAGGCGGTCTGAAAAAGAGTGAGCTGGTTCGCTCACGCTCCCACACTCACTCTTTTTGTTGACCCACCTGGGCTCGAACCAGGACTCTGCGGAACCAAAATCCGACGTGTTGCCAATTACACCATGGGTCACTATTATCATTCCCGGTGCTGCAAAATTAGAAAAATTTTTAATTCCTGATCAGACCAGCGGCATTTTGACTGGTCCAGTAAATAAAGGCTTAGTATGAATCATGGACCATCGGGTCCTCAGGCTGCCTGTCCATCTTTTCTGTCTCGATCACAAAGAATGGACACTCTACAAGCGATTTGAGTATAAATCCCAGCTCGCACATATCCTCATCACCCTTGTCATAATACCAGATTATCCTGGCACTTTCGACCAGATTCTTCATCCCTGATATCTCCTTGATGATATTATAGATCCATTTTGTGGAGCTGGTGTTGATATATTCAAATCCCAGTTCGATGCGTGTCCGGTGACCGTTAATCTGTATGTACCGGCTTATCCAGTCATAAACCGGACGATAAAATTCCCCGGGATTCTCGGGAATTGAGCGTCCCACAATAAAGATTCTCCCCGGTTCAAGAACGATCCTCGGGGTTCGTCTTGTCGGATCAGCTGTATATCTGGTTAGGCCTGTCATTCCATTTAGAAACGGATTTACCTGATTTATTCTGTGGCCGGTATAATAAGAATTGCGGATTGCGGATTGCGGATTTTAAATCCGCAATCGAAAATCCGAAATCCGAAATAAAATAAGAGTTATCCTCTCCTCTGACTGAATAGTGTGGGTTCCGGTTCTTCCCACAATGTGGGATGTTCATCTTCAAATCTTTTCAGAATGGCTTTCATTATTGTTTCTCTCAGAAATTCCGATTTATTGCTTACACGGTACCGGCTGCAATAGATCCCAAGCGCCCTTACCTCCCTGTTATTAAGCATCAGCGAAAGCCTGTTGTTCCTTTTTAAACGCTCCTCCTTATTTAAGCTGCGCTTCAAAACGTAAAAAAATGAATTTGAACACTAATTTAGAAAAACACTCCTCAGCTTTAATTACGGATTAATTAGTTTTTAACAGAAATAATAAAGCCAGTCTGTAATTGACTGGCTATTAGATTATTATAGTACTAACAACTTTTAACGCCTTTCGTAAAATCTTTCCTAACCCTATTCTCCCCCTCAGGGAGATCCCGCTTACAGGCAGGGGGTTCTGTTAATTAGCCTTATTTGCACTCCCAAGCACATTTATCACTTTATGCTTATAAAGCTCTTTCAGTTTTTCACGTGCCGGACCAAGGTAATTACGCGGATCAAACTCACCAGGCTTTTCTACAAAAACCTTACGGATAGCAGCCGTCATTGCAAGCCGGCCATCGCTGTCGATATTGATCTTGCAAACTGCTGATTTTGCAGCTCTCCTTAATTGATCTTCAGATACACCGGCTGTGTTTTCCATTTTACCTCCATACTTGTTAATCTCAGCTACTATATCCTGAGGTACTGAAGAGGCTCCGTGAAGAACAATCGGGAATCCGGGAATACGTCTTTCACATTCCTCGAGAATGTCAAAGCGCAGAGGCGGAGGAAGTTCACCCGGCTTTACCTTGAATTTGAAAGCACCGTGTGAGGTACCGATAGAAATTGCCAGGGAGTCAACTCCTGTTTTTTTAACAAAGTCTTCAACTTCTTCAGGCCGTGTGTATGATGTATGGTCAGAGGAAACTTCATCTTCAATACCGGCAAGAACACCAAGTTCTCCTTCAACAGTCACATCGTACTGATGGGCATACTCAACAACCTGTTTCGTGAGCCTTACATTCTCCTCATAAGGGAAATGAGACCCGTCGATCATTACTGATGAAAAACCTGTCTCAATGCACGATTTGCATGTTTCAAATGAATCTCCATGATCAAGATGCAAAACAATGGGAATTGCATAACCAAGCTCCTTTGCATATTCAACAGCTCCCTTGGCAAGATACTGCAGTAAAGTCTGGTTGGCATATTTACGTGCACCTTTTGATACCTGAAGAATCACCGGAGATTTTGTCTCCACACAGGCACTTATAATTGCCTGCAACTGTTCAAGATTGTTGAAATTGAAAGCAGGAATAGCATATCCGCCCTTTACCGCATTCTTAAACAATTCTCTTGAATTTACTAACCCTAATTCTTTATAATGAAGCATAATTCATGGTTTTTAAATAAGGCGTGAAAGATAATTATTTTAGCCTTAGCGGCCAAAAGATTTACAAAAAATTGATCAAATCCCTGAGAGAAATTACTAATTAGACTTATTAACAAAAAATATGTCATTTAAACCTAATTGTTTATCTTCGTAAACTTATTTTAAAAAGCTGCAGAACCGGAAATACTTTAATCAGATGCAGCATTAATAATAAAAAAGAATCATTACAGGAAAGCTTTATACTTTATTTTTACAAAAATAAAAGCGAAATGAAAAAGTCTTTGATATTTATAACTGCCTTTCTCATAGCATTTCATGGGATTGCTTTTGCCCAGCAGCAAGAAGCATGGTCGCTTGAAGCGTGTATCAAGTATGCCATTGATCATAATATTCAGATCAAACAACAGACTGTCCA
This sequence comes from uncultured Bacteroidales bacterium, assembly GCA_963702415.1. Lineage (GTDB taxonomy): Bacteria > Bacteroidota > Bacteroidia > Bacteroidales > VadinHA17 > LD21. The sequence goes on along the minus strand of CAVPCP010000022.1, from coordinate 353,549 downwards.
GACAGAGGTTCAGAAGAATAACCTGGAACAGTCAAAGCTTAACCTTCTTCCTACAATAAACGGGCAGCTATCTCATGATTATTCATTCGGACGGGCTCTCGATCAGAATACTTACAGATATTTTAACCAGACTGTCCAATCAGACATGTTTTATCTGGGAGGAAGCACAAATGTTTTCAGTGGCCTCCAAAATCTCAATACTATACATAAAAACAAATATGAGCTGCTTGCCGGGGAACAGGACCTTCAAAGTATACGCGATAATGTCTCCTTAAATGTTGCCCTGGCATACCTGCAGATACTTCTGAATAAAGAGCTGGTAGCAGCCAATGAAAACCAGCTTAACATTACACTGCAGCAGATAGAGAAAAGCAAAAAGCTTGTGGATGCCGGAAGTGTTGCCAGGGGTAACCTGCTGCAAATTGAAGCACAGGCAGCACAGGAAGAGCTCAACCTGATAACCATGAAACACCAGCTTGAAATTTCATACCTCAATCTTACCCAGCTGCTGGAGCTGGAATCGCCTGCCGGGTTCGAAATTATTATTCCTGAAATAAATGTTGAAAAATCTCTGTTGTTACCGGTAATGTCGATGAAATATTTAGTCTTGCAACCGAATCCAGACCTGAGATAAAGAGTTCCGAACTGAAGCTTACTGCAAGCGAGTATAGTCTGAAAATTGCCAAGGGTGCAAGAATCCCCAGTATTTCCTTCAATCATACTTCGGAACCCGATATTCATTCGTAAATGATTTAACCATAAATGGAATCCCTGTTGAACAGGATCCCTTTACCGAGCAGTTCAAGAATAATAAAAACTTTGGCCTTGGGCTTTCAATGAATATCCCTATTCTGAACGGATGGCAGGTGAATAAGAATATTTCAAATTCCAAGCTTGCTGTCGAAAACAGCCAGTACTCGCTTGAAGGAACTAAAAAACAACTCTACAAAAATATCCAGCAGGCTTATACCGATGCGGTTGCTGCATTGAGAAATATAATGCCAGTTTTAAGGCAGTCAGCTCGTCGGAGGAATCGTTCAGATATACCGAACAGAAATTTAATGTTGGTATGATTACACCGGTCGATTATAATGCCGCAAAAACACAGCTTCTGAATGCACAATCAGACATGTCACAGGCAAAATATGCATTTATCTTTAAAACAAAAGTTCTTGATTTCTATAAAGGATTACCTTTCAGCTCAATCAATAACCCTCTAATAACAAGGCTTATCATCATGAAAAACAAGAAGTTACTTAAGATTCTTATCCCGGCTGTAATTCTGCTTTTAATTTTTGCTGATTATCGGGAAAAAGGCTGGCTGGTTTGGAAAAGCTGCAACTGTCAAAGTGGCTGTTGAAAATGCTGAAAAACGGACATTAGTTGAAACAATAACTGCAAACGGCAAGATCCAGCCTGAGAAAGAGGTAAAGATCAGCCCCGATGTCTCAGGGGAAATTGTTGAGCTTACGGGTCATGGAAGGAGACACTGTTGAAAAAGGTCAGCTCCTTCTCAGGATCAAACCTGATGTGTATATTTCGCAGAAAGACAGGTCGCTGGCTGCAATCAGTTCGGCAAGGGCCAGGCTTGCACAGGCTGAAGCACAGTTTATTCAGACTGAACTTTCGTTTAAAAGAACCAAACAGCTTTACGAGGAACAGACAATCTCAAAATCGGAATATGAACAGTCTGAGGCGTCATATTCTGTTGCAAAAGCAGAGGTTGATGCTGCAAAATATTCTGTCATAAGTACTGAAGCCTCACTTAAAGAGGCCAACGAAAACCTTTTTAAAACATCAATTTATGCTCCTATGACCGGATCGGTTTCCATGCTCCTTGTCGAACTTGGTGAAAGGGTTGCCGGAACAGGAATGATGGCAGGCACGGAAATGCTTCGTGTTGCTGACCTTTCAAGAATGGAAGCCCAGGTTGAGGTTAATGAAAATGATATCCCACGTGTTAAGCTTGGCGATACTGCAACTATTGAGGTAGATGCTTATCTTGATTACAAATTCAAGGGAATTGTTACTGAAATAGCAAACTCAGCAAAAACAACCGGAGTATCGGCCGACCAGGTAACTAATTTTGATGTTAAAATCCTTGTTCTACCTGAATCATATAAGAACTTGTCGAAAAAGGCAATAGCAATCCTCTAAGGCCCGGTATGTCAGCAACTGTTGAAATCCAGACCGAAACAAAACAGGAATCGTAACAGTTCCGATTCAGTCGGTAACTACCCGGACAGATACCACAAAAGCTGTCAGACCCCTACTGATGAAGATATCCGGACCCTTGTATTTATTACTGATGGCGAACGGGCCCTTGCAAAAGATGTCAAAACGGGCATCCAGGATAACAGCTATATCGAGATCCTTTCAGGTGTTGCTGAAGGCGACAGGGTGATTTCAGCTCCTTTCAGTGCTATCAGCAAGAAACTGTCAGACAGTACTCTTGTTGAAATTGTTAAAAAAGATGATCTCTTTTCAGTAAAATAGACTCCGGATCATCAAATGACATGATTATTTGTCTTGAGACTTCCACATCTCTATGTTCTGTTGCTCTTTGCGACAGCAGCGGCGTTGCAGCATTAAGAGAAAGCGGCGAAAACAAATCGCATGCCTCACAGCTTACCGTTTTTATTGAGGAGCTTCTTTCCGATGCACGACTGAAAGCAGGCGACCTTGAAGCGGTGGCCGTAAGCAAGGGCCCAGGCTCCTTTACGGGTCTGCGGATCGGGGTCTCAACTGCAAAAGGGATAGCCTATGCTGCATCAATTCCCCTTATAGGAGTGGAAACAACTCTTTCGATGTTTTGCGGGATCAGCGGAGAAATCAGGAACAGGTACGGAATTGATGAAACCTCTCTGTTTGTGCCAATGCTTGATGCGCGGCGGATGGAGGTATATTATTCAATCCTTGATTCTGATGGGAAAATATTCAGGGAGATTTCAGCTGAAATTATTGATGAAAAATCGTTCCGGGATATCCCGGAAAATATCAGGTTGCTTATTTTTGGCGACGGTGCTTCAAAGTGCAGGACCATATTAAACAGAAAAAACATAGCTTTTGCAGATGAGTTCAGGATATCTGCGGCACATATGTATAACCCTGCATTTAAGGCACTTAAAGAACAGCCGGTTTGAAGATATTGCATATTTTGAACCATTTTATCTGAAAGATTTTATAACTTCCCGCCCTAAAAAAAATATCCTTGGCAGGTAATTTGTCTGTTATTATCTAAAAATATCAGAAAAAGGTGATGAGGTTTTTCAGGATTTTAGTATTCTTTCTTCTTAATACCGGTTCTTTCTCCCGGCCAGGAATTAGTTTATCAGCCCGGAGAAAAAGTGGAATACAGTATAACCTACGGCGTGAGTCCAGGCAGGTGTTGCATCTCTTGAACTTAAGACCGAAATATACAACGGTAAAGAGGTTTGGCATTCTGTTTTTACAGGCAAAACAGTGGGCCTGGCAGAGGCTTTTTTCAGGCTGCTTGACGTTTACGAAAGCTATATCGACCCTGAATCAGAGCTGCCTGTTTTTTCAGTAAGGAATATTCAGGAGGGAAGATACAGGAAATATAATGAGGTTGCTTTTGACCATTATTCAAGGCCCGATTCAGCTATCCTTACCAGCGATCTTACCGGGATTCATGTCACACAAAAAGGAATACACGATATAGTATCATGCTTTTATTACTTCAGGAATCATCATCTTCCCAATTATCACAATCTGAAGAAAGGAGAAATGATAACAATAATGACATGGTTCACCGATGAACTCTATCCTATAACATTGAAATATATCGGGGTCGATGAGATCAAAACCAGGCTGGGCAGGATCAAATGTCTGCAGGTTTAATCCGGTCACCGAGGTGGGAAGGTTATTTAAAACTCAGGAAGATATGACATTCTGGTTCTCGGCCGATAAAAATTTTTTACCGGTTAAAGTACGATTTGATATCTTTGTCGGCTCTTTTTCAGCGGAAATAATCAGTTATGAAGGATTGAAATATCCGCTTGAAATAAAAAAGAAAGAAACAGATAAACCAAAGGAATAATATAAACATTTATGGCAAGTACTGCAGATTTCAGGAACGGATTGGTCATTGAGTACAATGGCGATCTTTATGCTATTGTCCAGTTCCAGCATGTCAAGCCGGGAAAAGGGCCGGCTTTTGTAAGAACAAAATTAAAAAGCCTCAAGACAGGAAGAGTGATTGATAATACCTTTTCCTCAGGTACAAAGGTGAATGTTGCAAGGGTTGAAAGACGACCATACCAGTATCTTTATCAGGACGACATGGGTTATTACTTCATGCACCTTGAGACTTTTGAGCAGGTTCATGTCAATGAAGATCTGATCGAAAGCCACGAATTCCTGAAAGAGGGTCAGAATGTGGAAGTGGTTGTCCATGCTGATACTGAAACCGTTCTCACTGTTGAGCTTCCTCAGTTTGTTGTTGTGGAAGTAACCTATACTGAACCCGGATTGAGGGGCGATACCGCCAACAATGCACTGAAACAGGCAAAAATAGATACCGGAAGTACTATTATGGTTCCGCTCTTTGTTAATATCGGCGATAAGATCAGGATTGATACAGCCAACAAAACCTATATCGAAAGGGCCAAGGTCATAATAATTATGAACGAAAAAAAGGCTTCAATTGACAGACTGCGGATATCCAAATTTAAGCTGGATGCCCTGCTCGACATTACCCTGTCGATCAATGCCAATCTGCCTACTGAAGAGCTTTTATCAAAATATGAATCAATCCTCCGGAACAATCTGGGTATCGGCAAAATACTTATATTCAAACGTGCGGTTAAATGGGAATGCCTGCTTAACGCAGGTTTCTCCAGAGAACTGGTAGACAGCATTGATGTTGATTCACAGCTTTTAAAATTCACTGAAACAGCTTTCAGAAACGAAGGTCTTGGAATAGAAGGTGTTGATATCATAATTCCTGTTTACAATAATTATGTACCGCTTGCTTTTGTACTGATAGGTGATATTGAAGAAGAAGGCGAAGGAATGAGCCCGGTTTTAAAACAATTCACCTTCATTCAGACTATTTCGAGCATTATCCTTGTTGCAATTGAGAACATAAGGCTTTTCAGGGTAAGTCTTCATCAGGCGGCTATGAAAAAAGAGCTTGAAGTCGCTGCCAGGATGCAGAAGAAACTTATCCCTGACAATAAGACCATGCCCAGGAATGATTTTCTCGTGGTAAATGGATTTTACTACCCCCACTACGAAGTGGGAGGCGATTATTATGACTGCATAAAGCTGTCAGATACGAAAACAGGATTCTGCATTGCCGATGTTTCGGGAAAGGGTATTTCGGCTGCAATCCTTATGTCGAATTTTCAGGCCAGCCTCAGGGCTATATTTACCCATGATATTGAACTTCCTGCTCTCATTCAGAAGCTTAATACCCTTATTATTGCAAATGCCGCGGGTGAAAAGTTCATTACCTTTTTTGTAGCCCGGTATGATTTTGAAACCGGCATCCTTGAATATGTAAATGCCGGCCATAATCCCCCTGTTCTGTTTAATACCAGTACAGGGAAGGTCAATCATCTTGACTCATTATGCGTTGGGATAGGGATGATCGATGAGATCCCGCCTGTAAAAGAAGTGGTTCTGAACATTACTGACTACTCCAAGATCGTCTGCTATACCGACGGACTTTCAGATCTTAAGGGTGACGACGGGAAGGAAATACTGACAAAAGAGATTGTGCAGGCATATTACAAATATAAACCCTGTTGAGACCAACATTAATGAAATGCTTAAGAAGCTTGGGATACCCGATAATAATCCCGGCCTGTTTGATGATGTTTCGATAATTGCTGCCGACATTATAAAGATAAACTCTTAAATTATCCTAAGCAGGTAATAATTCTTTTTCCCTTTCTGTACCAGCAGATATTTGTTATTGAGTAACGAGTCAGCCGCGATAACCATATCGGCATTATCAATTTTAATTTTATTGATGCTCAGTCCCCCTCCCTGGATAAGCCTTCTCAGTTCACCTTTTGATGCAAACACCTGCGAATGCTCCGCACACAGGTCAGCTACATTCACCCCTGACTGCAACAATTCCCTTTTGATATCGAAAACAGGAACACCCTCAAAAACCGACAGGAAAGTGTTTTCATTCATCCTCTTCAGCGATTCTGTGGTGCCCTTTCCGAAAAGTATCTGTGAAGCTTCACGTGCGGCATCATACTCCTCGCGTGAATGAACCATTACTGTCATCTCCTCAGCAAGACGTTTCTGCAGATATCCGCTCGTGCGGAGCCCGACTATGATCTATCAATTAGTGTATCGATCTCACCCCGGCCAAGCAATGTGAAGATCTTTATATATTTTGCGGCATCTTCATCGGAGACGTTCAGCCAGAACTGGTAAAAATGGTAAGGTGATAGTTTTTTCAGGATCGAGCCACACGTTTCCTGATTCTGTTTTACCGAATTTCGATCCGTCCGATTTTGTTATCAGCGGGCAGGTCAGTGCAAAAGCTTCCCCACCTGTTTTACGGCGGATAAGCTCAGTGCCTGTGACAATATTTCCCCACTGGTCCGATCCGCCCATCTGAAGTTTGCATCCGGTCTCATTATAAAGATGAAGGAAATCTGTTCCCTGCACCAGCTGGTATGAAAACTCAGTAAACGACATCCCCTCCCTGGCATTCTGCTCCGACTCTCTTCTTAACAGAGTCTTTCGCCATCATGTAATTTACGGTAATATGCTTTCCTATCTCCCGGATAAATCCCAGGAATGAATATTCCTTCATCCAGTCGTAGTTATTTACCATTATGGCCCTGTTTTTCCGTTCCGGTGAGAAATCAAGGAACTTTGAAAGCTGCTTTTTGATTCCTTCCTCGTTTTTCCTGAGAGTCGCCTCATCAAGAAGATTTCTTTCCTCCGATTTGCCCGAAGGATCGCCTATCATTCCCGTTGCCCCTCCCACCAGGGCTATCGGAATGTGACCCGATCGCTGAAAATGCACAAGCAGCATCACCTGCACCATGTGGCCGATATGCAATGAGTCGGCGGTAGGGTCAAAGCCTATATATCCTTTAGTAATCTCTTTTTCAAGCAATTCTTCAGTTCCGGGCATGATATCATGTATCATGCCCCTCCATCTCAGTTCCTCAACAAAATTCATAGATTCTAAATTTATTCCGAACTGCAAATATAGCAAAAAGGGTTAAATGAGAGGTCCTTCAGGTTTCTTTTTAAACCTGTCGAAACTCTTGTCAAAGCTCCCTTCCCCGATTATCGGGAAGATGGCAGGAGCAATATCGGCAATGGGATTATAGAATTTCGACTGTTCAATCTGTTCTTTCGGAAGGAAATGATGTTTTGCATCGATGGCATTCAGAACCACAAATATCACGCTCAGTATCAGTGCTGATTTAAATACTCCGAAAACGAGTCCCAGTACCGAGTTCAGGAATCCCAGAGAAAGCGTTTCAATAAATTTGTCGACCAGCAGGCCAATGAAATGGATTATTATCACGATGATGACGAAAGTTATGAGGAATGCTATTATTCCGACATACTGGCCTGTCATGTCAAAATAATCATAGAGTCGTCCGGCTGTAAATTCTGAAAATTTTATTGCACCCCAGATACCGATTATAAGGGCAAGCAATGAGGCGAGTTCCTTGATGAATCCATTAATAAACCCGCGTGCAAGTCCGAACACAAGAAGTATTATGATTATAAAGTCGAGCCAGTTCATGGTTGGTTGAATTTGGGTATGAAATTAGGAAAGATTGGGAATTAAACAAAATAATTGGCGCGAGGCTTGCGGCATGCGGCTTGCGGCTTGCGGCATGCGGCTTGCGGATTTGAGGAAGACCCTCTCCCCAACCCCTCTCCCAGGGGAGAGGGGCAGATCATTCCCCCTTTGAAGAGCCTGCCCCGCCATGGCAGGGGGTTAGGGGGATGCGATTTTAAAATTCCCCCTTTGAAGAGCCTGCCCCGCTTCGGCGGGGGGGCTAGGGGGATGTGATTTTGCAGTTCTGCAAGTTTTGCACACCGCACGACTGAAAGCCTGCGCCGAGGCTTCGGCTTTCAAAGCACGACCGCACGACCGCAGGACTGCACGACCGAAAGCCTGCGCCGAGGCTTCGGCTTTCAAAGCAAGACAGCAAGACCGCATGACCGCAAAACTGCAAGACTAATGAAAGTCTTTGCAATGAGGAAAAAAACCTTTACTTTTGCAATCCTATAACAACTGGTCCCATAGTTCAATGGATAGAACGGAGGTTTCCTAAACCTTAGATTCAGGTTCGATTCCTGGTGGGACTACAAAACAGAGCCCTTATATTGTTGAATATAAGGGTTTTGTATTTTTTAATTAACCTGAGTTACTGGGTACTTGTTGCTAGTTGTGCGATAATGAACATTATAAAATTTTAAGTATTATTTAAAAATTTTGATAGGATGATGTATTTCACTGCAGTATGCATCGAACATTGAACTCTGAAACCCTGAACCTAGGCGCAGCCGAGCTCGCCGTAGGCAAACATTGAACCTTAAAAATTACCAGGAATCCCAAATGATAAGATTTCCTGAAAATTTTATCATTTATTGCATAATATGTATAGATTATTTGATTTTCTTATCAAAGGAATGTTATCTTTGTATAAAAAATCGCATTTTCTTTACATAAGCAGATTGATTTGAATCGTAATTCACATTTTCTGTACATATGGCAGAGTCAAAAAATAAATTACGCCCACTTCCACTGGACCTGGATGTGGAAACAAGGGCAGTGTTAAAAAGTCTTCCCTCAGCTCATGCCGCCCTGGCTGAACTGAAAGGGATTGCTTCGGCAATGCCAAACCAAAGTATTTTAATTAATACTTTGGGACTTCAGGAAGCAAAGGACAGTTCGGCAATTGAAAATATAATAACAACACATGATGACCTTTATAAAGCAGAATTAGATATTGATTCGTTCAAATCGCTTAATGCCAAAGAGGTCCGGAACTATGTTGCTGCTACAAAGACAGGATTTGACCTTATTTCAAAAACCGGATCGCTGACTAACCGGATAGTATTGAAAATTCAGGAAGTCCTCGAGGGGAACACAGCCGGTTTTCGCAAGCTTCCGGGGACAGCACTAAAGAATACTTCAACGGGGGAGACAATCTATACTCCGCCGCAGGACACTGGAGAAATCAGGGATTTAATGGCCAACCTGGAGAAATTCATCAACGACAGGGAAGCCTGTGACTTTGATCCTCTTGTGAAGATGGCAATTATCCACTATCAGTTTGAGAGTATTCATCCTTTTTATGATGGCAATGGAAGGACCGGCAGGATAATCAATATCCTGTACCTGATACAGGAAAAGCTTCAGGACCTTCCAATCCTTTATTTAAGCAGTTATATAATTAAAAATAAATCTGACTATTACAGGCTTCTGCAGGAGGTGCGAACCAAAAACAACTGGGAGGAGTGGCTCCTTTTCATGATAAGGGCAGTGGATCAGACTTCAAGGGAGACCATAGACCTGATTATCAAAATACGTGACCTGATGATGAATTATAAGCGAGCCTTGCGGGACAATTATAAATTCTATAGCCAGGATCTGCTAAACAATCTCTTTAAACATCCATATACAAAAATTGAGTTTATTCAGCGTGACCTGAAAGTATCAAGGATTACTGCAGCCAATTATCTGAACCGGCTTGCTGATGATAAACTGCTGACAAAAAAGAGACTGGGGACTGCAAATTATTATGTCAATGATCCCCTCTTTAAATTACTTTCAGAAAGGTAAATGATAAAATATCAGGACAAACCCGGAACAGAAGATGGCCGGGTGTTTGGTGCGATGCTGAAGCATATAGGGATCATACTCCTTTTTATTATTTTCATGGTGAACTTTCCGTTAAATGCCCAGTCTGACAGGAAAAACAGGGAAGAAGCAGTTTTTTATTTGGTTACCAAAATTGTCGACGGTGATACCTTCTGGGTTGACGACGGGAGTGAAAAAGGATTGAAGGTAAGGCTCATTGGCGTCGATGCCCCTGAAACCAGGAACAGCAGGAATAAGGTAAAAGCTGTTTTCGGAGATGAGGCAACGGAGTATTTAACCAGTCTGACAGACCATACTAGGATCCGGATTGAATACGATGTTGACACACTTGATCAGTACGGCCGCACTTTGGCTTATGCATATCTTGAGGATGGAACGTTTATAAATGCCAGTCTGGTCAGGAATGGTTATGCCACAGTTATGACGACTCCTCCAAATGTGAAATATGCTGATACTTTTGCTGAACTTGCCCGTAAAGCAAGGAAGAAGAACAGGGGCTTATGGAATCAAGAGGTGAATCATACGGGTAAACGCCAGGGAGTACCGGATTGAGAAACCTGCTTTCAAGTTTATTCTTATCTGGATTTGATCAGCCCCAAAACATCACCCCAGCATAATGAAGCTGAGACCCCGGGAATCTGCAGGGCATTTTCTCCGATCTTTTTCCCGGTCTTACTTACCATTTCCTCAAAAGTCCCTGGACCTGATGGAAATTTTGTTTTTACTGGTCTGCTCAGCTTGAAGCGGATTCTGCTGTGAAAATCCTTTATATTGTAATCCAGGGTTTGTTCCATGGTTTCGGCGGATGGTCTGATGCCTGACTGTCCCAAAAGATTTTCGATGAGGATCTCAAGCTCAGGATAACTAACCTTCAACCACCACCTGCTAATTGGTCACGCGCAAAAAACATTAAATATCTTAAAGAGTCCCAGACTATACTTGAAGAATTAAAAGATGGCAATAAATATCTTGCCAAACGTCTTGAAGATAAAATTTCTGAACGCCGTAACCAATTAAAAAGGTTTTTGATTGACAGAGTTTAATTGTGTTAGTGTCTGAGGGACTTGGAAATAAAATGTCGTGCGGTCTTGCGGTCGTGCTGTCTTGCGGTCATGCTGTCATGCAGTCTAATAGTCGTACAGGTAAGAGTTTAGCAAAAACTCACTTGCAAGCCACAAGCTGGACATTTTAATAACCGTTTTATGATACATATTTTTGCCTTTGAGCCATTGGCCGTTGCGCCGTTGCGCCGTTGTAATTTTCCAAAACAACTTGTTTGGATCAAATTTTGCATTCTGAAGATTGAATTAAACAAGAATGGTTCACAGATCCGGATAATTCAGTTTATTTTTAAGAAAGCTCTTAAAAAACTCATGATATGAAGAAATTACTGATAATGCTGGTGCTTCTCAATGTATTCATGGCAGTGCCGGCACAAAAAGTCTTTAGTGTGGAATACGCTAATCAGGCTGATGTAAAAGTCTTTGTTGTCAAATATGAAAACCAGGCCGATTTAAAAGTCTATAAAGTAAAATACGAAAATCAGGCAGGTGAGAATAACGGGAAATGGTTCTTCACGGAATATGAAAATCAGGCAAAGAAGAAGATATATTTTGTCGAATATGAAAATCAGGCTGACTTAAAGATATTTTTCGTTGAATATGAAAACCAGGCAGGGTGGAGAGAAAAGAAAAAAATGCATCTGATGTATTAGCGTATTCCCTGAATAATTGCAATTCTCATTACTCAGGCCAATTAATTTATCGTTTTGGGTAAGATAGTTATCGTAAATCAATAAAGGGAATGCCTGGCAGGCTCTCCCAGGGGAGCCTAATATTAGTAACATTACTTTTATTATATTGCGATTGCTTAACCAACCCTGTATGATTAAGGTAATAATCCCATCAATTGTTTTCAGCGTTCTGATATCTTCTTTTGAGCTTTTCTCACAGGAGTCAATTACAGCCTCAGGGACAGATTCAGACATTAAAATCGACGGATATCTCAATGAAGCTTCCTGGCAGAGCGCTCAGGTTGTATCTGATTTCATCCAGTATGAGCCCGTTGAAGGTAAAGCGTCAGACTTTAGAACTGAGGTGCGGACGCTGTTTGGAAAGGATGATCTGTACATTGGTGCAATGTTATCTGACAATGAGGAGAATATAGAGAATAATCTGGGACGGAGAGACGAGTATAACAGGGCCGACTGGTTCATGGTATCCATCGATTCGTACAATAGCGGCAAGACTGCCTTCACTTTTGCAGTCAATGCGGCAGGTGTGCAGCTGGACGGACAGCAGGATGACAACAGAAGAGTCAGTTCAGGACAGGTAAATCCACTTCTCCCGGCGGGCCTGGATATCTCGTGGGATGCAATATGGTTTTCGGATGTACGCATAACTGAAGCGGGCTGGCTGGTCGAGATGAGGATACCCTATAACATGCTCAGGTACTCGAAAAAGGAAGAGCAAACATGGGGTATTTATTACTCAAGACGGATCCCAAAATCGGGAGAGGTCTCTGAATGGCCTTATATTCCGCGTAACATAAGGACCAACCTTGTGTCAGGGTATGCACCCATAACAGGGATAAGAGGCATCGACCCCAGACGCAATATCCAGGTACGGCCATTTGTCCTTGCCGGCGTCGACATATCGGAAGATGAAAATATCCCTGGAAAGGCAGATTACAGGTATAAAAGCAATGCAGGCGGCGATATTAAAATTGGGATCGGACCAAATGTGATACTCGATGCAGCTATAAGGCCTGATTTCGGACAGGTAGAGGCGGACCCGGCTGTTCTTAATCTTACCGCTTTCAATACCTTATATCCGGAAAAACGTCCTTTCTTTCTGGAAGGTGCCGACATTTATAAATTCGGGATCGGACGAAGCAGGCTATATTATTCAAGACGATTTGGTGCCGGTGAGCCCATCATAGCAGCTGTAAAATTGTCGGGCCGCAGCGAAAAAGGCTTGTCATTCGGCCTTCTGGGAACTACCTCCGGAGAAAGTTTTGATCCGTCAAACAGCTACGCGGTATTTCGCGCGAGTCAAAGGATAAAAGAGCATTCCTCGGCAGGAGGGATCCTTACTTACTATTACAGCCCTGCAGTAAAAGGGACCGGATGGCAAAGCATGACAGGCGGTGTTGACTGGGACTTAAGATTTAATGACAATAAGTACGGTTTCGAAGGGATTGTTGCATTTTCCGACAGAAATTCACTGGTCGGGGGAACAAACGATCAGACAGGCTTTATGAACAGTCTTGCAATCCGGAAAAGACAGGGACTCCTCGACGGGCATGTCGCTTTCCTGCTGTTTTCTGATCAGTACAATCCAAACGATATCGGATGGACAAGCTTTGAACAGAACTGGTACCAGATATGGGCTAACCTTAAATACAAACTCAATGGAGGAAAAACATTCGGCAGCTTCCAGAGAGGAGATCTCAGCTTCGATTATGCAAGAAGACTTTCCTACATCGAGCATTACGATATGGGGAGTGAAATTAATCTGGGGGCGACCCTTATTACAAAAAATTTCAGGCTGATAAAAATCGGGACTGAACTGGCCGATCCTCTCGGAGGATATGATCTTTGGGAAACAAGGGGACTATGGGTTTGGGGAAAGCCAAGGGCCGCTGAATTATCACTGGAATTTTCCACCGACGACAGAAAGAACTGGAAAGTAACTCCAAAAGCATCGGTCAGAAAATATGATAACAAAGGATCCGAATACCTGATCGACTTTCAGGGTATTATTAATGCCGGAACAAAGGTGGCGTTAAGTGCAAACATCAGAGGCACCTGGGAGAGTTATAGAACTGCCTGGGCATCGAATGAAACATTCATGAAGGATGATCCCGGCTGGAAGATCGGCAATATGTCGACATCTCCTGATAACCTTGGCCAGACGGATTACACAGCTTTCAATGAGAACGGGACGCTTGGAAACATTCTTGCTGATGTGGAAGAATATCAGCCTGGCTTTTATTATGTACCTGTATTTGGAACCCGCGATACAAGATCGCTTGATCTTACCGTGAGAGGCTCGCTTACATTATCAAGAAAATTATCGCTGCAGATTTATTCGCAGTTTTTCGCAGCAAAAGGAAGGTATGACAATTTCAGCATCCTGACTAATCCGGATGATCTGGTTGCCTTCCCGGAGTATCCCAAAAGGAGGGATTTCAATTATAAAAACCTTCAGTCTAATTTTGTGACAAGGTGGGAATACAGGCCCGGATCAGCCATTTATTTTGTCTGGAGCCATTCCCAGAGAAAGGATGATGAGATGAATCCGCTTGCCCCATGGGGAGAATCATTATATGAACAATCGCTGGGCAGACAGATTTCGGATCTCCTCAGGGTCTTTCCCGGGAACAGTCTTATGATCAAGATAGATTACGCGTTTCATTAAAAACCCTTAGACCTGCATCCATCTCAAGCAATTCTATCAGTGCAATGTCAAGGAAAAGCATTATACTGTTTGAAACTATTTTTTCGCAAGTTTCCCGATTGCCGTTTCCAGTGCTGACTTGATTTTATCAATGGCATCACTAAGGGCTTTCTCCTTTGTATTGCTCCTGGCCGTGACGGTGACAGGCTGCAAATCCTTTATCCTTGCCTCAATGCGGCATTGCATATCATCGGAACCTGCCTTCGCGGCATTCTGGTCGGACAGATGCACTTCAATGCGGCTGATTTTGCCGGCAAAGCGTTTTAACGATCGGTTAATTTTTTCAGATACAAACGTTTCAAGTTTTTCTGTACCCTGAATGTTTTTGTCGGTGTTTAACTGAATTTTCATATTATTTTGTTTTTTGTTTATTTACAAATGTAAATATTTCCATTACCAGTAATATGGGCAGAGCCAAAGCCAAAATGTAAAGCCATTCTCTTAAGGAAATCGGTTCAATGCGTAATATGTTTTGCATAAATGGGATCTGCATGCTCAGTATATGAATACTTTGCGCTGCTAAAACCCCAAACACTCAACCGATGTAAGCTTGCGAACAATACCATTGCGTTTGGCCATTCGTTTGGTGGCAATGGACAAGGCCACGGTTAAAGCTACCGGCAGTCCCTCGGGAATTGCTGAAACCGATAATGCCACCACAAAAAAGAAAATAGCAGTACCATGCTCGAAAGACTTGTCTTCCTTTGCCTGGCATATCTTTTTGCACGTGTAATTACACTGCTGCTGAGTTTTATGGTAAGTTTCGTATCCATTCCCGTCAATTTATCCGTACATATATAATAATAATGTACGTACTAATAAAGGTTTTCCATAAATTGTACAATAAAACTTAAACACATTTAGTTATTCATATAGTTATATCAATTTAAATCAGGTTATTAACACATCAAATACTTCAAATATTCGAATAAACCTCTCCCCTTGCTTTTTGTTATTGATGTTTTGGCTTTCTTAACCTGGTTATTCGTAACACATTCACTATAAACCATATTGATTAGTTTTTAGTAATATTAACTATATAAATTTAAGTCATGAAAAAACTATTTATTCATTTTCCAGTAATTATTACAGTAATTGCATTATTACTTGCGACAGCCTGTAAAAAAGAAGAACCTGCAACAAAGCCTTCAATATCAACAGCACCGGTTACTAACATCACAACAGCAGCAGCAACAAGTGGCGGTACAATTGAAGACAATGGCGGTGCATCAATAGCCGAAAACGGTGTTTGCTGGGGTTTGACTGAGAATCCTACAATAAATGATTCGAAAACAATTGACGGTGTCAGTACCGGGCAATTCGTAAGTAATCTCGCCGGACTAGATCCAGGAACTAACTATCACTTAAGGGCATACGCAACAAATGCCGTTGGTACTTCTTATGGTGATAATATGACATTTTTAACACTGGGGCAGGCACCTTCAGGTCAGGCTCAGACACCAACAAACATAACAGCAACAGGTTCTACATTGAATGGAACCGTAAATCCCAATGACCTATCCACAACAGTTACTTTTGAATACGGAACAACAACAAGTTATGGCAGTACAGAACCAGCCACTCAAAGTCCTGTAACAGGAAATGCGATGGTAAATGTAAGTGCTGAAATATCCGGATTATTACCAGGAACGACCTATCATTACAGGGTTAAAACCGTAAACTCTATTGGGACGACTTACAGTGAGGATAAGACTTTTACCACATTAGGGCAAGCACCAACTGCAACAACCCAGGCAGCTTGCTGCTTATCAACCACCGGAGCAACATTAAACGGCACAATAAATGCAAATTATGCATCTACAGTAGTGACATTTGAGTATGGGACAACCACAAGTTATGGACAGACTGTTACCGCTACTCAAAGTCCCGTGACAGGAACTACAAATACTAATGTCAGTGCAGCCATTACAGGATTAACATCAGGAACAACATATCATTTCAGGGTGAAAGCGGTAAATTCTGTTGGTACAACTATTGGAATTGACGAGTCATTTACAACACCTTATTCACCCCCCCCAACAAGTGGACTGGTAGGACATTGGCCATTTAGCGGGAATGCAAACGATGCAAGCGGGAACAATTATCATGGTACTGTAAGTGGTGCAACCCTTACGACTGAAAGATTTGGCATTGCAAATGGGGCATATTCTTTTGATGGTGTAAATGATTACATCGGAATTGCACCTTCAAGCCTTGTTGATAATGAAACTGCAGCCACTTTGTCATTTTGGCTTAAAAGGGGAGCAGATGATGATTATGGATTACCTATACATACTGGAAACCAAGGCAGAATACAAACTTCCGTAAGCAAAAATTCTGTATCTGTTGGTGTTACTACCAATAGTAATTTTGATGGTTCTGCTCCTTCAGAATTCGGGGTTACTTATGATTTCATACAAACTCAGTGGAATCATGTTATTTTAAGATATGACGGTGCAAGTAAAACTCTTCAGATATATCTTAATGGAGTACTTAAAAAAGAAACCTTTGCTGAAGGTAATATATGGGCAGCACAGGGATGCTACCTTGCTTTTGGTGTTTATTATCTTTTTGGCACGCCCAATCATGGATATTACAAAGGAATATTGGATGATGTAAGATTGTATAAAAGAGCATTGACTGGTGCAGAGATTCAATCACTTTATCATGAAAATGGTTGGTAATCAATAATTTTATTTGATTTAAGTAGGAGGCGGCTCAATAATATTTGAGTCGCCTTTCTTTATACCCAAATAGGACATACCACCGTGGAGGGGAATCGACTGGCTTGCGCAGTCAGACAGGGATTTCTTATATTTCCGCAAAGGAGATTACATTACTAGGGCTACGAAGTGGCCATATATGAATAACTCCCGGTTGCAACTTATCCTTTATACACATCTATTTATCATTTTGATATATAGTTGATTCCCAGAACAATATATTTGTATTTTAAAGCCGGAGGCTTTTAAGTCTAATATCCCCGGTTACATCCTAATCTTTCATCACATCTCAATTTAAGTCAATTGCAGAAGGAGATAAGGAGATCCCTCGCTGGCGCTCCTTCTCATAGCAGGAACATATATAATAAAGATGTGACGAAAGATTAGGGTTACATCCGGAGTAATATGGATAGTTTTTTGTCAACCCCGGAGCGGGTTGAAGTAGTTTTTGGCAGTAAAGGCCATCTGCCATTCATTTCATCATAAAACGATTTCTTACAAAGATGAATTGATTGAATTGTTAAATGAACATAATATTAATTTTATTGAAGGGTATCTGTTTGTTTGAATTTCTTCAGCACCTCCGGTGTTGACCGAAGATTTTCAGACTATTACCATGGATGTAACCATGGATATTGGACTTGGATGCCTCTGGCATCTTTTTATTTTATACCATCATCAGACTTCCTTATCTAAAGTTTGCCTTTAATAAGATCATTAGTCTGATCAGAATGAATATTTCGGAATATTAAGAATTATTGTTTTATCTAAGAATCACACCCCATTCTGTAATACAGAATCCGGTTCTTTTAAATTGAATGTTATCAGCAGGTGTGATGATTTTACTATTAGTGGCATTGTTCGTGCCTTTGATTAAATAAAATAGTCTTAATACCGCATCAGGAGTCTCAGAGAATTCAAGTGCTATTACAGTATCTATAATATTCTTTCCCTGTGGATAAATTTCATAGTAATCATAATCTTTCAATCGTGGAATCCAATAATCAATAAAGTCTTTTATTTCTCTTCCGTTAAATCCATACTTTGATAAATTTTCTGTAAAAAATCGCTCCGATTCAGTCTTTCTGATTATCCAGCCTTTATCCATTTGCCAGACGTCAGGTTGTTCACTTTCATAGAACAAAAAATCATAATTGTTATTTATGATTCCGTTTGTATCAACATTTACCTTCCAGCCAGTTTTGTAATCTGGAATTGAAGCAATAATCTTACCCCCCAATGGGAAACTAATGGATACATCAAGATTGACCTTTTCTGTCGGATAGAGATAGATATTCGGTTTATATACCCTGATACAAGTATCACATTCATGCTCTTCCTGATCGGGTTCTGGCTCACAACTATGGAACGGGATAGAACCAAGGAACAATAATCCACCGATGAAAACCTGAATAAGAACAAAACTTAATATTGATTTCTTCATTATGGAATATGCCTTTGTAAGTTATTTAAATAATGTGCATTCTTTTGTTTCATAATAATCCGGCAATTGGGTCATATCAATGGTTCTGTCTGAACACTCTATAGTTCTCTGACCAATCGTGATTCTTACCCTCATCGGGAAAACACTATTTTCATTTATAAACATACTCAGTTTCACCGTTTACTTTTATGGGGTAGCCATTGGCATTATATTCATATGTGTATTCTGTTATTTGTACTTTTTCAATCGAAGGGTCAACATCAAAATTAAGTGTATATGTTTCTTTTGTAATATTGTTTGGGTTGGTGTAAATACCGGGCGTCATTAATCGCCTGAATGATTGAAATGGGTTATGCATATTATCGTATTCATACCCTGTGGTTGTACTTAACTCCTTAATTCCAGATGATGAAACAATGTATTTAGCTTGCCTGATTACATTTCCATTTCATCATATTGATAGTCAGTGTATCCTGATATTGAATTATTATTAAAACCTGTTGCCCTGACTATTCTGTCATTTTCATATTTGAATTCCATAAAATCACCTTTATTCTCTGAAGGGCGGATAAATGATTTTCGGAATAATTGTTCTTTACTGTTATATTTAAATCTATGTGTTATGCTTTTGGGTGTGTTTTCAGGACTAACCCATTCTTTTCGGTTCATTGCCGCTTCAATAACACGGCTGTCGCTGCTTGCAATAGCGATATCCCAATAAAAATCAGATGTTATCAACTGATTCAGGTCATTGTAGGTGTGCTTAACATAACGAAATTTGCTTTTTTCTTCAGTCACTAAATTTGCATCATTATATATATACTTCCTCGTAAGTCTCACCGCCAATCAATACCTTACTTATCAATGGGATGTCCGTATTTTCGATAATTAATTGTTTATCCTTTTCACAGGAAAAGAATAGGATAGAAAAGAAAAAAGCAAATGCTAACTTTTTCATGATAATAAATTTCGATAATTATATTATATCATTAGTGTCCACTTAAATATAATTGATTTTCAACTGTATACAATTTAGTTCTTTGACATCTTGGTAATCTTGGTTTGTAAGTAGCTAATTTTGAGATAATTTGTTTATATATGTTATGTTCAGTAGGTGTATAATTTCATGGTTAAAATCAATTACCGTTGGCTTTAGCCAACGGATGAAGATACAACCCAAGGGTCGGGCTTTAGCCCACAAATGAAGGACTAAAGTCCTTTATAGTGAGGCTGATATACCGTTGGCTAAAGCCAACGGTAATTGAAAATTAATCTTAATCTGATCAAAGTTTAAATATGATTTCATTTCAAATCGTCACGCTATCAAAAAACGCTACAACCTAGATGTATTCATGATTTCAAAGAACGATATTTAATTTTTAAGTGGACACTAATTAAATTATATCTCTTTGCCAGACTACTTTAATCCTTTTGGCATTTTTCTGGAAATCATCAATCTTTTCCTGCGTCCAGACAACTTTTACTCCCTGGTAATTATAGAATTCACACATTGCACAAGAGGATAAGCCTATTGAGATTAAATAATAATACTCATCATTCCATTCATATGCATATACAGTTGTTCCTGCATAATAATCAGCAGTTTCCATTTGAGAAATCATATCATTTAACCAATCCGGATTTGCAGGATATGCTTCATTGTCTTTTCTGCATGAAATTAGTATGAGCGAACAGAAGAAGACAAATGCAAACTTTTTCATGATGTTTTAGTTTTAGGATTAAAAGCCAGATTTATCATCGGATCAGGTACCGGGGTCACGTTAAAATGCGCAAAATTCATACCAATGTTATCCTTTCAGCATAACAAACTAATTAAGCGACCACCTTTGACAAAGTCATTCAAGACCCACAGTATGAGGATGAAATGCAGAAATAGCAAAATTTTCAGGCAGTAAGGTTCCGTTTCTCCGGAATTTCTCCCGCATCAGCAGGAGTTTTGATTTTCCTGTTCCAGCTGACACCCTCAATTAAATGAAATCTGTTATACCTTTGCCTGCTTATCCATAAGCCTTCATTTATCGCCAGTTCAACGGAACTTGAATCGGAATTGATCTCATATTCATTCTGACGATAGTATTTGGCATAGTATTTCCCAGCCTTTCCAGGTCCGCCAGGAGTATATTTAAATGCGAGTTCCTCCAGAGGGCTTTCAAAGTAGACTGCTTCGCCTGAAATAATCCTCTTCTGGATCATCTTCGCATTAATCCTTTTCAGATATCTTTTAATTGATCGAATCATGAACAATTTAAAAAACAGTGACGCAAATATAAATATTTTACTGATTGTATAACGGGAATCCTGAATTTGTTAATGTCCCGGCTAAATCTTCAACGGTTCGCTTACAACGGTTATGAGGTCATACAAATCTTTCGCCCGGAGAGGAAATTCATCAGGCCCGGATTTAATGAAATATTTATTAACCTGTCAAAATTTTTGCTTTTAGAGAAAGTGCCGTTTATAATTGCAAACCATTGATTAGATTAGCATTTTATTCGCTAAACCGTTAACAGGCATGAATACAGTGTACATTATAGCAGGAGTTGCATTGGTGGCGATTGCAGGCTGGATTGTTACTCAATCAATCTTCTCAGGGAAGATTCAGAACTTAATTTCAAGATTATCGGCCGCTGATGCCAGGCTATTGGCAGCCGATCAGAATCTGGCTGAAAAAAATATAACGATAGGAAAGCTGGAAATAAAAATCGCTGAACTGGAGAAAAAAGTATCAGACGGTATTCATATGCTTGCTTCAGCAACTGCTTCACGGGATGCCCTGAATGAAAAACTCTCTGAACAGAAGAAAGAACTGGAAGAAATGATGAAAAAACTTAACGATGAGTTTGAAATTATAGCAAACAGGGTGCTTGAAACCAAAACAGAAAAGTTCACTGAACTCAACAAGAAAAATCTGGGAGATATACTTGAGCCTCTGGGAAAGAATATAGAAGAATTCAAGAAAACAGTTCAGGATACTTACGTAACTGAAGCAAAGGAAAGATTCTCGCTTGGAGAGAAGGTGAAGGAGCTGGCTCTTCTTAACCAACAGATAGGCGAAGAGGCAAGGAACCTTACAAAAGCGCTTAAAAGCCAGTCAAAGACCCAGGGACGCTGGGGTGAAATGATCCTGGAGTCCATTCTTGAAAAATCAGGATTGAGAAAGGACGAGGAATATTTCATGGAACATCAGCTTCTTGATGAACAGGGCAAACCCTTAAGGTCAGACACGGAAGGCAAAAAGATGCGTCCCGATGCAGTAATCAAATACCCTGATGACCGAAGGGTGATAATTGATTCAAAAGTCTCCCTCAACGCATTTCTCCGTTATATGAATTCCAACGATCAGGAGGAACAGAAGCAGGAGCTTGCCGGTCATGTCCAGGCAGTCAGGGCTCATATCGATGAACTTAACAGCCGGGGGTATGATGACTATGACAAGTCGCTCGACTTTGTGATGATGTTCATCCCGAGCGAGCCGGCCTATATTGCAGCAATGCAGGGCGATCCGGAACTATGGAATTATGCATACGATAAACGGATATTATTGCTCAACCCGACCAACCTTATCACATCGCTGAAGCTTATTGTTGATCTCTGGAAGCGTGAGTACCAGAACCGTAATGCTCAGGAGATTGCCGACCGGGGTGCCAGGATGTATGACAAGTTTGTCGGCTTTGTCGAAAACCTGCAGGAGATCGGGAACCAGCTCGACCAGGCCAGGGCAGTATATACAAAATCCTTTAATCAGTTAAGCGCAGGGAGCGGAAACCTTGTTTCACAGGCTGTAAAGCTCAGGGATCTGGGGATCAAAAACAAGAAACAGCTAAATAAGGATGTTGCAAACAAAGCAATTGACAATGAACTGCCTGATCAGATACCTGATTAGTGTTGAATCCGGCAGTGCAATGAAAACCTCCCCATGCCGTAATTTTGTTTCTGGTATTAATTGAACAAAATCCTGACTTTTTTGTAACTTTATTGTGTTTGCCGCGATGAGTT
This sequence comes from uncultured Bacteroidales bacterium, assembly GCA_963702415.1. Classification (GTDB taxonomy): domain Bacteria; phylum Bacteroidota; class Bacteroidia; order Bacteroidales; family VadinHA17; genus LD21. The sequence continues at coordinate 331,058 of CAVPCP010000022.1, read as the reverse complement.
GGAAATCATCAGCAATAAGCACTTTTTCTTAACTGAGTTAATAACTGAAACAATGATTACCGGATCATTAAACCAAAAGAAATGAAAACAACAGGTTCCGCAGCAATAATAGGTTTATTAGTGTTGCTCTGCCAGGGGGAGGTTCACGCCCAGGGAGAAACCAGGGTACAGGAAATGAATACCCAGGCAATAGAAGATGACCTTGCAACTACAGTTCAGATAGCCAAAACAATCGATAATGTCAATCAATCCGATGCCTACGACAGAAGTTTGCTGATGTATTCTTCAGCAAAAGGGTACTCCCAGGCCGTCAGAATATTGCTGGGTAGGGGAGCAGATCCCGATCTTCAGGCCCTTGATGGTTTAACTGCACTCATGTATGCTTCCTATAACGGTACTGTCAGAATAGTAAAAATGCTTCTGGAAAAAGGGGCGAACGTCAACCTTCAGGCTCTCGACGGATTAAACGCCCTGATGATGGCCTCACAGAACGGACATACCGAGATAGTTAAACTGCTGCTCGAAAACGGGGCCAATCCGAATCTCCAGGCATTCGACGGATATACACCCGTAATAGTAGCTTCAATGAGCGGGTATTCAGAAACTGCGAGATTGCTTCTGGACAAAGGAGCCAAGGTTGATATGCAGGACCTGAATGATAAGACAACTGCGCTGATTCAATCTTCAATCAATGGCTATACTGATGTTGCAAAGCTTTTGCTTGAGAAAGGAGCGGATCCTGATCTGCAGGACAAGAGCGGATTAACTGCATTGATGACGGCTTCTCTGAACGGACACACTGAATATGTGAAGATTCTGCTGAGCATGGGCGCTGATATCAGTTTAAAGTGCACAGACGGAGCAAATGCTCTCTTTCTGGCTTCCCTGAACGGTCATACTGATATTGTTGACCTGCTGCTCGAAAAAGGAGCAAAACCTGATACGCAGGAAACCAATGGCACCAATGCCATTATTATAAGTGCCAGAGATGAACTTGTCGATACCATAAAAATGAAGGTTTACAGAGGCTTAAGTCCCGATTCACATTTTAATGAACCGGTTACTGCCATGCTTGTCTCTTCACAGAGCGGACAGCTGGAAGCTGTAAAATTATCAAAAACCGATGCCGCAACCTCCGAAATGGTTGCAAAAGCCGATAAAACAACTGCCTTTATTCGTGCTACAAGGAGCGGTCATCTTACAATCGTTAAAGTGACCATTAAAAAAAATGCACGAATTGACAAACAAAATACTATCATGTTTACTGATCTGATGGCGGCCTCTGTCAACGGACATGCGGAGGTGGTAAGACTTCTTCTGGAAAATGGAGCAAATCCGGATCTGAAAAACAATGAAGGCAAAACAGCAATTGATTATGCAGAGAATTCGTCTGTGAAGCGGCTGCTTGAAAAAGCCGGGGTACCTGGTACGGAGTAAACCAACCGTTGCTGTCAGACATTAATGAAGCCAGCCAGAGGGGAAAAAAAGTGCCATCTGCAAATTTTAATTAATTTTAAAATGCTTTGATAATTTAAGCAACAGGATGCAATGTTCATGAGTGTCCTTAATCTGTTTATATATCTTATCCCAATCCAAATTATTTTCAACTGCTACGGAATGTGCTTTGTCTATCATAACAGATTTTTCATCACGATCACTGTCGGTTAGATAAAGAATCGGTTTTTTATGTTTTACTTTCATAATTATAAGCTTGGATCAAAGTTACTATTATTTCGGGAACAGGATATAAACGAAAAGCCCCCGGTATTTATTTCCGATAACGTGTTATGAATAAAAACAGTAAAATATGGCATTGGCTGGCTGTTGCTCTGCTATCCCTTATATGGGGCACAAGTTATATTCTAATGAAAAAAGGATTACGGTCTTTTTCAGTTTATCAGCTGGCTTCCCTCAGAATGCTTATTTCATTTGTATGCCTGCTACCTGTTGCACTGCGTAGCCTTTCAAAATTCAATAAGAAAAACGTCCTTTCAATTCTTATTATAGGATTCTTTGGAAGTGGAATTCCTGCTTTCCTTTATCCTCTTGCCGAGACAAGGATAGACAGTTCTCTTACCGGTATGCTGAACTCTCTAAGCTCTGCATTTACTCTGTTAATAGGCATTGTATTTTATAAAAGAAAAGCTATCAGGTCGCAGATAGCCGGAGTGTTTCTTGGGTTTACAGGAGCAGCAGGACTCCGTACTGCTTATCCTTGGTGGAGTTTACCTCATCAACAGACCAGGCGCCCTGAGAAAACTTAAGAAAATGCTGGAATAGTTTTAATACTTACTTCCTTTTTGGTAGTTGCTTTAATAATCCTTTCCAAACGACGCCTGGAGGTTTCGTGCCGGATGCCGGTATTCCTTGATACGCCATTATCAATTCCGGATCTGATGTTTGCATTATGTTCCTGATATAACGCAAACAGTGTAATCCTGCAAACTCTTGATTTTCAGGACTCACTCTCTTTTATTCACTAAATATGAGTGTTTTGAGTGGAGATTAAGGGATTCGAACCCTTGTCTTGTGACTGCGAGTCACATACTCTAACCAGCTGAGCTAAATCCCCATTAAGAATTAACCAAATGTAATGGGAAATTAATAAAAATCAAAACCGGACCATCCCGGAAGCTTTATCCTAATAAAAGTACGGTTTATCAAAATCGGAGATTCCCGAAACCTGCCCTTAATGGCTCACATAATATTTTGAATATCTGTATTATAGCTGACAACTATTCCCGATTCCCCTGCCAGCATCCATATTTCTCATAAATTCTGATGCAGTTATGACGAACAGCATCCTTTTGGCCGTGAGGTGTCCCAATATATAAACCATCATCCGTTTTTAACAGACAAGACATCCCCAAATCATCCCAATACTTCCACTATATGGGCATTTGCGACTTGCCAGAGTTATTTGGGTGCATTACCTTTACCATGTACACTTAAAACGAAAAGTCATGAAAGCACTATATCAGATTACATCAGGAGAAACAGGAACAGTAATATTAAAACGCAGAAAAATTGCAAAGGTCTTACGCTGGTGGCTGCGACAGAATGGTTTCACTTTCAAGCATAACATTATCTGCAATTAGGTTATGTTTTCATAACTTTGAAATAACGAATATCCTTCAGGGAATAATGAAAAAACACGGATTCATTTTACTGATGGCTTTGGGAATATCCTGTGCCACTACTGAAAAATCCGGATTACTGCCGGAAGACAAACTCATTGTCACAAGAAAATATGTCGGAAATTTTGTTGATTACATCCATGCAAAACCGCTAAACTTTGGGGACCCTCATCTTATCTGGATTAAAACTACCAATGATACCACTTATGGCAAGATCTCAGCGTACAGTAAAAAATGTGATTTTAGGGCCGGGGACAGAATCTATATAAGAAGAATTTATTCCAGTCCCGAAGTTTTCGGGAACTGGGAATATCAGATTGAAAACGATTCATCTGTTTTTTACAGGGTAAACCAATATCAATATGATAATAAGGTTTTAGTGCAAAACTGGTTCTGAAAGAAATATATCAAACCAGGGAGATTTCAATGTAAATTGTGCAAGACGTCCGGCTGGTTTTCGATAAGTAATTCATCAAGCTTCGGTCTGAAGAATATGTCAAACTTCTCGAGGTTTTCCTTAAACCAGGCAAACTGGTTCATCCAGTCCTTTCTTTCCAAAAAATCAGCATATGCTTTCAGGGTCACCGTACACCCTATTTTTGCCCTGATCTTATACCACTTGAGATCCTGATTTACTTCAATAAGCGAATCCTTATAAGCATTTTCGCAAAGCTTATCGAAATCCTCCTTTGCATTTTCACCAATGATATTCAGCCAGATGTTCAGGCTGCTGTCCTGCGAGTTAACGTTAACTGAAAGGAAGTACCTGCCTTTGTCCTTTGCAGCATTGAACCAGCTTTTGGGCGGTGTGCCAAGCAGCTGAACGATGCTGTGATTAGCTTCCATGAAGCTTTTAAGCTCCTGCCAGTATTCGAGCTGTAACAGCTCAATATCAGTTAATTTCTGAGCTGAGGCTGATTGCTTCGGCGTTTTAGAACCGCTGTCGGGCCTGACAACAATATTAAATTCAGGTGCGGGCAGACTGTCTCCTATTTTATAAGCTTCCAGTTCAATACCATAAAATCTGACCGCCCGGTCATTAATTTCGTTAAGCCAGGTCAGAGCTGCCAGGTGCTCTTCGTTAAACGTCCTGGCAATCCAGATAATTGTTACTGCTTCCATCCCTGCCGCACTGGTCAGCAACTGGCCAAGATGAGCATGATCGGTCCGGTCAAGCTGATTACCGATCATTACAGTCTGATCTGTAAGAAGATTCTTACAAAGAATATCAGCCTGGAAAACTCCTGCTTTATTCTCCTGTTGCTGAACCTGAAGTTCCATCCCTGTTGCATGTCCAAGTTCAATCAGGTTATCTTCTTCCGATAACCAGAGATTAAAATCAGCAATTCCTCCACGCCAGAGTTCACGTAGGTCCACCTTTTCGAGTTTACCAAACTTTTTCATAAATATCGGAGAATAATAAAAAGGTCTGTTCGCCTTATATATTTTATTTTATTCATTAAGCCGGGTAAATGAAATCACAGACCTTGTTTTCAGTAATTCACAGCTGGTAATATACCGTCTTTGATTTCATACAATAAAGGTATTAGATAATTAGAAGAAGTCAGCTAAAAGTTGAGCATGTATTATCAAAAGCTTATTAACCATTTAGCATGTGGAGTCTGATTAAACTGATAACAAAATCCACTGCTAAAGTTACATAAAATGTTTGGTTACATTTTCAGGCAGAAGATGAAAAAAACAGCTATTTAACTATGAAAATCAACATTTGAAGAGATCTCCTGATATAACATGTTCCGGAATCACTTACAGAATCATTTTTTATATTTTTCTGAATTTTCTATTACCCTGAATTCAGTCATCTGTGCAATTAAATCAAGAGGAAGAGGTTTGTCAAGGGGAAACTGAACTGAACCTTTTCCCTGCCTGTATTTTGAAAGTTCCTCCGAAAATGCCGAATGTCCGGAGGGTGTTGCATAAAAGCCGATATGTTTACTGAATCCGCCAAAATATACCAGGGGCCGTCCATAAGTTTTATATGCAGGCATCCCGTAAGTGATGCCCTCTTCGGCATCAGGCGCTGCCAGTTTTATTACCGCCCGGATCTGCTTAAGGAGTTCCCGGGTTTTTTCGGGAAACGAATTAATGTATTCGTCTACAGTTTTAAAGGTATTCTCCATTTTTCGTTTTGTAAAAGTATTAATATTAACCCATATAATCATAACAACTTTCTGAATCAGATAGTTTAATCCTTCTGTGAAAATAATCTGTTATTTCAATTTTCTATATATCCCAACCATCCTCAGTCATTCTGTCGAACTCTGTGTAACCAAAAAAATAGATTATAAATTCCTATCTTTAAAAGGAACTAATAAGGTGTCCATGAACATCCGGTATTTAACATTGATATTGGTTTTCATTATACTGTCTGGCAATGCTCATGCACAGATATATGGCTGTACCGACAGACTTGCATTAAACTACAATTCATCCGCAACCATAAACGACGGAAGCTGTATTTACAACCTGTCCAATATCAGCCCACTCGGAAGCCTGCCACTGGATGAGGTTCTTTCTGAAACATCAGGACTCATTTTCTGGAATAATAATCTCTGGACACATAATGATAACTTTGATAGCAATATTTATATGCTTGACACCCTGTATGGCAGAATTGTTCAGGTATATCCCCTTACAGGAATCGAAAACAGAGACTGGGAAGAGATCTCCCAGGATGAGGATTATGTATATATCGGTGATTTTGGGAACAATTCCGGCAATCGCACTGATCTGAGAATTCTTAAGGTCAGCAAGGTCTCGCTGATCAGCGGGTCGCCGGATATTGATTCCATAGAATATTCCTATTCCGATCAGGTTGACTTTACACCTGCCGGCAATGATACTGATTTCGATTGTGAAGCTTTCATCGTTACCGACGACAGCATTTACCTGTTTACAAAGCAATGGGTAAGCAACCAGACCAGCCTTTATTCACTTCCGAAAAATGCCGGAAATTATACTGCAAAACTAAGATCATCCCTTGATGTGAACGGAATGATAACAGGCGCAGTTTATCTGGGATCAGAAAGAATAATTGCATTATCCGGATATAGTAACAGACTTGTACCTTTTGTGTATCTGCTTTATGATTTCACCGGTTCCGATTTTTTTGATGGCAACAAAAGGAAAATAGGAATTTTGCTCGACTTTCATCAGATTGAAGCAATTACATCTACGGATGGTATAAAATATTTTATGTCAAATGAGAGTTTTTCACTTTTCCCGTTAACCAATACCCCGCAAAAGATTCACGTATTCAATCTGAGTTCCTTTCTGGGTAATTACCTTAAATTTACAATTCCAGTTCCCGATGAGGAGAATAACTTCATAATTTCACCGGTTCCTGCACATGATATAATAAATATTAAAAGCTTTGCCGGTTTGCTGCCAGCTGATTATGCCATGATAAACCTGTGGGGCCGGATTGTTATGACAGGAAAATTAACTGCAGAAGAGACAATTGTCAGTGTTTCCGGTTTGGAGGCCGGATTGTATATTTTAAAGATTGGCGAAGAGAAAAGACACGCCTATAAAGTAATAAAGGAATAGTATTCCTAAGTCATGCAGTCGTGCTTTGAAAGCCGAAGCCTCGGCGCAGGTTTTCGGTCGTAATACCGGTATATTTTGTGGTTAAATATTGATATCGTTTCAGGTAAATATTTTATTGTTTTGCATTAATTATTTATTGTAAAACAATATGCATTTACTATGCTTGCAGATTATCAGGGATTAAACAACCGGTTTGTCTGTCTTTGTTTTCCAGAACTTTATCCTGCTTTTTATTTTATCATAAAATTCACGTCCCAATATAAACAGGCTCAGGTAAAACAGGATTTCCCCGGCAATCAGCAAACCTGCAGAGATACCCGCAATCTGAGCTCCTGTGAAATCAAACCAGGGAACAACCGGTATCATTATGAAGAGGATACATGATATTGCCAGAATCACGAATCCCGTTATTCTTAAAAATTTGCTTTTCGTCTTCATAAAAACTAATCAGAGGCTGAATCATAAATACCTGACCACCGGAACATAAACGTCCTCCGGACAGGTTTTGTTCATTGTTCTATAACATGATCCGGCTTCCTTACATGAAATGATCATACAAGAATCAATTTCTATTACCCCTGGCCCCGCTCCCTGACCTTAGCCAAACATCGCCTATCGCCTATCGCCTATAATACATAATACATAATACATTATTTCTTACATTTGGGTTGACCTTAACAATCTAACAAAAATCTTAAAATGGCCTTAGAATCTCAAGCAACCAATCTTCCTGCTACCAGCAGGGTTACATCTGTCGATTTCTTCCGCGGATTCACAATGTTTCTCCTTGCCGGAGAGGCTTCAGAGCTTTATTCCCACCTGATTCATTCCAACAATAGTGTTGTGCATTTTATCGGCACACAATTTCATCATCACGAATGGCACGGACTGCATTTCTGGGATTTGATCCAGCCTTTCTTCATGTTCATTGTCGGAGTCGCAATACCCTTTGCAGTTGCCAACAGGCTGAAAAAAGGGGAAAGCACCGGAACCATCACCCGTCATGCATTTAAGCGATCGGCTTTGTTGTTGTTCTTTGGGTGGGCTCTTTACTTTGTTGATGCCGGGCATCTTGTCTTCAGGCTCCAGAATGTCCTTGCCCAACTGGCGGTAACGTATATTATAGCATTCCTGATCAGGAATAAAAGCTTTCAGTTCCAGCTGATATTTACACTTGCAATCCTGCTTCTGATCGACCTTGCCTACAGATTCTTCCCGGTGACGGGATTTAATAATCCATGGGTAAATTTTGAAAACCTTGGAGCCTGGTTCAACAATAAGATCGAAGGTGTGGATAAAGCAAGCGAATGGGCCACATTGAACTTTGTATCGACAACCGCCCATACGGTTTGGGGTGTTTTATGCGGCAAACTCCTTATGAGCGATAAAACTGCAGGCAGGAAAATTCAAACTCTTGTCATTGCTGGTGTAGCAGGGCTCGTTATCGGATATTCACTCGACCTTTTGAATATTACTCCCATAATCAAGAAAATTGCCACCTCATCGTTTGTATTTGTTAGCGGTGGATGGGCAATACTTGTTCTGGCATTCTGCTACTGGCTGATTGATGTAAAGAAAAAGTTTAGCAAAGGATCCTGGTTCTTCATTGTTGTAGGGATGAACAGCATTTTTATCTACCTGTTCTTTTCAGCCGGTGGCGCCGGATTATTAAGCAGGATTGCCGAACCTTTCAGCGAATTATTGTTTTCGTGGGGAGGGGAAATGACAACTGGAATAATCGCAAGCCTCGCTGTATGGGCTGCAATGTGGTATTTATGTTACTGGCTCTATAAGAACAAACTGTTTATCAAAATATAGAATGGTCAGATAGAAAACAGTCGTATGGTAAAGGAAAAAGTTATTGCCGGATTCATCGGAGCAGGAGGTATTGCACGCTCACATGCTTTTGCATTAAACTCCCTGAAGTATTACTATAATGATGCCCCGGACGTTGAGCCGGCAGCTGTATGCTCAGCTAAAAAGGAGAGCCGTACGACGTTTGCAGAACGATTCGGATTCTCACAGGCATGCAGTCTGGACGATTTTGTTAAAAATGGTGATATTGACACTGTATTCATCCTCGGACCCAACAAGGTTCATTATGAACATTTAAGGGCCACACTCGGGATGATGGGAATAAAACGGATATATCTTGAAAAACCTGTCTGTTCAAATACTGAAGAAGAAGTATCCATAAGGAAACTGGTTGAATCAAATCCTTCTGTCAGGTTCCAGGTGGGCTTTCAGTACCTCTTTATATCAGCAGTCAGGGAAGCCCTTTTATTATGGAAGTCAGGGAAGATGGGAAGGCCCGTTCATTTCGATCTGAAATATTATCATAGCGATTACCTTCGAAAGGAATACCGCGATAAAAGGATTTCACGCCTTACCCCGGCACCCGACGGAGGAGCAATGGCTGACCTGGGCTCCCATGCAATCAGCTTTCTCATAGCTTTCCTCGGACATAAGTTAAGGATAACAGGAGCTTTGCAGGCTGGCCAGTTTGATGATGTACCAGCTGAATCAGATCTGTTCAGCCAGATATCGCTTATTGACGATGTTAGCCATGCTGCAGGTACACTATCATCAAGCCGCATAAGTTCGGGGACCGGAGATGCCCTGTCTTTTGAGTTTTATGCTGAAAAGGGGGCTATACGTTACTCTTCATTATCACCTGATTATTTCGAATATTTTACCGAAGAATCGGGTCTCTGGGTCCGGCAGCAGACCGGAAGCAATTATAAACCTGTCACCACCTTCCCTTCACAGCATGTTCCTGCAGGCTGGCACAGGCCGATGATCCATGCACATTATATATTTCTGAAGGGCAGCCGCGATGAAGCTGTCGTTCCGGATATTGAACATGGGCTGCAGGTTCAGAGGCTGGTAAGAGAAACTGCTGACCATCTTGAAACGTTCAGAAAACTGAGGGATAATAAAAGTAAATAATCAGTAAAAATAATAACATGCAAATCAGATTAATGTCTCTTTTCATGGCAGCGATATTATGCCAGTTTAACATGAATTCCTTTTCACAGATTCCGGGTACATCAGGAAAATCCCTGCCTGAAAATTTCAGAAAATTCAATATCCCTTCCCTGGGTGAAAATGTTTTTGTCTTTGATCCTTCAATGGAGATGAAGGAGATACAGGTAGTAATTGATACAATTTTTGCCAGGCAGTCAGCCCGCAGAAGCGAATTCAGCACAAACCGATACGCGTTGTTGTTCAAACCGGGCAAATATGATCTCGATATTAAAGTCGAATACTATATGCAGATTCTTGGGCTTGGAGAATCCCCGGATGATGTGGTAATAAACGGAGCAGTAAGATCAAATACGCTTCACCGGAAAAGCGTTCTGGTAAATTTCTGGAGATCCGTCGAAAACCTCACTGTGATTCCGCCAGCCGATTCTGTAATGGTATGGGGGGTTTCGCAGGCTTCTCCCTTGCGGAGAGTCCATATTAAAGGGAACCTTCAGCTGTTCGACAAAGGATATGCCAGCGGAGGGTTTCTTGCCGACTCAAAAGTTGACGGGAATATTACATCAGGGCCGCAGCAGCAATGGTTCACAAGAAACACCGATATGGGTCAGTGGATAGGCGGGAACTGGAACATGATGTTTGTCGGCGTGAACGGCGCACCGGCCGAAAACTGGCCCGAGCTTCCATATACAACAATCGGGAAGACTCCGCTTATCCGCGAAAAACCATTTCTCTCATTCGATGAAAAGGGATTTAACATAAAGATCACTGGAATTAAGCAGAACAGTTCCGGTCCCGACTGGATAAATGGCGTCAGGGCGGAAAGAACTCTTTATATGAACGATTTCTATATTGCCCGATCCGGCATTGACAATTCAGAATCGATGAATTCTGCCCTGAAAAAAGGAAAGAATTTGTTGATCACACCCGGAAGATATTTCCTCAGCAAGAGTCTAATGGTTACAAATCCCGGCACAGTGATTATGGGGACCGGCCTTGCAACCCTAATCCCTGAAAATGGCAATGCGGCGGTTGAGATATCTGATGTTGACGGAGTTATTGTTTGCGGATTAACAATAGATGCAGGTAAGGTCTTCTCAGAAAAACTATTCGAGGTTGGAAAGCCAGGAAGCCGAACGCCGTACGGGTCCTCCGAAGCTTCAGCGAAGGGGGACACCGCCAACCCTGTTTTTCTGTATGATATTTTTTTCAGGGTAGGCGGTCCGGCTGAAGGATCGGCCAGGACATGCATGACAATAAACAGCAGTGATGTCGTTGTCGATCATATCTGGCTCTGGAGGGCTGATCACGGAAATGGAGTCGGCTGGGATAAGAACAGGGCCGCAAACGGCCTTATTGTAAACGGCGATAATGTCACAATTTATGGTTTGTTCAATGAACATTTCCAGGAGTACCAGACGCTTTGGAACGGTAATAACGGCAGGGTCTATTTCTATCAGAGTGAAATGCCCTATGACCCGCCAACGGTTGACTCATGGAAGCATGACGGTATTTACGGATATGCGTCATATAAGGTCGCTGACCATGTCAGGAGCCATGAAGCCTGGGGTATAGGAATTTATAATGTTTTTTACGATGCTCCGGTAATAGTCGACAATGCAATTGAAACTCCGGCACATCTTGAGGATAAGATCCATAACAAGATCATTTTCTGGCTGAACGGGAACAAGGAAAGCGTCGTTAAAAGCATCATAAACGGCAAGGGAGGACCTGTAAACGTAACTACCCGGAAGGCTACTATGAAGTAAAGGTCGTGCTTTGAAAGCCGAAGCCTCGGCGCAGGCTTTCGGTCGTGCTGTCTTGCAGTCACCTTAATTGACATTCCGGTCATTGCGAATCCCGCATACGCGGGATGAAGCAATCCGTTTATCGCCGTTTGCTACTATTTTATTTAACCGCTTCCTTACCTCCTACCACAGGCAATGTTATAGAGGTCGCGTTCAGATCGATGGTTAGCCTGGTTCCGGGATCGGGCCAGAGGGTGAATTCCCTGTCGGTCGAGAAAATCATAAGTCCTATCTGTTTACCGGCAGGAATTACCTGGTCGTCGGGTTCCAGATCGAAAGTCATTTCATAAAAGAGGCCGGGCTTAAGAGTTTCGCTCTCCCTGAGCGACTTGCTGTTCTGAAGATCGGCCTATCCACGGGTGATAATATTATCCGTGGCCTTTACATTCCGGGCATCCGACCATGGCAATGCTACCAGCCACACAGACAGATTGACTGCCGGTTTGTCGCTTAAAGCCTTTATTGTAATTGAAGGCGTACCGGAAATATGCACAGCCTCTTTTAACGGTTCCGTAAGGTAAAGTAACCGGTGGTCGGTCCACTCTGCCTGGGCAAGAGTGCTGCCGCAGTCTGCCGGGGGCGTGTAACATCAACATGCATTCTGTCTTTTCTGCCGTCGCCGTCGGTGTCAAATCCGGTTTCAACCCACAGATCATGCTTTATCCATTCATCGGGATTCTCAAATGCAGGAATTTTTTGTGCCTCTCCATTAAGAATAACCGGGACCAGAGTCGGGATCGATTTTTCTGATGCCGTGGTTGATGTTTCTTTCTTCTGGGCAAGAGTGTCAGGATGTAATAACAATGTAATTACAGCTATCGCTGTCAGAATTTTTAATTTTATTATCATACCGGATTTGAAATAAGATTATTATCTTTTGCAAAGAAAATCAATTTTCAAATATCACAAAGTTTTAAAATTATGTCAGACTCAGAAAAGGACAATTCGATAATAATTATCGGCGCAGGCTTCGCAGGCTTAGCAGCAGGTATTTATGCCCAGATGAATGGTTACAGTACCAGGATCTATGAATTGCATGATAAACCGGGAGGCTTGTGCACTTCCTGGAAACGGAAGGGATATACGATTGACTGCTGTATTCACTGGCTCGTAGGGTCATCGCCTGAAAGCAGCATGAATGAATACTGGCAGGAGGTTGGTGTAGCGCAGGAAAGGAAGTTCATCAACATGGATGAATATATGCATTTTGAAACTCCTGACGGCCGCGTTCTTACTTTTTATTCAGATGTTGACCGCCTGGAAAAGCAATTAATCGAATTTTCTCCTCAGGATGCAGAGACAATAAGGGAATTCACAGATGGAGTAAGGATGTGCCTGGCTTTTGACATGCCATCAAAACAGACACCTTTGGTGACCCGAATTGGTAAAAAGATCAGAATGGTCACCAGCTTTATCATAAACGGTAAAAAAATGCAGAAGTGGATGAAAACAACCTGCGGAGAGTATGCTAACCGGATCCGGGATCCTTTTCTTAAAAAAGCTTTTGAAGAGATGTGGATGCCGGAATTTTCAATTTTTTTCATGCTTTTCACATTTGCCTACCTTCATAAAAAGAACGCAGACTATCCTCTCGGGGGATCATTACCGATGTCAAAAGCCATGGAAGAACGGTACAAAGCCCTCGGGGGTACAGTTCACTATAAAGAACGGGTCGCGAAGATACTTACAGCAGGAGATAAAGCAGTCGGTGTCAAACTGGAGGATGGTACCGGGCAAATGTGCTCAAGGGTGATTTCAGCAGCCGATGGATATACGACTATCTTTAAGATGCTCGATGGAAAGTATACCGATGAAAAGATCCGTAAAGCTTATGACAGCTGGCCCCTGTTTCCGTCTTTAATTTTTGTCGGGCTTGGGGTAAACCGCACCTTTGAGGATGTTCCTCTGTCAGTTTCGGGATTCAGCTTTGCCCTTAAAGAACCTGCAGAGATCTGCGGTTCTGTAATTGACAGGCTCTGGGTGCATCTTTACAATCATGATTCATCAATGGCTCCTGCGGGTAAAACTGCCCTTACGCTTATGCTGAATACAGATTATGAATACTGGAAAAAGCTGGCAGAGGATAAAGCTGCTTATCTTAAGAAAAAAGAGGAGACAGCTCTTAAACTTATTGAACTGCTTGAACAGCGTTTCCCCGGGATATCATCACAGGTAGAAATGACTGATGTGGCAACACCAATGACATTTGAAAGATATACCGGCAACTGGAAGGGCAGCTTTGAGGGATGGCTTATCACACCTGAAAATTCAAATGTCCTGATGAAACCGATGTCGCAGAAATTGCCTGGGCTTAACAGCATGTACATGTGCGGCCAGTGGGTTGAACCGGGAGGAGGACTGCCGACAGGTGTAATGTCGGGACGGAGACTCATAAAAGCAGTCTGCAAGGAAGACGGAAAGAAATTCAGGACGACTAGAAACTGATGGTGTGAGGTGTGAGGTGTGGGGTATGGGGTATGGGGTATGGGGTATGGGGTATGGGGTATGGGGTATGGGGTATGGGGTGCGAGGGCGATTTAAAATCTTTTCCTTAGATTTGCAAATAATCTTATTTCATCAGCAACCAGTTTTACCAGCCGAAGCTTTAGCGTAGGCTGGCAACCAGCAACCAGTATCCAGCACCCAGTAACTATTAATAATAATTTGCAAACCATATCAGTAAATTATGAACGATTTCGAATTTTATAACCCGGTTAGGATTTTTTTTGGCAAGGAACAGATCATGAAAATCGCAGCCCAGATCCCTGCAGGCAATAAGGTTATGTTGCTTTATGGAGGAGGGAGCATTTTCAAAAATAGTGTTTATGACAAGATAAAGTCAGCCCTCGGACGATTTGATGTCACCGAATTCGGAGGCATTGAGCCCAATCCCACCTATGAAACCGCCATGAAAGCGGTTGAGGTTATAAAGGAAAAGAAAATCGATTTCCTTCTTGCAGCCGGAGGCGGATCAGTGATCGACGCGACAAAATTCATTGCCGCCGCTGTTCCTTACAGGTTTGGTGATCCATGGAATATTCTTGCGAAGAATATTCCAGTAACAGCTGCTTTACCTTTCGGCGTTGTTCTCACGCTCCCTGCAACAGGTTCGGAAATGAACAAAAATTCGGTGATAAGCCGTAAGTCGACATCCGAAAAACTCGCTTTCGGATCGCCTTTTGTATTTCCGAAATTTTCCGTGCTGTTGCCTGAAGCTGCAGGATCATTGCCTCAGAAACAGGTTGCCAACGGGGTTGTTGATGCATTTGTGCATGTTATCGAACAATACCTCACCTATCCGGTCAATTCACCGATACAGGACCGGTTTGCTGAAGCGATTCTTATAACTCTTATCGAAGAGGGACCGAAAGTATATAATAATCCCGGCAGCTATGAGGCAATGTCGAATCTTATGTGGTCAGCCACAATGGCACTTAACGGGCTAATTGGCTGTGGTGTCCCCGGCGACTGGTCGGTGCACAGCATCGGGCACGAACTTACGGCGCTTCACGCGATTGATCATGCCAGGACGCTTGCAATTGTGCTTCCAGGGCTATGGAAGACTCTTAAAGAAGAGAAAAAGGACAAATTGCTGCAATACGGGCAGAGAGTATGGAAAATAAATGAGGGAACAGAAGAGCAGAGGATTCAGGCTTCCATTGACAAGACTGTAAGCTTTTTTGAATCACTCGGGGTAAGGACCAGGCTGAGGGATTATAATGTCGGGCAGGATACAATTGATAAGATTGTTACAAGGTTTGAGGAGCGAAAATGGGTCACTCTTGGCGACAGGGGTCTTACAACTCCTGAAGTTACGAGAAAGGCACTGGAGTACCAGCTTTAAATTTGTGGGACTAAAGTCCCTTAATAAATATTAGCCTTTGCATCCGTCAGCTGAAGCTGACGGCTATTGATCTTTCCTAAAAGTAGGCCGCCTCTTCGGCTTCGGAGGTCATTTTTGAACATGCTTCCATGACTGCCAAATAGCTTATACCTGGGAGTATAGTAAGAATCTAAGAACATCCCCCTAGCCCCTTCAAAGGGGGAATTTGTGACAAGAACATCCCCCTTACCCCCTTCAAAGGGGGAATTTTTTGATCTTCTGCCTTTCAGTATTAGAGATTTACAAGTGTCTCAAACCCCTCTCACTCCGGGAGAGAGCCTGTCCCGCCCTTGCGGGAGGTTTGGGGTGAGGTGTATTTTCTCTTCAGCCATTCTTCCGGGACGGGAATTATACAGATATCCATTGATTTGTTATCCTCTGAAATCATGGCCGATTGTATCTCTATCCGTGTTCCATCGGGGCTGAAAGTGGGATGAGGGTGATCTGAAGCTGTTGTTTTGTGACCCCCCGAAAGCAGGATCATCTCATGTGTTTGCCTGTCGATAAGGTAAATGTTTCTGGCAAAATCATCTCCCACTGCCCAACGGCCGTCAGCTGACCCGTTCACATGCCATAATCCGCTTCCTGAAAGCGTCTGCCCGGCAATTATCATTTCTCTGGTCCTGAGGTTTACAATACCCATTCCTGTCGGCTTTTCCCGGGTGCCTGATGGCCCCCATCCCGTTTCCTGACCCGGATTTGCAGGATCGGCCGGCTGTTCAGGCGTACCAACCTTCCGGTGACCCATTATGGCAAATGCAACTTCATCCTTCGTAATAATAGCTTCGTGAGTAATCCATTCATATTCCGATTCAGGATATAAAGGCCGAAATCCTATGCCATCGGCCAAAACTGTCCATGTCCGTTGTGGTGCTTTCCCGCCTGTTTCCCAGCAAAACACTATCTCACCCGGTACCCAGGGATTAGCCTGTATGTGGCCGATCTGGAAAGGTACTGCAATAATAAATTTAGTTTCACCAGTTTTTATATTCATGCTTCCTATGCCTGATGGTCCGGCGCCCATATTCCGCGGGCCAAAATTTGGCTCAATCTTCGTATTCTTATCTATATATCTGGCGGCCTCCTCTTTACCTGTCCTGAAATAAACAATTTCCTCATCCGCATCCAGGGTCATGTCTCCTCCTGCCCCTGTCTCGGCTGGAATAGTTCCGCAAACTCTCTGGTATTCATTATCATTCTTCAATTGTCCGGTCTCGCTGTCGGCAAACAGCTTTTTAAGGTCTACCTCCACTACCTGAACCGGGCCCCCCTTTTTCTGCCCGGGCTGACGCAGAACCATTCGCATGAAATAGAGTTTCATTGACTTCCTGGCAAGTGTGAGCATACCCATATATCCGCCTTCGGAGACCTGGACAATAACCCCTGTCTTCTCATTTACAGCCAGTGTTTCGCCAGGAAGCCTGCTGCTGCGGAAAACTACCCAGCTGCCATCGGCTGTCCACTGGGGATGTGTCTGATAGATCTTTGAATCGTTTACCCGGGAGCTTGTAAGGAAGGTGAGTTCCGTTCCTGTCACCGGATCAGTGATTATCTTCTTCTCCGACGGAAAACGCGTGCCGATCTGGGCTGTGGATGATATGACAGTCAAAACCAGGATAATCAAAACTGCACACGATTTCTTAACGGTCTTAAGTTTCATAACGAAATTTATTGTTTGTACGATCATCTTTAAAACCACATCATCGAAAGGGCACCGTCATTGCGAGGAGTGGCGCGAAAGCGCCATGACGAAGCAATCCTTTTCAATGGGTCGAAATCTTAAAGAACCCACCCCCAGCCCCTCCAGGGAGGGGAGCTAAGAAGAACATCCCCCTAACCCCCTTCTAAGGGGGAATTTGTGGCAAGAACATCCCCCTACCCCCCCCCGCCGAAGCGGGGCAGGCTCTTCAAAGGGGGAATCTCTAGTCCTGTACCCTGGCACAGATTTACTTTCCAAGCCCCTCTCCCCAGGGAGAGGGGTTGGGGTGAGGTTCTTCCCCATACCCCATACCTCACACCAGTTTTTTATACTTGATCCTCACCGGCGTTGTATCAGCAACCCTTTTTTTATAATTCTCCTCATAATCGGAATAGTTGCCTTCGAACCATACAACTTTTGAATCGCCCTCGAAGGCAAGCATATGTGTGGTAACCCTGTCGAGGAACCATCTGTCGTGGGAGATTATCACAGCGCATCCGGCAAAGCTCTCAAGTCCTTCTTCGAGGGCTCTGAGAGTATTAACGTCAATATCGTTGGTCGGTTCATCGAGGAGCAGAACATTGGCGCCTGACTTAAGTGTCAGAGCCAGATGAAGCCTGTTCCGTTCCCCGCCCGAGAGCACTCCGCATTTCTTTTCCTGATCAGCTCCCGTAAAATTGAATCTCGAAACGTAAGCACGGGCATTCACAAGCCTGCTGCCAACCATAACGTCGTTCTGCCCCCCTGAAATGACCTCATATACAGTTTTCTGCAGATCGATTGCTGCATGAGCCTGATCGACATACCCGAGAACAACCGTCTCTCCGATCTGAAAATCACCTTTTGTTGCTTTCTCCTTCTGCATAATCATTCTGAAAAGGGTGGTTTTACCGGCTCCGTTCGGACCTATGACACCTACGATACCGTTTGGAGGGAGATTAAATTCGAGATCCTCAAACAGGAGTTTGTCTCCAAACGATTTAGCCACATGCGATGCCCTTATGACCTTATCACCAAGCCTGGGACCGTTTGGTATAAAGATTTCAAGTCTTTCCTCCTTGGCCTTCACATCTTGATTAAGAAGGTTTTCATAAGCTCCCAGTCGTGCTTTTGATTTAGCTTGCCTTGCTTTTGGCGACATCCTCACCCATTCCAGTTCTCTTTCAAGGATCTTTCTTCTCTTGACATTTCCCTTTTCTTCGATCTCAAGTCTTTTTGCCTTCTGCTCAAGCCATGATGAGTAGTTGCCTTTCCATGGAATTCCTTCACCCCTGTCGAGCTCCAGTATCCAGCCTGCAACATTATCAAGAAAATACCTGTCGTGTGTTATACAAATAACGGTGCCATGATATTGTCGGAGAGTTGTCTCGAGCCATTGAACCGACTCAGCGTCGAGATGGTTTGTGGGTTCGTCGAGCAGAAGTATATCGGGTTGCTGAAGAAGCAGCCGGCACAGAGCCACCCTTCTCCTTTCCCCACCCGACAGGATATTTACTTTTGCCTCGCTATCGGGGCATCGTAGTGCATCCATCGCCCTCTCGAGCTTATAATCGATATTCCAGCCTTCGTGATAATCAATTTTTTCCTGGAGAACAGCCTGCCTGTCCATCAATTGCTGCATTTTATCAGGGTTTTCATACACTTCCGGTTCTCCAAAAAGGGTATTTATAGATTCGTATTCCTTTATCAGGTCCATGATCTCTTTTACCCCCTCCCCGACTATTTCGCGTACGCTGCGGCTTTCATCAATAAGCGGATCCTGGGGCAGGTGCCCGACTGAATATCCGGGGAGAAAAGTAACCTCTCCCTGATATTCCTTCTCGAGTCCTGCAATTATCTTCAGAAGAGTCGATTTCCCGGAACCGTTAAGGCCTATAATGCCGATTTTAGCACCAAGGAAAAAAGAGAGGGAAATATCCTTAAGTACCTGCCGGTGAGGAGGAAAAGTTTTTCCGACGCGGTACATTGAAAAGATGATCTTATTGTCGTCGCCCATAGAAATGATTTTGCGACAATTTAGAAAAAAATTAAGGACCTGGGTCCTTAAGTGAATAATTACGTTTAAAAGTTATCCGTCGATATCTCCTTTAAGATTTCCCGGGCATGAATAGCAGCAATGTTTCATCCTGCAGTAGGACCCAGAGGGAATAGACTCCTTTGAGTGTTCCGATCGGGATATTAAGACATCCGATAGCTGCAACTACCATTATAAGATATCTTGCCCACGGCTGAAAAGAAAGAAGTCCTATACCTCCTACCAGCCCGAGTGTTGAGAGAAATCCTATCAGTAATGGAACACTGATCGAAAGAAAGCTCAGAACCATCGACGGAATTTCCTCATTGCCTACAACCCCCCTTGCAAAATTAAGTGCGAAAAAAGCACCCAGTGCAAGGATCAGACCAATAAAACCGAAACCAATATGAATAGCTCCGACCACGGTCACATGTTTTTTCATTTTATTTGATTCTTCCATGACAAAAATTGTTTTATTTAGCAGTTTATTTTCTCATTCCAGTTTAATGACTGCCAATTAAAGTATTTGTTGCATCAAAATAACTAATAATTTTTTAAAATTGACGTTTTTATAACAAACCGAATACCGGCTGAAGAGAAGAGGTCAAAACGAAGCTATTTCTAAATGAAACGAAAATTTATTCTGGCCATAACATTCATAGGCATGACCATGGCATTTAATTCATGCGAAATTCTCGGGTCGTGCAAAATCTGCAGGCAGGTAACCTATAATGTCGGTGGAGGTGTCATCTCGGAAGGTCCTGAGACAGAATACTGCGATGCGGCTCTGATTGCCATCGAAGGCAAGGATGATATTTTTGTTGGCAACACGAGGATATCCTGGGAGTGCCGGTAGATACCTTTTAATTGCGGATTGCGGATTGCGGATTGCGGATTTAAAATTCCGAAATCGAAAATCCGAAATCCGAAATTCAAAATAATCAGATCAGTCTTCTTCCCGATACTTGTGCCCCATGCAATTTTTTGCATCCTCCAGGATTTTTTCCTTGCTAAATACTTGCAGAATTCACTTAACGGCATTAAATTTGTTTATAAGTTGTTAATAATTGTGGTTTTTATTTAGGCAGACATCAATATCTTGTCGTAAATTTATACAAGTCAAAATCAATTTTATAATGTCTCTGAATTTCAGCGGTTTAGAATTAACGGATAAAACTATTATCATTGTTGAAGACGATGTTCCTTCTATAAGGTACTATGAAACTCTTCTTCAAAGTTCAGGGGCGGAAGTAAAAAAATTCCGTACAGGCAAGGATTTCATCGATTTTATTAATAACAAGGATGCAAAGGTTGACCTGGTAATAATGGATTTCCTTATTCCTCTGATCAACGGAATAGATTGTACAAGGATGTTCAGGAAAACCAGAAAGAATGTTCCTGTTCTTATGATAACAGCTTATTCTTCAGAACAATCAAAATCTGATGCATATATTGCAGGGTGCAATGAATACATCCTGAAACCGGTTTATCCCGAAAATGTTTACTCCCTTCTTGAAAAGTATCTTAAACAGGAAGTTCACAATTCTGTTTACTTCCGTTCCTGATCCTCTTATTCCACTTATTTTTGCTGCTTGCTGATATAGTCGGCATAGTAAGCTTCGAGCTTTTGATTAATCTCATCGGCCATCTCTTTCCTGCCGTTCGATTCACAGAAGCCGGCTGTTTTTGCTGCAACCTGAAATGCTGATTGTATCTCATAGTCAGCCGAACTGATCACGTATGGATTTTGTTTAAGGTAGTAATTCAGTTTTTCATAATAATAATCAGTGAGTTCCCTGGTCATCTCAACTGCCTTGTCGGCCTTTCCCGCAGCAAAGTAACCATCAATCAGGTCGGAATAATAGGGGTCGTACGGGAAATTGTCCAAAGGAAGCATTTCAAGACAGCGGTCAAGGACTTCAGCGGCCTTTTCATTTTTCCCCTCAGCAACAAGAGCTTTGGCAAGCCTGGCATATATCAGCCTGGCCTTAATTACGATTAATGTCCTTACATGATTATAATCGAGGTTCACCTCAGGATCGTTCGCCCCGCCCCACACAAATTTGTTCATGATATTGTCAAAAAGAATATCTGAATCTATCCTGCCATATTCTACCCAGCTTTTATTCTGTGATTTTATCGGAACAAGCCGGAAGGCAATCCCTTCAAGCTGAAAGTATTCTTCAAGCCCGAGAGCGTCATTATGATATCCTGTTACAAAATAGATGGGTCTTTCCCAGTTATTATTGGCGAGCATATCAAGAACAATCAGCTGGCTTTTAAGTATTGAATTGCCTTTCAGTTTTATGTCTATATATGGCACAATTTTGCCGGCATCTTCCGGCCTGACAGTTCCTGAAGCAATAACCCTTGCCGAATCGACCGGAATTCTGATTGTTCTTGAGGGTATGACATCAAGTAATTCTGTAGGTGAAATCTGAACCTTAGTTGCCTTATTCTCGCTGTTAATATAATCAATGACAGTAGATATACTGACCGGGTCCTTTGTCTTCTCAACTATGAAGACCTGATTATTTACACCGTCATAATATTTCTTTGCCGGAAGTGAAACCGGAAGCGGATCTGATTCATAGGTTTTCCTTTTCATCTGGTTGATATACCAGTCGGTATTCAGGAGCATCAGATTACAGACACGGACGTCCGTTCTTTTTCCCTCAACTTCCTGTGCATACCAGAGGGGAAATGTATCGTTATCTCCGTTTGTAAAAAGAATGGCATCCTTTGCACATGAATTCAGGTAATTAAATGCTACATCACGTCCGAGGTAGCGGCCTGACCGGTCATGATCATCCCAGTTTTGGGTTCCCATTATTACAGGAACGGCAAAAAAACAGAGAGCCCCGGCAAGTGGCGCCGCAATTTTCTCTCCTGTCAGCTTTGATAAAATTTCAAAAAGAGCCAGTACTCCAAGTCCTATCCATATTGCAAAAAAATAAAACGACCCTGCATAAGCATAGTCCCTTTCCCTTGGCTGGTTAGGATACTGGTTCAGGTAAAAAACAATTGCCATGCCCGTCATAAGGAACAGCAGTAATGTTGCCCACCAGTTCTTGTAGTCGCGGTTCAGCTGATAAAAGAGCCCTATTATTCCCAGCAGGAAAGGCAACAGAAAATATACATTCCTCGACGTGTCGTTCTTCATCCCCGTGGGCAGGTCGGATGTTCCGACCCTCTGATTATCGAAGAATCGTAATCCTGTTATCCAGTTGCCGTTTACAGCTCCCCCTGTTCCCTGGGTATCATTCTGCTTACCTGCAAAATTCCACATGAAATACCTGAGGTACATGTATCCGAACTGGTATGTGAACATAAACCTGAGGTTTTCACTGAATTTTGGTTTTCGAATAATCTCCTTTTCTCCCGACTGGTTGGTTACGCTTACCGGTGTTCCTTTTATTTTTCCCCACTCCCTGTAAATGGGCTCATGTTCACTCTGATCGCTCCACATACGGGGGAAAAGAGTAATAAACCGCTGGTCGTATTCACGTTCGAGGTTATAAGCGCTGATTATGTATTTCCCGTTTTCAATCACATATTTGGGTTTACCGTCGATGTAATCCGTAACCGGGGCATTATAATACGGCCCGCTGAAGAGCGGACGCTGACCATACTGCTCCCTGTTCAGGAAATAGAGCAGGCTGAAAGGATTATCGGGTTGATTTTCGTTCAGAGGAGTATTAGCAACAGCCCTGATAACAATGATGGCGTTTGATGAATATCCGATCATTATGACCATTACTGCAGTGAGAAGGGTATTTAAGACCACCCTGTTCTTTCCGGCAAGGTACCAGATATATCCTGAAATTGCTGCCAGCACAACCAGGTTTAGCAAAAATGAACCTGAAATTATCCAAACCCCTGTCAGCAACAATGCGCCAACGGAAAAAGCAGTGTTTCTCACATTACCGGAGGCTGAAATTGTTGATTTTATTGCAAGAATAAAGAACGCTGTCAAAAGAATGAAATGAAAGATCATCCCGCTGTTTGGCGGTAATCCGAGACGGTTAACAAATAACAGATCGAGCTTTGAGGAAATTGTCACAACTCCAGGCATGATTCCCCACATAAGCAACGAGAGAAAAAGCACCGAGATGCCCAGTGAGATCATAAAGCCTTTCCAGGTAAAATCATATTTCCTGAAATAATATACAAGGACTATGGCAGGAAGAGTCAGCAGGTTAAGCAAATGGACCCCTATTGAAAGTCCCATCAGAAATGCAATAAGAATTATCCACCTGTTGGCATATTTCTCATCAGCCACATCCTCCCATTTTAAAATGGCCCAGAAAACAACCGCCGTGAAAAATGATGATGAAGCGTAAACTTCACCTTCGACAGCCGAAAACCAGAAGGAATCGGAAAAAGTAAATGCCAGGGCCCCCACAACACCGGCAGCCATAACAGCTGTGATCCCCGGCATATTATTCAGATCATCCTCTGTTCTGATTATAATCTTCCTTGCAAGATGCGTAATTGTCCAGAACAGGAATAGAATTGTAAATGCACTTGCCAGAGCCGACATGGAGTTTACCATAGCGGCAACATTCGAAGTATTTCCTCCTGCAAAAAGAGTAAAGAAACGCGCCATTACCATAAATACCGGGTTACCCGGAGGATGCCCCACTTCAAGTTTAAATGCCGATGCAATGTATTCACCACAGTCCCACAGACTGGCCGTCGGTTCAATTGTCATAAGATAGGTAAATGCTGCAACTGCAAATATTACCCAGCCGGTTATATTGTTTATCAGCCTGTATTTCTTCATCAGTTTTTACCTGGTTTTGTCCGGAAACAACTCCGGATGATTGAATGGTGAAATTAGCAAATTTTTCATATTATGGCTCAGGATTGAGATACTCACTTATTTTACTATTTTTGAATATGAGATTTTTCAAAAAAAACCTTTCGTTTTTATTTTGTGCCTGTTTTCTCTTTTTCTTTGCAGTCTCTTCCGCCCAGTATTATAATACGGGGCAGGATCCGGGCTCACTGAAATGGCTGCAGATTAAAACCGGAAAGTTCAAAGTCATTTATCCTGAATCATACGGTGAAGCAGGACCAGATTTTGCAAGGTCGCTCGATGATGCTTATTCAAAGCTGTCGGCCATATATCCGGAAATGAAATTCCGGATCCCGGTTATTATACATAATTACACCACTGAATCCAACGGGTATGTTTCATGGGCCCCCAGCCGGATGGAAGTATATCCGACACCCGAGCAAAACTCTATTCCTCTCGATGCGAACACACAGCTGGCAATTCATGAGATAACACATGTACTTCAGATGGAATCGCTAAATAAGGGTTTCACAAAAGCTTTGTCATATATCGCAGGACAGCAGGTCCCCGGAATCGTTTCATCTCTTTTGCCGCTATGGTTCCTCGAAGGTGAGGCTGTATTTGCCGAGTCGGTTCTTACGGAATCGGGCCGGGGAAGAAGCGCCTCTTTTCAGAAACAGCTCAAAGCATTAATGGTTGAAAAAGGGAGTGTTTACAAATACGATAAAATAGTTAACGGTTCATTCAGGGATTTCGTTCCGAATCACTATCAGTCGGGATATCAGATGATGGCATGGTCATACTCAAAATATGATCCCCAGATGTGGAGAAAAGCGCTGGATCTTACCGCCAAAGCTCCCTTTGCAATCAACCCGGTCAATTTCAGCCTCAGAAAAACAGCATCACTAACCAAAAAGAAACTGTTCACGGAGGCTTTTGATACCCTTAAGACTCTCTGGACAACAGACGACAGGGAATCAGGTAGTGAAGCTTATGAAGTCCTGAACCCAGACAAAGGGAAAAAATATGTCAATTATTATTCCCCGGTCCTTGCAGGAAAAGACAGTATCATTGCTGTAAGGACATCCCTGTCTGAATCCCCTTCTTTTGTGCTTATAAGACCCTCGGAGAAAACTGAAAAAAAAATCCATATTCCCGGTTACAGCTACCCCTGGTTTATTTCTTACGGGAAGGGCCGGCTGGCCTGGGTCGAAATACATACTGATCCACGCTGGGAGAACAGGACATGGTCGGTAATTAAGATCATGGATCTGAAAACCGGAAAGACCAGCCAGCTGGCCTCCAAAACAAGGTATATGTCGGCATCCATATCTTCCGATGGCAATTATATTGCAGCTACCGAGAATACGATTGACAACAGGAATAATCTGGTGATCCTGGATGCCTGGAACGGATTTATACTGCATTCTGTTCCTGCCCCAGGGAATGCATCACTCCAGAGACCTCAATGGGATGAAACAGGCAAAATAGTTACTGTTATTTATCTGAATAAACAGGGAGAGGGGATAATATCATACAGTTTAAAGGACAAAAGCTGGAACACTCTGATAGAGCCTGGGCATGATGATATTCAGTCTTCCTATATCAGAAATGATTCGCTGTTTTTCGTAAGTTCATCTTCCGGAACAGATAATATCTATTTATGCAAACCTGATAAATCGGTTGTACCTCTTACAAGATCGAGGTTCGGAGCCAATGATCTGAATCTGAATGGTTATCTGTTATTGTTTTCCGATTACTCTTCCTCCGGCAATGAAATATGTTATACAACTCTGCCTACGGGTTCAGGAAATGAAGAAATTCCGGTAAGTGAATCGTCATATCTGATCAACCGGTTCAAGCCCGGTCAGAAACTTCCAAATGATGTTTCTGATAATGTTTATACACCTGTGCCTTACAGAAAATGGAAGAATCTTTTCAGATTTCACAGCTGGATGCCATTCTATGCAGATATTGAGGAAGTAAAGAGTGATCCTGCTTCAATTGCGCCAGGCTTTACACTGTTGTCGCAGAATAACCTCAGCACCATGGTTTCATCATTTGGTTACGAATACTCTGATAACAGGCATAAGCTGCATACCAGTATCAAATGGCTTGGCTGGTATCTTGTCTATGAAACACGCATGGATTTCGGCGATCCTGTCTATATTGAGAAATTCTCACAAACTGTTGATGATCCGCCTGATATAACAAACGGATATGAATGGACAAACACGCTGTCACTGCCATTGACATTCCAGGGAGGAAGGTTCACGAAATACCTCTATCTGGCAGCATCTTCTACTTTCAGGAATGACCAGATCTATGTTCAGGAAAAGGCCGCTTATGATAATGGGCAGAACCAATTGACAGGAAGGGTGTACTTTTCAAATTATCAAAGGTCGGCTTTCCGTGATATTTATCCAAAATGGGCCCAGACTATTGATGCAGGATATTCACTTTACCCGTTTGACAGCGATATTTACGGGGATATACTTACTTTGAAAACATCCTTTTATCTCCCGGGCTTCCTTAAAAACAATGGTATTAAATTACGTCTTGAAGCCGAGAAACAAAATCCTGAAAAATATATACTTGGAAACAGAACGCATTTTTCAAGGAGCTACGATAATATAATCTCGAAAGAGATCCAGTTCGGGTCAGTCGATTATTTTATGCCCCTGCTTTATCCTGATTTTAATTTATCAAGCTTCCTGTACCTTACAAGGATCAGGTCATCGTTCTTTTATGACTACACCCGCGGAACAGGAAACTATATTTTCGAGGGAGGTTCACGGGAATATCATGATTACACCGAAACCTTCACATCAACGGGTGTTGAGCTTATGGGGGATTTTTACATTTTCAGGCTGCCGTTTATGATATCAGCCGGAGTGGAAGCTTCATGGCGTTACCTGGGTGAATATCCATACCTGAAGTTCCTGATTAACATAGATTTTTTTGGTATGACTATCGGCAAGAACAGGATCTGATAAAAATGCAGTTTAAAGGGCTCTTGCTGTTGTCTTTATCAGATCCCATGCTTTTTCGACATGCTCCATTGTAACGTTTGTCTGACCGGTCACCATACGAAGGGCATAGATACCGTTGATGACAGTATGAGTAAGATAGATCTTTCCGGTATCGTTAAGTCTGTGGTTAAGCTCCTCGTTGATTTTGTTTATCTCAATGTCATTCAATAGGGCCGGTCTGAAGCGAAAACATACCACGTTAATCGTCAACGGCGCAAGTATCTCAAAATCAGTTTCATAAGAAATGAGTTCCGCGAGCTTTGCCGCCAATTTGATATGGTACCGTATTTTTCCCCTGAGTCCCTCAACGCCATACATCCGGATAACGCTCCAGAGCTTCAGTGCCCTGAATCTCCGGCCCAGGGGGACACCCCAGTCGCGGTAATCATTTACAGTGCCGCGAGTCCTTGTTTTAAGGTATTCAGGCAGTATCTCAAAGGTCTTTATCAGGTGTTCCGGATTCCTCACAAAATAGGCAGAACAATCAAACCCGGTAAACATCCATTTATGTGGATTAAATACCAGCGAGTCGATATATTCCCTGCCATCGAGCATCCACTTGAATTCAGGCAGAATAAGCGCCGTTCCGGCCATTGCCGCATCAACATGGAGCCAAATATTATTTTCAGCGCAGATTTCCCCAATTGCCCTCAGCGGATCAATGGCAGTGGTCCCTGTTGTGCCCAGGGTGGCAATAACACAGCACGGATTGTAACCTTTTATTTTGTCCGCTTCAATTGCCTCCCGGAGCTTTGAGGCATCCATTGAGAAATCATCCTTCACAGGCAGCTTTACCAGATTCTTTCTTCCAATGCCGCTTATCTTTACAGCTTTTTCGATTGACGAATGCGTTTGCTCTGAGCAATAAACCCTTAGTGTGCCTGCTTTACCGGCACCTTCTTCATTTATCACGAATCCTGACAATTTCTCCCGGGCAGTAAGAATTGCCGCAAGGGTTGATGTGGAAGAAGTATCCTGAATAACTCCCTCAAAATCTGACGGCAGGCCAATAAGATCGCGGAGCCAGATCATCATTTTCTCTTCAAGTTCCGCAGCCGCTGGCGATGTCTCCCAGATCATGCACTGGGCACTTAAAGTTGAAATTATCATTTCGGCCAGAATCGATGGCGGACTGGTATTGGCCGGAAAGTAGGCAAAGAAATTAGGACTCTGCCAGTGTGATATTCCCGGCATAATTATCTCTTCGAAATCCTTCATAAGAGCCTCGAACGACTCAGGCTTTAAGGGGGGACCAGCAGGAAGGCGGTTTATTATTTCTCCCGGCCTTACATGCGATTTAACCGGATAGTTTTCGACATTATCCATGTAACCGGCCATCCATTCGACCAGCTCATGGGCATGTTTCCGGAATTCCTCGGTAGTCATTGGAATGTGCTTTATTTTACCGATTCGGCAAGAAGAATGATCCTGTTGGCCCTGACTTCAATTACTCCGCCGTTAATCATAAATTCTTTGTGAATATCAGCCTGGTCAATAATGAAAACAGTTCCGGCCTCGAGAGTGGAAATTATCGGAGCATGGTCTTTAAGAACCTGAAAAGAGCCCTTTTTGCCCGGGACCCTTACAGATTTTATTTCCCCTTCATACACTTTCCTGTCAGGAGTTATTATTTCGATCTTCATTTGCAATTATGTTGCTAGTTGCTTTTCCTGGGTCCTGGGTCCTGGGTACCGGATGCTGGT
The DNA here is from genome assembly GCA_963702415.1 of uncultured Bacteroidales bacterium. Lineage (GTDB taxonomy): Bacteria > Bacteroidota > Bacteroidia > Bacteroidales > VadinHA17 > LD21. Next base: position 302,426 of record CAVPCP010000022.1, on the reverse strand, counting down.
TGATTTAACCAGTAACAAGCAACCAGCAACCAGCTTCCAGATTATTTCGACTGTGCCAGTATCTTTTCTCCCTTTTCAATTGCATCTTCAATAGTGCCAACAAGCATGAATGCCGATTCAGGATACTTGTCAACACTTCCGTCGAGTATCATATTGAATCCCTTGATCGTATCTTCAATTGAAACCAGCGCACCCCTGATACCGGTGAATTGTTCCGCAACGTGGAAAGGCTGGGAAAGGAACCGCTGCACCCTTCTTGCCCTGTGCACCACAAGCTTGTCTTCTTCCGACAGTTCATCCATACCGAGAATGGCAATGATATCCTGAAGTTCATTATATCTCTGAAGCAATTCCTTTACTTTCTGGGCACAATTGTAATGAGCCTCTCCAACGATGTTGGCATCAAGTATCCTTGATGTTGAATCGAGAGGATCGACAGCAGGATAGATTCCAAGTTCCGAGATCTTCCGGCTCAATACAGTGGTTGCATCGAGGTGTGCAAATGTTGTGGCAGGGGCCGGGTCAGTAAGGTCGTCAGCCGGAACATATACAGCCTGCACTGAAGTGATTGAGCCATGACGGGTTGATGTAATACGTTCCTGCATTACCCCCATCTCAGTGGCAAGAGTGGGCTGATAACCCACGGCCGAGGGCATACGGCCGAGAAGAGCAGATACTTCAGATCCGGCCTGGGTAAAACGGAAAACGTTATCCATAAAAAACAGGATATCCCTTCCTTTGCCTTTCCCGTCGCCATCCCTGAAATATTCAGCAACTGAAAGTCCGGAAAGAGCCACTCTTGCTCTTGCTCCCGGTGGCTCGTTCATTTGCCCGAAAACGAGGGCCAGCTTTGATTCTTTCAAAGCTGCCATATCAACTTTTGAAAGGTCCCATCCCCCTGATTTCATATTACAAAGGAAATCTTCCCCGTAAGTTATTACACCTGCTTCAAGCATCTCACGAAGAAGGTCGTTGCCTTCCCTTGTTCTCTCTCCCACACCTGCAAAAACAGATAATCCAGAGTAAGATTTTGCAATATTATTTATAAGCTCAAGTATAACAACTGTTTTACCTACACCGGCACCTCCGAAAAGGCCGATCTTCCCTCCTTTGGAGTATGGCTCAATCAGATCAATTACCTTAATGCCCGTATAAAGAATCTCCTTTTCAGTTGAAAGATCTTCATATTTGGGAGGTTTACGGTGAATCGGGTACCCGTCTTTCTTATCCAGATTTCCAATTCCGTCTATAGCCTCACCGGTAACATTCATTAGACGTCCCTTGATTTGTTCTCCTACGGGCATTGTTATCGGCAATCCGGTAGCCACAACGTCCATTCCTCTCCGTAACCCGTCCGTTGAGTCCATAGCTATTGTCCTGACAGTATTCTCTCCGATATGCTGCTGGCACTCCACAACAAGAGTTGATCCATCCTTCCTCTTTATTTCAAGAGCGTCATAGATATCGGGCATTTCAGAACCTTGTCTTTGAAATGTTACGTCAACCACTGCTCCGATAATCTGGCTTATTTTCCCTGTATTCTTTGCCATAAATCCGATTTATTTATAGAGTTTTTTAATAATATTCAATGCTGTTATTATCATTTTCATAATAGTCCGTATCTGTTTTTAGCGGTCACGTCCAACGAGTGATCCTGTTATAAGTAAAAGCTCTTCTTTCCGCTCCTGTGGCACCCGTGCCTTTTCAAGGAAGCTTATGGCTGCCTTTAGATAATCACCGGCGAGGATTTCTGAGAAATGTCTGACATCCAGCTGATCAAAAATTTCCGTTGCCATTTTTATCCTGATTTCCGGATCCATTGTTTCAGATGAATAGATTTCCTGAAGCTTTTTTCTCTGTTCCCGGGAAGCAATTTCCATTGCCTTGACATAGAGAAATGTTTTCTTGCCGGCAACGATATCACCTCCGGAGACCTTTCCAAATACTTTAATATCACCGTAAGTATCAAGCAAATCATCCTGAATCTGAAATCCAAGTCCCAGGTTCCTGCCATATTCATACAGATTCTCAGCATCTTTATCATCGGCACCGCCCAGCATAGCTCCGATTTTTGCTGATGCGGCAATCAATACTGCGGTTTTAAGCTCAATCATCCTCAGGTAATCTTCAAGTGAGACTATTGTAGCCTTCTCAAAGTCCATATCGAGCTGCTGTCCGATGCATACCTCAATTGCAGCCCTGTTGAAAACCCGGAAAACCTTCTGTAAAAGATGAGGGGGAGACTGAAGGAAACACTCATTTGTAATAAAAGCCATTACATCGCCTGAAAGGATTGCCTGGTTAAGGTTCCACTTGTTGTGCAGCGTTGCAAATCCTCTCCTCACCATGGCTTTATCCATGATATCGTCATGAACAAGAGTAAAATTATGAAATATCTCCAGCCCGGTCACCGGAATAACTGCTTCGTCTATTTTGTCGTTGAAAAGGTTACACGTCATCAATGCAATAACAGGGCGCAATCTTTTACCTCCCATGGAAAGGACATATTTCACCGGGTCAATAAGCCTTTCTGATTCCATATTATATGAAAGGTTTACCAGCGAGGTGTTAACGATTTTTTTAAGTCCTGACTGATTATACATGCTCCTCTGTGCAATCTAAAATTTATATTTTCATCCTTTCAATGCCTCGGCTCCGCTTACAACTTCAAGTATCTGGTTTGTAATTGCAGCCTGCCGTGCCTTGTTGTATTGCATTGTCAGTTCACGGATCATTGTGGTAGCATTATCTGTAGCTTTATGCATTGCTGTCATTCTTGCTCCGTTTTCCGATACAAAAGAATCAAGCACTGCCTTATAAAACTGTATCTTAAGCCATTTAGGAATAAGTTCCTTTACAATAGCTTCCTTGTCAGGTTCATAGATATAGTCGGCAGGAAGGCAGGCCTTTCCTTTTTCAGGAGTTGGCGAAACCGGGAGGAAAACTTCATTTGTCAGCTGCTGAACAGCAGCATTTTTAAAACGGTTATAAATGATCACAACCTTGTCGAACTCTCCGTCGACAAAGCTTTTCATCACTTTTTCGGCTACAGCTGAAGCTCTTTCAAATGTAACATCATTAAGAAGTTCATTAAACTCTCCGGCAAGGTTCAGCTTTTGCTTTCTGATATAATCAAAACCCTTTTTCCCGATTGCAAGAAACCTGACATTCCCTTTCCTGTATTGTTCAAAATAGTAATCGGCGATGACTCTTTTTGCCTCCCTGATCACATTTGTGTTAAAAGCACCGCAAAGACCTCTGTTTGATGTTATTGCAATGATCAGGATCTTTTCCGGTACAGCGTTTCTGCCATAAATATTTTCAATTTCCGAATCAGCCAGGCTCTGGGAAAGGTTGTCAAGTATATCATGAAGCTTATTTGCAAAAGGCCTCAACCGCACAATTTTATCCTGCGCTTTCCTCAGCTTGGCAGCAGAAACCATCTTCATTGCGGAAGTGATCTGCCGTGTTGACTTTACGGAAGTGATCCTTATCCTTATTGCTTTTAGGTTCGCCATTCAAGATTTATTAATTCAATTATCGCTGCCCGTTATGGCTTATATTTTTTCACAAAGTCAAGAGCTGTTTTCTCAAGAACATTCGTAATGTCATTGTTAAGAGTCCCTTCACTCAGCAGGTCAAGTATATCCCTGTGTTTCAGATCGAGATACTCAAGGTATTCAGTTTCAAATTCCCTGATTTTGTTTAAAGGAACATCCTTGAGCAACCCCAGTGTTCCGCAATATATTATGGCGATCTGTTTTTCGACCGGGACAGGAGCATATTGTGGTTGTTTCAGGATTTCGACGTTCCTCGCACCCTTGTTCAGAATAGCCAGTGTTGAGGCATCAAGATCGGAGCCGAATTTCGAGAAAGCCTCCAGTTCGCGGTACTGGGCCTGATCGACTTTAAGCGTTCCGGCAATTTTCTTCATTGCCTTTACCTGTGCATTCCCTCCCACCCTCGATACCGAGATACCAACGTTTATTGCAGGCCGTACACCTGAATTGAAGAGAGTTGATTCCAGAAAAATCTGACCGTCGGTGATAGAGATAACGTTTGTAGGGATATATGCCGAGACGTCACCTGCCTGAGTTTCGATGATTGGCAGAGCTGTAAGCGAGCCTCCTCCTTTTACCATATGGCGGATTGATTCCGGCAGGTCGTTCATCTTCCTGGCCACCTCATCCGATTCAATGATCTTGGCGGCTCTTTCGAGAAGCCTTGAATGCAGATAGAAAACATCACCGGGATATGCCTCGCGTCCTGGCGGCCGGCGGAGAAGAAGCGAAACCTCTCTGTACGATACAGCCTGTTTCGACAGATCGTCATAAATAATAAGAGCATCACGTCCCGTATCGCGGAAAAATTCTCCGATTGCAGCTCCGGCAAATGGCGCATAGAATTGCGAAGCGGCAGGGTCAGAAGCTGTTGCCAGAATTATTACTGTATATTCCAGAGCTCCGTTCTCCTCCAGGGTCTTTGCAATATTGGCGACTGTTGAGCCTTTCTGTCCGACTGCAACATAAATACAATATACCGGCTTCCCTTTTTCGAAATTGGTTCGTTGATTAATTATAGTATCAATTGCAATAGCGGTTTTCCCGGTCTGCCGGTCACCGATTATAAGTTCGCGCTGGCCTCTTCCAATCGGTATCATGGCATCGATAGCCTTAAGGCCTGTCTGAAGGGGCTGTTTTACCGGCTGCCTGAAGATTACACCGGGTGCTTTTCTTTCGAAAGGCATCTCGAACAGTTCTCCTTCAATGGCACCCTTACCGTCAAGGGGCTGGCCGGTTGGTGTGATGACCCTCCCGAGCAATCCTTCACCTACCATTATGGAAGCTATTCTTCCTGTCCGTTTTACAATGTCACCTTCATTTATTTCCTCAGTCGGTCCAAGCAGAACGGCGCCGATATTGTCTTCCTCAAGGTTAAGTACAATTGCTTCAATACCATTTTCGAATTCAATCAGCTCATTTGATTCAGCATTTGAAAGCCCGTAAATGCGGGCAATTCCGTCACCAACCTCAAGAACAGTACCGACCTCTTCGAGTTCAACTCCGGTTTGAATTCCTTCAAGCTGCTGTCTGAGGATTTTTGAAACTTCCGCTGGTTTAATATTTGCCATATTATATTTACTTAAAAGATCTTATCATTATTTTTAAAGGGGTGCACGGTATTATCCGACACCCAGTTCCTTTCTGATTTTTCTGAGTTTATTCCTGACACTGGCATCAATGTAACTATCATCTACTCGCAGAATGAATCCGCCGATTATAGTTTCATCAATAGTTACTTTCAGGTCAACTTTGGTTTTAAAAAGGTTCGCAATCAGGTCAGAAATCTGTTTTTTAATATTCGGATCAACCTTCACTGCAGTTGTAAGGAGAGATTCAGTGATATCGTTGTATTTCATGGTATCGTGGACAAATACTCTTGCTATGGCAGGAAGAAATTTTTCTCTGCCGTTCATAACGACAAGTCCGATAAGGGATAGCGTAAGCTTATGCACATCTTTTGCCAGCAAATTATTAAGTATCTCCGTCTTTTTGGAAGGCCTGATAACAGGATTGGAAAGGAATTCTTTTATTTCAGGGTTAGCGCAAACATCCTTTAAAAGGATCATATCCTGGTTAATTCTTTCAAGGATCTTTTTTTCGAGCGCTGACTGGAATAAAGCTCTTGAGTACCTTACTGATATTCTGCTATCGTTCATTTATAGAAAGCTATTTTAGTTTTTGTTTAAATCAACTTCTTTAAGATAGTTATCAATAAGTTTTTGGTGTTCTCCGGTCTGTTTGAGTTTTTCTCCCAGGATCTTCGAGGCTATTTCGACAGAAAGGTTTGCCACCTGTTCTTTGATTTCTGAAAGAGCGATTGCCTTTTCCCTTTCAATACCGATCCTGGCTTTCTCGACGAGTTTTTCAGCTTCTTCAGAAGCCTTTCCCTTGGCTTCAGCGATCAGTTTATCGCGTACATCCCTGGCTTCTTTAAGAATCCCTTCGCGCTCTTCCCTTGCCTTTTTCAGAATGGCTTCGTTATCGCTTTGAAGCTTTACCATTTCATTCCTTGCTTTTTCAGCAGAGGCCAGTGATCCTTTGATCATTTCATCCCTTGCTTTAACTGCACTCAGAAGTGGTTTCCAGGCAAATTTTGACAGCAACAGGAAGAACAAACCGAAGATAATAACTGACCAGAAAACAAGACCTATCCCGGGAGAAGTAAGACTGCTAGATAAAAGTACCATATTGTGAGTATTAAATCAGTTTAAATTTAATGAAGCCCGCAACCAACCGTTGCAGGCTTCATAATCTCTTCTCTTATTTTGTAATAAGAGCGACAACAATGGCGAACAGGGCGGCCCCTTCAATAAGAGCTGCTGCGATGATCATGGCAAGCTGGATCTTCGAATAAGCTTCGGGTTGCCTTGCTATGGCATCCATTGCCGACCCTCCAATCCTGCCGATACCGAGACCTGCTCCAATTACTGCAAGACCTGCGCCGATTGCTGCAAATGTACTTCCTGTCATTTTTTAAAAATTAGTTAAACAATTACTATTAATGATGTTCTGCCGGCATTGCCATTCCAATAAAGAGGGCTGACAGCAGAGTGAAAATATAAGCCTGAAGGAATGCCACAAGAAGTTCGAGGCAATCCATGAAGATCACAAATAATATTGATACCGGGGCAATTGCAAGCGAATCGAATATAAATATCAGACAGAGCAGGCTCAAGACGATTATATGACCTGCAGTTATGTTTGCAAAAAGACGGATCATCAGAGCGAAGGGTTTTGAAAACAAACCGATTATTTCCACCGGTATCATTACCGGCAGCAACCATAAAGGAACACCCGGGGCAGCAAAAACATGTTTCCAGTAAGTTTTATTTCCGCTGAACTGTGTTATTAAAAAAGTACATAAGGCAAGCACAAATGTAAGGGCAATATTACCTGTAACGTTTGCACCGAAAGGAGGGGGAAAGGGAATCAGTCCCATTATGTTGTTTATAAGTATAAAAAAGAATACTGATAAAAGATATGGCATATACTTTTCATACCTGTGCTCCCCGATATTGGGTACTGCAATATCATCACGGACAAAAAGGACAACCGGTTCGAGAAAACTCTGTATCCCTTTCGGATGGCTAATACCGGTTTTCTTATAGGAGCGCCCGAGTGTTATGAAAAGAATAAGCCCGATAAGAGCTGCAGCCATCATCCCTACCACCATCTTGGTAACAGAGAAATCGAGCGGCCTGTTCACTTCGTCTATAGCTCCCGATTCACTGACATTTACTATTTTGCCCTTCAGGTCACCCTCTTCAACAAGCTTATATCCGTTATACTCATGGCCATGCGCCAGCTTTTTTGATGAAAAAACATCCAGCCCCTTCTCTTTTGAATACAAAATCACCGGAAGGTAAATTGCAACGCTTTCCCCGTTTTGCTTTGTAAGTAAATGCCATTCGTGCGAATCGGCAATATGGTCAAGTATAAAGGAGCTTGCATCAAATTCTTCCGCTGTTCCGGCAGTTCCGTGCTCCTCCTGGGCAGGAAGGACAACAGGAAACATCAAAAGGAACAGAACGATCAGAATACCTTTTGCAAATCGCATAGTGAAATCGGTAAGTTTTTATAAAGATTTGCTCTTCAGTGTTTTCAACATAAAGATTATTGAATACAAAGAGAAGGCTAAATATAAAACAAAAAATAATAAAAGATCAGACGGGTCTGTTTTTTTTAGTATAAAAAACCAGACAAGGGCAAGGACCATTTCAAGAAGCATTTTGACAACAATTGCGGAAAGAATATGGAGTGTCTGACTGCTGACTTCTTTCTTTTGTCCACTGTCAAATATTAAGAGTGAAGTAAGGGTAATTGAAAAAAAACAGAGCGTTAAAAAGATTATTTCACTGAAAATGAGAGTTATGCTTGTATAGCCAATCAGAATATACCCTGTAAGGAAGACCAGAAAATCAATCAGCAGCAGGCCAAAAAAATATTTCTTAAAATCGCGGGAATTAAAGGTCACTTGATGAAATCTTTGACTGCGACATAAATACCTGCAAATACACCTAACAGTGAAAGAATAATTGTAAAAACAGGGGTAGATAAACCAAGGACTTTGTCCAGTTTGACTCCTCCCCATGTCATCACTGCAATTATGGCTATCATCTGAAATGCCAGGCCCGAGTATTTACCAAAATCCTGTAATCCTTTATTTTCCTGATTTGTCGGGGCTTTTTTCTGGTTCTTTTGTTTTTGAGAGAGTTTCTGCTTCATTATTTTCGCTTTCACTCATTTTACAGTTACCCGTGAATTTTGCTCCCGGTTCAATTGAAAGCTTGAAAGTAATAATATCCCCGGTAATTTTTGAATCTGTTTTCAGGGTAAGCAACTGGCTAACGGAGATCCTGCCATCAACCGCTCCTGAAACTTCCGAGTTTTTACAATATACCTCACCTTTTACTCTTCCGGTTGGTCCGATTACAACCTTTCCTTTTGTGGTGAGATTTCCGGCGAGAAATCCGTCGATCCGGATATCGCCATTGGATTTTATATCCCCCGTTATTTCTGTACCATTACTGATAAGGTTTATAGCGCTGTTGTCAGTTTCGTTGAACTTTCCCATTTTTTCCCAGAATTATACGTACAAACATAATAACTCACAAATATAAAAACTATTGCAAGGAAAAATAAAATGTTGACGGATGAATTGGAAGTAAATTTACTCCGGGTTGTAAGCCCACTTAACATAAATAGAGCCCCAGGTAAAACCTCCGCCAAAAGCGGCAAGGATTATCTTGTCTCCTTTCTTAAGCTTCTTTTCATATTCCCAGAGACATAACGGGATTGTAGCGGCAGTTGTATTACCGTAATTCTGAATATTTATCATTACCTTTTCAGGAGGCAGACCCATTCTTCTTCCCGTGGCATCAATTATCCTTAGATTTGCCTGATGGGGAACCAGCCATGCTATATCATCCGATTTAAGTTTATTACGTTCCATGATCTCTACGGCTACATCAGCCATATTAATTACGGCAAATTTAAAAACACTCTGTCCTTCCTGATAAATATAGTGCTCACGGGCATCGACAGTCTCATGTGAAGCCGGTTTAACTGATCCGCCAGCTTTCATGTGCAGATATTTCTGTCCTGATCCGTCTGTATGAAAAATATAATCCATGATACCATTGTGCTCTTTGGCTGGTTCAAGCAGGACAGCTCCTGCAGCATCGCCGAAAAGAGGACAGCTTGTCCTGTCGGTATAATCTGTTATAGCCGACATTTTATCTGCGCCAACAACAATCACTTTTTTATATCTGCCGGTTTCAATATAGGAGGCCCCTGTCTGTAAGGCAAAAAGGAAACCTGAACAGGCGGCATTAAGATCAAAACTGAATGCATTTTTAATCCCTGCTTTGTCCGAAATAATGTTTGCGGTAGCCGGAAATGCCATATCAGGAGTGACAGTGGCACATATCAGAAGCTCAATATCATCAGGTGAGGTTCCGGTTTTTTCGAGCAATCCCTTTACAGCCTGCTCACCGAGATCTGAACTTCCCAGTCCCTCGCCCTTCAGTATTCTTCTCTCCTTTATTCCGACTCTCTGCATTATCCATTCGTCGGAAGTATCAACCATTTTTGAAAGCTCGTAATTGGTTAGCCTGTATTCCGGAACCCACGCATGAATTCCTGTTATGGCAGCCCGGATTTTTCCCATAATTAAATAGCTTCAATAATCTTCTGAGCCAGATTTGCTTTTACAACAGCCCTGGTTTGAAGAATCATATTCTTTACAGCTTTTCTTTTTGAAATCCCATGTCCTATCACAACATTGGCGTTAACTCCTACAATGGGGGTTCCTCCAATATTTTCAAAATTGAGGCGGTCAAGGAAAGGATGGGAAATATTGATTTTTTTTGTAATTGAATAAATTGCCTCTGCCTCTTTGAGAACAATATTTCCGGTGAATCCGTCACACACGACCACATCGGTAATGTTCTCATGGAAAAGAGCATGCCCCTCGACATTTCCTTCAAAATTCAAACCCGGATGCTCTTTCATAAGCTCATAAGCCGCCTTTACTGTTGAAGATCCCTTCCCTGCTTCTGCACCGATATTAAGAAGTCCCACTGTCGGATTCTCTATTTCAAGTACGAACCTGGCATAAAGACTTCCAAGTATTCCGTATTGAACTAGCACTTCCGGTTTGCAATCAGGATTTAAGCCGATATCCAGAATAACAGAATCACGTCCGTCAATGCATGGCAGAATGGTAGCCAGAGCCGGTCTTAAGACTCCGGGAATAACATTGACTGTATAGCTGGCACCGACAAGCATTGCCCCTGTATTTCCTGCGCTGCAAAAACCATCGAGAAGTCCTTTTTTAAGCATCATATAGCCTACTGCAATGCTTGAATCCTCCTTCTGCGGGAAAGCCTTTGCAGGATGATCGCCCATTTCAATAACCTGTGTGGTAGGAACTATCCCGAAAGAAGAAAGAGGTATCTTCATTTCATCAAGTTTCCGGGTAATTGATTTCTCATCTCCCAGAAGCACAATGGTTTCATCAGCAGATAAATGCTTCAGGGAATCCGCTGCACCTTCAATTATAGCGTCAGGTGCAAAATCACCGCCCATAACATCAACGCCAATTTTCATTTTGATACTGTTAAATTAAAAAGATCAGGCTGTTGTCTTTTTCTCAATAGCAAGCTTGCCCCTGTAAAAACCGCACTCAGGACAAACCCTGTGATACTGCACAGAAGATCCGCAGTTGGAACAGGTTCCTACTGTGGGAGGTGTGGCTTTATAATGGGTTCTGCGCTTATCTCTTCTTGTTTTCGAATGTTTGTGTTTGGGATGTGCCATTTTACTCTTTTTTAATTATCATTAATCAGTTTTCTCAATTTGTCCCACCTGGGATCGTTAACGTCCTTTTCCTCAACCAGGTGTTCGCTCAGTTTCTGCAGCATAGCAGGATCACATGTGCTTTCCCCGTCTGCATTATCGGGATGAATTCTCCGGATCGGAAGGGCAAGATAAACAAATTCGTAAATATATTGCCTCAGATCCAGTTCATTATCGTCACGCGGTATCGATACAATGTCAGGATCGCTCTCATCCTTGTCAATTCCAAACTTTACCAGCAACCTGTTCACACATTCCACAGGGTAATCGAACATCTCGAGACACCTGTCACAGCATATTCTGACTCTGCCTGAGATCACAATATCCAGATCAAGGTGTGATGAGTTTTTTTCAACATTAACAACAGCTGCAAGTTGGCCTTCTTTTATTTCAGACTCATCAAACAGGCTGAAAAACTCACTGGTAATTTTCAATTCAAATACGTGATGCCCATCTTTAAGTCCACTTACTGGTATGGCAAATAATCCGGACATCTATTCAAATTTTGGTGTGCAAAAATATAAATCCTTCTCCAATTAAAAAAATTATCAACAAAAAAGTAACATTAATTACCTTAAAAGTCCGTCTGCCGGCTTTTAACCGCACTTTACCGATTTCTGCTATCTAATATGTAAGTTAGGGTGTATTTTTGAAAATGAATAAAATAAATGTCATGAAAAACAGGGAGTTATTTTTTGAAAAGCACAATGAACCTCATCCAATGGTTGGGGTGGGACTGTTCCTGATTGCTCTCGGCCTTGCCCTCCTGGTGGCAACAAATGATTTGCTCAACCTGGGAGGCGTAAAGGAATATTTCACCTGGGAAACCGCACTTGTATTTATAGGCGCTTTGCTTTTACTGAACCTGCAATTCACAGGCGGACTGATACTTATAGCCCTTGGCACATGGTTTTTCATTGACAATAATGACTACGAACTGCCGGAAATCGTAAAATCGATATACTGGCCGTCAGTTATTATCCTGGTTGGACTTGGTGTTATTATTTCATCCCTATTTAAAAGAAGAAAAAGAAGCAATTAATTTCTAAAAATAAATTTAAAGACATGGAAACACATGGAGATTTCAGAGAGGAGCAGCGTCATATAAAAGACGAAAATGGAAAGATGCGGCCGGAACGCCATAATCTGACAAACAACAAGGCTTTTATCGGTGTGATACTGGTATTTGCAGGATTGTTTCTTGTAATAAGAAATACAGGTTTCTTTCCTGATTTCATTGATAACGTTATATTCAGCTGGCCGATGCTGCTTGTTGTAATAGGCCTCGTTATGACACTCGGAGCCACCGAAAAAACAGCAGGCATAATTGTGATGGCTGTCGGAGGATTCTTTATGATACCTCTGGTCTTCCGGGAGACTTTTCATATGTACAATATGTTCTGGCCTTCTATATTCATAATTGTAGGAGTAATTTTTATTGTATCGAGAGGTAAAAACTGGAACCGTGCAAACATGATTTCAAAAGGGGTCATCGGCGACGATTATGTCGATTATGTAAATGTATTCAGCGGAGGAGAACGTCAGATAGTATCCCAGAACTTCAGGGGCGGAAAAATATCAGCTGTTTTCGGCGGGATCGAACTTGATCTAACCAAGGCAGGCCTTGCACCCGGCGTTTCCGAACTGGAAATCGCATGCGTGTTCGGGGGCGCTACCCTTATAGTTCCCGATGACTGGTACATTACAATTGACGTAACTCCTATACTGGGAGGATTCAGTGATTCAAGAAGACTTACCTCTGGAAGGACAGTTGATTCCTCAAAGCATCTGCTGATAAAAGGAGCTGTTATATTCGGAGGAGGGGAAATTAAGAGCTATTAATTCTACTCCGGATGAAGCATCCCGTTCTTAACAACAGGGCAAGGCTGGTAATCTGGTGGCTGGTTTGGCTATTTGTTACATCGGGCCAGCTGCTTTTATATTATTTTGCCTATGGCCGTTTTACAACCGCTGCCATTCCTGACGGGATAATCTCCCTTGTAATATATTCAGGAATCGGCTTGTCGTTCTGGTATCCCTTCAGGTATTTAATTACTTCAGGCAGCAGATCCGGTGCTGTCATTGCCAACCTGGTTTTGAGCGGAGCCATATCCGTAGCCTTGTGGATTTTGATCACTAAATATGTTGTATTGCTGATTCTTCCTGAGAACAATGACTACCTGGCTTACTGGGTGGCAACGTTCCCTTACAGGATTGGAACAGGTGTTTATATTTTCTGGCTGATAGTGCTCGCCTACTATCTTTTTTTAAATCTTTACAGCCTTTCCGAAAAAAACATGAAGGAGGCACGGCTTGAAAGCCTTGTAAAGGAGACCGAGCTTAAAATGTTAAGATCGCAGATCAATCCCCATTTTCTGTTCAACAGCCTCAATTCAATAAGCTCGCTGACAATCACTGACCCGGATAAAGCAAGGGATATGGTCATCAGGCTCTCTGAATTCATGAGGTATGCGCTTTCGAAAAAAGACGAACAGCCTGTTTCGCTCAGAAGCGAGCTTGAGAACCTGAGGTTATATTTCGAAATTGAAAAAGTGCGTTTCGGCGATAGATTAGCGACAGAGGAGGATATTCAGGAGAAGTGCCTCGACGTAAAGATCCCCGTCATGCTTCTCCAGCCGATCTACGAGAATGCAATAAAGCACGGGGTTTATGAAAGTACTGAACGTGTAAGCATTAAAACCACAATTTCGTGTAACAGTGAATTTGTTGAGATCATTGTAAGCAATAATTATGATCCGTCGCCATCCTCAGTGAAGGGAACCGGTACCGGCCTGATAAATGTTTCCAGAAGGCTTGACCTTGTCTACGCGAAAAGGGCGTCAATTAAAACTGTAAAAGAAAACGGAATATACACTGTTTCACTTTTTATCCCTACAGAGATCTGATTTCCGGTAAAAACTTTAAATTTGTTATTGGTTAAATCCATTGCTGAAAGGCGATCTCAGTAAGATTTAACTACCCCCCAATCCCCCAAGGGGGGCTTTTAAAACAAGGGAATTCAATAAGTCCCCCCTTCGCTTTCGCGAAGCTTCAGCGAAGCAAAGCTGGGGGATTTAGGGTAAAAACATAAATGCGAAAACGCAAGACTATTTACTCAAATTAATATGGAAAAGATAAGAACCGTAATAATTGATGATGAGACCCCTGCCCGGGAAATAATTAAGTATTATTTAAAAGACCTGGAAAATATAGAGGTGATTGCTGAATGCTCGGATGGCTTTTCTGGTTTGAAAACTATTTCATCGATGAAGCCTGATCTGGTCTTTCTTGATATCCAGATGCCAAGACTTACAGGAATTGAACTGGTCGAGGTCCTTACAGAAAAGCCGGAGATCATATTCACAACAGCCTATGATCAGTTTGCAATAAGAGCCTTTGAACTTAATGCCGTGGATTATCTGTTAAAACCATTCCCAAAAAGACGATTCCTGGATGCAGTGAAAAAAGCAACTGAAAAAATAGAGTCAGGTACAGGGAATAAAGAACCTGCAAGCCAGCTCCTGGCAAAAATACCCGAACCCGCTTCTGCAATAAACAGAATCGTGGTCCGGAAGGGAAATGCCATCAATCTTATCCCCGTCGAGAAAATAAGGTTCGTCGAAGCCCAGGATGATTATGTAATGATCCATCATTCCGACGGGAAAGCACTCAAGCAGCAGACAATGAAGTTTTATGATGACAGCCTGTCAAAACAGGATTTTGTAAGGATCCACAGGTCATATATCGTCAGGGTTGAAGAAATAAAACGTATTGAACCATACGGAAAGGATAATCATATAGCAATTCTTCAGTCGGGCGACAAGCTGCCGGTAAGCAGGGCAGGGTATAAACAGCTGAGGGAGGAGCTGAACTTTTAAGCCCCCTTTAGGGGGTTGGGGGCGCTAGTGTTTCAGGCGGTTACATTTTTTATACTGCATAAAGAATCCATATCTTTTAAACCTGAAAAGTGCCACGGGATCGTAGCCGTGAGTGCCTCCCGGCCTGCATCGCAGAATCCTGTTCAATGTCATCAGGGAACCCTTTAACGGACCATGAATTCTCAGCGCATCAAGCGCATATTGCGAACATGACGGTACATGACGGCATGAAGGACGGAGAAAGGGAGATATGGCATACCTGTAAAAGTGAACAGGAAGAGAAATAACAATTGTGAGATATTTGTTCAGTGCCTTTAACATAAAACAAAGATAACAATTGGCTCTCTCATCTGTTATTTTATTGTATAATGATTATTTTCGCACTGTATGACATTTTGACCTGAAAAGCTGTTAGAGCAGTTTTGGCAGGGGTTTTGAATTTAAAAAATAAAATAAAAATTTTACTATTATGGAAGCACAACATGTAAATATGAATATCTGGATTATTTTCGGTGTGTTCATGGTTCTCAGCTGGATCGTAAGCGCTACTTTAAAATCGAGATTTAAAAAGTATTCAAAAATACCAACCGACAATGGAATGTCGGGTCGTGAAATCGCTGAAAAAATGCTCAGGGATAACGGCATTTATGATGTGAAGGTGGAGAGTGTCCAGGGGCAATTGACCGACCACTATAATCCCGATAAGAAAACTATCAATCTCAGCCAGAATGTATATAGCAACAGGAGCATTGCTGCAGCTGCTGTAGCTGCCCATGAAACCGGCCATGCTCTTCAGCATGCACAGGCCTATGCATGGCTTGGGTTCAGATCGAAGCTGGTTCCCCCGGTAAGTTTTGCATCAAAATGGGTTCAATGGGTCCTGCTTGCAGGAATAATTCTTGTAAACACATTCCCGGGACTGTTGCTGGCAGGAATAATACTCTTTGGTCTTACCACCCTTTTCAGCTTTGTGACACTGCCTGTTGAGATCAATGCAAGCCACCGTGCTCTGGCATGGCTCTCAAATGCAGGTATTACTTCATCAATGACTCATGATAAGGCTCAGGATGCACTCAAATGGGCTGCTCTGACATATGTGGTGGCTGCTCTGGGATCACTTGCCACCCTGCTCTATTATATTATGATTTTCACCGGAGGAAACAGGGACTGATAAGGTTCTTACCTTCCTTCAGTTATGAGCCACCCGGTTTTTTTATGGATCAGCCGGAGGAGTGCCCATATCGCAAGAGCAGGCACTCCTGTCCAGATCCACATCGGGGTAAGGAATATTCTTTCTGACAAAAAATAGTTCCTGAAAAGATCGAGCGCAACAAAGATCACAAAAACTCCGAAAAGGCTGTTGTGTTCCCGCTTGAGAACGGTTTTTGCCGAGAAGGTAAGTGAAGGTTTAACATATCCTTTAAACGCCGGGATTACCGCTTTTACCTTTTCTGACCATTTGTCATAGGTATCCGCAAATTTGCGGCGCAGGAACTGTTCTTCAGCAAACATTATCCTTTCATAATAGAGCCAGTAAATCAGAATAAAGAAAACAATCCCGACAAATGATCTGATAAAAAGGACCGGCCCGAGCCACATAAAGAAATTTCCCACATACAGAGGATGACGTAAGATTGAATAAATCCCGGAAGTGTTCAGTTCTTCAGCAACCTGCCCGGCAGATGTATTTCTTCCCGAGGTGCTCTTCGGGGCAAACCCTACTGTCATAATCCGTATGGCTTCCCCAAACAGGCTTACTCCAAGAAAAATCAGCTCTTCAGTTGAATCAAAGAGGATTGCCTGCCTGTTTGTCAGGTATAATAATACTATTCCACCTGCAATCAATATTAATGGAAGCCAGCTTCTTCTTTTGAATAACCAGTTACCGCTTTTTTCAAATTCATGTACCAGTGCCATTATAATTCCTTGGGTTTTCTGAAGCGGTAAAAGTATGAAAATTTCAGAAATTGTATTTCAACCTGAGGAATCCAAGGTTAAGTCTTGTTTGTTCTCCATCCATTATAGCGTCAAAATGCTGCCAGATTATCGAAAAATCAAGATTTTCCGCAAGGGAGT
Organism: uncultured Bacteroidales bacterium; assembly: GCA_963702415.1. GTDB lineage: Bacteria > Bacteroidota > Bacteroidia > Bacteroidales > VadinHA17 > LD21. The sequence continues at coordinate 285,550 of CAVPCP010000022.1, read as the reverse complement.
AATCCATTGATGGTCCGGCAAAATAACCCTTCAGTTCTGGGAACCACATTGCTGCTAGCGTAAGATTAAGCAGGGGTGTGGCAGCCCAGGTAAACTGGCCGAATGCCGTAAACTCTGAAAAAGCAAGTTGTTTTGAAGAAAAATTCCCGGAATAGAGACTATTGAAATAGCTTAAATCCACCGGATTATTACAATACATGAACTGAACCTGGGCCATTGAATTATTCTTAAAGATCTTGTCAAGGCCGGCGGTGATGAGAACAGTGCTTTCATCACCGGGGAAATCCTCATAGGGAGCAAACCAGGTTCCTTCACCCCTGAATGCAATGGTTCCGAGGGATCCCGACCAGCCAGTTCCAATGACAACATCCTCGCTGTTCATCAGCCCGGCCAGGAACTGAATATCGTAATTCCATAAACTGAACCGGTAGAGTCCGGCTGCTGTAATATCATTTTCATCGTCGACCTTCACTGCAAACTCAGCAACTGAAGATGAGGATGGAAAATACTGAAGCCTCAGGGCATCACTCCCCGGTCTTTCGACATAATCAAAATCAAAATATGAATAAGCATTGAAAATATCATTCGGATTCCAGACGAAGGTCTGTCCCCAGTTAATGCGCTGCCTGCCGAGAGTAACCTGGAATTTATCAAAATGAAGGTCGAGCCATAGCCGGTCGATAGTTGTATTAAGGAGGAAAGACTGCTCTTCGATAATATTCCACGACATATCAACCATGCCATCATCATCACCTATTAATCCTGCATAAGGTCTGCCATATCTTACCATATCGCCGGTAAACAGCCGGTTCCGAAACTCGGCTGCAAAGGTGATTTTATCGTTAAGATACCCTTTAAAATTCAGTCTGTTATGAATAAGGTTTTCATTAATGAAAGGCCCGGAAATTGAATCAAACATAGCACTCTGCATAGTGGTAATATAGCCGTTCAGCGTAATTGCCTTTCCTTTCTCCTGAGTATGTCCTGAAAAACAAAAAGAAAAAAGAATTAATAATATTAGTACTGTTTTTTTAATCACTCTGCCCTGAAATTTAAATTATCTATTCTGACTTAACATCCGAAACAACCTTTCCGTCTTCAAGAGTAATTATCCGGTGTGCCATTTTTACCACTCTCGGATCGTGAGTCGAAAATATAAAAGTGATCTTCGATTCATGGTTTAGCTTTTCCATTATCTCGAGAAGTGTTGTTGCAGCTTTTGAATCAAGGTTGGCAGTGGGTTCATCGGCCAGGACAAATTTTGGTCTTGACGCAAGGGCTCTTGCCACAGCTACGCGCTGCTGCTGTCCACCCGACAGTTTTGTGGGCCTGCTGTTAGCTCTGTCAGACAATCCGACCTCTTTCAGCAATTCAAATGTCCTTTCATCACGTTCCTTTCGTGACCATTTCTGAAGGTTCATTATGAATTCCACATTTTCTTTTGCTGTTAATACCGGAATAAGGTTATATGCCTGGAAAACGAATCCTATATTCCTCATCCTGAAATTTATAAGCTGTGATGATTTAAGTTTTGCTAGGTTAGTGCCATCAATAATAATTTCCCCTGAAGTAGGGTTATCCAATCCGCCGATAAGATTTAAAAGTGTTGTCTTTCCTGAACCCGACGGACCGACAATTGCAGCAAATTCTGCTTCCTGAAAATCCAGAGTAACTCCATTTACAGCATTTACCTTGACTTCAGTCTCATTATATATCTTAGAAACGTTTTTAATTTCAAGAACTTTCATGACTAATTAGTTTTAAGAGTTAATTATTATTCTGCTCTTATGGCTTCAACCGGATTAAGTTTCAGCGCTTTCATTGCAGGGTAAATTGAAGATAAGATTCCGGTTACTATTATAAGGATTGTGACAATACCAAAGAATCCGGCGCTAATCTGCGGATATACCCGTGCAGAATAGCCCAATGCTTCAAATCCTTCGGCATATTGTGATAAATTAATTCCGGAATTTGCAGTGATACTTATCAGGATATAACTTGTGATCATGCCTGTAACTGCTCCAATGAGGGAGAGAAAGACCGACTCAAGCATTATCATTGAAAAAACCCTTTTCTTATTCATACCGATCGCAGTCAGCATCCCAAGTTCTCTGGTCCTTTCAAGAACAACCATAAGCATTGTATTGATAATACCAAAGGCAAGTGCTGCAAGAATAATAAGTCCGAAGATCAGGTAAAACTGCCCGACCATATCAGTCATCATTGCCAGATCGGGCTGAATTTTCTTCCAGCTGATTACTTCAAGCTCAGGAAGTTTTTCAGCTAATGTGGTGGTTAATTCATCGGTATGATCAAGATTATTGATTTTGACAACAATCTGGTGAAATGTGTTTTCTGCAATCCCTGTAAGCTTTGTAAGATCAGAATTTTTGACAAAAACCGTACCTTTTTCAAATATACTGTTCGCGACGTCGTACAAACCCGTCAGTCTGAATACTGCTCCAACCTGATTATTATCTTTATCAAGAAAAGTCAGGGTAAGCCTTGCACCTTCTCTGAATGACCAGGCCTCCTTCCTGATGATAAGTCCATATTTCATGGCTTCTCCTGCTGTAAAAAGAGTTTTCATCTCTTTAATGAACTGCTTTTCGTTTGCGAATCTTTTTCCTGTAAGAGGGATAAGTTTGGTAATGATATTCTCCGGGAGTCCTTTTTCTTTAAGTCTTGAAAGAGTTGATGTATCAACAGAATACCTGATAATATTCAGATCTTTTGCCAGTTCCTCACCAATAAGGGCAAGATTAAACTTTGATTCCTTTTCAAAGTAATCACCTGTTCCGGGTATTATTTTCTCACTCACAGTAAAAACCTGTTTTTCCTTTACTGGGTCAATGCCTGTAATCTGCACCCCTGCACTCTTGCTTGCAGTATTAACCATTCCTGTAAGAACTGTCCTTTCGCATATACCGATGACTCCCTCAACGGACCGTATTTTGGACAATGTTTCATCAGGATTTCCTATTACCAGCTGGGGATCGTTGTTTATCCTGAAATCCTTACTGGCAATCTGAATGTGAGATATCTCTTCATTTAATGCGTCGTCAACTCGCTGGGCGATCAATCCGTTCATCAGGGCAACAGAAAATACTCCTGCAAATATCCCGATTGTAACGGATGAGATTACAACAAGGCTCCTTACCCTGTTCCGCCACACATTTTTCCATGCTGTTTTCCAGATCATATTAATTAACATTATGCTTTCAACGAATTAACCAGTTTCATTTTATAAATCTTCCTGACAGGGTAGATTATGGCGACCCCTACAATTATGGCAACAATTACCGATTGCCATAAGAAGTAGTAATCAACAGGCATAAAGGGCATTACTGGCTCCATACCATAGCTTTCGTATACCTTAGCATATTCGCCGGAAAGCCTTATTGGATTGTATTGACCAACAATTATAGCCGGTAAAGCAACAGCTATTCCACATAATATTCCGAGGAGGCCTATATAAATCATTTCAAATGAAACAATTGCAGACAGTTTAGATTTCTGCATTCCTATTGCAACCAGTACACCGAATTCACGTCTTCTTTCTATGGTCATCATCAGGACTGTACCGAATATTCCAAAAGCTATTACCAGGTAGAGAATTCCGACCATAATACCTCCGCTTTTATTATCTGCATCCATCTGGTTGACCAGTAAAGCATTCATCTCTCTCCACCCAAGCAGCCTGAGAGGAGGTGGGACTTCTTTACCGATGGATGCAATCATCCTGTTTATTTCCTTGTCACTGTTATCCTTTAAACCGAGGGCTAATGAGGTCAGCATACCCGGAGCGCTATATAGCTCCTGACAAACATCTACCGGCAGATAAACGATTTTGTTATCAATATCCGATGTCGGCATTCTGATAATTCCGGAAATCCGGAAATTACCGGCTGCCGTTGTTCCATGATAACCCTGGCCGATAAGGACAAGTGTGTCTCCTATATTCAGTTTCAGATACTTTGCAAGCCGGTCACCAATAAGAGCTTCCTTCTTTCCGGAAGAGATATACCCATTGCTGAACGATGATATTCTTTTTATTACCGGCATGAATAAAGCCGTATCCGGGTCACTAATTCCAAGGTCCATCTGAAGAATTGATTCTGATGCATAACTTTCTTCTTTAAACAGATCCAGTTTTGATTTAACCTTTTCAGGAAGGTTTGATTTTTTCAGGCTATCTATAGCTTTTGCTGAAAGTCTGTAATTTACAAGTCTTCCTTTTACATTTGAAAGAAGAGTCTCTTTTTCAGGTTCAATTCCCATGACAAGAACTCCTTTTGTAAGAGGTCCCGAGGAAGCAAGAGCAAAGGATTCAAACCGCTGAACAATGTCAGTTACATTCTTGTTTTTTAATAAGATCTGCCTGATTTCAGGAGTAAATTCGAAAACATTATCCACGGTGGAATTGTCTTTGAAATCTTCATTCTGAACCTGAAGATATCCTGTATACGATTCAATTACATTCCTGAACATGTGATCATACGAGCCTAGCTGAAGTGATCGCATTAGCAGGGCAAAAAATACTGCAAAAAATACAGATGCAACCGTGATAAGGGTACGTCTCTTGTTCCTCCAGAGATTTCGCCAGGCTATCTTGTAATTCTTCATAAATCAATTGATTAAATTTTTGGTAACATATCTGTCCAAAGCAGGAAGACCGAAGTCCGAAGGTTATTCAAATTCAGGTTTTGCTTCAGGCTTCCTGCTTCTTACTTCCGGCTTATCTGATGTTTTTCATGTTTTGCTGGGAGAAAAAACTCTCCTCTATCTGAACATTGAATTTTATATCTTTAATGTCAACAAATGTCTTATTCCCAGGCTCCTCTGCCGGAACAAGCTCAAGACGGGTAGGAATTACCCTCCCATCCATAGTTTTAATTTCCGATCCCTTTTCTGACCTTACAAGTAACCCTTCCTCATCATAAAGCTCAGCCCTGAGCACCAGGAAATCTTTCTTATCAATCCATCTTATCTGCTGACCCCAGACCACAGCTGCATCCTCCTTCGCAATCATTTTTATCTTATAACAGAGCCGGCCATCTATTATCTCTTCTCCGAATATTTCATGTGTATAATCATTTACAACAGATGACTCTTTCAGAATATCATCATTGGTATAGTCTGATCCCATCCATCCCTGCGACATCATTGAAGGAGGGAGTTTAATCAGCCTGCTTATGGTTGGATTCCAGCTCCACATTTCAGTACCTCTTTTTAAAAAAGTCTGACCTGCATCTTTTGCCGGTGCAGTAATCAGAGTCAATGCATAAGTGCGACCCAGGGACCAGTTTTTAAACTCCACAGTCCTCTGCCATGTTGGTCTTATGATGGTCATTGACATCACCATTATGCTCGACTTTTCTCCATTAAACTTCTCATCTGCTTTTCTTACGATTTCAGTAGCCGTTATCACCTGGGCAGAAAGAATTAAATTGTTTGAAAGGAAAAAAGATAATAAAAAGCACGTTTTACAAATCTTCTTCATATTCAATTATTTATAAAGTTCAATAATTCTGTTAATTGTTTTTTCATTGTTTCCAGCCTCGATGTCATCCGAATAAATACTCGTTACTGCAAATCCTTTAAGGGTAATGATAAACATATTGATTTCAACCATCGGATCATACCCTTTATTCATAATTTCCTTCTTTCTGATAAAATAATCTGTTATCATTTTCATTATCTGAGAGGCAGGCAGGCTTAAGTCAGGAACAGTTCCGGAGGGAATTATTGAATTTGCTACTGCAAAAGACTTAATAAATTGCTCCCTGACCTCATTTTGCATCAGAAGCTGAAACAATAGCCTCCAGAAGGAGCGTTTCTCCTTCAACATAATTCCGATTTTTCTGACAAAAAATTCAAACTCCTCTTCTGAAAGATATCCATCCCTGTCGATATCAAAGTAATTGAATACTTCAGTGACTGATTTATCAATAATAGCTTTCAGCAAAGCTTCCTTGCTGTCAAAATAATTGTACATCAGGCCTTTTGAGATTCCGGCATGCCTTGCGATGTGGTTTATGGTTGTTTTATAATACCCCTCATTGGCAAAATGCTCAAGGGCAGTATCCATTATAAGAGCAATCTTCTCTTCCCTTATTTCTTCATATTGTTTTGGCGTTCTCGGCGACATTTCTACAAGAAGTTAATTTAGTGCTCAATCCTGATAAAGTCTTTTTTGATTGAACGATCAGTCAAAGCTAAACAGTGTTTTTTTTATTTGCAAGTTTTTTGATTGAAATTTTATAATATGCAGACGGATTCGGGTGAACTGCTTTCACACTGGATGTGTTTAAACACCAAAAGGGTATAAGGTCCAACCGGACAGCCTGCAATTTATTGTTATTGTAACAGGTAAAATACTTGCTGTTTTACATACAATAATTATTGTATTACAATAACTATTTATCATGCTTTTCATCATTTACCTCCTTATAGAGCTGATAAATGCCCGAGAGGTTTCCGGCCACCAGTTCTGAATTTATCCTGCCCCAATCAAATAATTGCAGGTCCTGAACGTTATTATTCAAGTTTATTTATCTTTAACCGAGTGTTTAAAACCTATTTACAATGTCAAGTCTCAGGCTTTTACTTGGATTGATTCCTTCAACATCAAAAATTGAACAGGCCGAAAAAGCATTGGTGGATGAACTGGAAAAGCTGCATGCTTTTACTAAATCCGATTTGCTGGCAAAATATACAAAACTCCATGATCTGGTAAATTCGACATCCTTCATCCAGAAAAGGAAGGAAATAGAATCGCTGAAGTACAAGAATTCTGAAGAATATACCAATGAAAAAGAATTCTTATCGCTTCATAAAGCAAAGGATATCCTTCAGTACTATAAGACTATTTCAGGGGGTATGCTGAAAAGATTCAGGGATATTGACGGATCTCAGAAGATCAGGGACTTTGAAGAGCTTGAAGCTTTTATTAAATCAAATGCTTTCAGGCAGAAACAAAAGATGAAACCCATCACATTCAAGGATTCGGATGAATACAGGCGGCTCCTGGAACTTAATTCACTGAAAAAAGATCCGGAAATCAGAGCTTACCTCAAGTCACCATCGAGTGTCACTAAATCGAAAGCTGTTCAGAGATTTGAAGAGCTGAGTAATTTCGTTAAGAGCGCTGAGTTCCTTGCCAAAAAGAATATGAAACCTATAACCTTCAGGGATACTGAAGAATACAAAAAGCTTCTTGAATATAACCGTCTGAAAAACAGCCTCGATATTAAAGAATACTACAAATTCAAATCATCAAAGGAGTATGCCAATTTCCTCAATCTCGATGGCAGTGCCCGCCTGGCAAGATATAATGAGCTGAAAGAACATGTGGCGACTACCCGATTTAAGGAAAGAAAAAACTATCTGCTGGACACCAAAAGATTTGAAAAAACTGAAGAGTACAAGAATGTCCAGGAATATGAAAAGCTTAAGAAAAACGAAGAAATTATCTGGTATTTCAAGGTTAAGGATTCTAACAAGTTTGATGTACTTAAGAAATACAAGCTTACCTTCAATGATGATTTTGACGGCGACAGGCTCGACACAAAAAAATGGCTTACAAACTATTACTGGGGTGAGAAGCTTTTAAAAGACAGGTATTCCGTAGAGACTGACCTGCATGCTTATACTGAAAAAGAAAATTTTGAAGTGAGGAACAGCCTCCTGAAGATCCATACAAAACCCCAAAGAATTGAAGGTAAGGTGTGGTCTGCAACATCAGGGTTCAAAACCAAAGAGTTCAGCTACACTTCAGGACTAATAAATTCAGGAACCAGTTTCAGGCAGAAGTATGGCATATTTTCGGCCAAAATAAAATTAGGTAATCCTGCCGCCAGAAATAATTTCTGGATGCTTGCGGATAAGATTACACCTCACATTGACATATGCAGAACTTCGAATAACAAGATCTGGACTGATTTTGTCGCAGATCCCGGTCGTTTTTCGAAGTCTTCTATAGGTCCGCGTTATGCGAATGATTTCTACATTTATACCCTCGAATGGACCCAGGATAAACTCGTCTGGAAAATCAACGGGGAGGAGATCTTCAGACAGACCTCAAATGTGCCACAGGAGCCAATGTATGTACTTCTGGCCGGCGGCCTCGATAAACCAATCAGCGGAATGACCACTATGGAGATCGACTGGGTGAGGGTATATCAGTTTAATTAATAAACGAATATTGCAGCAACGCACTGCATCGCGTTGCTACCGGTAATAATATATTGTTGATTGTATGGGCGTAGCATGCTACGCCCTTTCTATGTTAACCAAATATTTGGCTATTCCCTGTAACTATTACCGGTTTCGCCCGTCTTTATACCGTAATTCATTTTATGACAGTAAAGGAATATAACAGATCTGTTGAAGATTATTCTGATTCCGTTTACCGTTTCATCCGGGGAAATCTTAAGGATGAGGATAGGGCAAATGATATCGTGCAGGACAGCTATGAAAAATTATGGAGAAATGTGACTGATATTGAGTATCCGGTTGTTAAATCATGGTTATTCACTACAGCCTATCATACCATGATTGATATAATAAGGAAGGAAACCAGAATCACATCCCTGGAAGGATCTGGTGAATATGCATTTGCCTTTGAATCGCAGTACAGTGATCTGAATGAAATACTTCATCTTGCACTGGAACGCCTGCCGGAAATCCAGAAATCGCTTATTCTCCTGCGTGATTATGAAGGGTACAGCTATAAGGAAATAGGTGAAATAACCGGACTGAACGAGTCACAGGTTAAGATAAACATATACAGGGGCAGAGTGGCCCTGAAAAATTTTATCGGGAAAATTGAAACTGTAATTTAACCATGAAGCCAGAAAGATCAAATTATGAAATATGGTTTATCGAATGGCTCGATGGCAATCTTAATCTGGATCAGGTTGAAGCACTTAAGGCATTCCTGGCAGATAATCCCGATCTTCAGGAAGAGTTCATCGACCTGGCTCAGATAAGCCTTGAACCATCAGATGTAATATTCACCCGAAAAAAAGATCTTTTTAAACCGGCCGGAAGCTATACTGAGTCTCAGTTTGAAAAGCTTTGCATCGCCAGTCTCGAAAATGATCTTACACCAGAACAGAGGGTTGAGCTGAAGGAGATTATTGATCGTGATGAAAGGAAAAGAGAAATATTTGAACTCTATCAGAAACTGAAGCTTAAGCCTTTCCCCGTAAGTTACAAAGGTAAAAGTAGTGTCAGGAAAATAACAGCAGGTCAGAAAACCTTAAGATGGTCATTTGCCGTTCTTAGTGCAGCAGCAGCCATTGCCCTCCTGCTGGTGCTTATACCGTTTGCACCTTCTGATGTGAAAAACGAACTTCAGCAGACAGCACAAAATTTAACAACCGATACACTTTTTATTGAGCGAAGTGCTCCGGTAATAACGATAGAACCTGTAATCCCTGCTGTTAATAAAACAGCAAGCTCCGGAAGAATTAATGCCATTCCGGAAACAAGAGTTTCAGAATCTGACATGGCGCTTGCTGAAAATATTGATAATAACCTGTCTGACTCAACAGAGGATATACGGAGATCAGAAGCATTAGGTGCTGTCAGCATGTCAATTCCTGAAGACATAATCTCAACTAATGAGCCTTCTGCCAAAGACCTTGTGGCTTATAATCCCGGCTTCATTCCCCCGCTTAATGATGAAAAGGACAAAGAGGGAAGAGGTTTTGCCAGATTCTTTCATGAAAAGATATTGAAAGATACCACAGCAGTAACCAAGCCTGTAGAATCATATGACTTAGCAAAGGCAGGAATAACAGGATTGAATAAACTGCTTGGCTGGGAAATGTCGCTGCAGAAAAACACTGATGAGAATGGTGACATTAAATCATACTATTTTTCTTCAAGATTGTTGAAAATCAAAACACCGGTTAAAAAGTCATCAAACAATCTGTAACTTTTTAACACCCTTGTCCGTCAGAGCACTGAATACAATAACAATCTTAAATCAACAAAGCCATGAAAAGACTAATATCTGTTTTGATCGCAGCACTGATCGTTCTGCCTGCAATATGTCAGGAGGAAAAAATAAAAGAACTTGAAAGCCTTGAAAATAAAACTGACACTATACCCAAAGCGGAGAACAAGGCAAAAAAGGAGACTACAGTTGATAAGGATACTACAATTGTGGAAGTGGGTGATGAGATATTCTCAGTTAAAGAAGTTGGTGATGAGACCTGGATTAAGATCGGGAACAGGGAATACAAGGTCGTAGAAAAAGATGACGGTGTTTCAGTGTATAAAAATTCGGGAGAATCGTGGAATAAAAGGCATAAAGACAGGTTCAGTGGCCATCTTGGAGGTCTGGAATTAGGATTTGACGGCTTTCAAACTGAGTACTGGAGTACTACCCTGGAACCAGAGGATAGTTATTTCGATCTGAATACAACAAAATCATATTACTGGAATTTATTACTTCCATGTATTAGCATTCCATTTGCAAGGCATTTTGGAATAGTAACAACGCTTGGACTCGCTATCAATAAATACCGTTTTGACGGGAATAATACAATCACCAAGGATGAAAATGGGGTAATCGGCCCTTACTATCCGCCCCCTGATATTACATATTCCAAGTCCAAGTTTGTCACTACATATGCAATTCTGCCTTTGATACTTGAAGCACAGATCCCGCTTTCGAACAGCAGCAGAACCATCAATATAGGAGCCGGTGTTGTCGGGGCTGCTAAGCTTGGCGCCCATACAAAAGTTGTTTACTATACCGAAAGCAAGCAAAAAGACAAGGTCAAAGATGATTTCAGTCTGAATACTTTTCGTTGGGGAGCTACCGGAAGGATAGGATACGAATTCTTCCAGATTTATGGCACCTGCTATTTCACCTCTCTATTTGAAGAGGGAAAAGGACCTGAATTATATCCTTATGAAATAGGGGTTGCATTTACAATTAATGACTGAATAAAACAGATATCACCATTAATGTAATGGTAGGGGCGTTGCATGCAACGCCCTTACTATTTTATGACGTTATTTGTTCATTATTCATGTATATTTGTGATAGCAGGAAATTTACCATCAGATGCCAGACAACATTTTAACCCCGCGGGAGGCAAGACACTACAGCCGGCAGATCATGCTGCCTGAAATAGGAACCATCGGGCAGGGGAAACTGAAAGGGGCAAAGGTTCTGGTTATTGGCGCCGGCGGCCTGGGGTGCCCGGTCCTTCAGTACCTTGCTGCAGCAGGAGTTGGCAAAATTGCGATCGCCGAGTTTGACACGGTCAATGAGTCAAACCTTCAGCGCCAGGTTCTGTATGGCTCAGGTGATCTGGGCAAGCTTAAATCGATAATTGCATCAAGCAGGATTGAGCTTCTTAACGACCTCATTAAAACCGAAAAGATAAATCTTCGGATCGATGCATCAAATTCTCTTCCTGTTATAAAGGATTTTGATATTGTTGTTGATGCAACTGACAATTATGAGGCCAGGTACATTATTAATGATTCATGTGTGATACTCGGCAAGCCCATGGTCCACGGGGCAGTTTACAAGTATGAAGGCCAGGTTTCCGTATTCAACTACCTGGGAGGTGCGACCTACCGATGTTATAATCCCCCGGCGGACAACAGGGATTTTAAAAACCCGCTTCCTGCCTCGACCGGACTTCTGGGAGTTCTGCCTGGAATTACCGGAACCTTTATGGCTAATGAAGTAATAAAAATCATCACCGGATCGGGGAATGTATTATCAGGTAAAATTTTGATTTTCAATATATTTAATTATGCCTTCAATATTATTGAGATCCAGAATATGCCTGAAAATCATAATATTACAAAGCTAGATGACAATTATTAATATTGCGGATTGCGGATTGCCGATTTCGGATTTCAAATCCGCAATCCAAAATCCGAAATCCGAAATTCTTAATATATGAGACTTTTACTTATCAGCAACTCTACCAATGCAGGCGAACAGTATCTTGAATATCCTAAAGAAACGATTAAAGGATTTCTGGGGAATAAGCATGTCAAAGCGCTCTTCATACCTTATGCAGCGGTTACATTTTCTTACGATGATTATGAATTAAAGGTCAGGGACAGGTTCCGTGAGATCGGTCACGATATAATTTCAATCCATCACTACACCAATCCTGTTGCAGCCGTTCAGAAAGCTTCAGCAATCGTGGTAGGAGGAGGCAATACATGGATGCTTCTGAAAATGTTACGCGAAAACAGGCTGATTGATGCGGTAAGGAAAAAGGTCGTTAAAGGGACCCCTTATGTTGGCTGGAGTGCCGGATCAAACGTTGCCTGCCCTACTATCCGGACAACAAACGATATGGCTGTTGCGGAGCCAGCATCTTTCAGGGCATTCAACCTGATCCCTTTTCAGATAAACCCTCATTATCTTGATGCAAATCCGGCAGGCCATGCCGGCGAGACAAGAGAGCAGCGCATTGAGGAATTCATTGAAGTAAATCCTGAACTCTGGGTTGCGGGGCTCAGGGAGGGAACAATGTTTTGTATCGAAGAAGATAAAATTCGCCTTATCGGCCCGAGAAAAGCAAGGATCTTCAAAAAGAACCATGCTCCGCTTGAACTTGGAGAAAATGACGATTTCCGCTTCCTTTTGAAATAAGAATCAATTTCAGAACAAATAATATAACTTTGCTTCCGTTTATGTTCCGGGTGGAATGATATTTCCTGTATCAGAATTAAGCTTGTGGCAAAGATCCTGAAAATATTTTTAATACTGTTCGTATCAGTTTTGATAGTGCTGTTTTCAGTATCGCTGATAATGCAGAATAAGGTGGCGGGGATGGTCCTTAAAACGCTGAATAATACCTTCCCGACCAAAATAGAGACCGGATCTTACAGACTCTCGCTTATAAAAAAATTCCCGAAGGCTTCAATTGAACTGAAGAATATAATTGTTTATTCTTCCCCTGATTTTGACCGTTCCGGATTTAAAGGGATAAATACCGATACCCTCCTGACAGCAAAATCGGCATCGCTCGATTTTAAAACTATCGATATGATCAGGGGAGCCTACACTTTTACAACAATAAATGTCAGATCGGGCAACCTGACACTGTTTACGGATACTGCAGGTAATTATAATTACGATTTCACTAAGGATGGAAGCGGGACAGCAGGTGAGGATAATGTCAAACTGAATCTGAACAGGATCAACCTTTCAGACGTCAGGTTTGTATATAATGATCTCAGGGCATACCTGATAATCGGCGGAGTATTTAAAGAGGGACGGATTAAAAGTAAAATAAGGGGCAATAATATTGATTTCGAAGGAATTTCAAAGGTTGATTTTGAGCTTTTTCAGCTCGGCTCTTTTATAATAAAGCAACACGTCCCTGCTGAGGTTGATGTCGCACTCAATCAGAATGCCAAAGGCATATTTTTCAGGAAGAGCACCATGAAGGTAGAAAACTGGGATTTTGTCCTTAACGGCTTTATTGCGGCTGACAATTATCAGGATCTTAATGTTTCGGCTAAGAATATCGACATTTCAAAAATAGCCAATCTTCTACCTGAAAAATACAGGAAGGCAGTTTCTGATTTTCATCCCTCGGGGAATCTGATGTTTGACTGGAAAATTAAGGGAAAGCCTTCAGGGAGTGCAGATCCTCATTATGATCTGACCTGGACTCTTAAAGATGCCCGCATTGACAATGACAAATCTAAACTGAAAATTGACAAATTTTCTTTTGACGGTTCATATACAAATGGCAGCAGGAACAGATCTGAAACCAGCACGTTATCAGTCAGCAGTTTTACGGCACGACTCGGATCGGCTGATTATAAGGGGTCGTTATCAGTTTCAAATTTTTCGAATCCAAGAGCGGAGCTTAATTTTAAAGGTAGATTGTACCCTGCCGAGATCAGTGAATTTCTGAATCTCAGGAATGTAAGCAGGGCAGGCGGGTCAATAGATCTTGATCTGAAATTCTCAGGATATCCGGGGAAAAAGAGATCATTCAGGTTCACTGATCTTTTTGACCTTAATTCCCAATCGGAAGTAGTATTCAATTCAGCAGGAATAACACTTGATAACCAGAATCTGGATATCAGGGATATGTCGGGAAAGATCCTGATCAGGGAAAACACCACAACAGATAATTTCAGGTTCTCAATTAATAAGCAAATAATAACACTCTCGGGAAAATTCTCGAATTTCCCCGGATGGCTGGCAGGCAATCCTGTTAATCTGACCGGATCTGCTGATTTATCAGCTTCATCTTTACAGCCCCAACTCTTCATGAATACCACGGTATTGCCAGAAGCAAAAGGTAAAGATATTCCGCAAATGGCACCTGTGACATTTCCCGGAAATGTGTTCCTTGATGTTAATCTCAGCATCGACACCCTGACCTATAAGACTTTTAATGCCAGAAAAATCACCGGTACGCTAAGCATAAAGCCAAAGATCCTGAATTTCAGGACAATCAGTCTGAGTTCGCAGGAGGGTGAAATCTCGGGTAATGCCCTGGTTGTTCAGAATGCTGATAAATCTTTTATCGGCCGGGGCAGCTTTAAGGTTACCGGTGTTGATGTTAATGAGGCATTCACCACATTTCATAATTTCGGGCAGGGTTTTTTAATAGCTGAGAACATTGAAGGATCGCTTTCAGGAAATATTTCACTCGTTTTACCTGTCGATTCCCTGATGAATCCTGTAATGAAATCAATAGCAGCAGAGGGCAAGTATATTATTACTGACGGGGCGTTGATTAATTTTGATCCGGTAAAGGCTTTGTCGAAGTTTATAGAGTTGTCGGAGCTTGAGAATATAAAATTTGACAAACTTGAAAATGATTTCTTCATAAAGGAAAATGTATTCTATTTACCCCAGATGGATATAAAATCATCTGCTGCTAATCTGTCGGTAAACGGTAAACACAGCTTCGATAATGATTACCAGTACCACGTTAAAATGCTTCTTTCTGAAATCCTGAGCAATAAAGCAAGAAAAAATAAAACCTTATCAGATGAGTTTGGTGAAATTGAGGATGACGGGCTTGGAAGAACATCGGTATTTCTGAAAATCGACGGAAGGGGCGAAGATGTAAAAGTAACCTATGACATGAAAGCAGCCGGGAATCAGATTAAGGAGGATGTAAAAAAAGAAAAAGCGACCCTGAAAACAATATTTAATGAAGAGTATGGGTTGTATAGGAGTGATTCTGTTCCGGAGCAAAAAAAGAGTACAAAAAAGAGGTTCAGGATAACATGGGAGGGATCGGATACAACGCAAGTTCAGACAGAACCTCCGGTTGAGAAAAAGGAGAGCATATTTAAAAAGATCTTTAAAAAGAATTAGAACCTTTTACCTAAAACAGACAAACCCTTGAACATCCATCTTAACAGGAGCAATTGGCAGGCTTTTCTTTTCTTTTTTGCCATTCTTATCGGAGTTGGTTCCCTCATTTACACCCAGTTTCTTGTACGAAGCCTTAAAGCCGAGGAACGTAAAAAAGTTGAAATGTGGGCCGAGGCAACAAGACTGATTAACTCAGCTGACTCCACGCAGAACCTTGATTTCCTTCTGACAATAATACAGAATAACAACACGGTCCCGGTAATCCTTACTGACGGCCATGATAACATTATAAATACAAGGAATCTCGGACAGCTAAAAACTCAGGACCCCGGGTTTATGGCAGAAAAGATCGAAAAGATGAAGAGTGACAATCAGCCAATAATTATTGACCTTGGGAACGGATTTACAAACCGCATTTATTATAAGGACAGCATTATTTTAAGCCAGCTGATATATTATCCTTTCATTCAGCTTGGGTTCATAATACTGTTTATTCTGGCTTCCTACCTTGCATTAAGCTCATCACGCAAGGCAGAACAGAACAGGGTCTGGGTAGGTATGTCAAAAGAGACAGCTCATCAGCTTGGAACACCAACCACATCATTATCAGGATGGGTTGAGATCCTGCAGAATAACTATCCGGACATACCGGTAATCAAAGAGCTTGCACTTGATGTAAAAAGACTTGAAAAAGTTACCGAAAGGTTCTCAAGAATCGGGTCAAAACCATCTCTTGCAGAAGAGAATATAAAAAGCCTTATCCAGAACTCAGTGAACTATCTTCAAACCCGCTCCTCATCAAAAGTTTTATTTGTTTTGCCTTTCTCCACTGACGATGAGATCAACATTCCTGTTAATCCCGCACTGTTTGAATGGGTGATAGAGAATGTATGCAAAAATGCAATGGATGCAATGGAAGGCGATGGTGAGATTACAATCAGGGTGGAAGAGGAAGGAAAATTCGCCGTAATTGATATTTACGATACGGGTAAAGGAATGCCAAAATCGGCCTATAAGAAAATCTTTAATCCGGGATATACAACCAAAAAAAGAGGTTGGGGACTTGGCCTCTCGCTGGCTAAAAGAATAGTTGAGGAATATCACAACGGAAGGATCTTCGTTAAATCCTCTGAAATAGGGAAAGGGACCTGTATAAGGATCATGATGAAAAACGGCAAAGGCTAATTCCGGTCAAAAAAATTAACTTTGCCCCCGGATGAACCGGAATGATATAGAAATAATGGCTCCCGCGGGATCGCATGAATCGCTCATGGCAGCAATACAGGGCGGTGCCGATTCAGTCTATTTCGGAGTTGAAGTGCTTAACATGAGAGCCGCTTCCTCTGCCAACTTCACTCTTGATGACCTCCGTAAAATTGCAGGTATCTGCAATAAATATAGTATAAAAAGCTATCTCACCGTAAATGTGGTCGTTTTCGATCACGAAATAGAGCAGATGCATAAAATTATTGATGCAGCTGTTGAAAGCGGGGTCTCGGCAATAATAGCATCCGATCTTTCCGTCATTAATTATGCGTTCAGTTCCGGAATTGAAGTTCATCTTTCCACTCAGCTCAACATTACGAATATTGAAGCGCTTAAATTCTATTCTCAGTGGGCCGATGTTGTTGTTCTTGCAAGGGAGCTGAATCTTGATCAGGTAAAAAATATCAGTTCTGAAATAAGAACCCAGGATATCAGGGGTCCGGGAGGCGAACCGGTAAAGATTGAAATGTTCATTCACGGAGCTCTGTGCATGGCAATATCAGGTAAATGTTATCTCAGCCTGCACGAAAACAACATGTCAGCTAACCGCGGCAAGTGCTACCAGACATGCCGGAAATCATACCTTGTTACAGAGAAGGAGACAGGGAACGAGCTTGAGATTGACAACGAATACATTATGTCGCCAAAAGATCTCTGCACGATCGGTTTCATCGACAAGATCATCGGCTCTGGCGTAAGGGTTTTTAAAATTGAAGGGAGGGCCCGTTCTGCTGAATATGTTAAAACTGTCACTTCGTGCTATGACGAGGCTGTAAGGGCTTTTGCAGACGGATCATACGGCGATGTTAAAATATCCGGGTGGAGGGAGAGGCTCTCGTCAGTTTTTAACCGCGGTTTCTGGGATGGCTATTATCTTGGACAGAGGCTTGGAGAATGGAACACGAGTTATGGTTCTGCAGCCACAAAAAGAAAAGTATATCTGGGCAGGGTAACAAACTATTTCAGGAAACTCAATGTGGCAGAGATAAAGCTTGAAAACGGGGATCTTGAAAAAGGAGATTCAATAATTATTACAGGGCCTTCAACCGGTGTCATAGAATACTCTGCAGATGAGATCAGGGTCGACCTGAAAGAGACTGCAAAAGCTTTAAAAGGAGAGTTTTGTTCAATTAAGACGCCCTCATTACTGAGACGCTCCGACAAAGTTTACAAATGGGTTGAAGTTACGGGACAGGAAGGATAAATATAATTGTCCTTCAGATGTTTACCTTTTTTACAGCTTCAAGAATTTTCCTGGCATTTGTTTCAATATCATCCGTATCCGTATTTACATAATAAATGTTCTTCTGCGGTTTTCGTTTCAGCCCGTATAAATATGCCTTATCGTAATATTGAAGTGTAATCGCGATTGCTCTTTCGAAATCTCCGCCCTGAATAGCCTCAACGGCCTCACTGGTCCTGTCACCTCCCAGTCGTTTGCTTATTTTCATAACCGAGGCTGCCAGTTCTTCAGCAGAATAGCCCGAATACTCTTCAATAAGACGCGGGAGACGCGATTTAACGTCCATCAGAAGGATGATTGCCGGATTAAGCTGCATATTCAGATAGAATTCTTCAGGCATAAAAACCGTACCTATGCTCCTGCTTTCATCTTCGAACCATACAGGCAGGCTCTGATCAGTCTCTCTCCACTTACCGTATAACAGATTGGCAAAATGTTCGGATGAGGGCTGCGGAAGCTGCCCGAGCGAACCGAATGCCGATCCCTTATGATTAGCAAGACCTTCAAGATCAATAACCTGATGGCCAGTTTCTTTCAGATATTTTAAAATACGTGTTTTGCCGCTTCCGGTGAGGCCTCCAAGTATGATCATTTTTTTATTTTCTGAAAGGTTGTCGAGGATAAAACGCCTGTACGATTTATATCCCCCTTCAAGGATCTCTGTTTCAATATCCGCCAAAGAAAACAACCAGGCCATTGCTTCAGATCTCATCCCTCCTCTCCAGCAATGAACCAGTAGTTTCCCTTCCTTTGAAAGTTTAATGCCCTGGTCAAGCTTTGAATGCATCGACGATCCTGATAGCCTGACACCTTCAAGTATTGCTTCAATACGTCCTTCTTTTTTGTATTTTGTGCCAACGACAGCCCTTTCAGCGTCATCAAATAATGGAATATTGAATGCGCCGGGAATATGTCCGGTGGTGAATTCAGATGGTGACCTCACATCAATGACCGGAATTGTGTCAGCCAGCTTAAGAAAGTTGATGATATCTGTTTTCGCTTTTACCTGATACATTATCCCTTTTCGTCAGATTAATGTGTCAGCGAATATACATTACAATTGTTCACAAACGATTTTCAGATACGGATAAAGTTCCTGGCGAAGAATTTTTTCAGATCATCAATCCTTACCGGCTTCGGAATGAATTCTTTTATACCGGATAGTTCAGCTTTCCGTTTTGAATCAGGCATATTATCAGCAGTAAATGCCACAATCAGCATATTATTATCGTATTCAAGAATCTTTCTTGCCGACTCAAAACCATCCATTTCGGGCATTATCAGATCCATAAAGATGACATCGTATCTGCGGGTTTTTGCCTGAATCAGTCCTTCAAAACCATTATCGGCAAAATCAAAGGAGTAGCCAAGGCTTTTCAGCATTGTTCCAATTACTTTCTGATTCATTTTATTGTCCTCAACCACCAGAACCTGCAGTTCCCTGCTTTCCTTTTCCTTTTCGCCGGCAGGAATTTTCCTGTCGACACAGGGAAAACTGGTTTTAATTGTATTATTAAGATCCTGCAAATCAAATGGTTTCACAATGTAATGATCAATCCCCATTGTAATGCATTTAAGCAGATTCCCCTTCACATCATTCGAACTTATAACCATCATGATGAACTGGCCGGAAAGCTTATTTTCCCAGATCTGCTTCGCGGCATCAAATCCGTCGAAATCTTTACTGTCGAGGATAACCACCAAATGATATCTGTTTCCGTTATGATTCAAATTGGCTTTTATCTGTTCCACAGTTGATTTCTGGAACGTAGTGACTGTCATGGCAAGACCCAGCTTATGAAGTGATCCAAGAATAGCTTCATCGCGTGTCTGGCTTCCTGTAATAACAAGAGACTTAATCTGTGGGGCTGATGTTATATTTTCATTATGAAGATCCTTTGCGGGTCTTTCGTTAGAATAAATAGTAATTGTAAACCTGATTCTTTCCCCCCGGTCGCCTTCCAGTCCCGACGGGCTGTCGGCTGAAAACTCTCCGTCCATCAGTTCAATAAGCTGCCTTGCCAGGATTGTGCCAAAGCCTGATTCATCATCTTCCTGATGAACTTTTGATTCAACGTTAATATTGTCGCCGAATATTTTGTTCAGGGTAGCCCTGTCAAAGCTCCTGCCTGTATCTGCAAGTTCAAATTCAAGCTTTATCACTCCATTTACTGATTCTTTTAAACTGCATGTCAGGTTTATTAATCCCTTTGCTGTATTTTGGGATGAATGATTAAGAAAATTGGTCAGGATCTGTCTCAGCCTTAAAGGATCACCTATAACTTTGTCAGGTACGTTTTCGTCAATTCTATAATTCAGTTTTACAAGTGACTCATCAATATAGGTCCTGGCAAGATCACAGCATAAAAGAATCTCCTCTCTCAGGTTAAACGGAATTTCGTCAAGCTCCATTTTCCCGGATTCTATCTTTGAGAAATCAACAATATCATTGATAATATTTGACAGGACTTCGGTAGAGCGGCGAAGCAATCCAAGTGCATTTGCGGCGTTTTCAGGCAGCTTTTGCTTTTCAAGGATATCTGTCATCCCCAGGATGCCGTTCAATGGAGTCCTGATCTCATAACTCATCCTGGCAAGGAATTCCGATTTGGCTGAGTTTGCCTTTGCTTCGAGCCTTCGTGCAGATTCGAGCATGGTAACATCGATAAGCATATCCACATTGGCATCCACCCCTTTGTAATTCAGCGGTATACTTGCTTTGAAAAGGATTATTTCACTGTTTTCTTTTTTCAATATCAGGAACTGATCGGGGCTGAATGTTCCGCCCAGGTTCTTTGAAAAATAACTATTTTCATCAGTTACAGATGTTTCAGGATGAATTTTTCCTGTCATTTCAGCTTCACCGGAATATGAATATTGCAGGGCAGCTGTCCTGTTTGCTTTTATTATTTTACGGTTCCTGTCATAGATTATCACACCAACAGGCATTTCTTCGATCACGCTGAAGAGCATCTTCCCGGACGAATCAAGTTTCCCTATTTCTGCTTTCTGCAATTTCAACTGCCTCCAGAAAAAATAGCTCAGAAGCACGAAGAGAAGGAGTGTCGCAAGTCCCAGAAGAATTGAATTCCTGATAATATAATTCTGGAAGTTTTCGGTCGGTGATGAAAAAATAAGGCCGATATTCTTCTGCAGAAGCTGTGTTGAATAATATGATGATATAATTTCCCTCGAAATATTTTTGCCTTCAGCCTTGTGGATTACATCGTTGGATGACCCTCTTTCCAGACCGGCCATGATCTTCTGAATCTGCGAATATTTCAGCTTTTCAGCGCAATTGTCATATATTACTTTCCCTGAATCGCTTATAACCCATTGCCACTGGTAATCCTGAAAATTGAATGCGTTAAAAGTTTCATTGAAAAATTTCTGGTAATCAATATTTATCTGAATATTGCCAACAGGAATATCGTTTTTTAAAACAGGCATATAATACTCAGAGTTACGTCCTTCCTCAAACAGGAGTTCTCTTGAAACGATCTCGCCCTGGACATGAAGTATAAATGTCTGCTCGAGCCAGTTTATTCCGGTTTCATCTTTCTTTAGGGAAAACTCATTTTTATTATTATCATACAGCTTAATGCCGGTAATAAGATCTTCGTACTTTGAGAAGAACAGCTTCATCCTTTCAACAAACCTCTTCCTGCTTTCCTGATCAGAGAAAAAGTTTGAAATATCCTCGGAATAAATGATCTGGTGAAGATCGCTGGTAAATCCGTTATTGGTGCTGTCGATAGTGAGGCCAACTATCTGGGCCTGACGGTCCATTAATTTTACCCTATAGTCTATCTGTTTGTCATACAAGCCTTTATAATAGAGAACGTTCGCTATTATTATTATCATAAATGCCGTAATGACAATAATTAATATTTTCCGCATTTTATTTTACAAATGGTGCTGTCAGACAAAGTAAACGATGATATGCTAATTAACTCAATTTCATCTGTATTTAGTATTTTCGTCATTCAAAATACTTAAATAACTTCTGTATCTGAGAGGATCGACTTCTCCCTGTTCCACAGCATTTATGACAGCGCATCCCGGTTCATCAAGATGCAGGCAATTGTAGAATTTGCACTCTTTTGATATTCTGAATATCTCGGGGAAAAAATGATAGATCTCATTCTTTTCCATATCCACAACCCCGAAACCACGGATCCCCGGCGTATCAATTGCAAATCCGCCAAAGAGCAGCCTGTGCATTTCGGGGAAAGTTGTTATATGTTTACCCTGTTTATGATAATCCGAGATTTCAGCTGTTTTTAATTTAAGTGAGGGATCGAGAATATTTAACAGGGAAGTTTTTCCCACTCCTGAATTTCCGGATATAAGGCTTATTCTGTCCTTCAGGACATTTTTGACGCTTTCGAGGCCGATACCGGAATTTATTGACAATCTGAAGCATTCGTAACCAATTCTTGAATATACCGAAATAAGATATTCCATCCTCTCAAGATCATCCTTGTCATAAAGATCAGTCTTATTGAAAATAATTTTTGCAGGTATCCTGTAAGCTTCAGCGGTAATAAGGAACCTGTCAATGAATTCGACTGGTGTCTGCGGAAGTATTATTGTAACCATTACCAGCACCTGATCGATATTTGCAGCAATTATCTGGGATTGTCTTGACAGGTTGGAAGACTTCCTCAGGATATAATTCTTTCTTTCAAGGACCTCTGTGATTATTCCTGTTTTACCGTCTTTTTCAACATCCAGAAGAACGTTGTCGCCGACCGCAACCGGATTTGTGGTTTGTACCTCTTTTTCCTCAGTTTCCCCCGGAGAACACACTCAATTAAATTCCCGGAACCGAGAAGAATTTTATAACGGATGCCTACTGATTTAATGACAATTCCGGTTTCCAAAAGGGGATAATTTTATTGGATATGAGGCTGTCTCAAAAGCCTCTTTATTAAAGCCACCCCTAAATCCCCCAAGGGGGACTTATTGAAAACCAATGCCATAAAAAGCCCCCCTTGGGGGGTTTGGGGGTAAAATAAGTCATATGAGACAGCCTCTATTCAAAATTAAAACTTGTTAATTATCAGAAGCCATAAGCAGGAAAGGCTTCATTTCGAAGCTGTGGTAATATGGTCTCAGCCTTTCAATATTATAGTGTTCTGATACTTTAACGATTTTCTTTGAAGATGTAACAACATCAATAGGAACATTATCATACCTTCCGTTTTTCAGCACCACAATTCTGCCATGAACACCCTTCAGAATGAGATCAAGGGCAAGGTTGCCGTAAGCCATCGGGACAATTGAATCGAGGGCATCAGGATCACCGCCTCGTACCATATAACCCAGCTTCTGGGTAATTGTGTTTATAGTTTTTCCATTGTTGAACCTGGGAGACAGATCTTTGAGCTGGTCTGAAACCAAGTCGCCGATTCCGCCAAGCTTGGCATGTCCGTATGCATCTTTTTCCTGGCCTGAAAAGATCATCTTACCGCCTTTGAACATTGCACCTTCTGATACAAGCACTACCGAGTATTTGCTGGGGTTATGATTCCTGTCTTCGATAAGGAGCTGAGCAAGCTGTTCAATATCAAACTCATATTCTGGAATAACACATCTGTTTGCAGCTCCGGCCATGGTTGGTAGCATTGCGGTAAACCCGGCGTATCTCCCGAAAACTTCCAGCACAAGAAGCCTTTCATGCGATCCTGCAGAAGTCCTCAGGCTGTTGGTCATCTGGATTGTCCTGGTGACACAGGTGCTGAAACCAATGCAATAATCTGTACCCGGGACATCATTATCCATTGTTTTTGGGATTGCAACAACATTTACTCCCTTTTTGAAAAGGTGAACCCCATAGCTCAGGGTATCATCGCCTCCTATAGGGATAAGATAATCCACTCCAAGCCATTCCAGGTTTTTGATCACTTCTGGTGTAAGGTCGTTCATGTCAGCATTATATGTGCTCTGCAAATGGTCAGGAACACTGGCTTTTGACATATGACTTGGCCTGGTCCTGGAGGTATGCAAAAAAGTGCCCCCGGTACGGCCGGCCCTGTTAACAATATCATCGGTAAGAACCTGGTAACAATTGCTGTTATCAGCCTTGTTGTCCCTGAGCAGTTCCGTTACTCCTGCCCATCCCCTGCGCAGACCTATTACCTTGTATCCTTCCCTGTTTGCACGGATAGTTACCGCCCTGATTGCGGGATTAAGCCCGGGAACATCTCCTCCCCCGGTAAGAATCGCAATTACTCCTTTTGTTTTTTTGACTTCTGCCATGATACTCTGCTTTTTATTTGAAACCATTGTCTGAAATTTTAAGACCTCTAAAGTATATTTTTTTGATGAATTCAAAAAACAAAGATTATTTACCTCCGGTCCGCAATTCTGCAATCCTGATTTCAGGAGCAAAAAAAATATTAATTGCTTATCCTGATTTATTCATTTAATTATAAATTCCCTGTCCTTCAGAATACCTCCTCTTGTGGAGAACATATTTGCTTTGCCTTTGAGCTCAGTCCTGTTATAAAGCCTTATTGTGAAAAGAACATCTGTCGATGATCCTCCCTGTGTAAAAGGAATATTTTTTGATGTTCTGACCGGCTTATCCTGCCTTTCGATTTCATCAGACATTCCTCTTCCGGTCCTTACCGTCGAAGCCTTTTTCTCTTCGATGACCATGAAATCAAGCTTGCCTTTAGAATAGCCCGCAGTATCAAATTCAAGTTCGATCCTGTCTTCCCTGACAATCTTGACTAGCTGCGCCTGCCTTAGAGCCGTAGGCAGTTTCCCATTGTTTATTACACCGATCTTAATCTGGTAGTCTGCCGAATCTGTTTTATATGATTTAACTCTTTTTACTTCAATTTTACCCCATTCAAGTCCTGGCAGGTATTTTGCCATTTCAATATTAAACATGGCTTGGTTTTTGACCCATGGTTCGAGATGCCTGGCAGGAGGATTCTGAGAAAAGAACTTTAAATTGAATCCCCCGATTTCAATATCGCCGTAAACCGGATGCTTAAACGGTTTCCATTCAATAAAGCCCTCACCGCCATTTTCTTCATCATCCCAAATAAGCATGTCAACCTGGTTAGTATCTCCGTCGCCGTTGAAATCTTTATATCTTGCCCCGTTCCAGATCTCATCTCCATACCAGATCGATCCGTAATACCAGTAGCCAAAATCAGGTCCGTGTCCAAAAAGTGGATTGCCGTCACCATAATCATTATATACATCCCCGGCCTTCTTATAACCCGTGATTTTCCTGCCTATCTCATCGAAGGTTTTATACCATAAAAGGTCGTCAGGATACATTCTTTCATCAGAGGGAGATGTAGAAGGGGGTCTCAGGTGCATCGGGACGCTTGTATCCATTGAATTGACAACTGAGATATTGGGATGAGTCAGAAGGAAGTCGACCACTGCCCTTGTTTCAGTCTCGCTCAGGGGAAATTCACCTGCCCCGCCCTGGGTATAACCGCGATCTGTTTTTTCTGATTCGGGTCTCCAGTTCTCAGGATAATTCCTGTGAAGATCAAGACCTCCGATTCCATCTTCATTTATCCGGCCGTCATCGTCATTGTCTATGCCCTCGGAGGATGAAAGATAAATACCCTTTCCGGCCGGAACCCGTTTCATAATTCTCCCTGTTGAATCGTTGGGGTCAGGAATAAGGTTTCCTTTTTTTTCGTCCTTCCACCTCATTGTAAGAATAAGGCCGTCATTGTCAAGATCGTCAGGGGCATCTTCATCAAGAAGACCATCTCCGTCATTATCCCAGGGTCTGACTGTGCTCCGGTTGCTTTGAGATGTATTAAGGTACAGGTTATGCCCGTCGGGGTTATTGACAGGTCTGAGATAAATAGTTTTGGTATCGAGGAGATTTGTTACATCCGGATCAATCCCATAATTCATAAGCAGGTACTGTGCCATCCACATCACGCATTCCGAGCTGGTAATTTCGCCGCTATGCCTTCCCCCCTCAAAAAAGGCAGCAGGCTTATCAGTGTCTTTCCCTGTCTTTTTGTTTGTTAAAGTCATCTGAAAAATTGGCCAGCCTTCATAACTTTTGCCGACCTCAAGGAGTTCTGCTATATCCGGATATTCATTTTCCCATTTACTGAGCCAGGAATATATTACATCCAGCGAATGATATATATCAAAGTCAAGAGTATCCGTCGGTACATACTGAACAGACTGGTATTTCACCATGGGAAAGAAACTTACCCCATGCCTGTACCCGGCTAAGGTATAAAGTTCTTTTTTCGGTTCTTTACCGGATGGCTTATCAGATTGGCCGGGCTGAGCGGAAATAACCGCGGAAATCAGAAAAAATCCTGTCAGAAAAAGGGTGCTTCTCATAAATAATAATTACCCCTGCCCCCTGAAGGGGGTTCTTTTAATTAAAAACAGGCCCCTCTTCAAGGGGGATGGGGGCAAAATTATCCTCTTTTTGAAATTACCTCAAGGATTTCAATATTGGCAATTTCTATTGTCTTTCCGAAAACTTTGATAATTCCATCCCTTTTAAAATCCGACAGAGTCCTGATTACGTTTGCTGTGCTCATGCCGATATAATCAGCTATCTCCTTTCTTGAAACAGGGATATCAAATATTCTGGATCTGTATATTTCGTTAGCAAAATAAAGAAGAACATATGCCACCCTTCCAGCAAGATTCTTCTGTCTGATATCGAGCGTCTGACTTATTATCTTATCATTAATTGTCGAGATCTTGGTAAGCAGTACACTGGCAAAGCCACCGTTTTTCAGAAACAGGTTCTTAATATAGTCAAGCCTGACAGAGCAAACAACCGAGTCTTCAAGAGCTGAAACGGAATATTTGTACTTCTCATCTGAAAATATGCTCATGTTGCTTACAAATTCAAATGGGCGGGTTATTGTAATCACCTGTTCATCACCATCGGTTGACCTCCTGTAGAGCTTTACCAGTCCCGATTTAAGGTACTTAAAATCAGTTATTTTCTCCCCTTCATGATTAATTACTTCACCTTTCTGGTATGAACGCTCATCCTTATGGTCGCATAATTCCCGGATGTTATTATCATCGAGTGTTGCAAACACCACTTCCCTGAAATCACATTTTTCGCAGACACAATAGTTGTTTTTTCTATCCACAGCGGTGAGTTTTTTACAAAGTTATTATTTTCCCACTTACTTTTATAAAGCATTATTTGTTTTATTTGGAAATTTGGACCTACTTTTAACTGCGGATTGATTTAATCTGTAACTTATTAAAACAAAATGATTTACAGAACTGATTATCATATACATTCATCGTTCAGCGATGGCAGGGCAGCTCCTGTTGATTATATCGCCCCTGCGATTGCAGCAGGATTAAAAGAGATCGGTTTTTCTGAACATCTGACACTTTTCCGGGAATCTCTCAACTGGAGCATGGGCGCATCAGATGCTGAGCCCTATCTGAAACATATAAAATCTTTATCCCTTAATACCACTGACATTAAGGTCAGAACCGGCCTTGAAGTAGATTTTTTCGCCGGAAAAGAAGAAGAGACCAGTTTATTCCTGAATACACTAAATCTTGATTATATTATAGGATCTGTACATTATCTTGGCGATATGACTGTAGATATGGGTCCCGGATTTTATGACGGAAAAAATATTGACCGGCTGTATGAAGTCTATTTTGATCAGGTGGTTGCTGCTGCTGCTTCAGGACTTTTTGATATAATTGCCCACTGTGACCTGATAAGAATTTATGGCTTTAAACCATCCGCTGATCCGGAAAACCTTTACAGGAACCTGGCAAGAAGCTTTAAAATTCATGATGTTGCATTTGAGATAAACACAAACGGAAGAAATCGGCCGGTGGGCGATTTCTATCCCGACAGGAAATATCTGAGGATCTTCAGGGAAGAGAATGTCCCCGTGTGTGTCAATTCGGATGCTCATTTACCTGAAAGGGTCGGTCAGTATTTTGATGAAGCATATGAGCTTCTGAAAAGTGCGGGTTATTCTGAGATGGCAGTATTCGAAAACAGAGAAAGGTTCATGATCCCGTTCGATTAATAAGATCTATGATTAACCAGAGTTGCTGGGTACTGGGTGGTTGCTTTGCCCTCTGAAGCTTAAGCGAAAGTGGGTTGCTGGTTGTTTGAGAATAAACTCTATAAAATCTTAAGTATTCCTTGAAATATTATTGAGAATATTAAATATTCTATTATTAATCAGAAATTTAACCAGAAACCAGAAACAAGCAACCAGCAACTTTAGATAATTTATGAAATATACCATGAAAAAATCATTTAGGTTCTTCTTGATTTATTTTGGGATTTACTTATCAGTATTGAGCTGCTCCTCCCCTGACAGTAAAAAAGTAATGACCAGTGGTCCTGAAGTGGTTCCATTTGCAGCATTGCCATTTTCGCTCACCGAAGTGAAGTTGCTTGATGGCCCGTTTTTACATGCCACTGAACTGGGCATTAAGACTTTGTTGAATTATGAACCTGACCGGCTGATGGCAAAATTTTACATTGAAGCCGGACTGAAACCTAAGGCCGGACATTACATGGGATGGGAGAATGAAATGCTGGCAGGCCACTCACTTGGGCACTATCTGAGCGCTTGTTCAATGATGTACCAGACAACCGGAGACTCCCGTTTTCTTGAAAGGGTCAATTATATTGTCGATGAACTCAGCATAGTTCAGGAAGCCCAGACAAATGGATATATCGGAGCCTTCACGAATGGTAAAAAGATATTTGAAGAGGAAGTTGCGAAAGGAATTATAAGGTCGCAGGGATTTGATCTCAATGGTATCTGGTCTCCTTTTTACACCCATCATAAGGTACTGGCAGGATTAAGGGATGCCTACCAGCTCTGCGGAAATCAGAAAGCCCTTCAGATCGAAAAGAATTTTACTGCCTGGATTGAAGGTATAGTCTCAGGCCTGAATGACGAACAGATTCAGAAAATGCTCCGGTGCGAATATGGCGGAATAAGCGAAACATTCGCGGATCTTTATGCAGATACAGGGGATGAAAAGTATCTGAAACTTGCAGATGTATTTTATCAGAAATCATTTCTTGATTCTTTAAAGGCCGGCAAGGATGTCCTTCCGGGCAAACATGCAAATACCAATATTCCCAAGTTAATCGCCCTGGCCAGGATTTATGAGCTGACAGGAGATACTTCTGACAGGAGAGCAGCGGAGTTTTTCTGGGACAGGGTAGTCAATCACCATTCATATGTGACCGGCGGCAACTGTAATAATGAATATTTCGGCCCGCCCGATAAACTGAGAAACCGCCTTGGCGATGGAACCACTGAATCGTGCAATGTTTACAATATGCTGAAGCTTTCCGAGCATCTGTTTAAACTTGAAGCCTCACCGGAATATGCTGATTTTTACGAGAGGGCTCTTTTCAATCACATCCTGGCAACACAGAACCCCGAGAACGGGCATGTGGTTTATAATCTTTCACTTGATATGGGCGGATTTAAGGATTTCCAGGATCCTGAATGGTTTACATGCTGTATCGGAACAGGCATGGAAAATCATTCAAAATATGGCAGAAATATCTATTATCACAACGATGATGAATTATTTATTTTTCAGTACATAGCCTCGGAACTTTCATGGAAAGAGAAGGGATTAAAGATTGTTCAGAATACAGCTTATCCGGAGGAACAGGGTACAACCCTGGAATTCACATGTGATAATCCTGTAAGGGTTTCAATAGCGATCCGATATCCCTCATGGGCAGAAAATGGCCTTGAAATTTCAGTAAACGGGAAAAAGAAGAAGGTAAATCAGAAGCCGGGAAGCTTTGTAAAAATTGAAAGAAAATGGAAATCGGGAGACAGGCTTGAGGTTAAAATACCATTCTCAATGAGGATCGAAACTATGCCTGACGACAGTAACAGGGTTGCATTAATATACGGGCCTCTTGTCCTTGCCGGAAATCTTGGACCTGTGGTTGATTCCGCCTCAAAGGATCAGATGTATGTACCGGTAATGATGACTGAAAACAGGGATCCATCGATATGGACGAAGCCTCTTGAAGGAAAAACCAACACATTCATAACAGTGAATACCGGCAGGCCGCGCGACGTTGAAATGAAACCGTTTTATTCGATTTACAACAGAAGATATTCTGTATACTGGGATCTTTTCAACGAAGCCGGATGGGAGGCACGGGAAGCCGAATACAAAACTGAACTTGAAAACAAAAAACGAATAAATGATGCCACGATTGACTTCGTCCAGCCGGGAGAGATGCAGCCGGAACGCAATCATAATTTCAAGGGAGAAAAAACCACTCCGGGAGGATTTAAGGAGAGACCAAACCGTGAATCAAGGAGCGGATGGTTTTCGTTTGATATGAAAATAACTCCTGATACTCCTGTTGCACTTGTTGTAGAATACTGGGGCGGATTTCCCGGAGCAAAAACATTTGATATCATGGTAGATGAAAAGGTTATTGCGACTGAAAACATTTCAGGCAAGAAGGAAGGTCAGTTTATAAATGTTCAATATGATATCCCTGACGAAATCTCACGGGGAAAATCAAAGATCACCGTCAGGTTCAGAGCCCATCCCGGAAATATGGCCGGGCCGGTCTTCGGCGTAAGAACAATAAAGTTATCGCCCTTAACCCCCTGAAAAGGGCTTGCCCCCAAACCCCCTAAAGGGGGCTAAAAAAACCCCATTCAGAGGAGCAGGGAGGGCTATTACACGCCGATAGTATGTTCAAGAAATATCTTTATTCCGATCGCAATAAGGATCAACCCGCCGACAACCTCAACCTTGTTGCCAAGTCTGGGTCCGGCTGATTTTCCTATCCTGATCGCAGTCATTGATGCAAGGAATGTCACTATTCCGATAATTATGCCCGAATACCATATCCTTATATTTAAAAGGGCAAAGCTTATTCCCACTGCAAAGGCGTCGATGCTGGTACCCACTGCCACCGAGATAAGCGAAAGAGGTTTGCTGTAATCCTTTATTTCATTGTCTTCTTTTCTTCTTAGTCCTTCAATTATCATTCTGATCCCAAGGAAAGAAAGCAGCATCAAAGCTATCCAGTGATCGGCTGTTTTAACTTCATCAGTGATGAATGAACCTAAAAAGTATCCTGTCACCAGAAGGCCTGCCTGAAAAAATGCCATAACCAGGGCAATGCGGAAAGCCTGTTTGAATAAGATCCTGTTTTGAATTACTCCATAGGAAAGTGAAACTGCAAATGTGTCGAACGATAAGCCAAAGGCTACAGCTACAATTGTTATAAAATCCATGCAAAACCAGTAATCTGGGCAAATATAATATAAAACAGCATCCTGGAGATTTCTAAATTGAATGTATATATTTGATCAATTGAATTTTTCGGCGCAATGAGAGCTGTTATCCAAAGAGTGAGACATGCTTCTGTCAGCACTGACAAAGGGATGCTTTCTGAAATCAAATCAGGACTTGTGGTGTTTATAGGGATTGAGGAAACAGACAACCAGGAAGACATAGAATGGCTGAGCAGCAAGATTATCCAGCTCAGAATATTCAACGATAATAACGGTGTTATGAATCTTCCGATACTGGAAACAGGGGGAGATATCATTGTTGTAAGCCAGTTTACACTTCATGCAAAAACCAAAAAAGGCAACAGGCCTTCATATATCCGTGCTGCACGCCCTGAAACAGCCATCCCGCTGTATAAAAAGTTTGTACTGAGGATCTCTGAATTGCTTGGCAAACCGGCAGGGACGGGAGAATTTGGCGCCATGATGGTGGTCGAGATACATAATGACGGGCCGGTTACCATAATTATTGATACCAGGAATAAAGAATAAAAGCTGATGAAGAATACTAACCCTCATGTTGATGAAAAAACACTGAAAAAATCTGTTTTGCTTATAACGGCATTCGCTGCATTCCTGACCCCGTTCATGGGTTCAGCTCTTAACCTTGCCCTGCCGTCAATAAGCAAGGATTTTAATGCCAGTGCCATAGAACTTGGCTGGATAGCAAGCAGTTTTATTCTTTCATCCGCAATTTTTCTTCTGCCCTTCGGCAGGCTGGCAGATATAATCGGAAGAAAAAAGATCTTCACCTGGGGAATAATCCTGTTCACAATCTCGACTTTCCTTATCATTTTCTCATGGAATTTTGCATCGCTGATGATCCTTAGGATTTTGCAGGGAATTGCAGGGGCAATGATTTTCGGAACAAGCCTGGCAATAATTACTTCCGTTTTCGGGCCCGGTGAGCGGGGAAGGGCAATGGGAATAAATATTACGGCAGTCTATACAGGTCTTTCGGGAGGACCTGTTATCGGGGGTTTGCTGACACAATATTTCGGATGGCGAAGCATCTTTGCATTTCTGGTTCCTTTTGGAGTTGTTTCCCTGTATCTAATTTTTAATAAAATGAAACCCGAATGGGCTGAGGCAAAAGGTGAGAAATTCGATTGGAAGGGATCGGTTATTTATGGCATCTCCATTGCTTCGTTCATGTATGGCTTCTCAAAACTACCCTCAGCAGCAGGTTGGATTTTCCTGGGAAGCGGGATATTACTTGGCCTGGTTTTCCTCTTGTTTGAAAAAGGCATCTCAAATCCGGTTTTCGACATTGAATTAGTGCTTCAGAACAGGGTATTTGCCTTTTCCGGGATTGCTGCTCTCATTCATTACTCTGCTACTTCAGCAACAGGTTTTTTTATCAGCCTCTACCTGCAGTATATTAAAGGCCTTGATTCCCGCACAGCGGGTCTGATTATGATATCTCAGCCTGTTATGATGGCCCTTTTATCTTCGCCTGCCGGAAAACTGTCTGATAAGTATAATCCCGGAGTCATCGCATCATACGGGATGGGGCTTACCGCAACCGGATTAATCCTTCTGTGCTTTGTAAATGAAGCCAGTCCCATATATCTAATTGTTATACTGCTGATAATAATGGGGATAGGGTTTGCCCTGTTTTCATCACCAAATTCAAACGCTATAATGAGCTCCGTGGAGAAAAAACATCTTGGTACTGCCTCAGGTGCTGTGGGTACTATGAGAATGGTCGGACAAATGCTCAGCATGGGTATAGCAATGATGCTATTGGCATTATATATCGGTCAGCAGGCTATCGTGCCTGAAACTTATCCGGGGCTTATCGCAGGAATGAGGACAGGATTTGTGATATTTTCCATGCTTTGTGTCCTTGGAATTTTTGCTTCCCTTGCAAGGAATAAAAATCTGTCAGGGAAAATATGAATTAAAGTGAACATTCCGGCTTTTTGTAAAACTTAAAACCATAATAAAAATAATTATGAAAACAAAAAGCATTATATTAATCCCGTTCTTTTAATCCTTTATTATTCCTTTGATTTAAACAACGAATTGCCATATGACAAAGCTGTATCAAAAACTTATAAAGCAATGCCCGTCGGAAGCTGAAATCAAAAAAGGCCTGAAAACCGTTAATTTGATTGCGTCGGAAGCTCCTGATAAACGGATGCTGATGAGTATTCTGAATTCGATTGATCTGACAAGTCTGAACACCACTGATAATAAAAGTAAGATACTGCACCTGACGGGAAAGGTCAATAGTTTTTCAGGCAGGTTTTCGAATATACCGAATGTTGCGGCGATTTGTGTATACCCTAATTTCGTATCGGTTGTTAAAGAAAAGCTTACTGTAAAAAATGTGAAAATAGTTTCGGTTGCGGGAGCCTTTCCGGCATCACAGACATTCAGGAGCATAAAGGTATCCGAATGCAAGATGGCTATTGAGGCAGGGGCTGATGAAATTGATATTGTAATGCCTGTCGGAGCTTTTCTTGGAAATGATTTTGAAATGGTTGCTGATGAAATCCGTGAAATTAAGAAAGCGATTGGAGAAAAGCATCTTAAGGTGATTGTTGAATCGGGACTGCTTGGAAACAATGAACAGATTTTCAAGGCATCGATGATTGCCATGGATGCCGGTGCAGATTTTATTAAAACCTCGACAGGAAAGACTTCTGTTTCTGCAACACCTGAGGCTGCATTCATTATGTGCCGTGCCATACTGGACTTTTATTCAGAAACCGGCATCAGGGTTGGATTTAAAGCTGCCGGAGGAATTGTTACCACCACTGACGCACTGACATATTACCATATTATCAGCAACTCCCTGGGCGAGGAGTGGCTGGGGAAAAAGCTGTTCAGGATAGGGGCAAGCAGGCTTGCAAATAATATCCTTACAGATATTTCCGGAAGCACAAGTGAGTATTTCTGATAATCCGGTTTATTCCAAATCTGTCAGTCTAATCCTAATTATGATTACTTTTGTGGTTTATTCCTCAAAAGTTTATGATAACAGGCTTCAACATCCAGGATACCATAAAACCAAAGCTTGTTATCCGGATAAATACTGATAATCTTATTTCCGATTCAGTATTCCGGAAGCTTGATGAAGTTCCTGAACATATAAGAGCAGATTCTGCAAGGCTGAAAAGGAGAGCCTCTGCCTCACAGGAAACAGCGATAACTGATACAACATCGGTCTGCTCAAGGAACAGCATTGCAGATGTTACCTTTTATGATTCCACGAGCTTTATAAGAAACCTGAGTCAAATTCCCCCTACGCAGTTCCCATTTCCCTGGCCGAAAAAGCGGGTACCGGCTGAAAAGTCACAGGTGATGACAATAATCAGTAACCTGAAAGAAGGGACATATCTGCCGGAAAGACCTTTCCACCATGACTGGATAATCGCAATAATATTCCTGTCGGCTTACCTCTGGTTAATCCTGAGGTCGACAACCAGAAGCATGTTCAGGAGATGACGAGGTTCATGCTTTTCCGTGGAATAAACGAATCCACATCCCGCAATATCGGTTCATTGTTTACCTGGCAGTCTACTATACTAAATTTCGTTTCATTCATGGTTATCGGACTTTTTGGGTTCTGTGCAGCTGAATGGTACGATTTTATTCCTGCAAGGAATAGGGCCTTTTTTATTTATGTTAATTTCTATGGGGATGGTGATCCTGGGCATTACCTCCCGTCATTTTATATGCCTTGCAGCCGGAAACCTGAGCGGTGAAACTGACTTATTCAATGAATACCTGATGACTGTTTACCAGTCATACAGATTCAGCTCCGTTCTGTTATTTGGCGTGATTATATTACTGGCTTATACCGTTTTGTCGCCTGCAAAGATTTATTTTATTATAGGTGCTATTGTTCTGATTATGTTTTATTTATATCGTGTTTTAAGACTTTTTTTAATATTTATAAAGCGAAATTTGTCAATTTTATATTTGATTTTGTACCTTTGTGCGCTGGAAATTTTACCAGTTCTGATTATTGTGAAATACTTCACAGGTCTTGATTTATAATGAAAAGCGATACCCGGAAAGTAAAACTTAATTTATAAAGTGTTGAAAATAAGGAAAATTTTAGTGTCCCAGCCGGAACCAAATAATCCGAAATCACCATATTTCGAACTGGCTAAAAAATATAATCTTAAAATTGACTTTAAACCTTTTATCGAGGTTGAAGGTGTCACATCAAAAGATTTCCGCCAGCAAAAAATCAATATCCTTGATTTTACTGCGGTAATTTTTACGAGCAAAACCGGCATTGATCATTTTTTCAGGATCTGTAATGAACTGAGGATAGTGGTTCCTGACAGTATGAAGTATTTCTGCATTACCGAAAATGTAGCATTCTATCTCCAGAAATATATCGTTTACAGAAAACGAAAGATCTTCCATGGCAAGGCCAAATTTCAGGATCTGATTGATGTCATTATTAAGCACAGGGAGGACAATTTCCTGGTACCTCTTCCCGAACCACATAATGCAGAAATACCGGATATGCTTGATAAACACAGCATTAAATATACGATCGGGACATTATACAAGACAATAAGCAGCCATTTCTCAAATCTCAGCGAATTTGATTACGACGTTCTTGTTTTTTACAGTCCCTCAGGGATTAAATCGCTGAAAGAGAACTTCCCCGGATTTGTTCAGGGAGATATTAAGATTGCCGCCTTCGGACCGACTACAGCCAGTGCTGTCGAGCATGAGGGATTAAGGCTCGACATTAATGCTCCTAATCCAAAAGCTCCTTCAATGACGATGGCTCTTGATGATTTTCTCAAAGAGCATAACAGAAACTGCAGGTAACAAAT
The DNA here is from genome assembly GCA_963702415.1 of uncultured Bacteroidales bacterium. Taxonomy (GTDB): domain Bacteria; phylum Bacteroidota; class Bacteroidia; order Bacteroidales; family VadinHA17; genus LD21. The sequence goes on along the minus strand of CAVPCP010000022.1, from coordinate 249,559 downwards.
AATCAGCACTTCAGCCTCCCCCGGCCCCGGTCATATCTTCTGCGGAATTCCGGGGAAAAGCGATCTGGATATTATGAACGGAATTGAAAGGCAGACATTCAGCAAGAATGAAAGACTTAGCAGGACTAAATTAATTGAAGAGATATTTGAATCGGGAAATGTTCTATATACTTCTCATTTCAAGGTGGTCTGGATTATCAGCAGTGTCAGCCTTCCATCACCGGCACAGATTGCAATCAGCGTCCCCAAAAAGATTATCAGGCTGGCTGTAACAAGAAATCTTATAAAAAGAAGGATAAGGGAGGCTTACCGGAAAATAAAGCAGCCTCTTTACAGTTTTCTTATATCAGAAAAGATCCGGATCGCATTCATCGTGATATACCGGCATAAAACAGTTGCTGATACTAAAACCATTCAAAAATCGATCGGAGAAGTAATTGAAAGACTCAATAACGATATAAAACAAAAGCAGATAAAATGTTAAAATTGTTTTAAATATTTCAATACCAGGTTTGTTGCCTGATTTTCTTGTTAATTTCGCCCTTCTTATTAAAAAAAAATTTATGAAAAAACCAGGTTCCGTAAGGCTTGCAATAGCAGGTGCAATTCTGATCACCTGTGCAATAAGCTTTGCATTTATATCAACCCAGGAGACCAGAGATTTCAGCATTGCCAAAAATCTTGATATCTTTTTTACTCTCTTCAGGGAGCTGAACACCTTCTATGTTGATGACCTGAATCCTGACAAGCTGATAAAGACAGGTATCGACAATATGCTTAAAACCCTTGATCCTTACACTGTATATTACCCTGAAGCAGAAACTGATGAAGTTGCATTTATGACTACCGGCAAATATGGGGGCATTGGTTCACTTGTAAGAGGAGGGGGTGAATATGTGGTTGTAGCACTTGTTTATAAAGGTTTCCCGGCAGATATCGCCGGAATAAAAACCGGCGACCTGCTGAAAAAAGCTGACGGGATCTCATTAAAAGGTTTATCTGATGACCAGGTAAGTGAAAAGCTCAAAGGGAACCCCGGAACTGTAATAAATCTGACTGTCGAACGAAACGGTCTGGAAATGGATTTCTCGGTGAAAAGAGAAAAAATAGTTATTCCCACTGTGCCTTATTATGGAATGATTGATTCTAAAACAGGTTATATAAGGTTTACAAATTTCACTCAAAACTGTTCAGAGGAAGTCAAGAATGCGATGGTTTCACTTAAAACACATAATCCTAAGCAGATAATCCTTGACCTCAGGAGTAACCCGGGCGGTCTTCTGACGGAAGCAGTGGATATTGTAAATCTGTTTGTTGGTTCCGGAAATGAGATAGTATCAACAAAAGGTAAAGTTAAAAAGTTTGATGAGACATTTAAAACCACAAAATCAGCCGTTGATGAAAAGATACCCATGGCTATTATTATTAACAGAGGTTCTGCATCAGCTGCCGAAATAGTAGCCGGGGCGATCCAGGATCTTGACAGGGGTGTAATTGTAGGACAGAGGTCATACGGCAAAGGACTTGTCCAGATAACACGCCCCCTTAGCTATAACTCGCAGGTTAAACTGACAACTGCAAAATATTACATCCCGAGCGGCCGGTGCGTTCAGGCACTCGACTTTTCTCACCCCAATGAGGACGGCAGTGTTGGAATAATACCCGATTCGCTTGTTTCAGAATTCAAAACCAGGAACGGAAGGATTGTAAAAGACGGAGGAGGAATAACACCGGATGTTGAAATAGCACCTGCCACCTTAAGCCAGGTAGCTACAGAACTTTACCTTCGCAATTATATTTTTGACTATGCGAGCATATATTACTGGTCACACCCCGCTTTGAAAACAATTGACCAGTTCTCTTTAACCGACCAGGACTATTCTGATTTTATTAAATATCTTACTAACCGTAGTTTCAGCTACCAGACTGAAACTGAGGAATCGCTGAATAAGCTTATTACCAATGCAAAAAAAGAAAAATATTATGATCAGCACAAAGAAATTTTCTCTGAAATGCAAAAGGAACTGAATCATTCCATTGACGATGATCTTCTGACCTTCAAAAGGGAAATAACCGGGCTCCTTGAGGACGAAATATTAAATCGTTATTTTTATGAGGCAGGATCAATTGAATGGTCCCTTAAAACCGATATTCAGGTGTTAAAGGCAGTCGATATATTAAACAGAAGCCAGGATTACAATTCAATACTGCAGGGGAAAAAAGGACCCGTACTCATAACACATAAGGACACTTTTCCTGCGACCGCGTTAACTATTACTAAAAATCACGACACCGGGGTGCATATCTGAGATTATTCTTTCTTGCTCTACTGCTTCGGGTCATCTTCAAATATCTCTTTCTTCCAGACTGGAAGCTTTTCCCTGATAAGTTCAACTGTTTTGGAACATGCCTTTGATGCCTGAACCTGATGCCCGGCCGAAACCATTACCAGCAGTGATATTTCGCCGGCACTGACAAGACCTTTGGAATGAATTATTTCAATAGCCTTCACATCTTCAAATTCCGATAAGATTGTTTTATTGATCTTGTCAGCTTCCATAATAACCATCTCCTCGTAAGCTGAATATTCTATTGCTTTTACATATCTCCCGTCGATCAGGTCTCTTCTTACCTGTCCAAGGAAGAGCGAATGAGCTCCCGAATCATGATTTTCACCGCCTTTCGCAACTGCCGCTGATATTACGCTGGTGGTCACAGGTCCCTGGATTAAGCGCATCATGAAATAATTTGGATTATTAAATATATTAATTATTAACCTCCTGCGAAGGGCGGCAGATATGCTACCTGATCATCCTGCCTTAGCAATGGGTCATCATTTACTATTTTGTTGTTGATGGCGATCCGGAAATTATAGTGTACAATCTCAGGGAAATCATCTTCGATCCGGTGTTTAAGGTCGCCGTACGATGTTATGCCCCGGTAATATTTCCTGTCGGCTCCTGTAACTTCAGCAAGGACTCCGAAGAATAGTACACTTATTTCCATAATAAATATTCCATCTCTGCATAATATCATTCTTCCCCCTGCTTTTTGCCCCCCACCCCCCCTGAAGGGGGGCTAAATAGGTTTTAAAGTCCCCCCTATAGCGTGATTTAGGGGTCGGGAGTGCCGTCTAATGTGCTTCCAGCCAATTTCTGCCTGTTCCCCAGTCCACCTTCAAAGGTACATCAAGCTTTACAGCGTTGGTCATCGCATAAATAACCATCTCCTTAAGTTTTTCAAGTTCCTCAGGGACAACTTCAAAGATAAGTTCATCATGAACCTGAAGTATCATTTTTGAAGCATATCTCCCGGATTTCAGTTTTTCGTGGATTCTCACCATCGCGATTTTTATAATATCGGCCGCAGTGCCCTGGATCGGGGCATTAATGGCGTTCCGTTCTGCGTTTCCCCTTACAACCTGATTGCGCGACTGAATATCACGAAGATATCTCCGGCGGCCAAACATTGTGGTAACAAAACCCTGTTCCCTTGCCTTCCTTATGCTTTCATCCATATATTTCTTTACTCCGGGATATGAATTAAAGTACCCGTCAATCAGCTCTTTAGCTTCTTTTCTGCCAATTGTCAGCCTTTCAGAAAGGCCAAAAGAAGAAATGCCGTAAATTATCCCGAAGTTGGCTGTTTTTGCCCGGCTGCGCATCTCTCTTGTGACATCTTTTATGTCGACTCCGAATATTTTTGATGCTGTTGCTGCATGAATATCATTTCCTGAAAGAAAGTCACTTATCATGCTCTCGTCCCTGCTCAGGTGGGCCATTAGTCTGAGCTCTATCTGGGAATAATCGGCTGACAGAAAAATGTTCCCATCCCCGGGTACAAATGCTTTTCTGATCTCTCTTCCCCTTTCATCCCTGACAGGAATATTCTGTAGATTCGGATTATCGGAACTAAGCCTTCCTGTTGAAGCCACTGCCTGACGGAATGAGGTGTGGATTCTGCCGGTTTCTTTATTGATCATCAGGGGTAATGGTTCGAGGTAGGTCGACAACAGCTTCCTTAGTCCCCTGTATTCAAGCACCTTGCTGACTATAGGGTGCTTACCAGTGAGCCTTTGAAGGATCTCTTCATTAGTTACAAACTGCCTGGTTTTGGTAACTCTGGCTTTTTCGTCAAGCTTAAGCCTCAGAAAAAGGATATCTCCCAGCTGTTTGGGGGAAGAAATATTAAATTCAATGCCTGCAAGGGAATAGATCTCCTTTTCAAGGCCGATTATCTCCTCACGGATATTAGCTGAAATCACTTTAAGGTCTTCCGGGTTAAGCTTTATTCCGGTCCGTTCCATATCGGCAAGCACGCTTATGAGAGGCATTTCGATGGTTTCAGCCAGACCTGTCAGTCCTTCGGACTTCAATCTCGGTACGAATACCTCCTTTAGCTGCCAGGTTACATCGGCATCCTCTACTGCATACTCCCTGATCTTTTCAACAGGAACGGAACGCATGTTTTTCTGGTTGGTCCCCTTTTCCCCGATCAGCGCCTCAATATGAACAGGGCTGTATGAAAGATATGTTTCCGACAGAAGGTTCATATTATGCCTCATATCCGGTTCGAGAAGGTAGTGAGCTATCATTGTATCGAAAATTGCCCCCTTTACTTCAATGTCATAGTTAGCCAGAACCTGAATATCAAATTTCATGTTCTGACCTATTTTCCTGATATCCTGATTTTCAAAAACCGGCTTTAAGATTTTCAGTTTCTCTCTTGTTTCTTCCTGCGATTCAGGAAAATGAACAAGATAGCCGGATCCTTTTTCCCATGAAAATGACAGGGCAACCAGTTCTGAATCCAGCGGATTGATACTGGTTGTTTCTGAATCGAAACAAATTTCTTTAAGAGTTAATACCCTGGCAACAAAATCCTTAAGGTCTTTTTCATTCTCAAGAATAATGTATTTGTGGTGCACCGAGTCGATTGACGCCATTTCAGAAATCTGTGAAACTACATTTTCCCCGAAGAGATTTCCCTGGATGGTTTCGGCCTGTGCTGCCGGGGTTTTAGCCTGTCCGCCTGGTTGAGCTGGATTATCTGTTTCTGAAAGTACCTCTGCAGCAACCGTTCTGAATTCAAGTTCCTTAAAAAGTTCCTTCAGTTTTTCACGGTCGGGGTTCTCCAGAATCAGTTCATCTTCCTTTAGTTCAACAGGAACATTAAGCTCGATTGTAGCCAGCTTTTTTGATAGCTCAATCTGTTCTTTGTTGCTTTCAATTATCTCTTTCAGCTTGCCTTTAAGGTTACCGGTATTATTGAACACCCCTTCTACAGAACCATATTCAGAGATCAGCTTCATTGCAGTTTTTGGACCAACCCCCGGGGCACCGGGAATATTGTCAACGGCATCTCCCATTAAGGCCAGGATATCAATAACCTGTTCGGGTCTTTCCACCGAAAACTCGCTCTTTACTTCGTCAACTCCCCATTTTATTGATTCATTACCGCCCCGGGAGGGTTTAAACATAAAAACCGTGTCGGAAACAAGTTGTGCAAAATCTTTGTCCGGGGTCATCATGTATGTCATAAATCCCTTTGCCGATGCCTTTCTTGAAAGTGTGCCTATTATATCGTCGGCTTCAAAGCCCGGACAGTCGATTATGGGTATTTTATAGGCTTCAAGAAGCTTTTTTATATAGGGGACAGCTTTTTTGATATCCTCAGGGGTTTCGTCGCGGGTGGCCTTGTATTCTTTGAACATCTCATGCCTGAAGGTCGGGGCGGAGGTATCAAAAACCACGGCAATATGGGTCGGTTTTTGTTTCTGGAGCACCTCCCTGAGAGTCAGGAGGAATCCGAAAACAGCTGAGGTGTTCATCCCTTTCGATGTTATACGGGGATTTTTTATAAATGCATAGTAAGCGCGGAATATCAGCGCATAGGCATCGAGTAAAAACAGTTTTTTTAATTGATTTCCTGACATATTTTATTTATTCATTATCGGAAGCGTACCATTCTGCACAGGAGGTGGCTGTTTCGTAAAGCTTCAGGCTGTGTAAAACGACTTGATCCGGAAGATGCTTTTTTATCCTGGAAGCAAAATCTGCCACAAGATTCTCACAGGTCGGCTGATAATCAACAACAATGACATTCCCTAACATCATTTTAAACGCATCCAGCTTTTTATTATCATAACTTCCGGATACTGTTGTTGAATGGTCGAAAACATTAATTATCTCTTTTTTCACAATATTTTTAATATCAGTAAAATCGATCACCATTCCGTTTTTGGGATTCTGCTGATCGATTGCCGGAGTACCTGTAAGCGTCACAAAAAGCCTGTAAGAATGGCCATGAACATTCCTGCATGGTCCGTCATAGTTCCAAAGTGCATGAGCCATTTCAAAGGAGAATTCCTTAGTAACCCTGATTATTGCTGTCATCGGCTTATTTCATTTAACATCTGCAAATTTAACCAACTTAACTGAAATAAGTCTTTTATTTAACCCGGTTATCCGGGCAATAAAGCAATATTTAACATGTTATTAACACCATAGCAATTTAATAGTGTATCTTTGCAATCTCTTTAAGATAATAAACCAAATGCATTCCAATGGAAGAAAATGATGTCCTTCTTACCTTTCCTTCAATATTCAGTGAGACGGTTCGCAGATATGGAAATTGTAACGCTTATTCTTTCGTTGGCGAGAAACCAAAGACATATAACGAATCACTGACAGAAATCAATGCTCTTACAGCTTTGCTTGAGAATATCGGTATAAAACCGGGTGACAAAGTAGCGCTTTTAAGTAATAATATGCCAAACTGGAGTTCTGCATATTTTTCAGTAACTTTCATGGGAGCTGTTGTAGTTCCGATATTACCTGATTTTTCAGCTACCGAGGTTGCGAATATTCTCACCCATTCCGGAGCGAAAGCTATATATGTTTCTACTTCCCTGTTATCAAGGCTGGAAGGATTTAAATCTGATGAGCTTAAAACCGGAATTCTTATTGAGGATTTTTCAATCCTTTTTTCAAAAAGCAAATCTATAGTTTTCGATCCTTTTGCAAAGCCCTCAAAAACTTATGAAGTAGCAGAAGACGATCTGGCTACAATTATCTACACATCAGGCACAACAGGCCGTTCCAAGGGAGTAATGCTGACCCATAAAAACATTTCCTATAATGCCATCAAGGGGAAGGTTATTCAACCCATCGATGAAAATGACAGATTTTTATCGGTACTGCCTTTGTCGCATACTTATGAGAACACCCTGGGTCTTATGCTTCCATTATTAGGCGGAGCGTGTGTTTATTATCTGAGAAAACCGCCTACACCCCCGGTGTTGATCCCTGCAATGGCTGAAGTTAAGCCAACAGTGATGCTGACTGTGCCATTAATCATGGAAAAGATTTATTACAATAAAATACTGCCTGCTTTTAACGGCAATATGGTATTAAAGATCCTGTATAAAATTTCCTTCATCAGAAAGAAACTGAATGCTGCGGCCGGTAAAAAACTATATAAGACATTTGGGGGCCATCTGAAGTTTTTTGGTATCGGAGGGGCCAAGCTCAACAAGAATGTTGAGAAATTTCTGATCGAAGCAAAATTTCCCTATGCTATTGGCTACGGATTGACTGAAACATCACCCCTTCTTGCGGGGGCAAATCCCTCTAAATCGGTATATGATTCAACAGGTCCTGCAATTGAAGGTATTGAGCTTATAATAAACAACCCTGATAAAAAAACCGGGGAAGGCGAAATATGGGCAAGGGGACCAAATGTAATGAAAGGATATTATAAAGAACCTGAAATGACAAGCGAGGTTCTTACTCCCGACGGCTGGTTTAAAACCGGAGACCTTGGTTGTTTTGACAGCAATAATAACCTCTATATTAAGGGAAGGCTCAAGAATATGATCGTTGGCGCAAGCGGCGAGAATATTTATCCGGAGGAAATAGAATCGGTTATCAATAATTTCCGTTTTGTTGTTGAATCACTTGTTCTCCAGCAAAAAGGTAAACTTGTTGCATATGTGCACCTTAATATGGAAGAGCTCGAAAAGAAATACCAGAACCTCAAAGATGATATGACGCGGCAATATGAGGGGAAAAAGGAAGAATTAATTGCAGAGCTACAGGAATATGTTAATTCCAAAGTAAACAAGTTCAGCAAGATCACCAAGATCTTTTTACAGCCGGTGCCCTTTCAGAAGACAGCAACTTTAAAGATAAAGAGGTTCATGTATACAAAATAGTAAAGGGCGTTGCATGGCAACGCCCCTTCGATCTGTTGGACAATAAGGACATGCCATGGCATGTCCTTATTGTGTTTTATTTGACGGCTTCCTGATATCTTCTGCCGACCTCTTCCCAGTTTACAACATTCCAGAATGCATCGACATAATCAGCTCTTTTATTCTGATATTTCAGATAATAGGCATGTTCCCATACGTCAAGCGCCAGCAGAGGAGTTCCTTTAACTGCTGATACATCCATCAGAGGATTATCCTGGTTAGGTGTACTTCCAACAGCCAGTTTTTTATCAGCAGTAAGATAAAGCCACGCCCATCCGCTTCCAAAACGTGTCTTGGCGGCATTGCTGAATGTTTCCTTGAATTTGTCAAACGACCCGAATTCCTTAACAATTGCAGCTGACAAATCAGCAGAGGGCCCTGCAGATTTTGGAGCAAGGTTATTCCAGAAAAATACGTGGTTATAAAAGCCTCCCCCATTGTTCCTGACAGCGTCACCGGCTTTCGAAATTGATCCAAATATCATTTCAATTGACTGATTGTCGAGTTCAGTGCCCTTAATGGCGCTCACAAAATTGTTGAAATATGTTCTGTGATGCCTGTCATAATGAATCTCCATTGTCCGTGCATCGATATACGGCTCAAGAGCATCATAGGCGTAAGGCAATGCAGGGAATACATGAGTGTCAAATTTCTCCATAGTTTCAGATTTTAAGTTTTCAGGGCCTTCACCAAAGGATAATCCTGTAATCATGACAGCGATGATCCCAAGACCCATTTTTTTTAAATAATTTTTTCTGTTCATTGATTACGTTTTTTACTTAAACATTCTTTGGTTGGTTTTGTTCATTCTAGGTTAAAAAAAAAATTCTTAAATGATTTTTGGTAAATTTCGGGAATCTTACTTGAAATATTTATACATTTATCGAAGCTAAACCTTGTAACTACTTACACTTAAATTTATTGAGTATGTTCAAAAAAACTACTGCAAATTACATGGTCTTCATTTTAGCTGCCATACTTTTAATATCATGCAGCAGGGGTAAGAAGGCTGAGAAACCCGATTTACAAATTGAACCATCATTTATTGAGGTTTCTATTGGTGGAATGACCTGTACCGGCTGTGAACAGACAATTCAGGCCGGAATTACGAGACTTGAAGGAATAAAGTCAGTAAAGGCTTCTTATGTCGTTGGTAATGCTCTCGTGGAATATTATCCCGGGATTACTGACACCGTGAAAATAAAAGCTGCCATTACAGGGTCAGGATATACTGTCAATAGACTCAACCCCGTCCCTTCAAACCATGCTGTTGAATAGATCTCTGAAATTGGATTGTATAAACGGCAATTGAATTTAAAAATATTCCTGAAAAAGGAATAAAGTCTTCAGAGTGACTAATAAGAACTGATAATGAAAAAAATCACAACATTTGGCAGAATTCTTTTCGCTCTTCCTTTTGCAGTTTTTGGAATTAACCATTTTTTGATGATGGATTATTACCTGGGGATGCTGACTTCTTTCATTCCCCGGACGGGATTTATAATGATCCTGACAGGAATACTGTTGATATTGGCAAGCATCAGCATCATAACCAAAAAATTTGTTACAATTTCGACATTATTACTTGCAGCACTTCTTTTCATTTTTATTGTCACAATACATATCCCTCATCTTATCAATGGAGTAGATACTACTACCACGTTGATTGCACTTTTAAAAGATGTTTCACTGATGGGAGGATCGCTGATGATTGCGGGTATATATTCGAAGGAGGAAGAACGTGGTATAAAGTAGAATATTGACTTAAATACCCGAAATAAAATTTTTAATGATATACATAACTATTTTGGTAAAGAATTACTATGAATCCGTTAAAACTGTTTTCGCAATTATTTCTCTGCCTTATCAGCTTTGAATCATTTTCTCAAACCTCTCTGTTTGATCAGCAGATGCAGGTAGGATTTGATGAAAAGCAGGGACAATATGCTGCCCTTGATGTAACCCTTGTTAATGAAGATGGTGATACAGTTCTTTTAAGCGACATAGTTGATAAGCCGACAATTCTTAGCCTGGTTTATTTCCGTTGTCCCGGAACATGCAGTCCTCTGATGTGGGGGATTTCGAAATTCATTGATGAGATTGATCTTCAGTTGGGCACTGACTATGAGGTTATCACAATCAGTTTTGATTATACTGAAAGTATTGATTTAGGAATCCAGAAGAAAGCAAACTATGCCAGTACAATGAAGAAGAAAGAAGACGCGAAATACTGGCAATTTTTTGTTTCCGACAGCATTAACTTAGCTAAATTAACTCAATCCGTTGGGTTTAATTATAAATACTTAAATAACCAGTTTATTCATCCTACCGGCCTTATCGCTCTTTCTTCCGATGGTAAGATCACCCGGTACCTGCGGGGAATTGAATTTCTGCCTTTTGAAATAAAAATTACATTGGTTGAAGCTGCCGATGGCAAAATAGGGCCAAGTATTAACCGTGTACTTGCAATTTGTTACTCCTACGATGAGAATGGCAACCAGTTCGTTTTTAATGTAACCAGGGTTTCGGCGATTGTCATTATTTTTATTGCTATTGTAATCTTCCTGGTTCTTGTATTAACACGAAAAAAAATTAAAAAGGAAGTTTAAGATATGGTAATTAAGGCAGGCGAACAGGAACCCAGCTATCTGGAATATAAGGGAACCCACAAAGGCATCTTTTCGTGGATCTTATCTACGGATCATAAAAGGATAGGCTTGCTGTATCTTTTTTCCATTCTTTCAATGTTCGTCATAGGCGCCACACTAGGTTTATTAATGAAATTTGAGCTCATTGCTCCCGGTAAAACCATTATGGATGCACAGGGTTATAATGCATTCTTTACTCTTCACGGAATTGTAATGATTTTTGCAGTAGTCATTCCGGGCCTGCCTGCAGTATTTGGTAATTTCCTTTTACCAATAATGATCGGAGCCAAAGATGTTGCTTTTCCAAAAATAAACCTTCTGTCCTGGTACTTGTATGTAACCGGTGTAACATTAGTGGTTATATCACAATTTGCAGGAGAGGGGCCTCCGGATACCGGATGGACTTTTTATGCTCCTTACAGTTTCCGGACTACCAGTACTATGCTCCCTGCAGTTTTTGGTGCATTTGTCCTTGGGTTCTCCTCGATACTTACCGGATTGAATTTTTTAGTGACGATCCACAGGATGCGGGCACCGGGTATGACCTGGTTTAAGATGCCATTATTCCCATGGACCCTTTATGCTACAGCCTGGATACAACTGCTTGCTACTCCCATAATCGGGATCACATTACTTATGATAGTCGCGGAGCGGACATTGAACATTGGATTTTTCGATCCCTCACTGGGTGGGGATCCTCTGCTTTATCAGCATTTGTTCTGGACTTACAGTCATCCCGCGGTATATATTATGATATTACCCGCCATGGGAGCAATCTCTGAGATAATTCCGACTTTTGCCCGTAAAGTTATTTTCGGATATAAATTTATGGTTGTAGCTACCCTTTTAATTGCTTTTGTGGGTTATTTCGTCTGGGGACACCACATGTTTACTTCAGGAATGAGCGGGACAGCACTTTATACATTTTCACTTCTTACATTTCTGGTTGCCATCCCGAGTGCTATTAAGGTATTTAACTGGATATCCACTATGCATAAAGGTTCTATAGATTTACAGACTCCATTCTATTGGGCATTAGCCTTTATCTTTGTATTCATGGTTGGAGGATTCTCGGGACTTATTCTGGGGTCGCTTGCAGCTAATGTTCACTTGCATAACACACATTTTGTTGTTTCACATTTTCATTTTATTGTCTTCGGTGGAACCGGCTTCGCCTTTTTTGGTGCCATGCATTACTGGTTCCCGAAAATAACCGGGAAAATGTACGATACCCGATGGGCCAACATCGGCTTGCTATTATTCTTCATTGGATTTATTACTCTCTATGGTCCAATGTTTTATCTTGGAGTGGAAGGAATGCCCAGAAGGTATTTTGATTATGATGAAGTTTTTCATGCCGGAAACATTATATCAACAATGGGATCGTGGGTACTTTATTCCGGGGCAGCAATAATAATAATCAATTTATTCTCTTCATTGAAATCCGGAGCAAAAGCTCCTGCTGATCCCTGGGGCGGAAAAACTCTCGAATGGACAATCCCATCACCCCCGCCAGTCGAAAATTTTATAGAAACCCCTGTTATCACCAAAGGACCTTACGACTACAAATGAGTTTGAAGATGGAAAATCACCGGGATGATCTGGCATCAAAGACTGGAATGTGGCTGTTCCTCTTTACGGAAATGCTTCTGTTTGGCGGTCTATTTGTGGTTTACGCGGTTTATCGCTACAGGAATGCTGAAGCATTTCATCTTGCGGCTCACGAATTAAGTATTGTTTTCGGTACGGCAAATACCATAATTCTCTTAATCAGCAGTTCAACCATTGCAATGTCGATCAGCGCTATACAGAAGAAAAATAAAAGACTTGCTCTTTTGCTACTGGGTATTACAATCTTTCTTGGTTTGACATTTCTCGCAAACAAATATGTTGAATGGGGCCACCATATCAAAGAGCAAATTTATCCTGGTTCCCCGGTTCTTGCTCTGCGTGGCCAGGGGGATGTTCTTTTTTACGGATTATACTTTTTTATGACCGGACTCCATGCATTACATATTATTATCGGATTAATCTTTATTGGATTTATAGTTGCGTTTATCATCAGGGGAAATATAACTTCTGATAATTTTGTTCTTCATGAAAACAGCGGATTGTACTGGCATCTTGTCGACCTTATATGGATATTTCTCATTCCCTTTGTTTTATTTGATTACCTAAAGCTGACAGATATTATGGAAAATGGGAAAAATCATATAGTACCCTATCATACATACCTTCTTGTGCTGGCCGGATTGATAGTATTAACTCTCATCTCGGTGGCAGTGACAAAAATTTACCTGGGGACACTGACTGTTTTTATAGCCCTGTTTATTGCAGCTGTAAAATCAACATTTGTCCTCAGGGTGTTTATGCATCTTAAATTTGAGAATAGAATGTTTACCATTATGGTAATAGCAGTAATGCTGTTGATTGGCGTAGTAATTTTTATAACCCTTCTCGACTACCTATTTAGATAATCACTATGTATTCAACTACTGGAATTGACGCTTCAAATTTTGTATCAACATTTAATACCGCATTTTACTTTATAGTTGGAATATCCCTGGTATTTCTTATCGGGCTGACACTCCTGATGCTCTATTTTGTCTTCAGATATAACCGTAAGAGAAATAGTGTTGCCACTCAGATAGAAGGGAATACCCGACTGGAGATCCTCTGGACGGGAATTCCGATTCTGCTCGCACTGGCTATGTTTTATTATGGCTGGACCGGCTGGAAACCTATGACCAAAGTTCCTGATGATGCTCTGGTTATTACAAGTGTTGCAAGGATGTGGAGTTTTTCATTCCAGTACGAAAATGGTAAACAAAGTCCCGATCTTGTTGTTCCGGTCAATACTCCCGTTAAGATAAACCTTGTTTCCCTGGATGTACTTCACAGTCTCTTTATTCCTGCATTCAGGATAAAATCTGATATGGTTCCCGGAAGAGAAAAGATGATGTGGTTCCTTCCCCAGAGAGAAGGGGAATATGACCTTTATTGCGCTGAATACTGTGGGCTTCAACACTCCTATATGAATGCAAACGTCAGAGTCCTTTCGCAGGAAGATTATAAAACCTGGTATGCTGATACTGCCGCAGTGATTATTGTTGCCGAAGGATCAGCTCCCGGATCAGAGGGTTTGGCTATTCTGAAAGCCCAGGGTTGTAATGTCTGTCATTCAACCGATGGATCAAAAATCCTTGGTCCCAGCTATTTAAATCTTTTTGGGGAACAACAAATTGTAATAAGAGAGGGTAAAGAAATCCCTGTTACAGTAGATGAAGATTACATTAAGAAATCAATTTATGATCCAAATTCGGAAATCGTTAAGGGATATCCGAAAGGATTAATGCAAAGTTATGAAGGTATAATAAGCGCAGATGATATTTCAAAGATTATTGAATACCTGAAGTCCCTTAATGAAGAGTAGGAGTATCAGAAATAGAATTAAGGATTACCTGGAACTAAGTAAAATAAAGATAATGATTCCGGTAAGCCTGACCGGGTTCACCGGTTTTTTTATTTTTGATCCTCACATTTCAATAAAAATAATACTTGTAAGTTCCGGAATCCTCTTCCTTGGGATTTCTGCCTCAGTTCTTAACCAGATACAGGAAGCTGATCTGGACAGTAAGATGGAAAGAACACATAATCGACCTCTGCCATCCAAAAGGATCAACCCTCAACATGCACTATTATTTTTTTTATGCAATCTTATTACCGGGACAGTTCTGATTTATACGGCCGGAAATCTAAAGGCTGCACTCATTGGCTTAATTACAATCGGATGGTATAATGTCATATATACTTATGCAAAGAGGATTACTGCCTTTGCAGTGTTTCCGGGTGCGGTTACCGGGGCATTGCCTCCGCTTATTGGGTGGGTGGCAGCTGGAGGAGGGGTATGGGATAAACCTATAATATTTCTGGAATTTCTCCTTTTCACAGGACAAATACCTCACTTCTGGTTACTGATATTGAAATATGGAGAGGAATATGGAAAAGCAGGCATGCCGACACTTACAAATATTTTGAACAGGGTTCAGATCGGCAGGCTCACATTTACCTGGGTTGTAACATCTGCAATTGCAGCATTGTTCCTGTGCTATTTTGAAATAATCAGTACTGAAATGATTGTTGTTATCCTCCTGATCGCATCGGTATTTCTTATCTGGCAGTTTTCTGAATTAATAAACCTCTCCGGAAATAAGAACAATTACAGGAAATATTCCATACTTCTTGATTCATACTTTTTGCTTGTGCTGATCCTGCTGGTTTCTGACAGGATAATAACATAATACACAATAGGGACACGCCATGGCGTGTCCCTATTGCTATTATAATCATTATTAAAACCGGTGATTTAAGCTTTCATCCAGATATGGATGATTGGAAGGTATTAATTTTGCTTTGCTGAGAGTAATTGCCACTACCAGAGAAAACAAACCTGCATATCCAAGGAACAAGCCACCTTCAATCCATCCAAATTTTAATACGCCGGTTGTTCCGGGGATAATCTGAACAAAAAGGTCAAGGTATTGCCCAATGATAAGGAAAAAGATGACCGCAATAATCACTGTCATATTTCGGCTGGTTTTCACCGGAAGCAATATAAGGAATGGGATTGCCCAGTTCAGCACTATCTCGAGAAAAAATAAAGTCTTCCATCCTTCCTGCCAGCGAACGTAATAATAGACAGTTTCTTCAGGAATATTTCCATACCATATTATCATGAACTGAGCAAACCAGAAGTACCCCCATACAATCGAAAGCATGAAAATATATCTGGCAAAGTCGTGAAGATGATATTCATTAAGAAAAGGGAAATATCCTCTTTTGTAAAGAATAAATATTATCAGGGCTAATATGGATACTCCATGCAGAAAGGAGGCCACCAGATTTTTCAATGCAAATATCGTACTATACCAGTGTACATCAACTGACATTATCCAGTCAAAGGCTGAAAGGGAAAAGGTAATCGCAAAAACAAAAATAAATATTTTTGAGTATAGCTCGTTTTTGCTGAATAACATTAAAATTTTTTCCTGATTTGCAGGATCAGCCTGATCTTCCCTGATCGAGATTTTTCTTAAAATACGGGTTAAAAAGATCCACAATGCAAAATAGATGATCATCCTGGCAAAGAAAAAAGGAACATTAAGGAAAGGTGATTTATGCTGCAATAAGCGATCAAGGAGAACAGCTTCTTTATGAGACCAATGATAAAGGTCGTTAATACCAAAAAAGAGCAGCAGAAAGAAAACCGCTGCAAAAGGGATATAGGCCATCATAGCTTCAGGAACCCGCCTGAAACCAGCGGACCATCCCGACTGGGAAATACTCTGGATTACAAGAAAGAAAGCGCCCCCCAATGCCAGCGATAAAAAATAATAATTAACTATCAGGTAATTGGCCCAGGTCCTCTTCGGATCAGAAATAAGGCCAAAGAGAAAGGCACATACACCAATAAATATGAAAGTCAGGGTAATTATTCTGAAGGTTTTGGATACGTTTGTTTGTTCCTTCATTATTTTACTATTTTGATTCAAAAATGTTTTGTCAATTACCCGATTGCTGATGCTTGCTATCTCCATCATTATTAACAAGCGAGATTCCCCTCTCTTCTGCCTGAAGCCTCCTTATATGAAGAACTAATTTCCATCTGTCTGCTGTTCTTATCTGCGATCCATGTGCTCCCATTGACCCAAATCCCATTGTTATACTATGAAAAATTTCTCCGTCTTTCAGATTATCTGCCACACTACCTGTCAATGCACGGGGTTTTAAAGGGTACAGACCCCCTGTAAAAAGAAGGCCATCACCTGCACCTTTATCACCATGACATCCGGTGCAAAATGTTGAATAAACCTTCTTCCCTCTTAACAAAGCTTCATCTGTCGGAGATTCAGGATTAATGAGCTCTTTTCCAGCCAGGATGCGTGACTCCGGATCAATCGTATAATTAAACGGAGTAATATCACGTGGAACAGTTCCCGCAACAGGGACTCTCATAGTCATACCGTCGTTAAAGTTTGGATTTTTTGTAAAAGTCTCATATGCTGTGGAATAAAACATGTCCGGAAAATAATCCCAACCCGGACTATTCCTGTTCCTGTCGCAACCAGTAAGAATGAATGCAAAGAGAAGCAAAAAAACTGCTCTGCAAATTTTTCCAGACATATAGCTATTCTTCATGCATTAATATTTTCAAACTCTTTATCCAATACTTCAACGGCGCCCTGTTCTTTCATCAGGGTTGCGATTTGCTCAGATTTTAAATTATCGAGAATATCCGTATTCACAACTATCACAAATTTATCATCAGTTGCTCTGTGATCAAAGATTGTATTCTCCCTGCCGGGAATAAGTTTCGACCTTGCCGAAAAAGTGGCAAGACTCGCTATCGTAACAGTAAAAATTGTAAGGACGATTGTAACTACAATAAATGAAGGGAATGAGTTGAAGGGTTTTCCCCCATAGACAATAGGCCAGCTAATGACGGAGGTGTAATATAAAAATGCAAGCACTGCAATAATCGCGAACAAACCGAAGAAGTAAGCCGCAGTAGGCAGTCTCGATTTCCGTTTCAGCAGATGAAATACTTCATGTACCGGATAAGGAGTAAATACATCATAAATCTTAAATTCCTTTTCCTGCAGCGATTTGATGGAGGAAATAAATTTTCCCTCCTCATCGAAAATTCCTATTTTGAAAGTTCTGTTCATAACCGAACCTCGTTAATCTTCTTTTTTATTCCCAATATTAGCCACACTCTTTACTTCGCTTACAGCCATTATCGGAATATACCGGAAGAAAAGCAATATTGCTGCAGCAAATAATCCCAGTGTTCCTGCATACACACCGATTTCGATATAAGTGGGATCATATGAAACCCAGTTGGACGGCAGGAAGTCTTTACTGAGTGATGTTACTACTATATTAAACCTTTCAAACCACATTCCAAGGTTAATGACAAGGGAAACCACCAGCAGCCCCACCCAGCTTCGCCTGACTTTCCTGAACCAGAAAAGCTGAGGGATCAGTGCATTACAAACTATCATTCCCCAGAACTGAAAGGTATAATCGCCTGTGATTCTATTCCGGAAAAATGTAAACATTTCATATTCATTACCTGAGTACCATGCAATAAAGACCTCCGTTGAATAAGCAGTTCCCATTATCAGAGAAATAAAAACAAGTATCCTGGCAATAGCATCCATGTGATTATCAGTAACATAATCAGTAAGTTTGTAAATTTTTCTTACAATAACCATAAGAGTCATAACCATTGCAAACCCTGAGAAAATTGCTCCCACAACAAAGTAAGGAGGGAAAAGGGTTGTATGCCAGCCCGGTTCTATTCCGACTGCAAAGTCTGTCGAAACGATTGAGTGAACTGAGACAACGAGAACCGCTGCTATACCTCCAAGGATAAAACTAAGGGATTCAAACCTGATCCAATGGTGACTTGAGCCTGTCCATCCCATGCCAAAGAAACCATAAACAGCTTTTTTAATTTTCGACTTTGTCCTGTCGCGGATAGTCGCAAAATCGGGTAACATACCAAGGTACCAGAATGATATTGATATCAGAAGATATGCTGTTATGGCTATGAAATCCCAGAATAAAGGGGAGTTGAAGTTCACCCATAGCGGACCACGTGTATTCGGGTAAGGAAAAATATAGAAAGCAAGCCATACGCGCCCCATATGCAAAGCAGGGAAAAGTGCTGCCAGCATAACAGCAATAACGGTCATTGCTTCTGCAGCCCTGTTGATCGATGTCCTCCACCGTTGCCGCAGAATAAGGAGGAAAATGGAGAATGCTGTTCCGGCATGCCCGATACCTACCCACCATACAAAATTGACAATTTCCCATCCCCATCCAACTGAATTATTTACACCCCATGTTCCAATTCCCTGAGAAACTGTTATATAAATAGCATAAAAACCAAATATCGCCGCTAATGATGAAATTCCAAAAGCAATATACCACCATAACCCCGGAGTTGTTTCCATGGGGGCAAGTATCTCTTTTGAAATCTGACTGAATGTCTTATTTCCTTCAACAAGCGGTCCTCTGATTTTCCTGTTATACATCGACTTTCAGAATATTTAAGATTTTAGTTCTTCATCATTCCAGACTTTGGTCAGATACCCTATTGATGGCAGGGTGTGTAACTCTTCCAGCAAATGGTAAAGCCTGGGATTTCCGAATAAGCCTGAAACTTTGCTGTTCTTGTCTTTCAGATTCCCAAAGATGATTGCTCCTGATGGACAGGCCTGCATGCATGCGGTTTTAATTTCATTATCTTTCAGAGTCCTGTTCTCCACCTTGGCCTGTAATTTTTTCTCCTGTATCCGCTGAACGCATAAGGAACATTTTTCCACAACTCCCCTCTCCCTTACTGTTACATCAGGATTTAAAACCATTTTCCCAAGATCTGATACTGTATTAAAATCAAATGCTTTATTGTTTGTATACCGGTACCAGTTAAACCTTCTTACTTTATAGGGGCAGTTATTTATGCAATATTTAGTCCCTATACAACGATTGTAGGTCATCTGGTTCAAACCTTCACTGCTGTGATTGGTAGCTGAAACGGGGCAAACGTTCTCACATGGCGCATTATCGCAGTGCTGACACGTAAGAGGCTGAAAGTAGACCTTCGGATCATCAGGAGTCTCTGAGTAATACCTGTCTATTTTCATCCAGTGCATTATCCTTCTCCGCCTTACCTCTTCCCTTCCAACAACAGGAATATTGTTCTCTGCCTGGCAGGCGATAACACAGGAATTGCATCCT
Organism: uncultured Bacteroidales bacterium; assembly: GCA_963702415.1. Classification (GTDB taxonomy): domain Bacteria; phylum Bacteroidota; class Bacteroidia; order Bacteroidales; family VadinHA17; genus LD21. The sequence continues at coordinate 229,849 of CAVPCP010000022.1, read as the reverse complement.
ACACATAAATTAAGGTCTATTGCAAGGCCCCAGTGAAAACCATCATAATTTACTTCAGGATAAAGAGTTTTATGTTTTGATTCATATTCCTCATGAAGCTCATTACCTGATGTGGGGTTATTCTTATATTTACTGAGGACAGTTTCCCTTACAATAGGTCTTCCCTCCATGGAATGATGTACCTGAGTCAAAGCTAACTGGCTTTGTTTCAATGTATTTTCCAGTTTGTTGGTAATAAACCCGAAAACCCGGTTTCCCCCTGTCATTCTGACAAACGGATAAACATTTATACCGACATTATTTGCAACCGGCCCTGAATTTGTGTGTCCGTAACCCAGAGCAACCGAAACCGTACCCTCAGCCTGGCCGGGCTGAATAAATGCAGGGAGGATCAGCCCATCCGTAATCTTAATCAAATGCCCGGTCTGGATGCCCAGTTTAACTGCATCTGCAGGTGAAACAGCAGCAACGTTGTCCCAGCAATGGCGTGAAACCGGATCAGGCAATTCCATTAACCAGGGATTATTGGCATGCATGCCGTTTCCGAGGGCAATACTTTCATTTAAAATAACTTCAAACCATCCGTTACTGTATTCTCTCCTGAGTTCATAGCCCTGGTAAGCCCCTCTTTATTAAATATGGAAGGTTTACTTTCTGAGATATTGTAACTGAACACTCCATTTCCAAGGCTCACATCCCAGAAATTTCTGAATCCGGGCAAGTCCGACTTCGGGAAAAACTCTTTTTCCCAGTTTGCCATTATGTAATCATGCCAGGAAGTTGAATTTCCGGACCATTTTAACAGCGAATCCTGAAACGAACGGGTATTAAAAAGAGGATTAATACATGGCTGGCTCAAACTTAGCTGCCCGGGAATTATCTCGGCATCGTCCCATGATTCAAGAAAATGATGAACAGGACATTCATACTTTGTGTTCCCGACTGTTTCGTTCAGGGACCCTGTCATATTTACGGTCAGGCTTGTCTTTTTTAATCCCGATAAAAACTTATCTGAATCAGGATAATCATATACAGGATTGACATTATACATAAACAGTGCTTTAATCCTGCCAGCGTTCATGTCGTTCACGAGTTCTTCTGTCCTGCTGTCAATACCTGCAGCAATGTTAAGATTATGGTTCAGGTCGATGCAATCTGTATAATTACCTAAAAGAGTGTTTATTCCATTAACAATGATCTGAATTTCAACATTGTTTGTCCCGGAGAGGACTATTGATCTGCCTTTTGATGCCAGCAGGTTACCGGCAAGTTCTGAAAGATCATTACTACCGGTTATTACCGGGGAATTCTTCACCGCCGGTTTTCTCAGCAATCCTGTTATACAATTCCGACAGAAGTAGTTTTTCTTCCGAGGGTTTAATTCTTATTCTTTTATCGGCATTACTGCCTGTAAGGCTCATTCCCGATTCAAAGTGGATATGCCGGAGCATACCTTTTTCTCCATTATCCGGTTTCCTCCGGGATACATACTTCGGAATGAAATGAACCGGAGATACCCATGCTCCAAGGAAGTCAGCATTAATAGAAACAACATACCCTGCATTCTGGAAATGATAATCAGGAATTACCGCCTTCCCAAAGCATATCAAATTGGCTTCCAGAACAGCAGAATAGGAAACCGCATCATATTGCACCCATCTGAAATTCCTGAACCGCCCTCCGAATTCATTGATGAGCTTAATTGTGGATGGAGAAATTACAGTTGAGGTCAGCAAGACAATTTCACCTTCTTCTGAATTGATTTTTGTAAGCTCATTAATAATCTGTTCGTCAATAGTGTCCCATGAAACAGGAGAATGATCCGCTGTCGGAAATTTCAGACGTGCATCATCATACAGACTTAAAACAGATGCCTGAACCCTTGCTGTAGTACCTTCACTGTTAAAAGAGGACAGAATATTACCCTCAATTTTAATTGGCCGGCCATCACGCGTTTTTACAAGAATACCGGAATATTCATGGCCGTCATAATAGCTTGTTGCATAATATAAAGCTTTACCGGGAGTAATTTCAGGGGGATGCATCAGGTATGGAATAGCTTTTTGAACTGGTCTTTTGCAGCTGGCGATTAAAGCCGCTGAAGAGAGACTGAAACCGAAAACTTTCAGAAAATCTCTTCGGGAAGAATATTTCTTTAAAAAATCAGATTCAAACAATTCGAGAACCTGGCTCTTATGCTCCTCTTCACCATCCATATCCTTGCCAATAGTGATCCCCTGAAACTCTTCTATGCTTTTCCAGTATTTTTTCATCATAAACTACTTATTTCGAAAACATGCCTTTAATAATGGCATTTCATACATTCCGTGCCGCCAATACTCTCGACCGTAACACTATCTGCATCTCCATTTCTGATCTTTTCGGTCAGATCCCTGTATTCCGAATAAAATTTATTGTTTTGAAAATTTACATTCCTGGTGCGGTGACAATTTATGCACCAACCCATAGTTAATTCATCAGCAAGTCTTATCCTGTCTGTTTTTTCAACAGAGCCATGACATTCCTGGCAGCTTAATCCTCCTGCACTCACATGCTGTTCGTGACTAAAGAAAGCATGATCAGGCAGATTATAAACTTTAGTCCATTCAATAGATTTCATTCCCTCATAACCTCTGATCACTTTAGCTATCTCAAACGCACCTGAGCGTTTTCCGTTTCGCACTAACAAATGGCAATTCATACAAACGTTTTCCGCCGGAAACCCTGCTGATTTACTGTGAGTAGCATAACTATGACAATAAATGCAGTCAGTTCCATTCTGTCCGGCATGAACCGCATGTGAAAATTTAACAGGCTGATCGGGGGCATAACCCGGGGAATGACCAATTGCTATGGCCCCAACAACAAGTGAGTTGGTAATAAATATAGCAGTGGTACCAAGTACGATGAAATGGATCCACTGTTTTTTTATTTTTTTAATGATTATCAGATCTATCGTTGAAAACAGAAACAGAATGGAAGCGATTATAAATAAGAAAAGATTCGTTACAACAGGTTTCTGTTGTTTAAGACCCATAACAGTAAGCTTATCCATATAAGCTTTGATAAGGGTTATGTCTTCCGGAGATAACTGAAATCCTTTGTGTACCTGTGACATTTTAATGCCGGCAGGATTTAATAATACCTTGCTTAAATCACCGTCACTTTTATCCAGATATTTTAAAGAAATTTCCAGGGCGTCAGGATTCCAGTTCAGTGTATCAGAAAAACGCGTATTGTGACAACCGGCACAATTTATTGACTTATTTTCAAGATATGCCAATCCATAGAAAAGTCTTTCTCCCCTTATCAGGTCTTCAGCACTTAAGGTCCTTTGCTTATATCCTAAAGAATCATCCGGTTGAACTATATTTGAATGAACAGGATTGATAAATTCTAACAGGAAAATGATAATGAGCAAATATTTAAATTTTTGAACAGGAAAAAAAATGCGCATCAATAGTAAATTTTAGAATTTAATATAATTATGACCCGAAATAAGTCAACATTTCCCTGCAAAATACATTTAACTCAAAAATATAAAAATGAATAAAATTTCCTATGTTTTATCTAACAATTATTTCTTTCAGGTAGTTTTTTGATAAAGTTAACGAATTGTGCGGTTAACCATCATTTCTGTCTTCAGGTATTAACCCCCCCTGGGGCTGTTGAAGAAGTCCAAATCCATTAACCGTAAAGGTCGCAAAGTCATAGCGCAGAGTTCGCAAAAAACTTAACATCAATGATTTGACTTTGCATGCTTTGCGTATTTCTTAGCGTTCTTTGCGGGCAAATCCTATATTGTTACAGGTAATATATTTACTGTATTACATATTTAATTTGTTGTGATACAATAACAAAAGTACCACATTAGTGGTGCGATATGAATAACCCCAGATGCCAACAGTCTTAGAAAAGTATATGCTCTTTTCGCTTCATCAAGCTGATTACTGCTTATCTTTGTAACTTAATAATAATTTTTCAAGGGAATAATCGTTTATTATTAATAAACAAATCAAAGAAGGATATGAAAAAGATTTTAATAATTACTCTGGTCCTTACACTTTCGGTTGTGCTCATGCACAGTTGTAAAAGTGACCCCGGAGAACCGCCTGCAATTCCTCTTGCAGGAACCATGGCTATTGATTTCAGCAATTTTGAAGATGCGAAAAAAGGTGATATTTCAATATCAGTTCCAAAAGGAACTGATAAAAGCAGCTGGGAATTCGCAGCCGGTATAGCCCTATTCTGGAAATCAGTTATGTACACAACGCTTGCAGTCCCCGTTACTGCGTTCCAGCTGGCTGCCAGCCAGGATCCGGTTTATATTGAGAACCAGACCTGGGAATGGGATTACAGTACAACCGTCCTCAGTGAAACATACAACGCCAGGCTTACGGGACAGATCGCTTCAACCGAAGTCGTATGGAAGATGTACGTTACAAAGGGGGGAACCGGAGGTTTTGAAGATTTTCTCTGGTTTGAAGGAACATCTGAATTCGATGGTACCAGTGGCCAGTGGATACTGAATCAAAGCCCGCAAAGTCCTTCTTCAGTGCTCCGGATTGACTGGACAAAAACCGGAGCTGAGGTTGGTGAAATCAAATGCACATATGTAAAAACCGGCGATCAATATGCCGATAGCTACATTGAATACGGTCAGACAAACGGTGCACTCGACTCATATTATAATATTCATTTGTACAATGCCTCAGTCCAGCAGTTCTATGACCTCAATGTTGAATGGAGCAAAAGCCTGCACAACGGAAGAGTACAATGCCCGGTTTATTTCGGAAATACAAACTGGTATTGCTGGGATTCGGGTTTCCTTAATATAACTTGCCCCTGATTACAGTCTGCAATAGAATAGACAGGAAGGAAGGCTTTAATGTTATAGTATGCCCCTCATTCCACATGGGGGGCTTTTTAATGGTTTTATGGAGCGTTTTTTATCATCATTTTTTATTATTTTGCGCACCTCATTTAAAGATAATTAATAATGTCAAAAGGCAAAAAAGCTGCTTTACTGATTATTCTGATACTTGTTGCGGACCAGATTCTGAAATTCTGGGTAAAAACCCACATGGTTATCGGACAGGAAATCAATATGTTCGGCAACTGGGGATTGCTTCATTTTATTGAAAATAACGGAATGGCTTTCGGAATGGAAATGGGAGGCAAGACGGGAAAGATTCTTTTAAGCCTCTTCAGAATTGCTGCAATTGTGGGTATTACCTGGTTCCTTGTTTCGTTGATAAAGAAAAAGGCAAATACAGGATTGATATTGTCTGTCAGCTCTATACTGGCAGGCGCTGCCGGTAATATAATTGACAGTGTTTTTTATGGAGTTATTTTCAATGAAAGCTACATGCAACCCGCGGTTTTGTTTCCTCCTGAAGGCGGTTATTCCTCTATCCTTCTGGGTAAGGTAGTTGATATGTTTTATTTTCCTGTAATTAACACCCAATGGCCCGTCTGGTCTCCATTCAGGCCGGGGGAATCACTGATATTTTTCAGACCTGTATTTAATATAGCTGATTCGGCAATTACCTGCGGGGTATTTGCAATAATCATTTTTCAGAAGCAATTGTTTAAAGATCTTCATTAACCTGTGTGCCGGGTCCTCACTTACAACAATCGCCGATGCAATTCAGCAGTGTGATAATTTTCTCAGTCTTAAGAAAATAATATGTACTCTTCCCTTCCCTTCTCGATCCCAGGACCCCTTTGTCCTTAAGGATTCCCAGATGATGCGAAGCTGTCGATTGTTCAATTCCGATGCAGTTATGTATCTCTGTCACAGTTCTGCCTCCGCCCTCTTCCAGACAACCAATTATTGATATCCTTACTGGGTGTGCCATTGCCTTCAGCATTCCTGATGCTTTTTCAAGGCTCTCCGGATTAAGATTTTTTATTCCCATCAATTTCCCATTTCTTTAAGCAAATATATCATAATTTTTCAGAAAGGAATCAGGTACCTGTTTGGTAATATGCCCGGAAAAATCATGATTCTAAGTAACTCAAGTTGCTGGTTGCTAGTTACTGGTTGCTGCTTAAATTTCTGATTAATAGTATAATATGTTATATTTAAAATGATATTTCAAATAATAAATAAAATCAAAATGCTAATTCTTATAAAATAGCAACCCACTTTCGCTTAAGCTTCAGAGGGCAAAGCAAGCACCCAGTAACCAACAACTTCGATAAGATATATAGAACCTATTTTATTATATTTGAAGAAATATCCGGTTATGTCTGATCTGGGAAGGATTATAAAACCTGTTGAAGCAGAGATGGCTCAGTTCGAAGCGTATTTCGGCAGGGCAATGCAAAGTAAAATTCCCCTCCTGAAGATAATACTAAATTATATTTTCAGACGCAAAGGAAAGCAGATGAGGCCTTTGCTTGTTTTTCTGAGTGCAAAACTGAATGGGGAAATTGGTGAACCGACCTATGTTGCCGCAACATTGATCGAACTTCTGCATACCGCATCTATTGTTCATGATGATGTTGTGGATGATGCCTCTGAGAGACGTGGTGCTCTGTCAATAAATGCACTCTGGAATTCTAAAATCGCTGTGCTTGTTGGTGATTATATGCTGTCAAAAGGTCTTCTTATAAGTATCGAAAAAAACCAGACAGATATGCTTGAAATTGTTTCTGAAGCTGTAAAATCGATGGCAGAAGGAGAGCTTCTTCAGCTTCAGAAATCAAGAAAGCTGAATATCATGGAGGATGACTACTTTCGGATCATCAGAAGCAAAACGGCAGCACTGATATCAGCATGCACGGCCTGCGGGGCAAGATCAGCAACAAGCAATCCCGAGACTATTCAGCTTATGAAAGAGCTCGGAGAATCAATTGGTATTGCGTTCCAGATCAGGGATGATATTCTTGATTATGAAGGCAACGGACTGACTGGTAAAATATCTGGCAACGACATTAAGGAAAAGAAAATCACCCTACCGTTGATCCATGCGCTTGAAAAAACTTCTCTGGTACGAAAGAAAATCATTCTGAAAATCATTGGAACCAGGAAGAAAACAAGGTCTGATATTGAAGAAGTTATTCGTTTTGTTTCAGAAAGCGGAGGAATTGAATATGCGGTTCTAAAAATGGAACAATACCGCGATAAAGCTCTGGCAATACTTGATACCTACCCTGAATCGGATGTTAAGAATTCACTCAGGGAATTTGTATATTATACTGTTTCGAGGGACAAGTAATTATTCCCGCCCAGGGGGGAGACAGGTTATGCTGCTTCAAGTTTGATCTTCGTTACCTTATCCATATCTTTTTCATAGTACCTCGATCCCAGATAAAAAAGAACAGCGCCGCCCACAAGCACAAAAGGCAATATTGACAGAGCGGTCCTGATATTTGAAAGGTCATAAATTTTCCCGATAACAATTGGTGCAGTCGATGAGCCCAAAAGGTTTTGAACCACCACCGCGATGGCATATGATGTTGCTCTTAATCCGGGATGAATCACATCCTGGGTTACTGCAGAGGCTCCGGATATGAAAATCATAATGCAGATCCCCATAAGAAGGAAAACAATATATTGAATTGTGCCCCTGAAAAGATACAACGCAGAAAATAACAGTAATGCTGACGCCAGCGACGAAATGGCCGGGAGCAATAACCGGGCATTGAACTGAGTCTTTCGCCATCTGTCAGTAAGTATCCCGCCAAGAGGAGCTCCGACAAGCGCCAGGACCATAACAGCACTGGCCATAGTGCCTGCTTTTTCCTGCGGTACTTCTCTCGTCATCTGGAAATATGTCGACAGCCAGGTTATAAGCGAAGTGGTTACAAATACCACTGCAGCAATTCCAAAATAGGTATAAATGATAGAAGGTTTAGAAACAAACTCCTTAACTATGTCTTTCTTTTCCATTTTTATCTTCTTGTTGGCCTTGTCGACAAAAGAAAGATCGACAGTCTTATAATCTTTTACAAAAAGAAAGAGGATTGCGACAACCAGTCCGGGCAATGCAACAAGTCCAAAAGCATGTTTCCAGCCAAGCCTGGTGGCAATGATACCTCCAAGGAGCACCCCTATGGCTGTACCGAGAGGTATGGAGGCGTTCCATATCCCCATCATTTTTGATCGTTTTTCAATAGGATATAATCCCGAGATCATTGCACTACCTCCCGGAGCATAACCGGCTTCCCCGGCTCCTATAAGGAGACGGGCCATGAACAACTGGACATAATTACCGGTCAGGGCGCACAGGGCCGTTGCAAGGCTCCATACAATAGCCATCATCCCGATTGTTTTGGTCCGGCTCCAGCGGTCAACAAGCAGAGAAACAGGAAATGTCAGGATCACAATAGCCCAGTAGACAGCCGACATCAGCATGCCGCTCTGGGTATGTGAAATTCCCCAGTCTCTTTCGATGGATGAAAACATAGATGTAATAATGGACCTGTCGATATAATCGAACATATACAACAGAAACAGAAGCACAAACACATAATTGGAATACCCTTTGGTAAAAAGATATCCTTTTTGATCCTCAGTATTTTTCATAGAGATTTTGATAGGTTAACCTTTCACCAAGTAAATAAAAATTACTTTTTGTTGTTGTTTTTATTGTAATTTTAAGTCTTTATACTTATTGAATACAGATTTTCCCAGGTTTAATTTCATAATCCGTAATATTTAAATACTAAACAGATGGCAACCCTAAAACAAATCGAGGAATTTCTTGGTTCCGGACCAATTGCAATGGCCGGAGTATCACGTAATCCGAAAAAATTCGGTTTCGCAGCCTTCAAGGAACTAAAAGAAAAAGGAATGAATATTATTCCTGTGAATCCTTATGCTGACGAAATCCACGGTTCAAAAGTATACCACGATATAAAAAGTCTTCCCGGAAATGTCAGCGGGCTGATTGTAATGACAAGTAAATCGCAGACTGCCGGGGTAATCAGAGAAGCAAAGGAGAAGGGAATCAAACAGGTCTGGTTGCAACAGATGGCCGAAACCAAAGAGGCATTGAAAGAGCTCGAGGGTTCAGATATCAATTATGTTGTAAAAGAATGTATTTTGATGCATTACAAGCCTCACGGGATTCATAAATTTCATGCTGCGATCAGAAAATTTTTCCGAAGTTTCCCCAGGTAGGTATTTATATTCCGGATACCTTTCAGTTTGTGTCTTTTATCCAGCAAAAAATAAATGATTGTACACTTCCGGTAAAAATAAAGAACTGAGAAGGAGTGACCAGTTTTTATTGCCTGTCAGCAAACCCCTTTTATCAGAGGGAAAATATGATATTTATCCGTCACTCAAAATAAATGATAATCAGATTTTTGCCGGATACGAAACTCTGGCTGAAAAAATTCAGGCTTACAACAAAGTTACAATTGACGGCTATGGAGGTGTGTTTTTTGACCTTTTCCGGATACGGCTTGATAATATCTTCAGGAAGAACGGATATAATGTTTTCTGGATAAATACTAACGATTTTTTTAAGCCTGAGGAGCAGATCCTTGAAATAACTGCTCCTTTTCTTGGTGGAGATGATCCTCTTTTTGGTAAAAAGACCTCATTAAACCTCAGGGATTTTTTCATTGCCGGAAAACTTAAATCAGCCAGTCGCCGTCATGATTATGATATCAATATCCTGATAGGCCCCGGTGCGGCTCTGGCTGGATGGGAAGGCCTGCTTATCTATATCGATATACCAAAGAGCGAAATTCAGTTCAGGTCGCGGGCAGGATCCGTTTCAAATCTGGGGCATACAGTTGCCTCTGATCCCGGAAAAATGTATAAGTGCTTCTATTTCGTCGACTGGATTGTTCTGAATAAGCATAAAGAAAAAATAATCCCTTCAGTGGATCTGTTTGTTGACGGGCAACGGCCTGAGATACCTGTTTGGATGGAAGGAGCATCTCTGAGGGAATCACTTCAGATCATAAGCCGGAATGTTTTAAGGACAAGGCCCTGGTTTGAGCCGGGTGTATGGGGAGGAACATGGATAAAAAATCATATTCCGGGCCTGAATAAAAATGTTCCGAATTATGCATGGTCATTTGAACTTATCACCCCTGAAAACGGTCTGCTGATCGAAAGCTCCTCGCTGCTCTGTGAGGTTTCGTTCGATTGTCTCATGTACCTTCATGCTAAAGAGATACTTGGAGACTACTACCTGCGATCAGGGGCCGGTTCCCTATCCGTTTCGATTTTCTCGACACATTCGACGGTGGCAATCTCTCGTTGCAATGCCATCCGCGTCCCCGGTACATAAAGGAGAACTTTGGTGAAGCCCTGACACAGGAAGAGACATATTATATCCTTGATACAAAAAATGATGCCGTCGTTTTTCTGGGTTTTTGCGACAATATTGAACCTGAGAATTTCAGGCTTGATCTTGAAGAAAGCTATAACACTGGAAAACCATTCAATCCTGATAAATATATCCTTAAACATCATGTGAAAAAGCATGACCTTTTGCTTATTCCGTACGGTACAATTCATGGGTCCGGAAAAAACAACCTGGTTCTGGAAATCAGCACCACGCCTTATATTTTCACCTTCAAGATGTATGACTGGCAAAGACCTGATCTTAACGGAAACCCAAGGCCGCTGAACATCGAAAGGGGAATGGCAAATCTTTTCTTTGACAGAAAAGGAAATTATGTAAATTCAAGGCTTATTGTCAAACCGGAATTAATTGATGAAGGCCCTGACTGGAAGCTTTACCATCTGGCAACCCATGAAACTCATTCATATGATGTCCATCGTTATCATTTTCGCACCGTGATTGATATAAATACTGAGAATAAATGCCTTGTTATGAGTCTGACAGAAGGTCAAAGCATCGAAATTGAAACATGGAACGGGGTTAAAAAGACCTTCTGCTACGCGGAAACATTTGTTATTCCCGCAGCTGCTCACAAGGTAAGGATAACCAATAATTCATCATCCGAAGCGATTCTTGTTAAAGCCTTTATGAAATAGTGAAATATATGAAGAAATTATTCTTGTTACTTTCAGTGATTGTTTATTGTTCGGCTGCCGGACTGTATGCACAATCATTTATCGTTCCTGCTGACGAACTGGTGAATGGTTATTCTGATAAAATATCAGGTACCGATTATGAATATCACTCATTTATCCCGGGTCCCCGGCCGAGCATTATAATAAGGGCTGAAAGCAGCAATGACTTCATGGAGTGGCTTACGGAGGCTCCCCTGCTACAGGATAAAAAGAAATATGCAGCATTCATCTGGGTCGCTGCCATAGGCTCTAGCCCGGGAAATGCACCAATGTCCCTGACAACTGATCTGAATCAGAAATTCACATTCAATACCGATGGCCGTCCGGCCTGGACAATTACATCTGAAGACGGGTCGAGCCTTAGTTTTAATTCCATTATGACCGATCAGCATGGAGATCATCATGGTTACATGGTATTGCGTATCCCCTCCGGTAAGCTTATGAAAGGAAAGCCGCTCAGAATAAAGGTGACAGGAAGCGAATCACATCTTACGTCCTGGTATATGACCTATAAGCAACATGTCAAAACAGGTGTAACCCTCAATCCGTTTCCTGCTGTCCTTAAAAAAGAGAATGCATATCTGCAACTCGTTGAAGCGGCAATATTCTATTTCGGCAAAGAGACTGACTGTAAAATCTATGCCAATAACAAACTGGTTGCCGGCACACACCTCAAATTCGGATACAATACTGTTAATATCGGACTTCCACAGGTTCAGAAACCTACTCAGATCAATCTTAAGGTTACCGCCGGGGATTTTTCATTATCCAATACCGTTACCCTTGATCCTGTAAAGAAATGGACCATTGATCTGATCCAGCATTCACATACCGATATCGGATACACGCGTTCGCAGACTGAGATCCTGGCCGAACACCTCAGGTACATTGATTATGCACTTGATTATTGTGATGCAACAGACGATTATCCTGAAAATGCAAAATTCAGATGGACCTGTGAAGCCTCATGGCCTGTGGATGAGTTTCTGAAAAGCAGGCCTGAAGAACAGGTAAGCCGCCTGTTAAAACGTATCAGTGAAGGCCGTATTGAAGTTACCGGCATGTATTTCAACTTTGATGAGCTCCCTGATGAACAGATCCTGGCCGCCTCTCTTGCAGCTGCAGGCAGGATTAAGGCCAGGGGTATCCCGGTAACCCTTGCAATGCAAAACGATGTGAACGGCATAGGCTGGTGCCTGAATGACTATTTCAGTCAGCTTGGCATCAAATACCTTAACATGGGCACGCACGGACACCGTGCTCTTATCTGCTTTGACAAACCAACAATGTTCTGGTGGGAATCACCATCGGGCAAAAGGGTCCTTACTTTCAGGGCTGAACATTACATGACCGGCAATACTCTTTTCGAGATACAGAACGGGGATCTGAATAAATTCCAGAATAACCTGCTTACATATCTGAAAAACCTTGAGAAACTTAAATACCCTTTCAATGAAATGGCCATTCAGCTTTCGGGATATCTGACGGACAATTCTCCTCCGTCGACACTGGCAAGCGAAATGATAAGAAAATGGGATGAGGTTTTTGAGTGGCCAAAGATCTCCACCTCGACGGCCATATCATTTTTCAGGAAAATGGAAAATGAACACAGCAGCGAATTCCCGGTGATACGAGGAGCATGGCCTGACTGGTGGACTGACGGATTCGGGTCTGCAGCCAGGGAAACGTCGGTCACCCGTAAAGCAGCCGCATCATTCAAGGCAAACACCGGGGCTCTTTCAATGGCAGCTGTTGCAGGAATAAAGCTGCCTGATGGGATTGAAAGGAAGATCGATCTGGTAAATGATGCCCTGCTGTTTTATACCGAGCATACAACAGGATACTCTGAGAGTGTGAGGGAACCATACAGCCAGCCCACGATGGAACAACGGGCACTTAAGGAATCGTATGCCTGGGAGGCGGACCGGCGGACCGCATCACTTGGAGAAGATGGTATGGGATTGCTTCAAAGCATGTTTAAAAAGGAAAAAGAACCATCTTTGATCGTCTTCAATACACTTAACTGGAAAAGATCCGGTAAGTCTGTTATTTATATTGACCACCAGATAGTACCCCGGGGAAGTACAGCAGGAATATATGACCATAATGGCAAACGTATTCCGGCACAGGCTCTTTCGCACCGGGCCGATGGCACTTACTGGGCAGTGTGGCTTGATGATATTCCTGCATTCGGATTCAAAAAACTCCTGGTCCGCCCTCTTAACGAGGAGAGCAATACTATTGACAGGGAAAGACCAGCGTCCCTCGAAAACAAATGGTATAAGATAACTCCTGATTATTCATCAGGCACAATAAGTTCATGGTTCGACAAGGAACTATCCCTTGAGCTTGTCGATAAAAATTCGGAATACGGAATGCTTGAATTTGTCCTTGAGCAGCTTGGAAACAGAAGCCAGATGGAAAGAAAAATGCTTGTCGATTTTGAAAGATCGTCTCTTGATACTCTGTGGTTCGATTCTTTTACCCAGGGTCCTGTCTTTAACAGCATCCGGTTCTATGGTGAATCTGAAACTTCAATCAGTCCAAAGGGATATTCATTTGAGATCAGGCTTTACAATACTGAAAAACAGATTGAAATTGTCTGCTCAATAACTAAAAAAAGCATAATAGATCCCGGAGAGTTTTTATATTGCTTTCCCATTTAATCTGAAAGATGGAAAACACTTTACCGAAGTCCAGGGAGGAATAATTGAAACAGGAAAAGACCAGATCAAAGGTTCTTCAAATGACTGGTACACAGTTCAGAATTTCACTTCTTTGCGGAACGAAAAGGCTCAGGTGGTGATAGGTTGCACTGAAATGCCACTGATGCAGTTCGGAGCTATTAATACAGGCCGTTACCAGGCAGGTGCAATGCCGCAGAGCACTCATATTTTTTCATGGCCGATGAATAATTACTGGGTCACGAATTTCAATGCCGATCAGAGGGGAGGCCATACCTGGACATATTATCTGACAACTTCGGATGATATTTCAGGCACTTTGCGTCGCAGTTCGGCTGGGGATCGAGAGTACCTTTCCTGACAAGGATCCTTCCGGGGCAAGGTACCGGGGATAATAAAGCAGAGGGTTCATTTATAGAAGGATGGCCGGCGAATGTATTACTGATAAGTGCCCGTCCATTGGATGACGGAAAGACAATTCTTGTCCATCTGCGTGAAACCGGAGGAAAAGAGGCACGTCTAAGTCTTAAGAACGGGCTTACAGGAAACCAGCTGGATATTTCATGTGCTGATGTTACAGGAAATATTGTTCCGGATTCTGAGAATATCATTAAACCACTCGAATCGAAATTCTTTCTGATAAAAACAGGTTTATAAACTTTAAAAAATGAACTTTGCTGTAAGTAACGCCGAATAAGACAACTAAAATACAATTCTATGCAGGAACCAGGATACCTTCACAGTGTTGAATTTGCAGTGCGTGACTATGAATGTGATTTACAGGGAGTGGTAAACAATGCAAACTATCAGCATTACCTTGAGCACGCACGGCATGTATTCCTTGTGTCAAAAGGGATCAGCTTTGCACAGCTCCATGAAGAGGGACTTGATCTGATCGTCACAAGGGTTGAGATTGATTATAAATTTCCTCTCAGGAGCTGTGACAAATTTGAGGTAAAAACCAATATTCTCATGAAGGGAAATGTGAGGATCGTTTTTCATCAGGATATCTTCAGGCTTCCCGATAACAAACTGGTTGTAAAAGCCATTATAACAACTGCCGCAACTAAAAAAGGGAAACCAGTTGCACCCGGCGATATCATCCACAAGCTGGGACTTAAACAGCAAACCTATCAAATAAAAAACACCATAAAATGAAAACAAAACCACACTATTTAAAAGTATTCGCCTTAGTACTTGGTCTTCTGTATTTTATACCTGTTTCCATCAGAGCCCAAACAATTGAGGGCGACTGGTACGGAAAGGCAGAAATAGGTGAGATTACCCTGCGTCTTACAATCCATGTCATGGCCGACGATAAAGGATATTCCTCAACATGGGATAGCCCTGATCAGGGTGCATTTGGATTAGCTTCAACAGCAACATCCTTCACCTATCCTGATTTTTCATTTAGTCATGCAGGTACGGGTTTTAAATATACCGGAAAGGTAAATTCCTCATATACTGAAATAGCTGGAAATATTGAACAGGCTGGAGTTAAACTCGACATAACCTTCGGGAGAGAACCTGTTGCAGCAGCTCCCAACAGCCCTGAAGGCCTTAAAAAACAGTATGATAAAAAAGAAGTTTATATTACAATGCGTGACGGAGTAAGATTGTTTACATCAGTTTATACCCCTAAAAACAACCCGGTAAAACATCCCATTCTGCTTAACCGGACACCATACAACATCGAACCCGGGGGACCCGATAATTTTAACTTCTTTATGCAGCTTTACTCCAGGTACACTGAGGAGGAATACATAATGGTTTTCCAGGACGTACGGGGAAAATATATGAGTGAGGGCCAGTTCGAGGATATACGCCCCGTTATTCCATTTAAAAAAGACAATAAGGATATTGATGAAACAACTGATACCTGGGACACAGTTGACTGGCTGATAAAGAATGTGGAAAACAATAATGGCAACGTCGGAATTTTCGGAATATCTTACCCCGGCTTTTATTCAACAATGGGAATTATTGATGCACATCCGGCAGTTAAGGCCGTCTCTCCTCAGGCTCCTGTCACAGCATGGTTCATCGGTGACGATTTTCACCATAATGGCGCATTTTTCCTTCAGGACTGCTTTAACTTTTATTACAGCAACGGCAGGCCCCGCAAAGAGCCGACAAGAAAAGGGAATCAGGGATTCAGATATCCTGTTCCCGATAATTATGAATTCTTCCTGTCGCTTGGCGCTGTAAAAAATATTACCCAAAAGTATTTCGGGGATAGCATTAAGTTCTGGAATGACGCATTTTCTCATCCCGATTATGATGATTTCTGGAAAGCCCGCGACCCCCGTCAGTATCTTAAAAATGTAACGCCTGCAGTAATGACGGTCGGCGGCTGGTTTGATGCTGAAGATCTTTACGGAGCCCTTAATACCTATGAAGCTATTGAAACCCAAAATCCTCCTGAAACAAGGAATTATCTTGTCATGGGTCCGTGGTCTCATGGCCAGTGGGCTTTCGGGGAAGGTAAAAACCTCGGAAACATTTACTGGGGAATGGATGCAAATGATTTATATGCCGTTCAGGAAGAAACCTTCTTTAATTATTACCTTAAAGGGGAAGGAAAACCGGAAATTGCTGAGGCTGCAATTTTCGTAACAGGCTCCAATAAATGGAGGAATTTTGAAACATGGCCTCCGAAAAATATAATTGAAAAGAAGCTCTATTTTCAGCCGGGAGAAATTGCTTCATTTGAGGCTCCGGCAGTGAAAACAAGCTTTGATGAATATGTTTCGGATCCCATGAATCCTGTTCCTTATACCGAGGATGTTCACACAAGCAGGACTGAAGCATTTATGACAGACGATCAAAGGTTTGCATCGCGCCGGCCAGATGTTATGGTTTATCAGACGGCTGTTTTAACGGAGGACATTACGCTTACAGGTCCGCTGACTGCAGATCTTTTTGTTTCGACAACCGGAACTGATGCTGATTTTGTTGTAAAGCTGATAGATGTATTTCCGCCGGATACAAAGGCAGAGGACCCGGATCTTAAATACCCGCTAGGAGGATATCAGATGCTTGTCCGCGGTGAAGTATTCAGGGGAAAATACCGTAACAGCTTTGAGAAGCCCGAGCCTTTTGTTCCCGGAAAGATTACAGAAGTAAAATATGAGATCCCTGATGTGGCGCATACTTTTAAAAAAGGCCACAGGATAATGGTCCAGGTTCAGAATTCATGGTTCCCTCTGGTTGACAGGAATCCGCAGAAATTTGTCAATATTTATAAATGTTCCGACAGCGATTTTCAGAAGGCAACACACCGGATTTATCATGATGCGAAATATCCGTCGAATCTAAAAATCAGCATGCTGAAATAAGGAATAACAGCCATCTTTCAGTTTTAAGGCCATACTGAAAGCTGGTTTAATTTAAATATCCTTTTATGCAAATTATCTGGAAGTATCTTAGACCATTTCGTGGATGGTTGTTTCTTGCAATGGGTCTGGCCGCCATTGCACAGGTTCTTGAGCTGATCGATCCCATTATTTTCGGGAAGATAATCGACAATTTTGCCATCAATCCTGGCGGACGCAGCGAACAGGAACTTGTCAGGGGGGCATTGAGACTGCTTGCGCTGGCGGTTGGCATTGCCCTGCTTGCCCGTATTGCGAAAGCTTTTAACGATTATGTTACCAGGCTGGTTGTTCAGAAATTCGGCCTTTCAGTTTTCGATGAAGGATTGAAACAAACCCTTCGTCTTCCTTTTCATGAATTTGAAGAGACAAGCAGCGGTCATGTGCTTTCTGTGCTGCATAAGGTGAGAAATGATAATGAAAGGTTCATAAGTTCTTTCATTAACTCTCTGTTCTCCGCAATCGTTGGCATTGCTTTTCTTATATGGTATGCGGTCACGAAACACTGGGCGCTCATACCTGTCTTCCTGATCGGCGTGGTTGTGCTGGGTGGCCTCACAGGCCTTTTAAGCCGTAAGATAAAAACCATTCAGCGTTCAGTCATCAGGGAAACAAACAAGATGAGCGGAACCATTACCGAGTCACTGAGGAATATTGAATTTGTTAAAAGCATGGGGCTCACTTATCCGGAGATCAGGAGGCTGAAAACTTTCACTGCCAAAATATTCGGCCTGGAGATGGAGAAGGTAAAAAAGATAAGAACCCTCACATTCCTGCAAAGTTCAGTATTACTGATCCTGAAAGAATCCATTCTTTTTATCCTGTTGTGGCTTATCTTCAGCAACCTGCTTACAACCGGTGAGCTTATCTCAATGCAATTCATCTCAACCCGTATCCTGTTTCCGTTGCAGGATCTCGGATCCATAATAATGGCTTATCGCGAGGCTGAAGCTTCGCTGCAGATATTCAATGAACTGATGCAAAAGAAACCGGAATACCGGCCTGAAGATCCTGTCGAGATCGGGGACATTGAAAACCTTCGATTTGAGGATGTAAGCTTCCGGTACAGTAAAGCAGATCATGATGCCATAGAAAACCTCTCTTTCAGGGTAAAGCAGGGGGAGACAATTGCCTTTGCCGGCCCTTCAGGATGCGGTAAATCAACACTTGTAAAACTTCTGGTGGGATTGTATTCTCCGACAAATGGAACGATCTATTTTGATGATATCCCGGCAAAGGATATCAGGTATAACCGGATGAGGAGACAGCTTGGATTCGTCACCCAGGATACTCAGCTTTTTTCGGGTACAATTCGCGAAAATCTGAAATTTGTGAAATCCGAAGCGACTGATGAAGAGATAAGGGAGGCATTGAGAAAAGCCTCTTCCCTTCATCTGGTCGAAAATTCACCGCAGGGATTGGATACATTGCTAGGCGAAGGAGGGAAAATGGTATCCGGGGGTGAAAAGCAAAGGCTTGCAATAGCCAGGGCGCTGGTGCGTAATCCTGGAATACTTATTTTCGATGAGGCAACCTCTGCTCTGGACTCCATTACCGAGGAAGAGATCTCCGGTACACTTCGCGAAATATCAGCAGGGAAAAAGCAGATAATTCTGATGATAGCCCACAGGCTCTCGACCATTATGCATGCTGACCGGATCTATGTCCTGGAAAAGGGCAAGATCATTGAGAAGGGAACTCATGATACTCTTCTGGATAAAAAAGGATTGTATTATGCTATGTGGAGGCAGCAAATCGGGGAAAGAGAAACTGTTAGCAGTAAAAGTGCAGTGATACTATAATAATTTCCCCTCAGAAAATAAAGAAATACTTCAAAGTAAAAAATTCAGTTTTGAACATAAATTTTACTTATTTTGTTACCTGATAGGAAATTACATTTATACACACAGAATTATGGGAAAAAGAGATCTTACCCGCAGACAATTCATGGCAACTATCGCAGGTGCCGGAACAGTGTTGATAGGTAATGCAATCAGCGCAATTCCTCCGGCTGGCCGGCCGGAAATGTTTGATCCGCTCAAAACTGTGACCCTTGGAAAAACAGGCATAAAAACCACCCTTCTCGGAATGGGAACAGGCTACAGCGGCTATAACCGATCTTCAAACATTACCCGGACAGGTGTTGCTGAATCAGTTATTAAAGCAGCATACGACAGGGGCATAAGGTATTTTGACTGTGCCGACAGCTATGGTACCCATCCTTTCACAAAAGACGCTCTCAGGGGCATCCCGCGCGAAAACTATGTTATTGGCACCAAAATGTGGGTTACAGCAGGAGGAATCCCCGAACAGGAACGTCCTGATTCTGCAGTAGTCGTCGACCGGTTCCGTAAAGAACTGAATACCGACTATATCGATCTCGTACAATTGCACTGCATGACAAACGGGGAGTGGAGCGATGAGCAGAAAAGATTTATGGACGGTCTCGAAAATCTTAAAGCCAAAAAGATCATCAATGCGCATGGAGTTTCTGTACATTCCTTTGATGCTCTCAATGTAGCTTCCGAACACCCGTGGGTCGATGTTATCCATGTTCGCATAAACCCTTTTGGTGAAGCCATGGATCAGCGCGACCCGGCTCTTGTTGTTCCTGTCATTGAAAAATTCCATAAATCCGGAAAAGGGGTGATAGCAATGAAGCTGATTGGCGGAGGCAAGCTGAAAGATGATACGGTAAAGATTGATGAGTCGCTGAAATTTGTTCTTGGACTGGGTACCGTCGATATGATAATAATCGGATTTGAAAAACCGGAACAGATAGATAATTACATTGATCGTATTAAGAAAATTCAGATTACATGAGATTGCATGGGCGTAGCATGCTACGCCCCTACAATTATCCCACAATAAATTAAATATGAGATCTATAATTACATTGCTGGCGATATTGACATTATTCCCGATATCACTAATATCTCAGGATCCAGATCTGTCTTCAATCCTTAAACCAGGGGCTGAACCTGTGAAACTTGCCGGGGATTTTGCGTTTACGGAAGGCCCTGCTCCCGACAAGGCCGGGAATGTGTATTTCACCGATCAGCCAAACGACAGGATAATGATCTGGAGTAAAAAGAAAGGCCTGTCGACTTTCATGCAGCCTTCCGGCAGGTCGAATGGCTTGTTTTTCGACAATAAAGGGAATCTGTGGTCATGTGCCGATGAACAGAATGAACTATGGCGCATTAGTACAGATAAGAGTGTTGAGGTCGTTATTAATGAATTTAACGGGAAGCTTTTTAATGGTCCTAACGATGTCTGGGTTACCCCGGACGGAAGCATTTATTTTACTGATCCTTTTTATAAAAGACCCTGGTGGAACCACACAGATATGCCACAGGAAAAACAATGTGTCTATTTTCTGAGCGCCGATCGCAAGGTATTGAAGCGTGTTGTTGAAGATATGGTTCAGCCTAACGGAATTATCGGAACGCCTGATGGAAAAATAATATTTATCGCAGATATTGGAGGTAATAAAACCTGGTCCTATTCCATAAACCCTGACGGAACGCTTGATAATAAAAAGCTTTTCTGCGAACTCGGCTCCGACGGAATGACAATCGACACCGAAGGAAATATCTATCTTACCGGAAAAGGGGTTACTATTTTTGATAAAACCGGGAAAAAAATCGGGAATATCCCCGTACCTGAAGCGTGGACAGCAAATGTCTGTTTCGGGGAAAAAAACAGAAAAACGCTTTTCATAACAGCCAGCAAAGGTTTCTACAAAATAAATACGCGGGTTAAAGGTGCCTATTAGTAAATTCTGAAGCCTGATTGATCAATTTTTTACCTTTTTTCATATTTTATTGAAATAATATTTCCTATCATTGTAACCTTTATTTTAATTTCAGGATCGTAGTTTTTTTTCGCATCATATAAAAGAGGAGACAATGGAAGGAACACGCAGAGTAAATATCCGGCCAGGTATTGATGTAATGGTAGAACTTGCTGAGGATAAACGTACCGGAAAGCTGACAGGCGGAAAAGTTAAAGAAGTTCTAACAACAGCTCCCGTTCACCCTCACGGCATAAAAGTAAGACTTGAAAACGGACAAATAGGAAGAATAAAGCAAATCATCCAGCCAAACTGATTACTGTTTTCTGAACCTCAATGGATCACTAAGTGCTGCACAAAGCATCATAAAGGCAAATCCAATAAAATACTCTCTTTTAGACAATCCTCCTTAATTTTTTTTGTTATTTTTGGAATGTATTATAATACGCTTTCCTCACTTTGGTTAAGTTATAACTCAAATCCGTAGATTATGAAGTACGAGGATTTAATTGTCACTGCTTTAGGTAAAGGTAGTGTTGTCTCTCCTCTTAAGGTTTCCCAGAGGGAAGATAGTCCTGTTTACAAATTCGTTAATGATAATGAAAGGATTCTTTATGAGGTATCTCTTGACGATTTTAACAGGTACAAAGAGAGTGGTGAGACTCCGGTTTCTTTTGAAAAAGCGGGCCCGAAAGAAAACATATTTTTCGAACCTGCAAAAACAAAAGTTGCAATTGTGACCTGCGGCGGATTATGCCCCGGCGTTAATAATGTAATACGGGCCCTTGTAAATCAGCTTGTTTACAGATATGGGATCACCCGTATACTGGGGATTAAATATGGCTATGAAGGATTGATTTCAAAATACAACCATCCGGTAATTGAGCTTACTGCTCCGATGGTAAGTGACATTTATCAGTCGGGGGGAACTTTCCTTGGGACCTCAAGAGGAAACCAGGATGTTGAAAAGATGGTTGATACACTTGAAATACTCAATATTAATGTTCTGTTTTGTATCGGCGGTGACGGTACTCTTCGGGGGGCACATGCAATTTACCAGGAGATTGAAAAGCGAAAGCTCAGAATCTCAGTGGCCGGTATACCTAAAACTATTGACAATGATATTGATCTGATTCATAAATCATTTGGATTTGAAACTGCATTTTCAATTGCCAACGATATAATCAGGAATGCCCATAACGAAGCTCATGGTGCAAACAATGGTATTGCAATGGTAAAGCTGATGGGCCGCGATTCGGGATTCATTGCAGCCAGTGCCGCGCTTGCGATTCAGGAGGTTAATTTTGTCCTTATACCCGAAATATCCTTTGATCTTTACGGACCAAAAGGGTTTCTGAAAATACTTCGGAAGCGCCTTGAGGAGAGGCATCATGCCATGATAGTAGTGGCAGAGGGTGCGGGCCAGGATTTCTTTGATGCTGAAAATGCCGAACGCGACGCTTCAGGAAATATAAAGCATAAAGATATCGGAATCTATCTCAAGGAAAAGATAAGGGAGGAATTTAATGCCAAAGGGTTTCCGCATTCGATTAAATACATCGATCCTAGTTATATCATCAGGAGCGCTCCGGCAAATGCCAATGATAGTAAATTCTGCAATCTGCTTGCTCAAAATGCAGTTCATGCCGCGCTAGCAGGGAAAACTGATTTCGTAATCGGTTACTGGAATTATGAATTTACACTGATCCCAATCTCGATGGCTGTAGCCAAGAGGAAAAAAATTGATATTGAAGGAGAATTATGGTGGAATGTACTGGAGGCAACAGGACAGCCCATAAGTATGAAAAACAACTGATATGATCAAAAACGTAATTTTTGATCTCGGAAATGTTCTTATCAGCTTTATCCCTTCAGAATATCTGAAGAAGAAAAACTATCCTTCAAATATTCGTAACACGATCATCAATGACATTTTTCGCAGTGAAGAGTGGAAGAAGTTAGACAACGGAGACATAACAGTTCCTGAAGCTATCGATTCAATTGCCCTGAAATCTGCCCTTAACAGGGAGGAAATAGCCCTTGTTTTCAATTTCAGGACAGATATAATGTTTCCCCTTGATGATAACGTAAGGCTCCTCCCTGAGCTTAAAAAACATGGTTTTCGCCTGTTTTACCTTTCGAACTTTCCGCTTGACAGCTTTGAAGAGATTAAAAACGATTATTATTTCTTCAGATATTTTGACGGCGGTATTATATCAGCAGAAGTAAAGCTTTCGAAACCCGATATCAGAATTTACAGGAATATACTGAATAAATACGATCTGAAACCAGAAGAGTCTGTTTATATCGATGACATTGAAGAAAATGTAGTGGCTGCAAAAAAAACGGGGATGCAGGGTCTCCTGACTAATGGCTCCGTGAAGATTGCTATCGAGCTGGGCAGGGTTCTGAATATTAATTTATAATTTATTAACGGGAAAAAAACCCCACTGTCGCTTCGCTACATCTCCCCCCTAAGGGGAGAAAAATATTACTACTTTGCTTTAAGTTTTAACCCCCTTTGTCGCTTCGCGACATCTCCCCCAGGGGGGAGAAAAATCTGTGTACTTTATAAAGTTTTTTCTTAAGAGCAAAAACTTTTCCCCCCTCTGGGGGGAATTAAAAGGGGGTCTATATAAATCGAATTTACCTCCTCTAAACCGCAAAATTCCTTACCGTGTTCCGGCAGGCAAATAAATATTCAATTCTCAGCGAGTTTAGCGATATGACAATTGTATTTATATAAGTGTATATGAGACACTTAACAACATGATAGTGTAGTTCTGCTCAATATATGCTCCAGCGCTAATTTTTGAAGAATTTATCCAGAATTGATGCTTTGCTTTTACCAACAAGTTTTTCAAGTTCACTTAGAGTTGTTTCCCGGATTTTTTCTGGTGAATCAAAATTTTTCAGCAGAACCTCTTTTGTCCTGGGTCCGATACCTTTTATTTTGTCAAGTCCGGATGAAGTCATTTCTGAAGAACGCTTGTCGCGGTGAAAATTTATGCCGAATCTGTGGGCTTCGTTTCTCATCTGCTGGATCAGTTTCAGACTGTAAGAATTTTTATCAAGATATATAGGAACCGAGTCGCCGGGGAAATATATTTCTTCAAGTTTCTTTGCTATCCCTATCACCGTAATTGTTTCTCTCAATCCAAGCTTTTCGATGCTTTTCATGGCTGAAGAGAGTTGTCCTTTTCCACCGTCGATTACGACAAGCTGAGGAACCGGATTCTGTTCCTCCAGCATTCTTTTGTACCGCCTGTAAATTACCTCTTCCATCGAGGAAAAGTCGTCGGGACCCGTTACTGTTTTTATATTGAAATGCCTGTAATCCTTTTTGCTGGGCCGGCCATTCCTGAATACAACACATGCGGCTACAGGATTTGACCCCATGATGTTTGAATTGTCAAAGCATTCTATATGAACTGGCAGAACCGGCATATGAAGATCGTTCCTAACTTTTTCAAGATTCTTTCCTGTTCTTGATTCAGGCTTGTGCTCAAGCAGTCTCTTTTTTTGTTCCAGTTTATAATAGATTGCATTTCTTTCGGCCAGCTCAAGAAGCTTTAGTTTTTCTCCAATTTTTGGAATTGTATATTTGATTTTTTCTAATTGAATATCAGGATTGAACGGGACTATAATTTCTGGAGAATCGCTTGAATAGCGTTGCCTGATTTCCGTAATGGCAAATCCTAAAAGGAATGCATTCTCTTCATCGACCCTTGATCTCATCTCAAGGGTAAATGCCTGTACTACAGCCCCTTCAACAACTTTTAAATAGTTTACATAACATCTGTCGTCATCCTGGGCAAAGGCAAAGACATCAATATTTTTTATTGTGTTGCTTACAATGGCGGAGCGGCTCCTGAACCTTGACAGGATCTCGATCTTTTCCTTAAGGATCTGGGCTTCCTCAAACCGAAGGTCAGCTGAAAATTCTGCCATCTTTTGTTTCAGATGTGTTGTAACGGTCAGGATGTGCCCCTTCAGTATATCTTTTATCTGAGCGATGGTTTCATCATATTCAGATTGTTCCTGATTCCCTATGCATGGAGCTTTGCAGTTGCCAATATGGAATTCGAGGCATGATTTGAATTTACCGCCTGCAATATTTGATGCGGTAAGACTATAATTACATGTCCTTAATTTGTAAAGCTGCCTTATAAGCGTAAGAAGGGTTTTTACCATCAGACCCGATGTATATGGTCCGAAATACTGGGAACCGTCCTTTACCACATTCCTTGTACTGAAAACCCTGGGATAGGGTTCGTTTTTAATGCAGATCCATGGAAATGTCTTATCATCTTTCAGCAGTATGTTGTAACGGGGCTGGTGTTTCTTAATGAGGTTGTTCTCAAGCAATAAAGCATCCGATTCGTTGTCGACCACCATATGCCTGATATCTTCTGCCCTTTTAAGCATCACCGTAGTTTTGCCTGTCTGGTTTTTAGCAAAGTAAGAGTTTACCCTTTTCCTGAGGTTTCTGGCTTTACCTATGTAGATAATTTTTCCGTATGAGTCAATAAACTGGTAAACCCCCGGTCTGTCGGGAAGAGCAGAAATTATGTCCTTATAGTTCTGAATTAATGACATCCTATTACTATCCGGACAAATATAATAAATCCATGGCTGGTCTTAAAACCCCCTTTTTCATTCCCCCCGGCGGGGAATCATTGAACCCTGCCTGCCGGCAGGCAGGCACAAAGTGTCAATCCTCAAACAGGGGCACAATTTTAAATTCCCTGACGTTAAATAATCCCTGGTCACTTAATTTTAATTCCGGAATTACCAGTAAAGCCATAAATGAAAGGGTCATAAAGGGGGCTGACATTTTACAACCGCATGATCTGACTTTTTCCGAAAGTTGCTCATACGCAGAAGCAACTTCCTCCACAGGCTGATCTGACATAATTCCCGCAACAGGAAGGGAGAGTGAACTTTTATAATTCCCGTCGGCAACAGCCAGTCCTCCTTTCATTTTTATTACTTCATTCACTGCATTTACAATATCATAATCTGTGGTCCCAACGGATATGATATTATGGCTGTCGTGAGCAACAGAACTTGCAAACGCACCTGATTTAAGTCCGAATCCTTTTATAAATCCGACCGCTGCAGGCAGGTTTCTATAACGGTCTTTGACCACTATTTTAAGAATATCAGAATCGAGATTTACTCTGACATGCTCACCCCTTTTTACAGCAACAGTTTTTTCAGTGGTTTTCAGATCACCGTCGAATGCTTCAATGACCTTCAGTTTCCGGCCATCTGCTATTACAGCTATATCTTGTATTTTAATTTCTGAAGTTTTGAAATTATTTATAGCAGTTGCTCCGGCATAGTCAAACAGAACCTTATCATTATCGAATACTTTTACCCCGTCTATCCATGTTTCAGTTATATCCATCTTATTGTAATCATCCGTTATAATAAAGTCGGCCTGATCGCCAGGTTTCAATAATCCGCATTCCAGATTATAGTGTACCGCAGGATTAAAGGTACAGCTCCTTATCACATCAAATAAATCATATCCTTCTGATATAAGCTTCGCCACAAGTTTATTAATATGCCGATTCATAAGCATCTCAGGGTGGAGATCATCACTGCAAAGCATTATTTTTTCCGGATCAGTTTTATAAAGTTCCTTGAGTTCGTCGAGGTTTCTGGCTGCACTTCCTTCCCTGATCAGGATCATCATTCCAAGTAATATCTTTTCTCTGGCTTCCTCTATCGTGGTACATTCATGATCGGTTACTATCCCGGCTGAAATATATTTTTTCAAAGAGTCTCCTGTAAGTCCCGGAGCATGGCCATCGACAGGTTTTTTCATTCTCTTTGCAATCTCAAGCTTCTTCATAACCTCCGGGTCATTATAAATTACCCCCGGATAATTCATCATTTCAGCAAGGTATTTAACTGAAGGCAATTCAAGTAATTCCTTAATACCGGCAGAATCAATTTTTGCACCTGAAGATTCAAAAGATGTTGCAGGAACGCATGAAGGAGCGCCGAAGTAAAACTTCAGAGGGACGCCCGACGCATCCTCTATCATATACCTGACTCCCCTAATTCCAAGAACATTTGCTATTTCATGAGGGTCTGAAACAACTGCAGTTGTTCCACGTGAAACAGCAGCTCTTGCAAATGATCCCGGAGTGACCATTGAGCTTTCAATATGAATGTGTGCGTCGACCATACCTGGCATAATATACTTTAAAGGCGCCGAACCTATTCTCTCTACTTTCTCAATTATGTTGACCTTTACAGTAATTTCAGCCGGATAAATCTCACGGTTGTGAATATCTATTAAGTGGCCTGTAATTGTCATATAGTCCTGTATTTATGATCAAGAGTTTGCTTCGTCGGCCCGCTGTTGCGGGTCTCTTCGCAATGACACTACCTAATATTAAAATTGTTAACCCGAAAATTAATAAATCAATTATGATATAAAGTAGTACTAATTAAAAAACGTTCCACGTGGAACGATTCACCTTCCAAGATACATAAGCAGTATATTAATGTCTGACGGCGAAACACCACTGATCCGCCCTGCCTGTCCTATACTGACCGGCTTTATCCTTGTAAGTTTCTGCCTTCCTTCTGTTGAGATTGAAAGCAACTCTGAATAATTAACATCTTCAGGAATCTTAACCTTCTCAAGTCTTTTTATCTTATCTGCAACCCCCTTCTCTCTCTGTATATATCCTTCATACTTAATTTGAATTTCCGCCGACTCAATAACCTCATCCCATAATTCCGGCTCATCCATATCATTGATTTCTTTTCCCCCAATTTTATTTAAAAGCTCCTTAAGTTTTACCTGGGGTCTTGCTGCAATTGATATTGCCCTGATTTTTTGTGTAATATTACTTGTCCCGGCTTCTTCAAGAAAAATGTTAATATCATCCGGTTCCACTCCTTTCTCTTCCAGAAATGAAATTGTTTTCCTTACCAGTTTTTCTTTTCGTTCCAGTTTGTTTAGTCTTATCTTATCTGCCAATCCTATTTCATATCCCTTCCGTGTCAGCCGTTCATCTGCATTGTCCTGCCGTAATAATATCCTGAACTCAGCCCTTGCTGTAAACATTCTGTAAGGTTCATCAATTCCTTTTGTTACCAGGTCATCAATAAGAACTCCTATATATGATTCATCCCTTCCACTGACAAATGGTTCCTGATCCCTGATCTTTAATACTGCATTTATTCCGGCCATTAGTCCCTGGGCTGCAGCTTCTTCGTAACCCGTAGTTCCGTTTATCTGGCCTGCAAAATATAGCCTTTCTGTACTTTTAGTTTCCAGAGTGTGTTTTAACTGTGTGGGTTGAAAATAATCATATTCTATCGCATATCCAGGTCTGAAAATCTCAACTGATTCCAGACCCCTTACCTTTCTTAGTGCTTTCAACTGAACTTCAAGAGGCAGGCTGCTTGCGAATCCATTTATATAATATTCTATTGTTTCCCTTCCTTCCGGTTCAAGGAAAAGCTGATGAGCTTCCTTCTCCTTAAAAGTTACAATTTTATCCTCAATACTCGGACAATATCTGGGACCCCTGCCCTTTATTCTGCCGGTAAAAAGAGGACTGAATTCTAACCCCTTTCTAAGTTCTTCATGTACTTCTTCATTTGTGTGAGTTAAAAAACAACTCATCTGATTCTCTATTTTATATCCCTTTCCCACATATGAAAACTTCTTTCCTTCTTCATCCCCCTTCTGTTCAGTCATCACCGAGAAATCAATGCTCCGTCCGTCAATCCTTGCGCTTGTTCCAGTTTTCAGGCGGTCGACAGAAAAGCCCAGCTCTCTCAGCTGATCACTTAAACCCGTAGATGCTTCTTCTCCCGATCTTCCACCCTTCACATTCCTAAAACCAACATGCATTAATCCGTTAAGAAATGTTCCGTTTGTCAGTATTACAGCCTTTCCATAGAATTTGGTTCCGTAGCTCGTCTCAATGCCTATAGCCTTACCGCCTTCTATAATTAATCTTCTGGCCTGTTCCTGCCATATAAACAAATTTTCCGTATTCTCCAGGATCTTTCTCCATTCTACACTGAATCTTTGCCTGTCGCACTGCGCACGCGGACTCCACATTGCCGGTCCCTTTGATTTATTAAGCATCCTGAATTGTATCATGCTTCGGTCCGTAACAATTCCGCTGACTCCTCCCAAGGCATCTATCTCCCTTATTATCTGTCCTTTAGCTATTCCTCCCATAGCCGGATTGCACGACATTTGTGCAAGTTTTGTCATATCCATAGTTACAAGCAGCGTCCGTGCTCCCATTTTTGCTGCAGCGTGTCCTGCTTCACAGCCCGCGTGCCCTCCACCGACAACAATTACATCATAATTGAAATTCATTCATATCTCCTTTCCAAATTCCTTCAGACTTTTTTCCTGACGCTCAAACATTAAATCCCTCTCCGCTTTATTTCCGTCCCTGTATCCGCACAAATGCAGAACCCCATGTATCATTACCCGTAATAATTCTTCAGCGACCGTGACCTTATATTGCAGAGCATTCCTTCTCACAGTATCTATACTAATATAGATTTCCCCATTCACAATCTTTCCTGACGAGTAGTCAAATGATATAACATCTGTATTATAATCATGTTCAAGGAATCTCTTGTTGATATTCCTGACACTGTCATCGTTTGTAAAAATAAAAAGAAGGTCGCCCGGTGTTTTATTTTCTTCCGTTATGACCTTCCCAAGAAATTTCCTGATTTCCTCTGTTTTGTGAATCCTGTACTTTATCTGATCATAAACAAACCTTATATTCAATTAGATACCTCCTTAAAGTTCATAGTTACACTATTTCCCTTATCATTAAACTCTATTGAATCAGCCAGCTTCGTCATCAGGAAAACACCTCTCCCGCTTAATTCTTCAATATTTTCCGGCATAGTAGGATCTGGTATCTTCTTAGGATCAAATCCTTCTCCTTCATCAGTGACAGTAATTTTAATATGGTTTTCATTGAACTCTATCTCAACGTCAACCAGCTTATGGGCAATCGACTTGTTCCCGTGTACAATTGCGTTATTTACTGCTTCCAGCGCGGCTACAAGTATCTTACCATAATTATCCTGATTTACCCCAATAGCTCCTGTCATTTCATCTATTGCATTTTCAATGACCCTGAGATTACTCATTCTGGATTCTATTTTTAATCTTTTATACATCTTAGCCATTCCGTCCCAAATTTTCGATTTAATCGTAAAAGTTATGCAATTTCTAATTTTTTTTCGAGATCCACAATTCCGGGTCCATTTTTAGTGTTTCTTCAAACACCATGAATTTGAGAATTGCCTTATCCCCGTTTTGAGTATCGTTGAAAACTTTCCCAATCTCCTGCTTTGTCTCGACCCTTTCGCCCACCTTCACTTTAACATCCACAATATTCTGATAAACAGTTAAATATTTCCCATGCCGTATAATAACAGCCATGTTTGCTCCCCTGATTGAGAACACTTTTGCCACCACTCCCTTAAAAACACTCCTGACCGGTGTCATTCCTGAACTTGTTATTTCTATATCAATGTTGTCTTCAGTTACATATTTAAGGACAGGGTGATTGTGAACTCCGAAATGGCTCGTGATAATTCCCTTTTCAACCGGCCATGGTAGTCTTCCCTTGTTTTCGAAAAAATTATCGCTTATCAGTTTCATTTCAGGAGTTACATCACTTTTTGCCATCTTTTTCTTTTCTTCCGCAATCAGTTTTGTTATTTCCGATTCAATCCTTTTAGCTATGCGCTTTTTATCCTCCAGCTCCCTTTGCAGCTGTTGTTCCTTTTTGCTTAGTGATTTCACAACATTCTGCTGCTTATTCTGTTCTCCCTGTAACAAATATTTCTGCTGTTCTTCCCTCGATTTTAACTCCGAAATCCTTACCAGGTCCTCTTCCATTTTAGTTTTTGAAATTTCAATTTCGCTTTTCAATTCCTGGATTATTTCTGATTCCTGACGTCTGAATTTTGTTATCTGCTGAAGGTATTTCAGCCTTTTATAGGCCTGATTAAAATTACTGGCCGATAATATATAGCCGATCTCTGAATTACCTTTCGATGCCCTGAATGAACTTAATACGGCTTTCTCGTAATCTTGTTTCAATATTTCCAGGTCATTTTGCATCATATCGATTGCAAGTGTATTAAGGTCAATTCTTCCATTAATCATTGTAATCTCATCCTGAAACCCCTTTAAAATTGATTCTCTGAGATTTAATTTCTTTACTATTATCTTTAATTCATTGAGACTCTCTTTTTTTTCTTTCTCTGTCTCTTTCAATAAATTATCGACATAAGTTATCTCCTCCAGTGTTTTCTTTCTCTGATCTTCAAGATCTTTTTTTGACTGGGCATTTACAGTCAGCAGAGCACTAACCAACAAGATATTTATCAGGAATAAACCTTTCATTTCAATACAATAACCTTATATCCCTGCCCTGGTACAAATCCTATTTTCCCATTCCACGGTCTCTCAATCTTCTTAATTTCAAGAATTATGTTAAGAGAACTCAGGTCATCATTTATTTCAATTAACCTTGGAAACCTGGTTCCACTATCATTTATGATATCACTGAACCTGATAGTTATATTTCCCGATTTAATATCTCCGGCAAAGTAAGCCTGGGTAGATTTCCGGCTTTTACAATCTATTATATATTCAACTCTTTTCCCGTTTATTTCAAATTCCTCCTTTGAAATTCCCTTAATACAATTAACATTCCTGTTTTTGTCTGACTCATTAACAATTAAGTCTCCAAACAGAACAAAAAAGAGCGCCGGTTCAATTCCATATTTTGGTCCAATGACCGATGGGGATCCAACCAATAGTTTATTATTTATCCTGTCGTTTATAAGTATTGTGTCTCTTGTGATCAGTCCTCTTCCTGCCTCTATGCCAGCTCTCGATCTTACAGTAATCAGCATTGTATCAGGCTTTCTGAATTTTATGCTGGCAGTAAATCTGGCAGAAAAGTTATCCTGGGTTACATTGATATCTGCCTTCTGAATATGAAAATTTTCGGCTGACAGGTTATTGACTATCACAGATTCAATAGTTTTTTCATCAGCATTTGAAACTGCTGATGAAGCATTTGTCACCCTTGATTTCTTAGAAACAGAGCAAGCGTCAAGAAGAAGTGACAAAAAGAGTGTTATGTAAATTATTTTTCGCAATTTTCTATTTCTTTATAAAGGTTAATTTTTGTTTTGTCGAGAGACATGGCTGTTTCCCAGCTTTTAATCGCCTCATCGCATTTTCTCATCTTTTTCAGTATAAATCCATAATGTTCCAGGTATTCAGCATCAGCCGGCTGGTCTGAAGCTAATATTTTTTCCATGATTTTTGCAGCATCTCTTACCTTGCCTCTTTTATAAAGCACCCAGGCATAAGTATCGAGATAGGTGTTATTATCCTTCTCAATTTCTATTACACTCTTTGCCATTCTTTCAGCTTCCTTCAGATTCATATTCTGTTCAGCCAGATAATAAGCATAATTATTCATCACTGTCAGGTCGCTGTCATCTAATTTAAGAGCTTCATCAAATGCTTTAAAAGCTTCTGTGTAGTTTTTCATTCTGTAATAAGTATCTGCCCGTAAAGTCTGAATCTGAAGTTTAAGCTCCTTATTCTCGCCGGCGAGTATATCTGCTTTACGAAGCTCTTCAATAGATATGTCATACTCTTCATTTTCCATTGCGCCTGTTGCATACAGCATCTTTGCAATAATAGACCGGTTGAACCTGGTCGCACATTCCTTGCCGCTGCTCTGCAGCTTTTCAAAGTCTTTCAGGTCATAATAGACCAGAAGGAGCTTTTCCCATGCATAGTAATTGTCCGGGTTTAGTTTTATTATTTCCTCAAGTCTTAATGCAGCTTCCTCCGTTTTCTTCTGTTTTTGTAAAAACTCCGGCCTGAGTAACAGGATTAAATCATCATCCTGAAAATTAGCTTCCATAACCCTTATGGCTAGTTCCATTTTATTTCCATGTTCCCTGATAATGTCATCATTCTCTATTAGATCGGCGATTAAGGAGACCTTTTCTTCCCTCGATATTTTCGGATTGATAATTACTGTGTTCAGAAGATCAAATAACTCATCATAACTCTTCTCTGATACCAGGAATTCACATAGGGAGAGCTGAATTCCGGGGTTGTCCGGATTCCGCGCTATCAGCTGATTATATACTTCCTTTGCTTTCTGCGTATCGCCCTGTTCCCTGTAAATTGCTGCAATGTAGCCGTTATATACAATATCATCAGGATTTTGCTCCAGAAGCTGCTGAACTTTTGCCAGGGCCTCCTTGCGCTTACCTTCGGCCATCAGATTCTCTATAAGCGTCAGCGTTGTATTCTCATTAACTCCGTATTTTTCATCAAATTGGCTCAGGATTTTCCTGGCTTTTTCATAATTCTTATTCTGAGTGTACAGTTTGGCAAGCGAAACTTGCAGCTCTTCCTTTTCCGGGTAAGCCCTTACGGCTCTTTCATAGCAAATTATAGCGCTGTCTATGTTTCCTTCGCGATGGTAAATACTCGACAATAACATGCTGTACCATAAATTGTCTGGTTGAATTTCGCTGGCTCTGCTCACATATTTCTTTCCATTTACCAGATCCCCGCTTCCCAGAACAATCTGAGCCATCTGGTAATATGTAGCATCGCTTTCAGGATTTACAAGCAGGCACTGTTCAAAATACCGGAGGGCTTCTCCCAGATTTCCCAGAAGCTTCTGCCTTATCCCCTCAACATAGATATAGTTAAATGCAGCGCTGTCATTCCCATTGCCCGCCTTCGCTTGCTTCAATCCCGGAACTATATTTTTACTGCATGATACCATGATCAAACCAGTAGTAACGATGATTGATATTAATAGCTTTCTTTTCATTTTTCTGTCCTGCTGATGAAAACACTCAATAGCTGATCTTTATATTGAGCGTAACCTATAAAAATAAGCATTAAAACTGTATTAATAATAAGCTCTGAAACGATGCCCGGATATTTGAAATACTTTCCGAATAAAACCATGGCTACAGCCATCAGGAAATACGGTATAAACTGCTTCATGTTGTAGTTTACCTTATATCTTTTTTCGGCGAAAATAAATGACAATATTATCATGCTTCCGTAAGACGCTATATGAGCCCATGCGGAGGCCATATAACCGTATACCGGAATAAGCAATACATTTATCAGAACCGTAATCAAAGCGCCTGCAAATGTAATATAAACGGCATAAATCGTCATATCGTTCAGCTTGTACCAGATGCTGTGATTGACATAAATGCCATACAGCAGATAAGCCATGCTGATAATGGGAACAACCACGATAGCCTCACGATAGCTAAATGCAATGATATACTTAAAGCCTGAAATATAGAGGTTTATAAACAGGAACATGGCCAGCATTATAATAATGAAATACTTCATCACCTCAGCATATGTTTTCCTGGCATCCGCCTGCTTTGCCCTTTCAAAAAAGAATGGTTCCGCAGCAAACCTGAACATCTGAATAAAAATTGCCATCAGGACACCGATCTTATAACCAGCGCCATATTTGCCGAGAACTTCAAGGCCTTCTCCGCCCCCTATCATCCTTCTAAGTATTACTTTATCGAGTGCGTCATTCAGTGTTCCGCTCAACCCTGCCAGAAGAAGAGGAAACGAGTAAGTTATCATTCTGTACCATAATCCCGTATCGAATCTGAATCTGGTCCTGATAATAAACGGGCTAAGCATTATCAGCGTTAAGCCGCTTGAAACAAGGTTTGCCAGAAATATATATCCTACTTTGTAGTCTGGATTATAAACATGCCGGAACCATCCGGTACTTTTTTCCCAGATGCCCGGCGCAATCTTAAGGAGAAACACTACCAGTCCGATGGTTATCAACACATTAATAATCTTAAGCGTACTGAAAACACCGGGTCTGTTCTCCTTCCTGAGCCTTGCAAAGGGTATTGCAGAAAAAGCATCTATTGCAACGATAGCGGCAAACATCCTTATGTAATCGTGATTATTTTTATAATTCATAAGTGCCGATACCGGACTGATGAAGAGATTCACCAGTATAACAAATAGTAGCGAGGTTACAAACAGGCTAATAAGTGAAGTGCTGTAGACTTTCTCGTAATCTTCGCTTTTCTGAGAGAATCTGAAGAATGCCGTTTCCATCCCGTATGTAAGTATCACCAGGAGTATTGCCATCCAGGCATATAACTCTGTGATAACTCCATACTGTCCCAGCTCGTTATAAAATACCCTGGTATAGAATGGAGTCATAACTGCGTAATGCAGGAACCTTGGAATAATGGTTCCCAGACCGTAAATCAATGTCTGGCCAGCAAGTTTCCGGACTTCCTTCATTCTAAAAATTTGATGACAAATATAGCGCTAACGAAGCAAACTGGTATTGTCGCATTGAGATTCAGCTATATTTGCTCACTTTGAAAACTAATTCTTTCGAGTATCGGCCAAAGTTAAATATCTTTGCCCTCGGATTTGCAGAACGTTATTAACCAAATTTCAGTTTTCATGAACACAATAGTCAGACGCTTATTCTCTCTCTCTGCCCTTTTCCTGATCATTTCATGCAATGCTCCCGGTGGCAATGGCAATACAATGGTTTTAATTAAAACCTCAGCGGGCGACATCAAAATAAAGCTATATGAAAATACCCCCGCTCACAGGGATAACTTTGTTAAGCTTGTCAATATGGGATTTTACAACGGAATTTCATTTCACCGGGTGATCAGGGATTTTATGATCCAGGCAGGTGATCCCGTGACAAGAACCGGTTTGACAAAAGAACAGCTTGATACTCTGAATACATATACGATTCCTGCCGAGTTCAATAATGAGTATTTTCATAAGAAAGGTGTTATTGCTGCGGCACGCGAAGGAAATGATGTGAATCCGGAAATGCGCTCATCCGGAACGCAATTCTATATAGTCCAGGGTAAAAAATATTCTGAAGCTGAGCTCATGGCTACGGAGGAAAGGATTAACAGCAATATCAAACAGGTTCTTTTCAGCAGATTTCTCAAGGAGACTGCCGACAGCGCAAGGTTATCCGGAACGACTCTTACTGACGGTGAAATCCAGGAACGCGCTTCAATGAAAATGTTTGATTATCTGACAACTAAAGGCGATTTCAAATTCTCCCGGGAACAACTTGATACATATATGAATACAGGGCGGGACGCCTCGTCTTGACGGAACATACACCGTATTCGGTGAAGTAACTGAAGGGCTTGAAGTTGTTGACAAAATTGCTGCAGTTCAGACAAATCAGGCTGACAGGCCTTTAAATGATATTAAGATTATTTCAATGAAACTGGTCAGCAAATAGAATAAGGCTGGTAATAAACTAAACAAAAATGCTTGATAAAATAAAAAATCTGCTTGAGGAGATCCAGTCAATTAAAGCAGTAACATCTTCAGATATTGAGTCATTCCGGCTTAAATATCTCAGTAAAAAAGGACTTATAACTGAACTGTTTGAAGAGTTCAGGAATATATCGGCAGAGCATAAGAGGGAAGTTGGCCAGAAGCTTAATGAACTAAAGCAAATAGCACAGGAAAGATACAATGTTTTGAAAAAGGAGCAGGAATCGCGGGAAACAGGATCTGCTGAAGATGACCTTACCAAACCGGCATTTCCTTATCCTTCCGGGTCACGCCACCCTATTTCAATAGTCAGGAAAGAAATTATTGATATTTTTTCCAGGATTGGTTTTACGGTATCGGAAGGCCCTGAAATTGAGGATGACAACCATGTCTTTACTAAGCTCAACTTTGCCCCTGAACACCCGGCGCGTGACATGCAGGATACATTTTATATCTTCAGGAGTTCTGCAGAAGACTCCAGTCCGGATGATATTCTCCTTCGGACCCATACTTCATCAGTCCAGGTAAGGGTGATGCAAAACCAGAAACCACCCATCCGCACCATCTCTCCGGGAAGGGTTTTCCGGAACGAGGCTATTTCAGCAAGGGCGCACTGTATTTTTCATCAGATCGAAGGACTATACATTGATGAAAATGTCTCTTTTGCTGACCTGAAGCAGACATTATTATTCTTTGCCAGGGAGTTGTATGGAAAAGATACAAAAATCAGACTCCGTCCTTCATATTTCCCATTTACCGAACCCTCGGCTGAGATGGATGTAAGCTGCAAAATATGCGGAGGTAAGGGTTGCAACGTTTGTAAATATACAGGCTGGCTCGAAGTGCTTGGGTGCGGTATGGTACATCCCAATGTGCTTGAAGCCTGTACCATTGACAGCAAAAAATATACAGGATTTGCTTTCGGAATGGGAATAGAACGTGCAGCAATGCTTAAGTATCAGGTCAATGATCTCCGCCTTTATTTTGAAAATGATCTGAGATTTCTCGATCAGTTCAAAACAGCCCTGTAAGATGCTTTAAACATTCAGGGCTGGCTATTGTTAATGTAATAATGAAACCGGATAAAGAAATGAAACAGCATGATTTACATATTCCATTATGTGATAAATGCGCTCTTGAAACAGGGTCTATCTTCAAGCACCTGACCGCTGAAGAAGTTGCAATTATCAATTTCGAGAAGGATTTCAGGCAGTATAAGCGCGGAGAAATTCTATATCAGGAAGGCAACAGGATAAGCGGATTTTTTTGTATTCACAGTGGCATAATTAAAGTTTATAAGACTGGATTTGACGGAAAAGAGCAGATAATAAGGTTTGCAAAGGCAGGTGAAATAATTGCTTATCGGAGTGTCCTCAGCAATGAGGTTGCATGCACTTCAGCGAAAGTAATAGAGGAATGCAGTGTCTGTTTCATCCCGTCGGAAATACTTATATCCTTCATTAAAACAAATCCTGCATATTCTCTTGAACTGCTCAAGCTTGCCTGTCATGAGCTGGGAGAGGCAAATTCATTCATTACTGATATCGCTCAGAAGACAGTCAGGGAAAGACTTGCAGAAATACTTCTGCTGCTGGTAAATGATTTCGGTCTCGACGAACATAATTATCTGAGGATATCCCTGACCCGCGAAGAGCTGGCCAATATTGTCGGAACTGCAACCGAATCCGTAATAAGATTACTATCCGAATTTAAAACCGACAAGCTTGTTGAGCTCAATGGAAGAAAAATAAGGATCCTCAATAAAAAAGGACTTGAGAAAATCAGTAATGTCCTTACCAGGAGTTAATCCCGTCAACGTTAAGATACGAATTTCTGTTAAAAGAGAGTGCCGTTCAGGTTCCGGCCAAATTGCTTACCCAGATGCTTATAAGCATGTTCGGTTGCTTCACGACCCCTTGGTGTCCGTTTAAGATAGCCTTCTTTAATCAGGAATGGCTCATACACTTCCTCAATAGTTCCGCTTTCCTCTCCAACGGCTGTGGAAATAGTGTTTAATCCGACCGGACCTCCTCCGAATTTGTCAATAATTGCAGATAAGATCCTGTTGTCCATTTCATCAAGACCATGCTGGTCAATATTCAGTGCTTTCAGACCGAACCGGGTTATTTCAAGATCAATTTTTCCGGAACCCCTGACCTGGGCAAAATCCCTTATCCTCCGAAGGAGTGCATTTGCTATTCTTGGAGTTCCCCTGCTGCGCTTTGCTATTTCATCAGCTGCATCATTATTAATTTTAACCTTAAGAATACCGGCTGATCTTTTTACTATCCCCGTGAGAACATCATGATCATAGTATTCAAGATGAAAAGTTATTCCAAATCTTGCCCGGAGAGGGCTTGTAAGAAGTCCTGAACGTGTTGTTGCACCTATGAGCGTGAAATTATTCAGGGTTAGCTGAACCGATCTGGCGCTGGGCCCCTTGTCGAGCATTATATCGATCTGGTAGTCTTCCATTGCGGAATAGAGGTATTCTTCCACCACCGGGCTCAGCCTGTGAATTTCATCAATAAAAAGAACATCTCCCTCCTGAAGGTTTGTAAGCAGTCCGGCGAGATCACCAGGCTTGTCGAGTACCGGACCTGAAGTGACCTTCAGGTTCACTTTCAGTTCATTTGATATTATTGCGGCAAGCGTTGTCTTTCCAAGTCCCGGCGGGCCGTGCAGCAGCACATGATCGAGCGATTCTCCTCTTTGCCTGGCAGCAGTGACAAATACTGTCAGGTTATCTATTATCTGCTTTTGCCCTTTGAAATCATCGAAATTTACCGGACGGAGTTGTTTTTCAAATTCCTGGTCATTTGTTTCCAGGTCTTCCTTTCTTATATCAAAATTATCCTCCATTAAGGGGTAAATGTATTTATTATCCAGAGTTGCTTGTTTCTGGTTGCTGGTTTTATGGTGATTAAAGATATAATGCGTTGTTCAATAAATAGTTTGTTTAGTACTTTAGTTAAATCATACATATCTCAACCAGCAACCAGCAACCAGCATCCATAATTATTTAATAAGCTTCACATCGCTTTCGGGAAGGTTTATTTTAACGCCGTTAATACTGATCTCAGCATCATCCTTATAAGTAATTGTCAGTACAGGAACGCCTTCTTCATCATATTTTTTCCAGGTTTTCTGTTTTATACCCATCCGGTAGAACTGCTCTTCCCTGGGCCTTCCGTTTTCATAATAATAGGTTAGCTGTCCATCCGGATTTCCCTGCATATAATTTCCCTTGAATCTGATTTTTCCATCAGAATAATATGATTTCCATAATCCATCGCGCAAACCTACAATATAGTTTCCTTCTTCAGTATTATCGCCCGATTTATATTTCCATTCCCCGTTCTTCTCACCGTCGGTATATCCTGCCCTGGGCTATTATGTCTCCTGCAGGAGAGTATTCAGTATAGACTCCGTCACGCTGCCCCTGGAAATACTCTTCTTCCCTCAGCAGGTTACCGTTCTCATAGTACCATTTCCATAATCCGTCAGGACGACCGTTGTTAAATGAACCAGTCTGTTCAAGTTTCCCGAAGCAGTATAAAATTTCCATATTCCGGTTCGCCGGCTATCTGAATACTGGCCCTCGGCAAGCGTTGTGCCATCGGGATAAAGGTCCTTCCATTTTCCATTGAATTTACCTCCTTCATCAACAATGCCCTCCGACAAAAGAAGACCGTTATCGTTATAAACATATGCATTAATTACTTTACCGTCTGCACCATATTCCCTGTGAACACCCACCGGTATTTTATTCCGGTAATGGTCCGCTGTAAATCAGTCTGTTATTCTGATCATACTTGTTTTCAATCTCAATATCAGGTTCATCTTCAACTTCCGATTTTACTATTGATCCGTTATCATAAAGCATTGTAAGCACAAGTATGCCCCTGTTGTCATATTCCTTGTAATATCCGTGCAGCTGATCATCCCTGAAGTTCTTTTCCGATTTAATTCCTCCGCCAGGATAAAATTCCTTCCATACTCCCTGTTTTAAGCCTTTGCTGTCAGCCGGTTAATCCTGTCCCTGCTTATCAGAAAATCGTTATTATATTCAAGCTGAGTTATTACCGT
This sequence comes from uncultured Bacteroidales bacterium, assembly GCA_963702415.1. Lineage (GTDB taxonomy): Bacteria > Bacteroidota > Bacteroidia > Bacteroidales > VadinHA17 > LD21. Next base: position 189,486 of record CAVPCP010000022.1, on the reverse strand, counting down.
TCCGTTTTTATCAAATTCTTTTGACAAGCCCTCCTTTTTGCCATTGTTGTATGAAATCGTCTGCTGTATTTTTCCGTCGGGAAAATAGAAATACGCAGTACCTTCTTTTTTGTCACCGGCGTAAAGCTCCTTTGAATAAATATATAGCCCTTCAGAAGGGTCCTTTCTGTATTTGTAGCAATATCCGTTTCGTTTTCCGAAAAGATAATTTATCTTTTCAACTGTGTCGCCTGCCTGATCAAAAAATACCCAGATACTGTCGAGCTGGAAACTTGAATATTTTCCTTCCGATTTTTTTAAACCTGTAACATAATAGCTTTTCCAGTAACCTTCAGGTTTTCCATTCTTAAAGAGACCTTCGCTTGATATTGTCCCATTGGGATATCTGAAAATCTGATAGCCATCCTGAATAGTATTTCCGGCCTGACCAAAAGATATGAATCCCGTTAATAATAAAAAAATGGTAAATAATTCTTTTTTCATTTTAAAGACCTAGTTTTTCCGATATTTCCATCATTCTGATTATCGGCTTTCGTGCTTTTCCAAGAATTTCAGGATCAATATTTATCTCAGGCTTTTCATCCCTGAGACATTTATATATTTTTTCCATGGTAATCAACTTCATGAAACTGCATTCACTGCAGCCGCATGTTGAATCTTTTGGTGGAGCAGGAATATATTCCTTTGAAGGATTTGCTTTTCTCATCTGATGAATAATACCTGGTTCGGTTCCAACAATATAGATTTTGGAACTATCCTTTTTTGTAAACTGCAGAAGGGCAGAGGTTGAGCCGATAAAGTCGGCAATCATTCTGACAGGAAGTTCACATTCAGGATGGACAATAACTTTGGCTTCAGGGTATTCATTTTTCAGTTTAAGTATCGCCTCAAGGGAAAACTCTTCATGTACATGACATGCACCATTCCAGACAATAATATCCCTTCCTGTCTTGTTAAGTATATAATTGCCAAGATTACGGTCGGGAGCAAATATTATTTTTTCATCAGCCGGCAGTGATTCTATTATCTGAACTGCATTTGAAGAAGTGCATATAATATCCGATAAAACCTTTATGTCGATATTGGTGTTTACGTAAGTGATTACAGTTCTTCCCGGATTATCATCAAGGAATTTTTTAAAGTCCTCAGCTTTACAAGAATCAGCAAGCGAACAGCCCGCATTAATATCAGGAATAAGTACTTTCTTTTCCGGCGATAATATCTTTGCTGTTTCTGCCATAAACATGACACCGGCAAACAGGATAATATCTGCATCATTCGATGCTGCTTTCTGAGAGAGGGCAAGGCTGTCGCCGACAAAATCCGCAATATCCTGTATATCTCCTGTCTGGTAATAATGAGCAAGGATAATTACATTCTTTTGAAACTTAAGCTTTTTTATTTCAGAAATGTAATCTATATGTTCCTTCTTATCCATTTAGAGTATTATTCATTATCTAATCAATATATAAGGGCTACAGCCCTAGCCATTATTAGTTTTCTAACCCGGGCATTAATGCCCGGGTTTAAGGATACCATAAATATGGACTTTAGTCCTTATACTTTTTGCCATCACAAAAATACTAATCGAAAACAAGATTCCGATTAATTTATCATTCTGATATAATTAATATTATAAACTTATTAAATTATAAATTCTTATAATGATTATTATATCCTGTTAATTGTGTTGAAACAAAAAACAGATTTGTCTTTTATTTTCAATAACAAATATCAGGATAACACTTTATCAACAGTTCAAAAAATGTACCATTTTTGAATATCAGATACTTAACGAAATAATTAACAACTGTTAAGTAAATGTTACTGATAACGGTATGAGGACAAAAATATAGGTTTCGATGTTCATTTAAAGTTTATAGACTGATTTTATTCCATTAAAACTTTTTCATCAGAAACGGTTTTGCTGCATAGATCTATATTTTAGTTTAAAAAATTGAAAATATGCAATTTTAATGAACAGTTATTTACAGGTAATAAACAAAGGGAATTTATTTCTGTTTAGTCTTTATAAAGTTTTTATTTCCATGCAAAGAGGGCTTAAACGCTTATTAACCCCTTCTTTTGATTCAAGGAGAATCCCGCAAGCGCGATCGACTAAGTCAGCGGGACAGGGGGATGAGCACATTAAAAATAGAAAAAGATTCACAGTAATTATTGTTTATTCCTGATAGTCAATATAAGTTAAAAGGATATTATTTCTTAAAATGGATCAATTATATTAATTTGCAGACAAACTGAACCGTAAAAAATTAAAGGTGAAGAAAAAAAAGGTAGCAATAGTCTCTGATCATGCAGGATTTTATCTGAAAGAGACACTTTTAAAATATCTGGTTGGAAAAAACTTAGAGCTTAAAGATCTTGGAAGTTACAGCTATGATTCAGCTGACGATTATCCCGACTTTGGCCATCCTCTGGCGAAAGCTGTTTCAGGCGGTGATGTTGATCTTGGAATTTCAATCTGCGGTACAGGCAACGGAATAAACATGACTGTAAACAAACACCAGGGTATAAGGAGTGCATTATGCTGGAATGAAGAAATCAGCCGTCTGGCAAGATTGCATAATGACGCAAATATTTGTTCGTTACCGGCAAGGTTTATTAATGAATCTGAAGCAATTCTTATCGTAAAGGCATTTCTGGAGACTGAATTTGAAGGTGGACGTCACAAAAGAAGAATAGAGAAAATTCCTTTAAAACTGTATTGATATGCTTTCAAATTCTTGCAGATACGGAATCCGTGCATTGATATACCTGGCAAACCGGCATCCCGTAAAAAATAATATAGGAATAAAGGAAATTTCAGGTGATCTTGGTCTTCCGGCCCCATTCCTGGCAAAAATCCTTCAGCAGCTCGCGAAGCAAAAAATTCTAAGCTCAACGAAGGGACCCAACGGAGGTTTTTCTATTCTTAAAAAACCTGAATCAATAACTCTTCTGGAAATTGTAAAAATTATTGCCGGGGATGAGTTGTTTACAAACTGCCTTATTCACGACGGAACCTGTGCTGAGATTAAGCATAGTAAAAAAGTATGCCCTGCTCACGATGATTATGCAGTTATAAGAGCAGAACTGAAAAAATATTTCAAATACAAAACAATAGCTGAACTTTCAAAAAATGCAAATAATTCAGAAGACATATACATCTGAATCACTTTTTATAGTATGGCATTAAAAACAACCATATACAAACTGCAGTCGCAGTTCCTGCGGTATTAAACATTATATCAAGGACATCAGCTTTACGGGTTGTTGTAAATCCTGTTTGCATCAGCTCCATTAAGCCTCCGAAAAAAACAGGTATTAAGGCAACAATTATTATCTGCCTGGTATTTGTAAAGGAATTGCGGTGTTCCAGTATTATCACAGCCATGAATAAGAAATAAAGTCCGAAGTGCGTGAATTTATCAAGGTAGGGTATATCAAAAAAACCAATCTCTTCAAATGTTTTTGCGTTGGCCAGACTTAAATAGAGTATAACCAGCGACACAAGAATTGAGAAAATATTATTTTTTATCATTTTATCAGTTTGGGGCAAATTTAAGTATTAGTATAATAATTTCTTAATAAATTTAAACACTTCATAAAACTTACATGGCAGGCATCTATATTCATATCCCATTCTGCAAAAAACTCTGCTCATATTGTGATTTTTACCATATAATATCTCAATCTGACAATAAACATTTTATTGACGCCCTTATTAAAGAAGCAGCTCTTCGAAGGGAATATATCGGAAATGAAATAATTGATACTATTTATCTGGGCGGCGGGACTCCTTCGGTTTTATCTGTAGAAGAGATTAACACAATTATCGAGGCTATCAGAAAACTCTATCGGGTAAGTGAACACTGTGAGGTAACAATAGAAATAAATCCTGATGACGCTGATAAGGAATATTTGCTGGAACTTAAAAATTCGGCTATCAACAGAATAAGCCTCGGAATACAGTCGTGGAGAGATTCTGATCTTAAATTATTAAACAGACGGCATAACAATGCACAGTCAGCATATGCTCTTGAGGAAACATTTAAAGCAGGATTCAGGAACGTGACTATCGATCTGATATACGGGATCCCTGGTTTAACCATCACTGACTGGGCTGATAACCTCGATAAAAGCTTCTCATACGACATTAAACATCTCTCCGCTTATCATCTTACAATTGAACCCAACACTGTATTCTCGAAAATGAAAGAAAAAGGTTTATTGTCTGAAATAGATGAAGAAGAGAGCAGTGCCCAGTTTAATTTGCTGATAGATAAAGCGCAATCGGCAGGTTTTGTGCATTATGAGATCTCTAATTTTGGCAAACCGGGTTATTTTTCAATTCATAATTCGAATTACTGGAAACAGGTCAATTATATTGGCCTGGGACCTTCAGCTCATTCTTTTAACGGTTACTCCCGCCAGTGGAATATCAGGGATGTCAGAAAGTATATAAAATCAGTGAATTCAGGATCTCCTTTTTTAGAGAAGGAAGAGCTTGATAAAAAGACAAGGTTTAATGAGTATATCATGACCACACTTAGGACGATGTGGGGAATTGATCTTGAATACGTTGAAAGGATCTTTGATAAAGAAGGGTATGATTATATTCTCAATACTTCCGGTAAATTCATAAACTACGGGCTGATGAAACAGGAAAATAAAACCCTGGTCCTCACGAACCAGGGTAAAATGATATCAGATAATATTATTTCCGAACTTATGCTGCCGGTTGAAAACTGATTATCTTTTTGCCAGGGCAAATGTGGTCCGGCCGATAATATTGTTTTCAAGATAAAGCTCAACGCTGTAAGTCCCGATGATAAAATCACCAGTGTTATCAAGGAAGATGCACATCTCAATATCCTGATTCATATAATCAACAAGACGACTGGCTGAGTAAACGAGCTTATTGCCATTATAATCGAACAGGTTATCCGGACTGGTTGTGATAACCAGGGAATCCGGCCTGATTACTCTCATAAATACTTCTTTTTCACCAGCGGTGGCAATCGGATTTTCACGAAGAGTAAAGCAGATCCTCAGCTTATCGATATTGTTAATTCTGGTTGTCTCCTTCCTTTTCTGGTTAAGGGTAACAGCATTAATATCCTTTGCCTGAATCACTGAAGCAACAACAACTTTTGAAGTCAGCTCTTCCTTTGCTTTCGTCAGTTCAACGTTTGTCGTCTGAACTTCAGATATCTGTTGCTTGATACCAATATTTTCAGCAACAAGCTGCTGATTTAAGGTGTTAAGAGAATCTATCTGAACAATATATCCTTTCATTATATCTCTCATTGTTCCGATTTCGGCCCTGTATTTCTTAATCAGCTGAACATTTGAGGCATTAACAGACAACAGCTGAACAATTCTTTTTTTCTCCCGCTGCAGATTTGCCATTAGAGTGTCATTATCTGTCTTTAATGTATCATACCCCTGGACCATCAGCCTGAGTTCATTCTGAAGAGAATCTTTTTCCTGGGTGAGAACAGTTTCCATATCGACCATTTTGTTTTTCTGATCGAAATACATAACAACCAGAAAAATTAAAGCTGCAGCCAGAATAACAGTAGTGAAAATCATGGCAATTGGTGCACTTTTTTTCTTAGGTTGTTCAATCGGAGTGAATGTGTTTGTGTCTGTCATTTATTTGCTTGTATTTATAATAATTTATGATACAAAATTAATAATATCATTCAATATATAAAAAATCCATTTCAATGATTAATTTTACTATTGACCCTGTTATTTATAAATAGCTAATATTCAATTATATGAGTGGCTTTTTTGGAGTGATTTCAAAAACCAGTTGTGTAGAGGATGTCTTTTATGGGACGGATTATCATTCTCATTTGGGGACTAAAAGAGCTGGTTTAGTCTTTATTGTGCCCGGAAAAGGATTTCGCAGATCGATACACAATCTTGAAAATGCTTATTTCAGAAACAAATTTGAAGATGAGTTAAGGAATTTTGAAGGAAATTCGGGCATGGGAATCATTAGCGATACTGATCCTCAGCCAATTTTATTCAGTTCACACCTTGGAAGATTTGCAATTGTAACAGTAAGCAGACTGCTGAATCTTAAAGAGCTTGAAAACAAGTTTCTTAATGAAAAGAATCATTTTACTGAGACTTTTGAAGGAAACATTAATCCCACAGAAGTTATTGCAAACCTCATTTGCGAAAAGGATGATTTTGTTTCAGGTATTGAGAATGTTTTTAAGAATGTCAGGGGATCCTGCTCAATGATTATTCTCACTGAAAATGAAATAATAGCAGTCCGTGATAAACTTGGACGCACCCCTGTTGTGATCGGTAAAAAAGAAGGAGCTCATGCAGTAGCCATTGAAACCTGCTCATTTCCGAATACAGGATATGAAATCGAATATTATCTTGGTCCGGGCGAAATAGTCAGTGTTAAATCTGATGGATACACTCAGCTGAAAAAACCCGGAGATAAAATGCAGATATGTGCGTTTCTCTGGGTTTATTACGGGTATCCTCCTTCTTATTATGAAGGGATAAATGTTGATGAATGCAGGTACAGGTGTGGTGCTGCGCTCGCCCGCAGAGATACTGTCGAAGCTGATTTTGTATGCGGTATTCCTGATTCGGGTGTAGGCCATGCAGTTGGCTATGGCAATGAGAAGAGTATTCCGTACAAGAGAGCCTATGCAAAATACACTCCAACATGGCCAAGGAGTTTTATGCCGCAAAATCAGGATCAGCGCGATCTGGTGGCCAGAATGAAGCTTATCCCGAACAAAGCAATTATAGAGGACAAAAAAATGGTTTTTCTTGATGACAGCATTGTAAGGGGGACGCAGTTAAAGGATAATACAAATGACCTGCGAAAGTCGGGAGCAACAGAAGTACATATGAGGATTGCCTGCCCGCCACTACTCTATCCATGCGAATTCCTGAATTTCTCACAATCACGAACACCACTTGAACTTGCAGGCAGGAAAGCCGTTTATCAGCTTGAAGGAGATTCCGGGGATTTAAAGGAGTATTCAGATCCTGATTCAGAGAAACATAAACAGATGGTGGCAAAAATTGCCGAAACCCTCAATCTCGACAGTCTGATGTATCAAAGGCTCGACGATCTCGTGGAAGCGATAGGTCTGCCTAAAGAGAAATTATGTACTCATTGCTGGGACGGTTCAAGTTATTACGAATAAAACCTGGATTTGCCCCCAGCCCCCTAAAGGGGGCTTTATGATAGGCTATAAATCAAGCCACCCCTGCAAGCTGGCCCCTCCCTGAAATTGCCCACTGGGCAATTTCTTACGGTCGGTCCCCTTTAGGGGATTTAGGGGCAAAAAATTCAGGAGGTAGGGGGATGTTTAAATATTTAATAATATGAAATATATCGGAGCTCACGTCAGCGCTGAAGGAGGGGTTCAGAATGCACCGGTAAATGCTGGTGCAATCGGCGCAAAAGCCTTCGCCCTTTTTACAAAAAATCAAAGACAATGGTTTTCCAATCCCCTTTCCAGGGCCAGCATTATTGCTTTCAGGGAAAATTGTGAGAAGCTTGATTATAAACCTTTTCAGATCCTTCCACACGACAGTTACCTGATAAATCTCGGACACCCTGAAAAGGAACCCCTTGAAAAATCGAGGGCTTCATTTCTTGATGAGATGAAACGCTGTGAACTTCTGGGCCTCGATCGACTGAATTTTCATCCCGGCAGCCACCTGAATATGATAGGTATTGAAGATTGCCTTTCACGGATTGCCGAATCAATAAATATTGTTCTGGAGAAAACCACAGGGGTTATTGCTGTAATTGAAAACACTGCAGGTCAGGGAACAAACCTGGGCCATACCTTCGAACAGATAAGGTTAATAATTGACGGGGTTGAGGATAAATCGAGAGTCGGGGTATGCATCGATACCTGTCATGCTTATACCTCGGGGTACGATGTTAAAACGGCCAGAGGATTTCAGGACACATTTGAAAAATTCGAAAGGATAATAGGATTAAAATATCTTAAGGGAATGCATCTTAATGATACTAAAAAAGATTTTGGCACCAGGGTCGACAGGCACGAGAACATCGGATCCGGATTCCTGGGGGAAGATACATTTTCATTTGTTGTTAACGACAGCCGGTTCGATAATATGCCTCTTATTCTTGAAACTCCTGAAGAATCGCTCTGGGAAGCCGAAATAAAGAAACTGTATTCTTTAATCCGCCCCCCTGCCCCCCTCTAACCTTTATACACAATTTATACTTGATTATAAATCAGGATGTTAAACAAGTAATAATTAAACGATATGATAAAGTCTATTTAACCACGGAGTCGCACGGAGTTAACACTGAGTTGCACTGTTTTTGTTTGTCATCTAAACCGTGAAACTCCGTACAAACTCCGTGCGACTCCGTGGTTAAAAATCTAATAATCAGATTATTGATGGTAAGGATAAAAGATGTGTATAAAGGGTAGCTGCCCCCCTGAGGGGTGCTTGGGGGCACCGCTATTAGGGTGTTCGGGGCAAAATAATAGTGGAAATGCGTTTCCTTATATCCGGATCTTCAAGCTTGCTTATTGTTGCATTGTACCCTATCTCGAAGACCTCTAAAGCTTTTTCATTATCGAGAATTTTGTAATTTTTTAATTCGGGGGGTGCAATAAAAATATCAAATTTCTTTTCTTTCAAATCAACTTCTTTGGACAGATTCAGCATAAAAGAACGCTCAGCGATCTGAACAAGACTTGTAACAGTCTTTTCATACCCAATCGGATTGACAAATGAACCTATCATGAAATTGCACATACCTTCAATCGGTTTAATTGGCAGATTATCAAGAACCCCGCCATCAACGTAATGTATTTTGTCAATTATTACCGGATTAAAGAGAACCGGAATACTTGCCGATGCTATAACAGGTCGCAGTAATTCGCCGGAAGAGAAGTATACTGCTTTGCCGTTGTTAAGATCCGTTGCTGTTACAAAAAGGGGAATTTTGAGATCTTCAAATTTTTCTGCCCTGAGTTTTTCTTTAAGTATCCGCTCGATACCCGATATCTGAAGAAGCCCTTCGCGCGGAACCGTTGGCCTGATATAATGAAGCCTGCTCGTAGTGTTCATTATATTAAGGATCTCATCAGGATTATATCCGTCAGCATACAAAACACCAACAAGGGCACCGGCGCTTGTCCCGGCTATCACATCAGGATAAATTCCAAAATCATTAAGTGCCTTTAAAACACCCAGATGAGCAAATCCTCTTGCACCACCTCCACTAAGAACCAATCCTGTCCTGTATTTTTTCACCTCAATATTAATTACCTGAAATATCTCCGTCAGAATATTAGATCAAATAAAAGCCTGAAATTAAGGTAAGTTACAAATATTGCAATTATCATTAGAACAGTTTTTAAAAGATTACCATTTGCATATTTACCCATTACTTTCCTGGATGAAGTAAGATAAACCTGGATTCCAACGGTAAAAGGAAGCTGGATACTCAGGAACACCTGCGACATTATAAGTCCCTTAAATGGATCACTTATGAAGAAAATGATAATAAGGGCACCAATAAGTGAAATGATTACGCCCCATCGTGTATGATTATCCCTTATATCGTAAGGCTCGCGAAATATTCCCGAAACAATTGAGCCGCCTGCCATTGCGGAAGTGATTGATGAAGAGAGACCCGAGAAAAGAAGTGCTAATGCAAATACAACTGAAGCATTATTACCAAGCAGTGGTTTTAAGATGCTGTTTGCCTGCTGAAGCTCATCCACTTTAATATTGTTATTGAAGAATGTGGCTGCCGCCAGGATTATCATTGCACTGTTGATTGCCCAGCCAATAATCATTGAAAACAATGTATCGGCAAACTCATATCTTAACTGACCCCTTATTATCTTTTCATCCTTCAGGTTCCACTGCCGGCTTTGAATTATTTCAGAATGCAGAAAAAGATTATGAGGCATCACTACTGCCCCCAGGACACTCATAAGCAATAACATTGAGCCTTCGGGGATTGATGGCCTGACCCATGAAATTCCTGCTGCAGCCCAGTCAACATCGATCAGGAAAATCTCGTACAAAAAGGAGAGACCAATAATTGAAACAAAACCGATAATCCATTTTTCAAGTTTCCTGTATGAATTGGTCAGAAGCATTATCAGAACAAAAATGGTTACAAGTAAAGCTCCGAGTTTAACCGGTACGCCGAAAAGCATATCAAGCGCAATTGCACCTCCAAGGATTTCTGCCAGCGATGTTGACACAGAAGCCAGCACAGCAAAATAAAGGATCGGCTTTGAAACAGCAGGTTTTATATGTATTGCAGCCGCCTCTGAAAGGCAAAGGCCGCTTGCAATACCCAGATGAGCCACATTATGCTGAAGTATAATGAGCATAAGTGTAGAAAGTGTTACTATCCATAGCAGAGTATAACCATATTCCGATCCTGTTGCAATATTTGCCGCCCAGTTTCCGGGATCGGTGAATCCGACGGTTACCAGTAACCCGGGACCGATATATTTGAAGATATCAAGGGCGCCTAATACAGGTTTGTGGTCTTTTTTCCTGAGATCCCTGAAAAAGCGGACTGGATTAAATATTGATTTCAGATTCAGCATTTGACTAAATTAATTCCGGGCGCTGGTTACCGGTTGTTTGAGATTTTAATTTGATTTGTCAGGCATGCAGCAAATATAATCAATGATGAGGTTCAGTTAAATATGAGAACAATTATATTTTTGATGAGTTATATATGCTGAAATAATCCTTTGGGTTACTTTGTGGAACCTTTGAGCAACTTTGCAGTAAAAAAATCTTTAAACCACTAAGGATCACAAAGTACTGCACAAAGTCGCACTAAGCAATAAATAAGTAAGATTTTGCTGCTTCGATATTCCAAAATTGAAGTAGATTAATTTTGATGGAAGCAAATTATTATTGATTAAATTTGGCTGATTAAGTCGTTTAATAAATTATATTCCATATGCAGTTTTTGCTTGTTGCTTATGACGGTACCGATTCTGAAGCGCCAGAAAGAAGAATGAGGGCCAGGCCTGAGCATCTTGAAAAGATAGCGATATTGAAGAAAAACGGGGAATTCCTGCTTGGAGGAGCTATTCTGGATGACGACGGGGAAATGATAGGATCAATGATAGTCTATGAGTTTCCCGACAGACTGGCTCTTGACGAAAGTCTGAAAAAAGAACCATATATTAATCAAGGAGTCTGGAAACATATTGAAATCAAACCATACCGTCTTGCCAGCATTGAAATTTAACCCCTAAACAATAACCAAAGTAACCAGTCATGAGAAGATTTACTGTTTTAATGTCTTTGTTGTTGATATCATATTTTTTATCTGCCCAGCAGACGGATCAGTCAGCCTTATCCTTTAAGTGGGAAGAGATTACGTCGCCTCAGTTCAGTAAGGCTGTCGCCCTTGCAGGAGGTGTATGCGTTATACCAATGGGTGTAATTGAAAAGCACGGCCCCCATCTTCCTCTTGGCACTGATATGTTTGAGGCAAGGGAAACTGCATTCCGCGCTGCACAGAAGGAATATGCGATTGTCTTTCCTCCTTACTTCATGGGCCAGATCTTTGAAGCAAGGCACCAGGCCGGAACACTTGCCTACAGTAACGATCTGTTATGGAAAATGCTGGAAGAGACCTGCAACGAATTATCCAGGAATGGATTAAAAAAGATCATATTAAAGAACGGACACGGAGGAAACAGCAGTTTTCTTCAGTATTTCTGCCAGTCGCAACTTGCCAGCAGGAAGGATTATATTGTTGTTTTATTCAGGGAGGGGAATGATCAGGTAAACGGACCGGAGATCAAGTCACTGAAAAAAGCCAAAGTCGATGGCCATGCAGGAGAGGAAGAAACTTCGATGATGTCGGTTATACGACCTGACCTTGTTGATCAGGAAGCTATAAAATCCCAGTCAGGACTGAATCAGAACAGATTGGACAAGATGCCATTTGGCTATACCGGAATATGGTGGTATGCAGACTATCCCAATCACTACGCAAGCGATATGGCTCAGCCCAGCAAGAGACTGGGTGAACTCCTGCTCGAAAGCGAAGCAGGGCAGCTTGCGGTCCTTATAAAATATTTGAAAAATAATAACACAGTTGAGGAGCTGCAGGAGGAATTTAATAAAAGAGCAGATAATCCTGTGATTAAATAAACACTCCAGCGATGAAGAAAACATTTACATTACAACCCGGGGAAATGGCAATTGATTTCAGTCTGCCATCGGCTGAAGGAGGTGTATATTCTCTTTCTGATTTTACAGGATATAAATACCTGGTAATATTTTTTACCTGCAATCATTGTCCTTATGTGATAGGCTCAGATGAAGTTACCAGGGCCACAGCTGAAAAATACATGACAAAAAATGTAAGGTTTGTGGGGATAAATTCAAACAGCGAGAATACTTATCCTGAGGACAGCTTTCCAAACATGGTTGCAAGAATGGAAAAGTACAAATTTCCATGGCTTTACCTGTATGACAGGGACCAGTCAATTGCTTCAGCTTACGGTGCTTTGAGGACTCCACACTTTTATGTCTTCAATGAGGAAAGAGTTCTTGTTTATACAGGCAGGGGAGTCGACAGCCCCAGGGATGTTTCAAAAATGATGGTCAATAATCTTGATATGGCCCTGCACGAACTTACCTCAGGAAAACCCATATCGGTGCCTGTTACAAATCCTATTGGATGTAATATTAAATGGGAAGGTAAAGATGCTCACTGGATGCCTCCGGATGCCTGTGACCTTGTTTGAAATAATTTTATAAAACCAAAAAATATGAAACAGAATCTTATTACACCGTCACTATTTGTTTTAATTATGATGGCACTTCCGGTTTCCTGCAAAGAAGAGACACCATCCGACCTCTCAAAAGAAAGCATTATTCCGAAACCTGTTTCAGTTGTTTCAGCCGGCGATTATTTCATTATGAAGCCCAAAAGCAAGATTTTTGTATATGGCGAATCAGAAGAAATGATGAGGGCCGGAGAATACCTGGCCGAAAATCTTAAGGCGCTCACAGGTTTCGAAACCGCAATTAAGTCTGCTTCCGGAGAACCATGGTCGGGCAATATCTTTCTTGAATTATCAGATGTAAATGAAGAGCTCGGTGATGAAGGATATGAGCTGACAATATCTACTCAGCTTGTCAAGCTGACAGCCGTAAACCCGGCCGGATTGTACAGAGGTGTTCAGACTATCAGGCAGATATTATCTTCGGATGCAGACACCACTTCAAAGAAGAACAGAATCTGGAAGATGGCCACGGGAACAATCACCGATTATCCAGTCTATGCTTACAGAGGAGCAATGCTCGATGTTTCACGTCATTTTTTTGGTGTTGACGACGTAAAGAAGTTTATTGACTACCTGGCTTTCTATAAGATGAATGTGCTGCACCTAGGCCTTTCAAACGACCAGGGATGGAGAATAGAGATCAAATCATGGCCGAATCTTGCACTGCATGGCGGCTCCACCCAGGTTGGCGGTGGCAAGGGTGGTTACTATACCCAGGATCAATATGCCGATATTGTAAAATATGCGCAGACACATTACATTACCATTGTTCCTGAAATTGACATGCCAGGCCACACAAATGCAGCCCTCGCATCATATCCCGAGCTGAACTGCGATGGGAAGGCTCCTGAATTATATACCGGAACCGAAGTGGGATTCAGCACTTTATGCACAAATAAAGAGATTACGTACAAATTCATTGATGATGTAATAAGAGAGCTTGCTGCCATGACTCCCGGACCATATATCCATATCGGCGGAGATGAATCGCATGCCACAAAGATCGAAGATTATATTCCTTTTGTAAACAGGGTACAGGACATAGTGGCAAAACATGGCAAGCAGGTAATAGGCTGGGACGAGATAGCATTGTCGACCCTCAAGCCAAGCAGTGTTGCACAATACTGGGCAGATGTCGCAAACGCAAAAAAAGCAGTAAGCCAGGGTGCTAAAATACTTATGTCACCTGCGGTTAAAGCTTATCTCGACATGCAATACGACTCAACAACACCTCTTGGTCTTCACTGGGCTGCCTATATTGAGGTTGACAGCGCTTATATCTGGGATCCACTGACACTGGTCAAAGGCCTCCAAAAGGAAAATATCATTGGTATAGAAGCAGCATTATGGACCGAAACCATTACAAACATGGATGAAATAGAATATATGGTATTTCCCCGTCTTCCCGGACATGCTGAGATAGGATGGACCCCTCCAGCATTGAGAGAGTGGGACGAATATAAATTAAGGCTTGCTGATCACGCAAGGCATTTCAAAGCCATGGATATAAACTATTACAAGTCGAAAAAAGTGCCATGGGCAGAGTGATATGAAGATATTTCGGATTTCGGATTTTTGATTGCGGATTTAAACAATCCGAAATCGCCAATCCGAAATCCGAAATTAAAAATCAAGTTATGAAAACAAAAATCCTGATCATCCTGCTTTTGGTAATGAACGTACTAATTGTCAGAAGCCAGACAGTGAGGCTAAAACTATGGCCTGAAGGTATTCCCGGATCAAAAACAGATCCTTCCTATGTAGAAAATATTACAATTACCGACGGAAAGACTATACGTTGCGAGAAAGTGGTTACACCCGATCTTACGGTTTTCCTTCCGGAACCTGAAAAGTCAAACGGAGCAGCTGTAATGATATGTCCTGGCGGAGGCTATGGCGCCCTTGCATTTGACCATGAAGGGAACGCAATTGCAAAGTGGTTGAATGATAACGGAATAGCCGGAATTATTCTGAAATACCGTCTTCCATCTGATCTTATTATGAAAGATAAATCAATTGGTCCTTTGCAGGATGCCCAGGAAGCGATGAGAGTCATCCGCAGGCATTCGGAAGAATGGAAGATAGATCCAAAGAAAGTAGGAGTGATCGGTTTTTCCGCAGGCGGCCACCTGGCTTCAACGATATCAACACACTATGCAGAAAAAGTATATGATGTAAAGGATAATACCAGCACTCGTCCCGATTTTTCCCTGCTTATCTACCCCGTTGTTTCAATGGATACACTTGTCACCCACAGGGGTTCCAGGAACAATCTCTTAGGGCTTAAGCCAGGTGACGATCTGGTACGGCGATTTTCAAATGAGCTGCAGATAACTGCTGATACACCGCCGGCATTTCTTGTCCATTCATCGGATGATGATGCTGTTCCGGTGATGAACAGCATAGGTTATTATAAAGGGTTGCAGAAGAATAAAATTCCGGCTGAACTTCATATATTTCAGAAAGGAGGCCATGGCTACGGCCTTGCTATTGGAAGGGGAACAGAATCTTCGTGGCCTGACTTGTGCATAAAGTGGCTTAAAGAAATGGGGCTGATATAAAAAATAACTAAATAACTCAAGTTGCTGGTTGCTGGTTGCTGGTTAAGTTGTTGATTAATAGAAAAATAAGTAATATCTTCAATACTTGTTGAACTAATACTAAGAAATTTATAATGCTCATTCTCAAACAACTAGCAACAAGCACACAGTAACCAGCAACTTGGGTTAAATACCTGAAAATATGTTTCGAAACCTTTTACCCCTGATTGCAGGTCTGATATTTATTTTTATATCATGTAATGATAAACCATTGGAACCTCTCAGGGAGACAATTCCCTTGGAAGGAATCTGGAGTTTTGCAATGGATACTTCGAGAATCGGTATTGAAAACCAATGGTATGCCACAATTCTCAGTGATTCGGTAAAGCTTCCCGGCACAATGGATGAAAACAAAAAAGGGATAGTCAATAACAATACAAATGAAACAATGAGACTCTCCCGGGAATTGATGTATTCAGGGATGGCGTGGTATCAGAAAGAGATTGATATTCCCGGAAAATGGTCCGGTAAAAACATCAGACTGATAATGGAGAGGACCAAACCGACAAAAGTCTGGGTCGATTCTAAACCTGCCGGAGAAAACAGCGATATTCTCACTCAACAGGCTTATGAGTTATCAGGTTTTCTGACACCCGGGAAACATACAATTACAATTCTTGTCAATAATGGAGACGGGTCGGTTCCGGGCGGGATCACCGGTTCACATTCCTGGACCGAACACACACAGACTAACTGGAATGGCATTATCGGGAAGTTCTGCCTTGAAGCCTGCAACAAGTCATATATAAAAGAGATTAAAACTTTTCCTGACCCCGAAGGAAAAAGGGTTTTGATAAAGCTTAATGTTTTCAGTGTGCCCGAAGCAAAAGAGACCTCTTTTATTGTTTTGAAAGCTAAATCATGGAACACGGATAAACCAGTTGAGGCCGAAAAAAAATCTTTCAGTATGTCATTGAAGCCAGGGGAGAATAAGATAGAGCTTGAATACAATTTAGGCGATAAAGCGCAGCTATGGAGCGAGTTTGATCCGGTTCTTTACCAGCTGGAAGTGACATTAAAAGGACAGGTTCACCTTGATGCCGTAACAACAAATTTTGGTTTGCGCAAATTTTCAACAAGCGGAACTCAATTCACAATTAACGGCTTAAAGACTTTTTTGCGGGGAAAGCATGATGCATGTGTCTTCCCGTTAACCGGCCATCCGCCAATGGATGTTGAAAGCTGGAGAAAGGTTTTCAGGATTGCCAGATCATATAACATAAATTTTTACAGGTTCCACTCATGGACCCCGCCGGAAGCAGCATTTCAGGCTGCTGATATTGAAGGGATATATATGCAGCCGGAGCTCTCTTTCTGGGGCAGTTTAAGCAAGGACAGGAATCGTGATCTGAATGATTATCTGCTGAAGCAGGGAGAAAATATTCTTGAAAATTATGGAAATCACGCATCTTTCGTAATGTTCGCACTTGGCAATGAACTATCGGGAGACCAGGATGTAATGAATGATTTTCTAAACCATTTCAGGGCCTTTGACAGCAGGCCGCTGATGGCTTACGGATCGAACAATTACCTGGGTTACAGGGGGCAGGCAGCAGGAGAGGATTATTTTGCTGGCTGCAGGATAGGCCCGGATACCGATGATTCGTTTAAAACCCACATCCGTGCCTCTTTTTCTTTTGCTGATGCAAATGAAGGTGGTTATATTAATGGCAGATACCCCTCAACAAAACTCAATTATTCAGGGGCAATTGACAATTGTACAGTTCCCGCCCTCGGTACGGAGGTAGGACAGTATCAGATTTATCCTGATTACAATGAGATAAAGAAATATACCGGAGTACTTAAACCCTGGAACCTTGAAGTTTTCAGGAAACGTCTCGAAGAAAATAATCTCAGCGGTCAGGCCCCCGATTTCTTCAAAGCCTCCGGAGCTTCAAGCGTAATTTGCTACAGGGCTGATATTGAAATGGCATTAAGGACACCCGGATTCGGAGGATTTCATCTTCTCGATTTACAGGATTTTCCGGGTCAGGGAACAGCCCTGATCGGCATCCTCGATGCTTTTATGGACAGCAAGGGCTTAATTACTCCTGAAGAATTCAGCCATTTCTGCAATAAAGTTGTTCCGCTGCTTATTATTGAGAAATATTGCTGGACCAACGACGAAACATTAAAGGCTGAGATTCAGGTTGCGAATTGTTCAAAATGGAATCTGGTGGATCAGGAAGTTATATGGGATATTAAAAACTCAGAGGGAGAAAAAATTGCTGAAGGCCGAAAGACTTTGGATATCGGCCAGGGTGGTTTGTCTGACTTTATTTCTCTTAATGCCGGCTTATCCGGTATGGTAAAAGCTGAGAAGGTAACATTATCAATAAAACTCAGCGGAACTCCGTACGAAAACTCATATTCACTCTGGATTTATCCGGCAGATGTCAATACAATGGTTTCTGCTGATATCATTGTTTCAGACAGACTTGACAGGAAGTTGCTGGAAGATTTATCTTCGGGTGCAAAAGTATTGTTCTTTCCTGACCATAAAACTTTCAGGGATCAATCGGTAGGAGGGCTGTTCATTCCTGACTACTGGAATTACAGGATGTTCAAATCGATTTCGGAAAACAACAACAAGCCGGTTTCACCGGGAACAATGTCTATCCTTACCGATCCGGACCTTCCATTGTTAAGAGATTTTCCTACAGAATTTCATACTAACTGGCAATGGTGGCCGATAGTTAAGTGCAGCAGACCTTTCATCCTTGATAATGCACCAAAGAATTATTTTCCACTTGTACAGGTGGTCGATAATTTCGAACGAAACCATAAACTGGGTCTGATCTTTGAATTTACTGTTGGCAAAGGAAAAATATTGGTTTGCATGTCGGATCTTAGGTCTGTTCAGGACAAACCTGAAGCACGTCAGCTATACAGCAGCATACTGAAATATATGTCATCCGGTGAATTCAACCCTTCACAAAAACTAAGTGCCGAAGAACTCAGAACACTTTTCAGTTCAAGGATTCAGTCAATGAAGATTACGGGAGTTGATAATTTGTCTTACTAACTTAAACCTTTAAGACACCTCGCACCCCATACCCCGAACCTCATACCGTTTGATTATGCTTTCAGAAAATCTTCAGGAACTTCTTTAAGTCTGGCTATATCCATGATTTTATTCTTTACATCAAATCCGGAAATACAATTTACATTGCATGTTCCGCATTTTTGACAAGGCTTGTCTGAGAGATCAACATCGGTCATATTATAGTATGCCTGGGGAGCATTCCTGTATCCGTATGCATACATATAACTTCGCATTATCGTAGGGATGTCAAGATTATGCGGACATTGCGGAATGCACTGTCTGCATTGCTGGCAATAGAGCCCTGTTTCAGAATCAAGCAAAGCCAGGTTAAGATCCTTAAGTTCCTGTTCCGACATTTTCAGATTCCGGATCATTGACAGGTTTTTCTGTAATTGTTCCAGGGATGTCATTCCTGAAACAATAGATGTAATATTTTCATTTTGAAGCGCCCATTTCAATACAGCATCAGAATTATGCTGGGTGCCCGATTTATCGCGGAAAACGCCGGCAGTTGACTTCATTGCCACTATTCCCATGCCTGCTTTTACCGCACCTGCAATAGCTGCGTTCAGGGAGTCGATGTTTTTGATCTTGTAATTATATGAGATCATGGCGACATCATATATGCTTGCCTCAGCTGCTGCTTTTAATGCTTCTTCCGTGTCGCTGTGTGAAGCAATACCTATAAAACGTGTCTTGCCTTGTTTTTTCAGCTGTTCCAGTGCTTTCAATACTCCGGAATCCTTAACGGTTTCCTTTTTGCCTGCATAGGGGAAAAGAAAAAAATCGACATAATCCAGTCCAAAGCGTTTGAGGCTTCCTTCAGCTTTTTTAATATATCCGTCTGCGTCGAAAATACCGGTAAACTTTCCTGTCCGTGTATCCATGCCATCCGGGGGAACGGCGGTACCAACAATAAAAGAATCACGGGGAAGCCCCTTCAGCCCTTCACCGACTATTTTTTCATTATTTCCCTCACCATAATATGTGGCTGAAAAAAACATTTTAATGCCGGATTCATAAGCTGATCTGATAAAACCGGTATCAAGTGCCCCGGAAGTACCGAAACTAATAAGAGGAGTCTTTATACCTGTTCTGCCCAGTGTTCGGACCGGCAAATCAACCGGTGTATAAGTGGAAGCAACAGATGTGTTGCCTTTTATGACACCGGGTAACAGTGCGGCGCCCGAAATTCCGAGCACACTCTTTTTGAGAAATTCACGGCGGTTATTGTTTTTCATAGCTGAAAATGTAAAAATGATTTAATTTGAATTTCAATCCTGCTATTAAGAAACAGTAAATTTCAATAAAATTATTGAGTTACATAATGCATATGGAATTTTTATCAGAAAATTGAAATAAACTATCTTGGTTTTATTCCAAAACGAATCCTTCTTTTTTCATGATAATCTGTGGTTATCATCTGAGTGAAATAGAGCGAAAGTATAGTAAAACCAGTGCCCAGGAGGAATGGAAGCCGCCAGTTAATCATCCACAGAACCCCACCGAAAAAGGGGATAATCACAGCTGAAATATGATTTATAGTAAACCCGACCGCTGTTGAGGAACCCAGATCCTCAGGATCTGCCGTTTTTTGCAAATATGTGTTCAGTCCGATCGAGAAATTAAAGAAAATACTGTCCATGATAAACAACCCGATAACAATCCAGACATTGCTGATGAAAGCATAGCCAAGGAACAGAACAATCAGACTGGCACTTTCAAGTGAGAGGACCACGCGTTCGCCATACTTATTCAATGCTTTTGAAATCTGAGGATTAAGCAGATATGTAAGTGCATAATTTACTACATAGATTCCTGTTACTACGCGTAATCCCAGATTATAACGGTCAACAAGCAGGAAAATAGCA
Source organism: uncultured Bacteroidales bacterium (assembly GCA_963702415.1). GTDB lineage: Bacteria > Bacteroidota > Bacteroidia > Bacteroidales > VadinHA17 > LD21. The sequence goes on along the minus strand of CAVPCP010000022.1, from coordinate 169,139 downwards.
AACACAGTAAATATCTGCCGCCGGGTACCGGCTAAAAAGTTAAGGACATAAAACAACCAGTATTTCCTGCGTAAAATAAGTCTTTTATGCTGGAAAGGAATTTCCTGTTTTACAGGGTTGACATAAAGCATACTAATCCCCGACAGAATTATAAATGCTCCCAGGATAAGAAAGGTGTACTTGTAAGGCAAAACAAATGATAATGCCCATATAACAAAACCTACTAATATGTTTGCCAGAGCCCCGTAGCCCCGCATCCTCGCAAAAACAACAGGTGACTCCGTCGTATTAAAATACTGAACTGTAAGTGATTTGTTGGTAGTTTCAAAAAAATGAAATCCGACTGACATTATAAAGGTCGTCATTAAAAGCCCGCCAAAAGATGTAAAAATTCCGGTGACTGATATACCTGTTCCAAGCAATACTACCGACCATGCTGACAGGCGGTGTTCCTTAAATATAAAAAACAAATAAACAGCAGCAAAAGACAAAAGTCCCGGGATTTCACGAACTGACTGTGAAACGCCGATCTGGAATCCGTTTACGCCAACTATCTCCTTGGCATAATTTGTGAACAATGCAGTCCATCCCTGGAGTCCTGCGCTCGCGCATATTCCAAGTATCAGCAGGTAGCGGTACATCGGATTGGATTTCAAATGATCCATCGGTTTCAATTGAAGGGGATAAAAGTAATATTAATGCCCAAACTCCGGAAAGACTCCTGGGTAATTGGTGCCGCTATTCCTTTCTTATTTCCAGTCCGGGATACTGGGGGCAGAATTGTGAAACCAGCGTATTTTCAAAAACCATGTTTTCAAGCTTCGGACTCCAGTCCATTCTGACCATGTTCCAGACATCCCTATCATTGAATAAAGAATTTGAATCTTTAATTATCATTTTCCCGTTTACACCCGACCATTTATAATTATCTCCGTATCGGATACCTGTACCGTTATCAATGAACATGCAGTTTTCAGCCAGTACCGTATGATTTGATGAGCTGAATCCAAGTTCCAGGCCCTGTCCGCAATTGGTAAAAACGCATCCCCTGAATGTATGATTCTTAATTACAGTACCTCCGCTCGACAATGCTGCCCCTTCGTGGAAGCAGGCTTCAAACCTGCAATTTGTAAGAGTGATTTCGCCACCTTCCTCGTTTCCCGAATCGAGTCCGTCATCCTTTGCAAACATAAAAACAGTGTTATCAATTTCAGCATCCGAAGCACTCAGGTAAAGTGCATCGTTGTCGTTATCCTGAAAAACATAAGAATCATCAGGAAAATCAGTGAATATTGAATTAGATATGGAAAGGTCTGAATAATTAACCTGTCCTCCAGTCTGTGCCCGCTGAACCAGTATGTTTTCAAGGATAAGTGTGGCAGATTGAGGATAAAAGATCTGGCCGATATGGTCCAGCATAAAGCAGTAATTCAGTTTAAGTGAGCTGTTTTCCGTATAAAACAATGCCTGTCTTCCCGAATGGCCCCAGTTATAACCCTCCGAATCATGGTACCCGCTCTGGCAGAATATGGTGTATTCAGCCTCGATGGTGCCACCGGAAACCCTGGTAATAAATCCTCCCCAGTATTTATCTTCCTTACTGCAGGTAACAAATACCGGATTAGCGGAGGTGCCTGAAAAAATTATGGGGCCGCTCACATTAATATCGACTGCCTCATCAATAAGTATCAAAGCGCCTTCATGCACTGTCAAAGATCCTGTGGATGTAATATCCAGGTTGCCCGAGATATGAACAAGACTGTTTGCCGGTATTTCTTCAGCTGTATTTATCGTGCCTTTTAATTCTATATATGATCCTGATATTTTATTTATTGGCACGGAAACTTTTTTGCCGCCAATAATGAACTCCGCCTTGTCTGAAATTGCCGAGGCTGCCAGATTTACGGAACCTTCACCCTGTTTGATAAAAAAGGATTCTCCCGAAGCAGGATAGTTTCCTTCGCAATAAACAGCTTTTATTTTTCCCGATTCCATGACATAAAAAACAAACGGCACTTTAATCTGGCCGGCAAACCTGCGGGGGTAAAATATCTCAATTTCTTCCGGGCCCAATTCCCTGGTCTTAAAACGTGCCGGAACCCATGCCCTGATACCCCATTCTGAATCTTCCCTCTCTTCTGTGGTGGTAGTAAATAAATAAATATCATTTTCCCTGTTAGTCTCCTTGTACGTCACGATCAGCTCATAAAATCCGTTCTCCCTGAATTCCATAAAATGCCCGTATTGGAAATCAACGGTGTCATTATTAAGCACTACCAGACGAATATTGTCATTATCGTTTGCCAGGGCAAAAGGCAATAAATAATCATGCATTGTTTCCAGGACCGACAGATTGATGCATCCATCAGGTGGTTCAGTAATGATATTATCTTCATTTTTTTTGCAGCCTGATAAAAAGAGAAACAGGATTAAACATGACAACAGGTACCTGCGTTTCATAACTACCGTTTTTGCTGTTTGTCAAGTTCGCTCACGATCCAGTTTCTCCGGTCTTTAAGCATCTGCCTCTTTTTAGCAATATTAGTTACGAAAAGGTCATAATTGGTTTCGTCAGCATCATGCTTTGACTGCTCAACAATGGAGTCGGAGGAATAAAAAGATCCAATATGATCAAAAGTATGATCAAATATTTTATCAATTGCTGCCTGATCAATTTTCCCGATTACACTCCGCAGGGTTTTCAGGTATTCCTGATAGAGAACATCATCCTTTGCAATCATGTAGTCAAGATCATCCTCAATTGAAAACAATAATTTTGATCCAACATCGGCAATAACATCATCGATGCTATAATAATCTCTCTGTCCAAAAACCGAACCTGTTGCCCATGTTCTTCCTATTTCATGAGGCTGATCGGCAAAGACATCATCATAATCCCATGGAAATACACCAAGGACTTCCCTGCCATTCATGATTTTAGAATAGAAAAAGATCTCATCGGTATAATCGCCGTTTTTTATAAGCATGTCGATGCTAAGCTTTGCAAAATATTGCTCAAGGTCGATATAATTCGAAAGCGTATCATATATCTGGCGGCCTGAATATTCAGGAAGTTTTGAGTAGATCTTATTCAGGCGATTAATATATTCCTCTGTATTCTGTTGATAGTAAGGGCTTACTGAATAGGCTTTTACAATATGATCATACCCGCGGCGGACAACGAATGAAGCATTTTTTTGTTCGATAAAATATTCCACGGGATCTTCAATAAAATGATACAAGCCCTGGGTATGGCCATTTAACCGTACTTCAGTAAAGAAACTATATACGGGCCATAACCCGACTTCTTTAAACAGGCCAACAGCTATACTGTTTTCGATGTAGGTATAATCGTAGACCATCGCCAGGAGCTTGAATTCCTCAAATTTTCTCTCTGACTGTTCTTCCGGGTTAAGAAGGGTTAGCTTACTGCCCATGTTTACACCAAAACCCTTTCGGGTAAAATTAAGAGTATTATCGCCACGGATTTCAAACCGGTTGATTTTGTAAGTGCTTCCGGCAAATTGCAATTCCGGCACAGGGTCGGTTATTTCATACTGTTCTCCGCGGCTGTCATTAATATAAAGACGTTGTGAATCGGTAACGATGAAGTTAAAAACTTCTTTTTCAGGATCAGTTACATCAAAATCATCCTTTATGCATCCGGGGAGGAGTAATGTCGCCGTGAGCAGAAAAAACATATAAGACTGCAACCTGACTCTCATTTAAACCATGTTACATAATGAGATTACTGTGCAATATTAACGATAAAATATCTGGTAGGATATAACCGCAGCAAAACTATTCTTATCTGGCAGTCAGGGGCAGAGTAAATTTAAAGTAAGTTCCCTCATGATCCTCACTCTCTACCCAGATTTTACCACTATGTTTTTCTACAAATTCTTTGCACAGCAATAATCCTAAAGTTATCCCTTTTTCTTCTGCTGCCCCAAAGTTTGTATGGATCTTAGAAAAATCGAACAAATTTGTTAAATATTCAGAACTTACACCATTTCTGCTGCCCCGAACTGAAATTAATATTTGCTCAGTTGTTGGCTGGCCATAAATATCAATTTGTCCATCCTGGCCGGAGAATTTTAATAAACTGGCAACAATGTTCCTGAGGATTGTTTTCAGCATATAAACATCGGCGAAAACCATTATCCCATCATCAATATAATAATTGATTCGGATGCTTTTTGATTCAGAATCCTGTTTTAGAACCGAAACAGCATCCTTGCTGATTTTTTTTAAATTCAGTTTGAGCGGCTCAAATGAAATTTTCCCCTGATTCAGTTTTGTCCATTGAAGCAGGTTATCAAGAACGCCGTAAAGGTTGCTTGCTGATTTGCTCATCATGCCTGCCATCTTCTGAATTTCTTTAAGTGGCAGATTATCAAGTTCCTCTGACATCAGCTTTGAAAAGTTGTTGAACACGTTGAAAGGAGTATAGAGGTATTGTGCAACCATGGAATAGAATTTGTCTTTATCGGCACTTATCCGGAGCAATTCTTTTTCGTATCTCTTTATTTCTGTCGTGTCTCTGATAACAGTGCAAAACAAATGATATCCCTCCAATTTGACAAGAAAGACCATGCTTTGAATATTTAGTAATTTCCCGGTATCGGCCTGGATTATTTCACTGTCAATAATCTGGTTGAAAATTTCAGGCGTTTTCTGAGTGACTATTCCTTGAATGACTTTCTCAATAACGTCTCTGTTATTATTTGGAGGGGGTGTAAGCCGGACCTGAATATCGGCAATATTTTTGTCCAAGACGTCTTTTGCTTTTAATCCGCAGATATGCTCAGCACCTTTGTTCCAGATAATGATTTTACCGGTTTCATCAAAAACAACGATTATCTCATTGATCTGGTTAATAATCTCTTTAAATTTTACCTCACTGTCTTTAAGTAACTTCTCGGCATTTACCCGCTCAGTAATATTCCGGGCGAAACAGGAACAGGCGAAAATCTCTCCGGTTTCATTCGCAATAGGACTAAAAAAAACTTCGTAATAATCCTTATTTATGAAGCCGAAAGTCTGTATAATCGAATGGGATTCTCCCCTTAGTGCACGGTCAACATTATACCTTAAAAGGTCCCGGTCAATATCTGAGGAAACAAAATCAAGGAAATTCATCCCGGGCTTAACTTCCGTATTATAGGCAAAAAGCATTGCATCATGATGGGCTTTATTGAAATACAGATAATTATAATGCTTATCAATGGAGAATATTATACTATCTTTTTGGCTCTCAAGGCTTGACTCCAGAAGTAACCGGGATTTTTTCAGCGCCTCCTCTGATTTCTTGCGTTCAGTGATATCAATCACATTGGCAAGGAAAAAAGTTGCGTTATTGGCCTGCCGGAAGAGGGAAATAATAACATTTACAGGAATCGATGTTCCGTTTTTGTGGATAAAGACCAGATCAAATCCTTCTTTAGGTGCACTGTGATCCAGGGTCTGCCGGAATGCATTATTAATGTTTTCGATATCCTGCTGTGACCAGTATACATAAGGCGGCTGTTTTCCCAAAAGTTCTTCCTCATTCCTCCCGGTCATTCTGCAGAATGCCGGATTGGCATAAACTTGTCTTCCTTTTTCATCGATTATAGCAATACCGCTTGGAATGGAATTCTCAATCGCGTTCCTGAATGCCTCTTCTTTCTGTAATGAACCGGTAATGTTATCAGATTCGATACTGCCCTGGTTTAAATCAATATTACTTTGTCCGGGTACTGTTTCATTGAAATTCATCCTGCAGAGGTTTAAATTTGTTTTAGAGTTTTTGCTTTTATGCCTTAATATCGGGGTTACAAATGCTTCTTGTGAATGTTCTTAGATAATACCCTGAGCAATAAAAACAATTCAACTAAAATATTGTTCTGGAAAAACCATAGTTTTTTGGCTGAGCGAAGACAAAAACAAATCCGGAATTCACCCGTATCTTTAGTTATTGATTTATCCTGTATAGGGTTTAAGTTTATTAAAAAACAAAGTCCAGTATTCTTTTAACAATACCTGCAAGTATAATAGCAAACAGAATTTCAAGTACACATATGATCATTGCTTTTTTCCATCCGTAGTCCCTCCACAGGACTGAAATAGTTGCAATACAGGGAACATAAAACATACTGACAACAGCCAGCGTAATCATCTGATGTGAGGTCAGAACATCAGAAAAATTAGTTGTCCCCAGGAATGCAGCCAGCATAACAAGGATCAATTCTTTTCGTAAAACCCCGAAAATAAGCAGAATACCGGTAATTGCGGGAAGCCCCAGCCAGGTTACTGTGACAGGGCTTAAAACGGAGGATATAGCCGGCATCCATCCAGCCAGGTTAATAGCCTGAATTAATACTCCGGAAATTATAACCAGGGGAGCCGCAATAAAAATAAATTCCTTTAAAGCGTCCCATGTCTGGTAAATTATTGTTTTCAACTGAGGTGTTTTATAATCCGGCATTGGCATGATTAGTTCCACAGGTTCTCCAAGTAATAATTTAGAAGAAATTTTGCCGATGATAAAAATGAGTATTATAGCAAAAACATATAATCCCAGAGCCCATAACAAACCGACGTATTTTCCCACAAGTCCGAAAACAATTACAGATACTGCCGAGCATGGAACAAGAGTCACCAGGACTGCGGTGATAAACCTTTCACGCTTTGACTCCATAATACGGCAGGAGAGACACCCTGGAACATTACATCCGAATCCTATAATAAATGAAATGCAACCTTTTCCGTGAATACCCATTTTGTGCATCAGGTTGTCCATTAAGAATGAGATACGGGCAATATAACCCCAATCCTCTAAAATATACAGAAAAACATAGAAAGGAAGGATATACGGTAAGGCGATCTGAACCAGAGCCAGCGTACTCTCAATTGCCGACCAGCCCAGAGCAGCAGGAAATGAGGTCCCGGCAATATTATTCCAGTAGGCGTGCCAGCTCTGAAATATTGAGTCAAGTCTGTCCGAAAACCAGTTTCCAAAGCTGAAAACGCCAAGGAACATTCCGCCAAGTATAAATATCATCACAAGATACCCCAGGAATTTATGAGTTGTAATGGCTGCCAGTCTGTCGTTTAATGATATTTTCCTCCCCGGAGTGATTTTTACTGTTTCTCTTGTTATCCTTGATGCAAGGAGGCTTCTTTCGTCAGCAATAACGATTGAAGAATCATGTCCGTGAATTTCTTCCAGGCTTTCGCTTAGCTGTTTCGTTTTTTCAAGTACCTCAGGTCTCTTTCCATTTACCAGGCTTATGATATCCCTGTCTTTTTCAAGAAGCTTGATTGCTATCCATCTTTCCGGATATGGAAGATCAATACCCTTCAGCAATAATGAAAGCTGTGCAATGCAGGTTTCTATTTCTTTTCCGTATTCAGGTGTTTTGTAGATTATTTTCTCCTTCCTGTGATCAATGACTTTATCAATGATATCGGTAAGTCCTGATCCCCGGGATGCAACAGTTAATACTACAGGAGCATGTAATAGATTTTGAAGTTTTTTCTGATCGATCGTGATGCCTTTCTTGTTTGCAAGGTCAACCATATTCAGTGCCAGGATGATAGGACATTCAAGCTCGAGGAGCTGAAGAGTAAAAATCAGGTTTCTTTCAAGGTTAGTGGTATCAATGATGTTAATTACAAAATCAGGCTTCTGCTGAATAATATATTCACGCGATATTACTTCCTCGACTGAATATGTTGTAAAGGAATAAATACCAGGCAGATCAAGTACATCGACAGTATAACCGTTATAAAATAGGGTGCCCTCGCGTTTTTCGATTGTCTTTCCTGCCCAGTTGCCAATATGCTGATGCAGTCCTGTCAGGTAATTGAATACTGTTGATTTTCCGGCGTTTCCCTGGCCTGCCAGGACAATATTGATTTTCTTATCATCGGTCATTTCAATTCGACACTTATTTTTGATGCCAGCCCCTTTCCCAGAACCAGTCTTGAACCACTGACCTCAATCTGTATCGGACCCGAGAACAGCATCCTGCCCAGCACTGTTATTTCTGTTCCGGGAGTCAGGCCCAGATCAGCCAGTCTTTTAGTCAGGGCTTTTCCTCCAAGCACCGAAACTATGATTCCTGTCTGGCCGTCTTTAATGTCTGTTAAACTCATATTATATTATTTATATCGATATATGAACAAATATTCAATTTAAGCATCAAAAAAATCATTTTTCCCTGACGTGCCTTAATCCTTCTGCAAAAAGATTATTAATATGAATATCGTCGAGAGAATAAAAAATCACTTTACCAATCTTATTGTATTTAACCAGCTTCATGTTGCGCAATATCCGGAGCTGATGGGAAATTGCTGAACTGGTGGTTCCTGTTATAGCAGCAATATCGCGAACGCATAATTCATTTTCCTGGCACAAAGAGTATATGATCTTTGTTCTGGTCGGATCGCTCATTGCCATGAATGTCTCTGCCAGATCGTGAAAAAATCTCTCTGATTTCATTTTCTTTCTCACCGATTTTACCTTTTCCTTTTCGATGCAGGGTATTTCAGCCATATCAGGATTATTCTTCACTATTTGATATTATATATGAACAACTGTTCATGTGTTCTGCAAAAATAGACTATTCTGTGATATAAAATCATCTTAAAAGGTATTATTATTCCAAGTAGTTTCTGCAATCAAGAATAAAACTCATTTTTCTTGTTATTTATACCCCTTCCCGACCTTCCACCAGACTAACCTTTATACACAATTTATACTTGATTATAAATCAGGATGTTAAACAAGTAATAATTAAACGATATGATAAAGTCAATTTAACCACGGAGTCGCACGGAGTTAACACTGAGTTGCACTGTTTTTGTTTGTCATCTAAACCGTGAAACTCCGTACAAACTCCGTAAACTCCGTGGTTAAAAAACTAATAATCAGATTATTGATGGTAAGGATAAAAGATGTGTATAAAGGGTAGGGGGAAATGAGAAAGGGGGTTAATAAAATTGAAAGTAATTGATTATTAACGGTATAATAATAATTAAGTTCTAAAATTATTTCTTTATTATTGATTTCCGATAGCCATATTATCTTTATTAGACTTCCCCTGAAAGAAGTTAAACAGGCGAATTTGTAGCGTTTATTTTTCTAATTTTATGAAAATATTCCAGCTTTTTAGCGAAACATGTATTTCAATCATTTTTAAAATAATTATGAAATGAAAACTAAACCGACACGCAGACAATTTATCAGGCAACTTGGCGGCTCCTCACTGCTTATTGCAGCCGGAAGCCTTCAGTCGCTGGCTTCAGATGAGATGGAAAAGCGAACAATCCCTTTAAAACCGGCAATCAGCCAGAATGACAAGATCAGGGTTGCAACTATAGGTATGGGAATTATGGGAAATGCCGACACCGATTCAGCCATTAAGGTTCCGGGTGTTGAACTGGCGGCCGTATGCGATTTATATTCAGGCAGGCTGACAAGAGCAAAGGAGAAATACGGGAAAAATATTTTCACGACACGCGATTATCGTGAATTACTGGGAAGAAAGGATATTGATGCAATAATTATTGCTACGAGCGACAACTGGCATGCCAGAATCGCCATCGAAGCCATGAACAGCGGAAAGGCAGTATACTGTGAGAAGCCTGTTGTTCAGAAGATCAGTGAAGGTTTGCCTGTAATTGAAGCACAGAAAAAAACAGGAAAACCGATGCAGGTGGGAAGCCAGCGGGTCAGCAGTATTGTTTACTCCAAAGCAAAAGAATTATATAAATCAGGATCCATCGGACAACTGAACTGTGTTGAAGCGTCATTCGACAGGCAGGATGCACTTGGAGCCTGGGAATATACCATGCCGACCGACGGATCGCCGGAAACTGTTGACTGGGATCGTTATATCGAGGGTATGACAAAAATGCCGTACGATCCGAAGAAATTTTTCTGGTGGAGGAATTACCGTGATTTTGGTACCGGAGTTGCGGGCGACCTTTTTGTGCATTTACTGTCAGGAATACATTTGCTGACAGATTCGTTCGGACCGAAGACCATCTTTGCCTCGGGGCAGCTATGCTACTGGAAAGACGGACGTGATGTACCGGATGTCATGACCGCTATTATGGAGTATCCTGAATCGAAGGAACACCCTGCCTTTCAGCTAATGCTGCGTGTGAATTTCGTTAGCGGCCAGGGCGATAAAGGTATCACACGTTTTATAGGAAGCGAAGGAGTAATGGAAATGCTCGACAACGGATTCAATCTTACTCACAGTATTATGTCGAAGGCTCCGGGTATTGGCGGATGGGATGCTTTTGATACCTATCCCAAGGCTATGCAGGATGAACTGATGAAAAAATATAACCAGAAATACACAGCTGAAGAACAAAAGAGGAAGGTAGTTCCCGGTGTAAATTACGTTGCTCCTGAAGGATTTGATGAACACCTTGAGCATTTCAAAAATTTCTTCGATGGGGTAAGGGGTACAAAAGCCCTTGTCGAAGGTCCGGAATTTGCATTCAGGGCAGCAGCTCCGACACTGGCATGCAACGACAGTTATTTCCAGAAAAAGATCATCAGCTGGGATCCGCTTAATATGAAGGTAATTTAAGTAAATCAACATTATGAAAACATCACGCCGTACATTTGTCAGAACACTGGCATCACCACTGATTGCTGCTCCATTTATTCTCCCCTCAAGGCTATGGGCATCTCCTCCCTCCGGCAGAGTTACCATGGGTTTTATAGGGATGGGAATACAATCGAAATACCTGCTCTCCAAATTTATGCCACTGGCACAGGTTCTTGCTGTCTGTGATGTGGACACCACGCGCCGCACCGGCGCACAGGAGTCGGTAAACAAATTCTACACTGATAATACGGATAAAGGTGCTGCCGGCTGCAAGGCATACTCCGACTATCGCGAGCTTATCGACCGTAAGGATATCGACACAGTCTGTATTGCAACACCCGATCACTGGCACACTGAGCCTGTTCTTCTGGCACTTCAGAAGGGAAAAGATGTTTACTGTGAAAAGCCATTGACGCATAATATACAGGAAGCAATAGATATAATAAAGGGTGTGGATAAACACAAACGAGTGCTTCAGACAGGATCGATGCAACGTTCCTCAAAGGAATTCAGGATAGCATGTGAACTGGTGCGTAACGGCTGTATAGGAGAGATCGACCATGTTGAATGCAACTTTGGAGGTCCGCCAATACCCTGCGATCTCCCTGAAGAAGCTATGGAGCCGGGACTGGACTGGAACATGTGGCTTGGCCCTGCTCCCTTACGACCTTATAATTCAATATTGAGTCCGCGCGGAGTTCATAATTTTTTTCCGAAATGGCGTTCATATAAAGAGTATGGCACAGGCGATGTCGGTGACTGGGGTGCCCACCACCTGGATATTGCCCAGTGGGGACTTGGAATGGATGACAGCGGTCCTGCAGAGATCCTTTTCATTGATAATGAAGCTGTGCTGATTTACTCAAATGGGATTAAAGTGATCCAGAAGAAGACCGGTTTTGGTATTCACTTCTTTGGCAGCGATGGAGAAGTTATGGTAAACCGTGGAAGATTTAAGGTGATAGTGAAAGGTCAGACCATTGCTTCCTATACAGGCATCGATACAAAGGAGACTACATGTAGTGCAGAAGTGGACAAGGCAGAAAAGCTGCTGTTGAAAAACGCTGCCATCAGGCTATACGAAAGCAATTCACATTACGAAGATTTTATGTCGTGTGTCGCAAGTCGCAAAAAGCCGGTAGCAAGCGAGCAGATCGGCGGACGCACAGTCATATCCTGTCATCTTATAAACCAGCTTTATTTCAACAATACACCTATGAAATGGGATCCCGTTAAGTTTGCCTTTACAGGGGGCACAGGGAACCCTGCATGGCTTACAGAAAAGAAAAGGGACTGGACAAAAACCAGGTAATGAATGACAATGCTTTTTACCGCTCACTCAAAGGAATAAAATAACAGCCATCATATTGTCACCTATAATAGAGCAGACATATAACCTGTTAAAAAAAGGTATAAAACAAGGTTAAAAGAACTTGTTATTTCTGATGTCAGAATTGGATTGTATCTGACCGCTGTGCGCTTATCCGATAACAGTACCGGAACTTCTGCCACATTAGCCGGAGATAATCCTGTCTGTACAAAAAGCGAAAGGGATTTTGGCGATTTTACACCAAATAGAATCAAAGGACATGTAGTGCTGGATATACTCGAGCTACAGAAAGAATCCGGAATAATTTCATCATTAAAAGCAGCTGTTTTAAGCGCTGTTTCTTCAGGAATAATCGCATCAGACAATTATAAGATCATTGAAAACTGTGACCCAATCCAGTTGTTAGATCTTAGTTCGAGGAAAACAATAACAATTGTGGGAGCATTTCAATCGTATATAAGGAAAATTTCAGAAACAAAAAATAAGTTAAATGTTCTTGAACTGAGCGAAAATGCCCTTACTTCGTATCAAAGGAAATTCTTTGTCCCGGCCGGTGAGTATAATAAGGTAATTCCTTCATCGGATATTGTTATTATTACAGGCCAGACGCTGGTAAACAGGACAATTGATGAATTGCTGGCAGCTGTTTCTCCGGGAACAGAGGTTATAGTTACCGGTCCATCAAGCGGTCTTATTCCGGATATCCTGTTTGAGAATAAAGTTACCATCATAGGCACAAGCAGGATTACCAGGCCGGAAATTTTATTTGATATCGTCAGTGAAGGAGGTACTGGTTATCATTTGTTTGAATATTGTGCGCAGAAGATATGTATTTTGAAAGGAGATGGATTATAAACTGAGTGAAAAATGGATTAAGGCATCAATTACCGGAACAATCTGGGCAGCATCAGAAATCGTTCTTGGCAGTTTCCTTCATAATCTGCGAATTCCGTTCAGCGGAAATATACTGACTGCAATCGGACTGGTTATTCTCATTTCGATAAGTTACATCTGGACTGAAAGAGGGTTGTTCTGGCGGGCAGGGATAATATGCGCACTGATGAAAACCATGTCGCCAAGCGCTGTAATTTTCGGACCAATGATAGCAATTTTCTCCGAGGCGCTTCTTCTTGAATTTTCAGTTCGGCTTTTAGGCAGGACTATGGCAGGTTTTCTTATTGGCTCAATGCTGGCAATGTCATGGAACCTTTTCCAGAAGATTGCGAATTACATCATTTATTACGGAGCAAATATTATTGAAGTCTATAACAATCTTATCAAACTTGCGCAAAAACAGCTGAATATTCAGACTGACATCGTATGGCTTCCAATAATTATATTGCTCATTCTCTATGCGATATTCGGACTCATTGCCGGGATAACAGGAATAATTACAGGCAGGAAATTGTTACATCAGCCGGTTACCGATTTCACAGGCTTCCGTAATGAACAAGCCGGTGAATTCCCTCAAAAGTCAGAAAGCAGGTTTAAATATTCAATTATTTGGCTTTTAGCAGATATTGCCCTGATTATCGGCTCTTTTTTCTTGTTGAATTATACAACCTGGATTGTATGGAGTCTGGCAATAACAGGAATAATAAGTATCTGGTCCCTAAGATATAAAAGAGCATTACGGCAATTATCGAAACCATCGTTCTGGATATTTTTTGTTTTAATAACATTAATAACAGCATTTGCTTTTTCAAAAGCACAGACAGGTGAATATTCGTGGCAGCAGGGACTAATGACCGGATTACAGATGAATTTCAGGGCTGCAGTTATTATTGTTGGATTTTCTGTTCTGGGGACTGAATTGTACAATCCGGTTGTGAGGAATTTTTTTCAAAAGACTTCATTTAAGAATCTTCCGCTTGCACTTGAACTTTCAGCCGAAAGCCTGCCTTCATTTATTGCCAACATTCCTGATTTCAAAACTATGATAAAGAATCCTGTATCTATCTTTTACCATGTTATTTCACAGGCAAACGGGAGATTATCTGAAATTAAGAAAAAAAATAACGAAACTAATAAAGTATTCATTATTACCGGATCTGTAAGAGAAGGAAAAACAACTTTCGTAAAAAATTTAATTGAGTTTTTCAGGAAGAATAATATCAGTGCCGGCGGGATAATTTCAGAGAGGGTGATGACTGATTCCCGTACAACCGGTTATGACGTGATAAATATAGAAACCGGAGAAAAAACGATTTTTCTGCGGCAGAATGAAGAATCCGGATCTGAAAAAATAGGAAGGTTTACAATCTCTCCGGAAGGGCTTGCCGTGGGTAGGGCTGTTCTACATTCCCTGATTATGAAAGGGAATAGTATTGTTATTATTGATGAGGTAGGATTGTTGGAGCTTCAGGATAAAGGGTGGTCGGAGTCTGTCCACGAACTGCTGCAAAAACGGGCGAATAATATTTTGCTTACAGTCCGTAATACGTTTGTAAATGAAGTAAAGATCAAATTTGACATCAGCGAAGCAATAATCTTCAATATCAGCGAGACTGACTATCAGGATGCAGGCCGGATAATCATGGAGAATATAAAGATGCCGTATTAAAAGAAATGTAAAGAGGTGATATTTGTTGTTGAAATGATATCGTTACAGGTAAATAAGATACCGTATAACATTAAATAATTACTGTAAAAAAACTCTCTTCGCGGCACACCTGACAAAACCGTCCATCTGTTGTTTTATATCTGATTTGGGCGATTTCCGGTTCTCCATTACGATTTTGTTCAGCACCTGAATTAAAGCATCAATATCCTTTTCGGTGTTTTCGATACCGAAGCTTATCCGGGCAAGACCAGGAAAATTTATTTTATGGAACAAGGTTGCGATAATCCACTGAAATCGTGCCAGGAAAGGACCGACACCAACCAGGTGTTTGATCAGAATATGAGAGCAATGACAACCGTACCGGATACCTATTCCGCCAGTTTCAGCTAATTTTTTGGCTGTAACGTTTGAGAAGATGTTCTTCAGAGTGAAAACAATCACACCTCCTTTATGAGCGAAATTTTGTGAATCAGGATCTTTTATTCCATATATCGTAAGACCATCTATTTGCGACAGTCCTCTTAAAGCATACCTGGTAAGGGCTTGTTCTTCTTCCTGTATCAGGTCAGGTCCGATCCTCTTTAATAGTAAAAGCGCTTTCCCCAATGCAGCAATGCCGCCAACATTTTCTTCCCCCGAAGCACGGATCAGTTCTTTTTCAGCCGGGCTGAATTTAAGCAGATCTTTTCTGACAACCAGTACCCCCGTGCCGAAAGGTGCATATGCTTTATGAGCCGAAAAGGCAAGATAATCAATCCGGCATTTTTCAATTTCAAGCTTGCGATGTGCAACAAGCTGAGCCCCGTCAACCAATAACCTGGCTCCGTATTTATGAACTATCCTGCTGATCTCCTCCAGATTGTTGAAAACACCCAGAACATTTGAAGCACCGCTGACAGCCATAAGACTGATCCTCTTTTTCCCATGCAGGCCTTTCTCGTTATATGCAGACAGAAGTTCATCCAGATCATTCAAATCAATGAAACCTTCATCGTCGATATTCATCCTTATCAGCGAGATGTCCGGATATATCCGCCATGGTAAATCGTTTGATGTGTGTTCGAGCAGGGTATTGATCACTACTAATCCCGTTTCCTGTAGCGATTCCCGATTCAGGCTCTCTGCTGCCAGATTGATAGCCTCCGTTGTATTGGAGGTAAAGAAAATGTCATAGTCAGACCGGGGAGCACCAAGGAACCCTGAACAAATATTCCTGACCTCCTCAATGATCTCCTGTTGTCCCTCTCCTGATTGCCGCCATGTTTTGCAAACAGTGTTCCATACAGGGTTGAAGGTGGGAGTGCTTGCTCCGTTGTCAAGGTTAATAAAGGGCTTTTCACCTTCGGTTGTTGGAACAAGAATGCCGCCTCCTATCATGGTTTGCCTTATCTCTTTCATTAGTTTTTGCCCTGAAAATTCTTCAAGTTCATCGTGATAGAGAATATCGCGGGCAAACAGCTTACCGGATATTGCATGCTTAAAGGCGCCATTCCCGAAATGCCGGATCAGCTGAAGTGCGCGGGCAAAAGCGATGACATTAATTATTGCAGGAGTGCCGGCTTCGAACTTGTCAGGGGCATCAGCCCAGACAACCCAGTCTGGAGAGACAAGCCTGGTCGTTCCTCCTCCTGTTATGAAAGGTGCGCCTCCCGGCAACGCTGTTCTGCTAGTCGCTATTGCTCTAATTCCTAATGGTATACCAATATCCTGGCTGGAAACAATTTGATAACTTTCAGGCTTCAGTTGTGCCTTTAAAGATTCTGCGACTCTGGGTGTGCAAAAAATGACCACGAATTTATCTTTATCCAGCCCGAGGTATTCCAGGACAATATACCTGGCCTGCTCAAATAAATATGTTGACACCATTGAATTGTGTCCGCTGCCCCGATGGACATTGGAATAGGTTTCAAGCGCTGCATGGACTCCGCGGAAGAGTTCTACAAATGCTTCTGTCTTTTGATTTTTCTCAGGTAAAGGCATTTCTGCCTTTTGACCTGAAGCGTTTCCGGTGTTGCTTGTTTTATGCATAAAATCACAACCATTTTATAATTAAACACTGAAATATTTTGATTTAAAAGCAAGTGCAACGTTAACAAGTCCGATCATGACCGGTACCTCAACCAGTGGTCCGATTACTGCTGTAAATGCCTCACCCGAGTTTATACCGAAAACTGCTATTGCAACTGCTATGGCAAGTTCAAAGTTATTACTGGCAGCTGTAAATGAAAGGGTAACTGTTTGCCCGTAATTGGCCCCTGCTGCTCTGCTCATGAAGAAAGAGGACATAAACATGATCAGGAAATATATTATAAGAGGGATGGAAATCAAAACAACATCCAGAGGTAGTTTAATAATGTATTCTCCTTTTAATGAGAACATTACTATAATGGTGAATAACAAGGCAATTAAGGTTAAAGGACTTATTTTGGGAATAAACCTGGTGTGGTACCATTCCTTGCTTTTAATTCTGATCAAAATGAACCGTGTAATAAATCCTGCAACGAATGGAATTCCGAGGTAAATAAAGACACTTTTTGCAATTTGAACGATAGTAATATTTTCTACAATCGAATTAGTTGGCACTCCAAACCACCCAGGCAAAACAGCAATAAAGATCCAGGCATATACAGAGAAGAATAATACCTGGAATATGGAATTAAAAGCCACTAAACCGGCACAATATTCGGTATCGCCTTTCGCAAGGTCGTTCCAGACGATCACCATTGCAATGCAACGGGCGAGACCAATCATTATGATACCGTACACATAAGGGAGGTTTGCATTGTCTTTACCAGGAAACAATTTGAAGAAAACAATTGCAAGGGCAAACATCAGGACCGGCCCAATTATCCAGTTTTGCACCAGTGACAAGCCCAGGATCTTAAAATTCCGGAAAACGCCACCCAGTTCTTCATATTTCACCTTCGCCAGGGGTGGATACATCATCAGAATTAAACCAATGGCAATTGGAATATTAGTTGTACTCTCAGGAGAAGATTTTAATGAATCCCAGAATGTTGCTATTGCAGGAAAAAAATAACCTGAAAAGACTCCGATAAACATTGCCAGAAATATCCAGAGAGTCAGATATCTGTCAAAAAATTTAAGTCTTGATTTCATATAATTTTCAAATTTTCAAATTTTCAAATTATAATGGTTTGGTTGCGGAGACTGTTATACTGAAAATTCCGGTATCTCCTTCATGAAATGACTTCAGTTCATTTTTATCATTATATTCCGACAATAAAGAATCGGGGAGTTTTATTTCTTTTTGTTTATGAACTTTCACATTGAGGAATCCCGAATTCTCAATGATTTTCAGGTATTCTGTTATTTCGCTTGCCCCGGAAACGCATCCTGCATACATTTCAGCATCCTTAATCATTTTATCAGACAGAGTGCCTTTTAATACTACATCTGAAACACAGAAGTGCCCTCCTGATTTTAAAACTCTGAAGATCTCTGAAAATGCCCTGGATTTATCAGGTACCAGGTTCAGGACACAATTTGAAATTACCACATCAAATTGTTTTTCTTTAAAGGGCATCTCTTCAATATCGCCCTGAACAAATCCGACATTATTATACTTAAGTTTTTCACAGTTTTTTCTTGCTTTTATAACCATAGGTTCTGTCATATCGAGTCCTGTGACATAGCCTGTTTCTCCCACTATTGATCTTGTAACGAAACAATCATTTCCTGCTCCGCTTCCCAGGTCCAGTACATGATCCCCGTTTTTGATCCCCGCATAATCGGTTGGAATACCGCATCCAAGATTGAGATCCGCATCGGGATTATATCCGTCTTTTGTTTTGTAATCCTCACTGAAAACAGTGTAATCCATTTGAGGGCCGCAGCAAGATGAGCTGCAACATGATGACTTTTGATTATCGGTTTGTTCAGCAATTTTACCGTATTTTTCCCTTACAATTAGTTTCAGATCTTCTGCTTTCATAATTTTTTCTTTAGTTCCGATTCGTATAATCCGTAAAATTCATCCCTTATTTCATTCCTGATATCGTAAAAGGCATTCATGATTTCAGTATAAGATCCTTTTACTTTTGAAGGATCCTCAAATCCCAGATGCAGGCGGTTCCTGACTTTTCCGGGGAAGAAAGGGCAGGTTTCTTTGGCGTCATCACATACTGTGATAACATAATCCCAGGGTTCATAAAGATAGATATCAACATTTTTTGGTTTATTCTTACTTATATCAATACCTGCCTCATTCATCACCTTCACGGCTGTAGGGTTTATCCTGGCAGCTGGTTGTGTTCCGGCAGAGAAGACCTGCAGTCTTTTGTCGAACGACTGCAAAAAACCCTGTGCCATCTGACTGCGGCAACTATTCCCTGTACACAATATCAATATTTTCATAACTTTTTAATTTGAAAATTTGAAAATTAGTCAATTTGAAAATGTAAAAAGAAAGAACAGTTTTAATTTGAAAATTAGTGAATTTGAAAATGTAAAACCAGTTATAATCGGTTTCATTTTAAAATTTTCAAATTGGCACATTTTCAAATTATTGTTTACTTACAATTAAAATTCACTGAGATATCTATCTCATTTATAAATGTTTCTGACATTTCCTTTAATTCCTTTATTTTCTCCGGGTTTAAACAGTAACAAGTTTTTACTCCTTCCGTTGTTCCTGTTATCAGTCCGGCATCTTTTAATTCTTTAAGATGCTGATTTACTGTAGTTCTGCTAAGAGGTAGTTCATCAGCTATATCCCCGGTTATGCATGTTTTTATATCAGCCAGATATTTTAGAATAGCCAGTCGTGCCGGATGTCCCAGCGCTTTAAATAATTCTGATCGCTTCTGAAATTCTTTTGTAAATAATTCAATTTTAGCGTATGCCATCTTTTATTAAATTTAGAAAAATGTTATTTCAGCTCTGCATTATTTTTGAACTACCGTTTGTTCCACATCTGCATTTTTGTAAATTATAGGGTCAGGTCGACTTTATTATGTCGTAAATATACGTTTAATTATTATTGTAACGTATATTTACGTTATTTAATATCAAAAAAAATTCCGGACCGAATCCCTGCTTTAATTTTGACTCAGGTCATGGAAACTTAAAAGTAGCTGAAAAATAAACTACTTACAAATCAAATATCCCAAATATGCGTTAAAACGTTGTCGAGTTTTACTGGCGGTCTTTTACAACTTCTATCACCTCAGGTAAATCGATCCCTATTCTTTTAAGGAAATCAATTTTTGGAACGCCGTTTTCATTCCATCCTCTTCTTTTGTAAACTGCATCGAGAAGTTTTTCATACTGGTCTTCACGATATTTTCTCAGCGCTGCCATTTTTTCTTCAGTTGATTTTCCCGAAGGATCAAATCCTGTCAGTTCAATAAGCTGTTTATCATAGCGTTCAGAACGTGATTCGTACTCCTCTTTTGTAACCGGACCTGCTGCCCTGTATGGCTGCCTGTCGTGGATCCTTGTTCCGAATCCTCTTCGCAGATTGAATACCCGTTGGAAATTATAGATTCTCTCGGAATCCTCAATAAGCCTTTTCCTGTCAAATTCGCGACCGGTAACTGCTTTATATATAGTCACATAATTATCGACATGTTCCGGGACTTTGGCCGGTTCGCCGCTTTGTGCATTACTCTCCGGTTCAACATCGTTCCATGGAAGCTTGCAAAGACCCACGAGTCCGAACCATGTGCGGAATATAGGGAAATAATGAAGCGCTTCCGCTTTATCTTCAAATGTCGGGATCTGATTATTTACCATATCCATAAATATAAGCCAGGCCTCATCATGCTGGGGCCCTTTATTGGTCATTGCATAGCCACCCTGCTGGGCAAGGGATTCCTTCGACATGTACTGAGAGTACTCCAATCCTTTATTTTCCATGCCAATATCATTCAGGAATGAAGGATCGCCCCATCCGTTCCGGATAAACAGATTCTTCATCTTACGCACACCGAGTCCTGCTGTCTTGCCGAATCCTTCCCCCCGGGCAAGCTGGTGCAATAATTCAAGAGCTTCCTTTGAATTACCGAATTTCATTTCCAGGCCTCCTGTTCGTTCTATATTCAGAATACCGTTTTCGTAGCATTCCATAATGAATGCAAGAACTGTTGCCCAGGTTATTGTATCCAATCCGTAGGTATCGCAGTAAAAATTGACCTCAATAATATAACCGGGATCAAAAATTCCGCAATTGGAACCCAGCCCGGCAGCATTCTCATATTCAGGACCGTCTACAAGGACTTTCTGTCCTTTGTATGGTCCCGTCTGCAGTTCAAAACCATCGACACCTTTGCTGCACGCCATATTACATCCTATCCAGCAACCATCATTTATATTCTGGGTGAAATTTCTTTTCCATACTGAAGAGTCAATTTTATATGCTTCAGGGTGTCTCCCGTATTTAAAGTTCATTACCGGTAGAAGGTCGTGGTCATTCATTACCTCCATCAGGTGTGCGGTGCCCACCTGCCTCATCTGGCATTGCTTGTCGTCGAGTTCCTTCATTTCCCGGTTAAAGCGCCGGCCTCTTTCCGTAATTGCCTCAAGGTCAACTACATTATTAAGGTTGCCTTTTACTCCTGGTATTTTGCACACCAGAGCTTTTATTTTCTTATTGCGAAAAACTGTTCCAATTCCGCCTCTGCCTGCCTGCTTCAACCTTACCTTCTTCCTCTTTGAATCATAAAAGCTGAAATTCAGCATGCCCATAAGGGAATGTTCTGCCGCAGGTCCGGTAGAGACAATCCCTATATTTCTTTTCTCACTATCATTGTCAGAAAACATCTCAGTAAGCTGTTCAACAAGAATATGACTGTCATCGGCTGTTCCGGAGGCTTCAAGAATTTCAACTTTGTGATTTATCCCGTCAATAAAAATGATAATATCGTGTTCTGCTTTCCCCTGCAGTTCAAGAGCATCGAAACCCGCAAATTTCAGGAAAGGACCAAAGAATCCACCCACATTGCTGTCGATCACGGAATCTGTATGAGCTGAAATGCTCACCAGAAGTGACTTCCCTGTACCTGAGTACTGAGTTATTCCACCGATCGGGCCAGACGATATAATTATTTCATTTTCAGGATCATCCCACTTTGTATCAGGTTTTGTGGCATCCCACAGAAGTCTCAGACCGTACCCCTTGCCGCCGATAAACTTTTCTTTCATTTCCGAAGAAACACTCTTATCTTTAATTTCACCGGAACCTGCATTTATATACAGGATTTTATCGGTGTATCCTTTACTGAGTGGCGTCCAGGCATAATCCCACCGGAATAAAGTATTCATACCCTTTACTGAGTTAATTTGCGACATTTTCTGATTGTTTTTGTACCATGATACACATAATACAAATGTACTACATTGACATATAATTTAGTATGATAACTGTCAGGAATATGTTAAGGTATCTGGTATTTAAGTTATCTCCTGGTCAGGTTAAGACATGGACATGGAACTGACTTTATTTTTCTGTGCTTATTTTGTGTTGCACAACTTATTACTGTTAAGAAAATCAGCAATAACAAAAGAACTCTGATGTACCTGCTTATAAAAGATGTTATGCTTTTCATATGTTGATTTCGGTTTGAAAATAATCTACTCTATATAAAATATTGCAAAATATTTATATGTTTTGTTTTATTTGTACCAAAGCCTTCTCCGCTTCAGTAACAGGGATTTTGCATGCTTTATCGACACATACATAAATTGTTGTCTGACCTGGCACCTGCTTATTTTTAAGCAGATTTAGTGTCCCTTCGTTCTTCCCTCCAAGATAAATGGCATCCGGGAGATAGTTTTTATCTAACATTTTTCTTATTGTATCCCAGTCTGATCCAACAATTGCAACTTCATACAATGGTTTAATAAAATGTATTCCCAATAGTCCCCAGTTAGAATAGTAGAAGATATTCTGCTGTAAATTCTGTTGTACATTTTTAAACATCTGTTGTGCTTTTTGAATAAAAGATTCACGATTAAAATCTTTCTGAGTAAGAAAAGATTGTGAGCCATTTCCGAATTCGATGAGGGAATTACATTATCTGATATCTCCATTTTTCTGGCTATCAGATTAGAATGATTATCAGGTGTATAATAAAACATACCTGATGATGCATCGAAAAAATGCAATATTGTATACTCTGTCAGGTTGTTGGCTTTATAGAGCCATTTTTCATCAAAAGTTGCCTGGTACAGATCAATAAATGCAGAAATCGTAAAGGAATAATCATCAAGCAATCCCGGAACAGAGGATTTACCGTTTTTAAAATTACGGGTCATCCCGTTATTTTTATCTATAGAGGTTAAATTAAGAAAATCAGCATTTTTAAGTGCTGCTTTAAGGAATTTTTCTTCTCCATATGCTCTGTAAGCTTCGACGTAACCTTTCAGCATGAGTGCATTCCAGGATGTAAGTATTTTATCATCAAGTCCGGGTCTGACTCTTTTATTACGAACTTTCATCAGAGTTTCCCTGCTTTTGAATAACTTCTTCTGAAGTTGCTCCGGCCCGATATTGTATTTTAATAAAAATTCCTCATCGGTTGTTTTTCTGAAGAGAATATTTTTATCCTCTTCCCAGTTCCCGGGTTTGGTAATGTTGAAATAATCAATAAAAGGAGGCGTTTCTTTACCCAGGACAGATTCAACTTCGTCTTTTGTCCATACATAAAATTTGCCCTCTTCTCCTTCACTGTCGGCATCGAGCGATGAATAAAATCCACCTTCAGGAGAAGTCAGTTCATTTTCAATAAACTCAAGAGTTTCGTATACTATCTTTTTATACTTCGTATTTTTTGTCAGTTGCCAGGCATGAGAATACAGACTGACCAGTTGAGCATTATCATAAAGCATCTTTTCAAAGTGCGGCACATGCCAGTTTTCATCTGTTGAGTAACGCGAAAAACCACCACCGATATGATCGTAGATACCTCCTGCAGCTATATTGTCCAAAGTTGATGTAACTGCTTTCAAAGCATCAGGAGCATTACTAAGGGAATAATAATGCAACAGATATTCCCACACAGAAGGCATCGGAAATTTAGGCGCCTGACCTATACCACCTTTACTAAAATCAATATGAAGCTTTGAGCTATTGAAAATATCATCAAGCTTCTTTGTTGTCAGAATTGTTTTTTCCCGGCTGAATTCAACATTTTCCGTTGACTTTATCCCCTGGGTAATTTTATCGGCCTGGTCAATTAATGAAGAAATATCTTTACTATGAATATCAATGAAATAATTCAGGACTTTAATCCAGTTATCCTTTGGGAAATATGTGCCTGCGAAAAAAGGTTTTCCATCCGGCAGAGCCAGAACATTAAGGGGCCATCCTCCGCTGCCGGATGTCAGATAAGCAGCATTCATGTAGATCTGATCAATATCCGGCCTCTCTTCCCTGTCGACCTTTATACTTACAAAATATTCATTCATTATCTTCGCGACAGTGGTGTCTTCATAGCTTTCCTGTTCCATAACATGACACCAGTGGCACGCAGAATATCCGATGCTGATAATCAGCATCTTATTTTCATCTTTAGCTTTCTTCAACGCTTTGTCTCCCCAGGGGTACCAGTTCACCGGATTATGGGCATGCTGAAGCAGATAGGGGCTGCTTTCGTCGATAAGCTCATTTGTGTGCTTATTCATTATTTTTTGTTTAAGGTTATTGTTTACCTTAATTCCTGATAATCATAAGAAATATTTTATAAAGTTATTGGATTTGTAAAAAAAGTATTTACCTTTTTAAGTAATTAACCTAAGTTGCCAGGTACTGGGTGATTTTTGCTAGTTGTTTGATAATGAACTTTTTAAATCTTCAGGTATATTTTGAAAGATAATTGAAAATATTAAATATTTAATTATTAATCAGATATTTAACCAGTAACCAGGAACAAGCAACCAGCAACTTAAATTAATTTATACAAGATATATCATGAATGAATCAAAGCACCATCATCATGAAGTTAGCGGTAAAAACCTGGGGCTGGCAATCCTGCTTAATGTAGGCATTACTGTTGCCCAGGCCATCGGAGGTGCCATATCCGGCAGTATGGCATTGCTCAGCGATGCTGCACATAACTTCAGTGATGTGTTATCGCTGGTAATAAGTTTTTTAGCTAACAGATTAGCAAAACGGGGTGCTACCGAAAAAGAAACATTCGGATTCAGACGTTCTGAGATACTTGCTGCTTTCATCAATTCTGCAACATTGATTGTGATAGCAATTCTGATACTTTCAGAAGCCATTCAGCGATTAATTAATCCGGTTTCTATTTCTGCCATTTGGGTAATTTATTTGGCTATTGCCGGCATACTTGTAAATGGTGTCAGTGCACTCTTCCTCAGGAATGATTCTCATGAAAATATGAACATGAAATCAGCTTATCTGCATCTTTTCACAGATATGCTTACTTCTGTGGTAGTATTACTGGGCGGACTTGCCATAAAGTACCTTAACTGGAATTGGGTAGACGGAGTCTTCTCAATAGTCATTGCGATTTACCTTCTTTATATGAGCCTGGGAATATTCAGATCATCATTGCGGATCATCATGCAATTCACTCCTGAAGGAATTGATATAAATAAAATTGCCATTGAAATCGAAATGATACAGGGTGTTAAAAATATCCATCATGTCCATGTATGGCAGATTAATGAGCACAATCTTATGTTCGAGGCGCATATTGACATGTCGGAAGATATTAAGGTGAGTAGTTTTGAAAGCATACTAAATGAGATTGAATCTGTGTTGAAGAAAAACGGAATAACACATTCTACAATTCAACCCAAGTTTTCGGCTGATGACAAAAAGAAGATCATTTATTAATGCTTATTTTGACCGGTTGAATTTCAAACTTACAATAAAACATAACATTGAAATACTCCACATAACGGCTATCCAGACAATAAATAGATTCTAAATATCTGACGATTGTCCAAAGACCATAAAGAACAGTTTAAGATGAATTAATGAAAATATTATTCTTTGATTCTAAGGTTTAATCTTTTCAAACAAACCAATAAGTTTGACATTATACATCTCCACTCATCTGAGGTTCACTTTCCCCGATAGGTTTTACTGGGATTAAATCCATTACTTCCTTTGGAGTTCAGACCTGATTTATACAAAAGATCGAGGGAGGCAATAATAGTGTTATTAATAGACTCTTTAGCCTCCTTTTCCGATAATCCGATCTTTGTTCCGATTTCGGCCAGCTCCTTCCACTGAAACCAGAAGTAAGTTGGAAGCATGGCCGACAATATTGCATAGCTCTCAAGCTTTTCTTCAGAGACCTCAAAGGTGGTGCCCAGGGATTTTTAAAAGATCAAGAACAACTTCCTTTTGTGAAGGGTTAAAACCACTTTGCAAAAGTTACTGGATTGAATCCTTCGTTGATGTATGAAGTTGCATTGGGTATAAGCCTGGCCAGATTCGCGACATGGCCAAGTTTCATTGCAAGTTTTGGCAAGTTAATTTTCGGGGCCAGAGAGATTACTGTTGTCCCTGATTTAACATCATTTTTTATCAGTTCAAGGGTATCCATTACCACTGGAGGATGCAGGGCAATGAAAACAATATCCTGACCTGCTGCACTTTTAGCATCTGAGGTGACAATCTCAGGAAATTGTTTTTTAAGATTTGTCAGGACTTCCGGATTAGTGTCGGTCACAATAACCTTTTCGAATTTCACATCCTTATTTTTAAATCCCTGCAGAAGGATCTTTGTGACCCTTCCGCCACCGATAAAACCAAGTGAGTGTTTCATTGTTTTCTATTTTAAAAAGTTAAGATTTAGGGAGACATGACTGCCATTTCAGAAGCCAACTCCTTTCAGTTTAATGATCCTTTCGGCCTGCCTGGCTACTTTTTCTGCTATTATCTTACAGGTGGTTACATGAATTATTCTCGATATACCGGTGTACATCCTCTAAGGAAGAAAAGTCGCACTGTGTGATTTCACGGCATAATGTGCTTCCGAATTCTTTCCTGAACCACTTCGACATCCTGTGTCCGATGTTCATGAGCCTGTTGAACTTGTTCAAATGGTTGGCAAATGCATTGCCGCCAATGATCATTATCGTTAACATCCGGATTACCCGAAGGTAACTGTCCTCAATCTCACCAAGTTTCAAGCCGACAGCCATCAGGCCGGCGGTAAAAGCACTGCAGGTCAGGCCTTTGAATGCTGTACCACCGATAAAACCGCTGGTTCCATCCAATAGTTCCCGGGTTACCGGGATAGTGTCACCCATATGCTTCAGGACGGCATGAGCACAGTGAAAATCATTGGCGGACAGGTGAGAATACAAAAGGCGAAAGGCTTCCCTGGTCTCGCTTGAAATAGCCTCGGTGTTGTCTTTGCAGTTGGTTTGTCTGTAAAGCTCCGGGGCATGACGAACGACTTTTATGCATGGCAGAGGGACTCGTCCGGTCGCCGAGGATTTCCTTGCACAAGAGTGAGTTGTTGCACTTCCGAAATCGCTGGTCATAGTCGTGCCCGGCATAGATGACCGTTGGCAGTCCGTCATGCTTTGCACTGAGACCATGCTCCAGCCCCAACTGAATCAGCGGGGCCGTAATCCCTCCGCATTCGAATCCGGTATTGCCTATTCCACCTGGCAGTCCGGCAGTCATCCTGACCAGCCATTCTTCTTTAGTATTCTCAAGATCCAGAAAGAGTCTGCATGACAGCCGGAGCACAATGGCCCATCTTCAACAGGTTGGATAGACCGCGACGGCGATACATCCTTTTGGTCCTGTAACTAAGTGCAGTGATAACATCTGCTCATTTTCCCATGCGTTTAAGTTAATGTTTTCAGTGAATATTATTCATAATCTTATAAGTTTTACCTTTTAAATAAGCGATTTCGAGATACTTTTTACGTGTGTCATTATCCACTGCCAGTATAGAATGGAAGTAGATATGGTCGACAGTTTGAATTCCGGGATATTTCAGGCTCCAGTTATCAATAATTTTTTCCATCGACTCTTTGAATCCCTTTTCCCTGTATACTTTTTCGTTGAAGAAAGTAGGATGCATTATTATAGCTTTCTTAATTTTCAATAAAGGAATTCTGCCATCCGGATCACCATGCCATCCGCTTTCATTCAAGTCTGTATGCAAATCCGTAAGAAAAAACCCGTTCCATCCACCCCTTCATTATTGCGGGAAAGTGCATCCAGATCACCTGTGTTATGAATACGAGCACATCCGCTTCTGCTACTTTCTTTTGCTGTGCCAGCACATCCCTGGGCTTTTGAGAACTGATAAGTTCACGCAGATCATCATCACTCTTGTTCTTAATATACAATTTTGCAATCAACCTTCTTACAGGCCCGCCCGCAAGCTCGATTATCATCTTCCTCATGTCCATTTGCCTGAAAAGCCATTCAGGCAAATCTTTATCCACAAAAAAAGCATAATCCTTATCCTGCAATACAGGGTTGAACTTTATTTTATACAAATCGACAATTTCATATTGATGTCCGGCCTCATTAAGGCCTCTGACAAAATTGTCAAGTACTGCTTTTGTAAATGACATTGGATTTGGATGGGCGTAAATGATTAATACTTTCATGGTCATTAAGCTAAAAGGTCATGGGTGTATTATACTTTTAAATAATTCTATACTAAATTAAACAATATATAGTATTATCTCATTTAAATAAAAGTAAATCGCTGGTAGCATTAATTAGAGAGAATTTGTATTTAACTACTGTTTATAACACAGATAGTGATTCTCTTTTTGATTTAGGAAGATTATCGACGACAATTTTATATGAATGGTCAATCCACTCTTTAATATGACAATCACTGATATTACCCGTAAGCATTATCCCATTCCAGTGTTTCTTATTAAAGTGATATGCAGGTGTAACCTCAACGTACCGTTCCCTCAATTCAAGGGCCAGTCCCGGATCACATTTCAGTGTTAAGCCTCTGTTATCTTCAGATAGATCGAGCAATGCGAACATTTTCCCAGCCACTTTAAAAACTAAAGCTGTGTCATTAAAAGGGAATTCTTCAGTGACTCCTCGTTTAGAGATGCAGTATTCTCTAATGATCTCGATATTCATAATATCGGAATTACAGAGTTTTAAATAGCTCCCTGAATATAATCAATTTTATCTGGCCCTCAGATATTGATCAGGCCATTTTATATCCTCGCCAAGTTCACGTGCTGCCATCAAAGGGAAATACGGATTCCTGAGCAACTCCCTTGCCATAAACACGAGATCGGCCTTTTCTTCCTGCACGATTGATTCAGCCTGTCGGGCTGCTGTTATAACACCCACGGCTCCAGTTAATATTCCGGTTTTTCTTACTGCTTCAGAGAAAGGAACCTGGTACCCCGGACCAACAGGAATGGCGGCGTTAAATACATTTCCTCCCGAAGAACAATCTATCAGATCAACACCCATGTCTTTCAATATGTGAGCAAGACTGACACTTTCCTCTATAGTCCATCCTCCTTCTGTCCAGTCAGTTGAGGAGATACGAACAAAAAGGGGATTTTCAGCCGGCCACGACTGATTTAATTGCATCGACGACCTGCAGTAATAAACGGGTGCGGTTCTCAAAAGAACCTCCATACTCATCGATACGAGGATTGCTGAGGGGAGAAAGAAATTCATGCAACAGGTAACCATGAGCGCTGTGAATTTCGATAACTTTAAAACCGGCAGCAAGTGCACGTCCGGCAGCAGCTTTAAAACCTGAAACGACCTTTTGGATGCCTTCTATGCTTAATGGTTCAGGTATTCTGTCGTCACGCATAAATGGTATTTCGCCTGGCGCAATGGTTTGCCATCCACCCTGTTTTTCATCGAGTTGTTTCCCTCCTTCCCAGGGTACTGCACAGGAAGCTTTCCTTCCTGCATGTGCAAGCTGGATTCCGGCAACGGCACCATGCAGATGAATGAAGCCAGCTATCCTGCTTAATGGCTTAATGTGCTCATCGCTCCACAGGCCAAGGTCGCCGGGAGTGATCCGGCCTTCAGGCGAAACAGCTGTTGCCTCTGCTATTATTAATCCTGAACCTCCTGCAGCCCTGCTTCCAAGGTGAACCAGGTGCCAGTCGTTGGTAAATCCGTCTTTTGCCGAATACTGGCACATCGGCGACATGACTATTCTGTTCTTTAATGTGATATTCTTAATAGTTAAGGGAGAAAACAATTTTGACATAATGAAGAATTATTTTTTTATGTAATACCTGCAAAGGTAAGGTTTAAAACAACCTTAAACTCTTCTTTTTTTTTCAGTGTAGCAACACCAGAAGTCTGATTTTAAAACTATCGCGGTTAATTTAAAAGGAATCGGTTGTAGTTATTTAATTTGTTGGTATTAGTATTTCGGATGCTCTGCACCTTATATGAATTGTACAGATTCTTTTCTACAAATATTATATGGTGCTCTGCACCTTGCACCGTTAGTTAATCTCTTTACATGTTTATAATTACTTAAACAAAGAATCCTTTTTTTCAATCTGTGATGGGTTCAAAATATTTTGGAAAACATCCGGGTATCTGAATGCGCTGCAGAGCCGCCTGATATTTGTAGCAAGTCGTTTGTAATATAACACCAAAGGTGCAGAGCACCGCAATATTTAATCCCAACCATTAATGTCATTAAAGAATTCAAAGACATATTCATCTTTAAATTGAACTTCGTTCTTCTCCAGAATCTCAAAATATTCTTCCCTGAATGGTTTCTTTTTGTTATGATGTTCTTCCTGAGATAAAAAAATATACTTTGCATACACAAGGTCTATTTGGGAATGAGAATGGGTAAGAAAGCGTTTACCATAACCTTTTCTGCCATTCAAAAACTAAAAATTTTTAGATAACCTCTTTTTCTTTAATGAATTTATTGAATGATGTTTTTAATTTCCTCTACAAGATCTGGTATCAGGAAATAAAATTGAGTATAAGTGTTTGCCATAGTGTTGTAAAATTTAATTTTAAGTTAAGATCCACTATAAATATAACATACATACACCCAAACTAAAAAGTCAATCCCTACATTTAACTCAGAGGATTTCAGAAGCCTTTTTTAAAAAGTGCCTAAAACAGGTGTGAACCTTAATACCTATAAAGGTAAGGATTAAAAACAAAACCTTTAAACTTTTCGTGGTTATGTTTCATTTTATCCCCCTACAATATAGATTCAAACCCTTTAAGGTCTTCGTGATCATGTTGTCAGCGGCAGTAATACCCGCGTTAAAAATAGGATTAAGGAGTCTTAATTTTTTTACTGAAAGTGATGGAAGATGGATATTGTAATAACAATACTATAATAATATTACCTGTTAC
Source organism: uncultured Bacteroidales bacterium (assembly GCA_963702415.1). Lineage (GTDB taxonomy): Bacteria > Bacteroidota > Bacteroidia > Bacteroidales > VadinHA17 > LD21. The sequence continues at coordinate 138,321 of CAVPCP010000022.1, read as the reverse complement.
CAGCAAATATTTATACCTGTAACAATATTAAGTTTTTGCCAATGAAGTCGTCACAACCTCAACTTTACGGACGATCGTGTTCACAAGGCAAAGGTAACCGGTACAGTATAATAGACTTTTACAGGCTTTCCTCCCTGGGAACCTGGTATGAATTGCTGCAGCCTACCAACAATTTTTAGTACTTCGGCATCAATAGCAGGATGAAGCCTTTGCAATATTTGTACATCCTCAATATTGCCTTTGGTATTAACAACAAAGCGGACAATAACCGTACCTTTCACTTTTTGTTCCCTGGCAGCTTCCGGATAATTCACATTTGTTATAATAAACTTTCTCAATTCCGCATCGCCTCCCGGATATTGAGGCATTATTTCTGCTTTCACATATACATCTTTCTCCGGCACATTATTCTTTTCGAGTTCTATTGTCAGGTCCATAGTGAACGCTACTGAACCAGTCACAAGATAATAGGGTTTGTAACCGGGAAGTGAAAACTCCAGCATAGCATTAGCCTTTACATCCTCGATAAGAAAACGACCATCTTTATCTGAGATTTCCTTTACCGGATTATCAGTAGCACTGACTGATACACCAGATAAAGGTTTACCATTCTTATTGACAACAGTTCCTTTGACTTTATAAAAATCCCTCGTCATAATCCCGATAGTTCTTAATTTCTTTTTGTTTCTGGCAGGAGTATCGTGGTAAATCCACACGCTTGCTGATTGTAAATTTGAAACAGGGATATCAATCAATTCTCCTTTATTTGAAACCTGGTTGACACTTAAAAGTGTAATATATTTTGAACTATCGGAAGCTGTTCCACCAGTTTGATTTTTCCCTTTGGGTCCGGGTTGATTGCCATATAATACAATCTCAAGCACTCCATCTTTTCCCTTATCACCGTATTTGCTGGTTGCCTCTTTATCCTTTAATATCTTAAATGATTCTATTTCACCGGGATTTACCTTTAAAGTTCCTTCATTGTCTGATATTGCACCATTAATTGAAACAAGAGCGCTTGCAGGTGTAAAATCAGGATTTCTGAAGTATACATTCTTTATCTCAGGAGAATTCGGATCTTTCGTCAGTTTAATGATCATCTCCGAGTTGAAATCAGGTTTAATTGTCTGTGTTTTATATCCGAAACAACCGATTATAAGTGAGTTATCAGCCTGCACATTATTAATTGCAAAACGCCCGTCTGAACCTATAGTCATTCCGGATGAAGCATTTTCTGAAACCATGCATACTATTGTGGCTTCTTTCAATGGTTTTCCTTCTTCGTTTAATACAATTCCCCTGACAATACTTTGTGTCACTTCTGTTCCCATTCCTGATAAATCGGGTTGTAAAGGCTGCTTATCAGACTCTTTAAAACTTAAAAACAGGAATAAGGTTGTTCCTAAGCATAAGGTTATTGCGATCCTTGCTCCATAATTGAACCTCCCTGATCCTGGTTTCATCATCATCGTAAGCCGCTTCTTCGTAAATGAATGATTTGAACCACTTGTTAAGGACATATTGCTCCTGCCGGTAATAAAACTCAACAGCTTATCGGCATAACCTGTTACATCGGATTTATCACTGATAACTCCATTGTCAGCCAGATATTCGTGATTTATCCTTATCGCCCTTTCGTATAAAATATGAACCGGATTGAACCAGTAAAAGATCTTTACAAGTTCGATCAGTATTATATCAAAAGTATGGGATTGCCTTATATGTTCCAGCTCGTGATCAAGAATTTCCCTGTCAATTCTGCCGTTCAGGTAATCATCCCTGTTCAGGAATATGCTTCTGAAGAAGCAACAGGGACCTGTTTTGTCATTTGTCAGGACTACCGGTAACCATTAAAACTTATCTTTTGAGATAATCTGGTCCGGACGGATTATTATATATATGTTCTTCAGAAAGCGAACGAGAAAGAATATTACACCTGAAATATAAAGTACAAGAAGTATTGTTGAAAAGTTAATGGCTTCAGGCTGGTATTCAGCAGTTGTCTGATCAGAGTAACTTCAGTTGGTAGAGTATTAAATTCTGAGGTGCTGATCTCCGGAATGACAAAATCGCAAGAAGGAATTATCTCTTCTAGTTGAGGAGTTACCCGGAAGTTCACAGGTATGGAGATGAATGGAACAATCAGTGAAAAAACAACAGATGCCACCAGGAAAAACCTGTTAAACACAAATAGCTTTTCCTTCCTTAAAAGAAACCAGTAAAGTCCGAATAAGATCATCAGACTCAGGCTTGATTTAATACACATAGGTTATCATTTTTTCATCTTTTTGGATGCAATTTTCTTATCCACAATATCCCGTAATTCTTTTAATTCTTCAGGGCTCATGTCTGTCTCATTTGCAAAAAATGATGCGAACTGGGCTGTTGAATTATTAAAGAAATCCTTTATCAGTACGTTAATATGATCAGAAAAATAATCTGATTTCTTAACCACCGGGAAATATTCCCTCGAGTTACCGCATTGCCTATAACTGACAAAACCCTTGTCGATCATGCGTTTTAACAAAGTAATTACTGTTGTGGGAGCCGGTTTGGGATCCGGAAATTCATTCAGCAGGTCGCGGATGAAGGCTTTATCAAGTTTCCAGAGCAGTTTCATGATCTGTTCTTCAGCATTTGTAAGATACATCTATCTCTACATTTATATTACTATACTCTACAAATGTAGATTTTACTTTTAAATAAACAAAGTTTTTTTGAATATTTTTTTTATTTTTGTCGTTGGACATAACTAAAACTCATAAATATGAAAAAACTATTAATCGCTATCGGAAGTATATTGATCATGGTTTTGTGTGGTTGTTTTATTTGTTAATGCCACTGGGTCAAAGAAGGAAGCCAGGAAGGCTTCAACTGAAGTTACTAAAACAGAACCAGCAGAACCCTGTTCAGCTGCCTGCACGGGTACCTGCCCTTCAAAAACCAAAGAGGTGAAATAAGAATTTATTTAAATTTTTGAGAGATATCCGGTTTGTGATTTACTTCGCAGCCGGATATTTTATTCAGTTCATCAGTGGGTGTTCTCCTGACTTAACTTCACATCCGCATTCCTTCCCTTCGACTTTTTCGAAGGCTTCCTTACCTTCAGTTATTGAAAAGTATATCAGACCTGCAGCACCGATAGCATCGGCATATGCAAAGCCGGTGAGTTCGTAAACCAGACTTGATACCAGCAGTACCAATGACATATATACACAAACCCTGGTGCAATTGGCATCAGCAATTATTGGTTCAGAATCCAACTTTCTGCCAATGCTTTTTTTTGCATTCATCAGCCATACCATTACCGCAATTGAGACCAATGATATTATTACCCCCCAAAGTGTGGTTTCAGGCTTGTGATGGGTGATGAGATTTAAAACGATACCTGCAAATAAACCTGCCGACAAAAGATAGAATGCTGTGCCTGTTATTCGCAGGGCTGTTTTTTCAAAGATGCTTTTTGGGCTTTCAGGGTTTTGTTTGATACGCAATATCATAATGGCAATACCAATACCTGACATCACTTCAATAAAACTGTCTGCACCAAATCCAAACAAACTAAGCGTTTCATCTGCATAGCCTAAAATCATCGATACTAAACCCTCAACAATGTTGTAAAATATCGTGAACAGGCTTAACCAATATGCCTGTTTATAAAGTATGTTTTCTTTTATTTCCATTATTACAGATATTTCCCTGTTTCTTTAAAACTGAAAGAATGAGTTCATTCAGTTCATTGATACTTGTTTAATTCCACAATAGTCATGTTCAGATTTCTTTCCAGCTCCAATATTCTATTAAAGCTTTCGTAATAAATAGAGAGCTCATAGATATATTCAGCTAATGAAAGCTCTCCCAGGTCCAATGCTTTTTGCAGCAATGCGGAATTATCAAATAATTGCAGGTTAGTGCGGTAATCGTTTAAACTGTTTTGCTGACTTATCGCTTTTGTGTGCAACGCTTTTAAATTGTTGTAGAATTGCAGTCTGGTATCGGCTTCAGCACTTTGAACAGCTATGGTTTTTGCTTTTGCATATTTCACGGCATTTTTGTTCTCAAACAAAGGGATTGAAAGACCAACTGAAATTCCCTGAAACTGCTGTCCTGGAACATCTTCGCTCATGTAACCTGCCTGAAATTTCGGCAGACCCAGGGCTGTATTTAATTTTTCATTCTTCTGGCTGATAGTACCTTCCTGTTTCAACCATTGTAAAACAGGATTATTCTGTTCTGCCTGAATATACCATTGTTCAAAATCGCCGGCAAAGTTTTGTACCGGATAAACACTATCTGTGAACTCAATAATAAATACCACCGTTAAGACTTTGTAATTCAGACAATAAGGCATTGCGTTCAATTTCAGTGGATTCTGCATCTTTCGCAAGGTTCAGCAGATTTACCTGGGCCTTGTTATATTCCAGAATACCAACATCGCCAGTTTCAAATTTTGATTTGAATGAGCTTGCTATTTTTTGTGCATTTGCTAATCCTTCCTGACAGCTCTGACTTTAAGGCATTGTGATAAATCAGATCATTGCAGACCAACCGGGTTTGCATTATAATTGATTTGCTTTGTTTCTGGAATTCCAGTTCGACCTGCTCGTTCTGATAATCCGATATCTGGCTCCTGTAAACATAGGCCGACGGAAAATCAAATGACTGCAGTACGCTTATATCTGTCCGGTTTCCATTAATAGACGGACTTCCCCACAGATAATCAAAAGCAAATTCAGGATTTTTAAGATATATTCCGGTCTTGTTTCCGATAAGTTCTGAATCAGCATTTTTTCTGAGAGCAGAAAGTGTTGTATTATTCTTCAGTACTTCATCAATGACTTTGTCGATACTGTTTTGGGAGAACAGATTTGCACCAGACAGCAGAATAATACTTAGAAGTATAACCAGGTGTTTCATAAATTGTCGTTTTTTAATATTCCGCGATTTTTGAGTGTGCTATACACTATTGGAACAATATAGAGATTAAGCAATGTGGATGTAAGAAGACCACCCAGAATTACTTTAGCCATTGGGCTTTGGATCTCATTACCGGAAAGATCGCCCCTTACTGCCAGCGGGATAAGAGCAAGAGCAGCGGTCAGTGCGGTCATCAGGATCGGACTTAAACGGTCAGATGAACCTTTGATCAGGGTCTGAAAAAGCGGAACTCTTTGCTTCTGCATATTTTCATATTTTGACAGTAACAAAATTCCGTTTCTGGTAGCGATACCAAAAAGGGTAATAAAACCGATTATTGCCGGGATACTCAGAACGCCTGATGTAAAATATATTGAAAAAACACCGCCAATCAATGCAAGCGGGAGGTTTAAAAGAACTATCCCTGCCAGTTTGAAGTTTCTGAATTCCTGGTAAAGAAGAAGGAATATGATAAATATCGCAATGACCGAAGTAACCAGGAGGGTCCGGGAGGCTCTTGCCTCACTTTCAAACTGTCCGCCATATTCAACCCGGTAACCTTCAGGCAAAGCAACATTTTCTCTGATGTTGGTTTGTATATCATTAACGACACTCCGGATGTCTCTGCCGGAAACATTTGCCGAAACAACAATCTTCCGCTGCACATTTTCCCTGCTGATTGAGCTTGGTCCGGTAACGGATACAATATCAGCAACCTGTTCCAGCGGCACTTTTTTGCCATCATAAGTATCGATAAGCGAGGCACGGATACCTTCGATAGTTTCAGTATAATCTTTATTTAACCGCAGTACAAGATCAAACCTGCGCTGGCCTTCATATATGTCCGAGAGCTTTTCGCCACCAAAAGAAACATCAATAAATTCATTGAACTGGTTCATTGAAATTCCATAGGTTGCAAGCATATCCCGGTTTGCCCTTATCTGAATTTGCGGCACTTCAATTTGTTGCTCAACATTTAAATCTACCAGACCATTTAATCCGGCAATTGAGGCTTTAATCTGGTTACCTATGGCAAACAATTTATTAAGATCGCTGCCAAATATTTTAATAGCGATATTTGCCCTTGTACCGGAAAACATGTGATCAATCCTGTGACCAAGCGGTTGTCCTACTGTGGCTGCTATTCCGGGAATTCGTGCAAGTGTCGCCCTGACATCCGTCATGAAATTCTTCACGACTGCGCTCTTTCAAAATAAAATTTACATCGATCTCAGAGCTATTGGTGGTTTGAGAATGCTCATCAAGCTCGCCTCTTCCTGTTCTGCGGGCAGTACTGACAATTTCAGGGATGGCCAACAGTTCAGTTTCAACAAGATTTCCAAGATTGTTGCTTTCTTCAAGAGATGTTCCAGGTTTGGTTATTACCGATAAGGTAAGGGATCCCTCGTTAAATTCAGGAAGAAAACTGCGTCCCATTGAACCAAGGACAATCAGTGAAACAAGAAAAAGCCCAAACGATGAAAAAATTATTGCTTTTTTATGTTTTAAAGCCCATTCCAGTGACTTTTCATAATAGTAAGATAAGTTCCGTGTCAGCCATTTTTCCTTTTGATTCCTTTCGAGGTATTTATCATCGGAGAGAAGCAGTTTGCAAAGGAATGGTGTCAGGGTCATTGCTACCAGCAAAGACATGAATAATGAAACGATATATGCAATCCCGAGTGGGATAAGCATTCTGCCTTCCATCCCTGAAAGGAAGAAAAGAGGAATGAATGCCACCATGATTATCAATGTGGCATTAAGTATTGAAGCACGGATCTCTTTTGAAGCCTCAAAGACTACTTTATCAATACTTTCTCTTTCTGTTTCCGGTTTTCAGATGATTATGGCGCAGTCTTTTATATGCATTTTCAACATCTATAATAGCATCATCCACCAAAGCTCCAATTGCAATAGCCATACCGCCAAGACTCATAGTGTTTATGTTTAGCCCAAAACCTCTCATGACAAGTATTGTTGCCAGAAGGGATATCGGAATTGCCAGAACAGAAATTATTGTTGTTCGGAAACTCCCCAGGAACAAGAAAAGTATAATCACAACAAATAACGCCCCTTCAAGCAGGGCTTTACTGACATTATTTACAGATGTTTCAATGAAATCGGCCTGACGGAATATCCTGGTATCAAGTTTTACATCTGAAGGAAGACTCTTTTGCAATTCTGAAAGGTTTGCTTCAATCCGTTCAGTTAAATCAAGTGTATTTGTATTGGGCTGTTTTGATATTGAAATTATTATTGCCGGTTTAGCATTCTCCGAAGCATACCCCATTTTTACCGCACTGCCGATTTTTACTTCCGCACACATCACTAACCCTTACAGGTCTGCCATCTACTGACTTTAATATATGAATTGGCTAATGCGTCAATTTCAGATGTCCTGCCGATCCCCCTGACAACATATTCATTGCCATACTGTCTCACAGCGCCTCCTGTTGAATTCTGGCTGATTCCTTTGCAAATTTCAGCCAGTTCACCCATCGAGACACCGTAATACTTCATTTTCTGCGGATCTGCAAGAACCTGATATTGCTTGTAATCTCCACCGATAATTGTTACCTGCGAAACACCTCTTGTTGCAAGAAGCAATGGTTTTACATTCCAGTCGGCAATGGTCCTCAGTTCCATCATGCTGGTACTGTCTGCCTGGATCCCGATGAAAAACATTTCTCCCATAACGCTCGATTGCGGTGCCAGGACTGGCTGTCCGACACCCAATGGCATTTGGGATGAAACGGTATCAGTTTTTCACTTACGATCTGCCGGGCTTTAAAAATATCCGTACCCCAGTCAAATTCCACCCATACAAAAGAAAATCCCTGTGATGACGCTGAACGTACCCGTGCGAACATCTGTAGCGCCATTTACAGCTGTTTCAATGGGAAAAGTTACCAGCCGCTCAACCTCTTCCGAAGCCATTCCGTGAGCATCAGTCATAACAACAACCGTAGGGGCGGTCAGGTCAGGAAATACATCCACATCCATATTCTTAGCAGTTCGTAATCCGACAATCATCAGAACGACTGCACTTAACAAGATAAAGAACTTGTTATTAAGTGAGAATTTTATAATATTATTTATCATGGATTTTCAGATTTTAATGAACGTGACCGGAATGTGGCATCCAATGCTCCTGATGCCTGCGCCAGCTTTACCAGTATTGCGCCCCGTGTGACAACACGCTCTGTCAGCGACAGTCCCATTAGTGATCTCGCTTCTCAAACCATCTGTCGCGCCAACTTTTACCTCACGTTTTTCAAATAATTCAGGCGTAACCTGCACGAACACGAAAAAAGTACCCTGCTCCTCGAGAAGTGAAGTATTTGGAAGAGTAATCGCCTGTGAATTCGTTACTGTTTTCAGATATAGTTCCACAAAGCTTCCCGGCACAAAGCTTCCTGTATTGTTAATTTGCAAAGTGACAGGGATCAGATAATTATCATTTGAAGTGGTTCTGCCAAACGACAAAATTTTCCCGCTTAAATTCTTCAAGGGAGTATGTTTTATTATCGCCTGTGGTTCTGATGTTTGCCGTAGTTATAGCATTGAGATAAGGAGCATATTTTTGCTGAACTTCAGCACGGAGTAAAAGTGTTTTGTTTTGTGAAACCATTATCACAGGCTGGCCAGCCTCAATATATTGTCCGTTTCTGACAAACAGTTGTTTGACAAAACCTGTTATCGGACTTCTTACTGTTGCTCCTGAGGCACTGAAATTTTGCCTTAGATTATCGAAAACCGATTTTGTGTTTTCATACTGGTTTTTGGCTTGCAGCAATTCTTTTTCAGAAACAATCCTGTCCTCTGCTAAAGCCTTTGCCCTGTCATAATCCGCTTTTGCTTTTTCAAAATTATTCTGAGCCTCAGTATAACGGACAGCCGAATTATTATCGGCAAATCCACTGCCTGTAATCATAAATAGTACCTGCCCGTTTGACACACTTTTACCCTCTAAAATGGCGTTTCCTGTAAAAGAAATAATTCCATCTGCTTTTGCAGTCACTAATATTTCATCACCCTGTGCCGATTGAATCTGTGCAGTTGTTTTTATTACCTGTCCGAATGATTCATTCGCAGGCCAGTCTGTTGCAAAATCAATTTTCCATGACTGTTCTTTGGTAAAAACTGTGGTATTGGTCTTTGAAACCACATTCTTAGCGGCTGCCTCAGCAGCTTCCTGAAGAGAAGCAAATACAATTATTCCGGGCACAATTATTTTAAATTCCCCCTTATCGGTTATAATGGTGTATTCAAGTGTGCCTTCACCCTGATTTGCGGGTTTAATATCAAAGCTGTATATTCCTTTTCGGGTTGGAGCCTCAAGTGTTTGTTCCGTTATTTTTCCATCAACTATTATTTTCAAATTGATTTTACCTTTCTCCAAGAGCAGTAAAATCCGGCAGGCTTGTGAAGTGCGACAAAATATTTGATGTTTGCCCGGCAATAAATGGATCAGCTTCAGCGAAAAGTTCAAAATTATTAGTGTATGCAGTATATTGAAACTTTACTTCTTCCTCTCCGGCATGGTTTTCAGCTTCGGTGTTGTGATTGCATCCTGCCATTATAAAAGCAAAGGCCGCAATCAAAATTGTCCTGAAATACATAATGATGTCTTTTAAATTTTTAGTAATGATTAATATAAATGGCTTAATACATCATTGTCAGATGTACTATTGCATGCCTGATTAACTAAAAACTTAAACAACAGGGGGGGCACGTAATCCCAACGAAGAGGAAACGTGAAAGGAATAAGAACAATTATTCAGAGGTACTGAAGCAATATTATATAAAACAGGGATAAATGCTTTGATCACGTTGCTTGCAAGGGGATACTGAAAATCATCATTTCCGGAGTTGTCATTAATACAATTAACGAACTTAATCTCCGGTTTCCACTGATTTGACGGAACAACAACCGGTTCCTGCAGTATGCAACCATCTGCATAACCTTCACAATCATGTTTGTGAGAATCCCCGTTTGAATCTTTATTGTCCCTTTCATCATCATTTTCACAATGCGATTGTAAAAAACAAATCTGCTGATGATGATGATGATGGGGTATAACAGAAAAAGCCAATAATACTACATTGGCAAACAGAATAAGAAATATTGATGCTGTTCTTTTAATCATTCTTAATTAAACACTTCTGCAATAATAACGAAAATATCAATCTTTTGTTCTGTTCGCAGTGTTTCTGCAGGTCATTTTAGCAATGGATTCAGGTCGAACGACTTTGAGACCAAGGCATAAGTTTGTCACACGAACATGTAATTCAATTATAATTTATATTTTTACAGGCTGAAAAAAATAAAAATATTTTCTAATAAATTGATAATCTGAATAAAAATGAATATGAAAACAATAAGAAGAATTGCAGGTATTCTGATCGTTTCCGCGATCATCAGTGCGAACCTGAATGCACAGGACCGTAATGACGTGATAAAATACTATAATGAAGGGGCAAAGGTAATGCAAACTGACATTCCAGCTGCTATTAAGGCATTTGAGGAGGTAGTCACCCTTTCTGACAAAGTGGGTGAGACAGCCGCTGACCTAAGGCAAAAAGCAGTACAGGTATTGCCGGGCTTGTATGTAAAGGCTGCAAACAACACCATTAAAGACAAAAAGCCAGCGCCGGAAATAATTAAATCTGCAAAGATTGCTTCTGCTGCTGCTGAAAAATACGGAAGCACCACAAATAAAGAGAATGCAGGGAAGATACTGGTGCAGGGTTATTACAACCTGGGAAACGAATTCTTTACAAAGAAAGATTATGACAATGCAATGAAGGCATTTGACTCCCTTTTGGTGATCAATCCGGATTACACTGCCGCTATTTACAATAAGGCTTTAATTTACAGAAGTCAGAATAACGCGGCCTATTTTGAGGAAACAATCGATTCATATCTGGGTAAGCTTGATACGGTGAAAGACGCAGAAAAGAGCTAAACAGGCATCTATAGTGGCTCTTGAATATTTTCGTGCTGCCGGATCGCAGGCTAACCAGGCAGACAAACTTGATGAAGCTCTCGTATCGCTGAACAAAGCTGCAAAATACGGAGACGACAAAGACCTGTTTTACTATTTTGCCGATGTTTATAACAAACAGAAGAATTTCGACAAAGGAACAGAATATGCCCGGAAAGGTCTGGCTCTCGAAACAGGAGCTGCTGAAGCAAAAGCGAAGTTTTATTTCCAGCTTGGCCTTGCCCAGGCAGGTAAAGGACAAACTGCAGATGCATGTGCTTCATTTAAGAATGCAATGTACGGAGCCTTTGCCAATCCGTCAAAAGCAGAAAGAACAAACCTGAAATGTCAATAGGTTTGTAATCGCCATCGATTAAGACCTCATTCAGAAGGTCTTTTTGACTCTTAACATTATCTTTGTCACTACCCTTTGTCAATGACTTAATATTAGCTGTTAAAGGGGAAGACACTGAATAACTGTAAAATGGAAGTTATTATCATTAGTATTCTTATCTTATTGAACGGGTTTTTTGCATTGTCAGAAATTGCCCTTGTCTCAAGCAAAAGATCCAGGCTGGAACAGCTTAAGAAAGACGGCCGCAGAGGTGCTAAAACTGCGTTACGGCTACTTAAAGACTCTGAAAATTTCCTCTCTGCCATTCAGGTAGGAATTACACTTATTGGAATAGTTACAGGAGTATATGGAGGAATTAACATTGCAGATGATATCACTCCATTCATTCAGCAATTCGATTTGTTTAAAAATTCGGCAGAGGAGATCGCTCTGGCATTTACCGTTTTAACAATTACTTATTTTTCAATTGTGATAGGCGAATTGGTTCCTAAATCAATTGCACTGAACAGCCCGGAAAAAATTGCTGTAAAAATAGCGCCGCCGATTTATTATCTGAGTATTATATTCTATCCGTTTGTCAGGTTCCTGTCTTATTCTACTTTACTGATTAAACGACTGATAGGGATTAAAAAAAAGACAGACCATCTTACAGAAAACGACCTTAGATATCTTTTAAAAATTGCATCCAGGGAAGGAATAATTGAAAAAGATCAAAATCTGATCCACGAGAAAGTCTTTTATTTCTCCAACAAGAAAGCTAAACATATCATGACTCACAGGATGGAGGTTGAGTGGATCGACATCAATGAGCCATATGGCAATATTAAAGAGATCATTCTCAAATCTCAGCATAGCAGACTGATATGCTGTGACGGGAATCTTGATGATTTTAAAGGTATCTTAAATGTTAAAGACTTTTTAGCTGCAGATCCGTCATTAAACAAGTTTCATATTTCTGACCTATTAACGCAGCCTATTATAGTTCCTGAAAGTACTGATGCTCACAATGTTCTAAACCTTATTAAAAAGAAGCAAATACATTTTTGTATTATTGTAAATGAGTATGGCAGTCTTGAAGGAATCATAACTCTCTATGACATTCTGGAAAACCTTATTGGAGATATTCCTGAAGAAGGAGAGAAATTTGAACCGGATATTTTTGTACGTGACGATAAATCATACCTGGTAAGCGGCGATGCTCCGGTAGAAATACTGGATGGGATCTTTGACAATTATATGACTGATCTGGAAAACATCGACTACTCAACAGTAGCAGGATTCGTATTAGATAACATTGACAATTTACCACGGATCGGAGACAAGTTTACTTACAATGGTTATACTATTGAAATAGTCGATATTGACGGAAACAGGATTGACAAGGTCCTGATAAGTAAAATATAAACTTCAAAATAGTGAGTCTTTTTACCTGAGTACATCGGGTTAACAATGAGTAAATGGAATAATTTGCTTAACTTAAAGGCCAGTACATAATTAAACCTTTTAAACCGTTTTGAGATGAAAATCAGATTATCATTACTTACTATTACTTTGTTTGCAATTTCAAATTTGTACGGTCAGACCCCTGAAAATGGTGTCACAAATGTGATACTTTCAGGATATTCCGAAAGGGTATATACATCAGAACCTGTAACCGATCAGCAGCTCGATCTTATTCTGAAATGCGGTATTAAGGCTCCCAGCGCAAGGAACATCCAACCCTGGAAGTTCACTGTAATAAAAGACGAAGCCTCCGTGAAGGAGATTATAAATGATGCAGTACCCGGCAATGTACTTGTTGTTGTTTCAGGGATCATATCAGAAACCGGAACCACACCCGATTTCGATTGCGGCCTGGCCACGGAGAGTATGTTTATAGCTGCACATGGTCTTGGCCTCGGTGCGCGGATTTATGGCAGTCCGGCCGGAAACATCAATTCAAAGAAAGAGGTGTTTCAGATCCCGGCAGGTTACAAGGCTGTAGTGGTCCTGCGAATCGGCAATGTTGATAAAAGCGTTGATGCTGTGTCAGCAGCAACCCCGAGGAAGAGTCCTGAAGAAGTTATTAATTATAAGAAATAGCAACCAGCAGGATAATCCGGGTACTCCCCCTCAGTGAGGAGGAGAAAGATAACATATTGTGCATCCTAATTTTGGAGCTGTACAACATATCCTTTTTAACCGCAAAGTCATCCACCTATGAGATACGCCAGGAACCTTAAAACAAATAACTATTAAAAAGAGAAAAGAGAGATTTTGTAGTTGCTGGAGAAAATGGCCTCTCCCCAACCCCTCCCCCAAGAGGGAGGGGCTAAGTCATTGTATTCTAAACCATTCACCCTTCTCTCCTGGGAGAAGTGGGCTGAGCGTTAAGAAATAGCCCTGTGGGCTATTTTAGCGAAAGAGCCAGCCTGCAGAAATGGCGGGGATGAGGCCGACAAACCTGGGGGAGGGGTCCCGATAGCTTTCGGGACTTTGCGCCCTTTGCGGTTCATTCTTGATACTTTTTAGACAACCCCTGTCATGCCCGAAGGGTAATGTCGGGGTGGTTAAACATAAAACCATGAACCACGTATCACAAAGGCAACCACTAAAATAATTTCATTCGGTATAAAAGCGGATTCAACCCTGATTTTTCCCTTTTCACTGATTTTTTTCAGCAAGATACTTTATCAAAAAGTATTTTTGAAAAAATATATATAAAGTGAAAACGTACAAAATCTTTAGTTTTAATTTTTTTCTGTTTCTTGCAACAGCAATATTTTCAGGACTTCTGAATGCACAGGAGTTGAAAGAAAATCCCGCGCTCGATGAGAAAGTAAAAAAATTTCTTGCAGACCATTCAGGCCAATGGCATGACCTGAATATTCCAGCTTCTGACGGACAATTACTTTATGATCTTATCATAAAGGGAAATTACAAAAGTGCACTTGAGATTGGCACCTCAACAGGTCATTCAGGGATATGGATTGCCTGGGCATTAAGTAAAACCGGAGGAAAACTTATTACTCTTGAATATGATGAATCGAGACATAAAACTGCCCTTAAGAATTTTAAGGAGGCAGGTCTTGCTGAATACATTGATGCAAGGCTTGGAAATGCTCATACATTGGTTAAGGAGCTTAAAGGGCCCTTTGATTTTGTCTTCAGTGATGCGGACAAGGATTGGTATAAAAACTATTTTATTGATGTCGATCCAAAATTAAAGATCGGGGGATGTTACACTACTCATAATATATCAGATAGAAGTTCCAGTGGATACGGCAGATCCGGAGGCCGTGGAGGAGGTGGATATTCAGACGATTATCTGGAATATGTCAGGAGTTTAAAAAACTATGAAACCACACTGAATAACGGAACATTAATTAGTTACAAGAGAGCTGAAAAGTAGAATAATATTTTAAATGCAGACAAATTCAACAAAACAATATTTTATTATTGCACTGCTTCTGTCGCTGGCAATTGCTGTAACGATCAATTTCCCGTTGGTTATGAATTACCTGTTCGGAGAAGAGGGAGGCCGCTATAATCACAGGTTCATGGTAAGTTTTACCCATCTCGGAACGGAACTTCTGATAACCTTTATTGTGGCTCTTCTGATGTTTATTTTAAATTTCTTTATATTAAAACCGGTTGAGAGACACGGGGAATTGCATATCTGGAATATTGTTCTGGCTGTTTCCCTGACGGTGGTCTCGGTTTTTATTCTGAACCATTTTTTATATTCCATTAAAAATGTAATAGATACCGGACCACGTCCAAGGGGACACCGGGATGAATTTGACTATACAAACTTTTTTGTTTCAGCGCTGGTTGTTGGCTGTGTGCTTATCATTCGTCTGATATTTCAGAAGCAGACAATTGTACTTGAGAATGAGAAACTGCGAATGGAAGCCCTTCAACGCCAGTTTGAGTCATTAAAGAATCAGCTGAGTCCTCATTTCCTTTTCAATTCGTTAACAGCCCTTAAAATATTGATTAAGGATGCACCTGGAACAGCTCAAGACTATGTTAACAGTCTTTCAAAAGCGCTTCGTTATACTCTGCAGAGCAATGAAAAACAGCTTGTAACATTGAAGGAGGAGATGGTATTCATGGAATCTTATCTGTTCCTTATAAGGATGAGGTTTGATACTAATCTTACAGTGAATACCAGTATAAATGAAAACCTCGCTTTGCATAAGCTGCCTCCTCTTACAATCCAGACTCTTGTTGAGAATGCCATTAAACATAATGAGATAAGTAAACGGAAACCCCTCATAATAAATATTCTGACCACCGAAAATGAGAGTCTTATTGTAATGAATGAGATACAGAAGAAGTTCACTGACGAAGAGGGTACCGGAATAGGCCTGACAAACCTGTCAAAGCAGTTTCAATTGCTTATAGATAAAGATATTACAATTACCAGGGAGAATAACCGGTTCAGTGTGGAGGTTCCTTTAATAAAACAATGACGAATGAAAGCGTTAATTATTGAAGATGAAATACTGGCATCAAAACATTTACAACAGGTTCTTGATGAGGTTGGAAATATTTCAGTTATTGCTGTACTTGAATCCATAACTGACACAATTGACTGGTTCGGAAAAAATCAGCAACCGGATATCGTGTTCATGGATATTCATCTGTCAGATGGTACCGCATTTGAGATATTTAAACACGTAAGTATCACCTGTCCGATTGTTTTTACGACCGCTTATGATGAGTATGCCCTGAAAGCTTTTAAGGTAAACAGTATTGATTACCTGCTTAAACCAATAGAATTAGCTGAGGTTCAGTCTGCATTAAAAAAATTGAAGGAGCTTACAGCTTCAGATAGTATGCAGACTGCTCTGAAGAATCTTATATCCTCATATGGAAAGACCACAAAATATAAAACACATTTTCTGATTCCCTCCAAAGGAGACAAACTGATACCTGTTCAGACGGATGATCTGGCTTGTTTTTATATAGATACCGGTACTGTTAAAGCTTTAACATATGAAGGAAAGGCCTTTATGTTCAGTTCTACACTTGATGAACTCGAAAAATTACTGAATCCCGAAGATTTTTTCCGTGCCAACCGGCAGTATATCATTTCGCGCAAAGCAATTAAAGACATAGATATCTGGTTCAGCAGCAAGCTTTCTGTGAATTTGAAAGTAGCTGTCTCCGATAAAATTCTTGTCAGTAAAGCGAAGATCGCGGAATTTAAAAAATGGTTCGGGGATTATTAGCAGATTAAATTTGTGTTATGATAATTGAAAAATTGCCAAATCATGTTTGGAGCGGTAGGGAAACACAATTGTTTAAATTATTGCGGAATGCGGATTTTTGATTGCGGATTAAGAAATACAAATAATCCGAAATCCGAATTCCGAAATCCGAAATGATAATAATAGCGAGAGAATAAGTTTAACTTAACATTATTGAATAAATGATGAAATCATTAATAAGACTTAACAATGGAATTTTTGGATTTTTTATTATGATTTTATCACTGGGATTTCAGAATAATCTTTTCAGCCAGGAGGCTGTCAGTATAAAAAGGATTACCAGTCCCATAGAATTTGACGGAATACCACGCGAAGCAGCCTGGGAAATCCTGGACATTTTCCCGCTTACAATGCATAAGCCAAACTACGGGGCTCAGCCTTCAGAGAAAAGTGACATCAGAATCGGGTACGACGATGAATTCCTCTGGGTAGGTGCCAGTCTGTTCATGGAAGATGTATCGAAGATTTTTACAGTGACGAAGAAAAGAGACGAAGAGCTTTTTGATTATGATGCATTTGGGATTATACTGGATACATATAATGACAATGAAAACGGGCTGGCATTTTTTACTGCTCCGACGGGGCTCAGAACAGATTATACAATATCGAACGATGCTGCAGGCGGCGGCGGAGGGCCCGGGGGACCTTCAGATATGAATTACAGCTGGAACACATTCTGGGATGTCAAAACAACAAAAGATGATAAAGGATGGTATGTGGAAATGAGAATTCCTTTTTCAAGTCTGAAATTTAAATCCGAAAATGATATTGCAACAATGGGACTGATAATCAGCCGTAATATTAGCGCAAATAACGAGACAGCAACTTATCCGGCAATTGATCCCAAATATGGCTTTCTTTCCACTACCAAGCCTTCACAGGCACAGACTATTGAAATAATGGAGCAAGGCCACTAAAGCCATTATATGTTTCACCTTATTTACTTGGGGGACTTTCACGCGACTGGTCATTGAATGAAGAGGGAACGGAATATATTAAAGAGGATAACCCGCAATATAATGCCGGTATTGATATAAAATATAATATCAACAGCAATCTTACCCTGGATCTTACTGCAAACACCGATTTTGCTCAGGTGGAGGCAGACGACCAGCAGGTCAACCTTACAAGATATTCCCTTTTCTTCCCCGAGAAAAGGAAATTTTTTCAGGAACGTTCAAACCTTTTTGATTTCAGCCTCGGAGGGCATGAGGACAATCTGTTTTACAGCAGGAATATCGGAATAGCGAACGGAGAACCCATTAGGATCTATGGTGGTGCTAGACTTACCGGCAGATTGGGACAATGGGATATGGGTTTCCTCGACATGCAGACAGCAGAGCACGAGGAAACACCGGGAGAAAATTTTGGTGTTCTCAGGATGCGTCGTCAGGTCATCAATCAGAACAGCTATGTGGGAGGAATTATGACTTCGCGGCTCGGGATGAATGGCGATCAGAATATCGCCTACGGTGTCGATGGCATTTTCCGTCTTTTCGGCGATGATTACCTTAACGTTAAATGGTCTCAGGCATATGACAGCAAGACTGACACAAAATTGAATTCCCTCGATCCTTCATTCATACTTGTCGATTGGGAAAGACGTTCAGAGGAAGGATTTGGATATAAGCTGAACTATACCTATTCGGGTCAGGAATTTAACCCGGGAGTCGGATTCGTAATGCGCGGAGGTGTTCAGGGTTTGAATGGTCAATTGATGTATGGCTGGATTCCGGGCGAGAAATCAAAGCTGTTCAATTACAATTTCAATGTAAGGGGCGAAAGGTATATCAGATTGGAAGACGGAGGGCTTGAATCGATGCAGATTTCCCCGGGATTTGAACTAAATACAAAAAAAGGAATTCATGCAGAAATTTCCATGGAAATTCAGGAAGAAGGCGTGCTGGAAGATTTTCAGCTTTCCGACAGCATTACAATATATGCAGGAGATTATTCCTTTACAGGAGTGGAGTTGATGTTCGGAACATCACAGGCGAGAAAGATCTCTGTCAGGGCCGATGCGAATGTCGGACAGTTTTACGACGGCAACAGGATAGGATTCAGGGCAGAACCTAACTTTAATATATCCTCCAGCTTTAACCTGTCGGCAATGTATGAGTTTAATGCAATCCGGTTTCCTGAAAGGGAGACAAATAACTCTCTCAACATCCACTCTGTGAATATAAAGGGATTATATATGTTCAGCACAAAACTCTCTGCATCGCTGCTTCTCCAGTATGTAAATACTGAAGATGAGCTGATCACAAATTTCAGATTACGGTATAATCCCCGTGAAGGGAATGACTTCTACCTGGTGTTCAACGATTTTCGCAGTATTTCCAGTAAAAATTCAATACCTGAACCTCCAAAATACTTCAACGAAACAGTGATGGTGAAATATATCCACACTTTTATTTTGTAGTTGGTAATTTAGGCATTGCTCCCTGTGTGCGGGGAGACTATGACTGAAGAAAATAAATTACTCTTCTTCAGGATTATCCGTAGGATTCTCCAGCTGTGTATCAATCTCCCGGATAACATCATCAATATCGACGTTCTCCCGGGAACCATCATCCGATAAACCCTTATCTTCTTCCGGGTCATCCTTTGGCTTCATATCCTGTTTCTGCCTAAAACGCCGTTTCATGACCTCACGATTTCAAGGTAACACACTTATCCATACCAGCAACCTCAATACCCTCATTCTCGATAAACTCGCTCAATGGCTCCTCATGATCCAAACCAATATTTTGCCTGAACACCACATCAATGGCATCAATCACATCCTGCTCCTGGATGCCACCAGGATTCTTATCAGGATGATCAGCGTCACGGCGGATAGCAAGGGTTGTGGCCTTATCCACAATGCCAGCAATCAAAGCGCCATTGATAATATGCCTTAGCATAAAATGCCTGGGTATCTTAGGATCCTTGCGATCAAAGACAGCATAATACTTGTACTCATCAGAGAACAACCGTTTAGTAGCAGAAGCAGCAACGTCTTCCTTCTTCAAACCATCTGCCAGCGGCACTCCTTTCAGATGAATATTGAATATTTCACCGGCACTTTCTAGCGTCGGCCGGGAAACATACACCTTAACATCAACTCTGCCATCGCGAACTACCGCAGGGTCAAGAATATCTGCCCTGTTAGTCGCCAGTAAAACAAGGGCACTGGATTCCTCCATACCTCCCATTTCAGAAAGAAACGTTGGCACAGTCGTACTCTCGATATCAGAACTGATTCCAGACCCGCGTTTCCGAAGCAGCGCTTCTGCCTCATCAATGAAAATAATTGCAGGAAAGCCGTACTTTTTCTTGTGCTCTTTAGCTCTTGAAAACAGACTTCTGATAGCCTCCTCTGACTTACCGAGCCACATTTCCAAAAGTTCCGGACCCTTTACATAGATGAATCCTGACTGCATGGCCTCTTTAGCATCTATACCATACATATTGGCTACTGCCGTGACGACAGCCATCGCAAGGAGCGTCTTACCGCATCCGGGAGGGCCGAAAAGCAAGGCGCCTTTTACCGGCTTTTTGCGATAGAACTCATAGAACTTCTTGAACTGGTGAGGCCCTTCGATGATTTCACGCATGGTACGCTTTGCCTCAAATAGACCACCAACGTCGTCCCACGATACCTCTTTCCAGTCATTTAAAGTGTAACTCGTCTCAATATTTCCAAGATTCCTGATAATAATTGCATTAAAGAGATCAAGCACTACACGGTCACCTTTCTTCACATCAGCAGAACGACCTTTATAAGCGACCGATTTGCCGCTGCCGATGGCCACTTCACAACTCTCATTATCGACAATTTCAGTTATGATACCAATGTTTCCGGCTATGATACCTTCAGTCTTGTCTACTATCTGTTTCGTAGAAGGTGACAGCCTGACCATGTCGCCTGGTAGCAATTTCCCGTGAAGGTGCCTGGGGAAGATTACTTCCACGAGTCGTCCTTCAAAATGCAGGACAGCTGTGCCGTAACGATCACGATCCATCGCATCACGATCTTTCAGGAGCAGATCATCGGTACGGTAATCACCTTTCTTACCATCCGCAAACTCAACCGTTACCCATCCACTCTTCTGTCTGGCTTTGATCTCACCCTCAGCCATGGATTCATGCGATCGATCGTTCTCAGGCTTAATCCGTACTATAAGTCCGATCTTGTACTCATTATGACCTGCATTGTCCTTGAAATAATTGCCGTGATCAGCCCACACACCAGGATCATTCATATAAGTCTTAATGACCGTGGCCAAAGGGAGCGGTTCCCTGGTGAGAGCTTCGAGCATGTCGCGTTGTTCAAACAGTTTCTCTTTAGCTTTTGCCAAAGTAATAGTCATTTCATCGACTTTCGATTGAAGATGAATGATTTGTTGTTCAAGCTCATCAGACTTTATCTGGAGCTTGTTAGCAGCAGCAGTTTTCTGTTGAAAAAGCTTCTTCGTGTTCTCAAGCTCCAGTGTCAATTTATTTACTACTTCCTGCGGTAGCGGGTTGTTATTTCCTTCCATAACCATAACGGTTTCATAGACAAATTACTGTTCTCCAAACTTTCTCACTGAGCATAACGCATCCTCATGCTGGATATTAAACTGGTTAATTTCATGAAGCTGAGTAGGATCAAGCCCTGTGTGACGAATACCCTCCATGATATCATTGAATTCCAAAGTGTGTTTTATAGTTGTAGGTCGCGGTTGTGGCCAGGGGATCTTTATATCCTGTACAATTTTCGACCCGTTGCTTCCACCACTCTTATAGTACTGAGACAGCACGATAAGCCTCGTGCCCATAAAGATAGCCTCTTCCAGATCGTGCGTAATGAACAGGATCGTCTGTTCCGTCTGGCCCCATAGTTCCTGAATGAAAATCTGCATAGCCTCACGGGTGCCTACGTCTAATGCGCCCAGGGGCTCATCCATAAGGAGGATTTGCGGTTTCATGATCATCGCCTGGGCGATAGCCACTCGTTGCCGTTGTCCTCCTGATAACTGGTGAGGATACTTATATGCATGTTCAAGCAAGCCAACCTTCTCCAAAAAATGATCAGCCTCTTCATGGAACTTCTTAACTTTCTTCCGATACAGAAAAGGAAGTATTTTCCTGAGGTAATTATCCGCCAGGTTGAACTGCTCCAGCTCCAGACCAAACATCACGTTATCCCGAACATTCATGAAATCGAATAATGAGTATTTCTGGAAGACGATACCACGACGGCGATCAGGACGCTTAATGAGATTCTCTTCCATAGCAGCTATGCCCTGACTGGGCTTTTCGGATCCCAGAATCATACGTAGCAATGTTGACTTGCCGCATCCGGTGGGACCCACGATGGAGACAAATTCTCCTTTACGGATACGCAGGCTGATATCGTTAAGAATGACTCTCCCACTATACTCCTGGTACGTGTTGAACAATTCTATAACATACTTCCTGTCAATGTATTTTTCCATAAAATACAACTATTACTTGTTCAGCCATTGATATTGCTTTTTAATCCAGGCGCGGAAACCCATGTCAACCAGGAAAGCCAGCATACTGATCCAGACAACATAAGGAAAGATAGTCGCCATATCCATGTACCTGCGGACGACGAAGATACGATAACCTATGCCTGCTTCCGCTGCCAGGGCCTCACCAGCTATAAGAAACAGGATGACTGCTTTGAAGTTCAGACGCACTGTATCCAGCACTTTAGGGATGATTTGCGGGAAAATAATCCTGAAAACAATCTCCGACTGGCTTGCGCCCATAGTCATCCCTTTGACAAGCTGCTCATCATGCACCTCTTTCACTTTGAGATATGTGTCAAGAATGATTGTTGGAGCAACGCCGATAACTATTAAGGCGATCTTTGCAGTTTCTCCAAGACCGAAGACGATGAATAGTATTGGCAAGACCGCTAATGCTGGTATCTTATCAAAGAACAATACGAACCTGTAAAACATCTTCTCCGCATAGGGGTATGCACCCATAAATAATCCGGCATAGATGCCGGCGAAAATGAACACCATTGCTATGAGAATTCGCTTGCCGCTTGCCCTGGTATCCTGCCAGAGGAGCGATTCTCCCTGCTTCAGATATTCACGGGTAGCGCCGTTCTTCCATATCTGCAGCCTGCTCCCGGACTTCCCATCTGCGAACGCTTGTTTGTCGCGCTTACGGGCCTCCCGGAGTGTTTTGGGCAAATCATTTTTGATGACCTCACCATTTGCATCGTACTCTTCCCTGACCCTCACCTCAAAAACAGTTTTTTTGAAACCGTTCCACAACTGTTCTCCAGTTGGAACAAGCTTATCCTGCGAGTTCTCCGCGTGCCTCTCAACGGAAGTATTATAATACAGCTTAATGCAGACGAGGAAGATAATTAATGAGAGCAAAAGAGAGATACGCTTGCCAGGTGTTGTCCTGAGCCTGTAAAAATTCTTAATCATTTCCAGGAACTCCCTGCCCAGTCCGACAAGCTCCAGAGCAATGAGCCGCGGTAAGCGCCTGATTACTTCCAGTGTTTTTCGTGGGAAACCCTTCAGCCACTGCAACAATTCCATAAACTTAAGTTTCAAACGTAAGGAAAACATCTTCTGATTTGTTTGTATATATCAAATTGGCTTTTCGGGTTTTAAGTGGTATGTGTTACCTGGATTCTCCCTGCATGTAGCTGGCATCGTAAATGAATAAGATTTTGTTCTGATTTCCGATCACTGTACCGTCAGAGAACCTGATACCTAAATCATCAGCTTTTACGCCGGCACCAAGCAGCTCATACTTGGAGCAGAAGTTACGTACCCGGCGCATATTCGTCTTTATTTCCTCGCCATTCGTATAAGCGACAGCGTCGGCTGCCTTATAAAACATTGCAGTGGTCTTCAGTTGGTTCTGATACTCTATCAGGCTCGAGCCGCCAGCCTTAGCCATATCTTCCAGAGCACCTTTCCCTTTATCAGTCCTTGAGGACATGACATCCATTACTTCAAACCAGGCACCAGCAAGAGCTTTACCTAGCTCAGGATTAGCTTGCAAAACCTTGGTTTTTACAACCATCAGGTCGAGTATTTCACCAGGAATTTGCGAGGAATCAAATATTTTCTTGACTCCCGGGGTTTTCATGATTTCCATCACCAATGGATTCCATGTCACCACCGCTTCCTGATCTTTATTCGCGATGAATGCCGGGCCGATGTCGCTGTCGCTTACGTTCACGATCTTTACGTCGTCATCAGTCATGCCATTCATGTCTAATGCACGCGACAACATGTAATGAGAGACGGAGAACTGAACAAGGTTTACCTTCTTTCCTTTAAGTTGCGGGATTGTGAGGTTGTTCCTCACGATCAGTGCATCATTACCGTTGGAATAGTCACCTACGATGATTGCAGAACATGATATGCCGCCGGCGACCGGAATAGTTAAGCAGTCCATGTTTGTCATTACGCAGGCATCCACGGAGGGTGTAGTAAACGCTTCGATTGAAGGCATATAATCCATCCGGACAAGCTTTATCTTAATACCATATTTGGTAGCCCATTTTTCCATGATGCCTGAAGTGCTGGCATACGACCAGGGGTTCCATCCGGCATAGATGGACCATACAACGGTGAACTCCTTCGGTGCGGGTGAAGGTGCTTCCTTCCCGGGAGTATGAGAGGTAAAGGAGCTCATAGCCAATCCGATAATGATCAGCGCTACAGCCATTATTGATGCAAGTAGAATAATTATTTTTTTCATGTTAATATTGAATTTTATGATTGTTTGTAATGAATAGTATTTTTCACTTAGATTTCATCGTCTGCGGTGATGTCCATGAAAGCTTTCTTCCTTACTGCTTCACCTTTCTCGATTCTTTCGATTGTTTCACGGCCTTTTTTGGTCAGATCTTCCAGTTTTCCTATAGATTCCTTCATGCCAGCCAGGGCATTAATTCTGAAGGTTGAAAGGTCGTCGACAGCTTCATTCAATTTGGTGAATGCGCTGGCTAAAACTTCCACAGCTATAGTTGGCTCAGTGGCACCTTTTTGGATCTCAACGCCTTGTGTCTTCAAGGTCTCGGCATTACCTATCAATATCTTCTCTGTGATCTCTTTGGTTCCTTTGACTGCCTCGAGTACGATGCGCTGCTTGTTCAGGGCAAACTGTGCAGTCACGCCGACACTTAAAGCAACAGTTGTGATAGTTACGCTGCGTTCGACACCTTTTATGAGCTCTTCGTTGTTCCTGATAAGCAAGTCGTAGGTAATGACTCCCTGCTGGTTCACATTCAACGCGGTTTGCAGGTCGATGATACGCTGTCGCAACGGGAAGAGAACTTCCTCCTGGAGGAAACGGTAATCCTCAGGCTGTTCCTGCTGGTTCATCTCATGGAGCTTCGCCTCGAACTTCTGATCAAGCACCTGACCGACTTTAATAGCGTGAGATAGACCATCGAGTGTTTCCCGCAATGATTTCTTGTCAATCCCGAGGATATTGTTGTCATCTTTCAAACCTTCCTTTCCTGCAAGCAAACTCTGTGTAATGTCTTTCAACACGATGCTGCCTTTTTCATATCTTTCGAGATACCTGCTTATTGGGTTCTTCTTTCCTATGATTGTTCTGAAAAACTTGGCAGTGGAGCTGGTCGGAGATGTGAGGTTATACTGGTGTGGGTTTAACACTTCAACCTCATTCCTCAGTAATAGCAGATCTTTTGCGACTGTGCCTCCGTCCTGCGTCTTGGCCAGCATCTGCATGGACTGGTCAAGGATGGCGTTGTGACTACTTAACCTCGTCTGATGCTTCATGCCCAGGTCGTTGATGCACCTCTTCTTCTGCTCCTCGTTATAAGTGCCATTGAAGAAGTTGTCAATGATGGAGTCAGTAAGCTGATCGATTTTTGGATCGATAACTTCCTTCTTCTCTCTGGTCAGACCGAGTTGTTCTTCCAGGTCCTCTTTGAGTTCGGCCTCAGTAGGGACATTATACTCGGCCTTCTCAATGTTTCTTAAATCCTGGGCATGTTCCTGCAACTTTTGTTTGAGTTGCGGGTCTACTGTTTGTTGTTGTTTTTTACTCATTTTACCTATTGATTATTTTATTTCTAATGTGAGAATTTGTAGGACTGCTGTGTCAATCGGTGCAGTTGTTCCATGGATGCTTCCATATCAAGTTGACCTTCATTGTTTGCTGATCTTTTGATTTCCTGCACCTGCACGATAGCTTCATCGAGTTTACTCAAGGCTTCCTCGTTCTGAGCCATCAGGTTCTTAATGTCTTGCTGCTGCTCCCGATAATTTTCCTTGCTTTGCTGTAAAGAGCTCCGTTCCCTTTTTCGTCGCAGCATCTTGCTCCCGATTCTCAACCCTCTGCAAGCTCCGCTCAATATAATCCATATCGATAGCGTCAAGGGTTTTGTGGATGAGCAATACTTCATTAAGATTATCGATTCCCGAGAGGAAAACCTCTTGCGCAATCGTGTAGTAACGGTTGTAAGTCAACTGGTTCTTATCAGGGAATTTCATATCGAGGATTTCGATGAACACCTTTATCTTATTCTGGAATTGCTCGAGTTGCTCGCATGCGTGCTTGTTTCCATATGCATCGAGCGATTGCTGCAATTCTTTACGACGGCGTTCAGTATCTTCATCAAGGAGTTGACGCAGGTGGTCCCGGTACTGGTCTAAGAACTTATCTCCTTTAAAGAAGCGTTTCCATGCCCAGGCACCTCCCCCTAGAAGGAGTGCTCCCCCGATGATGGGTATACCAACTCCAGTACCGAGGAGAAAGGCAGTAAGAATTCCTACAGGGATGGCTCCGATGCTCGCGCCAACGAACCAATTATCCATTATGGACTTGTTGAGCGCCTTGATGATAGCTTGCTCTTCGAAGTCCTCTGGCCGAGGTGTGAATACTGCTTTTTCCTCTTGTTGTTTATTTTTTCCTGGAAGTCCCATATACAAACCTGATTTCTCAACGTAACAGGATGAACTCTACCCGTTGCATCCGCAAACGGTAGGCTCGTTCCGACTCCCCATTCTTGCGTTTTGGAGGCCGTTCTGCACCGAACCCTTTTGCCAGGATACGATCCTCGTCGATGTTATACACGGCTATTAATTGCTGTCGCACGATATCTGCCCGTTCCTGTGACAGTTTCAGATTGGCTTCAGTGTCGCCATAGCCTGTATGTCCAGCGACCAGGACGCGATAGTCAGGATAGTTGTGGATGAGTTTCTGTGCAACGTTATCAACAGTCCCTTCACCATCATTGTCTAACCGGCCGATTCCGCTTTGGAAAGTGATGTTCTCTACACGCATAGTTCCTGATTCCTGTAACTTCTCCCATTGGTCTTTGCTCAACGCTTCGAAGTCCCTGACATTTTCTAACTTTGATCCGACGGGGGCGACTGCCGTAGAGACCAATCCTTCGATGAATGTCTTGTTCAGAATCACATATGGATTATCCACTTCGATATCCTTTTTCATGAGGCGGTTGACGTCGTTCCAGGCGTAGATAGTCTTCACCAGGCCTTCATCAGCATATGATCCTGTGCTCGCTGTTCCCTGGATACCGAACATGAGGTGGGCATTTTCCTGTAAGTTGTACCACTTGATATTGTCCATGAAAGAAGGCACCATTGTTCTCCTGGCGCCTGTCACTGACCTGAGCTCATCGAACATCTCTTCATTCCGGGCCATATAGAAGTCCACTACCTCGAAATAGGTACGGAGGATCTCTCTGACCTCCTCTTCCTTGTTGTTTACATACTTCCTGCTGAACACGAACACGTCAATGATATAATTACGGAAGTTGTCAGAACCCCATATCTTCTTCATGCCCAGGTTCCCGATGGCATTTGATACGTCAGGCTCCCACATAGGATAAAGGTGCTTGCCTTTTGCAGGATCATTCTGGTCGGCCTTCGCCTGCCTGTAAACGGCTTCCGAGCCGCTGGCCTCGATCATCCAGTCCTGTCTGCCCTGCAGCTCGTCGAGATCGAAATTGGTGATGGTCAGATTGACCAGGTCCTCGCTGGGCGAGTCAGGTGTCACTACTATCTTGATCTCGCTGTCGTTGAGGTCGTTGATCTTGGTGAAGGGGAAATCCTTGAATGCGAGTATGGCGTCAGCTCCACGGGATTCGGAGATAGCTCCCGTGATAACACCCGGATACTTATACTTATAGCCATGCTCCATGTAAGAGCTGATAGGCAGTACGATGAAATCATACTCGCTATCATTCAGTTTTTTCAGACGCTCAGCGTATGCTGCACCATCATCGGTGAAATCGAGCACAATACCTTTTCTTGCCAGTCGTTTCCTCATCTCTGTTGATTTGATGAAGGCGTAGCCGGCGTAGCCATCGCCAGCCCATCGCACGGTTTGCGTGGCGCCTCCTGAATCGGAACTCCTGGTTCTTTTGATTCCATCGAGCCAGGTTGTGCCGAAGTAGATACCGAGCACAACAATGGTTCCAAGGAGCATGAAAACGATTATGCCTTTTGATCTGTTATTCATAGTATAAACCTACTAAAAATTGTGTTAAAAAAATAGTACTCACAGAGCCATAACCCTGTATTCTTGATTAGCGGTTAGTACTATCAGCTTTATACAGGTTTTCATCAAACAGGGTTGCGTCAAACATGTCTGATTCAGCAGTCGCCTCAACTAATGCCTCCTCGAGTTCCTCATAGTTATTCGCGTCGCGGTAGGAGAGGGAATACTTCTTCAATGTGTGTGAGCTTTCCATGCATAAGCCTATAGAGTACAGCCCGATGAATCCATGCTGGGCGAGGTAGCTGCATGGTTGCTTCAGATCAATGCCTGTCTGCTCTCCATCTGTGATAATGATGATTCGGTATGTACCGTAGCCTAGCTGCTTCTTGTATTGTTCGGTGATTATATCGACACTCGCCAAGAGGGCTTCTCCCAGCGGCGTTTGTCCTTCTGGTTGCAAGCTATCGATGATTTTCAGGAACTCGTCCTTATTGCCGGAACCAATAGGAAGTGTTTCAGCATAACCCTCTCCGCTTCGGGTACCGAAGAGCATCAAGCCAATGTTCACATCATCAGGAATATTCTTCATGAACCTCGTGACAGCCTCCTTTGCGCCATCAATCTTCCTTTTCCCGGAACATTTTTCATTCATACTGCCACTCATGTCGAAGGCGAAGTAAAAGTTGGACGTGGTTGAGGCGACACCATCTGATTCATCGAAAAGGATGGTTATCTGGGGTGATTCTGACTCCTGAGCTTCCTGCTCCGATTGTTCTGCCTGTCTGCCTCCTGGTGTAGATTGGATGCAGGAGTTGATCAGGAGTGCAAGTACGCTTAAGTATATGACGGGCGCGATTGCTTTGCAAATATATCGTTTCATGATATCTTTCATGATAGTTATAACATAACAAAATAGTTACCTGTATATTGACGGGTCGAACCTGATGGATTCTGATTCGAGTTGTTTGACTCTGAAAACGACACGGAAGTTCTGCTTCCACTCTTCCTGAGTTCTTGGTTGCATGAATTTCGGCGATTCGATACCTCTGCCAACAACGGTAATCTGTGAAGCGTCGAAGGCGATTCCTGATTGTTTGCAGTAAGCCAGAAAACTCTTCTTCACGTTTTCAGCTCTATCCCTGGAGAGGTTCTTTGCCACCTGTTCGATCTGCGCAACTTCCTGGCTGCTAGCCCCGCTTTGTCTTGCTTTCAGAACACCTCCCCGGTCTGAGTGTCCTTCAATAACGACGATAGCACCACCATAGGTCTGGGCGAGCTTGAGAGCTTCTTTAAAGTCAGCCGAGTAGTTAGCAACTGTAAAGTCTTCCTGGTTCGGCTGGAAGTAGATTTCTACATTGAAAAGTGTTCCTTCTGATTCCCAGGTTGTTGCTTCAGCTTTGATTTTGTTTTCAACTACCTGTGAGACCTTTTTCTCATCAAACCTCGGAGTAGCTGTGTTCGCTCCGGCTTTGGCATACCTGAGGTCCGGAACGAATGCGTTGTAGTCCCAGTTAGCGCTTAAAACGTTAGTTGCGGAGGTGAGTACTCCTATTGTAATAAATGCTTTCTGAATCTCTGCGTCAATGGTCTTCTGGTTCCTGGTTGTTCCTTGTCCGATGAAGAAGGTTACGTTGCCGGAGTGGCCGACGAACTCACATCCTCCCTCAAGCATAGGCTCGACATCTTTTGTAGCGGTGGGTGTGCCAAAGAATAGCTCAGATGACCTGCTGATCAACTTGTTGTACTCGCCCATTTTTGAGGCTTTAGTTTTCAGGAGGTCCCGAAGGCCTTCTTCTGCCTGCATAAGTGCCAGTGTGAATTTCTGGATCTCGTCCCTGTGCGTATCAAAATAATCTTTCCTGACGGCGTAGACGTCTGCAATGATACGGTTCGCTGATTTTGTGGTCAGCCCGATTGTGGCTCCTTTGACTGATCCTTCGCTGCCGGTACCGGTTTTGCCGCCAGAGGTCAGGTTGAGGGCGTCGGGAATGATACAAAAGACTGCGTCCAACGTAGGATCTGCTACGAATGCTTCTACCGGATTGTTGTTCGTACCATTGTCGTTCAGGGTAAGTTCCTCGAGGTATTTAAAATTTATATCCTCAAGTTTTCTTTTAGCGCTAGTGAACAGGTTGGCAGCGTAGTCCATATGCGGGCCATAGAGCTGCAGGGCAACATTTCTGGCATTGTTGATATTCTTGCCAGGGCGGAAAACGACGGCGTCATCGCCGTTCGAGTAACTGATCTGGTAAATCTCCACTAGTTCTGTCCCGGCGGCTTTGAGCGCGTCGCTTGCCATTTTGATCATACCTTTTGTTCCTCTCAGGTATGGTGTTTCGCCGTTGATGCATCGTTGCACCTGATCTTTGAAATTATCCTCGTTCCTGAGGGTGAATTCGAGGCCGTTTTGTTTGAATATACCGTTAATCTCAGCATATACCGTTGCAATGTCGCCTCCCCAGGTGATAGTTGGTAAGGTTATCGCACCGGATGTGCGCACGGGTTTCAAAGAAGTTGAAACTACCTGTGACATCGGTTTTAACGGTACATATTTAACCTGCGCGCAGAGTGAGATTGTTGAGACCAATAGGGCTGCTATTGCTGCAATTCTGTAGAGGGAAGATGGTGTTTTCATAATTAAAACAATTTAACTAATTGTTAGAAATGAAGGTTTGTTTTTCTGTTTTATGATTTGAATTTAGAATTGTTGAAGAATGATGGGGATGTCGCTTATATATTTTCTAATGTTGATATATTGAGTAAATCCGGATAGTAAAGTTAAGGTATTTTCTTTATTCTTTCTTAAGGAGGATATCGGATTTGTGTCAGGTCGGACTATTGCGGATTGATTGAATGCATTTCAGGGTGCTGATGCGCTCTGACAAACCAGATGCGGCAAGTCAGGCCATCAAATAGGCAGTTCGAAATCAATCTCAAGAAAATCTTCTACTTCCTTTACCCATCGGTTCTGCACAAAGGCAACACGATCGGGATGATCATTATACTGATCGTAAGCCTGCTGGCTGGCAAACTCCATTGACCGGCCATAATCAAATCAGCCACAAAATCAGCCACAAAAATTAAAATATTTGATCAGATTTAAATAAAGGTATAAATTTGATTCAGGCAGATATTGAAGCCGGATGGCTTATTATAAAGATCCAGTGTAGAAATATAAACCATAAAAAACCAGGCAATGAGAAAAAATAATATTAATCGCAGAACTTTTCTTGGAACCGGGCTCGCCGCAGCAGCCTCGGTGACTGTTGGAAGTCCGATGTCAGACGATAAGTTCAGACCTGTCCCGGTTAAGAAAAACAATGAAGATCCGTTCAATCCTGTTACATACAATGCCATGCCTACCCGGGCGTTAGGAAAAACGGGTTATAAAGTGGGAGTCTTAAGCCTCGGAGGGCAGGCTACCCTTGAGATTAAGGGAAGGGAGGAAGAATCCGAAAAAATAATTAATCGCGCCATCGATCTGGGTATTAATTATATCGACACTGCTGCTTCATACGGGCAGGGTGTGAGCCAGTTGAATATAGGCCGTGTTATGAAAACCCGTCGTAATGAAGTATGGCTTTCGACTAAAACTCACGACCGGACCTATGACGGCTCAATGCGTTTGCTTGAAGAGAGTCTGAAGAATCTTCAGACAGATCACCTTGATACGTGGCAATTACACAATGTGCAACTGCAGGATCAGGTAGACCAGATCTTTGCTGCCACCGGAGCCATCAAAGCCATGGAAAAAGCCAAAGCCGAAGGAATGGTGCGAAACATTGGAATAACCGGTCATTTCGAACCGATGGTTTTGCTGGAAGCCATAAAACGGTATAAGTTCGATTCGATTTTGCTGGCGGTTAATGCAGCCGACATTCACTATCTCAGTTTTAAAAATTACCTTCTGCCAGAAGCGCAAAAACAGGGAATTGCAATTATCGGGATGAAAGTCACAACCCGCAGCCGCCTGCTTTCGAGCTGGACGCCACCCCCTGTGGAAGAACAGACCGATGTGCGTCTGCGGACTCCCAAACCGGGGACCATTTCAATAAAGGAAGCATTGACGTATAACATGAGCCTGCCGGTAAGCACAACCATTATTGGTGTTGACAGTGTGGCACAGATTGAGGAAAACGTGAAAATCGCTTCCGGATTTTCGCCTCTGAGTGAGTCTCAGATGGAGGAAATAGAAATCAAAACCCTGCCTGTGGTTCGTCAGGCACTCTATTTCCGGCGTTGGGACATTGGTGTCTGAGCCGGAATAGAAAAAGACAGGGTTATGTTCTGATGACTATTATTTAATATGAGTATCGGCAATCAGTAATAAAGTACATAAATTGTTTGATTATCAGTCGTCTGTTCTCACGTACTCACCCCAACCCCTCTCTGCTGTGCAAAGAGGGGCAAAGCCTTCTCACCCCCTTCTTTTGCTTTCAAGAGAAGGGGGCAGGGGGATGAGTACATGCAAAACAAAAAAATATTCACAGTTATTATTATCCATTCCCGATAATCAATTTATTTGATATTAAGCAAATTCAGAAATTCATTCAGGAAGAATGTGTTGTCATGTATTCCTGAGAAAACTTCTGCTGAAGGGCCATATGAAAATATTGGAACCATTACGGCTGTATGATTTCCTGAGGGTATAAAATTAGCAACTATTTTTCGTTCCTGGACACTGCCTCCGACAAGAGTGAGCCCTCCTGTCTCATGATCGGCTGTAACAATAATCAGTGTCTTGCCATCCTGGGAAGCAAATTCCCTGGCTACTCCTATTGCTTCATCCAGGTCGACAACTTCGGAAGCAGTATAATCGGCATCCTTTGCGTGTGCTCCCCAGTCAATCATCGATCCTTCAACCATCATGAAAAATCCATCTTTATCCCTGCTAAGTGTTTCAATTGCTTTCCGTGTCATTTCTGCAAGCATTCCGGTTCTTCCCTTGCTTGCCTCCGGCATGTGTCCCTTTGCAAGGAGACCTGCAATTTTTAAGGATCCGGATTTTTTTAATTCATCCATATTATAAACAACCTCATAGCCCTGATCTTTTAATTTTAAAGTCAGGTCAATGCCATCTGCCCGCTTGCTGAAATGATCCTCACCGCCGCCGATGAATACATCTACAGTACCATTCAGAAAATCTTTTGCTATGTCTTCATAATTTCCCCTGCCGGAGTTGTGAGCAACAAACGAAGCCGGAGTAGCATGTGTTATCACAGAAGTGCTTAACACCCCTGTAGCAAGACCGTTTTTATGGGCGAACTCGATTATTGAAGTAACCGCTACGGAATCAGGACCCACCCCTATCATTCCGTTGTTAGTCTTTATCCCGCAGGCAATAGCTGTTCCGCCGGCACCTGAATCTGTAACATAATTATCTGCAGAATAAGTTTGGATGAAACCGGAAAAGGGAAATGATGCCAGCGATAAAGGTTTTTCACTAACGGTCATCGCGGCAGACACATGAGCGGTTCCCATGCCATCTCCTATAAAAAGAATTATATTTTTTACTTCCGGCCGGGGAGTTTTTGATTTATTGATATCCTGTACCGCACAGCCGGATATTACTAAAATTAATAAAAAGGTTAAGGTTTTGAATGATCTTATCTCCATACTTTCAAATTTTTAATTTTTTAAATATAACAATTTCAAATTAACAGAATGAAAAAAATGATAATCAATCCAACCGTTGTTAGTATGATTCATAAAGATGGAAGGTTCAAAGAAGGGGGATCTGCGGAGAAAATCCTGTTACTGCCAGTAATATTATTGTATTACAACAAATAATATATGTAATACGGTAATAATATTACCTGTAACAATATGGTTTTAACTCCTGTCCGATTAAAAGCATGAGATTCCTTTTACGATTCCATGTGGTCCCGAGCGAAGCCTTCTACGGATTATTCCGGGTTGTCTTTTATGCGTCAGGCAG
This sequence comes from uncultured Bacteroidales bacterium, assembly GCA_963702415.1. Taxonomy (GTDB): domain Bacteria; phylum Bacteroidota; class Bacteroidia; order Bacteroidales; family VadinHA17; genus LD21. Next base: position 104,388 of record CAVPCP010000022.1, on the reverse strand, counting down.
ACGAGCTCACCGAAGGTAATCTCAAGCTAATTTCAATTCAGCTTTTTATCCGGGTTTTGTTTATTTTTTTAATACCGTTTTCATCACGGTATCCTTGTCAAGCTTTTTAGTGCAGAAGAACCAGTCGTAGCAATGCATTTCTTCTTTACTTTCCATACGTTGTTTTGCTACTCCGCATGAACCGGCTGTAGGAACGATTACGTCATCACCCGGCCTCCAGTCGGCAGGAAGGGCTACTGAGAAGGCATCCGCGGTCTGCAGACCAATAACGACTCTGTAGAGCTCATCAAAGTTACGGCCAAGACTAAGGGGATAATAAATAATAGTACGGATTATTCCTTTGGGGTCAATAACGAAAACTGCTCTTACAGCTTTAGTTGAACTCTCTCCGGGTTGAAGCATACCATAAGCTTTAGCCACTTCCATGGTTATATCTTCGATAAGCGGAAATGTGACCTCGACATCCTTCATTCCCTTATACTCGATCTTTTCCTTAATAGTACGCAGCCAGGCAATATGGCTGTAAAGTCCGTCTACCGACAGTCCTACAAGCTTGCAGTTTGCTTCATTGAATTGTTTCTCCATGCTGGCAAATGTCATGAACTCCGAGGTGCAAACCGGAGTAAAATCTGCCGGGTGACTGAATAAAATTACCCAGCTTCCTGAATAGTCTGAGGGGAAATTTATGTTTCCCTGTGTTGTTACGGCCTTAAACTCAGGTGCTTTGTCGCCAATACGCGGCATTGCATAAGTTTTTTCTTCCATAGTAATTTGATTTATAATATTATATATAAAATATGATTATAATTTTAACAAAATTAATTTATTTAATGAACGCTGGTTCGTTCAAAGACCACAATATTTGATTTGAATAAAATAAAGCAGATTAAGTGATTAAATTTGCATCAACTTAAAATGGATCCTTTTTATAATTGGTCAATCAATGCAGAGAGTGTGATTCAGATAATTGAACTCAGCTTAATGATCAGACCCCGCAAGACAATGTTATATTATTTTTATAAGCAGATAAACCTTAATAAGCAATGAACAAAGAAATTGTAACAACAAAATGGCTCAGCAATATGGCTTTCGAAGCGGATGTTCACGGGCATAAAATAATTATTGATGCCGGGCCAAATGCAGGGGGGGAAAACCGCGGGCCACGACCAAAACCGTTGATGTTAGCTTCATTGGGTGGCTGTACAGCGATGGATGTAATATCCATACTTAAAAAGATGAGAATTGAAGTAAATGAATTCAATGTGAGAGTGGAAGGAGAACTTACTGAAGGACACCCGAAACACTTTATTAAAATTCATGTCGTGTACGAATTTACCGGGAAAGATCTTCCAATGGACAAACTGAAGAAGGCAGTGGAATTATCGGAAGAGAGATATTGTGGTGTCAGCGCTGTTTATAAGAAAACAATGGTAATGACTTCTGAGATAGTTGTTAAAGAATCATAATTCGTGATATGGAAAATAACGATTTTCAGAAAGAAGCAGAACCTCTGGAAGAAATTCTTTCAGAGCCTGGTTTTATAGTTGATAAAGTCAATTGTAAGTATGGAAAGGGCCCCTGTAACTCCATTAGTAGTAAAAGACAGGGTGTTAAAACATTATACATTGGAAATACTATCAAAACAGGATTTAAAAACTAAAATCATGTATAAGCATCTTTTCGGACCTGTTCCCTCGCGCAGATTGGGTTTGTCGCTTGGAATTGATCTGATGCCCAAAAAAGTCTGCTCTTTAAACTGTGTTTACTGCGAAGTCGGTAAAACTACGAAGCTTACTACTGATAGAAAGGAATATGTTAAATACGACCAGGTTATTGCTGAGTTAAAACAATTCATGAGCAATGATACCAAAATCGATTACATTACATTTTCAGGCTCGGGAGAACCAACACTCAATAGTAGAATAGGAGATGTGATAAACTTCATAAGGGAAGATTATCCTGATATAAAAACCGCAGTCTTAACAAACGGGACTTTGTTATTTGATCAGAAATTAAGAACGGAACTATTACAAGCCGATGTCATTTTACCTTCTTTAGATGCTGCAAGTCAGCCCGCTTTTGAAAAAATTGACAGACCATATTCAAGCCTTAAAATAGAAACTTATATTCAGGGTTTGATTGATTTAAGGAAAGAATACAAAGGAAATATCTGGCTGGAAGTATTTTTACTGAAAGATTATAACGATTCAAAAGAAGAATTGGATTTGCTTAAAAAAGCAATTTTGAGAATCAATCCCGACAGAATTCAATTAAACACCCTCGATCGTCCTGGAACAGTACCGGGCCTGGTTCCTTTATCAAAATATGAATTGCAGAAAATTATTGAATATTGGAACCTGCCAAATGTCGAAATAATTGCATCAGGTCACGAACGAACATTTATTGAATCATATAGCGGCGACATTGAAAATGCCATTTTAGAAACAATAGCCCGTCGCCCATGCACACTTGATGATTTGCATCGTTTTCTTGGTATTCATGTTAATGAAATAAATAAATATTTGGGAACTTTGGAAGCGAATAATAAAATTGTGACAGTTAGCCTTGAGAGAGGTGTTTTTTATGAATTAAAACATAAATGATTTCAATTCTTATGGATAAAGTTCATAATGCAAGTATTTTATTAATTTTCTGATCAGTATGCTTTAAAAGTTACTAAAAGCACAGGTGCCGGTAAAAAATAACTATTCCGGCTAATAATGAAAAAGGGGCAATCGTTCCGATGCCCCTTTTCTTTTGATTGTCACTGAAATTTTATCTACGGCCTGCGCCCGACATTGTTGACGTCCTCATGTTATGATTCATAGCGCTGTTACGCAGACTTGCATTTGATTGTGTTCTATGAACCTGTGATGCTCCCTGATTTCGCATCTGAGTATTCTGTGTTCTGGTTCCCGACATTTTCCGCGAAGGATCCTGTAACCTGGTCTGATCCCTTTTACGAATCTGATCACCGCTTCTGGTCTGGTCATGTATACGCAGCTGATCCCTTTTGTGAGTCTGAAGCTGGCTATGATCACCAATTTGTGATTGTGTCTGATTCTGGGTACCGTTCTGTACCTGAGACTGATTCTGGGTGCCGTTTTGTACCTGATTTTGGCCAGTACTCTGAGCTGTTATGCCAGCACTTATTAAAAGTGCTAAAGCAGTTAAAAAAATTGTCCTTTTCATTATTTTAATTATTAGTTTAAAATTCTTAATGAATCAAATGTAAGCCCGTGAAGATGAATTTATAATGAACTTTCAGGGATGATGATAGAAAAAAATGCAGATTTTCAGAAAATTTTTAAAAAACAACTTAACGTGAAAACAAAACCTTTTGGTCCCGGGAAATAAGGATCGGAATAAGCCGGTAAAATATAGCTTGCTTCTGCTTCTATTGTCATAAAATTCATATTAAAAGAAACCGGTAGCCCGAATTCAATTTCAATCAAATCAAAGCTCTTATTATAGGAAATGGTTGAAGTAGGTACAGTACTTGTATTAGTCGCAGTTGTAGTTGCAGAGGAGCCTGACCCGCTATCTGCTGAGGATCCCTGGCCGGAACCTGATGTTGAACCGGACCCGTAACCACCTGATGAACCAGATCCGGAACCTGCTGATGAATTTTCGCCTTTATAATTACCCGGCTGCCAGGGAGTGTTAGTTTGTTGTGTTGTTGTTATTGTCGAGGTCCCATTGATAATCTCAGTAGTGATTAATGTACCCAACAAAAGATTCACATAAGGATCGAATGAAATATTGGCTTTATCATTAAAAAATTCCGGAGTCTGAAAATACCTTGAGTTTTTAATTTGAAGATAAGTCTGAGGTTCTTTTGATAATATTCCTCCGAATGAAAATTTAGTATAAATCAATTTCCAGTCAACGCCAAGGGTGGCATCTCCAAATGTAAAACTACTGAAAAGAGTATCAGTTAATGTCTTATCAACTTCGTATCTGTTGACGCCTGCAGAGATATCAAACCATAAATTGAACACATGTCTGTAATTCAATCCTCCAATAAAAAATGAGGAAATAGGATCAAATCCGGAGAGATGAACGGCTGAAAAGGAGGCATATAATTCGTTTTTAAAGCCATAGGTCAGGTTAGCATAACCATAAGGCTGATCCTGTGACATTGATGAGCCAAGATAGATCATATTACTCCCGTATCCTGCACCGGTGTAGATTGAATGATTCGCAACTTCAGATTCTGTTTTTGCTTTTAATGTGTCACTCTCTGGCAAGGTGATTTTAGCGCTGGTTTGTGCCGTAATACCTAAAGGCAGTAAAAGGAGAAACAGACTTTGAAATTTAAACACTGAGATTGGCATTTTAAAATGGATAGTCCTGTTTTTAAGTTTATCTGCCGCCTTTGTATCCTGCTCCACCTGGCTTTCCGGCACCTTTAGGTATTCCTGATCCTGATGGCCTGACAATAAGAGGAGGACGAGCTCCCCGTGATTTGCTCATATCCGGTCGGCTGCCTCTTACCTGTTTGGCAGTCTGAATCCCGTTGCTGACTCCCTTTGCCCCTGTTTGCCGGGTATTTGTTACCGTTGTTTCCGGATCTTTAACATCTTTATCAGATTTATTTACTGTTGATTTCGCTTTAAGCGAATCAGCCTGCTGAGACAAATTCTGGGAGAAGCTTGTATTAACAGCAAAAATCAAAAGCACTATAGTAAAGAATACCTTAACTGATTTTTTCATTTCTTCTCAAAATCTTGTTCGTTTCAAATCATTCTTAAAATCATTTGCTATAGCCAATTCCGTAAAAACTAGCAATAGGAATTGCTTCCCTGGAGAACAAAAATAAAATCCAAAGATGAAGAACAGATGAAAAAAAGGATTACAACTTTAGATATTTAGTCGTAATCCTCTTGTTTTTAAAGTTACATCTGTCCGTTCATCTTTCCCTGACCTGCTCCCTGATTATGAGCACTCAACATTGTTGACATAGCCATAAAGGCTTTTTAAAACTAAATTATCAGACTTAAGTTCAGTGGTGATCGTAGGATTTTCAGGCAATATGATTGTAAATTTCGTCCAGACACCAGGTTCGCTGCTGACCGAGATCTTTCCCTTATGGTTTTCGACTATCTGTTTTGCGATGGAGAGACCTAATCCTGATGCAGGTATGCAAAATCGTTGTAAATTACTTTACAACTAATTTTCAAAAGAATTACAACATGATTTCCGGAAATATGGTGTAAATTGATATGCCAAATAACCTTCCGCTTGAAATAGAAAACAAAAATGCTTTTACTATGGACCACGGTAACGTAAATGATATCTATCGTAAACTTGGGAAGAAAATAGATGGTTCCACTGCCAGGGCACCATGGAATCAGGCTCTCTACGAAATCCTGAAGGCACTCTACTCTCCCAGGGAGGCAGAACTCCTTGTAAAAATGCCCTATGGCATTTGCCGCTTTGAGCAGATAGCACAAAGTTCAAAATTCAATCAGGCTGAATTACAGGGTCTGCTTGAAAATCTCTGTGAAAAAGGCCTGGTCTTTGACATCTGGCTTAATGATCATTACCGCTATGCAATTGCTCCAATGGTGGTGGGGATATTTGAAATGACGATGATGCGTACCCGGGGAGAACTGAATTTTGCAGAATGGGCAAGACTATTCAATGAATATATGCATGGGAATGATGACTTCTATTCTGCAAATTTTAAACATGGGAAAAAGGTTTCAATTATGAGGGCGATGCCCCACGAAGAGTCAATCGATGAATCTTCATTTGTGGAAATCCTTGACTATGAAAAGGCAACTGCAATAACAAAAAATGCCAAAAAGTTTGCGATTGGCATTTGTTCATGCAGGCACGAGAAACTACACCTCGGGAAGAAATCATGTAATGTACCACTGGATATATGTACCTCTTTTGATCAAAATGCCGAGATCATGATCCGGCATGGATTTTCCAGAGAAGTCTCAAAGTCGGAAATGATCGAAAACCTTGCCCGTTCAAAAGAACTTAGGCTTGTCCTGTGCGCTGACAACGTACAAAAAAACGTTGGCTTCATTTGTCAGTGTTGCGGTTGCTGCTGCAATTTACTTCTCGGGGTAAGCAAACATGGTTTTCCAAATGTGGTTGTTACATCTACTTTTATTGCTCGGGTAGATGAGAAAACATGTGCCAGTTGTGAAAAGTGCGCCCAGGCTTGCCCTGTTGATTCTATAATAATGACCAAATCATCTGTCGCCGGGGAAGAAGAGGTGAGTTTCCCTAAAGTTGATGAATCAATATGTATTGGTTGTGGTGTTTGTGCACTTGCATGCTCAACGGGATCAATTAAATTAGTTAAAAGAGAGCAGCGTGTTCTTCATCCCGAGACAATCTTCGAAAGATTGATCCTTGCATGTCTTGAAAGAGGGACGCTTCAAAACCAGCTTTTCAATGATCCGCTGAGCATCAGTCATAAATTCCTGAGAGGATTTTTCGGGGGCTTCCTTCGCATACCTCCTGTAAAACAGGCATTAATGAGCGATCTGCTGCGATCCAGATTTTTAAACGTAATGAGAGCAGGTGCTCAGAAGAAAAGCAAATAATCCGGAGGTATCAAATACTGAAGGTCTGAATAAAATGATTGAAAAAAAGCTTATTTAAATTCTGAGGCTAATTGGTGAAATAAACTTGATGAAGCATTTAATCTTTGGAATAAAGTATCTGATAAAGCACTGGATCCCTGGAGAGAAGAATCCGCTTATTTGCGGACTTGTTCTTCATAATAAATGCAATCTCCGATGCCGTCATTGCGCAGTAATTGACCGGGCGGCTGCTTCAATGAGCTTTGCTGATGCGATAAAAGTTATTGATTCTTTTTATTTTGATGGTGGCCGTTGCTTATACCTGGAAGGCGGAGAGCCGTTTATGTGGCGGGATAATTCATTTTCATTTGAAGATGTTGTCCTCCATGCAAAAAACAGGGGATATTATGCAGTTATTATCTATACAAACGGGACACTCGCTTTAGAGTCAGGTGCTGATACGATTTTTGTCAGCCTCGATGGATTGAAGAAAACTCATGACAATCTGAGAGGGAAATCTTTCGAAAAAATAATATACAATATTAGAAATTCTTCTCACCCATCAATTTATATTAACTATACTATAAACTCTTTAAATAAGAATGAAGTAGCTGATTTTTGCGAATACGTTGATAAAATTAAACAAATCAAGGGTACATTTTTTTATTTCCATACACCTTACTATGGTTATGATGATCTCTATCTTGACATAACAATTAGAAATGAAATTCTGAGAAGGTTAATTGAATTAAAAAGCAGGTACAAAATTTTAAATTCTTCAGCCGGACTTAAATCTGCAATAAGAAATGACTGGAAGAAGAATCTGGATATTTGCATTGTTTACGAGAACGGAAGGTATTACAAATGCTGCAGGGAGAATAATTCCGGAACATTGTGCAACGATTGCGGGTACCTGAGCTATGCAGAAATTGATCAGGTTTTAAAAATGAGACCATCTGCAATAATAAATGCAATCAAATACTTCGGGTCCTTAAAATTCAATTATCACCCGGGCTAAACCAGAATAATATGGTGAAGGAATACATACAGAGATCAATTTACAGGCATTTCACGGGAGAAAATCAGTTAATAATGAATGATGCTCCTCCTTCAGTAAATGTATTGTCTCAAAAATTCCAGGATATCAGGGAAACAGGTATTTACCTTCATATCCCGTTTTGCACCAGAATCTGTCCTTATTGCCCTTATAATAAAGAGATATTCAGGGAAGAAGCTTGTCTTAAATATGTAAATGCAGTAATTAAAGAAATAGACAGCTATATCCCATTCCTGAAAAAAACCCCAGTTACAAGTTTCTACATCGGAGGGGGTACTCCGACTACAATGCTGAATAAAGGTATCGAAACAATAATCAACCATATTTACAGGCATCTTGATATGAGATGCCATATTCATATGGAAAGTCATCCTAATCACCTTACAGTTGAGAATCTGAAAATAATTGAATCAATAGGAGTAAAATACCTGAGTATTGGCGTTGAAGCCCTGCAGGACCATCATCTGAAAGCTTTAAAGAGGCCATATACTGTGAGTGAAGTGATGAAAAATATTGAGAGGGCTGTCAGCAGGAACTTCAATTGTGTAAATGTTGACTTTATTTTTGACCTGCCCGGGCAAACCGAATCTGAAATTGAACAGGCAGGTAACAGCATTGTAAAACTGGGCGTTCAGCAGGCGGCAACTTATCCTCTGTTCAGATTCCCATATACAAGTCTGGGGAAAGAATTCCATAAAAGCAAAAGTGTGATTGGTACAATGTTCCGGCGTAGGAGATATTTAAAAATTATTGAAGAGATTTTTTACGGATCGGGTTATGACCGATCCTCTGTCTGGGCATTTACAAAAAAAGAGATTGACAAATACTGCTCTGTTACAGTACCATTATACATTGGATTGGGAGCAAGCGGGAGTTCTTACCTTAGGGATATTTTTTATGTTAACACCTTCAGTGTAGGTGAATATATTAAGTCTGTATCTGAAGCCAAATCTCCTGTTTCTCTTTCTGTACCTCTTTCTGAAGAGATGCAGATGTCCGGGTGGCTCTACTGGAGAATGTATGAAACCAGATTCATGAAGAGTGATTTTTTCAGGAGGTTCAATATGAGCTTTGATGATAAATACGGATCATTTATTGAATTCCTGAACAGAATCGGTTATCTGAAAAATGGGCTTGATCAGATAAATCTGACTGACAAAGGAGCATACTGGATACATGCTTTTGAAGACTTTTTCTCAATAGACTATATTAACAAACTATGGGGCACGTCAATACAAAATCCCTGGCCCGGGAAAGTAGCTTTTATGACTGGATGAAACTTAAATTGAAATTATGAAGACTTTAATTTAAGCAATCAGAAACCTTAGCTTTTTGGTAACATTTGTAGCTATGGTACCAGTATGCAGCTGCACCCGGATGAGTAGGCAAATCCGTGATAAAACAGCCGGCACGAACGGTAGCTTTGAAATTCCTGGTTCAGGAGTGTTCATCAGTCGGCGGATGGTGGTCTCCCGGATTCTGTAATGAGTACCCGGCAAATCCCGGAGATACTTTCAGGATCAGTTTCTGGATCATGAATAAGGGGACAGAATATTATGTGAAAATTGGAGGTATAACCGCCACAAGCGGGAAATATGATACAATAGTCAGATCAAATGAATATTCTGACCACTGGAAGTTAATTGAATATTACTACACTATTCCTGAGAACATGAAGGCAATCAGATTCGAAAAGAGCATAATCAAACCAGGGTCTTCATGCAATGGAACAGTACAATGAAGCCTTTCAGGCATTTGACAGGGCAACCTCATTAGATCCAGGCCGGTGGGATGTCTGGGGAATGAAAGCAGGTTCTCTTGCGAAAACCGGTAAGTTCGATGAAGCAATCAGTTCAATTAACAAGGGCTTGAAACTTGCTCCCAATGAACCTGTCAACATATACAACCGCGCATGCATTTACAAAGTGTCTCTCATCAATTTCCAATAAATTAGGTATAAGATTGAGGGAACAGAGAAGATCAAAAAGACCGGTAAAGCTCCTGCTCTTACAGAAGCTTCATTATTGAATAAATTCAGAATATACATTATAATAAAACTTCCCAGAGATATAACACCTCCCATACCTTCTTTCCAGAGTGCTAAAATAAGACCGGTAAGGGCGATACCCCATATTATAAAAATAATGATAATAAGTGTACTGAAAGATGCAAACGGGGATTCACTGTTTCTTTTCATACTGTCGATAAAGCTCGCAATTACAAAGAACAGGGTAAATGCAACAAGCAATGTTCTGCTTATCCGGGCTGTCCATTTTAATCCATTGTAGGGTTGTTTCTTTTTCATTTAGAAAGTTTTTATAATCCAAAGCACAAAAAAGACCAGACCCAGGCTGCAGACCATCAGACAAACCTTTGTATTCTGTTTCAGGTAAGCATCGGGTACATCTGGATTAATCAGGTTAGCTACTCCAAAAAGCAGCAGGAATCCACTAACCAGCAATCCTATTATAAGAATGATCAAATAAATTACCGTCGAAATTCGCATTTCACGAAATGCCATATCGTAAAGTACTATTATGATATAAATTTACATCTTTCTTAAGGTTAAGTCAATTTTTTTTATTTAGACATACTCCGGAATATATCTAAATCCGGAACCAGGTTAATTCAAACAAATGTTGGGCTGAAGCCCGGAGGCAAGGAGGAGTCCAGGGCCGTTGGCTGAAGCCAACGGTAATTTAAAGAAGAAATCTTTGGCATAATTTAAACCGGAGAGAGAATCTGGTTGTTTGGAAAAAGGGACTTACAAATTAGTCTGGTTAAATTTTTAATCAATTACCGTCAGCTTCAGCTGACGGATCAGGCAGACCTTTCTAGCCTGTGACTTTATTCTCTTGGTTGTTGGGCTGAAGCCCGGAGACAAGGAGGAGTCCAGGGCCGTTGGCTGAAGCCAACGGTAAGTTAAGGAAGAAATCTCTGTCGTGATTTAAACCGGAGAGAGAATCTGGTTTTTTGGAAAAAGGGACCTACAAATTAGTCTGGTTAAATTTTTAATCAATTACCGTCAGCTTCAGCTGACGGATCAGGCAGACCTGTTTACTCCGGGACTTTAGTCCCTTAAGTAAGGGCCCTGGTGAAGGGATTGGGGAGTGAGAAAATTTCTTAATCAGATTTTGGAAGCGGCAGGTTCAATTTCTCACAAACGGCAATGAACCAGGGTTTCCGATTCAGATATGGGCCTCTTCAGACCCCTGTATTGTTCGGACGAGGTGCGTGAGATGACCCTCAGATCCTTTATTTTCTGAAGGTTGTTAAGTATCTCTTCCATCACTCCGTTGATAAAATAGGTGTTCTCCGGGTCGGGACTATCATTGATAAACGGAAGCACGGCAATTGATTTTTCAAGTCTTGCCGGGTCAGTTAAATTCCTTTTTTCGATAGTTTCAGCCTCTTCCTCCGGTGAAGGAGATGTAACGACAATATCTATTCCCCTGTACCTGAGATACCATTTCATGATTATTGCCAGGCTGCTTAAAGCAGGTTTTACCTGTTCGGGATCGAAATCCTTGGGATGGGCTCCGTATGTCGACAAACTGTTAAGGCTATGCATCGAGGTTATGATGTACGACGGCACTTTCTCCTCTTTGTGAAGCTTATCAATTATGCCTTTGAGCGGTTCGGTCTTACGGGCTCTTTTCAGTTCTGTTTCGCAGAGATCCGTGACAATTATTTCAAGGCATCTTCTCGAATAAAGCATCGCCACATTTTCATCTCCTGTTTTCAGAAGTTGTCCCAGTTCCTTTTCGAGTGCGGGAAGACGTCCGGAAACGGGTTCGTTGAGTTTTTCAAGTTCTTTGATTTCAGCGGTCCAGATTGCCATTTGAAGAGTAATTTGAAGAGATAAAGTTATGAAAGTGTTAAACAGGAATCAAATAAATCCATGAATCCTCATAGAGGATCATATTATCAGGAGATTACCTTCGGTGAGCTCGTCCGCCAGTTGGCGTCCTCGGTTCCTCATTTCCCCAACCTTCACTATGTTCAGGAATGACAGGGCATTTTTAATTAACGGGAGGGTTGTAATATATTGTATAACAGCAAATAATATATGTAAGACAGTAATAAATGTACCTGTAACAATATGATACAAAGAAATGAAATGGAAAATCCGATTAGCCCGGCTAATGTTAGTCTTTAACTATTTTTCTTACATAAGTTTTCCCGGAGATCTCGATCCTTAAAATATAAAGCCCTTTTGCCAGGTTTCTTATATCAAGTTCAATGGATTCACTGTTTACATCTAAGGATTTAAGCAAATGACCATAGATATCAAACAGGCTGAGAGATTTTATTTCAACACGTGCACTTATTTTCACCATATCACTGGCAGGATTCGGGTATATTTGAAGGTCTCCGCCATCATTAATATCATATACAGATGTGATAACGTCCTGGGATGCAATCCAGCTGACCGGATCATTATTATCCAGGTCAGGACTGATCAGTTTCAGATAATAGCCGTTTCCATCGGCATCAGGCCATGGTGCAGTATCAGAATAAATTACATTGTCAATTATATTCCCGAAACCATCGCATAAAACCAGGTTCTCGCTCTTGTCTGACAGGTTCCTTGTAAACTGACCAAACGGGGCAAAGCCATAATTTGATCTGAAAGCCCTGAAGTTTCCTGCCAGAACTATTGAAGAGTACGGATCCATAACTGAACCAGAGGGGAATTGAAAAACAAAGCCTGTCCCGGCAAAATAAATACCTGAAAGGTCAACACTCTGATCTCCGTTGTTTGTGATCTCCAGGTACTCCAGGTCATCATTGTCGGGGAACTCAACAGATGCTGAGGGATGGTACATTATCTTTGTTATCACCAGAGGAGGTACGTCAACATTGCTGCAGGAAGAATAGGGGCCCAGGTTATTGGTTATCCAGGTTATCCGGTCATTCAGGAAGGTTTTAACAGCTTCGATGCGCTGCTGATGATTGCCGGTATTAAGCCACAGGTTGTTATCCCTTGCTACTGCTTCGGTTATATTTATGACTGTCTGATCTATGAATGCACTTATTACAGAAAGGTTCAGTACCTGCCCCGGCTGGATTAGTTCGTTCCATCTTTTTGACAGGTAACATCTGAATTCATCGTTATTGAATAAGTCTCTCCAGAACCGGGATCCTGTATTATCGGCATTTGAAAATTGCCAGACATTTGTTTTACTTCTGTCAAGTCCCCAGAAGAACAAATCATTCCCAAAAGTAAGATCGTTATCCCAGATGGGTCCTGCCCTGAGTTTCCCGTTCCTGTCCTTATGAAAAAAAGTGCTGAACTGGTATGAATCAGCATTTGAACCAAGTTCGCTGATAATCATATAATCAATAAATGACGGGATATCGATAACAGAAGGAAATCCATTGGTCACTGATACGTCCTGGTTTAAAGCACTGAACTCAAGATTTCTGAACTGGTTATGGATATATTCATTCTGACCCGGGGTAACAATCTCTGGTTTGGGCATTTCGTGGATATAATCGACGGTTGCCCAGGTCATATTATACATAGTCCAGGCGACAGGATCGCCGCCGGTGGTCTTGTCAGCTTTGGTGATATAACCTCCTGTAATATCCGGGAAAGAATTGTCACTGGTGCTGATTTTAGTAACATCCACCCTGTTATTGTCGGCTTTAATTTTTTCCTGGAGCAGATAAAGCCCTTTATATTCCCCGTTAATAATCAACTCACAATATGAAGTCCGGGAGGCATATTCTCCGATCTGCCGTGACAGATTGTAGCAGAGGAAATCACGGATCAGTGCCGGGTCGAATACCATGCCATTAAGTATCCAGTCATTTTCAGCCGGCATATCGAGCAGACTGACATTATTATTGGTTACGTTATCTGATTTTCTGGTGGTAAAACCATAATTTTTTTTATCTGAAACCTGTGAAGATGATCCCCTGATCTCGATATCTATTCTTCCGTCGTAATTAAGATATAATGGATTATTCTGATCAGCTGTGTAGTTTCTTTCCCCGGGTTCTCTCCGGATAATTTTCATAGATGCCCGAACCCTTGGATTATCGAGAATCGGGATACCCCCGTCAGTGCTTATAATAACTATGGGAAGGTTACTGTCGGAGAGTCCCTGTGCACCAACGGGTGTGAAAAAGATTATAAATAAGTATGAAACTAATATTACCTGCCGCATAAAAAGGATCAGAATATTTGACAAAAATGCAAATTATATGCCAATAACAGATGAATATTAAGGATCACATTATTTACCCACAATGTAAATGATTTGTTATTTTCTGTTTTGAACGGAATGGTTTTTCAGTTATCGCTGTCTATAATATAAATCACAACCGGCTTGGATGGTTTTATTAATAAATAAATAAACTCAGTAAAATGAAAAGTACAGGAAAAGTAATTATAATGATGCTGGTACTGTTTTTAGCAGTCAGCTCTGTAATTAATGCCCAGAGAGGCATGAGAGGTATGATGGCGGATTCCGTCAGGATGGGAAGGACAGGTGACAATAATATGCATATGAGGCACATTGCGATGTACCCTCCCCAGAGGGGATATCGTATGAGTACGTATATGAACAGGAATCCGGGATACGGATTCAGAGATGGCTTTAGAGCCGACACTGTTAACTCCCCTGGATTCGGACCGCGGACACCCGGATTAAGGAGACTGGAGACAATCCCCAATCTGACAGATAAACAGAAAAAGGATATGGCCGATCTTCAGCAAAAACACCGGACCGAGATGCAGAAATTAAGGGAGGAGACTGCAGCCAACATGAAAAGTATGAGAGATGCCAACATGAAGAAAGTTATGGATCTGCTTTCGGATGAGCAGAAAAAATATTTAGAGGAGAACTCCCCGGGATCTCCTCCGGTTAAGAAATAGGTTAGTGGGAGGAGTCACCCTGACTCCTCAGTTTCAAGGTTGCCCATCAGGGTTTGGAGCAATCAGATTTTAGTTAGTTAGGTAAGACAGGACGCCTTCAAACAGCGTCCTTCTTTTTTATCCAACCAGTTAAATGTGGTCAACATGCCCGGCTTTTACAATTTATTCGATAGCAATTACAAAATGCTGAGTTCTGAAATACAGAGTATTACCTGATATGCCAGGTGTTGCCATACAATTATCCTTAATACTGTTTTTTGCTAATAAGGTATAAACCGGTCCTGCTTTTACTACATATACATTGCCTGCCTCGGAGCTGAAGTATATTTTCCCGTCAGCAGCAATTGCAGAAGCAGAGAATGCTTCTTTAAAGCTCACTTTATACTTTGTTTCACCGGTTAACGCATCGAGGCAGGTAAGCAAACCGTTTATATTGAGATTGTACAGGAGTCCTTCATAAATGAGAGGAGTTTGCATATATGCTCCGCCACGCTTAATGCTCCAGACAATATACTTATTTCTGGTACTGTCTTCATCCAGTGTAATATCCCCTTTTGCATCCGGTTTAACAGCAAAAATCGGTGAATTGGATCCATGCGCGCTATTCAGATAAATAAGATCGTTTGCAATAACAGGTGTTGGAGCAGGAGCATCGCCTCCATTACTCAATCTCCAGATCTTTCTTCCGGTTTCAAAATCATATCCGCATATCTGGCGATATCCGTTGGCAATAACCTGGGTTTTCCCATCTTTTGTATATATGGCAGGGGTACACCAGGTTGATACTTCGTCTTCACGAGAGGTCCTCCACAGCTCTTTACCCGTAACAACTATCAAGAACTAGTAAATGGGGTTTTGCTGGTATATCACTTTGAATAATAATTCTATTCTCATATATTATGGGGGAGCTTGCATAGCCCCATTCTACACCAGGATTGGTATATGGTCCGGGATTAACAATCCCCATGTCTTTTTTCCAGATCAGCGTTCCTTTTAAATCGTAACAAAACAGGCCTTCTGATCCAAAATGGACAATCAGATATTTCCCATTGGTAGCTGGTGTGCAATTTGCCTGAGTTGATTTTGTATGTCGCTTCGATTTGGGAATTCCTTTATGTGCGACCCTTTCCCAAAGAATTTTTCCACTGTTCTTGTCGAGACAGTAGACTTTGAATTCATGAACCCTCTTGTCATCAGCCTCGTCAATATCTCCATAGAGGCCAAGCTTTAACGACTCATCGTTCTTGTTGGTTGTTGCAGTAGTCACAAAAAGGTAGTTATCCCAGATAACAGGAGACGAGTGCCCCAATCCGGGTATTGAGGTCTTCCATTTTATATCTTTAGGATTATCTATATTCCAGGCAACGGGAGTTTTGGAATTTGCCAGATAGCCACAAGCCATTGGACCTCTGAACGATGGCCACTGCTGATTATAGTTGGTCTGTGCCTGTAATTTTCCCGAGTTCAACAAAGCCAATCCCGCCAACATAATAAAGGAAGTTATGATATATTTATTCATCAGAAATTGGTTTGAAATTAATTAGCAAAAATCGATTTTTGATACACCCTCATTGCATTAAATATTCATAACTAAACTACAATTAATTGAATCATGTTTTTTACGTTAAGTTTATTCAGGATGAATATAAGTAAAAAGCCCGGCTTCTGCACTTCAATATTATCAGGAAAAATGAGGTCACGTCTGCAAGGTTTTCGATGATACTTATATATACCTTTGTCTCCGATAAATAAGGCATTGATGAAATTGAATTTTTGCAGTCTTAGCAGTGGGAGCAGCGGAAATTGTTATTACCTGGGTAACGAGTTCCATGGAATTTTAATCGATGCCGGAATTTCAGCAACCTCCATTCGCAGGTTTCTGAAGAATATGGATATTTCCATGCAGACTATTATGGGTGTTCTGATTACGCATAATCATATAGATCATATCAGAGGACTGGAACTGCTTACCAGGAAAAACACTCTTCCTGCATTCACTACACATAATATCTGGAAAAGCATTCTCACTCCGCGTAGGAATATATCCCGGGACTCTGTCCGCGAAATCCCTGTTAAGCAAAAATTTCATCTCGCGGGGTTTGATATCGAGGCATTTCCGGTTTGTCATGATGCTCCTGAAACCATAGGATTCCACATTTGTGCGGGCGGTAAAAAGATAACAATTGCTACCGACCTTGGACATATCTGCCAGACTGCTGCTCCATATATTAAAGCAGCCAACTTTCTTGTTATTGAGTCAAATTATGACGAGCAGATGCTGGTGAATGGCAAATATCCTCATTTCTTAAAAGCAAGGATACAGTCTGACCATGGACATTTGGGGAATCATCAGACCTCGGCTTTCCTGGCTGAAAATATTAGTGACAATCTCAGTATTATTTGTCTTGCCCATCTGAGTAAAAACAATAATACTCCCGCGATAGTGCTTCATACCTTGCAGCAGACTTTCTCGGAGAAGGGTATTATACTGAACGGGCAGCAGCGTATATCAATTCTGAATCGTAATATTCCGACTGAAATAATAAGGCTTATTGATTAGAGAGAAACCTCTTACGACTGAACCATATTAGTTTTTCTGTGTGCCTTTATTTCTGTTATTTTGGATATTTTCTTCTATTGCCAACAACTTTTCTTTATAGAATCTTAACATATCAGCTATATTATCTTCGGAAGGATTTTCTTTTAATTGTTTCTTTAAAATTATATAAGAATCATCAAATTTTTGAAGCTCAGAATTTAATTTAGCCTTTTCTGCCGGATCAATAATATATTTTTTGGTAAGTCTGGTACTTCGATGAATCCGATATTTATAATTATGTTCTACTTTCCAATATTTTAAAGAGATGTGTGTCAGGGGAGGAGAGAGATATGTTTTCCATACAACAAAGGATAAAATAAAAATAAAAATTGTTGCAATACCGACTTTTACTAAATATGGCACAATATTGATTACTGCCTTAAATTTCTTAATTAATCTGCTTAAGAAAAGTTGACTATGACCTGGTTCAGGATGATATGTATCGAACTTATCCTTATTCTCCCTGATAAATTTTTCTAAATCTTCTTCTTCTGTGATTTTCATATTACTTTATTTCTTCAGACTTAATCACCCTTTTCAGATCATAAGTCAGGTGTAGTTATGTAAAGATATTTCAAATTTTTGCATAATTCAATTCTGGATTTTTAAAAATGGATCTAATCATGCAGAGAGGGATCGTAAAAGAAACAGTTGTAAAAGTTAAATTTATCTTAAATGCACGGGAATGCTGCTTAGAGTCTCAGAATATCAATACATTTGCATCCTTATTAAAAAATGGCTCTATGATCTGGCAAAGATTGAAGAAAGTGATTA
Organism: uncultured Bacteroidales bacterium; assembly: GCA_963702415.1. Classification (GTDB taxonomy): domain Bacteria; phylum Bacteroidota; class Bacteroidia; order Bacteroidales; family VadinHA17; genus LD21. The sequence goes on along the minus strand of CAVPCP010000022.1, from coordinate 86,524 downwards.
TACCACTGATTATTGTAAAACTCATAATTTTTGTTTTTTTCATTTTTAAGAGTGACATAATCAGTATTTCAAGGGATATAAACTACAGCACCAGTTATCAGCAGGAATTAGACAGCGATAGTTCAGTTCTGAAAAGACAAAAGCTTATCCGGATTGTCAGGAATGAAGAAGAACCTGGCATATCTATAAAATTGCGGGGAAGGGAAAAAACCAGACATCTCGGGGAAAAGGAAGGGGAAATAACCATACCGATAGTTGATTAATAGCACGGGAAGGAATATGGCCTTTGAGGATCTTTGTCTTTAAAAAAAACGTATAGTTTTTAAAAACAATTTAAGAAGTTATCTGTTTCAATAATAGTGAAAAAGGTTACTTCAATATCGTTGGTACTTTTGATGCTCGGAGCAATGTTCCACATTTCAGTGGCAACACACTATTGCGGCGGCCAGATTGCAGCTTCCAAAGTAACATTAACCGGTAAGCTTGCGAGTTGTGGTATGGAGGGTCCGGCAAAGGAGCTACCTTTTCCCGGGGAAAGCTTTTCGAAACATTGCTGTGATGATGTTATTACGATATGTGAAACAGACAGCAATTACATGCCCTCCTTTTCTTTTGTACCGGAATCATACCAGAACGATTTTCAGATTCTGTCAGCTCTCACAGTATTATCAAATAATTCCTTCACCGGTTTAGATTCTTTTTATACAGATGTCAGTCCCCCGGGGGCATTGATGTCCACTGATGTGGACCTTTCCGGCATTTGTGTTTTCCGTATCTGATATTTCCCGTGTTCTCCTGTATTGCAAATGAGATACAAACCTCATTTGTAATAATCATTTTATTTCAGTCAATCATTTAGTATATAAAATTTAAAAATTCAAAACAATGAAAAGAAATCTTTTAGTTTTTGGTTTTGTCCTGCTTGCAGGTTTTATGTTCAATTCATGCGGAAACAATCCGGCCAATGAGAAAACGGTTAATCCGAAAGAGGTTGCAAAGGTACAATACACATGTCCGATGCACCCTGAAGTAGTAAGCGATAAGCCTGGCGACTGTCCCAAATGCGGAATGGCCCTGGTTGAGAAGAAATAAGGGTTTACAGGGAATGACGCAATGTAAAAGCAAACCATTCAAATGTTCAATAGAATTATAAAATATTTTCTGGAAAACCGGCTGATAACCATTTTCCTTCTGATTGCTTTTATTGCCGGAGGCCTGGTTACTGCACCCTTCAACTGGAATATGGGCATTTTACCCCGCAACCCGGTTCCGGTGGATGCCATCCCCGACATTGGTGATAATCAGCAGATAGTGGCCACAGAATGGATGGGCCGATCGCCAAAAGACATCGAGGACCAGATCACCTACCCACTGACTGCTTCACTGCTGGGCATCCCCGGAGTGAAGACGATCCGCGGCACATCAATGTTCGGAATGTCGTTCATTTACATCATTTTCGATGATAACATTGAATTTTACTGGAGCCGGTCACGGATCCTTGAAAAGCTGAACTCACTTCCGTCGGGCACATTGCCTCAGGGAGTACAGCCGGCATTGGGACCCGATGCCACCGCATTGGGACAGATTTTCTGGTACACGCTCGAAGGCCGTGACCCAAAGACGGGAAAACCGGCAGGTGGATGGGATCCTCAGGAATTACGTACAATCCAGGATTATTATGTAAAATATGCCCTCTCTTCTTCCGGTGGTGTCTCCGAAGTTGCCTCAATCGGTGGCTTTGTAAAAGAATATCAGGTAGATATTGATCCAAACGCCATGAGAACATATGGCGTTTCGGTAATGGATATTATGCAGGCCGTCAAAAAAAGCAACGTCGATATTGGTGCCGAGACCATTGAAATCAATAAAGTGGAATATGTCATCAGAGGTCTGGGGTACATTAAGAACCTGAACGATCTGAAAGAAGCCGTTGTGACTGTGCGCAATAATGTACCGGTTCGGGTGGGTGATGTGGCCATTGTAAATTTTGGTCCGGCCACTCGCCGCGGCGGTCTCGACAAGGATGGTGTTGAGGCAGTAGGTGCTGCCGTGGTTGCCCGGCATGGTTCAAATCCCATGGAGGTTATCGACAATTTAAAGAAAAAAATTGCCGAGATCTCACCTGGTCTGCCGCAAAAAACTTTAGCTGACGGTTCCGTTTCAAAAGTTACAATTGTACCCTTTTACGACCGTACAGGGTTGATCAAAGAAACAATAGGAACACTCGAATCTGCATTATCACACGAGATACTCATTGCTATAATCGTAATTATTATTCTGGTAATTAACCTGCGGGCATCCATATTGATATCATCGCTTCTGCCTGTAGCAGTGCTAATGACCTTTATTGTAATGAAACTGGCGGGTGTAGAGGCCAATATAGTGGCACTGTCAGGTATTGCCATTGCCATTGGTGTGATGGTGGATGTAGGAATAGTATTTGTGGAGAACATCATCAGGCACCTCGAGATGCCTGAAAATCATGAAGCTAAAGGGAAGCACCTTTCCTCGGTGATCTATTCCGCTACTATTGAAGTTTCATCAGCCATTACAACCGCACTGGCAACAACTGTTATCAGCTTCCTGCCGGTATTTGCCATGCAGGCTGCCGAGGGAAAGCTTTTCAGGCCACTTGCATTTACCAAGACATTTGCTTTGATCTCCTCTTTTCTGCTGGGGATTATTGTTTTGCCAACACTGGCAAACCTGTTTTTCTCGATCAGGTTTGACAAACAGAGGATTAAAAGAATTTTCAATACTATTCTGATTGCAGCTGGTTTTCTTTTTGTAATATTCTGGAAGCAGATCCCGGCACTGGCACTTGTCCTCATCGGCATTAACAACCTTCTTGAAAACAAATGGACTGAAAACAGGAAGGAGTGGACCAACTACATTAATATCGGGATCACATTGCTGGTAGCTCTCTGGTATCTTTCCACCACCTGGCTGCCTCTTGGAGCAGGCAATAGTAATATTTCGAACTATTTCTTTGTCGGAATATTGATTGCATTGATACTGGGTATCTTATTGCTGATCGTTCATTTTTACGTTCCTATCCTCCGCTGGGCTTTAAAGAACAAATGGAAATTTATGGCGATACCAATGATTACAATTGCTTTTGGTATTGTGTCATGGCAGGGAGTAAACCGGATTTTTGTTTTTATGCCAAAAATATTGAAGAACACTTCTGCCTGGCAGTCATTTGAACGTACTTTCCCCGGTATTGGCAAAGAATTTATGCCTGCACTCGACGAAGGTTCTTTTTTACTGATGCCAACAAGCATGCCCCATAGTGGGATTGAAATGAATCAGAAATACATTGAGTTGCTTGATAAACGGTTATCCGTAATACCTGAGGTGGAACTGGCTGTCGGCAAATGGGGACGCATAAACTCATCGCTTGATCCGGCACCTGTGCAGATGTTTGAAAATGTCATCAATTACGTGCCTGAGTTTATACTTGATGAGAATGGTCACAGAATGGCATTTAAAGTCAATAAAGAAGGTAGTTTTATTCTGAGTGACGGGTCCACTTATGATCCCCGTCGTGACGGATTCAGGAAAATAAGCCGGGAACACCTTATCCCCGACAGGAATGGAGACAATCTGCGGCAGTGGCGGCCTGAGATCAGAACAACCGATGATATCTGGAACGAAATTGTGAAGGTTACCAGCATACCGGGTCTTACATCTGCCCCCAGACTTCAGCCCATTCAAACCCGGCTAATAATGTTATCGACGGGGATGAGGGCGCCCATGGGTTTAAAAGTGTATGGCCCCGATCTGGAGACCATTGAAAAAGCAGGGATTGAACTGGAAGCGATGCTGAAGGAAGTGCCATCTGTCCAGCCCTCCTCGGTATTCTATGACCGGGCAGTGGGTGCTCCCTATATTGAAATAGCACTTGATCGAAAAGCCATTGCCCGCTACGGAATGACTGTTGAAGATGTTCAGGAAATCCTGCAGGTGGCAGTTGGCGGCATGGAGCTGACCACTGCCATAGAGGGCCGGGAGCGGTTTCCGGTAAGGGTACGCTATGCCCGCGAACTGCGGAACACACCTGAGGAGATTGAAAAAATCCTGGTTCCGGCCATGACCGGAACACAAGTCCCCCTGGGAGAACTGGCGGATATTACCTATACACGCGGCCCGCAAATGATACGCAGTGAGAATACCTTCCTTAACGGATATGTAATCTTTGACAAAATAGCGGGAAAAGCTGAAGTTGATGTTGTGAAAGAGGCTCAAAGAATGCTGGAGGATAAAATCGATTCAGGGGAACTGGTGTTGCCGGCAGGGGTAAGTTATACTTTTGCTGGTAACTATGAACAGCAGATTCGTGCTGCAAAACGCCTCGCTATTGTTATACCGTTAAGTTTAATCCTGGTTTTCATGTTGCTGTTTTTTCAGTTTAAAACCTTAACGGCATCATCAATACATTTTTCCGGAGTGTTTGTAGCGTTTGCAGGAGGGTTTATAATGCTCTGGCTTTACAGCCAGCCATGGTTCCTGAACTTTTCAATAGCAGAGGTCGATATGAGGCACCTTTTCCAGATACATACCATCAACCTGAGTGTGGCGGTATGGGTAGGCTTCATTGCTCTGTTTGGCATTGCCACGGATGATGGTGTGATAATGGGTACTTATATCCACCAGGTTTTCGAAGAACGGAAACCAACAACTGTTAAGGAGGTTCGTGAAGCCGTAGTGATTGCCGGTAAAAAAAGGGTCCGACCCGCCATGATGACAGCAGCAGTTGCGATCATTGCACTGCTTCCTGTTCTATCATCAACAGGCAAAGGAGCCGATATAATGGTACCAATGGCTATCCCGGCATTTGGGGGGATGGTGATTCAGATCATGACTATGTTTGTGGTTCCTGTCCTGCAGTGTTTCTGGCGTGAAGGAGAAGCTAGAAAACTTGAGAAGGCTGCATTAACATCTGAAAATTAAAGCTATGTGGAAAATCAAATATATTATAATTGTCTTGTTGCTTTCAGCAATTAAACCATGTTTTGGGCAGGAAGCCGTTAATCTGTCGCTTGATGATTATCTCGAAACGGCTGCAAAGAATAATCCGGAAATAAAAGCTGTTTTTAACCAGTACCTTGCAGCTCTTGAGAAAGCTCCTCAGGCTGGCGCATTGCCCGATCCACTGGCAACATTCGGGTATTTTATTAAACCTATGGAGCTTTCAGGTGGCAACCAGATTGCGGATATGCAACTTATGCAGATGTTTCCATGGTTTGGTACGCTGAAAGTTTCAAAAGATGAAGCTTCATTGATGGCAAAAGCTGAATATGAAGCATTTATTGCTGCAAAAGCCGAATTATTTTATAAAGTAAAATCAGGCTGGTATCAACTCATGAAGTACGACAGGGAAATTGCACTTGTAAGTGAGAATATCGAAATGCTTGAATCACTTGAGAAACTGGTTTTAATAAAATTCCAGTCACCGGTTACAGATGTTTCAACACCAGCCATGCCTGGAACAAATCTGGTCACTGCAGCCTCAACAGGTGCAGCGAACAACTCAGACGGAGGTATGGGTGGGATGAACAATCCACAAAGTTCAGCAAATACCATGGCGACCGGGAGTGCTTCAACCGGCAGTATGACATCAGGTATGAACAGCAGCCCGACTGGCTTACAGGATGTTTTCCGGGCAAGAATGGAAATTCTTGAACAGCAAAATAAACTGGCCTTGCTGCATGACCAGCGTAAAACCGGAGAAGAAGTCTTTAATGCATTGTTGAACAGAAATTTAAATACACCGGTGCAAATATCTGATTCATTGTCTGCACAGCCGTTAGCTGCAAATATCTCAGTTATTGCCGACACTATTTTAAATAACAACCCCATGTTAGCAATGCTCGAAAATGAATCAGGCGCCTATGGGTTTATGGAGATGAAGGCAAAAAAAATGGGATTCCCAATGCTTGGGATTGGACTGAACTACATGTTTATTCAGGAAAGGGAAGGAAATCCTTCAATGATGAACGGCAATGACATGATTATGCCAATGGTTTCAGTGTCGATACCTGTTTATCGGAAAAGGTATAGTGCTATGCAAAACGAGGCCCGGTTGATGCAGGAGTCAGTTAATCAGCAAATTATTGATCTGAGGAATAACCTGAGGGTTCAGTACCGGCAGTTGGTTCAGGGATTGGCTGATGCCGAAAGGCGGATAGAATTATATAAGGAACAGGAAGATCTGGCCCGGAGAACCACTAACCTCCTGCTTTCAGGTTTTACCGCAACCGGAAACAATTATGAGGAAGTGCTTCGTATGCAGCTGAGAGTTATCGATTATGGGTTTAAACATATAGAAGCTATTGTGGATTATAACACGTCTGCTGCAATGGCTGAAAAGTTGATGAATTCAGTGAAATATTAATTACGATGAAAACAAAACAGTTCTTTTCAAATACATATGTCAAGGGTAGTCTGCTTGTAATTGCCGGCTTACTGGCAGGAGGTATTATATTCCATCGACCTGTTCCAACCGTTCAAAAAGCGGAAACAGGGCTTCACGAACATTCGGAAGCCGAGAACGTTACCTGGACCTGTGCCATGCATCCCCAGATCAGAATGGAAAAACCAGGACAATGTCCGATCTGTGGTATGGATCTTATCCCTTTAAACACTTCAGATGCTGATATTGACGATGAGGCAATTGAAATTAGCGAATCGGCCATGAAACTTGCTGAAGTGCAGACTATTTTAGTCTCCCGGGGTTCCACTTCAAAAGAAGTGCTGCTTTATGGAAAAATTCAGGCAGATGAGAGGTCGCTACAATCACAGGCGGCCCATATACCGGGACGCATCGAACAACTTCTGGTAAATGTGACGGGCGAGCCCGTAAGGAAAGGGCAGTTGATTGCAAGGATCTATTCACCTGAGATGATCACCGCTCAAAAGGAGCTTATTGAAGCTCTGACAATGAAAGATAAATATCCTGAGTTTGCTGAAGCTGCCAGGGAAAAACTTAGAAACTGGAAACTGACAGACGGGCAAATCAACGAGATTGAGAAAACAGGCAAAGTAACCACTGTTTTTGAAATCTTTGCCAATACTTCCGGGATCGTTACGGACAGAAGAGTAAACGAAGGTGATTATATTGCCAGAGGAGCGGTTTTATTTGATGTTGCTGATTTATCACGGGTGTGGGGTGTCTTTGATGCATACGAATCGGATTTGCCCTGGATCTCGCTGAATCAGACCGTGGAGTTTACTGCCAGGGCTATACCCGGGAAAACACATACGGGTAAGGTTTCGTTCATCGATCCAGTTATTAATCCTGCAACGCGGACGGCTCAGGTAAGAATCGGGATTAATAATCCCGGCCTTCAATTTAAGCCTGAAATGTTTATTAACGGGACTCTCAGGTCAACTTTAAAAAGCAGCGGAGAACAGCTTTTGATACCGCAATCGGCAGTCCTGTGGACCGGTAAAAGGTCGATAGTTTACGTAAAAGTTCCTGGTAGCGTAATTCCATCATTTAAGATGCGCGAAATTACCCTTGGAGCCTCCATGAAGGATACTTATGTGGTGAGTGAAGGTTTATCTGAAGGTGAAGAAGTTGTAGTCAATGGAACGTTCAGCGTCGATGCTGCAGCTCAGTTACATGGTAAACCAAGCATGATGAATCGTGCAATAGGAGTCGAATCTGCCAGCCATGACCATGGAAATATAAAGGTGATTCAAAATGTTATGCACGAAACTTTTGAAGTTTCAGGGAGCTGCGGGATGTGCAAGGATCGTATTGAAAATGCTGCAAATTCTTTAAAAGGTGTATCATCTGCTTCATGGGATATCAGCACTAAAAAAATCCATATAGAGTACAACAGTTCCATTATTACTCTGGATGATGTTCAGAAAGCTATCGCTGATGCAGGCCATGACAATGGTAAATACAAAGCATCAGATGAAGTTTACAATAAACTTCCTGAATGCTGCCTTTACAGAGAATAAATCATTCATAACATGTGCTTCATGCAGGATTGTGCCATAAATATATTCATTTAAAAAATATGAGCCCGGTGAGCCATCCCCAGATAACATAACGTAAAAACTTACCGGCCAGCATGGCAACGGAGGTGATCAGGATATTGGCGCGTAACACGCCAAGTCCGACAGCAAAAATATCTCCCACTGCCGGAACCCAGCTCAGAAATGCAAAAATTGCTCCTCTTTTATAAAGGCGGTTATGCCACTTTTCAATTGTTTCACGTTTTATCCGCAGGTACTTTTCAATCCACTCCCATTTGCCCAGATAGCCAATAGCATAGCTGCTCATTCCACCGAGCCAGTTCCCTGCCGAGGCCACCAATACAGCTGTATAAGCATTAGTCCCATTTATGATCAGGACAGAAAGAAGTGCTTCGGAACTAAAAGGCACAACCGTAGCAGCAAGGAAGCTGGCAAGGAATAATCCCCAGAGGCTGTAATCAAAAAGTCCTTCTATCAATTTTAAAGTCAGTTCAGACTGCGAACTTATATAAAATTTAGTATCTGATCCAAACTGACTATAAGCATGCTAATAAGGAGTAGATAGCATTGAAGCAATAATCATTCTTTAGTAATTGTCATGTTTATTTTATAATCCTTTTGAGGGATTATTTTATTACTTACTGGGAATGGATTGACTTCATTGACTTTAAAGGAATATCCGCCAAAGCTTAAAGGGTTTCTATCTGGATTATATAAATTCATCAGGGTATCTATATGTCCGAAAGGTTTATAAAACCTTATATGAATATCGACATCCCCGGCCCAGACACAGATTACGTCGGCCGGGCATCTGTAATCATTTACACTGTCTATTGAAAAAGCAAGACTTGTGTCTACTCTTAATTTATCCTTAACAATGCTGTCAAATGATCTGCCGGTTTCTACTTTTTCACACCCTGTTAAGAACAGAGTTATCAATAACAAAGTAAAGATGTAAATATGCTGTTTCATAAAAGGGATATAGATAAAGAAAAAAGATCAAAAATCGTACCGAAAGTTTGACAATTGCCGATTGTTGTACCTGATATAAGGTGCTATTTTAATTTTTTATACAGATCAGGGTTTTCTATTTATCAGGTCGTTTATTTCATCGGCCAGGTTCCTTACTTTCCACTGTGGTCAGCCATCTTATAGCTATCCGAGGTTTTAAAAAATTTAACAGATGGATAGGACTCCTGAATTATTTTTATCATCCATTCGTTTTCGGCCAGAAATACTGGTGAGTTGCCTTTGTCATAGGCTATAAATGATGCTTTCCGTTTTAGAAACTCGTTTAATTCTTTATTATCGTCTGAAACGAACCATAATGCCTTTACAAACGGCAGGGAGATGATATCACATTTGGCACCGTATTCATGCTCAAGCCTGAATTTAATTACATCGAACTGAAGCTCACCCACTGTTCCTATGATTTTTTTGTTCCCGGGCTGCTGAAGGAAAAGCTGTGCCAGACCCTCATCAGTAAGCTGCCTGACCCCTTTTTCAAGTTGTTTGCTCTTTGATGGGTCACGGTTTATCATCTCTTTTAATATTTCAGGCGAAAAATTGGGGATACCCTTAAAATGAAGCATTTCACCCTCAGTAAGTGTATCAGCGATTTTTAAGCTGCCGGTATCGTAAAGGCCTATAACATCGCCGGGGAATGCCTCATCGACAGTGTTTTTAGCGTTTGCAAGAAAAGTTGCTGAGGAAGAAAATCTCATTTTCTTGTTCAACCGCGTATGGTAGTAGATTTTATTTCTTTCGAACCTGCCGGAACATACCCTCATAAATGCTATCCTGTTGCGATGGTTTGGATCGATATTGGCGTGTATCTTAAAAATGAAGCCTGAAAAATTGGATTCATCGGGTTTAACAATACGCTCATGTGCTTCTGATTTCTTTGGGCAGGGCGCTATTTCAATAAAAGTTTCAAGCAACTCCAGAACACCAAAATTGTTAAGAGCGCTACCAAAAAAAACAGGGGCAAGATATCCTTCGCGATAATGGTTTTTATTAAATGATTCATACAATTCTGAGGCCAGGTCAATTTCTTCCAAAAGGCTGGTTAAGGTATCCGGTCCTATAAACTCCTTTAGTTTAGGGTCTTCTATATTTTTTGTATTAATAAGAAGTTCCGATTTGTTACTCTTCTCGGGAGTAAAGAGCTGAATACTATCCCTGAATAAATTGTAAACCCCTTTAAAATGGGTCCCTCTGCCAATGGGCCATGTGAAAGGGCAAGCCGTTATTTTCAGTTCCTCCTCAAGCTCCTCAATAAGGTCGAAAGAATCTTTGCCATCCCTGTCCATTTTATTAATGAAAATCATCACCGGAGTTGCCCTCATACGGCATACTTCCATGAGTTTACGGGTTTGTTCTTCCACCCCTTTTACACTGTCGATCACAAGTATTACACTGTCAACAGCCGTAAGTGTACGGTATGTGTCTTCGGCAAAGTCTTTATGTCCGGGCGTATCCAGAATATTAATTTTGATACCTCCATAATCGAAGCTCATAACCGATGTGGAAACTGAAATCCCTCGTTGTTTTTCTATTTCAAGGAAATCAGAAGTGGCAGTTTTTCTGATCTTGTTGTTTCTTACGGCGCCTGCCACCCCGATAGCACCCCCGTATAAAAGTAATTTTTCGGTAAGGGTTGTTTTACCTGCATCGGGATGCGAAATGATTGCAAATGTCCGTCTTCGTTCAATTTCATTAATTATGCCCACAAATCGTATATTTAAGGATATCACATTTGGAATCCTGGTTGTTTTTATAAAATATTTGATTTTTCAACGCTGAATAAGTGTTTCCAGAGTTGATTTCCGAAGGATACTGTTTGTATTAGCCAGTATTTCCTTAAATACTAATCTGATCTGGCATGTGGTCTCATCCTTGCAAAACTCACACGGACGATATGATTTTTCAGAAGCACAATATAATAGTGACAGAGTACCTTCAAAATGATCAATCAAATCGGCAAGATTAACTTCTGATGGTTTTTTCAGCAGATAATATCCTCCTGCTTTTCCAAGCTGGCTTCCAAGAACACCCATTTTCTTAAGTTCAAGCAGGATATTTTCAAGGAAACTCCGGGGTATCTTCTCAGCCTCGGCAATTTCTTTTATCTGTACAGGACCTTTCCCATACTCCTTTGCCAACCTGGCCAGCGCGACCATCGCATACCTGGTCTTTTTTGACAATATCATAAAATGTGACTTTTCGTACGCATGAAAGGTAGGTATTAATACTTAAAATCTTTTAGTTTTTATACGAGTTGATGGGTAACAATATTATAAATACTTTTGTTCACTAAATCGGTAGACATTGTTGGCTTTATAGTTTTGAACGGTTAACTCTGAGCCTGACTTTCAAACCAACTATTGACACGGTTTATTTTTATATAAGATTTCGATGATAAAAAGACAGGTACTTGTATTCTTAACAGTTTCTTCACTGTTCCTGAGTTGTGTACAGAAAAATGCTGATTCTCACGGAAAAGTAAAAGGGACTATTACTCTTTCCGGAGCCTGGGCTCTTTACCCGATGGCAGTGCGGTGGGCTGAAGAATTCAGAAAAATCAATCCTGATGTACGAATCGACATTTCAGCCGGCGGAGCCGGGAAAGGAATTACAGATGTACTTAATAATATGGTTGACCTTGGGATGGTATCGCGTGAGATTTATCCTGAGGAATTAAGAAATGGGGCATACCCGGTTGCTGTAACAAAAGATGCCGTAGTACCTGTGATCAATGCATCCAATCCCTCTTTGGATATTATCCTGAGTAAAGGACTTAAAAAAGATGCAGGCAATAATATCTGGATTACCGGTATGTATAAAACATGGGCGCAGGCTTTTGGAATCAAAGGCACTGCCCCGATACATGTTTATACACGTTCAGATGCCTGCGGGGCAGCGGAAGTATGGGCCAAATACTTCAGCAAAAAACAGGAGGATCTTCTGGGCAGTGGTGTTTATGGGGATCCGGGTCTGGCACTTGGCTGTGAAAAAAGATCCGCTTGGTATCGGTTTTAATAATATAGGTTACGTATATGACAGTAAAACCAAAAAGCAGCTGGCCGGTATCAGGGTACTTCCCATCGATATAAACAATGACGGCAAGATAACGCCGGATGAAAATTTTTATGATTCAATGGATGATCTGATAACAGCTATTGCAAATGGCAAATATCCATCTCCGCCGGCACGTGAGCTTTATTTTGTTACAAACGGCAAGCCGCAAAAAGAGCTGGTAATCAAATTTCTTAACTGGGTTTTGACAGATGGGCAAAAATATGTCAATGAATCAGGTTATATAACATTATCAAAAGAAAAAGTTGCAGGAGAACTGAAAAGAATTCAAATAAGACTTATGCGAAAGATCCGGCTTGTGAAAGATATAACTGCCCGGCATTTTATGCTGGGCATTGCTGTTTTTACCATACTTTTTCTTCTGGTAATTGGCTTTAGTCTCTTCTTCAAGGCTTTACCGATAATGAAAGAGAAAAACCTGTGGGTATTACTAACTTCCGCTAACTGGAAACCATTTAAAGGTGACTTTGGATTTCTTCCCTACATTGTAAGCACTGTTTATGTTTCGCTTATTGCAATCATTATTGCCCTTCCGCTTTCAATTCTGACAAGTATTTTTCTTAATTCCTATGCTTCAAAAAGTATCCGCCGCTTTTTGAGCCGGTAGTCGATCTGCTGTCGGGAATTCCACCTGTTATATATGGAGTTTGGGGCACTATTAACAATTGTACCTCTGATTTCAAATAAAATTGCTCCACAATTTGTTGAATTTTCAACAGGCTATACGGTTCTTGCCGGAGGCATTGTTCTTGCCATTATGATTATCCCGCTGTTGATCAGCATATGGTTGAGGTTTTCCGCTCCATTCCGAGGGAAATAACTGATGCTTCCTTGAGCATGGGGGCAACAAAATGGCAGACGGTAAAAAAAGTCATACTCAGGAAATCATTTCCCGGAATAATAGCTGCCTCTGTTCTTGCCTTATCAAGGGCATTTGGTGAAACAATGGCTGTACTTATGGTTTGCGGGAATATTGCACAGATACCACATTCATTTTTTGATGCCTGTTATCCTCTTCCCGCTTTAATTGCAAATAACTATGGTGAAATGCTCTCAATGCCAAGTTATGAGTCGGCCCTGATGTTTGCTGCATTTCTTCTGTTCATCATAGTGGTACTGTTCAACGGGACTTTCACGATTTACACTTAACCAGATTGAGAAGAAATATCAATTTTCATAAGCCTTAATGTGACTATCAGATTGTTATGAAATACCTGGAAGAAAAAATATTTAAAGTCATTATGATCGGGGCAGCGATGATCATAATGGGAGTACTGATATATATAATAGGCACAGTGTTTTATAAAGGAGTGCCTTCCCTCACATGGGATATGATAACCAAGATTCCAGGTGGGGGATTTTATCTTGGCAAAGAGGGAGGTGTTTTAAATGCAATAGCGGGTCAGTTTTTATCATTACAGGGGCACTCATAATCAGTATGATTATCAGTGTTCCTCTGGTAATGTATATAAATTTCTACCTCCCGAACAAATCGCACTTTGCAGGATTGTCCGCTTTTCACTTGATATACTTTTCGGAGTACCCTCAATTGTATACGGAGCATTCGGATTTGCCCTGATGGTTTACATGGGTATCAAAGCATCCTTATTGGGAGGTATTATTACAGTTGCAATGTTAATAATGCCTTTAATGATGCGTTCGCTTGATGAGGTTACAAGGCTACTTCCACGCGATCTCCCTGATGCTTTATTATCCCTTGGCTCGACCAAATATGAAATGACTAAAGTATTGCTGCGACAACTTATGCCCGGTGTAATGACAGCAATTCTTCTGGCTGTTGGCAGAGGGATTGGAGATGCTGCAACAGTCTTATTTACGGCAGGATATACTGATAATATCCCTGTCTCCCTTAGCCAGCCCGCTGCAACATTACCTCTTTCAATATTTTTCCAGCTTGGAAGCCCGGTTGAAGAGGTCCAGAACCGTGCCTATGCATCTGCAGTAATTCTGACAGTCATTATATTGATACTAAGCTTTTCAGCACGATATTTCAGTTCGAAATTTTCAAAAAACAAATATGATAATTGCAAACCAACATCTGGAGACACTGACTGTTAATCCGGCCATGGAAATAGACAGAACCTATCCACTAAGAAAAGTAATGAATGATCACGCTATTAAAGTTGAAAATCTTGATGTTTACATTGAGGATCAGCATATTCTGAAAGATATTAATCTGTCGATACCGGAAAAAAGTATCACCTGCATTATAGGACCATCAGGTTGCGGAAAAACAACATTTCTGAAAACACTTAACAGGATGCACGATGAGACTACCTGAGGTCAGAATAAAAGGCAAAGTATATGTAGATGAACTGAATATCTATGATAAGGGTGTTAATGTTATTGATACACGGAAAAAGATGGGATTGCTGGCTCAGCGTCCATGCCCTCTCCCAATGTCGATATTCGATAATGTCGCCTATGGCCCGAGAATTCATGGAATAAGAAGAAGGAAAAGCAATCAACCAGACTGTCATCCAGTATCTTCAATATGTTGGTTTATGGGATGAAGTAAGAGGTAGGGTCCGTACCTCAGCATCAAAGTTGTCCATAGGCCAGCAGCAAAGATTGTGTCTCGCCAGAGGACTTGCCATTGAACCCGAGTATATTCTGGGGGATGAAGCAACCTCATCGCTTGATCCGCTTTCGACAAAAAAAATTGAAGAGTTGTTTGTTGAGCTGAAGGAAAAATATACTGTAATTCTTGTAACACATACTCTCAGGCAGGCAAGACGCATTGCAGATTATATCGTTTTTATGTACCTGGGTAAAATAATTGAATCAGGCCCTACAGAAGAGTTTTTCAATAATCCTGAAAAACAATTGACAAGAGATTACCTTTCAGGGAGTTTCAGTTAATTATTAAAATCCGAAAAAATTTAAGCCAGATGACAAATAGAAGAGTTAAAAAATCAACTTAGCCGAAAATCAATCGAAAATCAACTCGTGGAAGCTGGCAGAATTGTTTCCGGGTAAGGTAATCTTCACGACAAGTTTCGGAATAGAAGATCAGGCTATTATCACATCTTATTTTTGAAAATAATCTTCCGGTTGAATTGCAACACTTGATACCGGAAGATTATTTCCTGAAACTTATAAAGTTTTTAACGAGACATATAAGAAATATCAAAAAACAATCAAAGTTTATTTCCCTGATCATGAGGCTGTTGAAAACATGGTCACGGAGAAAGGCCCATTCAGCTTTTACTATTCCAGAGAGAACAGACTGGAGTGCTGCAGGATCAGAAAACTTGTACCTCTTCGCAGAGCGCTTGAGGGGAAAGAGTGCTGGATATCAGGAATCAGGGCCAGTCAGTCGGATAACCGCAGCCAGATGGATTGGATAGAGTATGATGAAGACAATAAACTGTTTAAGTTTTACCCTGTTTTCAACTGGACTTTTGGGGATGTTGAAAAATTTATCAAAGAAAATAATGTCCCTTATAACCTGCTTACACGACAAAGGATTTGTCAGCATCGGGTGCGAGCCTTGTACACGGGCAGTGGAAAAGGGAGAAGACTTCCGTTCAGGCAGATGGTGGTGGGAAGATGGCAGTGAAAAAGAGTGCGGGATTCATTTGAAATAGATTCCTATCAAGAGAAAAGATTGCTTCCCACGCTTTGCGTGGTCGCAATGACGGTAAGTATTATAAAATCCCCATGTTAAGAGGGATGGGAGATGTAAGGTTTTAAAACAGTAGATATGAAAATAAACGATGAGCATCTAAAAGAACTTGAAGATGAAGCGATCTTTGTAATGAGAGAGGTCGCCGCACAATTCGAGAAAAAAATAATTCTTTTCTCAGGTGGAAAAGATTCAATTGTTCTTGTCCATCTGGCGAAGAAGGCATTCTGGCCGGCAAAAATGCCGTTCAGCCTGATGCATATAGATACCGGACATAATTTTGCGGAGACTCTGAAATTCAGGGATGACCTTGCCAATGAACTTGGGGTAGAACTTATTGTCAGACTTGTGCAGGATTCAATTGATCAGGGAAGGGTGGTAGATGAGACCGGGATAAATGCCAGCCGGAATAAGGCTCAGTCTGTAACCCTCCTGGATGCCATCGAAGATCTAAAAATAGATGTGGCCATAGGCGGTGGGCGACGCGACGAGGAGAAAGCCCGTGCCAAGGAAAGATTCTTTTCTCACCGAAATGAATTTGGCCAGTGGGACCCCAGGAACCAACGACCTGAACTGTGGAATATCTTCAATGGTCATAAAAACTTCGGAGAGCACTTCAGGGTTTTCCCGATCAGCAACTGGACTGAACTTGACGTTTGGCAGTATATTATGAATGAAGAAATTTTATTGCCAGGACTTTATTATACACATCGCCGTAAAATCTTTAAAAGAAATGGGGTTTACCTGGCATGGGCGCCCTTCATGCAGCTGAAACCATCCGAAAGTGTTTTTGAGACGGATGTCAGGTGCCGGACTATTGGTGATATTACATGTACGGGTGTAACTCTCTCAAAAGCTGACAATCTGGAAGATATCATATCTGAAATAGCTGCTACCAGAATAACCGAGCGAGGCGGAAGATATGATGATAAAAGGTCGGAAGCCGCAATGGAGGACCGGAAGAAGGAGGGGTATTTTTAATGGTATGGGGTGTGAGGTATGGCATACCTCAAACCGCTTAATAGAAAACAAGAATACAAAGAGATATGAATAATAAAATAAACGGCAACAATAAAAGTCTGCTTCGGTTTACAACCGCGGGAAGTGTGGATGACGGGAAGAGTACACTTATCGGAAGGCTGCTTTATGACAGCAAATCGATATTTGAAGATCAGATGGAACATATTGTTCAGTCTGGCAAAAGGCTGGGAAGGGAAGAGCTTGATCTCTCACTCCTTACTGACGGATTAAGGGCCGAGCGGGAGCAGGGCATCACCATTGATGTGGCTTACAGGTATTTTGCAACTCCTGCCAGAAAATTCATTATCGCCGACACTCCGGGACATATCCAGTACACACGCAACATGGTAACCGGAGCAAGCACTGCCGATCTTGCTGTAATACTGATCGATGCCCGTAAAGGTGTCCTGGAACAAACTGTCAGACATACATACATCGCCTCTCTGCTTGACATCCGCCATATAGTATTCTGTATCAATAAAATGGATATGATTGATTTTTCAGAGACAGTTTTCCTGAAAATTAAGTCGCAAATTGATAATCTGGTTAAAAAACTTCAAATCGAAGATCCTTATTTTATTCCTGTCAGCGCTAAATATGGAGATAACGTTGTGGATCCTTCGGAAAATATGAGCTGGTATAATGGGAGGACTTTCCTCAGACTCATAGAAACAATTGAAATCAGAAAAGATAAAAATTCAATACATCCACGATTCCCGGTACAGACAATTATTCGTCCCCACACTTCCGGGTATCACGATTACCGGGCATATGCAGGAAGAGTTGCAGGCGGGGTTTTCAGACCCGGGGATGAGGTAACCATTCTGCCATCATTGCGAAAATCAAAAATTAAAAGCATCGACGTTTTTGGTAAATCCCTGTCAGAAACCAGTGCAGGAGAGTCAGTTGCCATATCAATGGAAGACCAGATTGATATAAGCCGCGGTGACATGCTGGTGGGATCGGAAGACATTCCGGTTATCAGCCAGGATATAGACCTTATGATCTGTTGGTTTAATGAACGTCCGCTTAAGATCGGAGGAAGGTATTTGATCCGTATAAGCAGCAATGAATCGGAGTGTATTGTGAAGTCAGTTAACTACAGAATGAACATTGACACTTTAGAGCAGGATATTGAAAATATCGCTGTTAATATGAACGATATTGCACACATCAGTATTAAAACCCCCAAACCTGTCTTTTATGACCCCTACAGGAAAAACAACATTACAGGAAGTATGATATTTATTGATGAAGGAACAAATGAAACCGTTGCTGCAGGGATGATTCAGTAATATTAGTTTAAAGAATCCTTAATGAACCCGCTTACTTTGATTGTCAGTATTCAAGGATGGTGTTAATCATTTTTTTGATCAGTTTGTTCTAATAAATTGTATTTCAGCTGGCGGGTTTTCCATCTTTCACGGGCAAAGTTCTGCATATCTGTAATTGTGTCTTTTTCATCAATAATTTCAAGACCAAGCAGGGTCTCAATTATATCTTCCATCGTAACAATTCCTTCTATACCACCGTATTCATCGACTATCAGAGCAATATGTTCTTTTTTTTCCAGAAGTCTCTCCCACACATCAAACAGGAATTTTGTTTCAGGAATAATTACAATTTCCCTTTTTATATCCTTCAATCTTAATTCATGCTGGTCTTCAGCAAGCTTTTCAAAAACGGTTTGCCGGAATACATATCCATTTATGTTTTCCCTGTTTTCTGAATACACCGGAATGCGTGAGAACTTCAGGTAATTCTTATCCTTTAAGAAATCTTTCAGGAATAAGTTCTCGTCTGCGGTGGCAAGGACAACCCTTGGAGTCATTATTTCAGTAACTCTTACATTTTTTAGACGAAGTAAATTTTGAATTATTTTATTTTCCTTTTCATTAAAAATCCCTTCAACCACACCAATATTTGTCAACGCTGATATTTCTTCCCTGGTGGTAGACTGCACGTATTTGTTTCTTGAAAAAACTCTTGTGATACCTGCCGACATCATTACAAAAGGATATGTAATGAATATCATGCCTTTGATTGTATGAGACGAAATCCTTGCCAGCTTTCTCCAAAAATGAGCTCCGATTGTTTTAGGGATGATCTCTGAAAGCACAAGAATCAAAAGAGTAAGAATAGCAGATATAATTCCGAAATAGGTATCGCCGAATATTTTAACGGCCTGAGCCCCAACGCCTGCAGCACCAACTGTATGCGCAATTGTATTAAGTGTCAGAATTGCTGATATAGGTTTATCAATATTACTTTTTAGGCTAATGAATTTCTTTGCCCATGAGTTACCTGATTCTAGTTTTACTACCAGGAACGAATGTGGTGTGGAAAGCAAAACGGCTTCCATTACCGAGCAAATAAAAGAAACA
Organism: uncultured Bacteroidales bacterium; assembly: GCA_963702415.1. GTDB lineage: Bacteria > Bacteroidota > Bacteroidia > Bacteroidales > VadinHA17 > LD21. The sequence goes on along the minus strand of CAVPCP010000022.1, from coordinate 67,381 downwards.
AAAAGTGCAATAGATCAATAAACAAAAAGCAGAAACATTTTTTGTTTCAAATTTATACTTTTTGATGATATTCAACAAATTGTACAGATTTATCGAACCATAAACAAATGCAATCAATAATCTTCTAATTTTGGGAATAAAAACATTCGTTAAGCAAGGGGAATAAAAATTGCTGTTCCGGTAACGAAAGAAAATCAAATATGAATGAATTCGACATAAAAGCAGCCGGTTGGGACCAGAACCCAATGCATTGGGATCGCTCTGAGGCTATCTCAAATCAGATAAAGAGGCTAATCCCTTTAAGTAAGCAGATGAGTGCTCTTGAATATGGGGCCGGAACAGGTATAACCAGTTTCCTGCTTAAAGATTATCTTAAGGAAATCACACTGATGGATAATTCATCTGAAATGGTGAAGGTTATTAATGAAAAGATAAAAGCCACCAAAGTAAGGAATCTGAAAACACTGAACTTCGATCTGGAACGTGTGGATTATAAATTGGCAAAGTTTGATCTGATATTCACTCAGATGGTGCTTCATCATGTTACAGATATTGAGAATATTATAATTAAGTTTTATAATCTTCTAAATCCGGGAGGACACCTGGCAATTGCAGATCTTTATCCTGAGGATGGTTCGTTTCATGGGGAAGGATTCACAGGTCATAAAGGTTTTGATCCGGCAGAGTTGTCAAAAATGCTTTTAAAACCTGGCTTCCTGGATATAACCCATGGGAAGTGTTATGTTATTAACAGAAAAATTTCTGATACTGAATCAAAACAATTTGATGTTTTCCTTCTGATCGCAAACCGTAGTTAAATTTAGTCAGAAATAACTACAGAAATATTTGTCACAAGCACGAGAGGCAGTCTTCAAAAAGACTGATTTTACCCCCAAACCCCCCAAGGGGGGCTTTTTATGTCATTGGTTTTCAATAAGTCACCCTTGGGGGTCCCGATAGCTATCGGGATAGGGGTGGCTTTAAAAAAAGAGGCCCTTAAGACAACCTCGTTATTTTATTCTTTTTTCCTGGTACTAAGACCAAAAGGCAGGTAAAGAGGACAAAAACCCAGCAGGCTTGTCGCAACAAAGACTACGGCAAGGATTATAAGTATAATTGCCAGGGTGCCTGAAATTACATGCGTAAAATACAGGATTAATACTACGACTGCAACCAGTACCCTGATCACTTTGTCGACTGTTCCCATGTTCTTTTTCATTTTTGCGTATATTAAGTTTAAAAGAGATTATTAATCTAATTCCTTTGCAATTGCCATAGCTGCAATAGTTCCGTCAGCAACTGCAGTGGTTATCTGGCGATATTTCTTGCTGATCACATCTCCGACAGCATAAACCCCCTGAACGCTTGTTCTCATGTCCTCATCAGTTTTGATAAATCCCCAGCTGTCAAGCTCAAGCTTATCCCTGAACAAATCAATATTGGGTTTCATCCCTATGAAAATAAATACACCATCGCTTATAAGTTTCCGCCGTTCATTTGTTTTCACATTCTCTACCTCAGTAACAATTTTGTCACCTTCCTTTATAAATGCCCTTGGTTCATTTTCAAAAAGGATATTTATCTTCGGATTTTTGAATACCCTGTCCTGTGCCTGCTTATTTGCTGTAAGCTTGTCAAACTGGTGAACTATAGTCAGTTTGTTCACAAATCTTGTAATATATTCCGATTCTTCAACCGCTGAATTTCCTCCTCCTATAACAATTACTTCTTTATCATTATAGTATTTTGCATCACATGTGGCACAATAGGAGATACCTTTGCCTTTTAGTTCCTTTTCTCCGGGTGCTCCGGTAAGGTTGGGTGTTGTTCCTGTGGCAATTATTATTCTCTTTGCTCTAACCGTTTCATACTCGTCAATTATAACTTCCTTCTTTTCGAGATCGACCCTTGTTATATCTACGGCTACCTTATAAATTGTTCCGCAGAGTTTTGTTTGTTCACTCATATTATGCGAAAGCATATATCCTGCCTGAGGTTCAATAAAGCCAGGGTAATTTGATACTTCATGCGTGGTGGCCACATGACCTCCCGGTAAGGCAATGTCAATAAGAACGGTGTTTATTTTGGACTGGCAGAGATATAGTCCAGCAGTCAGGCCACCCGGCCCTGCACCAAGAATGATGACATCGAATTCTGAGACTGAGGGTTTGATCAATGATTTTATTTCCTTCACTTTGTCAGCCGGCAATACGCTGTCGAGATTGTGGATGATATCGCTCTTTTTGATTCCTCCGGTTAACCTGGTGGAAACCTCCTGTCCATTATTAAAGAACAGTAACGTAGGAGAAGATTTAACGCCCAGTTTTTCAGCGAGTTCACGGTTCCCCTGCCTGAAGATTTTAAGAAATTTAATATCACTGCCATACAGTCGGGAAAGATCTTCGAACTTTGAAGCCAGAGCCTCACAGGGAGGACATTCAGTTGAAAAAAAATCGAGGACAACTTTTCCCCCATTCAATACCTCATTGTCAAACTCAGCTCCGGTAATTTCTCTCATAGAAGTTATTTTATTTGTTCTGACTCCCTGGAATATCTTTAGTTTTTAAGCAGGACATCTTTTATTGCCTTTTCAAAAGTCTGCTTTGGCAAAGCTCCCATTGCTGCCTGAGGCTTACCTTCCTTTGGAATGAAAAGCAATGTCGGGATACTCTGAATTCCAAAAACTGAAGCCAGTTCCTGTTCTTCTTCTGTATTCACCTTATAAATCATTATTTTCCCGGCGTACTCACTGGCCAGATCTTCAAGTATCGGAGCTACCATTTTACATGGCTGACACCAGTCAGCATAAAAGTCAACTATTGCAGGAAGGGTACCTTCATATTTCCATTCCTTATTCACTTCGTAGTTGAATACTTTTTCTTTAAAATCCGCCGCTGTAAGATGTACAGTCTGTTTAAGTGTTGTTTCCATATTATTATAATTTATTGATTAACATTTTAATATCTAATTACGACGCAAAGATAAACATAGTTTTGTTAAATCGCAATAGTATCACTAATAAATCGCAATAATATCACTATTATTTTACATGTTCCTGTTAAAGTAAGCTGAGAACCCCAGCTCCATCAGTTCCTTTACCGGACGGCAATCGGAAGAACAGATATTACCTGTTCTGTTTTTAGCTACTGAACCGCAGCCCCCGCCACAGGCAAGCTGTTCAGGGCACTCTTTGCATTCCGGAATCGAAGTTACATCGCGGGTCTCCCATTGTTCAATGATATCTTCTTTACGGGTAATATCGGGATAAAATGTTCCCAGCGATTCATTTGCTTTCCCGACTGTTGCTGTACATGAGTAAATCTTTCCAGTGTAATCGAAAGCCCATTCGGTTTTGCATGCGGGACATGAATCAAAAAGAGGGTCAGGGAGTTCCCCGTTCTCCGAAAGAAACTTCGTAATGGAATATGCAGGCTTATAAAACTGAAGAATATGCGGGTGATTTTTTGTCAGCTCATATATGCTTTCGTAAAGCGATATCCTGTCAAAAAGCTTATCCTGAGATGATTGGCAGTGATGTAATTCATAGTTTCGGCCGATTTGTGTTTTAAAATGAACGCTTTTTGTCCAACCCTTTTCAATCGCAAACCGGGCAAGATCGGATAAATTGTCAATATTTTCCTTATCAATGACTGTACGCAGGTTAACATCAATATTGTCTTTCAGACAAGCATCGATCCCTTTTATTATTTTTTCAAATGTTCCACCTCCTCCTTTCAGGAACCTGCGGTTATTATGCATTGATTCAGTCCCATCCAGCGTTACCTGGACTTCCCTGATTTTTCCTTTTTTTAAAATGGGAATATATTCTTCAAGATGATACCCGTTGGTCACAAAACAAAGTGAAAGATCAGATTCAACTGACTTGCTGACCATGTAATTTATCAAATCCTTTTGCCTGGGACTGTTAAGCAATGGCTCACCGCCGAATATAGTAATGTATTTTTTGCGGGATGCAAATTCCTTATTAATATAACTGAAGAAAGCGTCAACAATTTCGTTGTTAAGCTCCTTCACCGGATTATTATATTGATCCTGGTAACAATATGTGCAGGCGAAATTGCAGCTGTAATTTGTTACAAAGAATATCTGAATTTCATCCTTTTCGTGCGAATCGATAAAATCGAGGTATTTTCTGCGGTATTCCCTTTTTTCGTCAGATTCATCAGTTATGTATCCTTTTTTGGTTAGCTCACTGAAAAATTTCTTATTATTAATATCCTCTCCATTTCGTATTCCCTCCATTTTTTCAGCATCACAACTGTCAAGAATATCGGCATTCCCCGAAAGCAGATTTACAATAAAATAGTTTTCAGAATCTTTGATTTTTGAGAAGATATTGTATCTGGAATATATCATTTAACCACAAAGGGTCACTAAGGTTAACACAAAGTTTCACGAAGGAATTTAAAATCACAATCAGTTTATCAGTCGTGACAGCCGGCAATTGTTTTAGATATTTTTGCACAGCACTGAGCCACTTTGGCTTTTACTTTACCTGCTTTGTTTTTAATAAGACTTTTCATTTATCTTCAAAATTAATTGATTAATAATATTTCATTTATTGCTTTAACTAAATCTTCCTTTGGGAGCGCCCCCATTGTCATCTGAGGTTTGCCTTTGGCCGGAATAAACAGCAGTGTCGGTAAATTGGTTATCCCAAGTGCTTGGGCAAGAGTCTTTTCCTTATCAGTATCGACTTTATAAACATCAATCCTGCCTGAATATTCTTTTGCGATTTCTTCAACAAGCGGAGATAATTGCCTGCAGGGAGGGCACCAGTCGGCATAAAAGTCAATGATCGCCGGCTTATTCCCTTCGAATTTCCATTCCTTGTTTAAATCATAGTTGAAAACCACTTTCTTGAAAGTTTCGTTCGTCATCGGAACAACACTGTTGCCTGATGTATTTGTTTTTGAGGGAGAAGCAGTATTATCAGCCTTGCACTCACTAAACATCAAAGGAAGAATAATTATTAAAAACAGAAAACTTTTTTTCATTTTTTATCTTATTGGATTGTTTTAATTATTGCTGTCGCAGTTGCATTTACCTGAAGGTTTAATACCTGCAACAGTCCAGCTTGAAACCATAATTTCAGCTTTTTTATATGGAGCAGACTCTTCTAAAATCGTTATTTGTTTAAACCCTGCTTTTTCCAGCTGTTCAAGGTATTCATCCCTGGTTACTGAACCGGCCCAGCATTCAGATACTGCAACAGGGTCATTCCTGTATTCCTCCGGCACCGGATTCAGGGAAAAGATATCGCTTACAACAAACCTGCCCCCTTTCTTAAGAATACGGAACACCTCGTTCCATACTTCCTGCTTGTCCGTTGAGTGATTGATAGTACAGTTTGATATCACAAGGTCGGCAATACTGTCGGGAAGGTTAATATTTTCAAGAGAGCTATGGATGAATTCAGTATTTGTTATACCCAGCCTTGCTGCTGTATTTCTTGCTTTCAGGAGCATACCTCCGGAAATGTCAATTCCATAAACAAAGCCTGATTTTCCTACAGTTTCCGCCAGTCTCATTACATCTGTACCCCTTCCGCTTCCAAGATCGATGCATACCTCGCCCTCAACTGCATCAGAGTAGTTTACTGCTCCGCCACAGGAGAGGCAACATGTCGATTCCGCAAGCTTGCTGTATCTTTTATCTACTTCTGAATAATTCATACCCCGGACACAGTTATAGTTTTTGTTTTTTATGTGGAGCTCAGCATTTTTTACTGTTGAGGCAAGGTGAACTTGTCAGGAAGAAACCAAGAAAACCACCCATGAGCATACTCCCGTATGGATTACTGGTGATTGCACATGTTCCTGACGTGCAACCCACGAAATAATAGTACAGGAAGCCTCCTGATCCACCAATAACAACACCAAGAAATGGTTTCCAGAAATACCACGATTTAAAAAACTCTTTAACTGACCTGGGTTTTGGGGTGACCGTGCAATTTGAATCCATATAGTTAACATTTTAAATTTCGACGCAAAGATAAAAAATAAAATAAATAAATCGCAATAGTATCACCTAAATCTTTTTAATATCACTATTTTTTTTACTTTTGTTGCCTGAATATATTGATTATGGGAGTAATTTTTAAAAAGGAATTAACAGAAGAACAGTTAAATGAACTGTTCAGGAGCGATGAAAAATGCTTTGAATTTCTTGCCGGTGTAAAATGGGAGAACGGATTTACATGTCATAAATGCGGTAATAATAACCATTGTCCGGGTAAAACTCCATTCTCCCGAAGGTGTACGAGATGTAAAACTGAAGAGTCAGCGGCCGCAGGAACAATCTTTCATAACTGTAAGTTCCCTATTCATAAAGCATTCTATATAGCATACAATGTTTGTAAAGGGAAAGAGGACCTCTCAACCTATGAGTTAGCACGGCGGTTATCGCTCCGGCAGATGACCTGCTGGAATTTCAAGACAAAAATTCACCATGCCATTCAGCAGATGGAATCCCTGACTGAGAACGAAAGGTTGTCAATTCAGAAAATTTTCAGGTGAAGTTATCTTAAGGCTGATTCTACAATTTCAAATGTCTCGTCTGATGCCGCTTTCATGACTGTTGCTATTTTACCCGGTTGTCCGGCTGCCATTTCAGCGCCATCAACAAGCGCTGTATAGGTTTTCCCATCTTCTTTGGTATAGACCGATATCCTGCAGGGCATCATGACAGACATTATGCGTTCATCGTTAAGTTCAAGCATCTGACCTGAATAGGCAGGTTTGCAAATTTCAATCACCTTGACCGGATTGACCATTTTCCCGGATTTTGCCAGAGACTGCTGCAGATCATGAACTGCAGGTACTTTCCATTCCCTTCGTTCAGCTTCAGCGACAAGGAGATCAACAGTCTTATCAAAGTCGTATTTACTTTGTTTCTCAATTACGTATTTATTTTTTGTCATCAGGTAATGATTTAATTGTAAGACCTTGTTGTTTGTATATTAGCACATCAAAAGTATATTATTCAAGGAATTTAACTAGTACTCCGCAAAGAAATACATGACATCAATTTTCATCAGTTCTTCATTTTTATCTCATACCTTTGTAATTAGAAAAGCAAAGATTCTTCATTAAATTAGTAAGTATTAAATAATTTATTGATTTAAAATAGAAAGAAAGGATTATTAAAGTCAGAATAAATGAAGAGGCCGGGGTTAATAATTATAATTTGTGTGTTGATATTGTTTGCAGGACACAAGGGAATTGCTCAAGCCAATATGCGGCAGGTTGATTCTTTGAAATTAAAAGGACAGAACAGCCGGTCTGCAGGAAATGTAAATGAGCAGAAAGCAAAAGGCAATGGAAACAATCAAACCGGAAACAGGTTTGAAAATCAAACTGCCAAACGGGTAAAAAGCGGCCGTCCGGATATGACAAGAGCAAGAGGGGCCCGTCCGCCGACAATTGTAAGACCTTCAGGATCAGGAATACCAAAAGGTGTTGGTAAACCAGGTGGAGCAGGTCATAAAGGAGGGAGATAATTTAAATGGGGAGTATTCATTTTCAAATGCCGGTATCACGTCTTAAATATCATATCTTATTTCTGTTATTACTGCCGCTGGAGATTCTGGCGCAGACTGGGAATAATATTTCTTTAGCTGCGAAAGACACCTCTAAAACTGATATTGCCACTCATTCATTTTACAGCGGAGCAGGTTATGGCAGCAACATGATCTATCTTGGCTCAACCATTTCTCAGAACCAGCCTTACGGTTACGGCAGCCTGACCTATGGATTCAAAAATCAATTATATGCATCTGTATCAGCGGTTCATCTCTCTGGATTGAATCCATTCCTTTCGTTTTATATCGGAACATTAAATTATAGCCATGTTTTTAATAACTGGTTTGATATTTCAGCTGGTGTCAGCAGGTATCAGGTGGTTCCATCCCTGACTGATACCCTTTTCAACAGCTTCACTTACGGTGATTTAACACTGGGATTTGACTGGAAGCTTCTTTATTCAAAGATCTCTGTCGGTGGACTCTTTTCAACAGAAAGTCAGGCCTTTTTTCAATTCAGAAATTCAAGGTATTTCCAGACACCTGAATTATTTAATGGTAAAGCAAATATCTCATTTGATCCATATGTCAATCTTTTACTCGGGACTGTGACGGAAGTTGAAACTAATACCGAGACAATAGCTTACTATTCGGTTTCATCACCTTACCGGAAATGGAGAAATAACGGAAATAATTCAACGACCAGTACGACATATTCATATTCCGACAGGTTTGGATTACTGGAAATGGAATTTGGCCTTCCGGTTGCTTTTAATACCGATTTTATGACCATTGAGGTTGAACCATTATATGTTATTCCATTTTATGATGATACATATTACCTCAGCACAAAAGGTTTCATCTTCCAGTTAAGCCTGTTTTTCAGGATTTTTTAATTTTATACAGATGAATGTGCTGATCGTTGAAGATGAGAAAAGCCTGGCAAAGGAAATAGCTTCGTTTCTTAAATCTGAGAATTTCCTTTGTGATCTTGCTTATACGGGAAGAGAAGCCTCAGAAAAAATTGCAATCAATCTTTATGATTTTATATTGCTCGATCTTGGCCTGCCTGATTATGATGGTCTTGATCTTATTAGTGAAGCAAAAAAGGCTGGCAGTGAAGCATCATTTATAATTATTACTGCAAGGGGAGCAGTCGAAGACAAAGTAAAGGGACTGGATATCGGAGCCGATGATTACCTGGCAAAACCATTTGCACTTGTAGAACTTCTTTCACGGATTAATGCCGTAGCAAGGAGAAAATTCAATATTGCAAACCAGGATATTGAACTGGGTGACTTTGTGATGCTGGTTCAGTCACGCAAGCTGATTTGCAAGGGAGCGGAAGTGGATCTTACTAAGAAAGAGTATGATCTTCTTCAGTACCTTGTCATGAATCATGATAAGGTATTGACTCGTCAGCAGCTTTATGAGCATATATGGGGGAATATTCTTAATGACCAATACGATAGTAATTTTATAGACGTTCATATTAAAAACCTGAGAAAAAAGCTTAATCACCACGCTCCTTCTCCATGGCTTGAAACAGTCAGGGGTGTCGGTTACCGGGTGAGTACAGGATAGCAGGTTTCTTTCAGCTACCTATGATACGACTAAAATCAAAGCTTGCCTTATTCAATCTGCTGTCAAAGCTGGCCTTCACAGCACTATTTCTTATTTTTCTGCCATCGATAGTCGAAAGGATCAATTTAAGACAGGTCGATAATGATCTTATCCAGAAAAGAGAAAAGACGATTGGATTGATAGAGGAAATAGGAATAGAACCATTTATAAACTCTGACACAACCGACACTTTCGGGAGCTATAATATTCTTAAAGAAGAGTTCATAAGCCTCGAAAGAACCAATATTGAAGAAGAAATCAACCAGATTGATATCAGCAACAGGATTATTGAGGATGAAGAAATTACCTATCGTGTACTTAATTATACATTAATCGTGGATGGCCGGAAGTACCTTCTTGAGATAGGCAAAAGTCTGGAAAGCATACATAATGACAGAAAAAACGTAAACAAAATAATCCTTGTATTTTTGCTTTTTATTGTATTGGTCACACTCGCTACCGACCTGCAGTATACACGGATTATATTACATCCTCTGACAAAAATAACCAATAAGCTTAAGGAGATATCAAGCCCGTCAAAATTTGACAGAACACCGGTAAAAACCAACACCTCTGATTTTGCCAGCCTCGATAATGCGTTAAGGGATCTGATGATCCAGATCGATGAGTCTTTTCAGAAAGAAAAGGAGATCACCGTGAATATTTCACATGAGCTTATGACTCCGATTTCCGTACTCAGAAGCAAGCTAGAGAACATTCTGCTAAAAAGTGATACTGATCCTGAGACAGCAACCAAAATTGAAGAATCGCTAATGACACTTCACCGGCTTCAAAGCCTTGTAAATTCATTGCTCCTTATTGCCCGAATCGAAAGTCACCAGTATTTGAACGAAGATACCTTTTCTGTACAAAGCCTCCTCAGAGAGATCATGGATGAACTGAATCCGGTTGCAGAGGATAAAGAGGTAAATTTGAAAAGTGAATTCGGACAGGACTACCAGTTCAAAAAAGCCAACAGGTCCCTTATCTTTTCAATGTTTTATAATGTTCTGAACAATGCTGTAAAGAATACTGATGCGGGTGGAAAAGTATCTGTAAGCAGCTTCACTGAACACAGAAGGTTTAATGTAACAATTTCTGATACCGGAAAGGGTATGACCGGAGAGCAGATGAGTACACTTTTTTCCCGGTTTAAATCCAGGAGAGATAGTAATGACAATGGTACGGGAATCGGACTCGCCATAGCAAAATCAATAGCTGATTTTCATAACATAGAGGTATCTGTAGCCTCTGAGGTTGAAAAAGGGACAATTTTTTCTTTTATCTTCCCTGAAATTGCATGATTGCTTCATCTTCAAGAATTTAGATCAGTATCAGATCAGAATACCAGAAATGAGTATAGAAAATTCATCATAACTTCATTTTGGCATTTTATTTTTGATCTTTATTTAATTTATAACTAAAACCGAATTATATGAAGAAGTTATTTTTCACCTTTTTAGCAGCGACATTGGTATTGATATTTAATGGTTGCAATAAAACCAATGACGATGGAAACGGACGCCTTGTTGTAAAAGTAACCGATGCTCCTTTCCCTGTTAATTTTATTGAATCGGCGACAGTTACAATAATAAAAGTCGAGATCAGAAAGGCCGGTGATGGTATAAGTGACGGAAATCCTTTCACAGTTTTATGGGAGGGATCAGAAACTTTTAACCTTCTGGAACTCAGGAACGGTGTTGTTGAGGAATTGCTTGACCTTGAAATTCCTGCAGGAGAATACAACCTGATAAGGCTTTATGTTGATGAGGCAAGCCTTAAGGTTAAGGACGGGGATAATTTCAATTTGAAGGTTCCGAGCGGACACCAGACAGGCATTAAAATATTCATAAGGCCGGGTCTTGTTGTTGAAGGCGGACTTACGACTGAGCTTTTACTTGATTTTGATCTCGCGGGATCATTTGTAATGAGAGGGAATATCGACAGTCCGGCAGGCATCAAGGGATTTATTTTCAAGCCTGTTATAAGGGCAGTCAATAATTCAACTGCCGGAAGGCTTGAGGGAAAAGTCACTGACAAAAATAATGCAAAAATAAAAGCAGCTTCGATCATTGTGAAACAGGATACAGTTGTTGCAAGTGCAATTGCTGATACAATGGGTTATTATGCAATAATCGGACTGCCGTCAGGTACCTATTCTGTGATGGCCGCAAAAGAAAATTTCGACACAGTTAAGGTTGACGGGGTAAAGATTGTTGGAGGTAACAGGACAATTCTGGACTTCATTTTGCCAAATAATTGAGAATAGGGATTAGTCAGTAAAAAGAGGCTTTACTAAAAGCCTCTTTTTTTAAAGCCACCCCTATCCCGTCCCGATAGCTATCGGGAGCTATCGGGACCCCCAGTGGGGACTTTACGAAATCAGAATGAAGAACATTTGAACAGCGAAATCAGAATTTCAGACTTTCTAATTCTTAAATCGTTTGTTCTATTGTTCTTACTTCTAAAGCCCCCCTTGGGGGGTTGGGGGGTAAAATCAGTCTTATGGGACCCACTCTGTTTTCGAAAATACAAACTTCTTTTATCTTATTTCAGAACTTCATGCCTGTTACAATTCCAGTGTGATTGAATTATCTCCAACGCCAAGGCTTGAAAGTTGTTTCTTTAGAGCATCCATCATCGGAGGCGGACCACATAAATAGAAATTCCTGTTGGAATCACCAATATTGTCTTTAAGAAATTCCTCAGTAATCATTCCATGGAAATAACTATTGTCTTTTTCATCAGACAAAATATTTATAAATGCATCACCTAACATATATCTTAATTCATTCTCAAGTATTATATCAGCTTTTGTTTTATTAGCAAAGATCAGTGTATTGCCGGAGAGCTCATCCTTTTCCATGAGGTTCCTGAAAATGGAAATAAAGGGAGTAATTCCTGCACCGCCTGCTATAAAAACCCCTTTGCCCTTATAGGAAATGGCGCCCCATACATCTCTTATTATCATTTCAGCGCCTGGCTTTAGCTTACCAAGCTCATTAGTAACACCATTATGGGAAGGATAGATTTTGATTGTAAATTCAAGGTAGGATTCTCTGTTCAGACATGTAAATGTGAAAGGCCTTTTTTCATCTTTCAGTACAGGAGTATTTATCGATACCTCAGTAGCCTGACCAGGAATAAATGAATATCCTTCAGGTTTTTCAACCCGGAACCTTTTGACATCATGGGTTATATTTTCGACACTGATTATTTTGACGATGTGTTCTTCCATTTTGTAAAGTTTTGATTATTAAACAATTTATATCAATTTATGTTTAATTTTCCACCCAGATTTATAATTGGAATAGCCGGTAACCATGACCGGCTGAATGTGGTCAATATGTACGGCCGTTGAAGTTCATTCTTCAAAAAAGCAAGTTCAGGGGTGATTTTTGGCTGTTCACTGATATTTTTTAATAAGACATCGCTTCTTGCTATATTTTTATTCAAAAACCAAAGAGAGAGAATTTTATTCCACGACAGGGCTGCCATACTTATAACATAAGCGCATTTATCAGAGTGTCTAAAAAACATTAAACTGGGAAGTGTATTAGTATATATTTTAAAATCATTAAAATGAAAAGGAACTTTTTTTTTATAATTTTTTTCCTCTTGCAGTTGGTAATTATTCCACAAACGGTTATTGCTCAGGAAAATGAATCTTCTTCTGACACATTAAGGAAATATGCCGTCAAAATATTTCTTGACTGTCAGAGCTGTGATATGAATTATACAAGGGAGCAAATCAGTTTTGCAAATTTTGTGAGGGATGTAAAAGAGGCACAGGTTTTTATTCTGATTACTGAACAGAAAGCCGGAAGCGGGGGAACTCAATTCACAATTACATATCAGGGATTGCAAATATTCAAAGGAATAAATGATACCCTGGTTTATACTACCAATCCGGATGAGACAAGTCCAATCATAAGAGAGAAGAAAACCAATATGCTTCAGATGGGATTAATAAAATATGCAGCCAGGACTCCACTTTTTAACGAAATTGAAATCATACACAATGCAGAGCTGGAGCAGGAACAGGTTATTGACAGATGGAACAACTGGGTATTTGCAATTTCAACCGAACCTCAGTTTCAATCAGAAGAATCAGATAAACAGTTCGATTTAAGAAACTCATTAAATATTACAAAAGTTACGCCGGATATTAAGATTGAATTGGAACTGGATCAAAACTATAGTCAAAGAAGGGTTATCGATGATGAGGGAGGTGATACTACTTATGTGACGAACGAATTTCAGGGCGATAACCTTTTTGTAAAAAGTCTTGGTGAACACTGGTCAGCAGGTATTAAATGGAATATCGGCTCTTCCACAAGAGAAAATTATGATCTGAGAACTGACTTGCTCCCAGCCATTGAATACGATCTTTTCCCTTATTCGGAAGCGACTCACAGACAATTACGATTCTTATACAGTGCTGGGATACAGTATAATAACTATATTGATTCAACTATTTATAATCAGGTTAAGGAAACTCTTTTCAAACAGGAAATTAATATTGCTTTCCAGATACAGCAAAGATGGGGTTCAGTAAATCTGGCTTTGTTAGGATCAAATTATTTTAATGATTTTTCAAAAAATCGCCTTGAATTAGTCAGCTCTCTGAATCTGAGGATCTTCAAGGGACTTACATTACAGGTTTCCGGAGGGGTTGCCTATATAAATGATCAGATAAACCTGAAAAAGGGTGATATATCAGAAGCTGACAGATTATTGGAACTCAGGGAGCTTTCAACCCAGTACAGGATTCAGGGAGGTATCGGATTAGCTTATACATTTGGTTCAATATACAATAATGTGGTTAATCCACGCTTTGGATTCGGAGGAGGTGGAGGTTCTGAAGGGCCGCCTCAGGATTATGATTAAAAGATTACATTTGAAAGGAAGTAAATACAGATTGTAAAAAAAAGGATATGCCATCTGACGATCTTAAAGGTTTAACACAAATAGAAGCATCAGAGATACTTCAAAGAGAAGGATATAACGAACTGCCTTCATCAAAACCAAAAAGTGTATTTAAAATCGCATTAGGTGTTGTAAAAGAACCTATGTTCCTTCTGCTTGTAGCTTGCGGAACCCTGTACTTACTACTTGGCGATTTACAGGAAGGATTAATGCTTCTCAGTTTTGTATTTGTGATAATGGGGATCGAATTTTATCAGGAGAAAAAAACTGAAAAGGCCCTTGATGCATTGAAAGATCTGGCAAGTCCAAGGGCATTAGTTATCCGTGACGGAGAAACGATACGAATACCAGGCAGGGAAGTCGTAAAAGGAGATATTGTGATTTTACAGGAAGGCGACAGAGTCCCTGCTGACGCCTTGGTTCTCAGGAATAACAATTTGCTGGCCGATGAATCTCTTTTAACAGGAGAATCAGTCCCTGTGAGAAAAAGGGAGCTGAAAGAAGGCGACAATATATTCATCCCCGGAGGTGACGATCTGCCGGTTGTATATTCAGGATCTATGATTGTCCAGGGAAACGGATTGGTGAAGGTTACTGCAACAGCATTAAACACTGAAATCGGGAAAATCGGAAAAGCGCTCGAATCAGTTAAAGAGGAACCTACCCGGCTTAAAAAGGAAATGGGGATCTTAGTAAAACGCCTGGCTATAATAGGGATTCTTTTATGTATCCTGGTAATTGCCATGTATACAATTACAAGAGGGGATATAATAAAGGGTTTTCTGGCAGGAATTACCCTTGCAATGGCAATGCTTCCAGAGGAATTTCCAGTGGTACTGACCATTTTTCTTGCTCTGGGAGCCTGGAGAATATCGAAAAAATCAGTGTTAACCCGTAAACCTGCAGCCATCGAGACTCTTGGCTCAGCAACAGTTCTGTGTACTGACAAAACAGGTACTCTGACTCACAACAGAATGACTGTTACGCGGCTCTTTAACGGTACTGATTTTTCCGGTATTGTATCAGGAGATACTTTCCCTGAGTCATTCCATGAAATCATTGAATATGGAATTTTAGCGAGCCAGGTGAATCCTTTTGATCCAATGGAAAAGGCTATCATAAATATCGGCGACCAGTATCTTCAAAATTCGGAACATATACATGCTGACTGGGTAATGGAAAAGGAATATCCATTATCTAAAGATCTGTTAGCCATGTCAAGGGTTTTTTCAAATACCGGTACCAAAGAACAGGTAATTGCTGTAAAAGGAGCTCCTGAGGCAATCTTTGACCTTTGCCATCTGAATGGTGAAAGAGTATCACATTATGAAAAAGCAGTCGCAAAAATGGCCTCAGAAGGATTAAGGGTTATAGGGGTAGCCCGTGCTGGTTTGATTTCCGGACAACTTCCTTCAATTCAGCACGATTTTGACCTTGAGTTTGTAGGTTTGATAGGATTGTCAGACCCGATAAGAAAGAATGTGCCTGACGCTGTTAAGGAATGTTACAATGCAGGTATAAGGGTAATTATGATTACAGGCGATTATCCGGTAACAGCAACCAATATCGGAAAAGAGATCGGGATCAAAAGTCCTGAGCTCTTTATTACAGGTTCGGAATTAAATAAGATGACTGAGGATGACCTATGTGAGCGGATTAAAGTAGTGAATGTTTTTGCACGGGTTATCCCGGAACAAAAGCTTAAAATTGTTAATGCCCTTAAAAAAAACAATGAAATAGTTGCTATGACTGGCGATGGGATCAATGATGCTCCTGCTCTAAAAGCTTCGAATATTGGAATTGCCATGGGTGAAAAGGGCACTGATGTTGCAAGGGAGGCATCTTCGCTTGTATTAATGGATGATAATTTTGGATCAATTGTAGGTGCAGTGAAAATGGGGCGAAAAATTTTTGATAACCTTCAGAAAGCGCTGGGATATATTTTTGCAATTCACGTTCCAATTGCCGGATTATCTCTGATACCCGTATTATTCGCTGACTTGCCTCTTATCCTTTGGCCTATTCATATAGTATTCCTTGAATTAATTATTGATCCTGCCTGTACAATGATTTTCGAGGCAGAAAAAGAGGAAAAAAATGTAATGTCCAGACCTCCGAAAGATATTAATGAGCCATTTTTTGGCGCACAAAAAATATTTTTCAGCTGTTTGCAGGGGATCGGAATCCTGATAATCTGTTTGCTGATGTATTTTATCGGGTCCAGAATGGGATATTCTGAGAAAGCCGTAAGAACACTTACATTTGTCACATTAATTGTTTCAAATATTGCTGTTATTCTTTCAAACCGCTCCTGGACATCCGGAATTTTAAAGATTCTTTTGACCCCGAATAAAGCCGTTATGTGGATTATCGGGGGAGCAGTTATTTTCCTGATCCTGATTCTTCAGATTCCTTTTCTGCTCGATCTGTTTCAATTTGAAAAAATTGGATATTTAGAATTAATAGCGTGCACAATAGGTGGGTTTTTCAGCATTACCTGGTTCGAGATCTATAAAAAATTGAAGAAAGTTTGAAAAGACCTGATTGAATTTCAGATCTGTTTTATTCAAATCGTAAAATTTAGAAGTATAATCTCATTAATAAAAATTTAATCCTTATGAAATCACTTTTTTCAAAATTATTATTATCAGTATTATTCTGCATAATTTCTGTGGCCTATGTTGACTGTCAGCTTTATGAATGGCGTGGGCCCGGCCGGAGTGGTAACTATAATGAATCGGGGTTGCTTAAAAAGTGGCCTGCAAACGGTCCAGCACTTATATGGGAAGCTGAAAGTATGGGTGATGGTTATTCCTCACCAACTGTTACTAATGATGCAGTTTATGTAACAGGAAGAAAGGACAGCTCCGATGTTCTCACCGCTCTTACCCTTGATGGGAAAAAGAAATGGGAAACAGTGTATGGAAAAGCCTGGATGGCAAACCATACCGGATCGAGATGTATCCCAACATATTATAACGGAAATATATTCCTTATCAGCGGAAGCGGTGATATTGTCTGTGTAGGATCGGATGGGAAGTTAAGGTGGTCAAAAAATCATTACAGCTTATATGAAAGTAAACCAATACAGTTCGGAATTTCAGAATCGCCGCTGGTTGTCGATAATATGGTTATTGTATCGCCGGGCGGTAATAAGGCATCACTGGCAGCATTCAACATTAAGGATGGAAAGGTTGTTTGGGAAGCAGAACCTGTTGACCAGGTACCACAGTATGTAAATCCACTTCTTATAGAGTATGCCGGGCGAAAAATGATAGTTACCGCAATGGGAACCTATATATTCGCTGTTAATGCAAAAGACGGCAAAATCCTCTGGAAAATAGATTATGCTTCTGTTAATGGTGCCACTGGAAGTGTAAGGAAGAATCATGCAATTACACCCGTTTACAGAGATGGTAATATTCTGATTGCAAACGGATACAACTGGGTTGCACTTAAACTGAAACTTTCTCAGGATGGAAATTCGGTTGAGACAGTCTGGGAAAACAGGAATTTTGATCCCCAGCTTGGCGGAATTGTCCTGCTTGGAAATAATCTGTATGGTGCAAATCACCAGGCGGCCCCGGCTGATAGTTGGATTTGTGCAGACTGGACAACAGGAAAAACCCTTTGGACGGAGAAATGGTATTCGCGAGGATCAATAATATCTGCCGATGGTATGCTTTACCTTTTTGAAGAAAAATCTGGTCGTGTTGCCCTGGTAAAACCCGATTCTTCAAAACTTGATATAGTCAGTGAATTCCAGATCAAAAAAGGGGAGGGACCTTTCTGGGCTCACCCTGTTATTAACAAAGGGAAGCTTTTTATAAGACATGGTAATGTATTAATGGCCTATAAGATAAAATAAGTACCGCCTTTGCAGTAAGGGCAGTCAATAGTTGTTGTTTCTTTCCCCTGCCTTCAGAATAAGACGTAATGAACTGTTTTTAGTAAAATAATTCCATGCCCAGTTAATAAAAATAATCAGCTTGTTCCTGACACTTAAGATCAGCATAAGATGCAGGAACATCAAGACATACCAGGCAAAGTAGCCACCGAATCGGATGAAAGGCAGATCTACAAAGGCTTTGTTTCTTCCGACGGTAGCCATCGAACCCAAGTCCCTGTATTCATATTCAGACTGTTTACCACCTTCCCGGATGATTTTAAAGTTCTTTGCCAGGTTCCGGCCCTGATTGATTGCTACATTGGCCAGCTGGGAGTGCCCCTTTGGATATCCGGGCGTTTCCATATAGGCAATATCACCAATGGCATATATATTCGCATACCCATTTACCTTGTTCATCCTGTCTACCTTAATACGCCCGGAAGGCGTTATTATTTCAGACGACATGCCTTCTACAATTATTTTTTTTCATGAAAATCAGATTGCTTATTCAATATAACAACAAAACGCTGACAGTGTTTAAATCTTGTTTTCAATAGGCCGACTTTATCATGGATCGTTTCTTAATATACCTTTCAAATCTGTAATTCGCCGCTGAAAATAAACCATTTACCGATTAGGCATTGGTAAAGCTCTATCGCAGGTTTATATTTGAGTATGATCCATTAACCTTTAAAACCATACTGATGCAAAAGATTTTGTTATCATTTATTACAGTACTGTTCTGTGCTTCGATTCTGGCACAAAACACCACCACCCTTAAAATGAACCTTGAGAAAAACAAGGTTTACCGGTTGAAGTCAGTTTCGGAGCAGACTATTTCGCAAACGGTAAACGGGGTTCAGCAGACCACAGAATCCAAAGTTGATTATACTCTTTCGCTTAAAATGATTGATGCGACCGCCGATTTTATTATCACTGAATTACATTTTGATACCCTGATTACCAATACTAATGCAATGGGGAAAGTGGTCAATATGAGTTCTGTCAGTGAGGGGGATATCAAATCGTCAGAAACAGCGGATATTATGTCATGCATAATGAACCGGTTAAGCAAAAATGCCCTGTATGTTAAAATGGATTTTACAGGAAAACCATTTGAAATTGTGAATTTAAAAATGCTGACTGATTTAGTTTTGAAAGATACCAGTTCGATTACCCTTACCGGTCAAACGGCTTCTGCTGTTAAAAAGCAGATAATAAATATGGTCAGTGACAATTCTTTAAAAACAATGATCGGAATGTTTACCTGGTGTCTGCCTGGCAGGCAGGTTACCACGGGTGATAAATGGGACGTTACACAACAGATGAATTCCGGCGGAATGATGCTCGATATAATGACAACTTATCATCTGGACCGGCTAAATGGTAATAATGCCGAAATAACAGTCGAATCAAATATTAAAGCGGCAGATAATGCAGATCCTATTGAGTCGGGCGGTGCTAAAGTGACCTATGACGATCTGAAAGGACTGAGTAAGTCAACTATGGTGATAGATATCCGTACCGGTTTGATTGTTGGGGATAAAGCAAAAACACATATTACAGGAAATCTGGGCGTCAGTGCTCCGGGCTTCAGCATGCAGATACCAATGGATATTAATGGAGAATCGAAAGTTATTGCATTACAGTGAAGTGGATCACAGGGAAAATGAAAAAATTAATCATCACGTTACTTCTTATAACGTCCATTACGGCTCAGGCTCAATACATTAAGGGGAAAGTATGTCTTGAAAAGGATAAATCACCTGTACCGTTTGCATCCGTTGGACTGGTTCAATTACCTGATTCAATAATGATTACCGGGGTAATTACTTTAACTGACGGAGGCTACTTACTCGAAAAAGTAAAACCGGGCAATTATTTTATCAGAGTTAGTTTCGTTGGCTATAAGACTAATGGGAAAAAAGTTATTGTTGAGGAAGGTCGGGTCGAAATTGCTGTTGATACCATTTTTTTAACTGAAACCACAGCGAGTTTAAGTGAAGTTACGGTTGTGGGTGAGCGTCTGAAGGGCAAGGAGATGGTCGACCGGACTGTTTATGCCATTCCGGAAGTTGTATCCAAATCGGCAATTAACGGGTACGATCTCTTAAAAAGAGTACCACAGGTTAATGTTGATTTTCAGAATAATGTAACGCTTAACGGCAGCAGCAATTTTATAATCCAGGTGGATGGAAGGCAGCGCGACAAGGAATTCCTTGCCCGACTTCTTCCGTCTGATATCGAAACTATCGAAATTATCAGCAATCCGTCCGGTAAATATGAAGGCAATATCGATGGGGTATTAAACATCATCCTGAAAAAAGAAGCCAGATATGGAATGAACGGTAATGTTGGTCTAAATATTAAACCATTCAATAAGATAACCAGTCAGGCAACCGGCAGTCTCGATTATGCACTCGGTAAAATCACTTTTTATGTGACAGCCCTTAATTTTTCACAGAGTCTTGATATAAGCACAACGAATGAAAGTCGTTACACAACGATCGATTCTACGAGCAGTCTGTCAGGGAACGGAGGCATAAAAGTGACAATGTCGACAATCAACAGCGGATTCGATTATTACATTAATGATAAAAACAACCTGAGTTTTAATGCCAGTTACAAACCGCTAAATCAGAATGTAGATTTGTTAAGTGAAACTTTCCTGTACAAAAACAATAATCCCCTGAACACGATTTCATCGATTACAAACAATGGTTATAAGAGTGATGAAAAATCAATATCCCTGTTTTATAAAAGGTCATTTAAAAATCCGATTCAGGAATTCACTGCTGAGGTCAATTATTATAACTTTAAATCAGATGAGGGAAATGATTTCACTAATACCAGGTACATATATAATACAGATTCATCACTCAGTACTGTTACACGGCTGGAAGATAATTTGAACAAAAGGAATTATTATTCGACTAAATTGAATTATGTCCAGCCATTAGGGTTGTCGGCAAAAATTGAAGCAGGGTATCAATTTTATTACCAGCAAATGAGCTACGATTTCGAAATAAATAATCAGGAATCAAATAATCTGTTTGAATATTCCGAGTTTCGGAATTCGGTCTATGGTGGAATTACCTATAATCTGAAAAAGGTCGGATTCCAGGCTATGCTTAGGGTTGAAAACAGTGATATTAAGGCTGATTCGGTAACCGATCCGCATTATTCCTGTTTCCTGCCTTCCGTCAATCTTCAATATAAATTTTCAGCATCACATAATTTGAAATTTACATACAACAGAAGAATTAACCGGCCGGGAATTTACAACATGGATCCGTATTATAAAGTAGATCAGAATTACAATGTCACCCAGGGGAATCCCGATCTGAAACCGGATTATCGCGACCGGTTACAGCTTACCTACACCTGGAACTTTGGCAGCAACTATTTTTCACCATATGTTTACAGGGAATATTTTTCCAATAAGGTTGGAAATGAATACCAGGTAATTAATTCTCCTGTCGACAACAGATTAACCACATTTACCAAACCATTTAACCTGCTTAACGGTTATGAGCTCGGAGGCGGTATTAATGCCATGTTATGGTATGTTAATATCAATGCAAGGATTTATAAAGGACATTTCAATGAGTATTCAGGGCAGTCAGTCTTTATACCAGCCAGGGATTATTTCTCCTGGAGCATAACCGGCTTTGCATATGGTAATCTTGACAAGAAAAAGACAATAACTGCATTTGCTTTCCTGAGCTATGATGGAGTAAAGATTGACGCACAATCCAAAACATACAACATTCCTTTTTATGGTCCCGGCATTCAAAAACAGATAAAGAACCACAATATAGGTGTGGTCTGGGTACTGCCTTTTTCAACCCATGTAAGATTAAGCAGGACCGAAACTGAAACAACTGGCTTTAGCTCAACCAATATTATTGGATTTGATGCTTCAAATTATATCCAGTTCATGTATTCATATAAATTCAACAAGGGAAAGAATGTTAAAAAGCTCGATCGGGAGATCGATGTTGAGAGCGATAGTAAGAGCAAGGCAATCATGAACTAATTGTTCAATTGTCAATCAGGTCCGGGCTTAAATTCGATTATTTGTTAGATTATGATTTGAATGCTGGTAATGAATTGTTGAAATCAGACAATCTGGAATATCTTTGTTTTTCATTTGTGTGTTTGATGAAACAAGAAAAAGACGGATAGCAAAACAAAGCAGGTAATATGAATGATTTCTTTGAAAACTTAATATCTAAATTTGAATTACCTCTGAATAATCCGGTTCTGGTTTTTTCATTAGTACTTTTTATAATACTTCTGGCACCAATTGTCTTACGGAGACTAAATATCCCGGGGATCATAGGATTAATAATTTCAGGATTAATAATTGGTCCCCATGGGTTAAATATATTAGAGAAAAATAGCGCGGTCGATCTCTTTTCAACAATTGGATTACTTTACATTATGTTCATAGCCGGGTTGGACCTCGACATGAATGAATTTAAAAGAAACCGGAATAAAAGTATCCTCTTTGGCTTTTTTACTTTCATAGTCCCTTTCACAATTGGGTTCCCTATATGTTATTATATATTAGGATATGACTTAAATGCGAGCTTATTAACTGCCAATATGTTTTCAACTCAGACGCTTGTAGCCTATCCTATTGTGAGCAGATTAGGTGTTTCAAAAAATCAGGCTGTAGCTGTTGCCGTGGGTGGCACTATACTGACAGACTCAGCTGTTCTTATTCTTCTGGCTGTAATCATGGGGAATAGTCAGGGAAATCTGAATCAGGAGTTCTGGATTAAACTTGGTGGTTCATTAGTGATTTTTTCAGCAATTATGTATTTTCTTATTCCTAGAATTACCAGGTGGTTTTTCACTAAATTGGAAAGTGAAAAACACGCTCATTACATTTTTGTATTAGCAGTAGTATTTTTTTCGGCTTTTCTAGCTGAAATTTCCGGACTCGAACCAATAATCGGGGCTTTTGTGGCAGGTCTTGTTCTGAACTCTCTTATCCCGCATTCTTCAGCTCTGATGAACCGGATTGAGTTTATAGGGAATTCATTATTCATCCCTTTTTTCCTCATTTCTGTAGGTATGCTGATCGATATAAGGGTAATATTAAATGGTCCGATGGCGATAATTATTGCTGTAGTTTTAACATTAGGTGCGATTTTTGGTAAATGGCTTGCAGCATTATTTACACAATTAATTTTAAAATTTTCTAAAGATCAACGACAACTTATTTTTGGATTAAGTACTGCCCATGCCGGTGCAATTTTAGCTGTTGTACTTGTAGGTTACAAGGCGGGTATCCTTGATGAAAATATTCTGAATGGGACCATTATTCTGATTCTGATAAGTTGTTTAGTAGCTTCGGTTGCAACTGAAAAAGCCTCAAAGAAAATTCTTTTAACGGAAAAGAGTTCTGAATTGTCGGTATCTGAAGTCAATTTACAAAATGATGAAAATATTCTTCTTCCCATTGTGAATCTGATAAATATCGACAAGCTTCTGGAATTTACTTTATTGATTAAAGATAAAAAATCAGCTAATCCTGTTACAATATTGACTGTTGTACCAAATAATGCTGAAGCCGAGTTGAACATTATCACAGCAAGGGAGAAACTTAAAGAATTTAAAAAACACGGAGCTGCATCAGAAATAAAGGTGAATACAATTGCCACTATTGATTATAATCCTGCAGATGGCATAGCCAGAATTTCAAGAGAAACTCTATCCAATATTATTGTTCTGGGATGGCCAAAGAAAGCTGGTATAATCGACAAGATAATTGGTGAAAAAATTTCTTCTATTATCAGTAATATTGATAAAACAATATTTATTTGTCAACTGGAAAAGCTTCTAATAAATCATAAGAGAATTATTGTTGTTACACCCCCTTTGGCTGAAAAGGAAATTGGCTTTGAAATATGGTTGCAAAAAATCTCAAAATTATCGCATGAACTTAGTATTCCGATTGTTCATTTTGGCGAAAAGGGTACACAGGATGCAATCAGGGAAAAAATTAAGCATAAGCATTTTAATACATTAATTAGTTTTAAAGTTTTAGATGACCTGGAAGATCTTCTTGTTTCATCACCGGATATTAAGGATGATGATCTGTTAATTTTAATTTCTGCACGAAAATATTCAGTTTCATATCTTAATTTTCTTGATAATATTCCGAATAAAATAGAGAAACATTTTACTAATAATAATAAGATTGTTGTGTACCCGCTGCAAAAGCCGGTGACCCTGACCTCGTTTCACCGGAATATCCTGACCATTCCTGACCGGAGTTAAATCATAGATATTCAGCTCAATAAACAGAAATACAAATATGAGAACAAATCGTCGCAAATTCATTTCAACTACTGTTGCAGGCAGTCTGGCTGCTGCGGCATTACCACTATCATATTACACGGCAGAATCGACATCCGACAGTTCTGCCACAGATGTAAAATCAAGGTATGCAAAGCTTGATGAAATACTTAAAAGACCTGTACTGAAAAGGGATTTGTTTACTTCCCCGGTTATACTGGAATCTGTTGAACTGCTACGATTTGAGAACAATTTTTTATGCCGGGTACGTTCAAAAGACGGGGCTGAAGGAATCTCGGTTGGTCACAATGACCTTTCAATACTTTTCCCGATTTTCATCAGGAAGCTGCAACCTTATTTTATCGGGCAGGATGCACGGGAGCTGGACCTTATTTTAGAAAAGATTTATATCTATAATTTCAATTTCAGGTATAACGGCATTGCACTTGGTCTGCCATTGGCAACTATAGAATTTGCCATTCTCGATATGCTTGGACGCATTGCTGACCGGCCGGTGGGGCAATTGATAGGAGAAATCCATAATCCTGAAGTTGCTGTATATGTCGCTACTGAATTTCGTGAAAAATCGCTGGAAGAACATTTTGAACTTATTAAAAAAGCAGTAGCTGAATATGATTCTCATGCACTAAAAGTTAAAGTTGGTTATCAGTACGCCGGGACAAAAGACATACATTATTCCGGAGTACCAGGGAAGACTGAAAAACTAATACCACTTCTTCGCCAGGCTTATGGCAATGACATGTCGCTTTATGCAGATTCAAATGGATTTTACAATGTAAAAGAAGCCATACGAATAGGGAGACTTCTGGAAGAATATAAATATGGATATTTTGAGGAGCCAGTGATGTATGATCATTTTGAAGATATCAAGGAAGTGGCCGATGCGCTTACGATACCCGTAGCAAATGGAGAGCAGGATCAGAGCTTTGTCCATTTCAGGTGGTCAATAGCGAATGATGGTCTTGATATTGTTCAGCCTGATATTTATTATTTCGGAGGGATGATCCGTTCAATGAAAGTAGCGCTGATGGCTGATGCATTCGGGAAGACCATTGTACCTCACATGTCGGGAGGTGGTCTGGGATTTCTTTATGACTGCATACTTGTTTCTGCTGTTCCAAATGCCGGAGCACATCACGAATTTAAAGGCCTTGATACAGCTGTAATTTTTGAATGTCCGACATCGCCTTTGAAAGTCGTTGACGGGAAAATAAAAGTTCCTACGGGGCCGGGAATGGGTGTAAATATTGACCCCGATTTTATTAAAAAGCATGAGATCGTAAAATAATCCGGCAAACCAGGTACAGGCAGAAGCCCTTTCCACAATGATTATTCTGGCTAAAGCAGCACTTCATGAGGATAGGGCGGAATGTTACAGAGTAACAGGAGAGATCACCAGTCCGACTCAATATATTTTACTCCGGTATAATCTGAATTATACGTCCGGGATTTTCGACTGAAACATATATGGAGCCATCAGGTGACTGAACAACATTTCTTACCCTTCCTGAATCGCTTAATAAAACATCTTCTTCAACTATCTGGTTATTTTTTACAACGCATCTGTAAAGCTTCTGGGAAGCAAGTCCGCTTACCAAAAGGTTGCCCTTCCATGATTTGAATTTGTCGCTGGTTATAAATGCCAATCCACAAATGCCGATTGATGGGGTCCATGTATGCAGAGGAGCTTTGATACCTGGTGCACTATGACCCGATGAAATGACAACTCCATCGTAATTGACCCCGATTGAATAAGCCGGCCATCCATAGTTGGCCCCTTTGGTAATGATATTGACTTCATCACCGCCTCTGGGCCCATGTTCAGTCTCCCATATTTCATTTGTTTCCGGGTGTATTATTAATCCCTGCGGATTTCTATGCCCATATGAATAAACTGAAGTGACTCCGGTATTCCCGGGTATTACCGGATTGTCAGAAGGGATGCTGCCATCATCCCTCATTCTATGTATCTTCCCCCAGTTTGATGTCGGTTCCTGGGCATTGTTATTGACAGTATTCGGACCGCCGTAACTTCCACCGCCACCTTCACCTACTGTGAGATACAGATATTTTGCCTTATCGAAACCTATGCGACTGCCATAATGACCATACCATGTATTCGATCCGCTGGCAGAAAAGATATTTTCCATATTACTGACCTGGTTATTGCTTATCTTAAAACGAATTAGTTTCAGCTGGCCACCACCTGACTGATTAGATAAAGCATAACTTGCATATAACCAGCCATTGTCTGAATAATCAGGGTGTACCCTGATATCAAGCAATCCGCCCTGCCCGGTGGTCAGTACTGCCGGGAAACCTGAAATCTCAGTTATTGTCTCACCCTTTTTTATATACAGTTTTCCTTGCTTTTCACCGAAGACCAGATCGCCATTGGGAAGAAAATCCATACCCCAGATGATTTCATATCCGGTCAAAATAACTTTGGTACTAATTTGAGGAATGCTGGTTGTATCGGCAGGCGGATCTCCTGTTAGATCTGTGTCAGGTTCCTTACTGCATGAGTAAAGGAAAAACAAGCAAGAGCTGAATAATGTCAATACTTTTAGTTTCATATACTCAATACAACAAAGTTCTGAATGACAATGTTCACAAAGATGATTTGAGTCAATTGAATTTTATTTGTTTTATGGGGAAAATTCTACATTTGATAATTGTTTTATTTTGTGAGTGTTGAATGCGCTATCCAGAATGGGAACCATTAAAACAGTAATATAGTAACATGAAGAAAATAACCCTGCTATCCGTGCTCCTTATGATTCTTTTGGATAATTGTTCAATCAGCGAAAAGGATATGGGGAACAACTTCTACCATCAAGTTTCCGGGATGCCTTATATAGAAGGGAAAACCGAGTATCTTACTTCTCCATTTGTAACAGCTGGCGACAGGGTGTATATGGTCGGCTATCAGGATGGATCCTTTCCCGACCTGGGTTGGCATATTGATGGTGAGATGGGAGGAATCTGGGATCATCCTGTTAAACTAATGGATGGGTTCGGCGCAAAAGTCACGGTACAAGGCAGCAATGATTCTTATTGCCTGGACAAGGCAGATAAATTCATCAACTATCCAATGGCCAATAGTCATCATTTTAAATGGGAGAAAGAAAACTTAGTGATCGATCGGTTCCAATTTGTTCCTGATGCAGTTGAAGGCGCAATAATAGAATTCAGAATCATCAACACGGGAGAGGACAACAAAGAAATAGTCTTTTCCTTTATTGGAATGACCGACCTTCGGCCTACATGGTTAGGGGAGCGAACCAACATGATTGACGCTGTTGACAATATTTCCTTTGATGATAATTTATCGGCAGTAATTGCAAAAGATAATAACAACCCCTGGTATGTTGCCTTTGGATCATCATTAAAACCAGATAATTTTTCCGAAGAAGATATTAATTGTAAATCTGCGAACAGAAAAGGTTTGGGCAAAAACGCCACATTATCATTTTCACTTAAGTTAAAGCCAAACCAGGAAAGGGTAATTCCTTTTTTCATTGCCGGCTCCTATGAGTCAGAAGCATCACTCAGGTCAACTTATCAGTTATTAAAGACAGAAGGGAAAACCAGGCTAACTCAGAAAATAGAACGTTATAAAAAAATAAATAGCGCTTCACATCTCACCATTCCCGATAAAGGTATTGAGCAAATGTATGAGTGGTTAAAGTACAATACTGATTGGCTCGTTCGCAATGTTCCGGAGATTGGTATCGGTCTGTCAGCAGGCTTACCTGATTATCCCTGGTGGTTTGGAGGAGATGCTGTATATTCCTTGCAGGGAGTTCTGGCAACAGGCGATCATACGCTGGCAAAAAACACAATTATTTTATTGGCTAAAATATCGAAACAAACGAATGGAAATGGACGAATCATTCATGAAGTTTCTACGAACGGATCAGTTTATAATTCAGGTCTCCTTAGTGAAACAGCCATGTTTATAACTCTTCTGAGAAATTATTTTGCATGGACAGGAGATAAAGAACTTATAACAGAATTATTCCCTGAAGTCAGCAAAGGAATTAAATGGTTATTGGATAATGATATTGATGGCAACGGATACCCTAACGGTAATGGACTGATGGAGATACCTGGATTAGACAAAGAAATGATAGATGTTGCTGTTTACACACAACAGGCATTCTCGTCAGCAGCGGAATTAGCCGCAGCACTGGGAGAGAATAAATTAGCAACAGATTATCAGAAGTTAGCTGATGAACTAAAAGTAAAGATCAATAAAGAATGGTGGAATGAAACTGCCCGGTCATACGGTGATTTCAGGGGAACTGTAGCAGAAGCAAAACCGATACTAAAAGGTGCTATAATAAGAGCTGATACACTTAGAAAGCCATGGGTTATTGCTGAATTGAAGGAGACTGAAAAACAACTAAGTAAATATACAGCTATTCAGCAGATTCCCCATGTAATTTACCGTAACTGGGTAGTTAACACACCTCTCGAAACAGGTGTTGCAGATTTAGATAAAGGGCAGGCAGCACTTGAAACAGCTAAAAAGTATGAAAACCCTTATGGTGTATATGTAACCGGTATCGACAGAACCGGGGAACCGGATAGTGTAGTATTGAAATCAAGGAAAAAAACATTCTCGTACATCGGAGCAGTAATGACAATACCAACTGGGGTGCAGGCAGTTGCTGCAGCAAATTATGGTAAACCAGAAGATGCATTACGCTATATTAAAATGCTCCATCGCTCTTTCAGCTACGCTTTACCCGGTTCTATGTATGAAGTATCTCCAGACTTTGGAATGGTGGTCCAGGCATGGAACGGTTATGGTGTGTATGTACCTGTTATTAACCATTTTTTCGGCATTAAACCGAAGGCTTACGAAAAATCGATATACATTTCACCACGTATGCCTTTAGATTGGAAAGATATATCGATTGACAATGTAAGGATAGGCAACAATTCGTTTAGTCTTGCTATAAGCCAGAAAAGTGATTACAAAGAGTATACTATCAGACAAACACAGGCTGACTGGTCAGTAATAGTTGATGTCAAAAATTCGAAAAAAGTAAAGGTTAATAATAAAGAAATAGATCCCGAAAACATCACTGAGAACAGGTTAATTCTGACTGGCCAGGAAATTAAGGTACTGATTTATTAGTGATGAAAGCAATGGGTTCCTA
Source organism: uncultured Bacteroidales bacterium (assembly GCA_963702415.1). GTDB lineage: Bacteria > Bacteroidota > Bacteroidia > Bacteroidales > VadinHA17 > LD21. Next base: position 37,893 of record CAVPCP010000022.1, on the reverse strand, counting down.
TGAGTCTTACCTGAACAAAGAAAGAGGTCGAAAATGACCTCTTATCCTGTTTGGCAACACTGACCTTCGGAAGATGCAAAAGATGGTTTATACAAACTACTTATGGTCTGGTTTTCTTTACCTTAACAAACTTCAGCCCGATACTGAAATTTAGTCCGCTCAGGTCTCTGCTGGTTAAATGGGTAATCTGAATATTCTCATTGTATTCATTCAGCCCAGAAGCATACCTGTAACTAATCCCGGTGATAAGTGTCATTCCCGTTTTTATGTTTATTTCAAGGTTGATACCCGGTTCCATAAGAAAAAAATTGGCTCCTGAAATATTCCAGAAATTGTCTAAAAGTCCTGACTTTGTATTCTCATAATCCTTGGTAGTCCCGTATCCAATAAGTAGTTGACCGCTGTAATGGATAAGCTTTGCCGGTTTAACGATGTATTGCACGATACCTCCGAAATACCCATAGTTAACTGTGGGATGCCCCAGGTTTACACCTCCGGAGAGACCAATCAGAAATGAACGGTTGATCAGGGCACCCCCATACAATCCGACAAGTGTGCCAACACTGCCCTGAATCGAATTGATTTTTACTTCAGGAGCCCAGAGTTCGTTTATCTTAACTCCTGATTTTAACAACGTCTCAGTTGAATCCTGCAACTGTGCATCTGCAATTGAAGAAAGAAACATCAGAATGACGGTAACAAATAAAAGTCCGCTGTTCTGATAAAATTTTTGATTTTCTGTTTTTGTTTTCATTGTTCTGGTAATTAAAGTGGTTAATGTTCTGATAATTAAATATTAATAACTTGTATTAAATAATCGGTTTATAAATTGCAGACTAATCATTAGTTCCTGGTTTTAAGAATGTAAATCAACCATCCAAATGAGACCAGGTATATCAGTCTTTGCCAGACACCGGCATATCGGTCAGCTTCAGACGTCAGAACCGATAAAAGAATAATTGAAATTCCTGCAGCCAGAGACACCATCCTGTCATATTGTTTTTCCAGGATAAAACCTGTAGCTATACTGAGAATGGTGAATGACAGAACTGCTGTACCTGCGAAATAGACATGCCATACAGCTTCCTTTATATTATAAAGGATATCAGGATCTGCAGGAGCATGGTTAAAAAAGGCCAATAATATCAATGAAACGGCACATAATACCAGAAGAATCCGATGCAGTACAAAATCCTCAAAATATTCCCATCCGGCAATTACTGAATTCAGGGAAAGGCTTAAAAAAACCAGGTTCATTATCCATGCATATGGAGCTAAACTGTGCTCCAAGCTCGCTTAAGGTATTTCTGGTTATGGAATACCCAGGTACACTGAATAACGGAAGGATGAACATGACCAGAATCCCGGTTAAACAGGAACCCTCCAGTAATACAATTTTCCAGTTAGTTTTCATTTTATCTGTATTATCGATTAAGTGCCAGATTTCTTTTAAAAGGTCCCTGATTCATTCCGGAGACAGATTCGTCAGCTTCGGCAATAGATGGGTTAAGAACAAGGCTGATTGCAGGCTCCTCTTCTTTTTTCATTTTTATTTTCATCCCGAAAATGACTCTGAAAAGATTAAATGGCCGGATTATAAACCAGTATAATGTCACAATCGTTGTAAAAGCCGAGAGTACTATAATGACAGCTTTCAGGGGCACTGGTATATCCCACTGAATCACAAAATACCCGATCACAACGATTACCGGCTGATGCAGTAAATAAAAAGGATAAATTGCCTCATTCCCCAGCTTCCTCAGAACAGAGTCTCTGTTAAAAAACTGCTTTGCAAAACCGATAGCTGTAATGGCACAACTCCATGCCAGAAAAATTGATAAGGTATCCCGGAAATTATCAGCGAATGCCTCATTTTCTATCATATATGCAACCCTGAACATACCAATTGTCACAATAATTACTTCTGAGAGGTAATAAAACCTCTGTGTACGCATTGCTTCGGTAATCTTCCTGACAGGGATCAGAATATATCCGGCAAGGAAAAAAATTATATAGTATGTCATTGAAGCCCAATCATTGACAAGAGCATTGGTTTCTGTCTCGAAAAACGGACGGAGGAGGATCTGGGAAAGCAACAGCGGAATTATGAAGATATTAAGTGCAAGCGGTTTTGTTACGATATCTGCAATCCAATGTGTAAACCTTTTAAATCTGTCGCTCCGGAGGAAATTCAGGAAAGGTGAAATAAACAATGAGACCACAAAAAGGTAAGCTATGAACCAGAGATGGTGCCAGCTGAAATTGCCATCGGGATATATACCCTCAAACATGTGAGGATAATAAGCTGTCAATGATGTGTACTGAGGTATTTTTTCAATATAGACCTGAACAGGTACGAGTATAAAAATGCCAGCTGCCAGTGGAATAAATAACCGTTTAAAACGTTCGGACAGGTATTGGCCCGGAGTTCTTTTTCCGAGGGCAAAAAAAGTACCGGCACCTGACAGCATGAATAATAATGGCATTCTCCAGTAATGTAGAAAAGTCATAATCTGTTTCAACAATCCTCCAAATTGCTGTTCATTCTTAATATGCCATGGCCAGTTATTGAAAATCATCCCGATATGGAACAGAAATACGCTAATTATAAGAAGGATTCTTAACCAGTCAATGTAATATTGACGCTCTTGTTTCTGATCAGTGAATGTTGTCATTTATGCGATTTTTGTTTTCTCTGACAAACATATACTCGATTTACCAGACAGAGCGAATCAGCCTATAGGCACGATGTATGAGCCTATCGGATAAAACAGAATTGAAGAGTAAATAACGTGCTATATATCAGATAACATGAATGTTACTGATTATTTAAGGATTTTCTGTATTCTGATGGTGTTATCAGGGTATATTTTTTAAAAGCTATATTAAAGGAGGATTTGGAATTGTAACCGACCATCTCTGCAAGCTCCTCGACTGTGAGTTTTATCTCCTGGTCTTCTTTTATAAGTTTTTTTGCATATTCCACCCTGTAAACGGCGAGAAGTTCAAAGAAATTTTTATTCAGTTTCTCATTAATAACCTGTGAGACATGATGGGAAGACTCATTTATTTGTTTTGAAAGACCTGATAATGAAGCCAGATTATTTGTAAAATATTTGTTTCCCTCCATTTCCCTTTTGATCTTTGATAAGATCAATGCTTTATGTTCTTCAGAAAGAGAAGATTTCTGATATTTCGATATTGGAAAATAAAGAAACGAACCCTGATCATTGAAGAAATCTGAACGATTGAGTACCTGATAGCTGGTTGCATAGATCATGAACGAAACATAGGAGGCTACCATATATCCTCCAATGTCGCTTCTCATTCCAAAATACAATTTTGTTGCAAGAAAAAATAGGATCATCAGAAAAATATGAATCGTTGTATTACGTAAAATGATCAGCAATTCATTATCCGTTTTAAAGAGTGACTGATTCAGTGACCTGAATCTTTTAAGCAATAAGAGAATACCAGCAATCATATAAGTCAGGAACTGTATCACTGTAAGCTGATTGCAGTAGGCCCTGATCCCTAACGGATCATCTGAAATTCTGGGGAGCACCTGAAGATAGCTCCAGTCGGGATGTTTTGTTTCCACGTAAGAATTATACTTAAATTCCTCTGGTCTGTATGAAATAAAAAACCATGTAGAACATCCAGAATAGTGCCAGGATAAAATGCACCCAGTCTTTTCTTCTTTCATCCGGATTTAAACTGCTTCTTATATAAAGATAAAAAAGTGGCGCCAGGGCAAAATTCAGTGGCTCGCTGAAATTTGAAAGCGCCGGGACTTTAACAATATATCCGGTATTGTTCAGCCATTCTTCAAAGATGCAAAGTGACAGTGCAAGCAATAGTAATCCCTGATAAAGGTTTGCTTTTCTCGTATTCTGCACGCTTTTTATAAAGAACCACGACAACAGAAATCCCTGGAATACTCCAAGAAATATGAATGCATCAAATATACCGACATGAATTTCAGTTCTCATTTGGTTAATGTAAACCTGTTATTTTGTGCCATTTCAGGTCTGCATTACCAAAAATAAAAAGAAGATATCAATTACCCAACTATTTTTTTACCAGCCATAAATAGTGGAAAGATCAATAACCCGGACCACTTAGTCAATGCTGAAATGGAGAGTGTAAAGCCCAGGCATCCGGCAATTAACCACTCAACCAGCGACCTTAATTAAATATTAAGATTCCAATAACTAATTTGGACAGGGTAGGGAACTATAATCAGCTTTTATAATTATTAGCTTTCTTTTTTCTTCCTCTCCAATGGAACTATTCCTGCCATCTCTCCGATAATATTTACCAGTTCGGTTCCTGCCGGAACAACAATTTTAGTATTATTCCCGAGTGATGCTTCAAGAGCCTCCAACTTTCTCAATAATTGGGCATTCCCTATAAAATACTTATCTGCCGCTTCATTTACCAGTCTGATGGCTTCAGCTTCACCTTCAGCGTGTAATATTTTTGCCTGTTTATAACCTTCTGCTTCTTTTATCTTTCCCCTCTTTATCCCATCTGCAACTGTTTCGGCAGCAGTAGCCGAATCGATTGCTGCAATTTTTTCATTTTCAGCTTTTACTACTTTATTCATGGTTTCCTGGACATCCGAAGGAGGGTCAATTTGTTTTAATTCGGTACGGATAATTTCAATTCCCCAACCTCTGGTTTCTTTATCAAGGGTTGCAAGAAGCTCAGTGTTAATTTTCCCCCGTTCGCTGTTGGCAGATTTTAAAGTAAGTGTGCCGATTATATTACGAAGAGTTGTACGGGCAAGCTGAACAATCTGCCATTTATAGTTATTAACATCATATGTCGATCCTTTTACGCTCGCTTCATCTGATTTAACCCTGAAATAAACCTGCGCATCGACGCTTGCATTCAGATTATCATTTGTGATTATTTCCTGTGGCTGGGCATCTACCATCTGTTCAGTTACATTTATCACAAAGATTCTGTCAATGATTGGAATAATCCAGTGAAATCCGGGATTGGCAAAATTATGGTACTTTCCAAGCCTCTCAATTAAACCCCGTTCAGTAGGCCGTACAATTCTGATTCCTGCGAAGAATATCACAACGACAGGAATAATAAAATACAAATAGTTCATTTTAATTCCTTTCTTTTAATAAATATTTATTTTGTAAGTTACGAATAATATATTGGGAATAGCGGTATAATCAGCATTGAGGTAATTTAAAAGTCATATCACCCCGCTGTTGCGGTGCTATTAAAAAGCACATCAATAGCTGAATATCACCGAGTTGGGGAATGCTGCGGTTTTAAAGCTATATTGTTCCACTCCATTGGAATTATAAATTAAGGCTTTTGAATCCACCTCGTCAAGACAAACAATTTCACCACTCTGCGGATCAACATCTATCCCGTAAAATAAATGATCAACTACTTTTGATGTTGGTAACCCGGTAGCGGTTACTGACATTGAATAAAGTCCATCATTGAGATAATATATTACACTGCCATCCTTGTTTGCAGCAATATTATTTATGCCTGAAGAACTCATTGTTTCCAGGGGAAAGGTATAGACCGTTTTTGCAGATACAATAATTTTGCTGATCCCTGAATTTTCGTAAGTTACATCGGGGTAATTTGAATAATTGGCCACTCCTTTGCAATATGCCCAGATATTATTGTTCTTATCTGCTGTGATATCAACGGGCACAGAGGCTACTGTGAAAGTATTAACAATTGTAAATGAAGCCTGATCGATCTCAACTACAGTATTACCATCGTTTTTCCAGCCGCCTGTAAGTGATGCATAAACCTTTGAATTAACAGTAATCAGTTTTTCAGGGCCGGTGGAAACTTCCAGGGAATCTGATTTTTTAAGTGAAGTCAAATCAATACTGTAAATATAATTTCCCGAATAACCGTCGCCGTTTGACACATAAACCGTATTCTTATCTGCATGTACCACACTCCTGGGGTAAGAGAATCCGCTGATGGTTTTAACAACTTTAAAATCTTTCATGTTCACAACGATAACCTTTTGCGAGTTATTCACAACAATAAATCCCAGGGTATCTGCTATCCCGAACGACTGAATAACGTCTCCGGGAGAAATGCCATTAACTGAAAAATAAAGATCTTTGGTCGATTGATCCAATTTTGAATCATAAAAAGAAATATCACCATTAGCCTGTCCAAAAACTCCTTCACATACCACAAACATTCCCTTCAGGTTATTAACTGTTATTTCAGGCTCATCTTCTGTTTTTTCGCAGGATGCAAATAATATTGCAACCCCTGCAAGGGCAAGGAACAATATTTCCAAAGATTTGATTTTCATGATGATTGAGTTTAAGCTAAATATTCAGAAATACTTTAAAATTCATAACCCATTTTCACCGACCAGTAACGTCCAGGCATTGGATAGAGGCGAATTAGCTCATAGGTAATGTTTGTCAGATTATTAAAAGTAATATGCATGCCCAGTTTACCTTTCCAGACAGGAATTTTAACTCCGGCCCTTGCATCAACATTTTGATAGGGTTCAAGAAGAGAATCTTCGTCGTAAAAACGATCTGCTGTAAAGTGGTGCCAAACTGTAAAATCAAAAATCCCTGCTGAAAAACGGTTTTCCCAGGAAGTGATGATCCGTGGTGAGTACAGCATTTTTTCTTGTTCTGCACCAGTGTAGGTATCTGTTTTTGAGTGGTTAAGATTTACCATAAGTGATGAATGATATTTAAATTTTCCACTTTCAAAATCAAATATCAGATTGGCTTCCATGCCCCGGGAGCGTACATGTTTATAATTATATGCCATCCAATAGGCGCCTGCAGGACGCCATACAATCATGTCATTAACCTCCATCCAAAACACATTCAGGTCAGCAGACAGGATTATTTCTTCTTTTTCCAGAATCTTAACCAATGAACCTGCTTCGACAGAAAAACCTCTTTCCGGTTTCAAATCCTGATTACCCCCCGGCATCCAGTAAAGGTCGTTAAATGTCGGCTTACGGAATTTCTGCGAAGTGTTGACCCGCAAAGTCCAGTTATCCGGCATCACCTTCCATGCCAGGCCAAATGAAGGCAGCAGACCGGAATTGAAATTGCTGTTCCACTCCTTTCGAATCTCCGTTTGCATCGAAAACCGGTTTCTATCATATTTCAGGCCGGTAAAAGCCGCGATACCTTTTTCCTCTTTTTCTTTCCCCATATGCTGATACATCTGCGAAAATATAAGTACCTATAATACCTGCATCAACAGATAAATGCGGTAGTATATGGTATCTGAAATTAGCATCTCCATAGCATTGACGGGCATTGATGTATGATTCAATACTGTTTACAGGAGATTGTGCCGATGCTTTTTGGATATAACTTTGTTCATCATTGAAAAATGCTGCCTTTACCTGTAATCCCCAGCGGCTTGCATTTTTCTTGTATGCTGCAAAAAGCTTCAGAGTTGAATCCTTTTGAGATTCATAAGATGTGGATCCAATTCGTGATGGTATATTATAATCTTTAACCTGATACCACAAGCCGGCCTCCAGGGTTGATGTTTCCGACAGTTTAAGTATTGCCTGTTGAATTACACCTGCATCATGCCAGTCTCCATCGGTCTGTTTTCTTTCACTTTGACTTATATAATCATAATATGTAAATTCATTATCAGAAAGATTCCCCCATGCGTTTATTTTCCATGCCAGCTTGCTATTTCCGGCACGAAAGGAAAAGCTGCCAGCAATCGTTTTAAGTGACTCATAACTGACATTTGCTGATCCACTCAGTGCTTTTTCCGGTTTCAGATTATTATCGAGATTAATGGCCCCTCCAAACGTACCACTACCATAGAGAGCTCCGGGAGCGCCATAGACTATTGATATCTGGTCGAATCCGATAACCGGGATCATCGAAAAATCGGCCGATCCCAGAGTGACTGAATTGATTGGAAATCCGTTCCAGTTTACCTGGACATGGCTGGAAGATGTACCCCGAAGGGAAACGCTTGCTGAACCACCGGTTCCATAGGTTTTAACATTAAGTGCTGTATTGGATATTAAGAAACTTCCGAGCGACTCTCCGGCAAAATGTCTCATTTCGTCATGTGAAAAAACATCTGACTTGATATCATTTCTGAAATACTGACTGCGCGGGGCGCTTATAACCACATCCGGAATCTGATAAATAGTATCAGAAATTGATTGTGCGACTGCTTCTGCACTGTATGTAGTTGCAAGTAATAATGTCAGCCACGACAATTTAATAAACACTAAAACCTTTATCCGCATCTGTGAAAATAATTCTTGCCAAAAACAGTATGATAGCTGCATCACCGTGACACAGTATCAGTTCAGCGCCATTCGCAGCAGTAATAAAAAGACAAGGATAGAAACAAGATATTTTCTACTCATTACCTTTCACCCGAAAGCTACGAAGTATGTTACAGGCAGGTCTTCTGGCTCATCCTGTTTTGGCTGCCTTCCCATTTCACTACCAGTTTAACAGTGGCGGGGTTTGCCAAAACGTTTGTTGGATTTACAGCTGCGGGTACAGCTCCCGTTTTTCACGGGATTCCCTTTTCACTCCAGTCAGAAAAAATCTGACCGGAGAACCTGAAATCGCAAGACAAATTTATTTGTTTTTTTTGATATTTACAGAACCTCACAAAATACATTTTTTAAGATCAGATGACAAAATATTTCTATAAGCTATAATGGAAACATTTATTTCTGCTCCAGCCCACATGCCGGAACTATCTGCAAAAAATAAGATCCAATCATTCTCCTGAAAATCAAAAATGTAATTTTCATGATTGGCGATGGGATCGGCCTGCCGGAAGTTTATGCAGCAATGTCAGTTTTATGTTAACTTTGAAGAGATAAGAAAAGCAAAAATAGTATACTTATGAAAAAAGCGACTTTTTACTTAGTTCTGGTTAACCTGGTTATTACATTTTCAATTCTTTCATTTTCAGCATGTAAAAACGAAAAGAAAGCGAAAGATACATTTGGTGTTGTATTTCTTACTGATATACATCTTCAGCCTGAGAAAAATGCAGTTAAAGGATTTACCCAGGCTCTGGATACAATTAATATGTTGAAGCCAGATTTTATAATAACCGGAGGAGATTTAATTATGGATGCACTGGGGCAATCGTATGGTCGTGCAGATTCACTCTATGATCTTTATTCAGAGGTTGTAAAAAAATCATTAAGCCCGGTTTACAATACAATGGGCAATCATGAGATTTATGGAATCTCTGAAAATAGCGGGGCTGATACCGCCAATCCGGAATATGGAGAAAAAATGTTTGAAAAAAGACTTGGGGAATCATACTATTCTTTTGAACATAAAGGGTGGAAATTCATGATCCTGAATTCAATTGAGGATACTAAAAAAGGTGAATATATCGGGGAAATCGACACAGCGCAGATTTCATGGATAAAGAGTGAGTTACAAAAGAGTGACCCCCGGACTCCAATTGTAATAAGTACACATATTCCTTTCATTACAGCTAATACTCAGAAATATGAAGGATCAACTTTACCAAACGACTCAACTCTGGTTGTTTATAATTCAAAAGAGATTATTAGTCTTTTCAATGGATATAACCTTAAGCTTGTGCTTCAGGGACATCTTCACACTGTTGAGGATATCTACATTGATGGTATTCATTTTATAACCGGTGGCGCTGTTTCAGGTGGCTGGTGGAATGGCCCAAACCGGAGTTTTGAAGAAGGATTCATTTACCTGACATTTACGACTGATGATTTTGAATGGAAGTATATGGATTACAGATGGGACTTAAATAATTGACAAGTTGCACCGTTGTTGCCAGTTAGTCAGGTTATTATACTTTACTCAGGAATATTTTTTTTTAAGTATGCAATACGAATATTTATTGACTCAATATATTCAGGCGGAGGAGGAACCCCTGAAATTTTAACGTTATCAAGATATTTCTGATAATAATAAATTGCTCTCTTTCCGTTGTTAAGTTTTTCATCATAGAGATTCGCAATTTCCATATAAATGTCCGGATCAGCTTTAAAACTCAAGGCCTTCAGATAATCGTCAATGGCATTCTTATACATTTCCATACTTTTATGGCTTGCTGCAAGGTACCTGTAAGTCATTCCTAGTTGGACATTAACGGGAATGAGAATCTCAATAACTCTATCATAAAAAAGTATACTATTATTAAAATCTTTCAGGTTATAATAACAAAATCCAATATAACTGCAGGTTCGGTAATCAGAAGAGTCTGATTTATAAGCCGGTAAAAGATAATTTAGTGCCTCTTTGAACTGGTTGGCATTAAGATAGCACATTCCGGCTCTTTTTAAATATGTATAAGAAGAGTCGCCGGAAGACAAAATTACCAGATAATCATTTAATGCATTTCTATAGTTATACCCGGAATGCTTATGCTGGGCCATGGAATAATAAAGTCTGGCCCTGTTCTCAAAAAGATCCATATCAGAGGAATCTATTTCTATCCCTTTCGATAGAAGTTGAATCGACTTATCAGGATTCCTGGCAACCGAGTACAGAAAAGCTAAGTTTTTTATGGCTATAAGATTCTTTTCATTAATTTGTAATGATTTGTTGTATAAATCAACCGCATAATCATAATTACCCTTTTTCAGATAAGCAAAAGCTATTTTATTGAGATAGTTATAATTATTTGTATCTTTCATTAAGAACTTTTTATAAATATCTATTGCTTCATCATATCTGTTATTGCGCATATATATACTGGTTAAATAATATGAATAGGGCCAATTCAGAGAATCTGATAAACATATCTTATTCAATAAAGGCTCCGCAAGTTTATACTTGCCTATGCCATAATACCCTTTTGCCAGCATGAAATTATATGCTTTATTCTCCGGACTTAAATTGACTGCTCTCGAAAAGCAGGAGATCGACAGGTCTTCCTCAAAAATGTTGTTATATGCAACCCCCATTTTGTAATAGATCTCCGGATTCAGGCTGTCATAGATAAGTATCTGCCTGCAAGTATCTATCACATCTTCATAGTTTCCCCTTATAAGCATCATATCAATCTCTGGACTTACCGGCAGGTTCTGAGCCATCAAAAGATTATGTGCAAATAAGACAATGGATAATACAAAGGAGATTAGTTTCATTAGTTTGTTTATTAAAGAACCAGTTTAGCCTGTTTAAATACCTTTAAGTGATCTTGTGTCTTATTCAATCAGCAAAAAACAACTTAATCTGACAATTGAGGTTGCATAAAATGCTTTCAGGGTTTATTGTGAAAACAAAGTTACACCCTGCCTGATCCAAAGTCAATTTTATTTTACTAATGGAGGTTATATTTGATAACCGTTATCATACATAACAAAAAAAACGCAGATTTAACTCCGGGTATAATTGGTCAGCTAATACAGCTAAGAAAAGGCTGGATCGGTGATGATTCTAATTCTTTATTTACTCATGTACTCGCCCCCTGCCTGCCGGTAAGCAGGTAACCCCTCTATGCTTCTCCTGGCCTTTATATACATCTTTCATTTTAAATCTTAAGCGTTCATTATGTGAAGATTACATATTGTTATAGGTAATATATTTATTGTATTGCATGTATTTTTTATTGTATTACAGTAAGAATTTACTGCTTATCCCTTTCGGTCAAGTAAAATATAATATGACTATCGGTAATCATTAATAAATCAAGTGTTAAGTAAGTTTATTTATTACCCCCTTCCCAGCCTTCCCCCAGGGGGGAAGGAGCTCTCGCGGCAGTCTGGCTCTTTCGCTAAAATAGCCCACTGGGCTATTTTTGAACGCTCAGCCCTCCCCTTGGGGGAAATAAGAAAGGGGGTAAAAATATAAAATTGAAAGTGTTTGATAATTAATACAATGTAAACTTGACACACTTAATCAAAATCTTCATCGGAACATAATCCTGTAACATTTAAAAATGAAACAAATTACTAAAAACCTTCGGAGAGCTCGTCCGCCTAACGCATAAAAGACAACCCGAGGGCGCCACCTGGCGGACGAGGGATCTCCCGCTACCAAAAAACATCTTTTTGTTTTTAATTCTCCTTTTTGTCAGCTGGTTCAAATAATGTCGCCTTTTTGAAAATTTCCAGATTACTTGCGAGTCTCATTACTATAGCCAGCAACAGGAACAGACCAATATTACCGGCCAGGTAAGCATAATCATTCAGAGTCAGCAGGACGAAAATAAATGAATATAAAATCACCAGCATACCGAATACAATCAATGCACTCTTTTTTTCCCGGAAAAGAGTACCGGTAAAAATAGAGATCATCAAAATTGTTGCAGTGGATGAAATCAGGTAGGCTGCATTAAAACCTGCATGCTCACTGAGAGAATTAAGAAGTGAGAAGAATAGGACAAGCCCAAGTGAGACCAGGAAATAGTGGAAAATATGAATTGCTTCTTTCCTTGTGATTTCAAGAAAAATCAGTACAAGAAATGTGAGAGCAATGAAAAGTACTCCATATCTGGAACTTCTCCAGGACTTCTGGTAATGATCAACTGGTTGAAAAAGATCCAGTCCAAATGAACTTTCCAGAGGATGAAATGCGCTTCCTATCCAGTTCTGAGGAAAATTCCTGTTCAGATGGGTCACTTCCCAGTCTGCAGTAAATCCTGTTTCATCCACACTCCTTTTTACCGGCAGGAAGCTCCCGTTAAAGCTTGGAGAGGTCCATTCTGAACTGAGATGAGCAGATGTTGATTTCCCAAGGGGAGTCAGCTGCAATCCTTCAGAACCTGACAGGCTAAGGCTCATGTCTATACTGATTTTATTTCCGGGAATAAGAACAGGACTGACAAATGAAATACCAGACTGAAAAATGTCATTGTCCCTGACTCCCGGCTCTGCTTCCAGTTCTGTCGAATCAGTTTTCAGAATGATTTTGCCCTTGAGGCCCCTGTTATCTGAAATACCTGCAGTATAATACGCCTCGTTCCACAGAACTTCATAGTTTTTTAAAAAATCTTCAGCCGGGATAATAAAATATCCTTTTATTTTTAATTCAGAATCATATACAACCGACTTATAAATACCCCTGTATCGTATTTCGGGTTTGATAATTCCGGTAATATTTAGGCTTTCAGGCAAAATATGCCATATTCTGGCTATTGATTTCTCATCCTTTTCAACCGGAATAGTGCGAACGGGGATATTGATCACAGGGCCGGCGAAACATTGTTTTGATGCCCATTGATCAGATATTTCCTTTTTAACCTTTTCAGAATTCAATTGCCTTTCGAGGATAATTTCCTTGATCATCTCGAGAGGGATAAGAAAGACCAGACCGAGAAATGCCAGTAATGCGAGCTTTATCGTAAGTGACTGGTGCCATTTGTTCTGGTTTGTGATTTCAATTTTCATGGTGTATAATTGATAAGTTTAAAAAAGTACTTTGATTTACAAAGTGTAAATACAAAAAAATTATTGTTCATTTATTAAGTTTTCAAGAGCTTTCAGATGCTGCCTGAATTCAGTAAATCCCGTTTCAGTTGCTGAGTAGCTTGTATTTGGTTTACGTCCGATGAATTGTTTATTAACTTTTATCATCCCCTTTTCCTCCAAAGCTTTAAGATGACTGGCAAGATTCCCGTCAGTTAAATCCAGAGTCTCTTTCAGGCTGTTAAAATCATAGGTTTCGTTTACCATCAGGACTGACATAATCCCCAATCTTACCCTGCTTTCAAAAACCTTGTTTATGTTCGAAATAAGATCTTTCATGCCTCGTATTTTCTGTACATTGCCAGCCCGTAGATAATATGCAGGATGCCAAAACCGAATATCCAGAATATCAGGCCCCAGCCCGGAACAAATGCTGAAACAAGACCGGTAATTATTTCGAGCAAACCGAGGTAAAAAATCTCGCCAAAAGTGAACTTCCCTGCATTTACCAGCGCCAGACCATAAAAAATAAGAAAACACGGAACTATCAACTGGATATTATTCTGAAGCAGGAGTGCAATAATAAAAACACCACCCGTAACCAGGGGTATAAGAAGGTTTATCAGCAGCCTTTTGGAAACAGGTGTCCAGAGATTCTTTCCATCCCTCTGTGCCTTTTTTATTGAAAACCAGAGAGAGAACAGAACGGAAAGCACAAGCACTGCAGCAGCAACTGCAATAAGTTGCAATCTGAGAGAAAAAGTCTCTTCTGCCGAAAGATTTCTGAAGTATTCATCATAATGAATACTACCATTGTCAAGAATAATAAAATATGCAACAAGTGCTCCGGCTATTGCTGTAACCCCTGCAAATATTCCTGAAAGGCCGCTAAGGGAAAGAAATCTGGAAGATTCTTCCATTATTTTCCTGATTGCCTTTATGTCCTCGATGGATTTTGTATCACTCTTCATATTATAAAAGTACTTTGAATTGCAAAGTAAAACATAAAATTTATACGATCCAAATTTTTTTTAATAATATTTCTATAAAGTAAACAGAGTTCAGTCCGGTATTTGCAAAAGGTCACCAGGCTAATTCCGGTAAAAAGGTGAAAGGCCCAGGTATCCTGACCAAATTTGGACATTTGGTCCAGTCCATCCCAATCAATCAACTGTCATTCGGGTTGATATTGTGCTAACTTATTTGGAGTTACAATTTCCAGTATGACTTACTGAACAAAACAAATACAGTCATTATCTCGAGTCTTCCGATAATCATCAGCAGACTCAGGACAACCTTACTTAATTCAGGAATATCGGAATAGTTGCTCATCGGACCAACAGTACCGAGTCCCGGACCGATACCTGCCATACATGTTGCAACAGAGCTGGCAGAAGTAACCGGGTCTGATCCGTCTGCTGTAAGAATCACGGTTCCTATAATGAAAAGAAAAATGTAGAGTACTATGAAAGAGATTATTGAAATATTGGATTTCTCATCTAACAGTTTACCATTAAGCCTGACGACGGGAATCGTTTTCGGGTGAATAAGCCGGACAAAAACACTCTTTAAATTCTTTAATACGATCAAATGCCTGGCCATTTTTATACCACCACTTGTTGATCCTGTGCTTCCCCCGGTAAACATCATAAGGAATATCAGGGTTAAACCTGCAGCAGGCCATAGGATAAAGTCAGCAGAGGCAAATCCGGTACAGGTAATTATGGAAATAATTTGAAAATAACCTTCCCTGAATGCTTCTTCCAATGGTTTGGTAGTATTGATGAGCAGAATACATGTAGCTATAGTTCCGGTAAATATAACTGTCGATAAATAAAACCAGAACTCTTCATTATGCTTTACCTTCCTGAAATTAAGTTTTACTAAATAGTAATAAACAACCTGGCTCGTACCTGCCAGAAACATAAAAATCATCACTATATACTGGCTGTAAGATGAGTAATACATCAGACTTATGTTTTTAGTCGAAAATCCACCTGTTGCAATTGTACCGAAAGAATGACATACACTATCAAATAAATTCATATCACCCAATACAAGCAACAAGACCTGAAGAGCAGTAAGACTGCAGTAAATAATCATGATTCTGAATGCGATACCTTTAGTTCTGGGATGGATCTTTTCTTTCAATGAGGATTCAAGGCTGAAAAGCTGATATCCTGCAATTTTGAGTCCCGGAAGTATTAGAATTACAAGTACAATTATCCCTATTCCCCCGATCCAGTGTGTCAGACTTCTCCAGAAAAGAATGGAAAAAGGAAGTACTTCAACATCTTTTAAGATAGAAGCGCCTGTAGTCGTAAACCCTGATGCTGACTCAAAAAAGGCATTAATAAATGAGGGTATGGTTCTGCTTATAAGGTATGGAAGAGATCCTAACAGCGAAAATAAGATCCACGATAATGTTACAACCAGAAAGGTATCCCTGTTGCTTATATCTTGAGGGTTTGCCTTTCTGCTGAAGAATCGGAAAAGCAAATACAGGACGCATGTGACAACCGAAGACCAGAGAAATGGTTGCAGGGATTCATTATATATTAATGCTACAGGTAAACAGGGCAGAAATGAGATTGTCTCTATCAGCAGAATTGTACTTAATATCCTGAGTATAATCAATGGATTTATTAACCTCATTGGCAATAATCCTATATTTCAAGGGCCAAAAGTAATCCGGAATGTATAAGCATTAAGTAAAAATTAACCCTGACCGTATAAAGATTTTATAAAGATTTCAGGTTTTCTCCTGCAATTGAAGTTTCTGCTTGTTGCTTTTTTTATAATTTCTTTATACCTGTAAGTCAATTCTTTATAATGCCTTTATGGGTTAATGTATATTTTTGTCACGGTAAAGAAATCTTAAAGATGAACTGGAAAATTATATTGACCATTATTATATTCCTAGTGTCAGTCGCAGGATTGTTCCTTGTGGTCAGTTTTATTGTTAAACTCCTTGAAAAGATCTTTCATATTCATTTGTATTAATCCATGAATATCTATGACATTATTCAGATAGCTTTCTACTTGATTGTACTGATAGTGCTTGTTCCTGTCCTTGGGAAATATATGGCCAGAGTATTTCTGGATGAGAATCATATTTTAAAGTCTGCAGGAAAACCCGTCGAAAAAATCATATACAGATTAATTTCATGTAAAGGAGAAGAAATGGACTGGAAGAAATATGCATATAGTCTTCTGGTTTTTAATTTCATGGGTTTTCTATTTCTATTTTTTCTTCAGCTCTGCCAAAGTTATCTGCCTCTTAATCCACAGAAATTACCAGCTCCATCCTGGTCGTTGGCATTTAATACCTCAATAAGCTTTGTGACAAATACCAACTGGCAATCCTATGCCGGTGAAACCACTTTAAGTTACCTGGTGCAGATGGCAGGTCTTACAGTGCAAAATTTTTTAAGTGCTGCAACAGGTATTGCAGTTTTGTTAGCAGTTATAAGAGGTCTGGTTAGGGAAAACTACCAGACACTATCGGCAATTTCTGGATGGATGCTACAAGATCCATACTTTATGTCTTATTACCACTTTCAATATTCCTCGCAGTTATTCTTACGGGTCAGGGAGTTGTTCAGACATTCCATCCGTATGTCAAAGCAACCACTGTAACGGGTTCGGAGCAAGTTATTCCTTTAGGGCCAGTATCTTCGCAAATTGCTATCAAACAGCTCGGTACAAACGGAGGAGGTTTTTTCAATGCAAATAGTGCACATCCTTTTGAAAATCCTACCCCATTTTCCAATTTTCTGGAAATGCTGGCAATACTTTTAATACCCTCCGCACTCACCTTCACTTATGGAAGGCTGATTGGTTCGAACAGACAAGGCTGGACTATATTCCTTGTAATGTTTACACTGCTCATAATTGGTCTTGCAGTCTCTTATTACTCGGAAAACAAATTTTCATCAATACATGGTTTGAGTATTAATATGGAAGGAAAGGAGACACGTTTTGGACTGGGGAACAGTGTTCTGTGGTCAGTTATTACAACTTCCGCATCAAATGGCTCGATTAACGCAATGATGGATAGTCTTACTCCTCTCGCAGGGATGGTTGCCATATTCAATATTATGCTGGGGGAGGTAATATTTGGTGGTGTGGGATCCGGAATATATGGCATTATAATGTTTATTATTCTGACTGTATTTATTGCTGGTCTAATGGTAGGAAGATCTCCGGAGTTCCTGGGTAAAAAAATTGAAGCTTTCGAAGTTAAAATGGCAATGATTGCCATTCTGGCTCCAAACTTTGTAATTCTTACTTTTTCGGCTATAGGATGTATAACAACAGCCGGATTGTCATCGCTCAATAATCCGGGGCCCCATGGACTCTCTGAAATACTTTATGCTTTCAGCTCTGCAGCAGGCAACAATGGCAGTGCATTTGCGGGACTCAATACAAATACAGCTTTTTACAACCTTCTTTTAGGTCTGGGAATGCTCATTGGCAGATTTGGGATCATAATCTCCTGTTCTGGCAATTGCAGGAAACATGGCAGGCAAAAAAATTACTCCATCTTCAGACGGTACTTTCAGAACAGATACCTGGCTCTTTGGTTTACTGCTGATTGCTGTTATTTTAATTGTCGGCGGACTTACATTCTTTCCGGCTTTATCATTAGGTCCGATAGTAGAACATCTATTACTTCTTAAATAATTATTTATTATTCAATGGAATCCAGGCAAAAAAAAGAACTAAAACTTCTGACAGGAAGGATCCTGGTTGCTTCTGTGAAAGAATCTTTTTATCAAGTTAACACCTTCAAACCAGATAAAGAATCCGGTTATATTTATTGTTTTGATTGGGGCGGTTGTTACAACTAGTAGTATTTTTTAATAATCTGTTTTCAGGTCAATTCTCCCTCTTTGTTCTTCAGATTACCCTGTGGTTGTGGTTTACAGTACTGTTTGCAAATTTTTCAGAAGCAATTGCAGAAGGCAGAGGGAAAGCCCAGGCAGAAAGCCTCAGGAAAAGCAAGATAAATACCAAAGCAATTCGTCTTAATCTCAGGAAAAGAAGAGGAAGTCTGGGCTACAGAATTGAAAAAAGGAGACCTGGTTGTTTGTTCAGCAGGGTCGATAATACCTTCTGATGGAGAAGTAGTTGAAGGGATATCAAGTGTTGATGAATCGGCAATAACAGGCGAGTCAGCTCCGGTTATACGGGAAAGCGGAGGTGACAGAAGTGCAGTAACCGGAGGAACAAAAGTTATAAGCGACAGGATTGTTATAAGAATAACAGCAGAGCAGGGTAATACATTTCTTGATCATATGATCTCCCTTGTCGAGGGTGCCAAAAGACAAAAAACCCCCAATGAAGTTGCATTGACTATTTTGTTATCCGGATTGACAATAATTTTCCTTATGGCTGTGGTTACACTTCCTGCATTTTTTTCTTACAGTCTTAAATCTTCAGGATTACCACAAAATATGAATCTTACCCTTCCGGTACTTATTTCCCTCCTGGTATGCCTTATACCAACCACTATCGGGGGACTTTTAAGTGCAATAGGAATAAGTGGTATGGACAGGTTATTGCAGAAAAATGTAATTGCAACAAGTGGCAGGGCGGTTGAGGCTGCCGGTGATGTGGATGTTTTGTTGCTGGATAAAACCGGAACTATAACATTAGGCAACAGGATGGCGACAGATTTCGTCCCTGCTCAAGGGGTATCAATTGAGGAATTTGCAGATGCTGCACAAATTTCATCTCTAGCCGATGAAACACCAGAAGGTCGTTCAATCGTCGTTTTTGCGAAGGAAAAATTCAACCTGAGAGGGAGAAATTTAAATTCTGCAGATACAGTTTTAATAAAATTCTCAGCTAAAACCCGGATAAGCGGTATTGATATCAGGTTGCCCGAAGGGAAAATCAAAAGTTATCGCAAAGGTGCCCCGGACGCTATTAAAAAGTTTATTGAAGATAATAATGGTTTCTTTCCCCAAAATGTAAAGGATACTGTTACCCGCCTTGCTATTCAGGGTGCCACTCCATTGGTAGTATCTGATAATATTAAAGTCCTTGGTGTTATCAATCTAAAAGATATAGTAAAGGGAGGCATCAGATACCGTTTTGAACAGCTTCGGACTATGGGAATCAGAACTATTATGATTACCGGCGATAATCCGCTAACAGCAGCAGCAATTGCTGCGGAGGCAGGTGTAGATGACTTTATGGCAGAAGCCAAACCCGAAGATAAATTATCCCGCATACGTCTGGAACAATCAAACGGACATCTTGTGGGTATGATAGGAGACGGGACAAATGATGCTCCCGCTCTTGCACAGGCTGATGTCGGCATTGCTATGAATACAGGGACACAGGCAGCCAGAGAAGCAGGAAATATGGTTGATCTTGACAGCAATCCGACCAAACTGATAGAGGTTGTCGAAACAGGAAAACAATTACTTATGACACGAGGAGCTTTGACCACTTTCAGTGTTGCCAATGATGTGGCGAAATACTTTGCTATAATCCCTGCTCTGGCATTGCCATTATATGCTTCATCCGGAGTATCAGGTCCATTATCTGCACTCAATATAATGCACCTGGGATCGCCCGAGAGTGCAATTCTTAGTGCAGTTATCTTTAATGCTTTAATAATAATAGCATTGATTCCTCTGGCTCTTAAAGGTATAAGATACAGGCCTTTATCAGCAAGCAGAGTACTTACCGGAAATATTTTGATTTATGGAGCAGGCGGACTGGTTGCTCCTTTTATAGGTATTAAGGTGATAGATATTTTACTGAATTCCCTTCATCTGGTATAAAAAATGAAAAGACAAATCATTACAGGATTACGATTTCTGGCGCTAATGATAATTCTTACCGGGGTAGTATATCCAGGACTTGTCACAGTCATTACCTCTATATTTTTTAACAAAGAGGCTCAGGGAAGCCTTGTTAAAAGAAATGGAACAATAATAGGTTCAAAACTAATAGGTCAGAATTTTGATAGTGATAAGTATTTCTGGTCACGGCCTTCATACAATAATTATAATCCCCTTCCTTCAGGCGGTTCAAACCTTGGCCTTTTAAATCCCCGGTTGACTGAAACGATTATTCAGAGAGAAAATGCATTTCTGCATGCTAATATGATAGAAAAGGAATTGAATATTCCGGCTGAAATGGTTACTGCTTCAGCCAGTGGTCTGGATCCTCATATCTCTCCGGCAGCAGCTTTATTACAGGTAAGCAGGGTTGCTCAGGCACGGGGAATTGACAAGGCAGGGCAAGATAAACTTGTTATTTTAATAAATGATTTAACGGAAGAACGTCAGTTTTCATTACTGGGTGAACCACGGATCAATGTATTTCTCTTAAATTTGATGATAGATAGCCTTAGATGAACGATTACGATAATATCCGGCCAGATCCTGATGAATTACTAGCCTCAATAAAACTTGAAGAAGACCAAAGCAACAAGGGCAAGCTGAAAATCTTTTTCGGTATGTGTGCAGGTGTTGGCAAGACTTTCTCAATGCTTGAGTCAGCACACATTGATAAATCAAACAGGAAAGATATTGTCATAGGATATGTTGAAACTCATAACAGGCCTGATACTAATGAGCTTCTAAGAGGGTTTGAAATAATTCCCAGAAAAGTTATTGAATATAAAGGTACAAAACTAGAGGATGCAGATACAGAGGCCATTATAACAAGAAAGCCTGATATAGTTCTTATTGATGAACTTGCTCATACAAATGTACCGGGAAGCCGTCATATTAAACGTTACCAGGATGTCCTCGATATTCTTGACATGGGAATTGATGTGTACACCACGCTTGAATGTCCAGCATCTGGAAAGCAGAACAGACACAGTCTCTCAGATAACAGGTATTGTCGTAAGGGAAACTGTTCCTGATGAGATTTTTGAGAAAGCCGATGAAATTGAATTGGTTGATATTACACCTGAAGAACTACTCCAGCGATTTGATGATGGTAAGGTCTATACTCCGGACCAATCGAAGGAAGCTATCCGTAATTTTTTCAAAAAAGGCAATATCACTGCCCTTCAGGGAAATGTCTCTCAGAATTGTTGCTGACCGGGTCGATACACAGCTCAGGGAATACATGCAAAAAAACCGTATCAGAGGGCCGTGGAAATCAGGTCTGCACCTGATGGCAGTTATAGGACCAAGCCCTCATTCCGCAAAGCTCTTGCGATGGGCAAAGAGTCTTTCTTACTCAATGGGAGCAACACTTCTTTCCCTGTATGTTGAATCAACAAAAAAATTGTCACCCTCACAACAGGATCAGCTGAATAAGAATATAGACCTGGCCCGGCACCTTGGAGTTGAATTCATAACCACATCCGGTAATGATATTGTCAGATCGATTCTTGATATAGGACAAAAGGAAAATATTACTCATATAATAGTTGGTAAACCCAGGCGATGGAACCTGGTATCTTATTTCAGGCTTGGAAACTTCGTGAACAGACTGATAAAATACAGCGGCAACATTGATGTATATGTTGTGGGGTCAGATCAGGGTGAAGACAATCAGTACATGAAGTATTTTAAATTGCCATCTTTTACATCAGGTTTTTCACACTATTTCCTTGCAGCCTTATTTACAATACTGACAGCTGTTATTTTTTATCCATTGAAGGACATTATTGGTTATCAGGTTGTTGCTTTCGGATTACTGTTTACTGTTTCAATCCTTGCGCTATTTGTAGGTATTGGACCAATATTGGTATCTGCAACCCTGAGTGCCCTGCTATGGGATTTTTTCTTTCTACAACCTCCTCTTACTCTTCATGTTGACAAGATTGAGGATGTATTGATGCTGATTATGTATTTTATAATTGCTCTGGTAGGAGGCATAATGACATCAAGAGTAAGGAAGCAGGAAAGACTAACCAGAGAAAGAGAATTACGAACAAATGCTTTGTACCAGTTGACAAGGGAATTATCTATAACATCAGGTATTGATGCAGTTATAAGAACATCCATTAAGTTCATAAAGAAATATTCCAGACTTGATAGTTCAATTATCCTACAGGGTGGAAACAATGTATTAGATAAAATGGTAAGACCGGAAAACTCCTTAAATCTTTCTGATCCTGAGCTAAGCATTGCCGAATGGTCATTTCAGCATTCCAGGGAAGCTGGCCGATTTACTGATACCCTCCCCTCGACTGAATATACATTTTATCCTCTTATTGGCAGCAAGTTGACGTTTAGGAGTTGTAGTTATAAAACAAAAGAAAACCCTTTCAGGTGATGAAAAAACATTTTGGGATGCATACAGAACGCAGATCTCAAATGCACTTGAAAGAGAATTCCTGAACGATATTGCAAGAAGAGCTTCAATACTTGATGAATCAGATAAACTCTATAAAAGTTTATTTAACTCGATTTCCCATGAATTGAGAATTCCGGTTGCTACAATAATGGGAGCGTCTGACACTTTACTTTCGGGTGAATTTGATAAGGATACCAACATGCATCTATATGTTGAGATAAATAAAGCTTCAGAGAGATTAAACAGACTTATAGATAACCTTCTGAATATGTCAAGGTTGGAGTCTGGTATGATTACACCCAAACTTGACTGGCATGATGTGCATGATCTTGCCAATAAGGTCATTGAGGTTCTGAAAAATGAGCTCAAAAAGTTCAATCTGGAAGTCAGCATTTCTGAGGAAATGCCACTGGTAAAAATTGATTTCGGGCTTATTGAACATGTCCTTCATAATCTTGTACTTAATGCTACTCAATATTCAAAACCAGGAACAACTATCAGAATTAAAATGTATTATGATCAGCAAAGTTTTATTATGCAGGTTATGGACAGAGGACCTGGTTTTCCCATAGATGAGTTGCAGAACGTTTTCAATAAATTTTACAGGCTCGAAGGAAGTATTTCAGGGGGGACAGGATTAGGACTTTCAATAGTTAAAGGATTTGTTCAGGCACACAATGGCAACGTGACAATTGAGAACAGAAAAAACGGGGGTTCAATAATAACAGTTAAGATACCAACCGAAATTCCTGATTTAAATAATATTTTTTTATAATTGGAAATTGGCAACAGACAACAAGATACTGGTAATTGATGATGAAGTACAGATCAGGAGGCTTCTTGAGATTACTTTGAACCTTAATGGATACAAGGTTTCTGAGGCTTCTACAGCCAGTGAAGGCATAGTCTCAGCAGCTACTCATAATCCTGCTCTGATATTACTTGATCTGGGTCTGCCGGATGAAGATGGCTTATCTGTCCTCACGAAAGCTAAGGGAATGGTATCAGAATCCAATAATCATACTTTCAGTCAGAAACTCTGAAGAGGATATTATTAAAGCGCTTGACACCGGAGCAAATGATTATCTTACAAAACCATTCAGGACAGGGGAATTATTAGCTCGCATCAGAACAGCATTAAGGTTATCAGCAAGATAAAACTGGTGCCAGTTCTGTATTGTCATTCGGTTCATTGATTATTGATCTGGCTGGTCATACTGTCAGGAAAAATAATAATCTTTTAAAGTTAACCTCGACCGAGTTTTCTTTACTGGCTTTAATGGCAAAGAATTCAGGAAAAGTATTAACTCATCAGTATCTGTTAAAAGAAGTATGGGGACATAGTTATTCAGATCAGACACAATATTTGAGGGTATTTGTAGCACAGTTAAGAAAAAAAATTGAAGATGACTCCATCCATCCCTCTCTAATTATTACTGAACCAGGAATTGGTTACAGATTCGGGGAATAGGTCACATATACTTCAGTACAAAAAGGTAATCTGACCGGCCAAATGTGGTCGATAAGCGCGGCTTTTGAAAGGGGATTCATTAAATCTTTGTTTGATTTTTAGCTGTAAAGGAAATTACTACTTTTACCGCAACGGGTTAAATATTACCGTATATCATTTTTTATGCATAAGATCAATGATTTTCTTGTGATGCTCGACGGCTATATAGGAGGGCATGCATGGTTTGTAATACTTCTTCTCGGAACAGGTATATTTTTTACTTTCTATCTGCGTTTTCCCCAGATCAGATATTTCAGGCATGCACTGGATGTTGTCAAAGGTAAGTATGATCATCATCTTGATGTCGGAGATACTTCTCATTTTCAGGCACTTTCGACTGCCCTCTCAGGCACTGTGGGAACCGGTAATATTGCAGGAGTGGCCCTCGCAATACACCTGGGCGGACCTGCGGCGCTCTTCTGGATGCTTGTAACGGCAACCATAGGAATGTGTACGAAGTTTGTTGAAGTCTCCATATCGCACAAATACCGTGACATTTTACCGGATGGCACAGTATCGGGCGGTCCAATGTACTACATGAGAAAGCGATTGAATATCACTACAAAAAGCGGGAAAATCATTAAGACTGGTGCGTTTATGGGAGCTTTTTTTGCTGCAGCAACTGTTCTCTCCTCATTCGGAACAGGAAGCCTGCCCCAGATAAACAGCATAGCCAATTCAGTATTCACAACATTCGGGATCAAACAGATTATAACCGGAGCTGTGCTTGCTGTTATTCTTGCTTTAATCATCATTGGAGGGATTAAACGTATTGCAAACGTTACTTCGAAGCTTGTTCCGGGAATGGCAATTTTCTATTTTATCGGAGCAATGTTAGTTATTGGCACAAATTACCAGAATATCATTCCGTCCATAATTTCGCTTTTTTCCACTGTATTCACCGGAACTGCTGCTGTAGGAGGGTTCATGGGCGCCACAGTGGCATTTGCCATAAACAGGGGTGTCACCAGGGGCCTCTTTTCAAATGAATCGGGACAGGGCTCAGCTCCTATAGCACATTCCGCTGCGAAAGCACCTGAACCCGTATCGGAGGGAATTGTAGCTATCCTCGAGCCTTTTATTGATACAATCATAATATGCATGCTCACGGGACTGGTAGTTCTTTCCTCCGGAGTCTGGACTGAAAAAATAGAAAACCAGTTTCAGAATTCGGATATGATATTCCTTAACCGGGTTTATGATGAGAATATCCCTGATGAGAAACAGATGGTGGCCGATTTTATCATGAGAGGAAAAGCTCTGCCATTATTCAACGGAGACCTGGAAATAAATGAAGGCAGGATGATCACTCCTGTTACTCTGATTTGCTCAAGATCGGTTGCCGAGGATCTGAAATTTCATGATAACAAGATTCCTTTCACAGGGAAAATAAATGTTGCTGAGGGCAAGTGGAAGCCTTCATCCGGCTCATTGACAGTTACTGGTAAGTCCCTTATGCACAGCGCACCTCTCACTACAGTGGCTTTTGAGAGAAGCATCCTTGGTAAATGGGGCAAATATATAGTCTCAATAGGATTATTGCTTTTTGCATTTTCGACGGCAATATCATGGTCATACTATGGCGACAGGGCGCTTACCTATCTTGCCGGACCCCAATATGTGATCTATTACAGGATATTTTTTGTGGTTGCTTTCTTCATTGCATCATTTACCGATACTACACTAATCTGGTCGCTTTCATATATCACAATAGCTTTCATGGCTGTTCCCAACCTTATCGGCCTGTGGATCCTTCGAAAGGAAATAAAAAGCACCATCGCGGAATACTGGGTTGGCTTTTCTGCCAGATACCCTGATGACAGAATGTCAAAGAAATATCTGAAAAAGGGAAGAATGTAATGCTGTCGCAGGCTTCTTTTTTGTCAGGAGTTTGTAATCAGCAAGCCGATTGAGATAATGTGCCGCAGTAATTCGGGAGACATTTAAGTCACTTTGTATGAACTCAATCCTGTTGTATGGATGCTTATTTCAGGATTTTGGCTGTGGCTTCATCGGCCCATGTTAACAAAGCTGAATTCTCTTCAGAATTCAACTTTGCGTCCCTGTGAATCAGCAGATAAGATTTCATCGGCATATTACCGGACCCCACTTCATCCTTAATCTCTTCTAACAATCCAATTTTTTCACGATTGCTGTAATCTTCCCATTCGGAAAAGTTCAGACGTGATTTTCCGTCAATGATATGATTTGCAAGCAACCATGATGAAGGAGCCAGTTTTGAATACCAGGGAAATTGGACCTGGTTTGAATGGCAGTCAAAACAGGATTTTCTCAGCTGGTCCAGTACAGGTCCTGTTACCAGGCTGCTGTTTACAATGCTTTTTATATCCTCAGGCTTATTTTCAGGAATTCCGGATGGTATGAACTGTATGGCAATGAATATCACTGCCAATGCAATCAGAATAATTTTAACTGGTTTCATCAGGATATGTGAAAAGGATTCATTAAAATCTTATTTCAGCAGGCTGTCAGCCTTCGATTCGGCCCATGATAGCAGAATCTTTTTTTCCTGGGGCAACAGCTTCATTTCCGGATACTTCTTAACAACATCCTCAGGTGGCATTGTGTTTTCTTCGAGTTCCCCGATAATATCATTCAGGGTCGCAATAAGCCTGCTTTTTTTAAGGTTGGGCAGACTATCCCACAGAAGAGCATCTTTTGCATCCTGCGATTTACCTTTAACACTATGGCATCCATAGCATTTTTCATCTATCACTTTTTTTGCTTCAGCGGAGTAGATCGATCCGCTCTTCTGTGGACTTTGGTTATCAGGTGAACTCTGTATAAAGAAAAAACCAGTAAATATAACCAGAACCACAATGGAGATTGAAATTTTCATAATTTACAGAATTTACGCAAAGTTAAATAAAATAAATCTTTTCTCCTCCAGGTTTCTTATCTTGTATGAATCCATGGAGCTAAAAAAAATTACCGGTAAAGCATCATTTCAGGTCGTCAGATTCCTTCTGTTTTTGACGAGAGTCTTCCCTCTTAGCTGGTCCTTCGTAATATGCTCATTCATGGTTTTTGTCGGATCAAGACTAAAATGGAAGAGAAAGAGAATTGCCCTGGACAATTTAAATTTTGTTTTTCCCGGGAAAACTCCCAGGGAAAGAAATTCAATGTTAAGGGAATCACTCAGGAATATGCTTAAGAATTATTGTGAGTTTGCTTATGTGATAAGTGGTAAATACGATGAAGAAAGAATCCTGAAGATGGTAAGCGCTTCAGGGCTGGAACAACTTGATGATCTGAAAGCAAGGAAACAGGGAGCCTTGTTGTATAGCGGACATTTCGGCAATTTTCCTTTAATGATAATATGGCTGGCAATTAAAGGCTATCCGATAGCCACCGTTTATAAAGAAGCATCGAATTTCCCTGGTGAATTTTTTGGGAATATTTTCAGGAAATACAATGTTACACCTTTGAAGTACAAATCGGATGCAGCACTCACAATATCGATTATCAGAGCTTTGAAGGAAGAGAAGATTGTATTCATCTCAAACGATCAGTCTCATCCTAAAGGAATATATATTAATTTTTTTAATAAATATGTACCATCGCCGCCCGGACCGGCTTTACTTGCAAAAAGAACCGGAGTTCCTGTCATTCCGGCCTATATAACCCGTGATAAAGAGAATCATCATCATATAACTATTTTACCTGAAATACCTCTTCAGCCCGAAGAGGATAATGAAAAATTCCTTCAGTTGAATACGCAAATTCAGATTGACTGGATTGCTGAGATATTAATAAAGAACCCCACTGAATGGTTATGGCTGCACAACAGATGGAAAAGGGCTAAAAGCAATCCTATTTTGGACCAGGTTTCTTCCGTAGAATATTAATGGCGCATAAATAGCCACCATAAATAGCACCAGAGAAGCCGCCTCCTGTTCTTCCCCAGGCAGAGGCAAAATGAAGATTATCAGGTAGTTTTGAAGTGTCAATGACTCTTCTGGATGGTGTCTGTGCAAAACCATATACTGCTCCGCCAGGATTAAGTGTGTAGCGTTTGAGGGTGGAAGGAGTACCCACCTCATAGTATTCAATGATATTTCCAACTCCGGGAATCAACTTTTCCAGTTTTTCGATAAAAACAGAAGCCACCTGCTCTTTTTTAGAAATATACTCTTTCCTGTCAAGGTTTTCCCAATCCTTCAGATAATCGATACAGCATATTGTCCCTACACTTTTGCCATCGGGAGCCAGTCCTGAATCCACCTGGCTATAGTAGGTAAAAGCGAAGCTCCTTTTAGCGAAATCATCCATATTATTTTTATGAATATCTTTCTGCGATTTTATGGTACTATCATATATAAATGTTGAATAATAATCTGTATCCCAGCTCTCTGAGAGGCTTATTAAACCCAAGATATATTGTCAGCAATGAAGCTCCTGTTTCCTGATTCTTTAATTCATTTTTAAATTCGCTGCCATATTCTTCCGGTAAAAGATCTGCAACATTAGGCATAGCAGTATTTGCTATTATAAAATCTGCTGAAGCCTCAATATCGACATTCCCGCGATCATTTTTTCTTTTAAAAAGGACGCCTGTTACTTTATGATTATCAGTTCTGATACCGGTAACAATATTGTTCAAAAGAACCTCACCGCCATGATTCATG
Organism: uncultured Bacteroidales bacterium; assembly: GCA_963702415.1. Lineage (GTDB taxonomy): Bacteria > Bacteroidota > Bacteroidia > Bacteroidales > VadinHA17 > LD21. The sequence goes on along the minus strand of CAVPCP010000022.1, from coordinate 9,050 downwards.
ATAAAACCTGCAAGATGATCTGATAATTTTTGCGACCCTCCCTTTATAAAGCTTGCCCCGCCGGTGAAATAGCTTCCCTGGGCTATTGTGTAGTACGACATGGAGAGGGAATAGGGATCGTCGTGAAAATAGCCGAGATTGCCAAGCAGGATAAGTTTCAAATCCTCGTTCTTTATTATTGAATCAAGAAATTCTCCAAGACTTTTATCCTGCTGTTCATTTTCAAAGTTTTTCTTTTTGGGTGTCAGGATCTGATTAAAATATGCTTTAATGCCGTTGGCTTCTTCCGGAAAAAGGACCGGATAATCTTTCTGCTGCAACCTCAGGATCATGTGGTATGGTCACATCGACATGGTCCTTTATAAGCCTGTAGAATTCAGGTAGCCGTATCAACTCCACATTTTTAAAGACATCAAGATCATTGAATATTTTTGTTTTAATATCCCCGGGAAAAGGACCATCCATCTCATGCAATCCCACTTCAAGAATGAAGTCGCCTCTTCTGAATGTAGTTGCATATCCACCCGGACGATCATGCTGTTCCAGAAGCAACACTTTTTTCCCCTCCCTGGCAAGTTTGGCTCCTGCAGTTAATCCACCGAATCCGCCACCAATAATTATTATATCATATTGCATTAGAATGAGTTTTAAAGAAGCCTCAATCTGATTAATTCATAACACACTTAAGTTGTTGTATTACTTTGTGTTACTTAGTAATAACCTTTGAGAGACTTTGTGGTAAAAAAAATTAACCACAAAGGAATCAAAGGCTCACACAAAGGATTCACAAAGTAAATGAACAATAAAAGTTTAATTATTTCACGTAAATCTGTGAAATAATATCTTTGTATTTATCCTTGATAAATTGCCGCTTAAGTTTTAATGTTGCTGATAATTCCCCTGTTGATGGTGTCCATTCGTCTTTAACAAGCCTGAACCTGCTCACTCTTTCGGCAGGCATCAACTTCTTATTCAGGTTCTCAATTTCTGAAGAAAAGAACGACTGAACAGCAGGTTGCTGAATAAGCTCCTCATTATCTGCAAACGAGATTTTATTTATTTTCTTCCAGTCATCGAAATACTTAAAATCAGGCGATATCAAAGCACTTGCGAACTTTTTATGCTCACCAATAACCATAATCTGGTCGATTATTGGCGATTCTTTAAAAATATTTTCAATTATCTGAGGTGCAATGAATTTACCATTAGAGAGTTTGAAGATCTCTTTTTTTCTGTCAGTCACCATCAGGAATTTCCCGTCTTCAATATGTCCGATATCCCCGGTATGGAACCACCCATCCTTGTCAAAGGCCAGTTTTGTAAGTTCAGGATCCTTGTAATAACCGGGTGTGACATTGGGGCCTTTGCATAATATTTCTCCGTCATCAGCTATTTTAACTTCAACGCCTTCAATAACTGTTCCGACCGAACCAAGCCTGACATTCCCCTTTTCTGTCCTGTTGATTGTGATAATGGGAGATGTTTCGGTGAGGCCGTACATATTTATTATTTTAATTCCTGCTGCCCAGAATACCCGTTCGAGCCTTGACTGCAAACTGGCTCCTCCGCACCCCACAATTTTTTTTTTTCTCCATTTACTGGTTCCGTTGAACACGTCTATCAGCACGACACGAAGTCGGCGAGGCTCATAGAGCTGTACGTGAAGTTGTGCACCCGATCCGAGGCCACATTGTGGTGCTTGTAGAACATGATCGGGATGACCGGCAGCTCTGCGCCGATCGTCTTGTCGATCTCCTGATACGCAGCGATGCGCGCAGCGGGATCGGTGGTCGAACGGGCCGCGTCCAGGCCAGCGTCAACGGCCGGGTTCGAGAACTTCGACTTGTTGTCGCCGCCACCGCTCTTGAACAGCGGATACAGGAAGTTGTCCATGATCGGGTAGTCAGCTTGCCAGCCCAAACGACCGATCTGGAAGTCGCCAGCATCGTACTTCTTGAGCGTGGAGCTGAAGTCGGAAGACACGAACTTGACCTTGAGACCGATCTTGGAGAGGTCGCTCTGGACGAGCTCCATGATCTTCTCGTGGCCACCGTCGTTGTTGTAGGTCAGGTTGATCTCGGGAGCGCCCTTGCCCTCGGGGAAGCCAGCTGCGGCAAGCGCTGCCTTGGCCGCCTCGAGGTCGTACTTCGAGGTCTCCCAGACGCCCTCCTGATAGCCGGCGATTCCCGGCGGGACGATGTTGTCAGCCGGGAGTCGCGAGTGCCCTCGAGAGCCAGGTCGATGATGGCCTGCCTGTTGATCGCCAGGCTGATCGCCTTGCGCAGGTCGAGGTTCTGCATGGCCTTGTCTTCAAGGTTGGCTACCAGGTAGTACGTGCCGTTCTGGGCGCCAAGGAGGACCTGCTCGCCCGGATTGGCGGTGTAGCCGTTAGGCGACACGCCGTACGCATCCGAAGCCGACTGGATCTTGCCCTCGCCGATCTGCGTGAAGTCGAGGGTCCCGGCCTCGAACTCGGTGTACGCCGTGTTCGGGTCCTTGAAGATCATGAAGTCGATGCCATCGATGTTCGGCTTGGTGCCGTAGTAGTCCTGATTCGCGACCACCTTGATGTACTGGTTGCGCTTCCAGGGCTCGGCCATCTTGAACGGGCCGTTGCCGACCGGCATGTCACCGAACGCCACGGTCTCGCCGTTGTACTCGACGCCTTCCTCAACGTACTTCTGCGGAACCGGCGCGAGTGCCGGGTGCGCGACGACGTACGGGAAGTCGCCGAAGGGGTACTTCAGCGTGACCTTGAGGGTGTAGTCATCCACGGCCTCCAGGCCGGAGATTCCCTTGTCGCTGTTGCCAAGGTCGTCGGTGCCCTCGATCACGGCGATGTGATAGCTCAGCACGGACGGGTCCGGCTCGCCGGTCGAGGTGTTCTTGGTCTTGGTGTTCGCGATCCGGTTCCAGGCGTAGATGAAGTCCTTCGCCATGACCGGCGTGCCGTCAGCGAACTTGCCGGCCGGGTTCAGCTTGAACGTCCAAACCTTGCCGTTCTCGCTGGGCTCCCACGAGTCGGCAGCGGCGGGCAGTACGTTCTCGGGCTTCAGCGGGTCAAACGCCGTCAGCGAATCGAATATCGCCTGCTCGACCTGCGTGCCCTCGGACTCCTGCGTGTTGTACGGGTCGATGTAGGACGCATCACCGAGGTAGTAGGCAAGCGTCCCGCCCTTCACCGGCTCGTTGGTCGCGGTACCGCCGGTGGTTCCGTCACCGGTGGTCTGCTTGGGCGCACAACCCGTGCCTACTGCGGCCACGAGTCCGAGCGCAAGCATGAGCGCAATAGCCCTACGGTAGTTTCTCTGCACGTCCCTGCCTCCTTCCAACTCATCTACACAATGCAAGAGCAGCGGAATCAGCCACAATCTCGCGGGCAGATCCCGCGTTCCTGCGGCCCCTCCATCCGACTGTGGGTGCACCAGCCCGGGTAATTTGGTGCACCGCCCAGTCCAAGTCTCGCGCTTCATGAATCAGAAGACAAGCCTTCTGCATAGGCGTAAGCACGAACGGAGGATACCACCGTATAGAGCGAGCCTGACTGCGACTCGCCGTCCTACGGCGGGTTGTACCCGAGTCCAGTCAAACGCATCGCGGACCGAACTGCAAGGGCTACGGGAATGGTGTTGTGACGGCGCCAGACCCCGAAGAACGGGCCTTCTACAGGCCCTTCGGGTAGACGATCATCAGCATCAGCAGGCTCACGCCGAAGGCGATGGCGAACCCGACGGTGATGCGGTCGAGGTTCTTCTCGATGAGGCTGGTACCGGTGACGGAGGTCTGCATCGCCCCGCCCAGCATCTCGGAAAGGCCGGTGCCCTTGCCGGAGTGCAGAAGCACGAAGACGATCAGGCCGATGGAAGAAACCGCCCAGATGATGAGGGCGAGGATGAGAAAGACGGTCACGGGGAACTCCTAGGTGCTCGTTTGGTCTCAGGGTGCCTCGGCGGGGCCGTGACACGGTGTATCAGTATATCAGCAAGCTTTCGCCCGTCCACTCCCCCGGTATCGGCACGCCGATGAGGTCGAGAAGCGTGGGCGCAACGTCGGCGAGCTTCCCTCCCTGACGCAGCCGCGGACACCGCGGCGGCGCACACCACAAGCGGCACGTCGGAGAGGGTGTGAGCGGTGAACGGCGTCGTCCCGTCGGGATCGATCATGGCCTCCGCGTTGCCGTGGTCGGCAGTGATCATCGCCACGCCACCCCGCGCTCGAATCGCCGAGACGACCGCGCCGACTCCGGTATCGACCGCCTCGACCGCGCGTACGGCAGCCGAGAAGTCGCCGGTGTGGCCGACCATGTCGCAGTTGGCGTAGTTGACGATGTAGACGTCGGCCTGGTCGGTCTGGATCGCGCTCACGAGCTGCGCGGTGACTTCCGGCGCGCTCATCTCGGGCTTCAGGTCGTAGGTCGAGATCTTCGGGCTGGGCACGAGCACGCGAGTCTCGCCCGCCTTCGGGGTCTCGGCGCCGCCGTTGAAGAAGAACGTGACGTGCGCGTACTTCTCGGTCTCGGCGATGTGGAGCTGGCGCAGGCCCTGCTCGGCGAGGACGTCGGCCAGGACGTGTCTGGGGAGGTCCTTGGGGTAGGCGACGGGCGCGGGAATCGTCGGGTCGTACTCCGTCAGGCAGACGAAATGCAGCTTCGGACGCACCGGGCGATCGAATCCCTCGAACGTGTCGTCGGTGAAGGCCCGCGTGATCTCGCGCGCGCTGTCCGGTCGGAAGTTGAAGAAGATCAGCGCGTCGCCGTCGCGGAGGGGCGCCGGGAGCGATAACCGCCGGGACCACGAACTCGTCGTTGACTCCTGCGGCGTACGACGAGCGCGACGGCAGCAGCAGCGGACGCGGCCGGCACGCCATCGCCCATCGTGATCGCTCGCCACGCCTTCTCGACTCGGTCCCAGCGGTTGTCCCGATCCATCGCGTAGTAGCGGCCCATCACGGTCGCGATGCGTCCCGTGCCCAGTTCGCCGAGCACGCCTTCCAGGCGCTCAACGAAGCCGAGCCCGCTTTGCGGTGGCACGTCTCGGCCGTCGAGGAACGCGTGAACGTAGACCTCGCTCGCGCCTCGCGCCTTCGCCATCTCGAGCAGCGCGTAGAGGTGCTCCTGATGGCTGTGGACGCCGCCGTCCGAGAGCAGGCCCATGAAGTGGACCGCGCGTCCCGCGGCAACGGCGCGCATCGATCGCCTCGGCGAGCACGGGGTTGTCGAAGAGCGACGGTCCTTCACCGCGAGGTTGATGCGCGTGAGTTCCTGGTAGACGACGCGACCGGCCCCCATGTTGAGGTGGCCGACCTCGGAGTTCCCCATCTGCCCCTCGGGCAGCCCGACAGCCAGCCCGGAGGCGCACAGCTGCGTCGTGGGGCACGCCGAGAAGAGGCGGTCGAGGTTGGGCGTATTGGCGGCCTCGATGGCGTTGCCGCCGCGGCCACGGCTTCGCCGAAGCCGTCCATGATGACGAGCAGCGCGGGGAGATTCTTCGTCACTTAGGCGTAGTCCCTCGCCGTCGAGAGCATCGAGAAGAACGAGTTGGCGTCCAGCGCAGCTCCGCCGACGAGTGCCCCGTCGATGTCGGGCTCCGGCATGAACAGCGCGATGTTCTCCGGCTTGGCCGAGCCTCCGTAAAGGACGCGAGTCTGAATCGCGACGGGCTGGCCGAAGAGCGCGCCCACCGTGGCGCGAATCGACCGGCAGACGTCGTTGGCGGCCTCGGGCGTGGGAGTGCGACCGGTGCCTATGGCCCAGATGGGCTCGTAGGCGATCACGATGCCTGCGGCCTCCTCGGCGGTCAGTCCCTCGAGGGCCCCGCGAATCTGGCCGCGCACGAAGGGCTCGGTATCGCCCGCATCCCGGGTGTCGAGCGTCTCCCGCAGCACACGATCGGGATGATCCCGCCCGCGAGCAGCGCCTTGACCTTCTTGTTGACGGTCTCGTCGGTCTCGCCGAACATCTCGCGACGCTCCGAGTGGCCGACGACGCAGTAGTCGCACCCGATGTCGGCGAGCATGGGCACGGACACCTCGCCGGTGAACGCGCCCTCCTTCTCCCAGTGCACGTTCTGCGCTGCCAGCTTGATCTGCCGTGGTCGAACTCGATTGCGGTGGCTACCGGCTTCAAGTCGACGAACGGCGGACACACGACTGCTTCGACCGCCGACGTGACGTCCGGCGAGTCGCCGAGCAGATCGTCGATCGCCTGGACGAGCGCTACGGCCTCGCCCGGCGTCTTGTACATCTTCCAGTTGCCCGCGATCATCGGAGTGCGGCCCATTAGACGTGCTCTCTCATGTGGTCGGTGGTTGTGCGGCGACCGTCATCTCCGTCCGATCGTGCGTTCGAAGCCTTCGTCGTCGGAACGTCATTTGTCGAGCAGTGCCTCGACGCCGGGAAGCGGTGCACCCTCCAGCAACTTCATACTCGCGCCCCCGCCGGTCGAGACGAAGGTGACCCGGTCCTCGAGGTTGAACTTCTTGAGCGCGGCGACCGAGTCGCCGCCACCCACCACCGAGACGGCGCGGTTGTTTCGCGAGATCGCCTCAGCGACGACGCGCGTACCGTTCTCGAACGGCTTCATCTCGAAGACACCCATCGGCCCGTTCCAGAAGATCGTCTTCGCGCGCGCTATCTCGTGCTTGAACGACTCGTCGGACGCAGGACCGATGTCGAGACCCATCATCGAGGCCGGTATCTCCTCCCTGCCCACGATCTTCGTCTCGGCGTCCTCGGCGAACGCATCAGCGACCACGAAGTCGACGGGGAGCACGATCTCGGTGCCCTTGGCCTCAGCCTTGAGGAGCATCTCCTTCGCGGGATCGATCCACTCCTTCTCGACGATGGAGGTTCCCGACGTCAATGCCTTTTGCGACCAGGAACGTGAAGGCCATACCGCCGCCGATGAGCAGCACGTCGACCACGTCGATGAGCCGGTCGATGACGCCGAACTTGTCGCTCACCTTGCTGCCGCCGAGAATCGCGACGAACGGGCGGGCGGGGTCGGAGAGCATGTCGGTCAGCGTCTCGACCTCTCGCGCGAGTAGCAGACCGGCGTAGGCCGGCAGGTACTCGGCCACGCCGCGGTCGAAGCGTGGGCCCTGTGCGCGGCACCGAACGCGTCGTTGACGTAGATGTCAGCGAGCGAAGCAAGCTGCTTCGCGAACGCGGGGTCGTTCGCCTTCTCGCCGGGATTGAAGCGGATGTTCTCGAGCATGAGTACCTCGCCGTCGATGAGGCGCTCGACCGACTCGGTCGTCTCTTGGCCCACCGTCTCAGGCGCGAAGTACACGTTCCTGCCCAAAAGGCGCTGCAACGTGCGACGGACGGGCTTGAGCGAGAACTTGGGGTCAGGTTCGCCCTTCGGCCTGCCGAGATGGCTGGCGATGATGACCTTCGCCCCGTGGTCGACGAGGTAGCGTAGCGTCGGCATCGCGGCACGCACGCGAGTGTCGTCGACGACCGACTCGCCGTCGATCGGCACGTTGAAGTCCACACGAACGAGCACGCGCTTTCCCTTGACGTCAACGTCCTTGATCGTCTTCTTCGAGAACATGCTTCCTCCGGCATCGATGCTGAACGGGGCCCCGGATGACCGGGGCCCCGTCGGGCTCTGCAGCGGCGCGCTACGCCATCATGAGCTTGGCGAGGTCCTTGACGCGATTCGAGTAGCCGGCCTCGTTGTCGTACCACGAGACGCACTTCACGAACGTGCCCTCGCCGCCCATGACCATCGTCTGGAGCGAGTCGTACACCGACGATGCGGGGTTGCCCACGACGTCGACCGAGACGATCGGGTCCTCGCAGTACTCGAGGAAGCCCTTCATCGGACCCTCGGCCGCGGCCTTCATCGCGGCGTTGATCTGGTCCTTCGTGACCGGCGTGCCGAGCTCGCACACGAGGTCGACGACGGAGCCGTCGGGAGTCGGGACGCGCATCGACATGCCGTCGAGCTTGCCCTTGAGGTCCGGCAGCACCAGGCCGATCGCCTTTGCGGCGCCGGTCGAGGTCGGGATGATCGACATCGCGGCGGCGCGGGCACGGCGCAGGTCCTTGTGCGGCGAGTCGAGGATGATCTGGTCGTTCGTGTAGCTGTGGATCGTGGTCATGAAGCCCTGCTTCGATGCCGAAGCTCTCGTGCAGGACCTTCGCGACGGCGCCAGGCAGTTCGTCGTGCACGAGGCGTTCGAGACGACGAGGCTTGGCGGCGTGTACTCGTCGTTGTTGACGCCCATGACGATGGTGATGTCCTCGTTGGACGCCGGCGCCGAGATGATCACGCGCTTGGCGCCGGCGTCGATGTGCGCGCGGGCCTTGGTGCGCATCGGTGAAGAAGCCGGTCGACTCGACGACGAGGTCGACGCCGAGTCGCCCCACGGCAGGTTGGCGGGGTCGCGCTCGGCGAGGACCTTGACCGTCTTCTTGATGCCCAGTAGCTCGCCGATGGCGTTCTTCGAATGGACGACGAATCCCCTTCCACACCTCGACTCGTGGTCGAACTTGCCGTGAACCGAGTCGTACTTGAGCAGGTGCGCGAGCGTCTTGGGTCAGTCAGGTCGTTGACCGCCACGACCTCCAGCGCCGGGTCGTTGGCCATGGCGCGAAAGACAAGGCGCCCGATGCGTCCGAACCCGTTGATGCCGACTTTGATAGTCAAGCCCATCCCTCCTTGGATTATAGCCGCTCAGTTGCGGCCACTGCACGACACGTCATGTGCGTGTTCGCGCACGAGCGTTACCCCTCACTCCCCGGCGACGACCCCCTGTTCGAACAGTTCGTTCGCCAGTTCCTCGATACGGCGCACCCTATGATACACAGCCCATTTCGTCAGCGGCGGGTCAGCCAGCTCGCCGAGCTCACCAGCGATACCTCCGGGTTCGCAAGCCGCAGTTCGGCCAGTTCGCTCAAGGCTGGCGGGAGATTCTCGAGCCCGCGCACCGATGCGAGCGCGTTGATCGCTTCGATCTGGTCATCGCAGCTTCAGCGGTCTTCTGCTGGTTGGCGATCTCTGCGTTGACCAGTCGGTTCACGTCGTTGCGCATCGACTTGATGAT
>CAVPCP010000021.1:0-222116 GCA_963702415.1 uncultured Bacteroidales bacterium | reverse complement strand
ATGGGTGAGAATATAGATAAAGTAGATACTGTCAGGTTCAGAACATCCTGGTGGTACAGGAATGAGTTCAATGTTGATGACTCGACAAAGAACACTGAGCTTATCTTTGAGGGGATCAATTACAGGGCAAATATCTGGCTCAATGGTGTCAAAATAGCTTCAGCAGACACTTTATACGGAGGATTCAGGATTTTTAAAATAAATATTTCCAATGATGTGATCCAGGGCAAGAATGCCGTGGCTGTGGAGGTATTCCATCAGAAAAAGGATGAACCTTCAATCGGTTTTGTCGACTGGGCACCAATGGCTCCCGATCGTGAAATGGGACTGTGGAGGCCTGTTAAGATCATTACCTCCGGAAAAGCAAGTCTGAATAATGCTTTTGTATTATCAAAGATAGATAAGAAGGAATTCAAGGAAGCCGATTTGCTGGTCAGTGTTGAGGCAATTAACAATACTTCACGACAGCTAAAGGTTGTTATTAAGGGAGCAATTGAAAACATCAGTTTTGAAAAGAAGGTAACCCTTAAATCAAATGAAAAGCAACTTGTTGTCTTCACTTCATCGGAATACCCGCAATTAAAAATCAGTAATCCGCGCATCTGGTGGACTCATGAAATGGGTAAACCTGAATTGTACGACCTGGATCTTGACATTGAATCAGGGAATGAGGTTTCCTACTCAATGACAACCCGGTTTGGCATAAGGGAGGTTGAAGATTACATAAGTGAACTGGGACACCGTGGCTACATGCTTAACGGCGTTAAACTACTTATAAAAGGCGGAGGCTGGGTTGATGGTCTGTTCCTGAACGATAGTGAGGAGAAAGTAAAGGCGCAGATGGAATATGCAAGACATGCAAACATGAATACCATAAGGCTCGAAGGATTCTGGGGAAACAGTGAAAGGTTCTATGAGCTTGCCGATGAGCTTGGGCTCCTGCTGATGGCAGGTTGGAGCTGCCAGTGGGAATGGAACAGTTACCTTTCAAAACCTGAAGATGACTTCATGTCAATAAAAACTCCCGAGGATATAAAGCTTATAGTAAATTACACTCGTGATCATGTCTACTGGTTGCGGAACCATCCCAGCATATTTGTATGGGTAATGGGAAGTGATAAATTGCCACGTCCGGAGCTTGAAACGAAATATGATTCACTCTTCAAATTAATTGATCCGTCAAGGCCGGTTCTTAAATCGTGCAAGGAACAAACCAGCATTTATTCAGGAAAAACTGCAATTAAAATGAGAGGGCCATACGAATATGTATCACCAAATTACTGGTATATCGATACCCTGTATGGCGGTGCATTCGGATTTAATTCCGAGACAGGGCCAGGGCCGCAGGTTCCTTCTATCGAAGTTTTAAAAAGCATGATACCGGAAGATAAGCTCTGGCCAGTAAATGATATCTGGAATTTCCATTGCGGGAGGAATGAATTTCAGACGATTGAAAGGTATCTTGATGCCTTCAACAATCGATATGGTAAACAATCTAACCCTGTGGACTTCACTTTTAAAAGTCAGGCATCGAACCTGGAGGCAATGAGGGCGATGTTTGAGGCATTTGCAATTAACAGGAGCAAAACAACAGGTATAATCCAGTGGATGTATAATTCCGCCTGGCCAAAACTTATCTGGCAGCTATGGGATTACAACCTTATGCCGAACGGCGCTTTTTACGGGGCAAGGATCGGAGCCAGGCAGGTAAACATTGCATACAACTACGGCGATAATTCAGTTTATATTACAAACCTGAGAACCACTGATTTAAGTAATTTAACTGCTGAAATAAAAGTCTACAACCTTGACGGAACCCTGATTGAGGAGAAGAAGGTAAATGCAATGGTAAAGTCCGATGGATCTGAAAAAATCTATTCGCTGCCTGAAGGTAAACCTTATTCGAACGTCTATTTTCTTGACCTTAAATTAAATGATCAACAGGGCAATAAAATTGCCGGTAATTTTTACTGGCTTTCCAGGAAAAAAGATGTACCCGATTTCAAAAACACAACATGGTTCTATACCCCACTTTCAGAATATGCTGACCTTACTGATCTGAACAAATTACCGGTGATTAAAATTGATGTTGAAGATTCGATATTGAAAAAAGATAATGAATACGAAGTTACTGTAAATCTTTCCAATCCGAATAATAAGATCGCATTCCTCATTGAGCTTAATGTGGTGGGGGATAAGTCGGGGGAATCTGTTGTTCCTATTCTTTGGGATGATAACTATGTTTCACTTACACCTATGGAAACCAAAGTTGTCACAGGCAGGTTTTCATTCTCTTCCCTGAATGGAGAAAACCCTGTATTCAGGTACAAAGGCTGGAATATAAAATAAAAAGAACTGAATCTGTCAACATACCATAGTGTACACTGGCTTTTCCACTTCAGTTTTGCGATTAGTTAAATATGATAAGTTCAGGGAATTTGTAATTTAGGGCAAATTTTGAAATTAATTACTATGAAAACATTTAAAATCATTCTGTTCTCTTTACTTGGGTTGATTATTATAAGCATAGTTGCCGGATCAGTTTTGATTTATAGTATTAAGCACGGAGCTGTGCCACAATACAATGGAGAAATAAGTATTAAAGAGCTTGGCTCGGATGTTACAGTTTACCGCGATGAGAGAGGTATGCCTCATATTTATGCCAATAATGAACATGATCTTTATTTTGGAACAGGATATGTAATGGCACAGGAAAGATTATGGCAGATGGACCTTATCAGACGTGCTACCAAGGGCAGATTATCAGAAATATTCGGAGAAGAATATGTCCAGACTGACCTGTTTCTAAGGAGTCTCGACATGACGAACAAATCAAAAATGGTATTGGACAATGAAGATCCCCAGGTCGTGGAATGTTTGCAGAATTACTCGGATGGGGTAAATGCATATATTAAGAATGCCGGTAAAAAGCTGCCTCCTGAATTCAGGATACTGGGATATAAACCTGATCCCTGGGATCTTTTGGATATAGCAAATATTATAGGGTATATGGGCTGGGACCTGGCATCCGGAAATCTTTCAACCGATATTTTTAATTACAGACTGGTTCAAAAAATTGGCGCTGAGAAAGCAGCCGGGCTGATTCCCGACTGGGAAGCAGTTAAATCATCGGTTTTTACAGATTTCAAACTTGATGACGATAAATTAAAAGAAGCATTGACATTTATCTCATCAATGGATAACCTTAAATCTCTTGGCATCAATTCATTTTCAGGAAGCAACAATTGGGCGGTAAGCGGTAGAAAAACTGAAACCGGCATGCCCGTTCTGTCAAACGATATGCACCTCGGGCTTTCTTCTCCCGGGATATGGTTCCAGATGCATCAGGTAATTCCCGGCAAGCTTAATGTGACAGGAGTAGCTGTACCCGGAGAACCATTCATTGTTGCTGGTCACAATGAGAAAATAGCCTGGGGAATGACCAACCTGATGGTTGATGATGTTGACCTCTTTTCGGAAATGATAAATCCTGATAACGATAACCAGTATTTGCTTAATGGGGAATGGAAAGATATGAAGGTAAAAAAGGAAATTATCACGATCAAAGGCGGTAAGGCCGATACAATGTTCATTAAGAATACACACAGAGGTCCTGTGATTTCCGGTTTCAGAGAAATTACTGATGCTGTTCTCAGCATGCGCTGGTCGGGTTATGATATGAGCGATGAATTAAAAGGAGTTTATCTGTTAAACAGGGCATCAGACTGGAATGAATTCAGGTCGGCAATAAGTTTTTTCAATTCAATCAGTCAGAATTTTGCATATGCAGATGTCGATGGTAATATCGGTATTAATACTGGAGGGGGAATTCCAGTAAGAAAAGGTAATGGGTCAATCATCAGAGGCGGCGATACAGAGGAATCTGACTGGAAAGGTTATGTCCCTTTTGATCAGTTGCCGTCAAGCTACAATCCTGAAAATAATTTTGTTTCCTCTGCCAATAATAAAACTGTAAGCAATGATTATCCATATTATATTTCATTCAGATTTTATGTCCCGTACAGGATTAACAGAATAAGGGAGATGCTTGAGGAAAAAGAAATCCTTGGACTTGATGATTTTAAAAGGATGATAACCGATCAGCATTCAGATTATGCGGCACTTCTTACACCTTATATCCTTAAGCTTAAAAGCAGGCAACCGGAGATGAGCGGTATTGAGTCTGACGCTTTCACTTCTCTTACAGAGTGGGACTTTGATATGAATAAGGATAAGATAGCTCCGACAATATTTGAGTTCTTTTCTATAAATCTGGCAAAAAATCTGCTTGGTGATGAACTAGGTGATCTCTTTGACCAGCTTCCGGGTTCAATAAAGGATTACTATATATACAGGATTCTTGAAACCGGACCGGACCAATGGGTAGATGATGTAAACACAGAGCAAACCGAGACCCTGGATGATATCATTTTCAGAAGTTTCAGAGATGTGATAAAAATACTTTCCGATGAATACGGGATTGATTCAGATAAATGGAACTGGGGGAATATTCATAAGATTACGCTGGAACATCCGATGGGTTCAGTGAAAATCCTTAATCGTATTTTTAAGTTGAATTCTGAACAGTTCGGAATTGGTGGTAGTAACCATACTGTTTGTCCATATACCTACGTGGAAGGATTTGCGGTAAGTGATGGTGCATCAGAGAGGCATATTTTCAATACTGCCGACTGGGATGAGTCATATACTGTAATCCCTACCGGAGCATCGGGCATTCCGGCAAGTGAGTTCTACCTGTCGCAGACGAAAACTTATCTTGAGGGTAAGTTTTATAAAGATGCTTTTTCTGAAAAAGCAGTTAAAGCTTCAGCAAGTTATACCTTAATTCTTAAGGCGGAAAAATAAGTCTTATCAATATTGCTTTGCCTCTCCTTATCCGCAACACGGGAGATTCGGAGAGGAAAACAAGAATCTGGCAAGATTATCGGAAAGGATCCTATTTGATTCAATCTATTTTTGAATCCTGGTGGCAAAGGGGACAAAGTCTTGTCTGATTTTTTCACATGCCTCAATATCCAATCTCCCGGTTTCTTCCGGCTTTATCCCATTGAGGTACAATATTCTCAAGAAAGATCTTCTTTTCGGTGTTAATTTTTTTCATGTCAAGCCCTATGAATGCCTGGGCTTTTTCTTTTGTTGAAATATCGGGGTAGGTGATCTCGTTATTATATCCGAGTGATGCCAGCAGCCTGGCAAGCCTTACCCTTGCGTCTGATGCAAATGCAATACCTCCTGATATTATCCTGCCAGTTTCAACAGGGGAATGGCACTCTGGCATATGGTAGGCTCGACAGGCTGTTAACTCTTCCGTGGGGAGTCTCCCTGTGGCATTCCCAGCACTTGCGTTCCAGTCGGGATATATGCGTGTTGAGATTATACGACATAAGTTTGCTGTCGGTAAGAAGATCCCTATGGCACCTTATACAGTTCCGGGGTACCACTTCCCTTCCTGCTTCCTTGATAAAGATAACCTGAGGTTCCATCCGGAGTGTGAATATTGTAGCGTGCCGCAGACCATCTTTTGCCTTTTCATATTCCTTCGGATATTCAGGCTTTTGTTTGCGTCTTAGAGTCTCTCTTATAAGCTCTAGTCTATCTGCATAATGAATATGACTGCAAAAGCCAGACGGCTTGAAAAGATTAGGCCGGATAACATGTGATTGGAATAAACAATTTAACAACAATCACTTAACACCGGCTCTAAGTGGCCAATTTACGCCTGCCGATTGTGGTCGCTGACTTTTCAGGAAGGGTTCGCTCTAAGCTTGCAGTTTTAGTTTTTATTTTACCTTTGGTTTCATATTAATATAGGGTGTATCTTTACCCGCTGCAACATAAACACTGAGGTTATTCTCAGTTTATAAATTTAATTCAGGCCACCATATAAGTGAACATGAGAATTGAGTACTAAAAAGGAGGAAGAACAAAATGGATAAAAAAAATCAACCCAATAGAATAATACGCAGGAGGTTCTTACAAATCGGGTCAGCATTTGCAGGCTCCGCCATATTTTTACCATTAAGCGGTAATTATGTGTTTGGTGCTATCAGGGGGAATATTACGAAAAATTCAATTCCTGCTGTTAAGCTCAACAACGGGTTACATATGCCAAGGGTTGGATTTGGCACAAATACACTGACGGGGGATATCGGTGAACGAAGTGTATATGATGCAATTTCAGTGGGTTATCGTCTTATTGATACTGCCACCGTTTACGGAAATGAAGAATCTGTGGGTGCCGGGATAAAGAGAAGCGCCATTAAAAGGGAAGAACTATTTGTAACCTCTAAACTCTGGGTTGATGATTCGGGATATGAAAAGTCAAAAAAAGCCTTTCAAACATCGCTGGATAAACTGGGACTGGAGTATTTGGATCTGTATCTCATCCACCGGCCGCGCGGGGATGTGAAGGGTTCGTGGAAAGCGATGGAAGAGTTATATGCAGAGGGTAAGATCAAAGCCATTGGCGTGAGTAATTTTAATCCTGCACAACTTGAAGAGCTAATCGCTTATGCCAAAGTCAAACCCGTAATCAACCAGGTCGAAACACATGTTTTCTTTCAGGAGCATGAATTATATGAAGATCTGAAGAAAAGAGGCGTGCAGATGGAAGCCTGGTCACCTTTTGCAGCAGGGCGTAACGGAATTTTCAGCAACGAAACACTGGCTGCAATTGGGGGAAAATACAATAAGAGTATTGCGCAGGTGGTCTTAAGATGGCATTTCCAGAGAGGTATCGTTGCTATTCCCAGATCTTCACAAAAAGCCCATATGATTGAGAATCTGAACATTTTTGACTTTGAGCTTACCAGAAGTGATATTCAAAGTATAGCCCGACTGGATTTAAATACAACCCAATTCCCTGAATGGGGATAGTGAAGATGCTCTCGTACATATATGCCGATGCGGCAGTACTATGCCAGGTGGCTGATAGTTTTATAAAACAGAACGAGAGCGCTCGCTCCTGCTCACGCTTTCACTCTTTTTGTTGTCCCGTCAGGGCTCGAACCTGAACTTTTCTGATCCAGAGTCAGACGTGTTGCCAATTACACCACAGAGACAATTGAGCGGCTGCAAATATAATTTTTTTCTTTTATTTTTTACAGCATTAAACAAAAAAGGTGTACGGTTTCAACCATTACACCTTTGAAAGCTAAAAGCAATCATTTTCTATTTCAACTCTTCAATACACATTATCCTGACTGGTTCAGAAGGACCCGAGTAAGCAAGGCAAACAGGGATATTCATAAAATTATGCTCCTTCTGAATCCTTGCCCCGATTTTATACCTTTTACCCTGCACCGGAGTAAAACCTGCAATGCTTTTTTCAATGGCTACAGGCTGAAGGTATTTCCTGGAAATAATAATTACCAAACCCAGCGCTTATACTGTCGTCGAGAGCAAACCATAGATTATCCCAGAGCCCGGTACCGCAAATTACTTTTAAGGCTGTAACATTTACCTGGCATACATCACCTTCGGGAAAAGTGATTTGAATATCTCCGGTATCATAATCAGTTGAATCGGATGGATCCCATCCTCCTGAGGATATTGAGTCAGCAGGTGTACAACCATTAAGGATACTTACACAAAGAGTATCGAGCGAAACTGCAGATGTAAGATCAGAAATACAAAAAGCAAGGGTTTCGGTAATATAAGCCTCGCACATATCCTGGTTGGCATTATGAATGATGATAATCCCGGTTTGAGGAGGCACAGTACTTGAAATAGTTTCGTTCCAGATTATCTCAAAAGAATGTTTTCTGCATCCCCCTGAATACGCAACGGTAATTTTAACCGAATCACCGGTGATCACAATATCTTTTAGTTCAAACGGATCACTGGTCACAGAGGAACGGTTTAATAAGGCATCCGAAAAGCCTGAAAAACTGCTGGTAAGAATTATCTCTGATGATTTTGATATCCTTTTCATCATCCGGACCTTTTTTACATGATACTACTGCAGCAATAATGAACAGAACGAAAATTATTGTTTCATAATTCCAGTATTAAATTCTACGATAAAAAACAGGTTATATCTCAAAAATTAGCAAATAATGTGCCAAAAGGGAAAGTCATTCAGCCGTGAGTCGTGCAGTTGTGCAGTCATGCGGTCGATGCAGTCATGCAGTCCGTGCAGTCATGCAGTCATGCGGTCAGTATAGGACCAGTAGACTGCAAGACCAGTAGACTGCAGACCAGTAGACTGCAAGACATCATTTATTGAGTCTGGCCCAGGTATCCTTCAGTGATACTGTGCGGTTGAAAACCAGATGTCCCGGAGTGGAGTCATAGTCAACACAGAAATATCCAATTCGCTGGAACTGGAATTTATCGGGTGGTTTTGCACTGGCAAGAGAAGGTTCCACTTTGCAGCCTTTCAAGAATTTTAAGAGAATCGGGATTCAGGAATTTGCGGTAGTCTTCATCTTTCTGTCCGGCCGGGTCTTCATGATTGAATAATCTGTCATATAACCTCACTTCAGCATCAACTGCATGTTCAGCTGAAACCCAGTGAAGGGTCCCTTTCACCTTCTTTTCCGACCCGCTGCCTCCGCTTCTGGTTGAAGGATCATACGTACAGAATACCTCGCTGATAGTTCCATTCTCATCCTTGTTGAATCCCGTACACTTAATTATATAGGCTCCTTTAAGCCGGACTTCAGTGCCTGGTGCAAGACGAAAAAATTTGTGAGGAGGATTTTCCATAAAATCGTCCTGTTCGATAAATACCTCACGGGTGAAAGGTATCTCCCTGCTTCCCATACTTTCATCCTCGGGATTATTTATTAGTGTCTACATTTTCTGTTTTACCTTCAGGGTAGTTGGTGATGGTTACCTTCAACGGATTCAACACTGCAAATACTCTTGGAGTACGGGTGTTCAGGTCATCCCTTACAGCATGTTCAAGGAGGGAAACATCATTTATTGCTTCAACCTTGGTATACCCGATAAGGTCGATGAATTTCCTGATCGATTCAGGCGTATATCCCCTGCGGCGCAGACCGCAGAGTGTAGGCATGCGGGGATCATCCCAGCCAGCGACTTTACCCTCCTGTACCAGCTCAAGCAGTTTCCGTTTGCTCATCATGGTATATGTCAGGTTGAGCCTGTTGAATTCAATCTGGCGGGGCCGGTACTCATCTTTTTTAAGCTGATCGATAAGCCAGTCATACAGCGGACGGTGTACTTCAAACTCGAGGGTGCAGAGCGAATGTGTGATACCTTCAAAATAATCACTCTGGCCGTGTGCAAAATCGTACATGGGATAAACCTTCCAGGTTTCACCTGTGCGATGATGTGCTGCTTTTATGATCCTGTAAATAATTGGGTCGCGCATCTGCATATTCGGTGAAGCCATATCGATTTTTGCCCTCAGAACCCTGCTTCCCTCTTCAAATTCACCTTTGTTCATCCTTTCAAAAAGATCGAGGCTTTCCGGAACTGACCTGCTGCGGAAAGGGCTTTCCGTACCTGGCTGGGAAGGTGTTCCCTTTTGTGAAGAGATAACATCTGCAGGCTGATCATCTACATAAGCAAGCCCTCTTTTAATAAGGTCTTCAGCGAAGTCATACAGTTTTCCGAAGTAATCAGATGCATAGTATTCCCGGTCTTCCCAGTCAAATCCGAGCCATCTGATATCCTCTTTAATAGAGTCGATATATTCTACTTCTTCCTTGACAGGGTTTGTATCATCAAATCGGAGATTGCATTTGCCGCCATACTTCTTTGCCATTCCAAAATCGAGGCAGATGGCTTTTGCATGACCGATATGGAGGTAGCCGTTTGGCTCGGGAGGGAACCTGGTATGAATTCTGCCTCCGTTTTTACCTTCTTTCAGATCATCAATAATAAACTGTTCAATAAAACTTACCGGTGATTTATCTTCTTCAATTGCATTAATGTTCTCTTCATTCATCCTTATGGGTTTTAGGACTACAAAAATAGGATGAATTTGAGACCATCCTGCTAATTCTCTTATTTTTTTCCTTGCCTCACCCCCTCTTATCCCCCGCTCCCAGGAGAGCGGGGCAGGTAAAGCCCATCTCTCTTTTGGAAGAGGTTTTGGGAGAGGCTTTTTATTGCTTTTCAGGATTCAGATAATCCTTCAATGCATTAACATATTCAATAAATTTCCGTCTTCCATCAGGAGTGATCCTGCAAAGGGTCTGGGGGTAGTTGTTGCTGAAGCTTTTTGTCACTTCGATATATCCTTCTTCCTTAAGCTTTGTGATCTGAACGCTCAGATTCCCTGAAGTTGCACCGGTCTGTTCCCTGATGAAAGTGAATTCCGCCGACTCAACCCCCATCAGCAGCGAAACAACAGCCAGCCGGAGTTGGGAGTGAAGGACAGGATCGAGCTCCTTAAATCGTGTCATGGCTGTCCTTTGTTTTTAGCATATAACCCGGAATGAGGTATCCTGTCACTATGGCTACCGGCATACAAAGACCGGAAATATCAGGGCCGCTGAAATTTGCAACCAGCGCAAATATCCAAAAGGCTATTCCACCAAAAATAAGAGGCTTGAACCTAAGTACAAAGCCGGAAATGAATGTTGGTAATACCGACCAGCATGAGGATATATTTACTCACACTTGCCATTTCTTTCCCATGTATGATGAACAGGATAGCTATTGCAGAATGCAAAACCCAGCCATATCCACATATATACCATTTCAGCATAGGTGTGGACAGTTGCGTTCTTCCCTTTTACAAACCCGTAAATCATTGATACGAAAACACCCGGAATAACAAGAAACCAGACGTACCAGGGTGTTGCTGAGATTAGTAAACCTGTAAAGACAGTATTCAGATAAACTGCAAATAAATATCAGCCAGCCCCAGAAAAGAAGGTGAAAACTTCCCTGAGAAATGCTGACTTTTGTTTTGTTAATCATCTCTGTGATGATCTTAAGGCTCTCTTCGCCTGTCATAACTTTTTCTTCGTGTTCCATAATAATGATTATTTTTACTTGTGAATTAATAAATAGTATAAATATATTGCAAATATAAAGTAGTTTATAATATAAACCAAATATTTCTGCAATTATTTTTAGGTTTTATAAAACCCCGGCATTAGTTTCGTGGTTAAAGGATGAAGGTACAGGAAATATGATATAACCACGGCTTTTAAGCCGTGGTTAACCAGATAACATCACAGACCGGGCTTTAGCCCTTATATTTGAAACCGAATAAAGTAACTGATTAAACAGATGGGACTTATCCAGATTGAAAACATGGAGTTTTATGCCTTTCACGGGCATTTTAAGGAAGAGCAGATTGTAGGGAACAAATTTCTTGTTGATCTGACAATTGAAACCGATATGAGTGTCCCATCGAAAAGCGACAACCTGAAAGATGCTGTTAATTACCAGAAAGCTTATCAGATCGTAAAAGCCGAGATGGAAAAGAAATCCTATCTCCTCGAAAATATTGCAGGCCGGATCCTGGATGCTTTATATTCAGAAATGACAGGTATAAAAAAAGCCACAGTAAAGGTCTCGAAGATGAATCCTCCGGTGGGAGGAAGGATTGGTTCGGTAAGTGTTGTTATGGAGAAATGAGATATTTTTAAATTAATCCAATCTCCCAACCTCTTCTTTCCCCTGAGAGTAATTCAACCCTAACACCATCGTTTCCTCTTAATGTTAAACTACCCTTTATACACATTTATTGACATTTAATTTAATAACTTGAGTATTGCTTTTTTAACCATGGAGTCAACAGAGTTGACACTAAGTTGCACTGTTCGCTTTTCGGATGAATTTACTCCGTAATTTACTCCATGTTTTGCCAACCGAAGCCTTAGCAAAGGCTGTGGAAACTCCGGGGTTTATGTTTTTTTTATTGGTTTGTTCCCGGCCGATTTAATATGCTGACTTAAAGTTATTTATTAATTATCTATAAATAATAGCTTAAAGTTAAGGAGAAGAGGTTACAATTTTTGTTATTTTTGCAAACCAAACTTTTGGTTCACTTTCGCTACCATCTTCACTAAGCCACGGTGGCCAAAGAAAGCTACGGTGGTCAAAGAAAGTTTTAGCGTATATGGTCGGTTAACCGAGTGGCTAGGTAGCGGTCTGCAAAACCGTTTACGGCGGTTCGAATCCGCCACCGACCTCAACAAAATCCCTGACGCGAAGCGCTAGGGATTTTTTGTTTTATGACCGAACCAGCTTGCTGAGCCGAGAAAGGGAATAAACAAAAAAGACCTTAGCCGCCGAAGGCGGCAGGGATTTGTTGAAGGGTCCCCCAAAACCGGATCACCAAAGGTAATCCGCCATGAATCTCATATATAGTCAAATTGAACTTCTTACGTATTTAACGAAGGATGCGAAATAGGATTATAGATAATGTATTGTGAGAGTGAGCCTGAAGTGTTATAAAGTTCTAATGTATTATAAGGCAATGATTGCTGTTTCTATTGCCGGATCGGGCTGTTTGTTTATCATGAATGTAAAGGTAGCACAGCCTTAAGAATAGTCTAGAAAGCCCTTTTTCTTAGGATAACATTAAATGCTTGTTGTGCAGGATTGTACGGGATGTCGTATAGGCTTTTATTTTAGCGGGATTACTAAGAATGCTTATTACAGGAGGCTGGAATGCGATTTTTTTGTTTTCCTTATTTTTTTGGCCAGCCCCTAACTAACAGTTGTGACTCCTGCCAGTATGTGTTTGCTCAAGTTTAGAATTAGTCGCTCTTTTGCCCAGCAACTGCTTTTTTGCTGCTTCGAGATGAAGATATGCTGCATGATGATAAATGATACCGCCTTCTTAATTCCCAGCATTCTTCTAAGGACATCTAATGCTTCCTATATTTACCCTTGTTTAAAGAAACCCCATCCTTTTGTAATCAGATAATTATCATTATCAGATCTTCTTATTCAAGTGCTTTATCAATGAGATTCATGCCTTCATGATATTCCCGATTTCTGTCAATAAGAAACCATGCAAGATCATTGATCCTGCTAAACATTATCTGGTTGCATTGAGAGTTTTGCGGTAATATTCCTCTGCTTTATTCATTTTGCCTGTTCCGTTAAGACCAAATGGCAATTTGTGTGCTATATTTCCATCAGTCGATGAATTTTCTTTTGTTATACAATTCATTTCTCAAGATATTTCTTTGCATTAACTGTGTCTCCTTCAACTGTGACAAGATGCCATTTGGTAGGTAGACCAGGAGATTGTTGGGAAAATCCTTCTCTGCTTTTTTATATAGTTTTTTCTCCTTTTTATATTGCCCCGTCTTATGATATGCTTCTCCAAGTAATTCATAATTATAAACTCCATCAGGGTTTTCAGCTGATTTATCATAAATCTCCAGAGATTTTTCAAATTCAGGGATTGCCTTATCATATTGATACAAGTAGAATGTATAAACCTATACCATAATAATGGCTTGGAACTAGTCATCAATTTCCTGTAGTTGCTTCAGGTATTTAATTTCTTCATTAGGTGTTTCAAAAAAGAAAGCATAATACCCTATTTGTGATCAATCTTCAATCGTATAGGCATCTGATCTCTTTTCTTATAGGCTTTAAGTACACCATTTTTTTGCATCCTTATATAAGCCCTGATTACCATATGCTACAGAAAGTTTTAAAGTCGCAATTGTAAAGTTTGAATCTATAACCAATGCCTGCAATACCTATTTCTTGATGTTGGATAATCTCGTTTCTATAGCTTTATCTTCCCATAAAGGTAATACGTGTATGCTTCAGGAGAATTTGTATTGGGATAGTGATGTTTATAGGAGGTGATTCCTTCTCCAGATTAGATATTATAAGAGTATTTTTGACCATCACAGAGAGTGAATCAATCATCTTTAGAATCTTATCAGTGGTCCCATCTATCTGAAAGGACTTAAAAGCTTCGTCTCTGTTTGATTCAATTAGTTGAGCATTCAGACGTACTGTGTTGCCTGATTGTTTTATACTTCCATAAATAAATACATGTGCATCCAGTTTCTTTGATATATTACTTGCAAATGAGGGAGTAATGGATGCATAATTTGTAAGGCCTTTGCTTTGAATAAGATTGGTTACGGATTCTACCTGCCTGACTTTTAGTTCTTCAGAGTTCGTTAGAGATGTTATTACTTCATTTTGAATTCCATCCTGCCAGACATCAAGTGTGGAATCATTTGTCATATTCTAGAACGGCATTACTGCAACAGATTATCTTCTCACCTGATGATCTCAACCTTTCCAATGTATCCCTTTTGAATATCTTTGGGTAAGCAAGAATTATGACTGCAATTATTAGAACAGCATTTAATACATAACTTGCCCTCAGTTTACTTTTAACAGGTTTTGCTACAACCTCTTTGCCTTCTAATTCTTCAAGAGACTCGGTTTTCTTTATCCCATGGGGTGTAAAATCAAATATCCATGACAGAATGATAACAACTGGGAGTCCAGCGCCAAGCAATAATACTACCAGTTTAGCAATCCATGCTGGCAGACTTAATGGTTCAACAAGATTATTGGTTACTTCAATTATGATATAAGCAGTAGCAGCATATGTGGTGACTACGCTGAAGACTTTACGTCTTTTAGTTCCTTCCAGAACCTTCCAAAACTATTGGTTTTGTGAGCCATCAGGTAACTTTTTGTCTTTATGTAGGTAAAGTTATGCTATCCTGATACCAAAGTCAAGTGAGGGTCAGATATTGGTAAGTAAGAAAAAGCCCACGGTTGATTTCCGAAGTATAAGTTATGGGAACGGCACCCCTATGAGTTTACAATACTTTCTATCTGATTTAAAGCCATTGTGCGGTCGCCTTGTGGAAGGGAATGCCGCTAAATAAAATGTCGTGAATATTTTATATAAAAGTCTAAATTAAAGAAAGTTATTGAGAAGAGGATATATCTGATAAGGACTTCCGGTTGAATACGAAACCTATAACGATTAGGAGAAGACCTGTTAAGATCAATGTAGTAGGAGGATTTCCGGGAGTATTTAATCTTACTATCATGGTCGCATATATTTGGATTAATGAAAAAACAGTAACAGATATTAAAATCAAAGATGGAATCCATCTTAATTTAGTTTTAAAAAATTCAATTTGTAACCAGATAATAATAAGACCTATTAGAATAAATCCTGCGCTTACAGCGCGCATAAGTGCAAGTATTAAAAACTGAATGTTCAAATCTATTTGGCTCCATTGAAGAGATACTGCTTTTTGGTGGTAAGGCATAAAACTGTCCTTAATCAGGTAAATTATTCCAATCACTATGTAGCAAAATGCTACAAAATAGTTTACGATACTGCCAATCTCATTCTTCATGATTTTGAATTTTATTAATATCAAAGTTACACCACTAAAAGCCTTTGTCAATTTTATTTATCTATTCAAGAAATCCATTCTAAGTGCACCTATTTATGCATCTGATCAATTATCGTTTAAGCCAATGCTAGATACCACCCAAGAGAAGATAATTAGTTTGATCGCGCGATTTCCTAATTCTCCTAAGGAAATTTGGCAAAAAAAACGGAAGCTGATGTCCTAGGGTTAAAAAAAGATATTATCTTACAGTAGTTCTTGTATTTATAAGAGAGAATGCAATCCTCAAGAATAACTCGCTATCAATTGATATTTCTTATAAAGTTGTACTAAACAGTAATCCGCCCAAGCAGTCAAGAATCGTAACAAGAAATTTTAATACTGTTTGATATCTATAGTACTACAATTTAATAAGACTCCATGTTTTGTGATTAAAGCGATCTTTAAACTGAATGATTCCAACCCTTTTTGCAATATAAATCTGATAAATCAGTATATCAGATAGCAATGTATCAGATTCTATTTTTAAAACATCATTAAATATTTTGTAGCCATTGTTATAACTACTTAATAACTCATTATGTTCATATGGATAGAATGAATAGATTGTATCTCCATTATTATCCTGAAATTGGAAAGATTGAACTGTATTGGGAAATTCATGATAAGGGGTCAGAAAAGAAATAACAAAGTCTGCAGCATAATCTTCTCTATTTTCGCTAAAAAAGAGAATGGTTGGGAAGAAGTCACTTGTAATAGTGGCGTTTGCACGACAAGAGCAATCATTTGCCAGATACTTATATTCTTTTATTGTATATGCCTTTGTTATATCTGTCGTTTCCACAATAAGTTGAAACGTATCAATTCCGTCTGTTAATGAAAATTCTTCACCCTGTATATAGGGCATCCAAACCAAATATTTTTCAGGATAGCCTGGGCAATCAATTTGTATCTTGCATGATGGAATTAGTAGTGTTATGGTCAGAAAAATGATTTTTTTCCACATTACTGTATATTTTAAAAAAACATTATTAGCATAGAATTAAAGTAATAAAAGTGCAATCTGTCTCTCCATATCTTATACCAAAATTACACCCTGTTTAATCCAAAGTCAAACTTATTTCATAATCATCCCATGTGTCATCAGTTTAGGTACCGTATGAGGGTATATATAAAAAGTGATACTTAACTATGACTTTCACAAGTTTGCTGACCTTCAAGGTTATTCCAAGGATACGTCAGATAAGAATTGGCATAGTTATCACTCGCTTGAGAAAAAAATCAGTTGCTTATGTTTCCTGTAGAAAGCGCCCGGAGCTGATTTCCGAGGCGACGTAAAATATTATAAAATAATTGATATAAAACTGAGTGTTTTACTTAAATGTTTATGAACTATTAAAAATATTTTATTTTGCATCTTCCATCCACGCTTCCCATTCAACATCCACTTGTTCTTTATCTAAAATATATTTACTTCCTTCCTCTTCAATTGATTGTCTTGTTTTCTCCCAGGCTGCTCTAGGTTCATCTGACATTCCAGTTCCATTTCTAATATATTTGTTGAATTCTTTCTCTGAGTCAAAGCTATAAAGGAAGCAATATTGATTTTTCTCCCTCCAGGAATCAGGACACCCTATAGTCATTTTTGATCCTGGGAAATTTTTATCATATTCAGATACGACCTTAGTTTTTAGAAAATCCACATACTGATTCATTGTAACACCGGGACGAAGAGTGACTATGTAAGAATCAAAAACAACGTTTTTACGATTTTGATCTAATTTCTGTGCGGAAAGTTGCATTGTTGTAATACCACATAGAAATGATAAAAACAAAAAAATCTTAGTCTTCATAGCTGATAGATTTTAGTTAATAAAAAAAAGTTAGATATTATAGTTTGCAATACCAATTTCAGTGATTCTTATTAAATAAACTCAAATGCAAAGTCTGGTTATGAAAGTGCCCCTGATTGAAGGAAAGACCTATTAATTCAAACATCAATGACAAGAAAAAAATGACTTTTCATTTCACCTGATTGATTGCTTTGAATTTATTGTCGTACCGCCCTGAGTTGGGTTCGGAAAACACGATGTCTCGTGTTAGACATTAAATTATAGAGTTTAACAAAGTTACAACCCTTAATAATACAAGTCAAATATATTTTCATTGTTTTAGTTAAAAGCCAATTGCAATTGCATTTTAGAAACAAACCCCCTGTCTTGTTGCATAAGTCCTTTATAAGGGCATATATCTTTGGCTAGTGGTTACCATGACCAATGCGTTTTCATTGAGCACTGGATAAGCATTGACCTTGAAGGGGTATTAAGTTTTGGCATACTTTTCCTATGTAAGAGAAAAAGATCAATTACTTTTTGCTTTCAGGTAGAAAGAAGAATTACTTTTTTAGGCCACGGGATGCGATTTTTTTGTCTTCCTTTTATTTTGGCCTCCCTGTCATGAAATAAGTGACCTAAACTAAGTTTGTTTGTTTAAATCCTCAGGTTTGACATTGGAACATTAAACCTTTTTAAGTACTTTGTATAAGTCCTGAATTTCATTCACAAGATTACTCAATAAGCGATGATTTTGATCAGCAAATCTTGCGGTTACATATTGGGTATAAAGTTCCATATTGTCATCGACATTTTTTACTCCCGTATCTTTTAAGAAATCATCTCTGAATTCATTAAATCTGTTGTGAGAACCGATGAATGCCATAATTGTATTAATTAAATTACTATTTACTTTCCCCTATTTTCTCTTTTTATTGTGAAATTATAAAATCTGGTGATAGAGCAGATTAAAATTAAAGTTAATTGTTCTTTTGCCCTGCAACAGCCTTTTTTGCTGCTTCAAGATGAAGGGATAACAGCATCCCCTGCTCTTCAAGCCATTTTCTTCCCTTTTCATGCTCAAAAAAGGTCTACTTGAAATACTTTCCCAACAAATTTCGGAATCGGGCATCATTATGTAAGATTTGCAGGTCAGGATTTTGTTTTAACCATAACAGATTGCGAAATCCGTTATCAAGTGCTTTTTCTATTTCATAAAGAGCTTCTGGTATATTACCCTGTATACAAAGCACTTCTGCGAACCGTTCATGAAGTGTTGAGTCGATATCCTTTGCTTTCTGAAGCATTTCCTTTGAGAATTCAATATCGCCTAAATGTGCTGTCACATCACTTATTGCAATAAATGTTACGGCATTATTCGGCCGTTTCTTCATCCATTCTTCTGTTACAATATTTTTGTAAATGTTAAAATATTTCCGGGCTTCTTCCTGATTTCCCATAGCTTGATAGTTGATACCTAAATCGTAATAAGCTGATGGATCATTTTGGTCGGTCGCAATAATTCTTTCAAAATAAGTTGAAGGTCCATTTTTACTATTCTCAATAATTCTTTCTAATATCCTGATGGCTTCCTTATACCGTCCTTGAATATTATAAGCATGAGCCAGGGCATATTGATTAGTCAAAAAATAAGGATCAATCTCTCTCGCTCTCTGATAGGCAATTTCGGCTTTTTCAATGTCATCAAGGCTCAACCAGGCTGACCCTAAATAGTAATAACCCCAGGCATTCTGAGCATTAGCAGAAATCATTTTTTCAGCCCAGCCCAGGGCGGAATCAGGTTTCCCTAGCATTTCAAGATAAACCCACACTATCCCTGAGAAAGTAAGTGTTTGGTTTGGATTAATATGTACAGCTGTTTTGTACTCTTTCAAGGCTTCTTCAAATTGCCCAGATTTCTGATAATACCAGCCAAGATTGTTACGATAAGCAGGATCATCAGGGTATAACTCTGTTAGAGTCTTGGCATAGTCAATACCCTTAATATTATTATTTTCTACATTAATAGCATGAAAAGCAAGGATACCGTATTTTTCCCTGTCTGTCAGATTGTCAACATGTTTAACCGCCTGATTTAGTAATTCACGTCCCTTTTCAGGGTCAAATCTCTCAATTAGAATATTGCCTAGCGATGCTCTCGCTGCTGTAAAACCGGAATCAATCCGTAAGGCATTTTCATAATAGTTTTTTGCAGCTGCAAAGTCAAGCTTATAATGGGATTCAATACCCAGGGAATATTGTTTTAAAGCCTCTAGTGATGAGGTAGTTACTTTCGTTAATGGTTTGTCCTTAATAGAAATCTTATATCTTGGTTCACCAAGGTCACGACGAATTATTTTACTCAGCTTGTCTAACTTTGTTAGAATTTTGTCCTGATTTTCGGCATTTAAAATAATCGATTTTAAAATATTCCCGGTTTTGGTCTCTTGTATTTTTGCAGTAATAACATACTTGTTTCCGACTTCAGCTATACTAGGCACAATATAAACACTAATACCTTCCCTCAATGCTAATTCTCTCCCTATTCTTTCATCTATAAATACCAGATCTTTTACTTTCATTCTTGTCAAAGTTTCAATCATTCTGGATCTGGAAAAGACATTTATATACCTTGATTGATTTATTGTGAGCGAGAATGCTGCATAAAGTGATCTGTCAAAGACAGGATTTTCAGTCAGATTTTCAAAATCTGTTATTAATAACCAGTCACGTTTGTCAAAAGGAACAATATTTGCACTTGAGAAAACGAACAGGACAGTAACGGCAAGAATGACAATAATAGAACTATAGCTGTAAATTTTTCCTTTCCTCTTTAACTGCCTGATCCTTTCTGTATACAAATCATTACTAATCGAAACTGGTTCTTTCCCAGACTGAGTAGCGGTTGATTCCCAGAGAGGAAGTTCAATTTCTATTTCTTTGTTACCATTTTTCAGAGCTTGTTTTAAATCGCTGGTTTTCTTGATCCCTTCAGGTGTTATATCATAAATCCAGGTAATTACTATTACAATGATTAATCCTGCACCAAGTAAAACTAATACAAGAGTTACAGTCCATTCAGGAAGGCCAACACGAGGGAAAATCATATCAGCTGCTTGCAATACAGCAAAAGCAGCTGCGAGATAGACTGTCAGTACCCTGACAACATTTCTTTGTTTAAGTTCCTGCCAGAATTGAACCAGATCTTTTAGATTTTTGATCATTAGGTCTTTTTTTGGCTTTATATATGTAAAGTTACACCATACTGATACCAAAGTCAAGTGAGGGTCAGATAAATAGAACAGAAAGCCCCCGGATTTCATTTCCGAGGGCTTGTAATTTTAAAATCATTTTATAAGAATGATGTAGATAATTTATCTGTTTCTATCATTAGTTTCCACTTAAAAATAAATATCGTTCTTTGAAATAATGAATAAATATTGGGTGTAGCGTTTTTTAATAGCGTGACTATTTGAAATGAAATCATATTTAGACTTTGATCAGATTAAGGTTAATTTTAGTTACCGGTGGCTTTAGCCAACGGTATATCAGCCTCACTATATAGGACTTTAGTCCTTCATTTGTGGGCTAAAGCCCTACCTTGGGTTGTATCTTCATCCGTTGGCTAAAGCCAACGGTAATTGATTTTAACAATGAAATTATACACCTACTGAACATAACATATATAAACAAATTATCTCAAAATTAACTACTTACAAACCAGGATTACCAAGATGTCAAAGAACTAAATTGTATACAGTTGAAAACAATTATACTTAAGTGGACACTAATGTGCTTCTATATCAAAAAAATAAAATCTTTCTTTAAATTTTCACATAGTTAATCATTAAAATTGAAATCTACTCCAGAGTAAAAATTGCAGTCTGTGTAGCTTTCCCGCTTCCGATCTTGTCGTAAATTGTAAGCTTAAACTTGTATTTTCCCGGAACTACGTCTGGAGTTGTGGTGCAGGTGGCGAAGGGTGACTTAGCCCTGTTATTTTCAAGAGCAACATGTCCGCCATCACCAAGCATTCCGGTTTGTGATAACAGAATCACTCCATCAGGACCGGTGATTTCCATATCAAGGTCAAACCAGTTAAGCCCGTCATCGGCCTTTTTGAAAGGACCAACATTCTGTAAGACAAGGTGGACAGCATCTCCTCTTTTAAAAACAGCCGGATTGTCAACGGCTACAAGCTGGTCGCTATCACCCGTGCGGGCAAAAGTATAATCTTCTATACTTATTAGTTTAGATGTTGATGTGCTGGTGCATGAAATTAAAACGACCGACATTAAAGCGATACAGAGTAACTTGAACAGATTTTCTTTCATAATGCAATATTTTTATTTAAGAAATGAAATCTTTTATTAAAGAGATAACTCGGACTATTAAAAGCCTTAATAACGTATATGTGAATTTCAATGATATCAATTCATATTAAATACTTCAAATAAATTCTTAAACAAAGTTACTCCCACAAAAAGCCAAAGTCAAGTTTATTATCTATTCAAGAAATTTCTTTGGTGACATTAGTATTTACTGATAGTCCTTAACGATCTCTTTTTAGCTAATGGCAGGGACTACTTATGTGGAGATAATTGAAAAGTCATTCAGAATTTGATTCACTCCAAAGGATATCTGGTAATAAAAAGCTCCCGATCTGAGGTCAAGCTGAATAACGAGGACGGAGAGGTTATTTCAACTTAACATATACTTCAGTGGTATACCCATCTCGTAACTCAAAACTATCACCTATCGGATCGTTATTATATTTTTGGAATAATGTATCATTCCTTAATTCCAGCAAAGCCTGTAACTTTTTATTAATAAGAGTATTAATTTAATGTGAGTGAGTTCGTGTTATTTAACTTTTTTATAAATCCACTCACCAGTCTTTTCCCCTTTAGAGTTATAGGCTCTAACAACCATTTCTTTTGGAGTCTTAAACTCTACTTCATTTTTCCACCACACAATATCAGGTTTAAAGGAATCCAAGGCATCTACCTTGAACAATTTATCTGTAGTAAACACACCAATCCATGTCATAAAATCTGTATTCGGAGAAAGATTAAAGCCTTTTAACTTATCATCTCTGTCATCATAACCAAAATTGACCACATACGAATCAGATTTAACACCCTTAATAACCCTATATACGGTTGCTATAATTGCTTTTCCATAGGGTCTAGCCTCCCATATATCAACCGTGTCTTTGCTAACATCATTTTGCCACGTACCAAGCCACTGTTTCACTAACTCAACCTGATTGAGTTTTGTTTGCGTAGTTTGCGCTTGTATTCCATTAGTAACTGTTAAAAGGAGTACAAAAATTACTGCTGTTAAACATAATTCCTTCATTTCCTTTAGATCTTTTAATGATTAATAAGTCAAATTTTCATCCAAAGTTCAGCTACCCATATGACAAAGTCTACCACTTTTGTTACATTTTAAGATGATTTTAGCCTAAAAGATGGAAAATGGCTGATGAAATCGGAAATATTCTGAATATATCTTTTCTGAAATTATGTCGTATGACATCTGTATAGGTACATTATGAGGGTATATAGTCTGAATGATACTTTACCATCAATTTAGCATTTTTGCCGACCTATCAAGGGTATAACAGGGACACGTCAGGTAAAATATCGGCTGTTGTTACCTCAGCTACGAGATAAGGATCAATTGCTTTTTTTTTGCATCTTCGAGATGAAGATACGCTGTAAGATTATAAATGGAATTCTTCATTCTTAAATCCCAGCTTTTTTGAAGTATTTCCAATGCTTGCTGGTATTTACCCTGTTTATATAGTTCAGTATTTTAATTTATTTTATCTCAAGCATTCCCGGCTCTCCAGCTATTTTTTCACTCTGAAATATCTTGCTATACTTTACTCTTGCCTTGTATATTTTGATAATCCTAATTTTTCAATTATCACCTTAAACCTCGGTTCTGAACGCAGGTTATCGTAATCGGGGGAATTAAAAATTCTGGGAATTTCGTCGGGTAAACTATTAATCGCGGGGATTTCAGATAAGCGTCCCTTCAGCGCTTTTTCCAGCCTGTCCAATGATTCCTCTTTCCTCCCAAGCATAGAGTACCACTTTGCTACATAAAGATTAGCAGCAGGATTGTTTTTTTGCCATTCAATCAACCAATTCAATATACCATTTATTCCGGATTTACTGTAAACCTCTTTCAGAATGCCGGAAACCTTTAATGTCAATGTATCCCGGAACATTAATTTCTGCAGGATTTCAGCAGCATTTAAATTCTCGCCAATTTTAATATAAGCATCAAAAGATGTCCAATACACCCCGTTATAATCCGGATTAATCTCCATTGTTTTACGACAAACATCCAGTGATTCTTTGAATTTGTGTTCATTGTAATAATACAACGCACTCGTTCCGCTTATTGCTGCGGATAAAGGATCAAGTCCGGCTGCTATGTTAATTTGTGCACGAGCCTCATCGTTTTTCCCTATAATATCCAAAATTTCAGAATAGTATTGGTGTGCTGTAGCATAATTCGGATTTAGCTCAACAGCAAGCTTTAATTCCTTACGGGCTTCCTCCCATTTCCATTCACTCCAGCACAAAATGTCACCCAGAATTGTATGAGCTTCTGCAAGATTTTTGTCGATTTCCAGAGCTCTTAAAGCAAATTCTTTCGCTTTGGCATAACCATCAGACCTTGGAATCCATCCCCACCATGCAAGGATGCAATATGCATCAGCCATTCCAGCATAAGCTAATGCATAATCAGGATCCTTTTCAATTGACTTTTCAAAATATTCCACGCTCTTTTTAAGACCTTCTGCTGTTCTTTTGTTCCAGAAAAAGCGCCCCTGCAAGTATAAGTTATATGCTTCGGGATTTTGTGTATGGTTCTTTTTGATCAGTTCCTTTTCTTCAGATGTCAATGTTGCCTTCAACTCCTTTGCTACATTTTCAGCCACTTCAGTCTGAATTGAGAAAATATCCGAAAAGTCTCTATCATATGTTTCTGACCATAAACGCACATCTGTTTTTGCTTCAATAAGCTGAGCAGTTATTCGTACATTGTTTCCTATTTTTTGTACGCTGCCTTCCAGAATTGAAACAACACCCAGTTCTCTGGCTATCTCTTTGATAGAAAGTTCTGTATCCCTGTATCTCTTTGTCGATGTGCTGGATATCACCTTTAGTTCACCTACCTTGAAAAGATGATCCAGAATTGCTTCCACAATACCATCACTGAAATATAACTGGGTTGTATCATTGCTCAGATTTCTGAAAGGAAGAACAGCGATTGATTTATCAAGTTCTTTGGTTTGGTTTCTATCTTCTATGATATTGGTAAAGTATAACACAGCAAACACGGACGCAATAATTCCCATTGATCCTCCGAGTATGCCAGCCAGCCTTTTTCTTGAGATAGTTATATCCTTTTTTACTTCTCCAGTGCTTTTTATTATCTGCCTGATCTCTTCAGCAGGTTTTGCTTTAATATCTGTTCCAGTCTGCTTATATTTCAGATACCACTTAATGATTATGTCAAGATTAACAAGAACTGGCTTCACCTGTTCAGGATCGAAATCCTTGGGATGCGTTCCGAATGTAGATAGCTCATTCAAGCCATGCATTGAAGCGATAATATTGGCAGATATCTTTTTGTCCTTGTGCAGCTTATCAATTATGCCTTTGAGAGGTTCACTTCCCCTATCTCTTTTAAGTTCGCACTCGCAGAGATCAGTAATAATCACCTCCAGGCATCTTCTTGAATACAGAAGAATCATGTTCTCATCATCAGCTTTAACTAACCGCTCCATTTCCTTTTCCAGATCAGGAAGCTTACCTTTGAAGGATTCATAGAGTTTCTCAAGTTCTTTTATTTCAGCAGACCAGATTGCCATTAGCAAAACTATTTACAATCATTAAAGATATCGGTATACACAAGTAAAATTACGCTATCCTGATATCAAAGTCAAGTGGGGTCAGATATTGGTAAGTAAGCAAGAGCCCCCGAAGCTGATTTCCGAGGGCGACAAACATAATATTATTACTATGAATTAGTTTTTAATTTTTACCAATAACAGATATAGATAACATAATACAACTACTGCATTAGTCGCTCCCAAAAAACCTGACGACCATGGATGCAGATTTTTAAAATCCACGATTAATGGGTAAATAAACACTATTGCCAGAGGTATAATGAATCCAAGTAATTCGGAGCCCCTCATTTTGCTAATCAATAACACCCCAAGAGTAAAATAGACTACACCAAAAACTATATATATAACAGAACTGGGATCTGGCTTCGTAATAATTCCAAGGTAGAGATTCAAAACACATAAAAGTAGGAGGAGGCTTGTGGGTAAATACTGGATTGCCTTCATATTAATACTGATTTAATGTCTCGAATAAGCTAATTTATTACAATAAAAGGCCCAAGTCAAGTTTATTTTCGCATCCTGACAGGTGTCTTGTATATAGGGTATATATAAGTCCATATATCTTTAGCCATTGGTTACCATTGCCAAGGAGTTATCATTGAGTACTGGATGAGCACGGACCTTAAGGGGTATTAAATTTTGGTGTGCTTGTCCCAAATCGAGAAAAGGGGAAATTACTTTTTGTTTTCAGGAAAATAAAAGAATTACTATTTGAGGCCACCGAATGCAACAAAATCGATCCCCTTCTTTGAATATGGCCTTCCTCTGAGTGATGGTTAACTCAAGCAGGTTTGTTCGTTCCAAATCACAAGAGTATTCCACGAAATAGTGGATCTTAGTTTTTAATACAGCGAATTGAGAAGTTGGATTTGATGTACATTTGCTTTTACTTTTACAGACGATTTTTTTATCTGCCAATTAGATAAGTTGACAAAATCAGGCAATTGATAGCTATATCCTGCTGTTTGTTTATAATGAATGCAATGGTAGTGCATTGTAAAAAATCATCTGGAAAGCCCTCTTTCTATTATTATCCAAATTGCTTATTGTTCAGGTGGGCGTGGATGCCGACAATACTTTTTTATACTGAAGGGGAAAGCATGCTTTTCCCGAGGCCATGGCATGCGATCTTTAGACTTCCCTTTTATTTTTGCTACCCCTACCTTTCAGGAGGTCTCCTTACCTGTGTATGTTTGTTTTAATTATTCTTCATCCCGGCAACAGCTTTCTTTGCTGCTTCGAGATGAAGAAATGCTTCGTGATCGTAAACAGCATTTTGTCTTCGTAAATCCCAGCTTTTCTGAAGCATATTCAATGCTTCCTGATATTTACCTTTTTTAAATAATGCCCATCCTTTGGTGTGCAGAAGCAGATAGTTATCGGGATCCAGTTCCAGACCGCTTTCAATGAGCTCAATCCCCTTATTAATATTCCGATCCTTATCAATAAGAAAATATGCAAGATTATTAATCCTGCCATCACTTTCAGGTTCTACCGAAAGTGCCTGCCGATAGAAGTCCTCCGCATTATCAAGGATACCTGCTTCCAAATAAATATTTGCCAAATCGGTCATTATGCCAGCCTCAGGAACAGAGTTTTTCCCCTGAATTGTTATGAATTTCTCAATATATCTTTTTGCTTCAACTGTATCTCCAAGTGTTAAGGAAAGGACTGCCTGTCTGTAGACCAGATCAGAATTCTCAGGAAAATCCAGTTCAGCTTTCTTATAGAGTATTATTTCTTTCTTATACTGACCAGTCTCATGATAAGCCAATCCAAGTGCAGTATAGTTCCAAACCCAGACAGGTTTTGTTTTCCATTTTTTATATATCCCCAATGCTTTTTCAAATGCTGGAATTGCTTCATCATATTGACGCAAATCCAAATAAGCTTTGCCTAAATCAAAATTACTGAATGGTAATTGATCGTCTAATTGAAGGGATTGTCTTATGTATTTTAATTGGTCTGTGGGGGTCTCAAAAAGTAATGCATATTGATAATCAGTAAATGTTTTCCACAGCACATGTGATATTTGATCTCTTTTATTATGAATCCTTGAAACAATATATTTCGCTTTATTCATATCACCACTAAAAAGGTTGGCAAAAGCCAATAAGAAAGAAGAGTGTATTAAACTTGAATCTAATCTTACAGATTGAGAAAGATATTGAATCGCTGTAGAATAATCTCCTTTCAAGAAAGCATCCTGGCCATAAATAAAATTCTTATATGCTTCTGAAGAAGTCGTATATCCAAAGGAGTGGAATTCAGCGGTAACCCCCCTTTCCAATTTAGATATTTCAAGAGAGTTCCTTATATCTACAGAAAGAGTATCAATCAGATTTAGGATTTCGTCCGATGATCCGTCAATTTGAAAAGACCTTAAAGCATTTTTTGTGTTTGGATCAATTATCTGTGCATTCAGACGTATTGTTGTACCTGCCTGCTTAATTGTTCCAATGATAAATGCGTTAGCATCAAGATTTAGCGAAAGTGCACTGGCCACCAAAGGTGTAATCGATTCATAATTTGTAATGCCTTTGCTCTGGATTAAACTGTTTATTGTTTCTGTTTGCCTGATTTTTAGTTCTTCAGAGTTTGTAAGGGAAGTAATAATTTCATTCTGGACACCTTCTTGCCAAACATTTAACGATTTATCATTTGTCATATTCTGAAATGGCATCACGGCAACAGAAATCTTACCTTTTGCCCGAAGGCTTTCAAGAGTGTCCCTTTTGAATATTTTCGGATAGACAAGAACCATAACAGCTATGATAAGAATAGCATTTAGAACATAACTTGCCCTCAGTTTACCTTTGACAGGTTTTACTACAATCTGTTTGTTTTCTAATTCTTCAAGCGACTCGGTTTTCTTAATCCCTTGGGGTGTAAAATCAAATATCCATGACAGAATAACAATAACTGGGAGTCCTGTTATGAGTAGTATTATAACTAATGTTGCAAACCAGTCCGGAAGATGCAATGGCCCGATTAGATTGTTTACAACTTCGATTATGATATAAGCAGTCGCAGCATAAGTGGTGACGACACTAAAGACCTTACGTCTCTTCAGTTCCTTCCAGAACCTTTCAAAACTATTGGTTTTGTGAGCCATCAGGTAACTTTTTGGGCTTAATGTAAGTAAAGTTATGCTATCCTGATATGAAAGTCAAGTGAGGGTCAGATTAAAGGTATAGAAAATTATGAAGCTGATCTGAGGGCTGATTACATATCAGGATAACATCTCATAAATGCAGAATAAATATTATATTACAACTGTGTCTTCCTCTTGTCATCAGGGAGATAAATCCCTCATTAAGATGCAGAAGTTTTATTTTTAATTTTTATTAGCCTCCATCCTCCATGAAAAGAGAGAAGAAAGCAAAAATGCCGTAGAGGACAAGCGCACTAACTGCAACTCCTGCGAAAACACCAATAACAACGACAATAGCCGTTTTTACTCCACTCGGTTTCTTTAATTCTACCTTGGTGACCTCATCGAGTGGTACACTGAGAAATTCTCCTTTATCTATTTTAATCATCGAATCAGAGGAGAGATATAAATGAATTTTTTTCTTTGAGGGATAATGTTTATGAATCTGTTTAATTGTGCCCGATAATATACTATCTGAAATTGTCGGCTTATCCAGCAAAAACTTTGATGTGTCACCATGGACAACAAAAGGATATTTATAATATTTGCTTGAGTCAGGCAAGGGAAGATCGGATTTTGAAATAATCTTGGTGCTCGTACAACCAGACGGGTATGTCAATAAAATGAAAACCATTAGAACGGAAATAAACTCCTGTATTTGTGAATATTTTTTCATGGGTATTTAAATGGAATTACTTTACCAAATTTACACCAGCAAAAAGCCTTTGTCAACTTTATTTTCTATTCAAGAAATTTCTGACAAGGCATGCATTTTTACTGATAGTCTTAAACGATCTCCTTTTAGCCAATGGTAGATATCACTCATGTGCAGATAATTGAGAAGACATAGAGAATTTAGCTAACTCCAATGAAAATTTGGTAAGAAAAAGCCCCAGAAGCAGATTTCCTAGGGCTCGTACGCTTAATTTTTATGACAACCTAATTCTTTATGAATTTAACAAGATTCATTTACAAAAAGTTTCAGATTTTATAACCTCTACTGTAATCTCGCCGTCTTTTGTTGCAGTGATATGATATGTTTCTTTACCTCCCCATTTGACTGCGTCCTTACCAACACCTACCGCAATATAGTTATTTATAAAAGTATCAGTAAATGCTCCATTTACTCCATTTTGCCAGGATTTCCAGTGTTCTTGAGTAACACCAATTGGATGGTAAACGTTGCCTGTGTTTTCGCCGATTAATGCCCCTCCTTGTGGTTGATAGTGAAATGAAGTCCAATACCCGTCTTTATCAAAATGAAGTAATATATGGATAGTCAGTGTTCCCACTGCATTTTCGCCAATACAATCTATGTAAAAGCTGTAGGGAATGTCAATATCTCTTGTTGAAGTTGATTGGGCATTTACTTTAGAGATAAACCCAAGAATGAAGCAAAGAATAACAAAAAACCTAAGTGTTTTCATAATTAAAAGATTTTAGTTAATAAAAAGAAGTTAATTATAAGTGCCTGTAATATCAATTTCTGCGATCCAGATTAGCCAAATTCTTATCAAAGTTCTACTACCCAAATGACAAATTCTACCACTTTTGTATCATTTTCTGACACTTTTGTAACATTTTAAGGTGATTTTAGCTTAAAAGCGGGGAATTGGCTGAGGACATCGGATTAATCCCAAAAAGATCTTTTCTGGAATCATCCCACCTGTCATTTATATGGTCTATATAAGTAAGGGTATATACCCAAAGTGATACCTAACTATCACTCTTATCTGTCATCTGGAGCAGTGGCAGACCTTTAACTGATTAATTTACGATCAGTATCTGATGGAATAAAAAAAGAGCAGGTTTAATGAAACCTGCTCCCTAATCCCGGTAAATTCGTTTATTCCATTACTGCCCTGAAAGCATTAACTCGTCCTTTCCCGAAATATGCTGAAATTCCCTGCCTGTCAATTTTATCAGCAGTATTAAGCAGTTGCTTTGTGACTTCTTGCGGATCCATTTCTCCTCCGTTTTTGCCGATAATCAGTGCAGCCACTCCTGCCACATGCGGTGATGCCATACTTGTTCCGGCAGCCCAGGCCCATCCTCCAGGAATTGTGCTAAGCACACAATCCCAATGATAATTAACTCCAGGGTAAAAATCATAATCACCTCCGGGTGCAGCGACTTCAATGAATGATTTTCCATAATCAGTGTAACTCGAAGGTATATCCAAAACAGGATCTATTCCGTTAATCAGATCCCTGTACCAGTAATCAGGAGCTGTTGCAGAAACAGTGATTACTTTTTGAAGTCCGGCCGGCAATTTGAAAAGAGAACCATTGCCATCCATATTTAATCCATCATTCCCTGCCGATGTAACAATGACAGCACCTTTCTTGTATGCATAGTCAATCGCACGCTTTGTGGCCAGAATAAGCATTTGGTAATAAGAAGCAGGCATCTTTTGCAGGACCCCATCTTCATCATAATAAAAGCCATTTCTGTAAATTGTTGCTCCAAGGCTCATATTAATTACGTCGGCACCGTTATCGGCAGCATATATAATTCCGGCATTGATCCAGCTGAAAGCGCCTGAGCCGGTAGATTCAGAAATGACTTTCACCGCCACTATTTCAGCTTCAGGGGCTACTCCGATAACACCAAAACTGTTATCTGCAGCAGCAATAATCCCAGCAACATGTGTACCATGATTAAAATAGAATCCATCGGCAGCATTATAACTTTCGCCCGGAACAAAGGAAGCGCAAAGATCAGTATTCAGGTTTGACGCCAGATCAGGATGTTCAGCGTCAATGCCACTGTCAAGAATAAAAACTCTTGCTCCTTTGCCAGTATATCCTGCATTCCATGCTTCAGGAGCATCAATGGCATCCAGACCCCATTGGTACCAGAAGTAAGTCTCATCAGAACCTATGCTCGGTGGATTTTCTTCGGTGAAATATTCAGTTGGTTCAATCCACTTAACAATAAGATCAGGAACAACAGCCTGAACCTCCGAAAGTTTTGCAACTTTCTTTTCAAAATCTGAAACTGCAGTTTTTACAACCACTATTCCGATTTCAGGAATCGATCTTACGATTTTCCCATAGGCGGAAAGTTGGATTTCAAAATCTGCAGGAAGTGTTTCTGATTTAGTAATAACCATAAAATTACTGGTTTTCGCCTTCTTTGGCGCAGGGGATTCAGGTTCATCAGCATTCTCTGTTTTAAGGAGGTCTTCCTGACATCCCGAACTGAATAACAGAATTAAAAATCCTAACAAAATTCCAAAGAATTTTGTACTTGAAAAGAATAAAAATCTTAGTGATTTCATGACAATTTTTTTGAATTAGTCATTAAGGGAAAATATTTATAATTTATGAAGTTAGGCTACTTTCAAATTGTAACCTTAATAGTTAAACATATTTCAGTCAATGGATTTAGCCTGTTCATCAAAAATTTGAGCAGCTTTATCCTAAAATCCGACTTATCCACCAAAATCTAATCAAACCTGATGAATCGATTTGCTTTAACTTGTGTATGGAGCATCGCAATAGCTAACAAAAAAGCCCCAGAAGTTGATTTCCGACGGCTGACTTCTATAAAGCATGCCTGTTTATTTACCACAATCCCACCCTTGGCTTATATAGTAATTCAATTTACTCTCATTGCACGTAATTCGTGTCCTATAAATATATCCGCCTCCACTGGAAACTTCGTCACATGTCCAACATTTTTTTTTACAGGATTCGCTACTTGCACTTGAAAGAAGAAGAAAAATTACAATTGCTACTTTTGTAAGAATTTTTCTCGTTTTCATAATTATTGCTTTAACTAAGTGGGATTTAATAAGTAAAGTTACATCACCAAAAAGCCTTTGTCAACTTTATTTATCTACTCAAGAAATTCATTCTAGGTGCACCTATTTATGTATCTGATCAATGATCGTCATTAAGCCAATGGTAGATACCACCCGAGAGCAGATAATTAGTTTTATCGCGCGATTTCCTAATTCTCCAAAGGAAATTTGGCAAGAAAAAGCCCACAGAGATGATTTCTGAGGGCTTTAGCTTTTGAGAGAATTGTATTCTTAAATTGGGGATGGACAAGTTTATTGTTTTCCTTTAACCAATGTAATGGTTCCAGTCCAGTGGTGGTGAGAATAAGGGTCCTCACTACTGTTATAATCATCCATCATACCACCTCCTGTTGCACCTTTAAACCGACCTGTACCTCCTTGTATTACAAAAGGATCTCTCCAATAAGAGGTCACATAATCAGGATGATCTGGTAACCTTCCATCTATAACCTGACCTTCACCGTAAATATAGAGAATATCTCCATTAGCAGCCACAATTGCATACGGTGCACTAGAACCATACACCCCTGTTTCCATATTGCAGCAGAAATCAAAGTGCACTGTGGATTTTCCAACATGAGTACCTGTTCCTGTAGCATCTACAACAACGCGCATATTTGGATAATCACCACATTCTGCACTTACTTCCACAGATGTATAATTGCCAAGAAAGTCAGCTTTAAAAGGTGTAGTAACCATAACCGGATCAGATTTTCCACCTTTCATTGTATTACCAAGGGGTTCATCACCCCAGAAATGGTCAGATTTAGAGCATGCAATAAGCAGCCCAAGTCCTGCAATAAAGAATAAGATCTTTTTCAGTGTCTTCATTTTTGATGATTTTGGTTTATAAAAAGAGTTAGATATAAGTGTATGCAATATCAATTTCTACGATCCTGATTAACCAGATTCACATACAAAGTTCGACCACCCCAATGACAAAGTCTACCACTTTTGTATCAAAAAATAGCACTTTTGTTACATTTTCAGGGAATTTTATCCTAAAAACGGGAAAATGGCTAAAAGCGAAGGAAATATTCTATTTGAACTTATTCAGAGCAGAACTGTTTAAATTTATGCCAGCATCCTATCAGGTTAGGTTTAGGTTAGTAGTGAAATAGGGTTCTCCAATTCACTTTCAGGGTGCTGGCTTCTTAATAAAAAAAGTCCTGTTAGCTGATAACTTCCGGACTTCAAAAACACACTTATTTACCGCTCCAGACCAATGAACTAATTTCCAACAGACTTTGGAGTTTCAGGAGTTTTAATATGCCTGTACCAAAGGACACCCTTAATTAAATGGAAATTATCATATCTTGTTTTACTAATCTGATAACCTTCCATTATAGCCTTGAGGACGAAAGTTGAATTGAAATAAATCTCATATTCATCTTGACCATAATATTTTACATAGTACTTTCCAGGTCTGCCAATTCCGTTGGGAGCATATCTAAATGCCAATTCTTCCAAAGGACTTTCAAAGTAGACCATTGTACCAGATGCAATCTTATTCCGGATATTACTCGATGCAATCCTTCTTAGCAATTCCCTAAGTGATATCATAACCATACACTATGCTGATAATTCAGATTTGAGCAGACTTCTTTTTATAAACGGAAGTCTTGAATCTGATATTGTCTTAGTCTTAAGCATCTCATCTTTTCTTGAACATAAACCTCCTTAGCTTATTTCCGAGGGCTGGGATTTCTGAAATGATTTTTGAGGTTCTTTAATTTTAGTCTTAATGACAATTCGTTTTAAGCCAATAATACTCCCATCCGGCTACTACGTCCCATACCAACCTTTGATTAGCATGTGTACCCATATTCCCTTTAAAATTGGTTGTCTCAATTACATACCCATCAACATAATCACCCTTGTATTTAATGTGTATTTGAAATATTTCACCAGTCTCTACATTTGTAAGTTCCCCCTTAAGATGATTTATTCCCTTCTTAAGCTCCCCAATCTTTATAGTAAATGTTAATTTCTTGTCCGAAATAAACCCCCGTCAACCAATACTCTACCCCATCACACAATATAGGCTCCGGCAAGGCATCACCACCCATTGCATACTTAACTGTTGTTTTTTGTGCAGAAAGTTGAGTCAATCCAATGCCTAAAAAAAGGCATAATAGTAATAGAGTTTTTGTCTTCATCATTAATAGTTTTTCAGTAGTGGGCAATTAAAACCCTCTGATTATTAATTGGATATTTTTAAGTTCTTTGACATTATTGTAATCGCATATCGTAAGTATCTCTTTTATAGGTATTTTATTAAGTGAGGGGATGTTCAAAATTTATAGATTTTCGTATATTGAAAATCTCTTTTAAGATCGTTTTACTTTACCGTTGGCTTTAGCCAACGGATTAAGACACACCACTGGTCGGGCTTTAGCCCAAAAGTAGTGGACTAAAGTCCTTATAAATGAGGTCTATATACCGTTGGCTAAAGCCAACGGTAATTTAAAATAGCAACAAAATAGATTGATAGATTTATAATTAGAAAATTTGACTAATTCAAATCGTCACGCTCTAAAAAAAAGCCGCAAATGCGATTATCTCATAATTTCAAAGAACAACTTTAATAATTTAATGCCCACTAATGATAGTTTTTAGTGAATGAAAAGAAGTAAGAAATATGTGCAACATAAATTTCTACAATCATTATCAACCAAATTCTTATCAAAGTTCAGCTACCCCAATGACAAATTCTACCACTTTTGTATCATTTTCTGACACTTTTGTTAAATTTTCAGGGAATTTTAGCTGAAAAGCGGGAAAATAGCTGATGACATTTGATCTATTCCAAATATATCTTTTCTGAAATTATGCCGTATGGCATCAGTACTGGTACATTATGAGGGTATATTATTTAAGTGGTAACTGACTGTCACTTTAGCTTGTTTGTCGACCTTCCAAGGGTATTCCAAGGGTTCTCATAAAGGGTGGCAGGTTAACTGCTTTATTATTGTATCCCGATACCCATTTGTTTTTCTAAGCCTTAATAAAATTAAACAAGTGTTCATTATCAGTCAAGAATTTTTTTCCCATGAGCCTATACTT
Organism: uncultured Bacteroidales bacterium; assembly: GCA_963702415.1. Classification (GTDB taxonomy): domain Bacteria; phylum Bacteroidota; class Bacteroidia; order Bacteroidales; family VadinHA17; genus LD21. The sequence goes on along the minus strand of CAVPCP010000021.1, from coordinate 187,003 downwards.
GTAACAGCCTCTTTTTGAATTTTTTGTATTTTAAAATGAATTAGCCGGAGTTTAATGAAGATAAACAGAATAAGCCCTTTGATTTAAGTTCCTCTGTCGGACCATGAAACTGCCTTTCCCATGAACATAATTGTAGGTTTGATCATTGCATCGGGATCTGCCCCAATTTCCAAAGGTCTTGCAGCAAATAGGGTAAAAATGGGTAAAGCTCTGTATCAGAATCATCCACTACTAAAACAACACTTTCTTCAATTGTTCCCATTTATCTTCAATTAGTTGTAATATTAATGGGAAAATATTATTATTTTTATATTATGAAGTGAGTCAGCTGATTGATTAATCGAAAGCTTAAATAGATTTCGGTTTAATGCTTTACGGAGTTGGATAAAATGCAGACTGTTAACAACTGTAGTTTAAAACTAGGAGGTATAATATGGCTTTCGTGATTTGCGTTGATTGTATATCATGCGGCCTGTGTATCGAGGTGTGCCCCAATGATGCAATTTCGGAAAGTGATTCGGTTTATGTTATTGATCCTAATCTGTGTACGGAATGTGTGGGTGATTTTGATGAACCGCAATGCATCAGGATTTGTCCGGTTGATGCAATAGCCAGTGATCCTGAACATTGTGAAAGTCAGGACGAACTTCTTAAAAAAGAGAAGCATATCCTGGACCAAAGGGATCCGTATCTGTAACCAGCCAGATAGAACGACTAAGTAATCAATTATCCCCGCACATCAACCCCTTTCAGCATACTTACCATGTCAACACCACCGGTAGTGGTTACACAGAATATAATACAAAAGCAAACAGTTTAATGGAAATTATCATATCTTGTTTTACTAATCTGATAACCTTCCATTATAGCCTTGAGAACGAAAGTTGAATTGAAATAAATCTCATATTCATCTTGACTATAATATTTTACATAATACTTTCCAGATCTGCCAATGCCGTTAGGAGCATATCTAATGTTGATCCGGGGGCAGATATCAAACCAGTGTCTTTTCCATTAAAGTAGTCTCTTCGGTTGGATTGAAACCATAAGGTGGTATTTCATAAAAACCTAATGAACGAAACAGGCTTCGTGTTTGTGTTATAGCTGGTCTTGCATCAAGTCTGATTCTGCTATAGTTGAGTTCTTTAGCAATGTCAAATGCCAGTTCCAATAATTTCACACCAATTTTATATCCCTTGTATTTTGTCTGAACAAAGAATCGTTTCAATTCAGCCGTGTTTTTATTAAATTTCTGAATTGCCGCACAACCTACCGCAACATTATTATCATAAACAAGAAGCAACGCACCATCTGGCAGATTGTATCGCTTGTCTATCAATAAAAGTTCAAGATAGACATCTTTAGAATACATATTAATGTTAAGAGAGTCTGTGTATTGTCGAAATAAGTCACGTCCATCGTCAAACTCTAAATTGGTACTTGCTATCTTGAATATAATATTCATTTGATTTATTTGCTTTGACGTAGCATTAGTGTTGTCTTTATGGATGCCGCTAACCAATATATCCTTAACAAAAGCACTCTGTTATCTGCCAAAAAAAGTGAATAATTATGCTAAGTTACACCTTGTTTAAACCAAAGTCAACTTTATTTAAAGGGAAGCCCCGGAGCTGATTTCCGGGAGGATAATATGTTCTTCTTTTCAGAAAAATATTGAAGAAAGTGAACAGTTATAAATAATTACTGACTAATAAGTTATAGTACCATCGAGGGTCCACTCCGCCCAATCCTCTGACATGCTGAATGTCCCTGTCATTAGAGCCTCTCCGGTGCAGCCTGAGAATCTTCCGCTTCCCCCAGTGATATAAATTGTCCCCATCATTGTGCCACCAGCAGGTGGGTTAGTAATTGTCATATTACAACTGCCATTGAAATTAACATAATCGCCGTTTGCAGCTATTAAAATTCCGTTAAAAGTAGAAATTAACGGTGGAGGCGGTGTTGGTCGAACTAATGTCATTTCGCTGTTCCTAATTATTCCGAAATGCGATGCATTGCCGGTTATTGACATTACCTCAGTAGTTGGATATGTTTCGACAACCTTGCCATGAAATGTGCCTTTAAATGGCCTTTCGACCTGTTTTACTTTACCCTGGGAGTTTGCTGATGCCGCAAATCCAAGCATAATGCATAGTGCACAAAGAATCTTTAATGTTTTCATAACAGTAAGATTTTGGTTAATAAAAAGAGATTAGAAATAATAGTTTGCAATACCAATTTCAGTGATTCTTATTAAATAAATTCAAATACAAAGTCCGGTTATGAAAGTGCTCCTGATTTCAGGAAAGACCTATTAATACAAACATCAATGACAAGAGGAAAAATGACTTTTCATTTCACCTGATTGATCGCTTTGGTTTATTGACGTACCGCCCCGAATTGGGTTAGAAAAGCACGATGTCTCGTGTTAGACATTAAATTATAGAGATTAACAAAGTTACAACCCCTAATAATACAAGTCAAATATATTTTCACAGTAAAAGTTAAATACCAAAGTCAATTATATTTAGTAAAAGCCTCAGGAACTGATGCGCGGTCTTGAGTAACTCAGACTATTTTGAGTATTCAATTATTCTTTCTGTAATAATTTTTGAGTACACTTTTCCCGTATTCATTGAAGACTCTTCCCTTGTTTGACTAAGCCAATTTCCAAAACTGTCATATTTGTCGTATTTATAAGTAGCTTTTGAAATCCTGAGGCCATAATTGATAATTTCCTCAACTATATTTCCTTTTTCATCATATTTATAACTGTGAGCCAGTTCCATATCAGAATCTGACTTACCCTGGTTCTCCTCAATTATGTTCCCCTTTCCATCATATTTAAAGGTCTGTTTAAATTTTAATGTATCGGTTGAACTAAAAACATTAGTCTCAATTTTATTGCCTTCTTCATCATATTTATTAATTCGTTTAGAGGATAAACTACCATCTGATAAGTAAAATCTTTCACTAACCTGATTTCCTTTTTCATCATATTCATAAGTTGATTTAGTATTTTGGCTTCCGGTTGGTCTGAAATGATTTCTTTTAAATTTTCCCTCTTCTTCATCATAGTATAGACTTATTTCCCCCGGACTGTCATCTGATCTGTTACGATCCCTTTCAATTGCATTCCCTTTCTCATCGTATTTTAAAATTTCTTTATATATTAAATCACCTGTATTATTTAAATAAGCAGTTTCAATTAAATTTCCTTTTTCATCATACTTTAGGATAGTTTTACTCAAAAGATCATCAGCATTATTAGTTGTAACTTTTTCAATAATATTTCCTTTCTCATCATACTTGCAGGTTGTTTTTGCATCTTGACCGCTATCTGATTTAAAGTACACTGATTCAGTCATATACCCATATTCATTAAACAGGTAATTAAATTTGGATACAAATCCCTTCTTTATAATTCCTTCAGGCTTTTCCACTGCCTTGTAAATTGCTACGGTCAGGGATCTGACATCTCCTTTTAACTTCATTCTGTCCAGATCATTCAGGGGCTTAACATTTGGTTTATAATCAGAACAGGAAAGCTGAAAATAAATACCAACAAATAATATTAACAATGCTTGTTTCATGATCCTTTTTTTTTGTTTAACCAAAGTTATACCAGTAAAAAACCAAAGTCAATTTAATTTTACAAAAAACACCGGAAGTGATTTCGGAGGGCATCAACTGCGGGCTGGTTGTTAATGTAATTTCATTTCCATATGAAATATCAGAACTATTTGTAGTATAGGCTCTAACATACATTTAAAAGAAGGATAAAAGTCCTAAAAGTATATTGGCTTTTCAAAGATCCTTGCACTGGTTAAGCATATCGTGAACTATAGAATTATGTTTATCGAACATATCAAAAAATCCGTTCAGGTAGTTTATCATATCCTCTTTTGATCTTGGATTGAGATATGGAAAATCATTAATCAGCTTATAAAAATCATCCTTTTTTTCTGCAAATTCCCTGACTTCATTTTTATAAACCTCTTCACTTCTGCACATACCCATATAAAGCCTTTCTCGCACCGTCTTGATGGGCAGATTTTCGTGTGGAACAGCATAATCAGCATTAACTAGACCCGAGTAGTCAAATTCGAAAGGAACTATTACATAAAGCTCAGGTTGTGCTGATCCTGGTTGGGAAAGGATCAGGGTATTGTGCTGATTTGATACCGACCAGTCTGTATTGCCAATCATTAAATTAAATATTGCGAAACGGTCCAGCATTTCAGGCTTGATGTTTTTCTGGCTCAGGGTTACAGGTTTTATTTCAAGTGTATTTGTTCTATTGGCCATTAGTTTTACTGGTTCTATCGCAAATCCGTACTGTCTGATGGGCTTGCTTTCTTTTGCCGTATTAATAAAGTTGATTCTTAATAGCCTTACTTTTAAGCTGTTATCAGTCAGTAAATTATATAGTCTGTAAATCAGATATTCCCTCAGAATGTAATCCTCATAACCAAGATTGCAATACGTCATAATCTTCAGCTCATCTATTCCAGTAAATTCACCTCCGATCGTATCCTTAAGCTTAAAATTCAGACTCATCGGAGGCAAATCACATATTGTTGTTCGTACGATTTCCCCTCTGGCCTTAAGCTTTATTTTCTTGTTAATAGAATCAGTTTTAGTTGTATGATATGTAAGGATAGCATCAAGATAATTAGTGTCAGACCTTTCCCTTTTATAGGTGGTAATATCGAATCTGAGAGATATCTCAAATGGGTCATTACTGTCAAAAAGTCTGATGTTCAGGTTCTGTGTATCCTTAACTACAAACTTAGCATTCACCGGGTCAATCTGGGCAAATGCAGGCTGGAATAATAAACCTAGCAGGAAAATCGGAGGTAAGATTATCTTTTTCATATAAAGTTTTGTTTTATTAGCTGAATAGTCTAAGTGAATTCTTATACAAAGTTCGACCACCCAAATGACAAAAACCACCTCATTTGTATCAAAAAATAGCACTTTTGTTACATTTTCAGGGAATTTTAGCCTAAAAGCGGGAAAATGGCTGATGTCATCGGATTAATTCCAAATATATCTTTTCTGAATTTATGTCGTATGGCATCAGTATGTTTACATTATGAAGGTATATAGTCTGATTGATACTTTACTATCAATTTTGTCTGTTATGGCTGCACCGGAAGACACCTATAAGGACACGTCAGGTAAAATACCGACTATGCTTATCCTCTTACCAACCAAGGCATTCATCACCATGCGATAAATGATAGTTCAGCCCTGACTCATCACATACCTTTTCATAGTAAAAAATATTACTATCAGGCTCACCGCACCAGTAGCATTTCTTTTTCTTTTTACACGAATTGAAACTTAAAACAAAGAGAAGCAGCAAAACAAAAAATAATCTATACAGGACTTTTTTTGTCTTCATACCTTTTAGGATTTAAAAAACGAATTTAAACCAGCAAAAAGCCAAAGTAAATTTTATTTCCCTGATAATAATTACAAAGCCCCCGAAGCTGATTTCCGGGGGTTGGTGATAAGTTATTGTAACAAATGGTCAATCCTTAATACAACGGACTGAATAACCTGCAGGCTTTGAGTAAGCTTGATAGCTAAACCTGATATCGCTATAAAGTAGGTATCTGCACCATGCAGTGGTGACATCAGCTTCCGTTGAACTCCACCAGAATCCCTGCTGACCTAAAGTATAGCAATTTGTTTCACGGGCTCCGCCAGGCAAGGCTGTAAATCCAGTTTCATTAGTTGCCTCCGGACTAGGCTGATTAATCCAATGTGCCGTGCCCGCTTCCCTCAATTTAGTACCGGCAGAACCTTCACCTCCCAGAAAAGTAACTAACAGAGTCCATTCTGTATGTAATGGAACATGCCACCCCTCAGGACATAACTTTCCTGTATTAACTGCATACCAATTATATAATGCACCATAAGGTGTTTTGTAAGTTGTAGCATCATTATCATACCAACAATAGCCTGGAGAGGTTAGTAAACTCCATGCAATGTCGTCAGTAACAAAGGGGATTGCTGTATTATCATTATATTTGGTTGTCTTAAGGTTTTCAACCATCCAAACCTGCGTACCAATAGTTACAGTTGAATAAAGGTTACCATCAGCATCTTTAAGTTGGTCCGTCGTAAATGATTTTTCATCTCCATAAGCTGTGCCTGCACCATTAATGGCGTAGGCTCTTATATAATACTTTGTATTTGCAGTTAATCCGGTCAGGTTACTTGTAAAGGTACCCGTGGTTCCAATCTCAGTTGTATGTAATCCTGTAGCCAAAGGAGCTGATGCTGTGCCCCAGCATACACCTCTTGCTGTAATTGCTCCCCCACCATCAGATGCAACGGTACCCCCTGAAACTGCAGTTGTTTGAGTAATTGAAGTAGCAGTAGTCGTTGTCAGAGTTGCCAGGAGTACAGGATTTGAACTGAATGAAACCTCGCTACCATAGGCAGTACCTTCACTATTGGTTGCATATGCCCTGACAAAATAGTTGGTGCCGGGTGTTAATCCGGTTATACTGCTGGTAAAAGTACCTGTTCCTGTCCCATCGCTTGTTTTACTGGAACCGGTTGTCGGATTCTGCGAAGTACCCCAACAGATACCACGGGCAGTTACCTCAACATTTCCATCGCTTGTCACATTTCCTCCTGAGGTTGCAGTTGTCTGTGTTTTGTCAGTCACATTAGTGGTTGTCACAACAGCCAGGGTTGGCTTCGGTTTACAGGACGTAAGACATAAGGTTAATCCTATCAGCACGATTGGAATTACGATAATTCTAAATGAGTGGTGCATGGGGGATAGTTTTAGATTTAAGGGAAAATTTCAGTTTTACCTTTATTAAAGTTACGAGACAAATACTATACAAGTCAAATTTATTTTCAACTTACCCAGGCATAATTTTCGTCATCCTCGTCTGTATCAGAACTCCACCAATGGGTGTAATAATTAATACCAAAGAAACTTACGTCAAAATATTGTCGGCTACCTGCTGGTAATCCTGTGAACCCACTTATGTTCGCTGTACCAGAATTTGGATTAGGAGACACCCAATGTGTTGTACCTGCTTCTCTAAGTTTGATTTTACTCCAACTTTCAGAGGTCAGAATGCGACGACAATAAATGGTCACGATCGCTGGTATTTACGTCTTTGATAATTATGCAAGACAAAATCAAGGGAAGAAGTGTTGAAGGTCCATTCCTCCCCCAAGGCTGAAGACCTCTCCTGTGTTCATACTGACCATCTGAACGTCCTTGTTTGGCTTGTCTCTATACCATGTCAATTCGCCATTTACATAATGTTGAGTTGTATAACAGGTCCAGCCGTCAGGACTATACAATAAATCAACAACAGCACCTTCACAGAATACTGGAAAAAACTTACCCGTAACTGAGAAATCAAATCTGACTATTCCGGAACCATTCTTGCCATTTTGGGCTGAAAGTTGATTCAATCCAATGCCTATAAAGAGGCATAACAGAATAAATACTTTAGTTTTCATAGTTTTAAGATTTTAGAAAAAATTATACATGAGTCTTATTGTAATTTACAAACAGAAGCAGAAAGAAAAAAGGAGGCTGGCCCGAACAAAATGACGAGAAGTTACCCTATTAACCTAATCCTTTGATCAGTGGAACCAGCATCCTTTCAATCATTTTCACTTTCGTCATTCAATCAGCTGAATGTGTTAATATAAAGTTAGGTTGAAATACATGAAGTGAAATTTCAATCTGAAGCAATTTCTTTCGTTTTATGAATAACTTATTCAGATTAAAAGCAGCGGCCAAAATATTTCGTCAGATTAATTTTACTACTCTGATCTCATGTATTGATTCTGCTGTAAATTTTCCTGAATTATGGTAAGTCGCATACCATTGCCCGGCTTAATTTTAATGGCTAAATAAGAAAGGAGGGATTTTGAATCTCCCTCCTTTCTGAAATTAGCACAAAACAGAATTACTTTTATTTTATATCTGTTAATGCGATTTTGAAAGTTTTGGTATTTAAGATCTCCCCGTTTTGGAAAAACCATTCATAAAATCTGAAACATTCCTTATTAAGATAAACATAACGGTATTTATCAAGACCATCCTCTGATCCGACATACAGATATGATTTGGCAAATGCCAGAGTCTCGTCATCAAGATCAATCACCACATTAAGATACCTGATATTGTTTTCTTCGGTAGTGAAAACCGTCATGGTTCCGGCTTTGGCATCAAAACCACCCCATTTGATAAGGTCGTACACAGATGACCCGGTCTGAAGAGTATTAAAAGTATTGAAACCAAGCGACAGGCAGTTCTCAACTGAACCTTCACCTTTAGCGACAACCCACCAAAGGTGATTGCCATTTTCAGGGATATACGTTTTTGGATCAGCTACATAAGATTTCAAACCGATAACCAGTTCCTTGCCGTCACATTTTTCAGGGCAAAAATTCATCATCCAACCCCATCGGCTAATATCAAATGCTTCTTCAAAGGATAGTTCTCCTTTGCCCCAGGCAGTCTCTTCCTGTCCATCTTTAGCAACAACCGCATGGGCCAGCACAAAGGGACATTCGGGCAGGTTTGCAAGTGGAATTTCGTAGGTCACCATTTCGACTGGTGGATTAAAGGACTCTTTAACAGGGAACTGACCCGGAACAGGTACACCTTGTTTGTTTACAGGTATATTTTCGAAAGTACCGGCATAGAGATGAATCTCTTTTATCTTCCAGCCATTACCAGATTTATATGTGACGTACATGTTCATATTATCGTTGGAAACGATAACGTTACCTGTATTTATATGCTGGCCTGCAATGAGGTCAAATGAAGCCTCCTTGCAAAACAATCTTGCCAGTGATTCTTCCTGAACAACTCCGTTTTTGGAAATTGTCAGTTCCGGCATCCCGGCTGCATCGGATTTGGAATCAAGGATTACATAAGAATTGTGTTTAAGGGCAGCCATCTCATTGAACTCCCGCCCCTCTTTAAAGTTTTCTTTTTCACATGAACCAAGAATGAGGGTAAGTAAAACCATAAGTGTTGTTAATCTTTTCATTTTTTAAAATTTAGTTAGACAAATCTTTTGAAATCTCATAAAGTGTTTTCAAAGCTATTGGTATTATGTTCGAAGTAAAGATAATAGCGATTTATCATGGTGACATGATGCAAATGTCCATTTAGTGCGGAAATAAGGACGATCTACAGATGCTTTGTGTATGAAAAACGGATGATTGTTTACAGGCAAACGCACTTTACTTTCGGAAGCAGGTGGTTCGTCAAAAACGGATTATAATTTATGAGAAATCAGAATGTTTACAGTGAAATTGTAACAAAAAGCGAACTATTATATTGATATTCAAAATAATATGTGCATTGTTTTAAGAGAGGTATCAGAAATCCCTGATTTTGACAAACTGGATTTTTATTATGATAAATTTGGTGATTTTATGCCCAATTTTGATACTTTTCAGGTTAGATTCAGGTATGAAAACATCAAAAAGGTAATCATCGCTTTAAATTCAGGATCTTCGGTCATACAGGTAGTGCAATTTAACCTGGGGGATCCCTCAGTCGTCAAAACCTCGCAGGCTCGGGTTTTTCTTCTTCGGGATGACACGTGCTCTAGGAAGATTATTTACAGTATTTCCTTATATACCTTTCAGCCTGGGAAAATCCTAATTCTGCAGCTTTTCTGAAATCCCCGCATCCACTTTTGATCTGCCCGATATTAAGTTTAGTTATACCTCGGTTATACCAGGCCTCTGCATACTCAGGATTAAGTTCTATAGCTTTAGTAAAATCATCAATTGCACCCCTATAGTGTTTAAGTTTATTCTTTACTACTCCTCGGTCATAATAACTAGCTGCATTGTCAGGGTCAAGTTCAATAACTGAAGAGTAATCAGAAACTGCTCCTGTGTAGTCCAGGAGACTATCCTTTGCTATTCCTCTGTTAGAATATGCCTTTATATAATCACTATCAATCGCCAAAGCTTCAGTATAATCTGCAATTGCGCCATTAAAGTCCTTAAGGTTGGCCTTTGCCAATCCTCTGACATTATAAGTATTTGCATCAGGGCTAATCTCTGTTATCTTTGTAAAATCAGCAATTGCTCCATCGTAGTCTCCGACAGAGAAATTCAGAAAGGCTCTGCTTTGATAATAAGCATTCGCATTCTCAGGTTTAATTTCTATTGCTTTGGAATAGTCAGCAATTGCACCATTGAAGTCTTTTAGCTTTACCTTTGCCAATCCTCTGTTGCTATAGGTCTCTGCATATTCAGGATCAATCTCAATTGCATTATTATAGTCCTCTATTGCTCCACTGTAGTCAGTGAGGATGCTTTTTACCACACCTCTGTTAAAATAAGCCATTGCATAATCCGGGTTAAGTTCAACAGCCTTACTAAAATCAGTAATTGCGCCATTGTAGTCCAGCAGATTGCTCTTTGCTGCTCCTCTGTTACAATAAGACAATGCATGATCAGGGTTAAGTTCAATAGCCTTACTATAGTCTGTAATTGCTCCCTTGTAGTCCCTGAGGCTGTACTTTACTAAACCTCTGTCATAATAAGTGTTTGCATCACCAGGATTAAGCTCAATAGCTTTATTATAGTCTGTAATTGCTCCATTGTAGTCAAGAAGGTTGCTCTTTGCTGCTCCTCTGTTACGATATGCTGTTGCATTATCAGGGTCAAGTCCGATTACTTCATTATAGTCAGCAATTGCTCCGTTGTAATCCCTTAGGTTGTACTTTAAAAGCCCTGAGTTTATATACTCTTCTGCTTTTTGGCCGCATCCTGAAGACACTAATAACAATGCAGTTATAAAATAGGATATTCGTCTCATGATTTTTTTTTGTCTTAGAAAAACCTGATTTTCATGTCCTGTTCCGAATAATTCAGAAAACATCTTACGAAGTTAGTGTGAAAAAACCTTATCCTGCTTTAGGTATGGCTGTTTTTTTCTGTACAATAAGTGATTTGTATTTTGAATCCGGTCTGTTTAAATAACGACTTCTGGCTTCTTCAGGATCAGCTCCTATCGCAATGTATAGTTTTGTCTTATAATTTATAATAACTTCCTGCATTTTAGTAATGTCGGGCGTTTTGAAAATGATGTGTTTTTTTTCTAGCATAATATACTCCATTCAATTAACGAAATTTTAATTCTCTTATCTGTCCTGTTATGGTAATTACTTTAACAGGTGATGATATATATTTTATAAAAACCGTTATAATATGTTTTCTGACAGGCTAATCTATCCTGATGTATCTGAATGTAAGATAAATACCTGGTTTATTCTAACAAAGAACCCCCGATTTTCACCGGGGGTCCCGCTTGATCCCAGGATGTTTCTGATTTCAACCTGAGATTAGATTATCCTATAGGTAATATCCATCCAACTCTCTTTTAGCATAAAACCAATTATCCAGTTCATTGGAAGATTGAGGGCCATTCTCCTGATAGATTTCAAATGCTCTCTTGCGTATATCTTCCTCAGAAATTATCTTTTTCGTTTCTTTAGACGTTGATGGCAGGTCATTTCTACTTCTTTTTGTTTTTTTAATTGTGTTTATCATTATATAAATATTGGTGTATTATTGGCATAATTTTGAAATGCATATTTTGTAAGATACTAATAATATATTGATATACCATAACATAATTCATTTATTTTGAAATATTTACATTATGTTTGATTTAAAAAACGTGCCATAACTAAATTCAATTCCTTTTTTTACGTTATTTGCTTAATGATAGATTTGAAAACTTAGTGTGAAAAATCAGATATAATGAAACCGGAGAAACAGATCAGATATGTCCGTGTAAATGCTTACACCTGGATAGGGACTCAGCCCAATGTGCCGGATGAACAGGTGCTGAAGAGATTTTATGAGAACCAGAAACTCTCACCTTATTACAATCCCAAAAAATTCTTTACTATTAAATAAGATCAGTGAGGCTTTTAACGCCTCAAACACGACTTTCTGATTGTGCTGATTCCTTCCAATTACAGAACGGGAAGCAGGTATTAAAAGGATGTCAAATAATTTTAGTCAATTGATTGGCCCCTTTAATGTAAGCGGATAAGCCTGTTATCAAATCCGGGAGTCTTTATATCAGAGGATACGGGGACATTAATTATTTTGGTGCTTTAAAGAACTTAAAAAATGGACGAAGAAAGCATCAGATGTATATTCCCTTTCTGGGAGCTGGAAACAGGGCCGATCATTATTGATCCTACACGATTATTTGAATTTTACCTTAACTGATAGGAGCGACCCGGTTAAAAGCCGGGTTTTTTCTTGCTCAGAAGGATAAATGAAATATGTGAGCCGTCGGGTGGTAATTAAAATATAATTTGGGTTAAGCTTGCTATTAATTGTCAGGCTCAATAAAAACCAATGTTTCTTTTCTTATTCCGCCATTATCATCTACACCATACAGTTTAATGCCAACAGAAAGTATTGTACTGTTATCAATATTTGATATGGGCATAAAAGTATCTTTAATATCATCAAAATCATCAATTTCATCATAATCCTCTAAGGGCAGATAGAGATGGATTATTAAAGTATAATCAGGCTGGCTTATCCGAATAAGTACTTTAAGCAGTTTTGTCAGCCATATTGATGATGCAGAATTGTAATACTCCAGTTTGAGTCTTAAATTTGTAATTGGTTTAGCATTCAGAATATATTCAGTCGCCCAGTTGACTACTGGTTCATATAATTTGGCTGCATTTTCAGGAATTGATTTGCCGGAAAAAACAAGGTCTCCTGTCAATTGATTCAGATCAATCAGGGGAGTTTTTGGAGTCTGCTCTATAAGTAATTCTTTCATTAAGAATATTCATTTTTGCAGGGGTTGGGAAAAATGATTTTGCTACCTGGTAAAGGTAACGTTCCTGGATCACGCTGGCAAGCTGCTTGCGCCCATTCAATAAAGAATTGATGGCTTTTCAGGGAACCTTTGTCAATGAAAAACTGATGATTGTTTACAGGCAGACACAACTCAAGGTAAGAATTGAGCCGTTCGTCATTTGCAGATTATAATTTATAAGGAATCAGGATGCTGGCCGGAATGACTGATGAAGATGTCAGTTAATATGCAGATATTTAATATAATAGCAAAGCATGAATAGATTGGGACAGAATATTTATGATTTTGACAAATGGAATTTATCTTATGACAAAATTGGTATTTTTTGGCCCGGGTTTAATATCTTTTGATAAGGATTCAGGAATGAAAACGTCAAAAACAAAAATTCCTTACCGGTGTTCACCAATCAGTCTTTAAAAATCATTAAAGGTATTCCCCGCTGCAGATTATTTTTCAGAATCTGAAAATAATCCCCCCTGTAAATTCACCCTGAACTCCTGCAACTTTCGTTCCGACTTCAGGTTCCTCCCCCCTGGCCCCTCGCTGAAATATAGTCCCTCAAAAAACAGGGGCAGATAGAGGGTTGCCTGTAATCGGAATCCAATACGATCGTTTAAATTTAATTTTGTTCCGCCGGCAAAGCTGAAATGGAAAATCTTCTCTGATTCAATATCCGTATCAAGAGGCTCATAGATAGAAGAACCAAGCGCAAACCTTCCGAACGGCACCACTTTGTCCTCGGGATTATACTCATAAACTGCACCAAATGAGATCTGATTGACTGCAAGGTCGCAGATATGGTCTGTACTTTCATCTATTGTATAGGTAAGATCTGATCCCTGACGGGTGTAAGTGATCTCAAACCTGAATCCTTCGCCGGAGCCATAGCTGAATGAACCCCCATAAGCCATCCCGTCGTTTATCCGGAAAACACCTCCAGAAAGGGAATTGATCTTTCCGCTTGTCTCATATCCTATAAAAGGGATCACTTCAAATTTCTGGGCAGTCAGGGGAGCTGAGAACGAAAGCAAAAGCGCCAATACTGCTGACAATGAATAAATGACTTTCAAATTTTTCATAATACCTGATTTGATTTTAGTTTGAGCATTTACTTCAACGGGTTCAAATATAATAATTAATTCAGGTTCCTGATAAACAGGTGCCGGGTCCTGGTTGCTGGTTATTTACCACACACCGCAAGCCGCACGCCGCAAGTCACACGCCGCACGTCACACGCCGGTTGATGAATTGAAAGAATAGTGAGATTATTATCTGTCCGGATTTTTTTCTGATAAAAATTTCTATTTTTGCCCGATGTTTTATTTAATACTTAAGAAGATGAAACAAAAAGCAATTCTGACGATCGCTTTCGTTTTACTGGCCATTCCTTCATTCAGCCAGTTGGATACATACACTACCACCGGTCTCGAGATTATCTTCTCCCTGGCCGATATTGAAGATAACGGTAAGGATCAGAGTTCCATCTTACGGTTTGCCCCGGTTATCAATATAGAGACGATCTTAAACGCCGATATGAGCGACAGATTCGGATTGTTTACCGGCCTGGGTATAAGAAACGTTGGATATATCTATGGTCACTATACAGATCCTGAAGACGGCGCCAACTACAAAAAGAAGTTCCGCTCCTATAATATCGGTGTTCCTTTCGGGGTTAAAATAGGGAACCTCGACAATCTGTTTCTGTACGGAGGATATGAGGTTGAGCTTGCCTGGCTTTATAAGGAAAAAACTTTTGAAGGCGGGGATAAAATCGGTAAAATAACCGGTTGGTTCAGCTCAAGACAGGAGCTTTTTCAGCATGGTTTTCTGGTAGGAGTCCAGTTTCCCTATGGAACTAACCTGAAATTCAAGTATTATCTGAGCGGATTCCATAACCAGGATTATGTTAATGCATCTGGATTCAAACCTTATGAGGGACTGAATTCAAATGTCTTTTACTTCTCCCTGAATGTCCTTATGTTCAGGAACCTGGAATTTTATGATTACTGATTCAGGAACGATCAGATATGCGATCTCATTTATAGCTGTATGCTGCCTCTCTTTTCTTCCGTCGCAGGCACAGAAGAACGATACTATATACCTGAGCAATGGCGACCGGCTTACAGGAGAGCTGAAAAAATTTGAATACGGTTTGCTGTTTCTGAAAACCGATGCAATGCAGACGGTTAACATCGAATTCGACAGGATCTCAACAATATATTCATCAAAACAGTTCGAGATCCGCACAACTTCAGGCTTACGATATTTTGGTTCGCTGATGGATTCAAAAATACCCGGCACTGTTAATATTCTGACAATCACCGACACTGTTCCGAGGCCGATGTGGAGCATTGTACAGATAACCTCAATTAAAAACCAGTTTTTTCAAAGGATTGACGGATCAGTCAGTATGGGGTTAAGTTATACAAAGGCAACTGATGTGCTTCAATACAATGTCGCAGCCACTGCAACCTACCGTACAACGAACTATTCAACGACTTTCGATATGAGCAGCATATTATCTGAAGTAGATAGTTTAATATCCAGAAATAATGATATAGGGTTAAGCGTCACACGCTTTTTAAAAGGTAAATGGTTGGCAGCTGTCCAGGTAATTGACCAGCAGAACAGTGAGCTGGATCTGGATCAGCGGCTACAGGTAGGAGTGGGTGGCGGGTACGATTTTGTCAGGAACAATTCCCACAGGCTGTCTTTTATAACAGGATTGCTGGCCAACCGTGAACGTACAATCGAGGAAGCACTCGAATCAAATAATATTGAAATGTTGTTGAGTGTGCAATACAAATGGTTCAGGTACAGTCATCCTAAAATTGACATTTCAAGTGGTTTTAATGTTTTTCCCAGCCTGACAACAAGAGGACGTACCAGACTGGAATATGACCTTTCATCCAAAATTGAAATCCTGAAGGATCTGTTTTTCGATATTACTATTTACGATAATTTCGATAGTGTTTCTTCGGAAAGCAGCTCCTCAAAAAATGACTGGGGAATCATTACATCACTTGGTTATACCTTTTAATGGATATCAGAATATACTTAGCATTAAGTATTGCCGGCAGGACTTTATGTGTGTAATTTTACCTAAATTTAAAAAGTGAAACCAAATTATTTATTCAGGACAGTTAACCGGATTATATACACGGTTATTATTATTGTATTTGCCCAAAAAATGTTTGCCCGGACAACACCACTAAATAACAGACCTGGTATAAGAAGTTTTATTAATTTTACATAAATCTTTAAATTATGAAAACAAACATTTTAATCGCATTTTTGATATTGGTTTCATTTAAAGCCTTATCACAGGAAAACATGATCACCATCAGCGGAGGCTACGCATTTGCAAACATCGAAGATTCGGATGATAAAGGAACAGGCTGGCGAATCAACGGTCTTTACGAATTCAATCCGGGTGGAGGTAAACTTGCACACGGGATTTCATTCGGTTATATTAATCTTGTTTCAACAGAAGGATCAGGTTCCCTGGAAACCACAAGCACTATAAATTCTTTCCCTCTGTACTATGCGCCAAAAGTTATGTTTGGCAATGAGAAAATCAAGGCATTTGTAAAAGGAGCACTTGGTATGCAGTTTTCCGGTCTTAAGAGGGAAGGTTTTGTAAGCTTTAGTGACAATGATTTGGGATTTTACGGTGGCGGTGGAGCCGGAATAATGATATTCCTTAAAGAAAATTTCTTCATTAATGCTGAATATGAAATAGCCTGGGCATCAAACAGCTGTTACAAGGATGGCTGGATAAATTCTGCAATGGGAGGAATCGGATTTAAATTCTGAAACAATTCTCAAGCATATTATTGTTGACCATACACTCATAAAATGAACAATAATGTTGAATATCATGTTTAGTCATGACAATTTTAAGACAATTATTAAACGGACCCGTCTGCAGTCATGTTAAATTTTGATCTGTTTTTGCTTTTTTGATGCTTTGTAATGGCATTATATGTAATGTTGATCATCATTGAAATGTAATGAGCTTAAAGAATATTTAATAACAATTAAAACGCGATGTTTATGAAAAGAGGAATTAAATTTGTTTTATTCAGTATGGGCTTAGTTCTTCTCTGGGGATGTTACCCCGGGGGACCAGACTACTATGAGGAACTGGACGTGTCGCTTTCGAAGCACAATCCTGAATATGATTTTGCTGCAAAAGCAACATATGCCATGCCCGATCAGATTGTAAAGATCACAGGAAACCTGATTGAAGGCGATGAGCCTGAATTTATTCCGGAGGCAACAGCACAAGCTATCCTTGGAATGATCGACGATAATATGGAGTCACTGGGATGGCAGAAAGTTGATGTATCAGCCGATCCTGATCTGTTACTTACCCCGGCAGCATGGGAAGTAACTACCGTCTACTACTACTACGATTACTGGTACTGGTGGTATGGGGGCTATTATCCCGGCTGGGGCTGGGGAGGCTACTATCCGCCTGTATATGTGAGTTCCTATACAACAGGGACACTTGTGATGAATCTTATAGACAAGGATATAGTGGGGAGCAATGGTAACCCTGTAACACAGTGGACAGGAGCGATCAACGGTATACTTACGGGATCGTATGATGCTGAACGTCTGCGTACAGCCATCGACAATACGTTTATCCAGTCACCCTATCTGAAAACCAACTAAAAAACCATCGGATATGAAAAAGATATTTACAATAGCCATAATAACGGTACTGGGTATTTCAGCATACGGACAGTCGAGCATAACAGCCCTGTCGTATTCCATAGGATTCGGGACGGGGGACATGCATGATTACATCAGCAAGACGAGTTTCAGGGGCTTCACTATCGATTACCGGAAGCTGGTACAAACTAACGTAGGAGTAGGAGTGGACATAGGGTGGAACGTGTTCTATGAGGAGAAGCCATACGATACATATGAGTACAAGGATATCACCTATTCAGCCAAACAGTGGAGGTACAGCAACCACTGGCCGATACTTGTGGCAGCAGATTATTACATGAACCCGGGAGAACAGATCAGTGCTTTCGCAGGCCTTGGATTAGGCACAATGTACACGCTGCAGAATACGGATATGGGAGCCTATACGTTTGAGAAGGATGCATGGCATTTTGCATTGAGGCCTGAGATAGGTGTGCTGATTCAGCCGGCGCCAGGAGTAGGGATCATGCTAGCCTCGAAGTATTATTATGGATTCAAGGCTGGCGATCTTCCGGCGCAGGGATTTGTTACAATAAATGTTGGATTCGTTTTTTCAAATTAAATACATATAAATAAATAATGAAAAAGTTACTTTTTTTAGCGATTGTTTTGATAATTGCCGCATCATGCAGCAGTGTAAAGATTTCGTCTGATTTTGACAGGACAGCAGGATTTTCGGCTTACAAGACATATTCCTTCACGGAAGAGGCCTTGAATCTTGCGGTAGATGATCTCAACAAGAAGAGGCTTTTTACTGCAATAGAATCCGAACTGGCTGCCAAAGGCTTTACCAAATCAGAAAGTAATCCTGATGTTATGATAGATATTAAGCTCAAGGGAGAACAGAAGCAGACAGCCACAGCGACAAATACAGGGGGTTATGGCTATGGCTACAGGTACGGCTGGGGGGAGGCTTCTCAACCACAACTATAAATTATGATACCTATGTCGACGGAACGCTGTTCATTGATATGATTGATACAAAGAAAAATCAGCTCGTATGGCAGGGGAGAGGCACAAAGACGATTGAACCTGATGCAAGTGAAAAGAAAAGGGAACAGAATATCAACTATGCCGTTAAGCAGATATTTATGAAATATCCACCTAAGCTCTAAATAGCGGAACAGAACCAACTCAATTTAAAAACTAACAGATGAAAAAACTATTCACAATTTTATTCTTTCTGACGGGAACATATGCTTTTGCGCAATACTACCCGCAACAGGCATCAACCAATACTCAGCCGCAGCCCGCACCTCAGAAAAGCAGCGGCCCGGCTGTACGCCTGCACGGATATACGACTTATGCATTCGACGACAACAGTGTGGATTCGTATTACTCGGATACGCAATATTTTGAAGGCTCAGTAAACGGAGGGTTTCAATGGGGAGGAGGACTTGAAGTTATGCCGGCTCCAACCATCGGGGTTGAATTTACCTACCTGAGGCTCGATTCAAAAGCACCGATAAATTATTATAATAACGGCATTCAGTTCACAGAATTTGATATGGCCCATAACTATCTGTTTTTGAGTTTTAACAAATATATGCCGGTTAATCCCAAGATAGAACCTTTTGCAGGAATGCAGCTGGGAATGGGCATTTATAATATAACTGATCCTGATGACGGACGATCAGGCGGTGCCACAAAATTTGCCTGGGGTATTAAGGCCGGGGCGAATATATGGGCCAATGAGAAAGTCGGGATCAAGTTGCAGGCAGGCCTTATTTCGGCTGTTCAGGCCGTCGGCGGTGGTGTTTATTTCGGAACCGGAGGCGCAGGGGCAGGAGTAACAGGTTTTTCGACATTCTGGCAGTTCAGCCTTGGAGGTGGCCTGGTATTCAGACTGAGATAAATATAACGGGGGACAAATGATAAAATGAGTTTATTCCTCCTTTGAGAGAGGGATAAACCATTTATCCCGTGGAACGACTTTGGGATCTTCCGGATCCCTCCTGTATGCAGGTGTCATTATCTGTACATTGTTTTCGTTAAATACATCCAGAATATTCTGAATAAGGGTGTTATAGTACAAGTGCATCCTGGATGTATCGTTGCAATAAACATTGATCTCATAAGTGATAGCAAAATCACCCAGCGACCGCTTCAGAACAAAAGGAGGAGGTTGCTTCAGTAAACCCTCCGTCCGGTCGGCAGCCAGTTTCAGCATTTCATCCACCAGGCGCCAGGGAGTTTCATAACCGATGCCCACAGTTGTATGGATAATCAGGCTCTCATTTCTTGCTTTTGTAGTATAGTTAATAATATTGCTGTTCAGCAGGACCGAATTCGGGATTACTATTTCTTCGTTCTGAATCGACAGAAGCCGGGTGTCAAGAATTTTGTTCTCCTGCACGTAACCTGACCTCTCTCCCGCCTGAATAAAGTCACCCTTTTTGAATGCCCCTCTGTATGTCATGGTATAACCGGCAATAATGTTTGAAATAAATGACGATGAACCCAGCGAAAGCAGAATACCCATAAACACTGAAATCCCTTTAAAAGCGCTGGTTCCGGATCCCGGTATATACGGGAAGGCAACTATCACAGCAAATACAATAATAAAGGTTCTCAATATACTGAAGGTTGGCATGGCCCAGTCGGGCTCAAAATTTTTAATTGTTATAACGTTTTGCTGCAGACTGGTAAAAAGCAGTTTGCCCAGCTTAATTATATACCTTGTAACGAGGAATATTACAATGAGAAATACAAGGTTGGGCAGGAAAGCAAGAAATCCTTTACCCAGCGACACGATGGGATCCAGGAGAAGCTTAAGGAGATAGGTTGCAACGTTATTGGTCCAGGGAAACAGGCCCAGAATATAATTTAATAAAAAAGCTGCTACAGTCACAATAACAGCTATTTTCAGTATTTTAAATGCCAGATTGTAGGTTTTCCAAAGTTGATTGGCACGGATAAGTTTGAAAGATTTGTTTTCTACCGAATCGATCTTTGTTTTTATTAACTTCTGTAATCCCCTGTTGATCCTCCTGAATACCCAAAAGATCGCAATTATCAGAAGAGTCAGAATTATCAGGGTACCCAGAGCATTCAGCGATTTTCTTATCAGTACCGGACGGGTACGATTCTTCCTGTAGATCTGAATTGCTTCAGTAGTGGCCAGGGATACTATATGGGTAAATAATTCCCTGCTGATCCCTTCCACAACGGCATCTGCATCAAAAATATTCATTATGAACTTAGTGCCGGCAAATATCTGGGTATGATCTTTTTCAACGATTACCCTGATGGAATCAGCTGATAAGGAAGTATCCGCAGCTGCTTCCCTGATTCTTTTACTGATGGCAGCAGCTCTCTGTTCAGGAGTGAAGGAACTTATACCACGGACATTGAACAATTCACGGCCATCAACTTTTACAGGTGCCACTGGTTGCTGAATGCCCGGCAATTCGGGATCGGTATCAACTATCTCCTGTGCGGCTGAACCAGCAGTATGAAAGAAAAGTAAAAGCAGGAGTGCCGCGTGTAAGGCTGCTGCCTTTATTATTTTATGGGTAAGCAGATTCTTAATTATATTCATTTTGCGGAGTACCTTTCATTTAATCAGATAAGATACTTAATGTCAGTCACTAAAGTCCGAAACGATACTGCAGTCCTCCGATAAACTGTTTACGGCTTCCAAGGAAACCTGCTTCAGCACGGAACATAAAATGCTTATTGATCTGATATTGTGATCCGATTACGAAGTTCCACATGTCTTTCGGACGCTTACTGAGTGAATACTGCACTGTAGCTGTCTCATCATCATTCAATGCACCGTCAATACTGTTTAAAAGATTACCGGTCGTCTCCAGTGTCCGGTTGGCAGTTTCATATTTTGCCTTATTTACGGGATTATTCTGCTCAATTGCAGATAACCCTGCCCACCATTCATCTACCGCTATTTGTGTATCAGCCACTTTCTGAATACCGTTGTCAACTTTCACCTGGAGTTCATCAGCAGGAATAATCTCGTTAAGCGGCAGCGAACCGCTGGTTTCTGATTGGAGATGCAGCCTGAAGCCTCCGGCCCAGATAGAAATATTGCTCTGAGGATTTTGCTTGAATTTAAAAGATTTTCCCATCCTTGGCCCGAAGACAAATGTCACAACAGGTTTATCAAGAGCGCTGATACTTTGCCAGGAGACGTTCATGTCAAGGGCCAGAAATCCTCCGGCAATCCCCATTGTGGGGGTCATGCCGAAACCAAATCCCGTTGCATCGAAGTCAGCCTTTGTAGAAAAGCTTGCAACTTCACTCCATTCATTCGACTCGTTGGGGATCCATACCCCTGCGTCAATTGCAGTTGATGTCTTAGCCTGTGTAAAGATACCGTAAACGTTCAGAAAGGGCAGTAACCAGATATCAGGTCTGAGGTTTATTGCCGAAGCTGTTGCTGTTGCACCTGTAAAGCGGACTATTTCATCGAGATCGTACATGGGCCCGTTATTGAAGCCTACAAGAAGATCTTCAATTATCAGGTCCGACTCCTGCCACAGGTAATTTATTCCAAATCCGGCTGAATAGGGGAGGTCATACCCGGCTTTTGCAACCTTGGCTCCAAGAATCGGCAGGGAATAGGGATATTCCGTTGATTTGAGACTGTCTTTTAATTCCGTATTTTTTTCACCAACAACTTTATTGGTATAAACCTGTGCAATTGTTTCTCCTGAGATCAGAAGAACCATGATTGCTATAATTGAAAGTTTTTTCATAATAAATCTATCAAGTTCTGATTTTTTTGATTCTGGTTTTTGTTGTAAATTTAAATGCAGTCCCGATCCATTACAATACTTATTGATGAGTATTTGCCAAATCATTCCGGTTGCTTTAGAAAATCGAATATAAATCCGAAATATACTGAAATATCAAGAAGTCTCACCAGGACACTGTTGCTTACCGGTCCGGTTAATGCCATATATTTGTCGCTGATGAACTCCACTGGTTCAGACAGGTTTACGATCTGTTTCTCGTTTTTTCGTTGTCCGTACGAAAACTGCGTTCCCAGGGTAACTGATCCCCTCTTAAAATTGTAGCCCAATCCATAGTTGAAGTGATATACATCAAGGGAATAACTTATTTTTTTATTAAGGTCCAAAGGACTGGTTTCCTCAGAGGGATTTAAATAATTAAAATCAGTCCGGAACCCTCCTGACAGCATCAGCTTACTACTGACAATCTTCTTAAATGCGACTCCGGCATTAAACACCGGATTCTGTTGTTTGGTAAAGGAGAGCCATTCCGAGGCCTCTGCAGGGCTGAAATTGTACCCGTCTTCTCCGGGATCATTACTTGCTTCAATATAGTAAAATTCAGGCAAACCAAAAAAATACTCAGCTGTGAGAAGTATTATAGACTTTCCGGATGGACTATAATAATTGAATCCGGCTGCAACCGATAAAGGATCCTTAAAATGGGCAGGGCATTTCTTCTGCCTGCTGGCATAATATTGATCTGATCCCTCAGGATTACCGGTCTCTTTATGAATATTGGAGTATTCAATTTGTTTAACAACTGTGCCATTCCCGAAAATTTTAATCGAAGGGAAACTGATATTCGCACCAAATGACCATAAATCCTGTTTCATATGGAGTCCCAGCTTTGTGACGAGCCGCACATCGAACATATTGTATTTAAGGTGATATCTTGAATCAGATAAATATTGAACGGTATTTCCCTGATCGGCCATCGTAAATGCATTGGCGGTAATGAGATTATAATACTGGTCATCCTTATAAGAGATCAATCCCGAAAAACCAAGAGCCAGGGAATTGGATAACTTGTAACCGAAACCTGCGCCACCATAATAGTTCTGGTATTTGGAACGCAGGTAATATTCCCCGGTATAAGATTCATCGCCGGGGTTCGAAGAAATAATATCGTCTGAAAGCGAAATACCGCGATTGATCTGCAGATATTCATTGTTTCTTGTAAAATAAGCCATCTCAATAGTAAGATCAGGTTGTTTTTTTGGATTCAGTGTCAATGTTATGATCCTGGGGTATATCGACAATTGTGTACGGTCAGCCGGGAAATCTGCTCCGAGAGCATTCTGAGCTTTAAAATAATAAACAGAAGCCAGATTAGCCGAAAGGGAAAGATTGTTCTTTGTCATCTCCGAAATGGTGGCAGGATTATAATAGATGGCAGCTATGCCGCTTTCACCTGCAACGACAGCACCTGAAAGAAGGGCAGCTTCCGAATTCAGGTTCTGATCCCAGTACCGTCCTCCCTGAGACCATATGGGAATATTACAATAAACAAACAGGAACACCAGGAAGGCAACCTGTAAATAAATGTTATGTGTTTTAGGCTCAGGGTTTCGGATCATCAGTACAGAACAATTACTCTTTCAA
The DNA here is from genome assembly GCA_963702415.1 of uncultured Bacteroidales bacterium. Classification (GTDB taxonomy): domain Bacteria; phylum Bacteroidota; class Bacteroidia; order Bacteroidales; family VadinHA17; genus LD21. Next base: position 163,045 of record CAVPCP010000021.1, on the reverse strand, counting down.
ATATAATAATATTTTTTTCGAGTTTGTCGTTTCCTTTTTGTTAACAGCGGAACCGCGTACCATGATTTTTTTTATGATAGTCTAAATTCATATTGTTACAGGTAATATATTTGTTGTATTACATAAAATAATTGTTTTAATACATTAAATATTCGTAAAATAATATCATATGTTGTTGCATTTTATGAACGTAATTTGTGACCTGGAAGCATTGCTCCCGGCAACCTGGAATTTGTATATATGTTTTTTGACAAGGTATGTTCCGGACAGGTATGATATTGATAACACTGATTACTTTGCCTTCAAAAGTGTTTTCGGAACCGCAGGGCTGAGATAATTTTAAGATGTCATCATCCATTTCAGTCTTAAAAATTTTAATATATTTGGCATATAAAACCTAAATTTTTAAAGGATCCTTTCCTTTACTAAACAATTTATATTATAATCACAATGAAAGCCGCGCATATGAAAAAAACATGCTTTGCCTTTTTATTTATCATGACAATGCTTATTCTTCCCTCCTGTAAAGACAATAAGGGAGTTCAGGTTGTTATGCCTTTGGAAGTACCTGTTGTTCAGGTGATGCAGCAGAATGTAGCCCTTGAATCGGAGTACACCGGACAAACATACGGAGAATCTGATGTGGAAATTCGACCCCGGGTTGAGGGCTGGATTCTGAGTATGAATTTCAAGGAAGGTTCGATGGTGAGAAAAGGCCAGCTACTCTATTCCATCGATCCATTACCATATAAGAATAAGGTCGATGAAGCAGCGGCAGGTCTTGCAGAGGCAAACAGCTCACTTATAAAAACAAAGAACGATCTGGATCGTATTGAGCCACTTGCCGCTATAGGCGCTGTAAGCCAGCGTGAACTGGTTGCAGCGCGTGCATCCTACGAATCGAGTCAGGCACTTGTTCAGTCGAGTAAAGCTGCTCTCGATAATGCAAAGATAGAACTTGGTTATTGCAGTGTGGTTGCACCTATCACCGGTATGATAGGCATTTCCTCAGTCAAGGTGGGTGATTATGTAAACATGGGTCCGCAATTTGTTATAAATACTGTTTCGGGCATCGATAATATAAGAATACGGTTTACTATCAGTGAAGTGGAATATTTACGGATTACAAGACTGATGCAGAAAATGGGAGGTTCAATAGGGGATAGGGGAGATGTTATCAAAATGATCCTGGCTGATGGCTCGCTTTATCCGCTTAAGGGAAAAATGAATTTTGCCAACAGGGAAATCGATCCCTCAACTGGAGCAATGACCCTCGAAGCTCAGTTCAAAAATACTGATAATATACTTCGTCCCGGGCAATATGTTAAACTGAGGCTTATCACGGATTTCAGGGATAATGCACTACTCATTCCGCAAAGGGCTGTAAGCGAAATGCAGGGGTTGTACCAGGTATTCACAGTTGCCGACAGTAATAAGCTTAATCTTAAGCTTATCAGGCTTGGCCCCCGGTACAATATGAGCTACATTGTCGAGGATGGACTGAAGGAAGGGGACAGGATAGTTATCGGGGGGACTCAGTTGCTGCGCAACGGCACAATAATTAATCCTGTAATGAAAACATGGTCTCCCGACAGCACCAATATTTCATCTATTATTAACTGAGCAGCAATACATACCACTATGGGAGAATTCTTTGTACGAAGGCCGATTGTTGCAATGGTGATATCCATCGTTATTGTGATCATTGGATTACTGGCTCTGAGGAGCGTTCCGATAAGCCAGTACCCCGAAATAACTCCGCCTACCATTAAAATTAACACAAGTTTCGTTGGCGCAAATGCAGTAAATGTGGAACAGGGAGTTGCTGCTGTTATGGAACAGAAGATCAATGGTGTGGAAGAGATGATATATATGAAGAGTACCAACGCATCCGACGGAAACCTGAGTCTGGATGTATCATTTAAAGTTGGCACCAATCTCGACAACGCAAATATGCTGACACAGAACAGGGTGAGCCAGGCTCAACCGTTTATGCCTCCTTCTGTGAAACAATACGGGATAACGACGAAAAAATCACTTACCTTCCCTCTTCTGATTATCTCACTTACCTCTGAGAATCCAGCTTATGATGACAGGTTTCTTGCAAACTATGCGACAATCAATCTGGTTGATGCTCTAGCACGTATCAGTGGAGTCGGTGAAGTCAAGCTTCTGGGTTCCAGCGACTATGCGATGAGAGTATGGGTAAAGCCTGATCTCATGTCTAAACTTGATATAACAATTGAAGATGTAACAAAAGCCCTTCAGGATCAGAACGTGATCAGCCCTGGTGGTAAATTCGGAGCCGAACCGGCTCCGGCTGGAACAGAATTTACTTATGCTGTGGTTCTTTCTGACAGGCTTATACAGGAGGAACAATTTTCAGACGTTATCATAAAAAGCAAGGAGGATGGTTCGAAAGTCCTCCTCGGGGATATAGCTGACATAAAACTGGGTACGGAGAATTATAACTCAACCTCCCGTATGAACGGCAAACCTGCTGCTACGATAGCAATTTACCAGACTCCTGGTACGAATGCCCTTGAGGTGGCTGATCAGGTCAAGGCAACAACGGCCGAGCTCTCGCAGAGGTTCCCCAGTGATATTAAATATGATATTTCCCTCGATACAACCCTTGCTGTTACTGAAGGTATTCATGAGATAGTGAAAACTCTCGAAGAAGCAATTCTGCTGGTAATTCTTGTTGTTTTTATTTTCCTTCAGAACTGGAGAGCTACACTGATCCCGCTTATTACAGTACCGGTTTCACTTGTCGGAACTTTTATCGTTTTCCCTCTTCTCGGATTCTCTGTAAACGTACTTTCGCTTCTTGGCCTTGTTCTTGCAATCGGAATTGTGGTGGACGATGCCATTGTGGTTGTGGAGGCTGTCATGCACCATATGGAGCATGGCAAGACTCCCCGCGAAGCAACCATTCAGGCAATGAAAGAGGTTTCGGGACCGGTTGTGGCTATTGCGCTTATCCTCTGTGCAGTGTTCATCCCTGTTGCAATGGTGCCGGGTATAACAGGCCGTTTGTATCAGCAGTTCGCAATAACTATTGCCGTTTCAGTTGCTTTCTCAGCATTTTCGGCACTTTCACTGAGCCCTGCTCTTGCTTCAATCCTTCTTAAACCTTCAAAACCAATGAGTGAGCGAAAAGGCTTGCTGGCTAAGTTCTTCAACGGCTTCAACCGGATATTCGATAAAGTGACCGGAGGGTATGTTGGTTTAGCCGGCTTCCTGTCACGGAAAGCCTTTCGTGTTATAATAATTCTTGTGATCGTCGTTGCATTTGCAGGATTTTTCGGCAAGAGCCTTCCGGGAGGATTTGTTCCTGATGAAGACCAGGGCTATTTTATAATGAATGTAACCTTGCCTGCTTCATCATCCCTTCAGCGTACAAATGAAACCTGCTTAAAGATTGAAGGAATTCTCGGCAGATATGAATCCCTTGAATTTGTCACTCCTATTGTTGGATTCAGTTTTATAAATGGTGCCTATCAGTCAAATGTTGCAACCTATTTTGTTATGACTAAGGAATGGTCAGAAAGGGATCAGACTGTAGAGGAAATTATTGCTGGACTTAATGCAGTTCTTGCAAAAGAGATAACCAGCGGAACGGCAGTTGCATTTGGCCCACCACCCATTCCGGGACTTGGAACCGGTGCCGGATTCAGTATGTTTATCCAGGACAGGGTAGGAAACTCACCGGAATATCTCCAGGAACAGACAAATGCATTTGTCGCAGCAGCCAGGAAGCGACCGGAAATAGGCCGTATTAATACCACTTTCAATGCCAGTTCACCTCAGATAAAGCTTGAAGTTGACAGACAGAAAGCAATGAAACTGGGAGTCCCGCTGTCGACAGTTAATACAACAATCGGAGCATTTCTGGGAGGGGCCTATGTTAATGATTTCAACAGGTTCGGGCGTCAGTATAAGGTATACGTGCAGGCAGATGCCGCATACAGGGTTAAACCGGAAGACCTCAGCATGGCTTATGTGAAAAACAATAAAGGAGAGATGGTCCCTGTCACAACACTGGTTACAGCCAGTAAGATAAGTGCACCTGAATTTACAAACCGTTTTAACCTTTACCGCTCGGCTGAAATAAGCGGGGTGCCTGCTCCGGGTTATAGTTCTGCACAGGCTCTTAAAGCTCTGGAAGAGACAGCGAGCGAAGTGCTGCCTCAGACAATTGGCTATGCATGGTCGAACATGTCTTTCCAGGAGAAACAGGCGGAAGGCTCAGCAGGTTCGATCTTCCTGATGGCTTTGCTTTTTGTATTCCTGATCCTGGCTGCACAGTATGAAAGCTGGAAACTTCCTTTCAGTGTGCTTCTCGGGGTACCATTATCAGTTTTCGGGGCATTCCTGGGACTCTATTTCGCCAGACTTGTTGACAACTCTTACCTTAATAACGTTTTTGCACAAATCGGGCTTGTATTGCTTATCGGCCTTGTTGCCAAGAATGCTATCCTGATAGTGGAATTCGCCAAGGCTGAACACGAAAAAGGAATCCCGCTTTTTGAAGCAGCCATGTCAGCGGCAAAATTGCGCTTCAGACCAATTTTAATGACAGCTTTTGCTTTCATCCTTGGAGTAACACCATTGCTTACAGCCACAGGCGCCGGTGCTGAAGGAAGAAAAGTTATGGGAATGGCCGTTTTCAGCGGTATGCTTATCGCAACTATTCTCGGAGTTCTGATCGTTCCATCACTATACATAATGATAGAGGGAATCGGTAAAAAGAAATCCCAGCCAGTAATTGAAAAAAAATCGGAGGGAGAATAATATGAAGAAATTGATATTTATACAGTTATTGATTGCAGTATTGCTTTCTTCCTGTCTGGTTGGTAAACGTTACCAGAGGCCCGATATGAATGTTCCGGGGAACTACATCAACAGTGATTCAACAGCTGCTGTAACAGATTCATTGTCTGTAATTGTCAGCTCAGGCACTCTGTCTGAATTTGCAGCCAAAGACACAACCCTGAATCTGCAGTGGTTTGAACTGTTCGGGGATTCAATCCTGAATTCACTGATTACCCAGGCACTCGACTTCAATACAAACCTGAAAATAGCAGCCCTGAGGATTCAACAGTCACGGTCGGTCTACAAGAATGCAGGTTCATATTTATGGCCTTCAATAGGCTATTCAGGATCAGCCAATATTAATGATCCGGCTGATGACAATTTCAAGCTTCTTGGAACTGCAGCCTGGGAGCTTGATTTCTGGGGCAAAATCCGTCACTCCAAGCGTGCAGCATATGCTCAGATGCTGGCAAGTGAAGAAGGATTGAGAGCGGTCAAGACAACACTGGTCAGCGACGTTGCCAGCCTTTATTTCCTTTTAAGGGATCTTGATAACAGGGTGGAAGTGGCTAAACAAACATTTGCAAGCAGGACGGAGTTTTACAATATGGTAAACGAACGGTTTCTGAAAGGAGAATCGGCAGAACTTGATAAGCTACAGGCTGAACAACAGCTGGCAATGGGTCAGGCTGACCTTAACAGCCTTCAGCGTGAGCAAAGCATTACCGAAAGGAGTATGAACATACTTATTGGCCAGACGCCAGGAGCAGTTCCCCGCGGATTACAGAATGCGGATCAGCCTGGTATTCCGGAAATACCTGCCGGACTTCCCTCAAACCTGCTTGAAAACCGGCCGGATGTAAAAGCGGCAGAACAACAGCTTATTGCTGAAACAGAAAGAATTGGTGTTGCACAGGCTATGAGGTTCCCAAGCTTCAGTCTGACAGGATTGTTCGGCCTGGCAAGCAATGATATTACTACTCTGCTGGACGGAGAAGCGCTTACTGCAGGAGTTACCGGAATGGTTATGGGACCAATTTTTGAATTCGGAAGAAACAAGCGACGGGTTGATATCCAGAAGGCTGAAGCTGAAATAGCGATGAACAGCTTTTTAGATACCTACAGGAGAGCACTGGCTGATGTCGAGAATGCCCTGATTGGTATTAAGTTGTACAAAGATGAATATGCGGCAAGGATGAGACAGGTTGAAGCGGCAAGAAAAGCCCTCATGTTAACCAAAGCAAAATATGACCAGGGATTCAGCAACTACATGGAAGTTTTGATAGCTGAGAGCTATGCATTTGATGCTGAAATGCTTGCCTCCTATACAAGGGGACAGCAGCTTGCGACGACGGTCTCTCTTTACAGGGCTCTTGGCGGAGGCTGGTAAAAAGGATAAATCATACAAAATTCTAACTGATGGCAAAGCTTTTATCAAAAAAGCTACCAGCACACTTCTGGAATGAGGACAGGGGCCTGACGAGTATATTTATATTGCTGTGCATCAGTAATTTTCTGGTAGTGCCTTTTTTTAATCAGCGACTGACTATCCTTATACTTGTACGCATCAGCTGGTTCCTGATATTGGTAGCCGGCATCACTACCATGGCCCGGAACAGAACCCAGATGAGGAAATTCTCTGTTATTCCCATCCTTCTTGTTGTTGTCAGTGCATTGCAGATTATTCTGGATTTAAAAGTCCTGGCCTATATTGATTTTATGGTCGAACTTTCAGTGTTCGCTCTCCTTATCGGCATGGTAATGATTAAAGTTTTTGAAGGAGGATCAGTGACAATACACCGGGTTATCGGTTCTATCGTGGTATATATGCTTATTGGCAATGTGTGGGCTATAATGTTCCAGTTCATTCATACAATGATTCCCGGCTCACTGCAGGTTCCGGAACTGTACACGGAAACCGGTGTCCCGAATTCGGTGTTTCTGTATTTCAGCTTTACAACCCTTACAACAACCGGCTATGGTGAAATACTTCCGGTCCATTCAATTGCCAGAACTCTGGTTATAATCGAACAACTGATCGGTGTTTTGTACCCGGTTGTGCTCATCGGAAGGCTGGTATCGCTTGTAGCGGGAAACCCTGTAACATCAGAAAATGGCAAAAAATAAGAAAACGGGAGTCAAAAAAGTCATGTGTTACCACCAACCCCCCCTACTCTTTATACACATCTTCCTTGCTGAATAATCAGGTTGTTAGATGGGGAATCCAAATTCTGCACCCCTCCAAAACCTGACGGAGATGCTAAACTGCCTGCCGGCAGTTTAGTTCAGATCCAAAGCCCTGCAAGGGGCTTTACAGAACAGTCATGAATATGACTGAATATGAATAACCTCCGGTGAAACCGGAGGTAGGGACCGCCCTCCTAGCCCTAAGCCCTGAAAGGCCTTAATATATTTGCTTATCTAATTCAGGTTTTGTAACTTGGTCTTGTCTCGTTGTATTATTAACTAAATCTTTTTTACCATGGCCAGCTATCGACAGTTGCTGCATCACATCGTGTTCAGGACCAAAAACAGCATGCTTTCAATAAACCCGGAGCATGCTGACCAGCTCTTCTCCTACATTACAGGGATAATAAAGAACAAGAACAGTCACTTGTATCGGATAAACGGTACTGAAAATCACTTGCACATACTTACCGATCTTCACCCCTCAAATGCTCTTTCAGATTTTATGAGGGAGTTGAAAGTATCAACTTCGGTATGGATGAAGGAAAGCGGACTCTTCCCGGGATTTGACGGATGGGCCGATGGATATGGATCCTTTACCTGTTCTTATATGGATCTGGGCAATCTGATAGATTATATCAGGAACCAATCAGAGCACCACAGGAAAAAGGGCTTTGAGGAGGAGTACAGGAGTCTGATAATGCAATCCGGAATAAAGATCGATGAAAGATATTTCCCTTAGACAACATATTCAGCTCTTTCAGAGCTGGTAAGTGGTGGGGAGTAACGACCTCCGGTTTCACCGGAGGTTATTCATATCGCACCACAAACAGTGGTGCCTTTGTTAAATCCTTTAAGGATTTATTATCATTTGACAAGTCCACGAATTATTAATTGTACTGGGGATTTATGAGATCCTACAGGACAAATAGCAATAATTTCATATTGTAATACGACAAATATTATATCCAATACAATAAATATATTCCCTATAGCAATATGTAATATGCACGTAATGAACTCGTAAGAATTAAAATGAGAGATGTGTATAAAGATTAGGGTTGCACAGGGGGTTATTCACATTTGGCTCTTTCAGAGCCCTTTTGTATTTATTGAGCAAGTTGTTTGCGACAGGATTTCAAGTCCCCCTTGGGGGATTTAGGGGTAATTAACAGGAAAGGGGCTTTTGCCCCTTTTGTTACAACTATTTTCTGAATTACTCTTTTACCCTGCTCAACAGGTACGAGCTCAGAACGTTAACCAGTCCAAAAACGAGAGCTATCAAACCAATATAAAATACACTCTGTTCTGTAAAGTTAGTTGTAACAATATGCAGGAAATATCCAAACATAAGGGTAAGAAGGGCGTTTAGCATAAATAATGCTGCAAAGGCGTTTTTCATGGTAAAAAGTAAAGCAGCTTCGATGATCTCTGTAACAGCATAAAAAAAGACCCAGACCAGGATTACCATTGATACCCCCATCCTTGCTGCATTAATATCTTTAGCTGAATCGACTTTCAGCGCCAGATAAATAGTGAAGGCCAGATTCAGCACTCCTGATACAATTGTCCATACTCTGAAATTTGAATTCTTATAGCGTATGCCGGTTGCAATCAGAAGTATGCCAATCATGGCAATGAGAACAGCAAATAGAGCTCCGAGCGACTTAATGGTTCCGAAGATCCTCAGCATGGCAATGATCCCGAAAAGAATCAGGAATACTCCTTTGAATGCCGGCAGCCAGGGTTTATCGTAATATTTTAATTCCATGGTAATAAATTTAGTCAAATATATAAAAAACCTTATGCTATAAACGGTGAATGTCCCGTATTTGTTTTACGGGACCGGCTTCAATCCATTTTTGTATGTAGGAGGGTGTATCAAAAGTCCTTAGGGTCCTTTGTGATTACCTTTGAGGACCTTTGTGGTTAAGTTTTAAATCTTTGAACCACAAAGGATCACGAAGTACGACACAAAGTTGCACAAAGGGAAAAGTATCCAAAATAAAACTTTTGATACAGCCTCTTACATTTATTCTGTTCCTTTAGGACTTGAGATTTCTCCTGAGTAAGACATACTGCTACGGTTAACACTGGAAATGGAAAGTGAAGCATTCCCTTCTGTTCCTACTGTAAGCGATAGTTTATAACTTTCATTATCGGACCTGACAGAAGCCTGGATATAATATCCTTTCTTGGTTTTCTCAACTTTAAAATCATCAGGTTTTCCTTTAAAGTCCATCCCTGTTGTTCCACCGTAACCTGCTCCGCTGTAAGCCCTTCCATAAAAAGGCATATCGCTTTCTATTTCATCGGGACTGAATTTAACAAAATTCGGAGTGGTTGTCAGATTCACCGATCTGCCTCCCTGCGGATGTGCAGTCGTGCCTGTAAAAACAAAGGTTTTGCTGTTTACCAGTTCCTCCGTTTTCTTTTGTTGTTCGAGTTTGCGTTCCTCTTTCAGCTCCTTTTTACTTTTTTCCTGAGAAAAAACAGTACACGGAATCAGTGTGAGGAGAATCAGCCATAAACTTTTCCTGATGATCATATGAGTATAAATTAATAATTGTTTTTTCCCAAATAAATATCTTTAGAAACTATTTTTCGTCCATAAGTGTCTGCCTGAGTGCTTTGAGCTCTTCAACCTTCTCCTTGCCTACTGCCGGATATTCCAGATCAAGGCCGGCAAGTGCATTGACAACAGCAGAGGCAATTACTATACGTGCAAACGATTTATTGTCAGCCGGAACAACATACCAGGGAGATTCCCTCGAGGCAGTTTTCCGTATCATCTCTTCATAGGCTTTCATATAGTCTTTCCAGAATGTTCGCTCCTTGGCATCAGCTGTACTGAATTTCCAGTTTTTATCCGGATTGTCAATACGTTCAATAAACCGTTTTTTCTGTTCGTTTTTTGAGACATTAAGGAAAAACTTGACAACTTTCGTCCCATTCCTGGATAGGTATTTCTCAAAATTACGGATGTCTTTAAAGCGTTCCTTCCAGATATCATCAGTAATCAGCTTTTCAGGCAGCTTTTGAGCCCTTAGTATCTGTTCATGAACACGTACCACCAGCACTTCTTCATAATAAGAGCGGTTGAAGATACCAATCCGGCCCCGTTCGGGTAATTGTTTCATGCAGCGCCAAAGGAAATCATGGTCGAGTTCTTCTGCACTGGGAGACTTGAAGGATGTCACCTGGCATCCCTGCGGATTTACCCCCGACATTACATGCTTGATTGCTCCGTCTTTACCCGCGGCATCCATGGCCTGGAAGATCAGCAACAATGACCACTTGTCCTGTGCATAGAGGATATCCTGTAAATCTGCCAGTGCATCCACACCAAGCTGGAGTGTCTGCCGCATCATCGGCTTATCTTCAGGTCCAAGATCGATAAATGGGTCTGTACTGTATTTATCAAGCCGAAAATCATCTCCGTCATCGACACGGTATTTTTTTGAGAATTTTCTGGCACGCTCTCTCAGCTCTTTTTTGCTTAATGTGCTGATATCCTCAAGATTTGAAACTGCACCCCGGGAAGGATTAGCTGAGGATTTCTTTTTGGACGATATCTTCTTTGAAGCCATGGCATTGTAATTAATCTGATTGTAAAGATAGAAAAATATCTATAATAGAACAGGATATGGACTTCACAAAATACCTTATAATCAGGCAGAAAGTACTATCAAGTTTGCGATTCAGGAATCTGTTCCTGCGGACCTCCTTCCAGCCACATAGTTGCAAGTTTATATCCAAGTGACAGAATTATGGCTCCGGTAAATAGCCCGATAAATCCCGACATTATCATACCTCCTATTGCACCAAGGAATATTACAAGGGTTGGAACGGGAGCGCCTTTCCCCATCAGATATGGTTTGATGAAATTGTCACTGAGTGAAATCAGTATTATCAGGATTGACCATAAAGTTGCAGGTACTGGTTCTCTTGCTGAATAAAGATAAATCACAATGGGTATTGCCACTATGCCGACCGGTGCCTGGACTATAGCAAAGAGAAGAGCAGCCAGTGCCCAGAGTCCGGCAAACGGAACTTTGGCAAGAATGAGAGCACCGCCCATCAATACAAACTGAATGAAAGCAACTCCCAGGATTCCCTTGGCAACATTCCGGATCGTGATTATTATCATTTTTATAAACTCGTCACCTGTTTTACCTACGAGCCTGTTTGCAAAATTTGTTGCAGATGTTTCAGATTTATCAGAACCTGCTAATAATATTCCGGAAATAATTACCGAAATGATCAGAATAAAGAAACTGGAACCCACACTTTTAATGATTCCCAGAAATTTATCGCCAACCACGAGAAGCTTATCACGGTATGTTTGTATGGCAGTCTCAATATTGGTTGACAGCATCTGCCATGCAGCATATATAGGGTTTCCAACTATTGGCCAGTCAGCAACCTCAGCTTTTGGCGGAGGCATTACCAGCGTATGTTCCCGAACGGAGGTAATCAATTCCCTGGCATTCCCGACAATCGATGATATAAGCCATACTGAAGGGACAATCAGTAAAGCGAGTAATATTAAAGTGATGAGGGTAGCTGACAGAACTTTCTTTCCCTTAACCAGTTTCAGAAGCCTGGTATATAATGGGAATAATGTGACCGCAAGGATGATGCCCCAGAGAACCGGCATAACAAAAGGCAGAAGAATCATTGCGCACCAGGCAAGAAGAAGAGCTATCAGTGTCAGTTTGAGGACCGTATCAATAGTTCTTTGTTCGTTTTCAGGATTACTATCATAGTTAGTTTTCATATAACCTGGCTTGGATTATTTCCAAAGATATTTAGATTTTTGAAACAAACCTTAATGATTCACCTGCTTTCGAACTTCTGCCGGCAGGGATGTGAAAAATTGCCTAACAATGGGTATTTGCCAAAAGCCGGGCCAAATGTATCTTTAAAGAACCTAATATTCCTTTACGAATAACGCTCACGGAACATTTGGGTTCCATGTGATCATTAAAAATAAAAATTACTTACGCATGAAAATAGCTATCTCTGTTATCGTTTTAAGCTTATTCCTGTTTACCCGGACTACAGGACAGGTAACTTCGGATAAAATTGTAGGTAAAAAGAATCAAGCCCTGTCAGACAGTATTAAGCAAAAGCCTTACCCTTACATTTTACCCGCATGGGGAGCCAAAATCGCGGCAAAAGGATTTGATCTTCCTTATTCTGCAGGATTAAGCCTGAATTATGCCTGGCAACAATCGGACCTGGTGATTGATAACCTTTCTGTCGGATTCAATAATGGTCCGATGTACAATATCGATGAGATTATAAGGTTCAATAGTGCAGTATCAACAACTTCTCTGCTTACTTTCAGGCCGGATTTCTGGGTATTACCTTTCCTGAATGTCTATGGTCTTTTTATGAGGGGGAATAGTTCTACAGCCATCGATGCCGGACTCTGGCTACCAGATTCTGCAAATGTCTGGAGAGAAGTAACCTCATTCTCCTCCAAAGCAGAATTTGCCGTTACCGGAATGGGATTCGGTATGACACCAACCGTCGGTATTGCCGGTGGCTTCATGGCATTTGATTTGAATGTAGCATGGACTGATGTGGATGCTCTTGATAAACCTGTATTTAGTTTTGTATTTGGCCCGAGATTTGGAAAATCAATAAAGTTTAAAAAGCCTGAAAGAACTTTAGCTTTCTGGGCTGGCGGTTTCAGGGTTCATATCTCTTCCGAAACCAATGGTTCGCTTACTCTTAATGATGTTCTACCCGTCGACGATTTGCAGGCAAAAGTTGATGACGGACTGGAAAAAGTTGAAGATACCCGGATTATGGTCGACGAATGGTGGAACGATCTGTCGCAGGAGGAGCAGAATAACCCCGTTAATAAAGCCAAATATGAAACTGCAAACCGTGTGCTTGAGACCGCAGGCAACACCCTGAATACAATTGACGGCGCACTGAATGATGATCAGACGGCAACCGTCCAGTATTCACTCACTAAACGACCAAAGGATATGTGGAACTTTATTGTAGGTTCACAATTCCAGATAAATAAACACTTCATGGTCAGGGCAGAGTATGGCTTTCTCGGAACCCGTCAGCAACTAACAGCCGGATTGCAGTACCGGTTTGGTCTTTAAGAATATGATAATGGCAGGCATGGAACCAGAATATTAATTTCATTAAAATGAAACCACGAGGAATCCTGATAATCGCAATTTTTATGTTTCTCCCCCTGCTGAATCTTCATGCCCAGAACGAAAAAAAAGTTTCAATATTTCGTGACAGCCTGGACAATGCACTGGATATTGGCGACTGGCTGATTACCAAGAAAGGTGTTTTGCTTATGCCAACGGTGATTACAGAACCTGCTGTTGACTATGGAATAGCTATGGCAGCACTGTTTTTTCATTCATCCTATTCAGAGAAAAAAGGCCCGCCAAGCATTTCGGGTGTTATGGGAGGAGCAACACTGAACGGAACCTGGGCAGCAGGCATCTTTCATGCAGGTTACTGGAAAAACGACCGGATCCGCTATATGGGGGCTGTTGCGAAAACAAACGCCAATATAGCTTTTTATGGTTCCGGGAACCAGGGATTGCTGGATTTAGAAGAAGTAAACATGAACATGGATGCATGGATTCTGGCCCAACAGATAAAATTCAGACTTGGGGAGACGGATTTTTTTGCGGGAGGAAGATACCTGCTTCTGAAGACTGACAATACTTTCGAAGTTCCCATTGATATACCTGAATTCACCGGCTTTGAACAAAGCTCAACTCTTAGCGAAGCTACTCTGAAGTTTGAATTTGATTCAAGGAATAATGTTTTCACTCCGACAAGCGGAGTATTCTTTGGACTTGCAGGAACATACAGCGACACATGGATGGGAGGGGATGATTTATATGGCAGGATCGGTGTGACTCTCATTGGATATTTACCCTCAGGAAGAAAGTTTTTTACCGGCATCAGGTACGAAAGTAATTATACACTGGGTAATGTACCGTTTTATGCCCGGCCAATAGTAGTTTTACGAGGTGCCCCGATGATGAAATATCAGAATAATCATACTACACTTTTAGAAACTGAAGTGACCTGGAATGTATATAAGCGCTGGTTTATTTCGGGTTTCACCGGCATAGGAAATGCTTTTGAAAACTTCGAAAATTTCAGCGAGGGAAAAAGTGTCACAACCTTCGGTACAGGATTCAGGTACCTTGCAGCCAGAAAACTGGGGACCAGTATGGGGATGGATTTTGGTTTTAGCCAGGATGATTTTGCATTTTATATCGTTTTTGGAACTGCCTGGCTTAGGTAATGAAGGTCTTAACCCCCCAAAAAGCTGAACATTATTTGAAAAACAAATTAGTTCTGATTAAATTTGTGAACTATGACAGTAACAGGAAGAAAGTTTACAAATACAGGACAATTATCATTTCTTCAGGAGGGAGAACGTGAAAGAGAATCCTCCATAAATTTCTAACTTTATAACTAATGAAGACAACAAATAGAATTTTAATTCTGGCATCAGGACTTTTGTTTTGCTCAACGCCCGGATTCACGCAATGCGAGATACTTAACCGTGTCTCTCCCGACGGATCAATGCAGTATTATATGGAACCGGTTAATTTTTACTGGACAGAGGCAAAATCATTACAAGGATGTATTGTCACTGACAGAGAAAACTTCTTTCTGGAGTTACATCCTGTCCCGTTTCCCGAAAAACCGGCAGGGAATAAGCTTAAAAAAGGACTTGAACTGAAGCTGTCGAATGACAGCATTTATAAGCTCAGACATTACGATACCCGCTATGCGGATAAGGATACTGTTATGGAAATGCTCTATCTTATCGGCAAAGAAGAGATGGATCAATTGTTGAATTATGAAGTTATGGAAGTAAAGATTGACATGATGGGTGAAGAAGGTATAAGATCATATGTATTTAAACTGCATAAAGCAGCACTGAAGGAACAGTTAGCATGTTTTTTAAAGGAAGAAGAAGAGAGGAAGAAAAAGTAATCAGTCTGGTTTTTCTTTTTCAGATGATTGGGAAGTTAAACTTTTTTTCAGATTGAGTAAGAGATTATTAAGGGTAACAGTAAAGGCAATAACATTATAAACCTCATTGCCATTATCGCGCGGCATAAATTCATTAACATAAGTTAATTCAATCTGAAGGTTATCCGTAATAAGATAACCGCCTCCGATTTCAAAGCGGTTGCGGTCGAAAAAGTTGACTCCTTTGGTTTTTGCTTCAGGTTTAAATAAAAGTTCTTCAGTTGTGACAAAATAAACTACCCCCTGCCTTAATACCTGGCTGTTTACCGGTTTAACAAATTTTATCATCTGGCGATACCGGTACTTATCTTCAAATACTCCGTCAGCATTCATCATATACCTGAACTCGCCCCTCATTCTTGTTAATAAGGTATATCCGGTTTTATGGATATAATATATTCCCTGAAGTGTCAAACGATATTCAGGAGAAAAATACTGACCGATATCAGGCACATCCTTATTGTAATAGTAAGCAAGGGATGAAGAGAGCTTCCATCTGGGTGATAAATAATAGTGTCCCCATATAAATATATATCGTTGAATATTTGTATTAAGTACATGACTCTCAGTGGGTGTGCTGCTAAAAGTACCGCCGAGCCATGTTTCTGCAGCCCATCTGTCGTTTATTGCCCTGGAAAACTGTAACTCATTGGCTAACTGGTTGTAGCTGGTAGTCTGAGCATTAACACATAGAGAGAAGATGAAAACCAGAAATACTAAAAAGGTACCTTTACAACCCTCAGGAGCCTGAGTTATTTTGCTGCAGGATAAATTAAGTATTTTTCTTAAAAAATATTTCACTTACTTCCTGCAATTATTTCGGTTCTGCCTCAGGCTTTTTATGTGCACCGATAGGGATAGAGAAGTAAAGGTACAGCGATGAAAAATTCTGTGATTCTCCCGGGTTATCTATCACCGGATCTACCAGTCCGTAATAATAGCGGATTCCTATCTGAGAACTTTTTGGTATTTTTTTTGACAACTTGAAGCCGGCTCCAACCATAATACCGGCATCAATTCTTTTGTAGTTATCCTTAATATCAAGCTTGTAAGTAACATCCTCCGCATCAATTATTGTATTCTTGAATTCGTCATATCCTTTGGTCCTCAGTGCAAGCATCGGGCCTGCTTCTAAATGAAACAGCCCGGCAAACCTGTATTTAAGCATTATGGGGACACTGAAGTTGTTGATTTGCCTGGTTACATGACCGGTAGAAAATACAGCATCCAGATCAGGATTATTCAGAGGATAAGGATCCAGCATGTCTGCACCCTGGTTCGATTTAACCAATACCCCCGTGTGCAGCATAAGCTGATTTTTCAATTTGATATCAAAGTAAAATCCCAGGTTAAAAAATGCTTCTGATTTACCCGGATCCAGGTTAGCAATGTTAGCGAAGTTCACTCCTCCGTCAAGTCCGAATTCAATTTTATCGGAATTCAGGACATCCCCAAGCAGGAGAGAAATAAGAACCTGAGAATTAGCTGAATAACCAATAAATACCAATAAAAAAATAAGAATAGTTTTTTTCATTTAAACCATGTTTTGGAAAAAACAAAAATACATAAAAAAAATGACCTGCATTCAGACCAATTGTTCTGTCAGGACAATTATTAAGACCTCTTTTATATAACGGTCTAAAAAAAAGATCCCGGCAGGAAACGGCGTCTTATATTTCGTAAGATCTATTTCTCCCCGGAAACTTTGTCTCTGTACGAAATCTCAAGTTCAGCGGTGCCCTTTACCAGATCGATTTTTCTTATTTCAGCCTTCTCAATTTTCATATGCGTGCGTGAGGAGATATCGGTCAGTAGATCGCTTTCGTTCTCCGGATCCAGCAATTCGAGCCTGTTATAGAGTAGTACGGTTTTCCTGAATGCTTTTTTCTTCGACTTTTTCTTCAACTTTTTCTTACTCTTTTCTTCTGCTGTTCTGTTAAGAAATTTCTCCAGAAGGAACACTGACAGGATAATGATCGAGTTTATCAAAATCGGTCCGCGAACAGGATGGTAAAAAACTGCCATGGCATTGATCACGGATATTCCGATAACAGTGAAGAAATAAGCCATTTGCCTGAGTGGCAGGTTCCGCGACCTGAAACGCATAATGGCAAAAATGGCGAATAGTCCGAGAGCGATCCCGAGCTGAACCTCAACAGTTTTCATGAGAACGCAAACAAGGAAGATCATAATTCCCATCTGGTAGAATGCAAATACAGTGTTCCTGTTTCTGGTATACCGGTAATAGATAAGTCGTATTACAATAAATTGTACAACAATACTTACCAGAAAACGGATAAATACATTCCATATAGGATCCTGATCAAATGCAAAGAATGACATGGCAATTAATATTAGAAGTTTTTACATTCATTAAGCAGTTTATAAACAATGCTTGTTCTTTTGTCAAAGCCGCTGTAGAATTCGTCGAGATAGCGGACCATATCCTTTTTTGTCCTCTCATCCAGGTAAGGGAATTCACGAATGACTTTATAAAATGATTCCTTTTTATTTGCAAACTCTTTCAGTGTATTCAGATAAACCTCCTCGCTTCTGCAGGTACCTAAATAAATCCTTTGACGGACTGATTCTATTCCCAGACCTTCGGCAGGAACCGCATAGGTCGCATTCACAAGACCTGAATAGTCAAAATCATAGGGAACAATCATTCCCAGATCTGACCTGTCAGTTCTCAATGACGCCAGTACCTTGCAATTATGCTGACCCGGGACTGACCAATCTGTATTGCCAATCATATAATTAAAGATTGCCATTCTGTCCATCATTTCAGGTACAATATTTTTCTGGCTGAGGGTAAGCACTTCAACAGGAATCGAATGGGTCCGTTCGGCAAGAAAATCGAGCGGTTCGATAAAAATGGCATACGATTGGATTGGCTTACTCTTCTTGAAAGTATTTATATAATCTATTTTAACTAACCTGACCCTGAAACTTGTATCCGTAAGCACATTATAGAGCTTATAGATCAGGTATTCCTTAAATAAATAATTTTCATTTCCTGACTGACAATGCGTTACGACTTTCATTTTACCAAGTTTACTCAAATCGTCCTTTTCAAAATCGGTTTTTTTAAAGTTCAGAGAAAGAGGAGGAAAGCTGCAGTAGCCATTCCGGAATACCCCGCGGGATTTAAGCCTGATATTCTTGTTAATGGAGTCCGTTTTGCTGATATGATAAGTTAAAACAGCGTCCATGTATTCATCCTTGGGTTTTTTCTTTTTATACTGCGTAATATCAAAACGGAGAGATAAGTCCAGAATATCGTCGCGTGTGAACAATCCAAAGTCTGCAAGGGTGTCGTTAACTGAATACGAATCGATTGAATCATTCTGCGACTTTACAGGGAGAAAAACTAAAAATGCAAGCAAAACCTGCAGATATACTGTTTTTTTCATATCTGTTTTTACTTTTAGTGGCTAAAATGCTTCATCAAAATGCAAGTTATGAAAAATCTTCAATCAAGGCTTAATACAAATATAAGCCACTTACTGTTCCTTTGGAAATACCCAGCAGTAAGTATTTTTTAGGATTGTCAAAGTTGTAATTTCGTTGCAGAATTTACATTAAAAAGTAATTAGTAATTAGTAATTAAAAACAACTTTAGTATGAAAAGAGGAATTAAATTTGTTTTATTCAGTATGGGCATAGTTCTTCTCTGGGGATGTTACCCCGGGGGACCAGACTACTATGAGGAGCTGGACGTGTCGCTTTCGAAGCACAATCCTGAATATGATTTTGCTGCAAAAGCTACATACGCCATGCCCGATCAGATTGTAAAGATCACAGGAAACCTGATTGAAGGCGATGAGCCTGAATTTATTCCGGAGGCAACAGCACAAGCTATCCTTGGAATGATCGACGATAATATGGAGTCACTGGGATGGCAGAAAGTTGATGTATCAGCCGATCCTGATCTGTTACTTACCCCGGCAGCATGGGAAGTAACTACCGTCTACTACTACTACGATTACTGGTACTGGTGGTATGGGGGCTATTATCCCGGCTGGGGCTGGGGAGGCTACTATCCGCCTGTTTATGTGAGTTCCTATACAACAGGGACACTTGTGATGAATCTTATAGACAAGGATATAGTGGGGAGCAATGGTAACCCTGTAACACAGTGGACAGGAGCGATCAACGGTATACTGACGGGATCGTATGATGCTGAACGTCTGCGTACGGCCATCGACAATACGTTTATCCAGTCACCCTATCTGAAAACCAACTAAAAAACCATCGGATATGAAAAAGATATTTACAATAGCCATAATAACGGTACTGGGTATTTCAGCATACGGACAGTCGAGCATAACAGCCCTGTCGTATTCCATAGGATTCGGGACGGGGGACATGCATGATTACATCAGCAAGACGAGTTTCAGGGGCTTCACTATCGATTACCGGAAGCTGGTACAAACTAACGTAGGAGTAGGAGTGGACATAGGGTGGAACGTGTTCTATGAGGAGAAGCCATACGATACATATGAGTACAAGGATATCACCTATTCAGCCAAACAGTGGAGGTACAGCAACCACTGGCCGGTACTTGTTGCAGCAGATTATTACATGAACCCGGGAGAACAGATCAGTGCTTTCGCAGGCCTTGGATTAGGCACAATGTACACGCTGCAGAATACGGATATGGGAGCCTATACGTTTGAGAAGGATGCATGGCATTTTGCATCTGAGGCCTGAGATAGGCGTACTGATTCAGCCGGCGCCAGGAGTAGGGATCATGCTAGCCTCGAAGTATTATTACGGATTCAAGGCGGGCGATCTTCCGGCGCAGGGATTTGTTACAATAAACCTTGGATTTGTTTTTTCAAATTAACATACACAGACTTTTAAAAATGAAAAGGTTAATTTTTTTATCGATTGTGATGATAACGGTTGCCTCGTGCAGCAGTGTCAAGATATCATCTGATTTTGACAGGACAGCAGGATTTTCGGCTTACAAGACATATTCCTTCACGGAAGAGGCCTTGAATCTTGCGGTAGATGATCTGAACAAGAAAAGGCTTTTTACTGCAATAGAATCCGAACTGGCAGCCAAAGGCTTTACCAAATCAGCAACTAATCCTGATGTGCTGATAGATATTAAGCTCAAGGGAGAACAGAAACAGACAGCCACAGCGACAAATACAGGCGGTTATGGCTATGGCTACAGGTACGGCTGGGGAGGGGGATTCTCCACAACAACTATAAATTATGACACTTATGTTGACGGGACGCTGTTCATAGATATGATTGATACAAAGAAAAATCAGCTTGTATGGCAGGGCAGGGGCACCAAGACGATTGAACCTGATGCAAGTGAAAAGAAAAGGGAACAGAATATCAATTATGCCGTTAAGCAGATATTCATGAAATATCCGCCTAAACTCTGAGGAACCGAACGGATTTTGATTTAGACCAACAGGCCGGCAGTGGGAAAATTCCATGCCGGCTGTTGCTTTTTATCAGTTCAGGATAGCAGGGAGTATAGTATTAAGATTCGTTAAAAACAATATGAAATGCGGTGAAGTAGAAAAAAGAATACCTTTGGTATAATTTTTAAAGTGACTAAAAATCAAATATTTTATTTTTATGCTTACTAAAACAAGACAAATAATGGTATCAGTTCTGAGAACAATGGTCCTGGTTTCAATGATAACAGCTTTATCATTATTGCAATGCTACGGACAGGCTGATACAGTGAAAGTATTAAAGAACACTATAAGGATAAATATTACAAATCCGATGATCTTCGGGTGGAAATTCAATGTGATAGGATATGAGCGGGTGATAAGAGATTATCAGACAGCTTCAATAAGTTTCGGAAGAACTGCATTTCCCAAGCTCTCCCTGATTAATACCGATTCACTTGGCATAAACGAACAATTCAATGACAATGGCATCAATCTTTCCCTGGATTACAGGTTTTATTTAAAGAATGAGAACAGGCATAAGGCACCCAGAGGGATCTATCTGGGGCCATATTACGGATTCAACACATTCTCGCGTGATATAACCTGGAATCTCAATACAGAAACATTCACCGGTGAGGTTAAATCCGATATCGACCTCACAGCTCACCTGATTGGTGCGCAGATGGGCGTTCAGTTTATTTTTTGGAACAGGGTATCCCTTGACATGATTGTGATGGGACCAGGATGGTGGTACTTTAATATGAAAACTAAATTTGACACATCATTGACTGCTGAGGATGAAGAGATGTTGCTCGAAAAACTAAATGAAATGCTCCTGGAGAAATTTCCCGGATCCGATATCATGATCACTGGTGAAGGTTTTGATGCAACGCGATCATCCTGGACATCTACCGCGATGCTCCGCTATATAATCACTGTCGGTTTCAGGTTTTAGAAAATCCTGCAGGAGTAGATGGAGATTCCTCAATCCGGGGATCAACATCCTGTTGAGCATTATCTAGTGTTAAGTTAAGCTTATTTTGTCACTATCTTTATCATTTCGGATTTGGCTTCGCCGAGCTCGCTTCGCTCGGTTCGGATTGTTGATTTCGGATTATTTTGATTCTCAATTTTGCTTGCTTATTAAGTCCTTTTATTCCGCAATCTCAAATCCGCAATCCGCAATACAGCAATTAATAATACTTTCCAAGTTGGTTAACTCCATTTCATTAAATAACAAAGCTATTCCAGACGCAAAACCTCAATAATACCTACAAACAAGTATTTAACAATATCCTGAATAAACTATCTTTGGGAAAATTATAAAAGATACGCGTGCCAATCAATTAAATCTAAATAACAATGGGAAAAAAATCATTTATTTTATTGTTTCTTGTAGGTCTTTTATTCTCAGGGTGCACCCCGAAAAAAACAGACCAGCCGGCTGCTTCAGCCTCAGGTGACGGCATAGACCGCACGGTTCTGCCGATCAAGGCACCCCCTCGTCCAACCTTTACTGAACTGGATGTCCGTAATGTAACTCAGCCCGAACGCTTCGAGGTAAAAGCACCAGAAGGTGCCCCAAACGTAATCCTGGTACTCCTTGACGACCTCGGATTTGCAGGAACCAGTGCCTTTGGAGGACCGGTAAGTACGCCTACCTTTGACAGGGTTGCCAGCGAGGGTATTTATTATAATAACTTTCATACCACAGCAGTGTGTTCTCCTACACGCGCAGCAATCAAAAGTGGCCGCAATCACCATGTGAACAACATGGGGTTTATTACAGAAATGGCGACCGGATTCCCCGGCGGTACAGGAGAAATCCCACAAAATGTAACACCTGTTGCAGAGATGCTTCGTCTTAACGGTTACAGCACTGGAGCCTTTGGCAAGTGGCACGAAACGGCAACCTGGGAAACCAGTGTTTCCGGGCCATTCGACCGTTGGCCTCTTCGTCAGGGCTTTGATAAATTTTATGGATTCTTTGGAGGCGAGACCAACCAGTGGGCGCCATTTGTTTATGATGGAACACATGTGGTTGAGTTACCGGAGGATCCCAATTACCATTTCATGAATGACATGACCAATCAGGCCGTAGCATGGATGAAATATCAGAAGGCGCTGACGCCCGACAGGCCTTATTTCATGTACTTTGCTCCGGGCGCAACACATGCCCCGCACCATGTGCCACAGCAATACATCAGCAAATGGAAAGGTAAATTCGATGGAGGCTGGGATGTTATGCGCGAACAAATCCTGGCTCGTCAGATCGAAATGGGGATTGTCCCCCAAAGCACCAAACTGGCTCCCAAACCCGAAGCTATTCCTGCATGGGAGAGCTTAACGGCTGATCAGAAGAAGCTTTTTGCCCGTCAGGCTGAGGTGTTTGCAGGCTTTCTGGATATGACCGACTATGAAGTTGGCCGCCTGGTGGATGCAGTCGAGGAATCCGGACAGGCTGACAATACCATGATAATTTTTGTTTATGGTGACAATGGTACCAGCGCTGAAGGTGGTGCGAATGGTATGTTCAGCGAGATGACCTATTTCAACGGTGTACAGGAAACAGTTGAGGACATGCTGAAAAAATATGACAAGTGGGGCGGACCCGAAACCTATCCGCACATGGCTGCTGGTTGGGCAGTAATGTTTGATACCCCATTTCAGTGGACTAAGCAAGTGGGCTCAGATCATGGTGGAACCAAAGTGGGTATGGCCATTCGCTGGCCAAAAGGCATCAAAGCCAATGGTGGGTTACGCCCACAATTTAGCCATGTGATTGATGTGGCTCCAACTATACTTGAAGCAGCCGGTTTGCCCGAACCAAAAATCGTAAATGGTATAGAGCAACGCCCTATGGACGGAACCAGTTTAGTGTACAGCTTTAATGAAGCAAATGCCAAAGAAAGACATACGACCCAGTATTTTGAAATAGCTGGTAACCGCGCCATTTACCACGATGGCTGGTATGCACGTACAATCCACAGGGCACCCTGGGAACGTGAAGCAAGAAGGCCTTTGGCGGAAGATATCTGGGAACTTTTTTATACCCCTGATGACTTCAGTCTTGTAAACGATCTCTCCGCTCAGAACCCTGAAAAACTGAAAGAATTGCAGGATCTTTTTATGAAAGAAGCAGAGAAGAACCATGCATTGCCCATTGATGACCGTTTATTTGAACGTATGATCGCTGCAAATGTTGGTCGTCCTGATATTATGGGCGATCGTAAATCGCTGACGCTGGCAGAAGGTATGGTAGGCATGTCGGAGAATGTGTTCATTAATATTAAAAACAGGCCGATCACCCTTACAGCCGAGGTTGAAATACCCGCTGGCACCAATGCCAACGGTATTCTTATTGCACAGGGAGGCCGCTTTGGCGGATGGGCACTATATGTGAAAGACGGAATTGCAGCCTACGACTATAATTTCCTTGGCATACAACGCTTTACTGTTGCTGCCGGCCAGAAACTGACACCTGGCAAACACACTGTTAAGTTTGATTTTGCCTACGATGGAGGCGGACCTGGCAAAGGAGGTTTGGGCACCATTTTTATTGACGGCAATAAAGTGGGTGAAGGAAGGATAGAACTCACCCAGGCAGGCATTTTCTCGGCTGATGAAACGGCTGATGTAGGTATTGATCTCGCCACACCGGTAGTTGAAAGAATTGGCGCTGAAGCCAAATCGAAATTCAACGGAAGCATCCCCAAATTGGTGGTGGAAGTGAGATAGAAACTCTATTTATTATACACTTAAAAAGAGGGGGTGATTTTTCACTCCCTCTTACTTTTTAGCAGCCTCAGGCAATTGCTTTTTGTTTTGTGCGAAAGACACCCAATAGCCGTTAACCAAAGGAGTCTGATAATGGATTACATATAGGATCAGTAAAGTCAGATGAATTATGGTGAAATTCAGGGCAATAATATTGTGGGGCTGTTGAAAAAGTCCAAATCCATTAACCGCAAAGTCATACACCTTTGAGATACGATAGGAACATCAAAACAAATGACTATTAAAAACAGAAGGAGCGATTTTGTAGTTGCTGGTAGAAATGGCCTCTCCCCAACCCCTCCCCCAAGAGGGAGGGGCTAAGTCATTGTATTCTAAACCATTCCCCCTTCTCTCCTGGGAGAAGGGGGTTAGGGGGATGAGGCCGACAGACCTGGGAGAGGGGGAGAGGTAGAAAATCACCAGGAAAAAACGAAAGAGTTATATAGTAGGTCGCAAAGTCTTAACGCAGAGTTCGCAAAGGACTTAACATAAATGATTTGCCTTTGCGTGCTTTGCGTATTCCTTAGCGTTCTTTGCGGCTAAAAAGACTTTTGCAACAACCCCAAACTTATTCCGTTCTTTCCTTAAACAAAATTACACTTGAGTTGACGGCTATACCTACCATCCTCCCTCTTACTTTTTAGCAGCCTCAAGCAATTGTTTTCCTGCAGGATTCTGCGGGAATTTTTCAGCCAGTTTCATGGCATAAGGCAGTGCTTTGCTGTTCTGCTTATGTTCAAGATAAAAGGTGGTAAGAGCATACAGAAAATCATAATTGTCCGGTTCCCGGCTCAGCGCTTTAAGCAGGTTCTCCTCAGCTGCCGCCTTGTTTCCCAGTGAATTCTCCAGTAATCCCAGATTATATAGTATCCTGGGTTGTTGTGGTAACATCTCTGCTGCCCTCAGCAAGAACTTCCTGCTTTCGTCATACCTGCCCGTTTCGGCCAGAAGCAGCGCAAGGGAATAATTTATATCTGCTATCTCCGGATTCTCAACCAGCACTTCACGCAGCAGCTTTTCAGCTTCATCATTCTTCCTTTGTTGCGTATATATCATTGCAAGGTTGACCTTAGCCATATAGAATAACCCGTCAATCTTTAGCGCTTCCCTGTAAGACTGAGCAGCTTTTTCGAGTTCTCCGGCATTGGCATACATGATACCAAGGTTGTAGCGCCCTCCCGGGAAGTCGGAAGTATAGAGGTTAATATCCCTGTACTCTTCCAGTGCAGCTTTCCTTGCTTTCCTTGCCGGCACGCTCAGCTGGTTCTCCGGCACCTCCGAGAGCCTTATCCCGGCCTCGGCTCGTATTGCCCTTACAGGATCGTTCAGCAGGGGCATCATCAGCCTTTCATAAGAGAGGGCATCAGTCGGGTTATAGCTCATAATAGCCGTGTGCCTTACCAGTGTGGCCGGATCACTAAGCGCCTTCTCAACAGCGAGGTTACTTTCACCGGTATTTAAATTTCCAAGGAAATGAACCGCTGTAGCCCTGACCATAAGCGGAAACAGCTCATTCCCGGAGTAAAGTATGAGATCGGGTATAACACTTTTGTCTCCCTTCTGTGCTGCTGCAAAAGTCTCTCCGTAATGGAGAGGATTTTTTTCACCGTACCACTTTTTCATAAAGCTCTGCGACCAGGCTGTCGTTTTATCCTTATGGCAGTCGTTGCAGGCATTTGGGGTGCCGATGCTCAGCGTGAGGGCAGGACTGGGTATCCTGAAGCTGTGATCGCGCCTGTAATCGTTTCCCATATAGTACCTGCCAACCATGTGGCAGTTGACACACTGGGCACCTGAACCTTCAACATACTCAGGCTCTCCGCGGTTTATCAGACGTCCTTCGCCAGTCCCGGGATCAGGCTTATGAAAATGATGACGGGGTGTATCATATATATCCGGCCGATGGCACTGGAGACAGAGCTGGTTATCAGGTTCCTTGGTTTTTACAGAATGTGAGTCATGGCAGTCACTGCATTTGATCAGTTTTTCAAACATTTTGCTCTGGGTGAATGAACCGTACTCATAGTCTTCGTCGAGGATCTGCCCGTCGGCATGATAGATTGGCTGAGTGATCAGTTGGGGTATCATATAGTTCAGCAAATCGCTGTTGTCATTTTCATAATCACCCATTATCGACCTGCGTGAGTGGCAGCGGGCACAAACATCCAGTAGTTCCTTGTTATTCAGATCCCTGGTTCTGACTATGAGTCCGGTATTCACCTCTGCCGGCCTCGATCCCTCAGGCAGGTTCGCCCAGATGATATGTTCCGATGCAGGACCGTGACATGCCTCGCAGCTGACATCGATCTCCGACCATGTGGTGTTGAAGGTTCCGGTTTCGGGATCGTAATTCTTCTTCAGGTTCGTGGAATGACAGTCGGCGCACATGCCGTTCCAGTTCTGAGCCTGGTTGGTCCAGTAGAGCCAGTTGTCAGGCCCTGCATCCTGCCCTGCGTAAACGGTATCGCCCAGGTGAAACCATTTGCCTCGTTCTGTATCCCAGGCTATGGGAAGACACTGCAGCCGCCCTCCCTCAAAAGGCACAAGGTACTGCTGCAGTGGAGTGTAACCGAAGGTATATGTAACAGGGAAATCTTCGAACTTACCTCCCGGACCCTCTGTGTTAATATAAAACCTGCCATCCTTCATGAACATTCGGTGCGTCTTGCCTTTATGCCTGAACTCATAATTGCTGAAGTCGCCAAGAACGGTGGTGTCGTTTGCAATATCCATTGCCAGGTCGTGATGCGAACCGAGCCACAGATCGTTTTCTTTTTTATGACATTCGATGCAGGCGTTCCTCCCCACAAACTGAGCTCCTTCTTCGGCCTGTGATTTTGATTTGTCCAGAGCCATGCGGGCGATATATACCGGAAAAGCCGCCACAAAAATAAGTGTCGCCGTAAATCCTGCGATCTTCCAGGATCTCATATTATCGCTTCCTTCATTAAATGGCATAAGTCATCTGGCTGGTTTCGAATTTTCTGCGTTTTGCTTTCCGGCTGACATCCACCTTTACCTTTCCTTCTTCAAGAATAACCTGGAAATAATCAAGCGGCCTCGGGGCAGGAGAACTGAGCACAACCCCGTGGCTGTCGAATGCCGATGAATGGCACGGACAGTCAAACTGCTTTTTCTCGTCATCCCACAGAACCGAACAACCGAGATGGGGACAGATCAGTGACAGGGCAAGGAAACCTCCCTCACTGTCGCGGACAATATAAAGCTTATTGATCCTGTCGGGTGTGACACTGCCCGGAAGGAAATCTTCAATATTGCCAATTACCCGGATGGTTGAGCCGGGCTTACTCTTTTTGAGTTCTTTGGAGGGTTTAAGGAGACTTATGAAGAAGAATACAAATTCAGCGGCGGCCACAACACCCAGTATTATCCATGCTTTTTTAAGGAAATCCCTCCTTCCCTTTTCACTGCCAGCGCCACTCTTTTCTATTCTCTTCTTCATCTTCCGGAATATCTTTATTGGATCACACCTTCCAGGGCCACATAAGGTTCATCCCCTCTCCCCTGAAAAATATCCCTGTCAGGGTAAGAATGGTGTACGACACGATCATTAAAATAATGACCGACTGAATAATCTCCGACCTGTCCAATGAGAACTTCCTCTGAATGAATTTAAGGAAGTAATAAAGTGTCACAGCAAGTATTGCAAAGGGGATTAGCCCTTTGGTCAAAAGTCCCGGAACAGAAGGAAGGAGCAGTTCCGGATCAGGCAGGAGCTCGCTGAGCCCGATAAAAAGAACCGTAAAAATAAATCCCGATGCAAGCGCCACTTTTGCTGACCTTATACCCTTATCTGACAAAAACCATATACCCTGGTTTCTGTCCTCCAGTTTAATGTATGGAAGCCAGCAAGCAGCTGCCAGAACGGTCACCGGGAAGACCACGATCGCAAAGAAGGGATGGAAATGTATCAGAAGCTCCTGCAGACCCATGAAATACCAGGGGGCCTTGGCAGGATTAGGACTGAATGACGGATTGGCTCTCTCACGAAGAGGTGCATCAAAAAGGCTGCTTATTAGTACCAGGAAGGCAAGCAGCACCATAGCCACTACAAACTCCCTGTTTACAAGATGAGGGCTGGTATCCACCATAGGACCATCTTTATCTTTTTCTGCAATGATCACTCCCCCCGCCCTGCGGATACGCCAGAAGTGATATGCCATAAATGCCACTGTAAGCAAAGGTATAACACCTGTATGCAGGTTAAAGAAGTTGGTAAGTGTGGCCTGTCCGACTTCCTTCCCCCCAAGGAGTGCCTCCATTATTGAATTTCCGATAAGGGGCACGTATGCCAGCAGGTTGGTGCTTATCGTTACAGCCCAGTATGAGAGCTGATCCCATGGCAGGAGATAACCTGTAAAATTGGATAAGATAACAAACATTAACAAGGCCAGCCCGAAGATCCAGGAGGCATGCCGGGGTTTGCGGTAAGCACCTGTGAAAGCTACGCGAAGCATGTGCAGGAACACAACCCAGAGCAGGACTATTGAACTCCAGTGATGAATATTGCGCAGCATCCTGCCGAACATCAGGCTATCCTGAAGGTTCAGTATTGAATTATAAGCGTTTTCGGGTGACGGTTCGTAATGGAACTTCAGCAGCAGGCCGGTGACCACCTGTATAACCACAAGAAGAGCGGCCATGCCCCCAAGCCCGAAGGTGAGGCTGAAACGCAATGTTGATTGCTTCACTTTGCGGGGATGAAGATGCAGTATCAGGCCAAACCCGGGTTTCCTGCCCTTTCCGTTATCAGTATCCTGGTTCAAATCGGAATCAAATTATAGCAATCCCCTTTCATTCAGGTCATAGATCAATTCTGAGATATGAGCCTTGCCGGACTTGTCCAGGATGTTTTTGCGATGAGTATGAACAGTATGTTTGCTCAGGAATAACTTGTCGGCGATCTGTTCACTGTCAAAACCTTGATGCACCAGCTTGATAATCTCAAATTCGCGATCAGAGAAAATATTACCTTTCATTAAAAGCTTCTCATCAGGATATCTGAAATAATAGGGATCATTCCCCATGTAATAATGGAAACCATGCTTGATCTTTTTATGCCAGCTTATATCAGTTTTAACATCTATCAAATAGACCGTATTATTAGGATCCTGGCTATAATAGAAATAACATTGAACAATCTGATTGGTGTAATTTCCATCTGGCATACGCAATCTGAAATTCGAAGAGAGGAACATCTCACCTTTTTTTGCAACAAAGAGTTCATGGGCTATCTTAAACATCTGAACTAATCCCAATTCCTGCCTTTTCAGGTCATCAGGATGTGTTGCTTCCTTAAAATGATAAGCGGTCAGGTCCTCCGGTTTAACACCAAGGAACTTTATACTTCCCTGGCTGACAAATAAGGTCTTCATGTGAAGCATGTCGAAAACAGAGAGATACTGGTTATTTTCATCCATCATCTCCTCAAGTGACATGATTAAAGGATCATGCCTATTGATACCTTTGAATCCAACTGAGGAATAGGTGTTTCTGAACTCGAAAAACAAATTGTATTGCCCGATGTCTTTAA
The DNA here is from genome assembly GCA_963702415.1 of uncultured Bacteroidales bacterium. Lineage (GTDB taxonomy): Bacteria > Bacteroidota > Bacteroidia > Bacteroidales > VadinHA17 > LD21. Next base: position 133,231 of record CAVPCP010000021.1, on the reverse strand, counting down.
TCATTCCTTATCCTGGAATCTTTAATTCATCAAAAATAATAAAAATACACTCCGATAGGTATTTTCTGATATTATTATAAGCCCTAATATTACCTTCATACTTATTTCTACTTTGACAGATTCGAAAAATCTACCTGTTTTTATCATGAATCCGTAAAGGGAGCAGATAGATTTTTCTCCTTTCACTCTATAGAGCCGGGGCAAAAAAGGAGAAAAATCGGTTTCTGTCAAAGCAGATTAATAACAAAATTTAACCTGACACCTTAGAATTACTTTAAAGAGGCCTGTTTACTCAAAAAACATGACTGGAGAAATGCAGATTACAATATCATTTGACTCTAAAGGCCATCTGCTGGAAGGTGGGAAGAATTACAAATTAAATCTGCCGGAGAATATCCCTGCATCGGACTTCTGGTCAATAATTGTATACGATGCTCTCAGCCGCTTAATGATCCATACCAGTCAGCCATGGCCTTCTGTTTTCAGCTCTGACAGAAACCTGGTCCGCAATAAAGATAAATCGGTTGATGTCTGGTTCGGCCCGGAAACCGGAAAAGGAAAAGAGAGCAATTGGATAAAGACTAAACCCGGCGAACATTGGTATATGATCCTTCGTCTTTATTACCCTCTTGAATCGTGGTTCAATAAAAAGTGGCAGCCGGGAGAGGTTGAAGAATTAATTTAAACATCTTACTGATTAAATTAAAATAAAGTAATTTCAAAGAACGATTCCGCTAAAAGAAAGTTTTAAAACAAAAATTGTCTATGAATAAAATAACAGGTATGAAAAAGAATCTTTTATTTAAGTCCTCCCTGTGTATGGTAGCGCTGCAATTTGCGTACAGTCCATATTCAGGGGCACAGACTGAAGTCAAGCGACCGAATATCGTCGTCATCCTTGCAGATGATATGGGATATTCAGATATGGGTATGTTTGGCAGCGAGATCAAAACACCCAACATGGACGCGCTGGCGTTAAATGGGGTACGCTTCACCAATTTTTACACACATGCCAGTTGCTCTCCCACAAGGTCTATGCTATTAACGGGGCAAGATACGCACATCAATGGTTTGGGTGCCATGGATGAGTGGACTGCCCCCAACCAGATGGGCAAAGAAGGGTACGAAGGGCATCTGAGTACCAACCTGGTAACCTTGCCTCAATTGTTGAAAGATGCAGGATACCACACCTATATGGTTGGCAAGTGGCACCTGGGTAAAGCACCTGACAAGATTCCGGCCGCCCGTGGCTTTGAAAGGGATTTTACCCTGCTTGATGGAATGGGTAGCTATTGGGACATGACCAATATGACAGCACTCAATCATACTTCAGTGTTTACAGAAGATGGAAAATACCTGACCAAACTTCCTAAAAACTATTATGCCACGGAGACGTATACAGATAAGATGATAAGTTTCATCGATGAGGGAAGAAAAGATGGCAAACCATTCTTCGCTTATGTGTCTCATCAGGCGCCTCACGATCCATACCACCTGCCCAAAGATTGGAGGAACCGCCATGTGGGCGAGTATGACAAAGGTTGGGACATGGTCAGACAAGAACGACTGAAGAAGCAAAAGGAACTCGGCATAATTCCGGAGAATGCCCAACTCGCCGAGAGGATGTGGTACGTTCCTGATTACTCCATTCTGGCACCTGCAACAAGGGCCTTGATTGGGAAGAAAATGGAACTCTATGCCGGTTTAGTTGAAAACCTGGATTATCATATTGGAAGGTTAATTGACCATCTGAAAGAAATCGGAGAGTATGAAAACACCATCTTTATAGTATTTGGCGACAACGGTGCGGAAGGCACCGACCTGGGCGCCATGATAGGTGGCACACCCGGCACTCGCGATTATCTCTATTTTGCATCCAAGTGGTCCAACAACAATCCAAATGCCTGGGGAGAACCAAACTCGTACGTGGGCTATGGTGCAGGTTGGGCACAAGTTTCAATGACTCCCTTCAGTCAGTACAAAGGCTGGATGGCCGAAGGCGGAATCAGGAATGCATTGGTAGTAAGTGGTCCGATCAACAAACTGCCGAAGGGCAGCATCAACCATGGCACCATGTTCGTGGCGGACATTATGCCGACCTTGCTTGAAGTAGCCGGTGCAAACTATCCCGACAGCTTTAAGGGCAAGGTGCAACCCGAATTAGCGGGTAAATCCTGGCTTCCTGTACTGAATGGACAAGCGGCTTCTCCACGAACAGATAAGGATTACCTAGCCTGGGAAGTATTCGGTAACCGTGCTGTAAGGCAAGGTGACTGGAAAATACGCTGGGAGATAAAACCTGTTGGTAAGTCGGATTGGGAATTGTTTAACATCGCTCAAGACCCGGCCGAACGAAATGACTTAGCGGCCCAAAACCCTGAAAAGCTAAAAGAAATGCTGATACTTTGGGACAAGTATGCGAAGGAAAATAATGTGATACTACCTGATCGTACTGTTTTTGAAACAATGGAAGATCAATTACCTCAAAGGTTTCCTGTTCAGGAAGGCTATCCTCCGATTATCAATATCAGACAATTTATTCCGCCTAAAGACATGATGGCCGAACCTAAAGAAATAAAGAATAATTAAAGTAAAAATAATCATGAACAACTATATAAAGTTTATCAGCATGCGTGCAGGTAATTTTTCGATAGCACTATTTATCGTCATGCTTTGTGTCTCCAATTCCACTATGGCACAGGGTGACGGAGCCCGGTTTTACTGGAAAACGCTGATGGGAATGAATGCCATACCTGTAATAGTAAACTCAATGGGAGGCAATGCCAACCCTTTCGATCCTTCGAACAGTATCATTCCCGGCTCTGATTTTTCGGCCACCATGAGTATGGCCGGTTATGCAAAGATGCTGCCCCTGGGCAAGCGTTCAGGAATGGTCTCGTTACTGGTTCCGATGGGGAGATTATCGGGCGACCTTTTATTGGGCGGATTGGATTACAGCGCCACCACAAGAGGCTTTGGCGATCCGATGCTGCAGGTCAGTGTTAATGTGATAGGACCCAAGGCTATTATGAATATTCCTGATATGCTCAGGTATAAGCCGGGATTTTCTGTCGATATCGTCGGCAGTCTCGCTTTTCCTATAGGGGAATACGACAATACAAATCCTGTAAATATCGGACAGAACCGCTGGTACGGACGAATCGGTACACCAGTTGTCTGGCAGATCGGACCGTGGGTACCCGGGAAACGCACAACATTGGAGTTTCTTCCCGCCATCTGGTTTTTCGGCGATAACAACGATTTTGTCGGAACTACAATGGAGACTAAACCGATGTACCAGCTTGAAGGGCATATCACACGCGATTTTATGGAGAGGATATGGGGATCTATTGATGTCATTTCCTATTCAGGCGGTAAGGCAACTATCGACGGTGTTGAAGGCGATGCTCTTAATAACCTCGGAATGGGAGGCACCCTCGGTTACCAGATAAATGACAACATGCAGCTGAATATTTCGTACTCATCGACTGTAAATGACAAAGATGATGAAGACCTTAAAATGGACGGCTTCCGCATAACATTCATTTACGGATGGCACAAGCTGATAGAAGGCATGAGAAGGTTGAACAGCGGTCATGAATAAGAAGATAATTTCAGGAAAATCATAATTCATACCAATAATTTTAAATTATAAAAAATGAAAGCAGATAACATATTTAAGACAGTTAACCGGATCATTGTTCTGGTTATCTTTCTGGGGTTAGGTCATACAGTCTACGCACAACAGCCGGTACCGACAACCCAGGTATTGCCCGATACGTCAAAAATGACCTATAATCAGATCTCCCAGCAGATGAAGCTTTATGTCTATCCTTCAAAGAATCAAAGCAAGCAACAGCAGAAGGAGGATGAGTTCGAATGTTATTTATGGGCTGTTGAACAGTCGGGCATAGATCCGCTAAACCTGCCTAAGGCTGAACCGGTTCCTGTTCAGTCAGGTCCTACTGGCGGAGCTGTTAAAGGTGCAGCAAAAGGTGCTGCCGCAGGTGCTGCCATAGGAGCTATTGCAGGTGATGCCGGTACGGGTGCCGCAATTGGAGCTACAGCTGGTGCCCTGGCCGGGAGACGTCAGGGAAAGCAGGCACAGGCTCAGCAGAACCAGCAGGCTCAGGCAAGTGCAGCCGCCTCTGAACAGGCAATGAAGGATAGTTTCGCAAAAGCATTTTCTGTCTGCATAGAAGGGAAAGGATATACAATCAAATAACCTTTTAATGCAAAAATTAATGCAAGGGAATTGTGAAAACATTAATATTAACGATTTAAAATCAAAAAGAATCATGAAACAACTGATCGTTTTAGCATTATTTAGTCTTAGCCTTTTTGCCTGCACTTCCTCAGAAGACAAAAAAGAAGAATCAAACCTGGCAATTGCACAAAAATATATGCAGGCTGTGGAAACCATGAATGTTGAACTGATGGATTCCCTGCTTGCAGATAATTATATGGGATATGGCCCGTCAGTAAGCGATTCCACTAATAAGGAAGAAGCAGTTTCGAGCTGGAAATTCAATACCGGGAACCTGTATGAATCAATAGAATACACTCATCATACGGAATTGGCTGTGACAGTTAAAGAAGGAAGGGCTAAAGGAGACTGGGTTTTAAACTGGGCCTTTCTTACAATTAAGTACAAAGATGGAAGAGGACCGGTTTATGCATGGATTAATATTGTTTATTTAATACAGAATGGGAAAATTGCAATGAGCAGGACTTTTTATAATGAAGCCGATGTGCTCCGGCAACTTAATTATACAATAAACCCGCCTCAGGAAATTACAGAATGAACTTTTTTTTAAGGGCTGCCTTCAGACTGAACATCTTCAGGCAGAAGAATGAAAAAAATACTATCTATTAACCTTAAATATTTCAATCATGAAAAGAAACATTTTAATCACATTACTTGTATTGGCTTCAATCCAGGTTTTCTCACAGCAGAATATTATTACACTTGGTGGAGGTTACTCGTTTGCGAATATCGAGGACACTGATATTAAGGGCACCGGATACAGAATTAACGGTCTTTTTGAATTCAACCCAATGGAAGGTAAGTTTGCACATGGCCTTTCCTTTGGCTATATAGGACTTAAGGCAGAAGAAGAAATTGGGGGAGGCGTACAGAAATATACAATCAATTCATTCCCTCTTTATTATGCGCCAAAAGTAATGTTTGGAAATGAAAAATTAAAAGTATTTGTCAAAGGGGCCCTCGGTATGCAGTTTGCAGGGCTTAAAAGAGAAGGTGTAGTAAGTTTGAGCGATAATGATTTTGGTTTTTATGGCGGAGGCGGAGGAGGTGTTATGCTTTTCCTTAAAAGCAATATTTTCATTAATGCTGAATATGAAATAGCATGGGCTTCAAACAGCTGGTATAAGGATGGCTGGATGAATACGGCAGGTGGCGGTATAGGCTTTAAATTTTAGGGAAACCTCCGGAATAAAACGGACCCGTAATTAAAATAATAAATCATGAAAAAAATACTTTTTATTGTTTGTTTCTTTCAGACTATGCTGTGCTCAGCACAGATCGATAAGGATCAGCTTGCATTGGCTATCAACAAAGCTGATGAGGCCAATACAGAAAAACTCAAGGCATTTATATGGAAACGCAAATCTGATGTTTCGATCGAAGGTACTGTTAAACTTACAACAATAACCGAGTTCAGTTTTGATGAAACGGGAAAACTGCAGACAAATGTGGTTGATGCTGAAAGCACTGTAAAGAAAAAGGGTGGTATCCGAGGACAAATTCAGGAAAACAAAGCCGAAGATAAGATGGATTATGTTGAGCAGGCACTCGATCTGGCCCTGGCTTATACCTATATGACCAAAGGTGAGTTGCTCGATTTTTTCGGAAAAGCAACTGTTACTGAAAAGGACGGGATTATTGAAGCTACAGCCTCAGACGTAAATGTCAAAGGTGATAAACTGACCATTCAGGTTGAGGCAGCCACCAATCTTTATCTGAATAAAAAATTCTCAAGTTTGCTTGGAAAAGATCCTGTCAATGGCGAAATAAAATATGAAAAATTCAGCTCGGGTGTTAATCATGGCTCAGTTACCCTGTTGGATATGCCGGCTCAAAAGATGAAAATCGATGCAAAAAATCAGGATTACTCGCAGAGGGTAAACTGAGATTGAATAAAGTCATTAATTTATAGTTAATTATGGGGAAAACTGAGATTTCGCCCGTTAACAAATCAGCAATACCAGAATCTGTAAACGACAAATTTTCATTCTATTATGCGCCCCGCAGTGAACGTTATGAAATGGGTAAGCAAATCAGGAAAAAATGTCCCCGTTCATCGAATGCTAAATGGAAACCCCCTGCCAATCGACCCGATCCTGTCGATCTGATAATTGAAAGCGACAAAGGGCGAATTCCTAAATTAATACCGATTCGTCATGGACGGATGGGAATGTCTCCGTTTACATTCTACCGCGGAGCGGCTCTTAACATGGCTTCAGATCTTTCAGGCACACCTGTTACAGGAATGAACGTACAGGCCTGCGGTGATGCACATCTGTGTAACTTTGGCGGATTTGCAACCCCGGAAAGGAATGTGATTTTTTCTATTAATGATCTCGATGAAACACTTCCCGCACCGTGGGAATGGGATGTCAAACGGTTGGCGGCCAGCTTCGTGGTTGCCAGCAGGAATAACAACCTCAGCGACGATATAGCAAGGAATGCTGTACTTGAATGTGTCAGGTCATATCGCGAAAACATGATGATTTTCAGCGAGATGAGAACCATGGAACTCTGGCATTATTCACTGGGACCTGATCAGCTGATTTCAAAATTGAAAGATCCTGAACTTAAACGCCGTGGAATGAAACGTCTCGAAAAAGAACGTGCCCGGAGTATAGCTGAGGAGATATTTCCGCAAATTGTAAAGGGATCAGGAAATTCCACTTTTATTAAAGATCAGTTGCCTTCCATCTTTCACTGGGAAACCCATTCGCCGGGAGAGGTTGTGCAGGAAGTAAAAGATGCGTTTGATCTCTACAAGACAAGCCTGCCTCCTAGCTTCAGTCACCTTCTTAACCGTTACGAACTAAAAGATGTGGTGTTAAAGGTTGTCGGGGTGGGTAGTGTTGGCACTGCCTGCTGGGTCGCGCTGCTTATGACAGGTGATGGCGATCCGCTTTTCATTCAGGCAAAAGAGGCACGGAGATCAGTGCTTGAAGCTTATGCAGGGAAAAGCATATACCCTAACAACGGACAACGTATTGTTTACGGATACCGGCTCCTCCAGCCTTTCAGCGATCCCTTCCTTGGCTGGACTGTAGGAAAAGAGGGAAGACATTTTTTCTTCCGTCAGCTTCGTGACATAAAGATCTCCATAAAAGTTGAAACATTCGGAAAATCAGAGATGTTAAGCTATGCGGACTGGTGCGGGCAGTCATTGGCCCTTTCGCATGCTCGCTCAGGCGATTCGGCAATGCTAAGTGGTTATATGGGGAGCAGTGATACATTCGATCAGGCCATTGCTGAATTTTCGCTCGCTTATGCTGATCAGAACGAGAAGGATCAGGCATCATTTAAAAAGGCAATTAAATCCGGAAAAATTGAGGCAGAGTACGAATGAAATACCTGTACGCATACCTGATAGTGATTTCTCTGTTGTGCATATCTGAAAAATTAATGGCTCAGGACCTTGATCCCAGGGCTTACGCGAGGATCCCAGTCAATGTGACTGTAGTTGTTGCAGGATTTGGTTATTCGCAGGGAGGGATTGTAACGGATGCAACACTTCCTTTGGAAGATCTGGAAGCCAAAATAGGATCACCGTCACTTGGAGTTGTTCACTCATTCAGCCTGATGGGCAAGACAGCCCAGGTATCTGCTTTCCTGCCCTATGCCTGGGGAGATGCGTCGGCAACTATATCAGGTGTTCAGCAAAGTACGACACGGTCAGGTTTCAGCGACATGCGCTTCCGGTTCTCCTGGTTATTAGCGGGGGCTCCGGCTGCTACAGTCGGAGAAATCGTAAAAGCGCCGCGAAAGACAATATTGGGTGCAAGTCTCAGCCTGGTAACACCAACAGGTCAATATATGCCTGAAAAGCTGATTAATCTGGGCACATCGCGATGGGCCTTCAAAACGGAACTGGCGCTTTCGCAGCCATTAGGGAAGAGATGGCTCCTCGACTTTTATTCAGGTTTATGGCTATTCACAAAAAATGACTCGTTCTATCCCGGAAGTTCAGTTCGCACCCAGGATCCGATGGGTTCCTTTCAGGGGCACATAAGTTATAATATTCAACCCCTTATGTGGGTGGCCCTCGATTTGACCTTTTACACAGGGGGCCAGTCATCGGTTGACGGAGTTGAAATGGATGACAGACAATCCAACTCACGAATCGGAGCTACAATGGTACTGCCGGTCGGGAAGCGGCATTCCGTTAAATTTGCATACAGTACAGGTGCAATTATCCGCAGCGGGGCTGATTTCACTTCAATCTCCGTCGGATGGCAGACCACGTTCTTTGGGAAATCCGGAAAGAGTGTTGCCCAATTAAATAAGACTCCAGAATAGGGTACAGAAGTTGAGTTTAAATAAAAAAACAGGGTGTTCCTTTTGAGACACCCTGTTTAAAGTATAATTATTTGCTTATTGCTTTAATTCAGGAAGAGGTAGTTCCTCTAATATTGACAGACGGATCCCTGAAAGAATATATCCTTCCACCTGGTAAAACTGCAAAGCGACCACAGCATTGGTTGCCTTTTTTATCTTATTGTAATAGGTAAGGAGCAGCTTGTCGGTATTTTTCTGAAGGGTTATAACTTCCTTTGTCCAGCTATCGGCCGTTTCATTGGTAAGCTTATTGTAGTTTGCAAGATATGTATCGAACAATTTAATTCTTTGCTGGCCGTAAGTTTTACGGGCTGTTTCATATTCATCATAAAGTTTCCAGAAAGCATCAGCCTGTGAAGCGTCAACTTTTACGAATTCGGCCATCATAGCCTTCTTTTCCATGCCAAAAGCAGCCTGCATCAGATCAACTTCTTCCTTGGTTGACTGGGCATTTACGAATGAAAACGCAAAAATTGCGATAAATAGTAATGTTAGTTTTCTCATTGTTTTAATTTTTATTAATACTGTGCAATATTAGTCTATTTTTGTAAAAACCACAAGCAGAACCCGAAATATTTAAACCTCTGCAATGTGATTGTAATGAATTGGTTCACATGAATGAAATATGTACTAATTTTGAGAAAAGCAAGTCACCTTCATGCTGTTAAACCGTATAGTCAAAGTAGTTAAATATTTTTTCATTTTTCTGGCAATTCTGTTTGTCTTGATCCTGGCAGGGGTAAACCTCCCAGTCAGTCAAAGGGTAATTACGCAAAAAGCAAATGGATTCTTTCATGAAAGAAATCTCCCGGTTCAGGTTGACAGGATAGCTCTCCTTGTTAATGGAAAAATCGGCTTATCACAGGTTCAAATAATTAAAAATTCGGGAGATACTGTTGTATTTGCCGGGCAGATAAGGAGTTCCATAAGGATCATTCCGCTGATTTTTAAAAAATTAAAAGTTAAAAGCATAACACTTAGTGATGCCCTGGTAAAAATATCTTCAGACTCACTTACAGGATCTCCCGACATTGTTTCCATGTTTTCACAATTAAGTAATACACGGGAAAAAGATACAGTCACGAAATCCGGGAAGAAATGGGATGTATCAGTCCGGACTGTAAATCTGAAAAACACCAGGTTCTCTTACCAGAATGCTTTTAACGGAATCCGGATAAGTCAATCAATCGGAAAGCTTTCTGTACGGTTCGATGAGTTCTCATTGATCCGTCAGCAGATATATATAGCATCATTTAAACTGGAAAAGGCTTTTGGAGGAGTTTCAATAAGGAAATTCTCGGGTGCAGGGGACTCCGAAAAAAAGCCGGCCACGGCCTGGAAGTTCAGAATTTCCCGGACAGAGCTCCGCGACATAATGTTCTCCCTTGAACAACCGGATGCAAATCAGAGATATGAGTTTTCACTCGGACTTGGTGACATTTCAAAGGCGCTCTTTGATCCTGGAAGCCATCGGATCTCAGTTGCCAGCGTGGTTCTCATGGAGCCTGGAGTTCTTTTGTATTCATCACCTGTAGAAAATAAACCAGAATCTGTAACAAAAGATTCAACAGTGATTAATTTCCCCGGATTCTGGAATATAACCGGTGATAATCTTAAGATCAGCAATGGATCGTTTCACACATACGATTATGGTACAACTGCCCGCATCAATTCTGAGGGTTCTTTTCTTCAGGTTGCCTCATTCAGCACCTCTCTGAAAGATGTAATACTTAACGACCTCGAATCAGGATTTAATATGAACCGGCTTTCGTTTGACCTGGAAAATGGCTTCAGAATTGATAAGGGCGAAATACTTTTCAGATCCGATTCAACGAAAAAAAGTCGACTGGAGGCAAATCTCAGAACTTCTTACAGTAAGATAAATATGAAGGTTGAGTCGGGAAGTGAACTGGCAACCCTTATCAAATCATGGAGATCTGTTCCTTTTACTTTGGAGATTGATGATACGGAGATCTCTGCTGAAGACATTCTCTCTTTTTTACCGGATATGAAAGAACACTCTTTTTTGCAAGCGAATAAGAATTTCCGGCTGGGAATAAATAGTGTTGCAGAAGGTACCGCGGATCTGCTAAAAATAGGGAATTTAAGCCTGAAAACTTCCTCAGGAATAACACTGCTCGTGTCGGGTCAGGTGGCAAATCTGACAAAACCGGAATCATCAGATTGTTCGGTCGGTTTCAGCCTGGGAACTATCACCTCATCCAGTTTAAATGAACTGTTACCGATGACAGGTTATCAACCGAAACTGCCTGATTTTGAACCTCTGACAATCCAGGGAAGCATTAACAGCAGCCTGGTATCGCCTGATTTCATCATTAAGCTTCGGAGCGGATCAGGTGATATCGATCTGGAAGGATCAATGGGGCTCCGGGAAAAAAGCTATGATCTCAGAATGTTATTTTCCGGACTTGAACTCGGAAAGCTTTCCGGTATCAGCGATATGGATAAAGTAAATGGCTCGCTCGATCTTGAAGGAACAGGATTTATCCCTGACGGCATGAACATCAACGCTTCACTTACCATTGATTCAGCAGGATTCAGGGGATATGATTATCATGATATCAATGCTGAGGTGAATGGGGTGCATGGTATTTTTAAATTTATGATTAAATCACCGGACCCGTTGTTCCGATTTGACCTATCAGGCATGTTTTCAAGGAATGACTCAGTTAACATGGCACAGGTCTCAGGACTGTTTGGTCTTGATGCCGGAAAGCTTAATCTATTAAGGGATATGTCTCTCAGCGGAGCCCTGGAAGGGAACATTATTCAATCATCTCCCAATGTGAATGGTTCACTTCTTCTGAGAAACCTGGAAGTCAGTAAAGCCGGCACTACTGAGGGCATTGAACTTTTTTTTCTCTCATTTCAATCTTCTGATACTCAGGTAAAAGGAGGGATTGAATCAGATTTTCTGAAGGCGGATTTTTATTCCGCCGGTTCCCTTGCCGATCTTAAAAGAGTTTTTGCAGAAGGTGGTTTCAGGATGACCTCACTGATGGATTCTGCGGCCGGGAAAAAGGTTCCCTATATTTCAGTCCTGCCTGAGACTTCTGTTTCCGTCGAATCGACCTGGCATCCAATTATAGGGTTGATGGTTAACGACTCTATTTTTAGTTATAATAAAGTGGCAATTCATTTTAATAAAGATACTTCAGGTATTGCCAGATCTGATATTTCTGTTGAAAGATTTAATCTTGGAATGAATAAAGGATTTGGAGCCACAATGAATCTTGAAAATTATCCTGATAAAACCAATCTCATGGTCAGGGCTGACAGTCTGAGATCTGGTAATATCTCTCTGGCCGGTCTTGCTGTCGACATCTCGGCTACAAATGATACAGCCCTGTTCTCTCTTAATGCAAATGACAGAAATGACCGGTTGTTATTTGGATTGGCTGGCACTGCTTATAAAAACGGAAGACAGATAAAGATGAAAACCACTCAGCCGGAGTGGATTATAAATGGGATCAAATGGAACGTTTCTCCGGGAGAGTTCCTGATCCTGGAGCCTGACAAAAACGATTTAATAGCTGATCTGCACTGGAAGAATGACCAGCGGGCCATTGATATTTATGGAAGGAGGTCAGATAAGATCTGGTTGGATTTACGGAACGTCTGGCTGAGCATGCTGACTATTCCGGGGATGAATACTTTCGGATATGACGGTGAATTGACCGGTAAAATTGATTATCAGGGTATTGACAAGAAACAGCTTGGTATTCAGATGGATATCAGGCAAATGAAAATAAATGAAGTACCGCTGGGTTATCTGAAAATTAATGGAAGTTATTTATCAGATACTCTCGGCACAGTGGAAAGCGATCTCAGTGCAATAATGAATGATACCTCCAACCTCACTTTAAAGATCCGGTCAGGAAAGAATCCTGATCAAAGAAATATCAGTACTGAATTCTCCGGAATTCCTCTTCATGTTCTCGAACCACTCGTCAGTGAATATGTCAGCGGATTGCATGGTGAGGTTGATGGAGGCTTAACGTTGCAATCAAAAGGGAAGAAGCCTGTGATGTATGGCGAAATTATACTCAGTAATACCGGGCTTAGGGTTGTGCCGCTTAATGCTCAGTTTTATATGCCTGATAATGTCATAAAACTTGAAAACAACCAATTCGTCTTCAGTCAGTTTACTGTGCTCGATTCTCTTAATAAAAGGCTAAGTCTCGATGGCACCATCAGCCTGAACGACCGGGACAATATAACAGCCGATCTGCTGGTTACCTCGGATCTTCTTCAGGTGATGAATACTACTGTAAAAGATAATGAGTCATTCAATGGTTCGATCTTTATCAATTCAAAGCTGAAAATATCAGGACCGGTTAAGAGACCCGCAATCGAAGGCAGTATTGTTCTGGCTCAGGGCACAGTTATTAATTATCAGTATGCTGAGAACCTTAATGTTTCAGAGACCCAGAAGGTAATCACCTTTACAGGGTTCACACAGGGAGGGGACACTGTTGGAATAAATAAAAATCAGGTTAATCAGCTGTCACGATCACCGGATATCGAAGCCTCAATAGAGATTGATCCGAGCAGCCTTTTCAATTTCAGGATATCGCGCGGCTTTGATATAGGCGCCAGGATAACCGGAGGAGGCTTTTTAACCTACTCGGTTATGCCCAACGGTGAAATGGATCTGACAGGTACATATGAGATTAACCAGGGCAGTTCCGAATTGAAAATTCCCGGTTGGCCCCGGAAGGACTTTATTATAACTCCGGGAAGTTTCCTGAGATGGGATGGGAAAGTTGATGATCCTGAGCTTCACCTTGAAACTACAAGCAAAGTAAGGGGATCTTACATGAATCCTGTTGATGGCAAAAACCGTGAAGTGGATTTTCTTGTATATATGAAGATTTCCGAAAAGCTTTCGCAGCTCGAAATTTTATTTGATGTCCGGAGTGCAGATCAGTATATAACCAGCGTATTTAATTCCTTATCAACGGATGAACGTATGAGGCAGGCAATAAACCTGCTGATTTTTGGCAGTATTCAGCTTCCCAATGTTCAAAGCTCTTCTGATTATATGAGCCAGCAGATAAGTCAGTTCTGGGAATCGCAACTAAACCAGATAACAAAATCGGCCATCAAGGCAGTAGACGTCTCCTTTGGTATTGATACATACACCGGAGCCAGTAAATCAGGTGGTGAGCAGACATATACAAGTTTAAGCTATCAGGTAAAAAAGGATATGTTTAAAGATCGCGGTTCCGTGCTTTTATCGGGTCACATGAATGATGCCAGCCCGGCAAGCCAGCAGAGCAATAATGTTATCGAGAACTTTATTTTTGAGTATGCCATTGATACAAACAAGTCAAAATTCCTGAAGGTTTACAGGCAGCAGAATTATGAGGACCTGCTGGAAGGAGAGGTGACCAAATCGGGCGTGGGTTTTATTTACCGAAGGAATTACGATAAACTCAGTGATATCTGGCGGCGGAAAAAGAAGACAAAGAATAAATGAGAAGATCGGGAGATTAAATGCACATAAAGATTCAAATATACTTTTTACTTTTAGCTGGTTTGGGCATGATCACCGGAGCATGTTCGAATACCAGATTCCTTGCTGATGATCAGTTACTGTACACCGGAAAAAATGAAGTATTTGTCAGTGACTCCGGGAAGATCAATGACCGGAAGATCAAGCTGATTACTGAATCTGTTACTTTTTACAAACCCAATAATTCCATTGGAGGAAAGCGTCTCCTGCTGCCAGTCGGTTTGTGGATATACAACTACCATAAACCCTCTGAGGATAATAAACCCGGATGGTTTTACAGAACCCTTGCAAAGGAGCCGGTACTCGTCTCAACGGTTAATCCTGAGGTGCGTTGCAGAAAACTGGAGTCTGAGCTTTTTGGGAACGGCTATTTCAATGCAAGCGTATGGTCAGTGACAGATACCAGTTTCCGTAATCACCGCAAAGCCGGGATAACTTACTTTATTAAACCCGGTAAGCCTTTCCGCTATAATGAAATATCCTTTGAGCCTCCTGCAGATGCAGTCGACACTCTGATTAACAGTTTTGAAAATAATAATATTCTGGAACCCGGGGATATCTTCAGCCTCGATAAGGTCAAATCGCAAACGACAAAAATTACAGACCTGGTCGTTGAAGATGGTTATTTCTACTTTAGTCAGGCAAATGTAAAATACACAGCTGATACAACCCTCATACAACACAAAATTGATCTGAGAATTGGCAAAAACATTGAAGCTTCACCAAATGCCGGACGGAAATTTTATATTGATGATATCACCGTGAGGATAACCGGGGAGGTCGATTCAACTGATCTTTATCAAAAGATCGACACGATCCTTTACGACGGAATAAAAATAGTGTCGGAGGATATGAGATTTAAACCGGAAGTTATCTCCAGGTGTATATATTACAGGAAGGGGGATCCATATTCTTCTTCAAGGCATCGCAAAACCACAACCCATCTGAACAGCTATGGCATCTTCAAATTTATTAATGTTCGCTATGTGCCTGACAATGATAGTCTTGCCGATAAACTGGATATGCTGATTGAACTTACACCGGCGAAGGATATCAGCCTTGATCTGGAGGCTAATATTGTATCTAAATCCACAGGTTTCTCAGGTCCGGGGTTTGTGGCCACACTTGCCCACGGAAATGTCGGCGGGGGGGCAAACCGGCTGCAGCTTAAACTGAACGGAGGCTTTGAATGGCAATGGACAAATAAATCAACCAGCTCACTTGGAACAATATCGTATAACGCGGGATTATCTTCATCGCTGATCTTTCCGAAATTTATTGCCCCATCGTGGTTTATTAATCCAATGCGTTTCAATCTTCCGCAGACATCTGTCACTCTGGGATTTGAATTTCTGAATAAAATTCAATATTACAGAATGAGTTCAATTAACCTGGGATTTGGTTACCAATGGAAAAAACCGAACAGGATCACTCACTCTTTCTATCCCGTTTTTATAAATTCAATAAACTTATTGGAAACCACAACTGAATTTGATTCAATTCTAACCGCTAATCCTTATATAAAGAAAAGCTTCGAGGAGCAGTTCATTGTTGGGATGAAGTACGATTTCACCTATGACAACAGCGCCACAAAAGATCCGAATGGCTTTTATCTCCAGGCTGGAATAAGTACCGCAGGAAACGCTCTGGGCTTGTTAAAAAGGATATCCTCTGAAGAGGGGGAAAGGCCTTACACTGTATATGGAAATGTTTATTCCCAGTTCGTGAAATTTTCTGCTGACGTTCGTTATTACAGAAATTTCCGTAATAAAAGCCTTGCCTTCCGTCTCTATTCAGGTGTTGGATTTCCTTACACAAATTCGGTTGTAATGCCTTATGTAGAGCAGTTTTACAGCGGCGGATCAAACAGCATCAGGGCTTTCATAGCCAGGTCTCTTGGCCCGGGAAACACTCAGATACCGGACAGTTCTGATATTGTCGATCAGACCGGGGATATAAAACTTGAAGGCAATCTTGAATTCAGATTCAAAATGTCAAAAGTGCTCCATGGTGCATTATTTCTTGATGCTGGTAATGTGTGGCTTTTAAACCCCGATGAAACGAGGCCGGAGGCTGAATTCAATTTCAGTACTTTCACTGATCAGCTGGCTATTGGAACAGGGATAGGTTTGAGATTTGATTTTAATTTCTTTATTCTGCGACTTGATGTTGGTCTTCCGCTCCGGACTCCATATACTGATAATGGTTCAAACTGGCTTAACAGTATATCCAGATCCTGGAACGAGAAGGTATTTAACTTTGCGATAGGGTATCCATTCTGAAAAAGACTGATGATCAGGCCTTTTTGTTATATCCCGGTGAATTGTATTTCAGATATTTGTATTACTTTCACATGCTGAAAAAATCACTCTCATGATAAACTGTATACCAGGTACACCTATGAAAAATACCGGAAGATTTATTTCAATACTTGTTTTGGCTTTTGCAATTCCGGTTCTCGTTTTCGGGCAGGATTCCCTGGTTGTCGTAGCAGATACATTATGTGTCCAGCGGGATTTGCCTGATGTTATACGGGATCTGCGCCATAAACCTCCAAAAAATAAGCCGGAATCAGGTGGTTCTTTACTGCTTGTTCCGGTTGTCGGTTCCAATCCGGCTACAGGATTTATTTTTGGTGTCAGCGGACAATATGCCGTAAAAATGCCCGGAAGCACCCTATATTCCATAATTATTGCCACCGCCCAGGTTACATCAAAATCGCAGTTGATTTTTATGATGAGGAACAATATTTATACCAGAAATAACAAGATCTTTCTGACCGGAGACTGGCGATATCTGGTCTATTCCCAGACTACTTATGGTTTGGGAACAACCTCTCCTGAAGGCGGATTACTTGCTTATCAGTATAATCTGGCGGGAACCGAGACCACTGATGACTCATTGAGTCAGCCAATGAAGTTCAATTTCTTAAGAATTCACCAGTCAGTCGCTTTTAAAATAAAACCTGGATTTTATGCAGGTCTGGGTTATGCCTATGACGGATATTCGAAGATCGTGGATGAAAAGCTCAGGCTTGAACCCGGCGACACTTTTCTGACAAGTCACTATGCCTACAGCAATTATTACGGTTTCCCTGTCGATAAATACTTTTCATCGGCAATAAATGCCAATCTGGTCTACGACTCCCGCGACAATATGATCAGACCGTATAAAGGTATTTATGCTATGGGCAGCTGGCGTGGGGGATACAGGTTTTTAGGGAATGAAAAAAATGTAAACTATTTTCAGCTGGAATGGAGGAGCTATCATCCCCTGTCGAGGACAAATCCAAGTCATCAGGTTGCATTCTGGGCCATGGGTAATTTTTCGGGTGCAGGTAAATTTCCCTACCTTGTTCTGCCTGCAACAGCCTATGACCAGAGGGGACGGAGTGCCCGCGGTTACACCCAGGGACGATTCCGTGGACCTAACCTGGTATACGGTGAAGCAGAATACAGGTTCCCGTTCACATGCGGCGGAGTGCTGAGCGGGGTTTTATTCCTGAATGGAACTACGACTGACAATCCGGCGCTTGATCTTAAGCTCTTTGAATCAATAAAAGCAGGTTACGGGGCCGGATTAAGGATTATGGTCGATAAACGTTCACGTACAAATCTTGCCGTCGATTTCGGATTTGGCCAGAAATCATTTGGTTTTTACCTGGCAGCTTCTGAGACTTTTTAGAAATAAATCCAGCACGTTTGTTAAGAAGAAGAAACTCATTCAGACTTAAATAAACCCGACACTGCAAGACTAAATTTTTATTATCGTTTCCCTAATAAAATAGGTTATTTAAATACTCCGGACAAAATAATTAAAGTAGATTTGAAGAAATTTTCTACTCAGCTTAACCGTTTAACCTTTAAACCCATTAACCCATTAACCCTTTAGCCCTTTAAACCATAAAACCTTTAAACCTTTAAACCTTTAAACCCTTAAACCTTTAAACCTTTCCCAATGCCTGACAATTTTTTTAATTTGAATAACCCGGATTTTTTCGGTATTCTGTTAAGGTTTTGTATAAACCTGGTATTTTTGATAATTCTCATCAGAGGTATTTACTTCAGATATTCACAAAAGGAGAAGTTCCTGTTCACCTTTTTCATGATGGGCATTACAGTCTTCTTCATCACCTCGATGCTGAAATCGGTTTTCATTGAATTTGGAATGGCCGTCGGCTTGTTTGCGGTTTTTGCAATACTCAGATTCAGAACACGGAATTTCAGCCTGAAGGATATGTCCTATATCTTTACAACAATCGGGATTTCAGTGATCAATTCTTTAAAGCTGGTAGGATTCCCGGTCCTCGGAGTAATTATCTTCAATTCATTGATAGTTTTAGGAGCAATTATCCTCGAAGAATTCACGCTCAGAAACAACACAATTACACACAACATAGTCTATGAAGATCTGGAATTGCTTAAGACAGCCAAAAAACAGAGAATTTTAAAGGAATTATCAGCATTGACCGGGAAAGAAATCATAAGATATAAGATCCGGGAAATCGACTACAAAAAGAAAGTTGCCAGTATGGAAGTTTCCTATAAGGAATAAGATTACCTGATTTTCTCAATCAGCTCCTTCACAGCATCCTTATGTACCATGAAATCCATTATTTTCAGCTTCAAATAATCTTCCGAAAAGAAATAATAACCAAACTCTTTTGCATCCGGATCATTGTTTTTTGAGCCGGCACCTGAGTCCTTTATCAGGTACCAGTCCTTGCCGTCTTTTTCCAGATATCCAACAAGGTGCATTCCGTGATCGTCAGTTGTGGTCTGGTTCGAAAACCTGAACTGTCGGGCATCATCATTAATATAGGCTGAGGGGATATCAAAATCCGGAATTACAGCGCATTGGGTTACACGGTCGATGCCAGGTTCAGAAACATCGCCTCCGATACTTACGGTATATCCTTTTCTGACAGCGGTTTTAAGCGCTGACATATAATCACTCAGGGGAACATTGTAATATACATTGCTGTGCCACCAGTTATCAGGAACCTTGTACTCAACCTGTTTAAAAAAGGGCTCCTGAGTGTATGAAAGAATATCAACATAATCGTCAGGATTAATTTTCAGGACTTCATTAAGATACTGCAAAGGAGTAAGCTTCTTCCCGTTTACCGTAATTTCTGAAGGAGGAACTCCCATATAGTGATTCATAATTGATTTAACGGTTGCTATTGCTGCCTCATCGTCCCAATGTGAATTAGCTTTCAATGATGTAAGATAGGTGTTCATCTCATTGAACATTGCTTCGTGGTTATGAAATTTCCGTCCTTCCTGCAGACCAGTATAGAACTCCAGCGGAACAATTCCATACTTCTTCCACATACGTGTCACGGCATTTCCTTCGGATCCTTCTGCAAATGCTGAATTGCCCCTCTGATCGATATAGCGTTTCACTTTCTCAACATATTCCCAGTAAACAGTGTACATTTCCGATAATCGGACCTGTATCTTATTGATTCTGTATGCTTCCGATTCTAAAAAAGAGGTAGTGCTGAAGCACCAGCATGTGCTGGTATTGCCCTGAGAAACAGGAGCATTATGCCACTGCCGGTTTTTGTAAAGGTCAAATTTATTTGGCAGGGAAGCGTTTGTCAGATCAACAACAAAGCTCCTGTTTACCGTTACCGGTTCAGCTTTCACTTTTACCTCCCTGTCATCCTTCATTATGGAATTCTGATAAAAGCCAGGTTTACCTTCCCTGAAAACCGCCTTATCCTTGTTCTGGCCAAAGAGTGTCGTACAGTTGGGAACACAAAAGATGATTGTGATAAACAGGATTATTCTTTTCATATTAATATAATTTAGGCATGTAATTTAGTTAATTTTTGAAACCTGCTGACGGAGGAGTAGGATCATTTTCTTTAATCCTTTTTCTGCATATCCGTTCTATTTCCAAAGCTCCGGGTATCGCGGAAATGTAAAATGTATCAGGGACATACCTGTCGGGGCCGTTTTTACTGCTTACCATTTTACCTGTTCTTAATCCCAGGCTTATATTCCCTTTGAGCTCATCTCCTTTTACCTCGATATCACCTGAGAACTGCTCCCAGTCAATAGATCTGAATGTTCCTTTATTGTAACTGATCAGCCTGGCTGAGGTTCCGACAAAATATCCACCCTTTTTGAATAAAAGGTATATACCTGATCCAAACATAAGCAGTCCAACCAGTACAAATACACCGATAATTATTGCTGGGAAGACAATGGGGCGCCAATTTCCAGGGCCGGCAACTGTTGGTACATCGTTTACGAGGAATTCAACTTCATTTCCCTTAAAGAGCGGACCAAGGAAAGCAAATACAAAAATACTTGTGAACGCCAGCCAGACAGCACCAAAAAGAATAAAAAAAATTGATGTTTTGGGAGGGTTTGCACGCTTTGCCTTCACAGCAAAATCCTGCGATTCTGAACCAATATATGTCATTAATTCCGATGGGAGTGGGATGGGTTCAAGCATAGCATTGACAGTTAAGGTAATTAATAAAATCCGGGTAGAAATTTTTAAGCCAAAATTTTCCTACAATCTTATTTTAAATCTAGCAATTCATTTGATTCATAAACCGTCTTTCCTGATTTAAAATGAGAAATTTTTATCATTGCACGAGCCACATCCCGGGCATAAATCCCTCTGTATTTCTTTAACGGTCCGACAAAAAGCCAGCCGAAAGTCTTCATGAATCCAGTGGAAACTTTTTCACCAAAACGAAACTCATCACGATTTCCCATCAGGAGCGAGGGCCTGACTATTTTCAACTTCCCGGAATAAATTTCTCTTACCGACTTCTCCATTTCTCCTTTGGTCCGCAGGTAAAAATTGGAGGAAGTTGCATCGGCCCCAATTGATGAGATTACTACAAGTGCAGGAGCTGAAAGGGCTTCAGCCAATTGAGCTATTTTCTTTGGGATATCGAGATCTACTTTAGCAAAAGCCTCTTTTGATCCGGCAACTTTTATCGTTGTCCCAATGCAGCAAAAAAAGAGACCGGCATTAAGTTTTTCTTTAAGCAACATTAGTCTGGAAAAATCATCGATCTGAACCTGCTCAAGTTTCGGATCAGAAATTGACAGCTTTTTCCTTGTCACCGCAGTTATTCTTTCAAAATCATTGCTTTCCAATAGTTCCTTTAAAAGCACTTTGCCGACAAGGCCTGTTGACCCGAAGACCACAGCACACTTTTTTGCATCTGGTTGTGTTACCATATTTCATTAATTTTTTATAATGTTATGCAATACTAATAACATGTTTGCTTATTTCTTTACAAAATAAAAAGTATTCAGTCTGCAAATAGCAGTACACAATTGCCAACTGTATATTGCCAATTGCCAACTCAAGGTCCGCGCCAGAATACTGTTTACTTGATACTATGCTATATTGTTCTCTTTGATGATCCATTTATTAATATCAGGTGCGCTATAATTTTCCATCTGGTCAAGAAGGTTCTCAATATCATCGCTTATAAGCAGCATTTTACGGTTTTCCTCCTTAAGAAAACCTTCTTTAACCATTTTTTGCGTCAGATCTTTTAACGGGTCATAAAATCCATTTATATTAAAGATACCTGCCGGTTTCCTGTGAAGTCCGAGCTGACCCCATGTTAACATCTCAAAGAATTCCTCCATAGTGCCGAAGCCTCCGGGTAAAGCTATAACACCATCCGACAAGTCGTGCATTTTAGTTTTCCTTTCGTGCATGGTATCGACTAAAATCAACTCTGTCAAATTCTTATGAGCAATTCCCCTGGTTTTGATAAAAACCGGGAGGACCCCTGTTACTTCTCCCCCTTTGCTTAAAGATCCGTTTGCAACAGCGTTCATTAAACCAACATTTGTCCCTCCATATACCAGTCCTATTTTACGGATAGCCAGAGTTTCCCCAAGTTTAAAGGCCTGTTTTTCAAATGTCCCGTCTTTTCCCGTGCTGGAACCGCAGAAGACTGTAATTCGTTTCATTTATGGTTTGTTATTATAAGCATAAGCCTGTCCTTATCTATTATGGAAATTTAGACAGAACTTATAAAAGCCTGCATTTTTTTGCTAAATTACACCATTCCTTATTAACCTGGGGGTCATAAAATAATTTTAATCAGAATAAATCATGAAAAGCCTGTTTAAACCATTTTCTGCAAGTTTGACAATTCTTTTTGTCTTATCCCAGATTACCGCTGCGCAAAAAGACTTTGATTTTAAGCCTGCCTCATCAAATATTCAGAGTGCTGAATTTCCGAAGATCTCCTCAGATAACGGTGTCTATTTAAGGTTTAAAGCGCCAGGGGCCATGAAAGTCCAGGTTCAGGGGGGCGACGGTTTCTGCCCAAAACCACTGGATCTTGTTAAAGATACTGCCGGAAACTGGAATGTAATTATCCCTGCTGCAGGACCCGGATTTCATTACTATTGGTTTATTGTTGACGGAGTGCAGGTAAACGATCCCGGAAGCAACACATATCATGGTTACGGCCGACCAACCGGAGGGATAGAGGTACCTGTGGCAGGAGAAGATTTTTTCACGGCAAAAAATGTTCCGCATGGTGAGGTGAGGGAACACTGGTATTACTCTGATATTACAGGCAGGTGGAGACGGTCATTTGTGTATACACCTGCGGATTATGAAAAGAATCCTGATAAGCGCTACCCTGTTCTGTACCTGCTTCACGGTGCAGGTGAAAATGAAAGAGGCTGGTCGCTTCAGGGGCATATGAGCTTCATCCTCGACAATCTTCTGGCTGAAAAAAAGGCAGTACCGATGATAGTGGTAATGGACAACGGTTATGCTACTGCAAAAGATGCTCCCGCAGCTGCTCCCGGATTCTCGGTAAGGGATATGACAAAGATGGCTGAAACACTGGAACAGGTATATGTTAAAGAAATAATCCCGGACATTGATTCATTTTACAGAACCTTACCAAACAGAGAAAACCGTGCAATGGCAGGTCTTTCGATGGGAGGGATGCAGACAATGCTGATTGGCCTTAATCACCTGGAGCTGTTCTCGTATTATGGATTTTTCAGCGGCGCAATCATGGGAGGCATAATGGATAATCCTGAAACAGCTTTCAAGGGAGCTTTTGCCGATGGGGATGCCTTTAACAAAAAAGTAAAACTTATGTGGTTTGGAGCAGGATCGGGTGAAGCCCAGTTTGTCAAAATGGTTGATGAAACAAAGAAAAAGCTTGATGGGCTGGGGATTAAATCCGCCAGCTATATTTCCCAGGGAACATTCCATGAATGGCACACATGGAGAAGGCACCTGAATGAGTTTGCTCCTCTGCTTTTCAAATGATAGTAAAAATATCAGGGCAAAAGCTGATGCCAGATGCCTTCTACCTGTCGCCTCACTTAAATGGCAGATTCATCTTTCTGGCAATCTCCTGGAAACGAGGCTCATCCCGAAGAGCGTCAAAGAGAGGTAATCTGAGATATGCCAGGTTGGGATCCCGAATCTCAAATCCCTTTTCCATCCAGTCCAGAGCCAGTTCTTTGTTCCCTGCTGCCGAATAAAGACATGCAATATCAAGAGGCAGTACAAAAGTACTCCCAGACTGTTTTGACAATGTTTCAGCTTCAAGTTCCAGGAGCCTTTTATAGCTTACTTCAGCTTTCATTTTGTCAAAAACATGGGTAATTGCACCATATATAGCAGAAAGGTATGATTTCCAGGCATCAATTGCCTTATCAAACTCTCCCAGATGATGAAGCCCAAATATGTGTGCACTCAGGGCGACATTATTGGTGGGATCCATGGCTAGCGCTTCCCTGGCAGTTTTAACAACATCATCAAATTGGCGGATTAAATATAAGTCCATGGAATATAGACTGATGATCAATGGATTGATTGGATCAAGGCGTAATGCAATTTTAATATGCTCCATAGCCTCTTCAGGTCGGCCAAGAGAGTTGAGCAAATGAGAATAATATGCATGAGCTTCGGCATGGTTAGGGTTAAGCAGTATCGCTTTCTTGAATGACAATTCACCTGCTTCCCAGTTCCACATTCCCCAGGTATTCATTATTGCCATGCTGTAATGAACTTCTGCACGATTGCTATCGAGTTCCAGGGCTTTCATGGCAGCCTCCACAGCTTTCGGACCAGCTTCGTCAGGTGATACAGCACCCATCTGCTGACGGCCAATCCAGACATCAGAGATGCCTGCATAAGCGAGAGCATAATACGGATCTTTCTCTCTAGCCAGCTCGAAGTATTTCATCGCTATATCAAAGTCATTCGGAGTGAGTTTTCTCCAGTAGAACTGTCCTTTCAGATACGCATCATATGCTTCAAGCTCACTGGTTGGTACCTTCTTAATCAGTTGCTTTTCCTCAGGTGTTATGACAGCTTTTAACTCCTTTGCAATTGCTTCTGCTATTTGACTCTGTATATCGAAAATATCTTCAACCTCAGTTATTTTCTGCTGGTAGGATTCTCCCCAGAGGTGGTTCTCTTTAGCTGCCATTATTAACTGGGTTCTTAGCCGAAACGAATTGCCGTATTTCTGGGCGCTGCCTTCCACAATGTAGTTTACCCCAAGCTCTTTTGCGATTTCCGGAATTGGTTTAGTCTGGTTCCGGTATTGCTCGACTGAGGTACGGGAAATTACTCTCAAATCTTTTATTCTCTGAAGATTATTAAGCACTTCCTCCATTAGGCCGTTTACGAAGTATGTATTTTCTTCATCCTTACTGTCATTCTTGAAAGGTAAGATTGCAATTGATTTTTCAAGTTTGGTGACATCGATTGTTTGTTTCCCAGCATCAACATGTTCAACTTTTTCATCTGCTTCAATAGTTTTTTCTGGAATAATAACCCCTTTGAATTTCAGATACCATTTGACAACAATCGAAAGATTGTTAAGAACAGGTTTAACCTGTTCGGGATCAAAATCCTTTGGATGTGCTCCATAGGTCGAAAGACTGTTCAGGCTGTGCATGGAAGTAATAATGTGTGAAGGAACTTTTTCTTCCTTGTTGAGCTTATCAATGATCCCTTTCAGAGGTTCTGTTTTGCGAGGTCTTTTTAGTTCACATTCGCATAAATCAGTAACAATAACTTCCAGGCATCTCCTGGAATAAAGCATGAGGACATTCGGATCATCAAAACGGATCAGTTGTTCCAGCTCTTTCTCCAGACCGGGTAATTGACCTTTGAAGGATTCCTGAATTTTCCCCAGTTCTTTTAGTTCAATAGTCCAGATTGACATTTTTTTAGTATTTGTAAATGTAAATTTATGTTTTCTGCAGATCAAAGTCAAGAGATGGGAAGTTAAAAAAATAGTGGAACCGCTCCGCGGTTCAGGGGAAATACGAGGGTCATTGTTCCTAATATTAATGGAATCGCTCCGCGATATATTAATCCTGAGGGTGTTTATTAGGCAGTAATAATGGAACCTCAGGGAGGTTCCATTAATATTAGGATGAAATATTCAAATTTCCTGTGAACACAGGAGGTGCTCCAATTCCTTTTCCAGTTCAGGAACTTTACTTTTAAATGTCTCAAGAAGAATTTAAACTTCTTTCATCTCGTTTGACCAGATAGTCATAAAAAGTTGAAAATATCGTCAGTTAAAATATTTGTGTTTCCAGATTTGTCAGTCTTGCTTTTGCATTCATAAGTTCAGGCAGATCAGGATCTGCATCCTTCCAGATGTTCAGGAATTCTCGGTAATATTTTATGGCCTGGTCTCGGTTGCCCTTTTTCTTCATAAATTTTACCCAAAATGTAATGTGACATGATCCAGTACTCCTGTGCCTCCCAACCAAGTTGATTTTTGTTGCCAATGATCTCTTCGTATTTGGAGACAGCCATATCGGACTCATCTTTTACATAATAGTAATTTGCCAGTGACTCGAGAATAAAATTATCATACCGCAAACTGACGGCAGTTTCTATAAGTTCAAGCGCTTCAGCAGATTTTCCTTTAAGGAGCTCTATTTCACCTTTTAAGATATCATAGGCAGCCTTATCTGATCTGTTCCCTTCAATAATCCTGACAGATATTTCATTCAATATTCTTTCCGCCTTTTGGATCTTCCCATCTCTGACAAGCATTTTTCCATAAAGAAAATACCACCATGGTTCTATCGGAGATTTTTCAAGAATTGTGTTTACTTTTTTCAATTCGCTCTCAAACTCACTGGTCATCCTTCTGGTTTTATAAGCTGTCGCCAGAAAAAGATGATCCCTTAATTCGCTGGTTAAATTACCAAGCGTTTTATTTATAAGGATTGATTTATGTAAAACCCCGATAGCATCATTATATTTACCTACATACATAAACAACAGTGCCTGTGACCGGTATCCCCTTGCCTTGTAACCATCATTCCCATCAAACATCTTACTGAATACATCCATAGCTTTCTGAATTTCTCCATTCTGAATATACATGAATCCGAATTCATGGTTCAGATTCGGCACCGTAAGAAGGTTGGGATTAATATCGAATCCTTTATTATAATATTCAACTGCTTCAGGGGACTTCCCCAGAGCACTGTAACAAGAGGCCAGATTTATATATGCACCTGCCTCCTTATAGTTGTAGTATTCAAGCGATTTTTCAAAAGCCCTGATGGCTTCTTCATAGTTCTTCAGCATCAGATTGCTATGTCCAAGTTGAAACCATCCTTCAGGAGCGTTCGGATAGTTCCTGAGGTATATGTTGTACTTTGTTACCGCCTCATCGTAGTTACCACGGAATCCTTCGATTCTGGCCTGAATCCAGAGCTTTTCTTTTTCCGTAAGCCTGTCGAGAAAGCTCAGTGCTACAATAAAATGGTCCTCCCCCTTTTCCCTGTTGTTCAGCCAGTAATAGAGTGATCCCAGATAGGCATGTGCCAGGGCAAAGCCGGGATCAAGCTCTATCGCTTTGTTGAAGAGATCTATTGCTTCATCTGTTTTACCGTCTCTGCTCCATGCCTGTTGCGCCCTGACCATGTATTTCAAAGCTTCCAGAGATGATGTTGTTGCTTCAGGCAATGGAACAATGGTACTGTTTATTTCTTTAAGGGATTCTCCCAGGTCTCTCCTTATCTTCCTTGCAAGATTATCCAGGCTGACCAGGACCTGATCTTTCCCATCTGCCTGAAAATTCTCTGTTTTAAGTATTTTCCCTGTACCCGGCTCAACCAGTTTTGCGGATAATGAATAGACATTTCCTATCTGTCCTATATTGCAAACAAGGATCAATGAAATACCTTCACGTTCAGCAATTTCAATCCCGATATCTTCATTTATGGACTCGGTGTTTTCTTTCCCCATTCTTTTAAGTGTCTCATTTATCTTTGACCGGGGGAAAACATTTACAAAAGATGATTGCTGAACACTTACCTCCAGAGCAGTGTTAAGCGACTGATCGAAAACATCGTCTCCGGTCATGTTTTCGAAATCAGTGATCAGTATCCAGTCTTTGTCGGTATAAGGGACAGATTTTAAAGAAATTATAAGAATCAGAATAAAAACAATGTTTAAAAAAATTGAGCCGATCCAGATAATTCTTCTTACTTTTTTTCTTTTTTTTGCCTCCCTGATGGTAGTGCCTTCCATGTTTTGAAGGATTTTTGGGTCGGCCAGAGAAGGAATGACTTCAGTATCCTTTTTTCGCGTCGGAATATCAGGCCTGATGTTTATATTTTCAAGATACCATGTCAGGACGTTTGTCAGATCAATCAATGCGGACCGAACCTGGATTGGATTGAATTCGATCGGGTGCGCCCCGAAAGTGGCGACACTGTTAAGATTTTGCATTGAAGTGAAAATATGTGCCGGGACCTTCTCCTCCTTATTCAATTTATCAATTATACCTTTGAGAGGCTCCGTCTTTCTTGGCCGGCCCAATTCATTTTCGCATAAATCCGTGATTATAACTTCCAGACACCTCCTGCTGTAGAGCAGAACTGTATTTGCATCATCGGATATAATCAGCCTTAAAAATTCTTTATCCAGGTCAGGAAATCTGCCTTTAAAAGATTCATAAAAAGATGTAAGTTCTTTTATTTCTGACGACCAGGTCACCATGTTGGCCAGTATAATACGGAATGAGTCTTCAAAAAAAATATTAACTGTTAAGTGTAATAAAGTTAAACAAAATTAGGGAACACATTAATAAGATGGATAAAAAATTATTAACCACAGAGTTACACGGAGCCGGCACGGAGTTCACGGAGTGGAAGTGTTTGAATCTATCGTTATAATTTATTAACTTTAATCACTTTAAGATTGTCCTGTAAAAGATCTGAGTCATGAAAAACCCTTTATTCTTATTTGCAACCGCATCTCTTTTGCTTTCGTATAGCTGTTCTGACAGGGATAATGCCAAAATCATAAAATTTGAAGGTAAAACCTTTGAACAGAAATGGGCGATCAGTGAACTGAATCCTGATCTTCCGTCAGACTGGTCCTCATTTGAATTCTTAACCTTCGAGATTAATTCATCCTCAACACAGCGCTTTTTCCTCAACCTTTATGATTCCAGCGGGATGCGCAGGCTGAGGATACTTCCTTTTCAGGGTGCCTGGGTGCGGGCATCAATCCCACTGATGAATTTCCAGAAAAGGAATGTTTTGGGTCACGATATGGCTGCTATCGGGCAGAAAGGGATGCCCGGGTTCGGACTTGGCTTTACAGGCTTTGTTGGTCCAGTTAATAATGTTGATTCCCTGGGAGTATTGATGGAAGAACCTGTTGGTTCACCAACACTTGAAATCCGGAATGTCCGTCTGACTATGACTGCAGAAGATTCTATTCTGAGTCCGCTGCCTCTTGTTGATGAGTTCGGACAGTGGATACCAGCGGAATGGCCGGGCAAAGCTAAAACGATAGAAGATCTCAGAGCTGCCTGGGATGAGGAAAATCAGGCTTTGCAGACCGGAAGGTTCAATGTTTCAAAGTACGGAGGGTATCTCGACGCTAAAGCCAAAGCAACAGGATTTTTCCGGGTGGAAAAAATTGATGAAAAATGGTGGTTCATCGATCCGGAGGGTCATTATTTCATCTCAACAGGCAGCACAGGGATAGGAGCGGGAGGATCGTTCGCCCGTATCGAAAACCGGGAATATATTTACAGTGCATTTGTTCCGGAAGATATTGCTCAGCCCGACAGAAGATTTGGTAAAGCCTCCTTTTTTACATGGAATCTTTACCGCAGGTTCGGGACTGATTTTTATGAGAAATGGATGGATTTCACTGCCAGGAGAATGAACGACTGGGGCCTGAACACAGTAGCCAACTGGTCAGATGCCACTCTTGGACGCACAAAGGGAATACCATATGTTGCGACACTTTCAGGCTGGGGGTTCGAGGCAAAAACAATGGGTATGCCCGATGTCTATGCCCCGGATTATACTTCCAGGATGGATGAAGCTGCTAAACGGCAATGTGAACCTCTTAAAGATGATCCTTTTCTGCTTGGTTATTTCGTTGGCAATGAGCCGCCATGGCCGGGAAGGGAGAAGGAACTTATAAATGTTATCCTTGAAGGAGATGATACTCCAATGAAAGCTGCTCTTCAGAAATACCTTGCCGGCGGAGATACTCCTGAACGCCGGAAAGCTTTTATTTATGAAACATATACGCGGTTCATTACTATTGTAAATAAAGCTATTAAAAAATATGATCCGAACCATTTGAATCTTGGATTGCGTTTCGGCGGAGATCCTCCTGACGATCTGGTTAAAGCATCCGCCACAGTTGGATTTGATGTCTTCAGCTTAAATATATATGGCTATAGTGCTTATAATGACAGGCTAAATAAGATTGATGAACTGACTGGCTCTGCCGATAATCATTGGTGAATTTCATTTCGGGACGGCGGGGAGAGGATTGTCTCCGGGTCTGCGGCAAACCATCAGTCAGGAAGAGAGGGGAGTAGCCTATCGTTATTACGTTGAGAATGCAGTTGCGCATCCTTCACTTATAGGGACCCACTGGTTCCAGTGGTGGGACCAGCCCTCTACAGGCAGGGGGGATGGCGAGAACTATAACATAGGGATGGTTGATATTACTGACCGCCCCTATAAAGAGCTTATTGATGCAGCACGCGAAACCCATAAAAGACTTTTTGAAATTCATTCCGGTAAAATTTCTCCGGTTGACAGGCAGGCAAAAACTCAGTGATCAGGTTATGACCTTTTTACTCTGCAGATAAGGAATTATTATATCGTTCTTGTAATCATTTGTCCCATCATAAGTCAGAGTTACAACAGGAACACCCGTCAATCGTCTTATTTCGTTAGTCATTGCCTCGGTAACAAGTGAGGGACAGCAGAAGGAAGGATTTGTCTGCACAAAAAGCGATATATCAGGATAGTTCTCAATAATATAAAATATCTTCAGGATGTTATCATAGGATTCCCCTGAATTATATTGGTTTATATTGAATCTCTCAAGATGCTTCTCAAGCTTTTTGGGATTGACAACCTTCTGCGGGCCGAGGTATTTTTCGAAATACCTGTAAAACTTATCTTCCAGCAGTTTAAGACCAGTACTTACAAGTTTTTGCTGAGCTGCTGTAAGGTATTCCCCCCTCTCAATTCTCCGGCGGATAATATTATCGAGAGACATCCTTATAAAATCCGTATAGGGGACTGTTATAATTTCACCCCCTGCATCCTCGATGGCATGGTTTAATTTCTGGTTCATAACATCGTTATCGCAGACATAGAAATCGCCAAAAAGTGCAACTTTAGGCCTGTTGCCTTCCAGTCTCGGAATCCTGTCAAAAAGATTCACAACTTCCATGACAGCTTTCTCCAGTGACTTTTTCCCAAGAAATGCATCTTCCAGAATTCCAACCGTATGCATTATTACTTTATCAGTTTCTCCTTTGTTCAGTTCGTATGGCCTTATCCTGCAGCCTGTCATCCGGATCAATCCACCAAGGAAGTAAGCGAAAAATGCATAATAGCAGGCGCTTAACGATATTTCAAGATGTGTCAGCAAACCACTGTAAACATGAGCTTTTTCCATGCCATGCCCGTAATTCTCAAGAATGCTTTTTATATACTCGGGATAAAGCCTGATATTGCATGATAATTTTGCGTCAATTGCCCATATCATACTGTTTTCAGGTTTCAAATCGTGCTCCTTTACATATTCTATGAATTCCTGGGCTATTATATTTATCGGCAGGCATTGTCCGGTATTGTGCGCCATGCTTTTCTTAATGATGAGTTCGCTCGATTTCATCAGGCGGGCATCAATACCGATTCTTCTCATATTAGCAACAAGCAAAGGGGAAACCACAGGGTCCCACATCGGGAACAATAAAGTTTTTCCTGTAATCTCTTTTGTTATCTGAGGAAAGATCTGTCTGGGTACCGGTTCCATGGTTTTCACCATAAATTAAAGAATGATTTTTAAATGAACGGACAGCAGCTTCAATCCTGGTCTCATAACCCTAAATTCGAATCATGCTCATCGATCTGCAGAATAAGATATGGTTTTTTACAACTGTCGAATATTTTCTTGAAATACTCAATAATAAAGGAATCGGGGGCGCACTTAAATGCTGTGATCAATACAGGATAAAGATTCCTTGTTTCAGCTATTATTTTAGCTGTTTCAAGTATTTTGGTAACAAAATACCATGGCACCTTTTTCAGGAAAACATTGATATCCTCAAGATCAATATCGTCTGATGGTATCATATCCTGGTAAAAAGATCTTATACCCAGACTGCTGAAAATATCCGGGATCCCCTTATTTAGTATCCTGGAAAGCACAATGTATGGTCTTCCAAGCAGGACCACAGAAATATTTTTTTCTGGTTGAAATTGTTCCTTAAATATTCCGGCCAGCTGGTTTTTCTGATTGGAATAGTACGACAAGGCCTCAGTAAAAGCATTAAGTACAGTAAAATAACTCACCCCGCTTTTAAGAACAGGTTTCAGGCATTGATAAAGCTTCTGTGCAACATGATATTTACCTTTCGGAAAGCTTAAAAAGGGTGACAGACATTTATCAGGAATATCGTTGATCTTCAGTGTGTAAACCAGTGAAGCGCTGAATTGGGTATAGTAACAATATTGTCCTTCAGCTTCTTCTGACTTTTCCCGTGACTGAAGAAGTACAGGCAAAAATATATAATCCACTTTATCAGAAAGATAAACAACATGGCCAAAAATGGAATTTATAGGAGCACAAAACTCAGCTCCTGCAAGGCTTTTACCTGTTTTAAGAGGATCCCGATAGTTTTCACTGGTAATTGTGCGGATTGATAAATTATTAAAAAACCTTTTCCAAAGCGAAAGTTCTTCGAATAAATGAAGTGTTGCAGGAATGCCAACAGTTATTTTTCCCTGTATAATCAGTACATGTCTTAAGTGAAAATATTTTCTTCCTGTTTTCCAGAAGATCGAAACCTGATCTGTTTGAGGATATATAATGATTTGTCGCATAGTCACGTCCGCACATAAATCCATAAGCAACCTTTTCTCCTGAAACATTAGCCAAGCTTATACAACAATTATTTGTACAAAGGTTGCAGGTCTCGGTTTCTATGGTAATCTCTTCCCGGTAAATTCCGATTCCCCTGAAGGCTGTTTTTTTTATATGCTGTTCCTGAAGCAATATCGCAGTACCAAGTGCTCCGGTAAGGTGGCAGTATTTTGAGACGTAGATTGGTTTTTTTAACCTTTGTTCAAAGGCTGCTACAAGCGACCTGTTTTTTGCTGTGGCACCCTGGAAACAAATATTTTGTCCTATTGATGCCTCAACACCAACCTTTTTCAGATAGTTTTCGGTAACCGAATGCAGTGCTGTAGCAAGAATCTCATTTACATTGTATCCGTTATTAAAAAGCTGGCTTATATCGCGCTCCATGAAAACAGTACAGCGGTCGCTGGCCAGGGGAGCACTTACATTTTCAGCATTCTGTGCATAATCAGATAATGAACAACCCAGTTTCCTGGCCTGCTCATGAAGGAAACTCCCTGTTCCGGCAGCGCATACACTGTTCATCTGCGAGAATGTTACGCTGCCATTATTCATAAGGGTAAACTTGGCATCCTGTCCTCCTATCTCAATAATGGTATCAGTCTGGGGATTAAGTTCCCATGCTGCCCTGGCATGAGAGGTTATTTCATCAATAAATAAATCTGCATTTATAATTTCACCTATGAACTTTCGCCCAGAACCGGTTGTGCCGACACCTGCTATTCTGATCCCGCTTCCCGTTTTTATGAAATAGTCTTCAATAGCCTCAAAGATCGATTTTACCGCAGATAAAGGTTTGCCAACCGTATATGTATAAAAACCTGCGATTGGTTTTTTAGCATCATCAATCAAGATGGCTTTTGTACTTGTTGAGCCGATATCAATGCCTAAATATGCATTTCTGACAGCATCGTGTGCCGATTCAGAATAGATATCAACCTCAATTTCTGAAGGATGTAAAGCAACAACAGATGTGAACCGATAAGATCCCTCAGTTGAAAAATCGGGGTATTTACTTAATTTCAAAGAAAGTGGTTCATGGAAATACTGCTTTTCGCTGTTATCATGAATCAAAATATCATTGAAGGATTTAATATTCAGGACAGGCAAATCTTCTTCTTTCCCTGAGCAGCAGAAGGCCGGCACCTATTGCTCCAAAAAGATGAGCATGTTTATGGGTTAATAGTCTTGTTTTAAGGCGTTTCTCCAAATATCTTCTTACAACTGAATTTTTTGAAACACCTCCGGTAATTAAAACAGGTAAAAGGGGAAGTTCCCTGTTAAAGACAGTGTTGATTATGTTTTCTGCGAGCCCTTTGCAAAGGCTGTTGCATATAGCATTAACTGAATAGCCTCTTTGCTGGGCATGAATAATATCGGTATTTGAAAATACCGCGCATCGTGATGCTATGTGGGGTATCTCTTCAGTGTTCCTGAGTGCCCTTTCGCAAAGCTCTTCAATACCTGAAAGGTTTAATCTGTCAGTCTGCTGATCAAGAAAGCTCCCTGTACCTGCAGCACAGGAACTATTTATTTTTGTGGATTGATAATTACCGTTTTCGTCGAATCTGATCAGCATGAATTTTTCGGCCCCGATATGCAAAACCGAAGCTGCTTTCGGACAATAATGCTTCGAGGCTGCAATAATTGCCACCTGGCTATTGTAATTCAGAACCAGTTTTCTGTTAAGGCGGATGGAGGAGGAAGTACAGGCAATTGCTTTTATCCCTTTGAGATCAAATGTTTTCTCGGCCTCTGAAAAGGCAGCAGCTAATATTACCTTTGTGAAACTGATAGAATTGTCTTAAAATTATACCATCATCAGCCAATTGCACAATCGAAAGTGAAACTGAGCCGATGTCAATACCAAGAACTGAATCCTGGTACGAAGAAAGTCTGGCCATACTATTCCCCTTTCTTTAGTGACAGTATAAATCAATTGTTATATCGACTAAAGATACGATTTAAAAAATACTAAGGTCAGTTAATTCTTTTTGAGGGGAATATCTTAATGGATAAGATTACTTCAGGTTCATTTCTGGTATTACTGTGACCATTTCGTCGGTTCCCTGTCCCAGTGGTGTTTTTCAAGTTCCTTCATCAGGCCGGCACCCAAAGGTCCTGCATCACTTGCCGCCAGGTTTGATTTTGCATGCGACGGCTTCCTCATACCGGGGATAATGGTGCTTACTGCCGGCTCCCCAAGAATAAACCTCAGAGCCATTTCAGACATTGTCATTCCTTCAGGAACCAGTGGCTTAAGAGCATCTGCACGTTCCACACTGGGGATCAGGTTTTCAGTTACAAAATATGTGTTACGCCAGTCACCTTCGGGCCATTTGCTCTCTTTTGTCAGAGTGCCTGTAAGGGAGCCTTCATCAAACGGGACCCTTGCAATCACTCCAACATTCATTTCCCTGCAGGCAGGGAAAAGTTCATCTTTTGGATTCTGATCGAAAATGTTATATATAACCTGCACGGAATCAATAAGTCCGCTCTTCACAGCTTTAACCCCGTTCCATGGTTCCCATCGGTTCATGCTGATACCGATGGCATGGAACAATCCCTGTTTTTTCAGGTCGAGCATTTTATTAATCCCCCTTTCATCTTCGAGCCAGCTGTCTTCCCAGGTATGGAACTGCATCAGGTCGAAATAATCGAGTCCGGCATTTTTAAGGCTTTTTTCAACGTATTCCTCAATATGGTCGGGAGGGAAACAATCATCGAGCGTATATTCCCGCCTGCTGGGCCATTTGAAATTTTTTGGAGGCATCTTGGTGGCGGTATAAAGTTTTTTATCCTTATTGGCTCTGATAAGTTCACCAAGCAAATGTTCGCTTTTACCTGCACCGTAGCCCCAGGCTGTGTCGAAAAAATTACATCCCATATCAACTGAGAGCTGGAGTGACTGCATTGACTCCTCATCATCCGATCCGGTCCATCCGGCCATGCCCCACATGCCGTAACCGATTTCACTTACTTTCCAGTTTGTTCTTCCGAATGTTCTGTATTTCATGGTTCTGGTTTTTAAAATTTTTGTTAATTGTTACTGGTTGCTGGTTGCTGGTTGGTTGGTGCTTGTTAAATATACAATTATTAAAGATATCAATCTCCTTTGAAATATTCCGGGAAATTGATGCTCCATGAAACTCTGGTCGTATTTTTAAATCTTACATGCATTCTCAAAATATTTCTATCGGTCATTTTAATTGTATAATCAGGGAAATCATGATAAAGGGATGTTCCTCCCTGTTTCCACGGGTGGGGATCAGGTGTATAAATATATACATTATATGCACTCTCCGGAATCCCAAGGAGATATACCGCTTAAAATCTGTTTACCATGATCCCACATAACATCTTCTAATTCAACAGCGCCCTGGAGTATATGACGGTCAGTTGAAATAATCTTTGGAATACCGGATTTCTCATGGATTGACAAAAGCATTACTGAATCGGGGGGTACAGTCACCTTCAGTTCTTTTGTGATTTCTCCTTTATAACGGTTGTCCCAGAAGTCGTAGACCATATATGTTTTAGTATTGTCGAGCCATAAACGTTCAAGAGGCAGGACATACTCCTGAATTTCTGAATTATTGCTGTTGAAGAGGCCGGTAATGGTCCATTCACCAAATGGTTTTTTAACCTTAAGGGAGAAGATCCTGTGAAAATCGGTATCGAACAGGTCAACAGGTCTGGCTGCCTCACCCCATGAAGGAAGCGTCTTTTTCAATATTTCAATCTTTATCTTATCCAGATCCTGCAGCCTGTCACCTGATATAATATTACCTCCCGTAAGTGTCAGGAGAGTTGCTGCAGCCCGGGCCTGATTGTCCGACAGCAGGCTTATGCAAAGATGATCGGCATCGTTGATCCAGGTGCGTTTATGGAAATAATAACGTTTGGCTGCTGCCGGAGCGCTGCCAGTGGAATTGAAATATTGTTTCCACACTTCATCCCTGTAACCATAGTTCTGATCAAGCTCGATCCTCATGCTGTCAATTAGTCCGACAGTAATTGGTCCGGGTCCGCAATCCTGCAAGTGGCAATCATTGCCTATTGCTTTTCTCATGATCTCAAAACCTCTGCGGTAAGCCATTGCACGGCTCACAGAGGGATCATAATAATGATGAGCCGATAATAATGACCAGTCGACGAAGTCAATCTTGATCATTTCGTAACCCCATTGATTGGAGACCTTATCAAACAGGTTGGACATCCATTCTGCTGCTCCTGGATGGGTAATATCAAGTCCGTACCGTTTCGGATTTTCATTTCGTGCCCAGTCAGTATCCTCGCCGGGCCAGGGACCTACTCTTTTTAAGCTTCCGTCAGGGTGCTTTATAAGCCAGTCTTTGTGGTTCCTGAAAAGATCAGTTGGTTCAGAGATCACAAAAGGGGCTATCCATAAACCCGGCTTTAATCCCATAGAATGAATTTTTTCGGCCAGCCATTTCATTCCATGAGGGAATCTGTCATTGCCTTCCCATTCGCCATGCCACCTCTGATAGCCTTCATCAAGCTGGATATATTCCAGGCCGTAAGGTTTTAAAACGCGGGAAGCAAATTCAGCATTTCTTATGACTTCATCCTCAGTTATATGCTCGTAAGTAAAGAACCAGTTGCACCATCCGTTTACAATGGAGGTTGTCCTGGCAGTATTAATTCTTCCCATTACAGAAGCATATTCCTCAAGTGCTGAATAGATATCTTTTCCGATCAGCATTACGAATCTGTTGGAACGGACCTTTTTACCGGCTCCAAGTACAAAACCATCAGAGAGTACCGACTGAGCAGTCAGACCTATATTTTCTCCTGATTCGCGTCTTGCTGATACTTTTCCCTGGGCAGTCAGGTTTTCGACAGCACCAACGACAAGTCCTTCACGGTTATAGCCGCTGAACAAACCAATGTTCCACCAGCTTTGTCTTAAGTTATTATCCTGAGCGCTGAAATCAAATACAGCTCCAGGATCATAATACATCGGACCGTTTGTGAGCAGCCTTGAAGTCTGAGGCCACCAGAGGGCTCCTCCCGTTTCGTTATTTGCACAGATCGGTTCAATGTTCAGCAAAATAATTGGTTTGGAGGAACGGTTCAGGCATTCAGCCTCAAAAAAAACAGCATTAATATTTTTATAAAGGAATATCCTGAGATTTAAATCGATTTTCCTGTCAGGGTCCGACGAATTAATTGTCAATTGCATGCATTCACCCAGCTGGTCAATTATTCTGGATGTTTTCACAGAGTGCCTGAAGGAAGCCTGGCCGGTGGAGATGAATCCCTGTCCTGTAAGTGCACGTACAAGAGATCCTGACAAAAGACGTTCCCCATTCCTCCTGATTATATCGAGACGTCCTGATCGTGTATTAAATAATACTGAGAAGAAATCATTCTGATAAATCTGCGGTTTTGGTATGAGACCGGAGCTTAGCAGGTCTGATTTTCCGGCAAAGGGAAGAGAAATTCCTGCTGCCTGCAGCCTGGCAAGGAAATCTCTTCGGGTTAATGTTGATTTGTTTTTCATCATAATGGGATCTGGGGTTCCAACCAGAAAATATCTGAAAGATCAGCATTTATCGCAATAAAGTTAGGAAACAAGGAACACAAATCAATAAACATTTCATTTATTATCAATCTCATTCAAATAAAATATTTGTAAATTGGCACAACTTGGATTTGTTTTTAAATATCTGATAATCAAATTTATAAAAATGAAAATTATATTTAAACTAAGCGTTGGAATCCTGATCTTACTGACAGGCAGCCTCAATCTCGAATCTCAGCAATTGATGAGGTTCCCCGATATCTCTGACAACTCTGTTGTATTTACATCCGGGGAGGATATCTGGTCAGCACCTCTGAATGGTGGTGATGCAGTCCGTCTTACGATTCACGATGGCCAGGAGCGTTACCCGAAATTTTCGCCCGATGGCAGCCTGATTGCTTTTACAGGGGAATATGACGGGAATACGGATGTTTATGTAATGAACAGCAAGGGAGGAGATATCACCCGTGTGACATATCATCCTGGTGTTGACGAGGTTGTGGGATGGCATCCTGTTAAGAACAAAATTTTGTTTAACTCCGGAAGGAACAGTACCACCCGTTACACAAAGCTCTTTCTGATTTCACCCGATGGTACAGGACTTGAGGAGCTGATCCTTTATGATGCTTCGCGAGGCAGTTTTTCGCCTGATGGCAAAATGATCGCTTATAATAAGGTGGGTACTGAGAACCGTACATGGAAAAGATACACCGGAGGACTTGCCCAGGAGATCTATATCTATAATTTCGAGAATAACACGGAGGAAAACATAACGAGTTTCAAGGGAACCGACCGTATGCCCCTGTGGATTGACGATAATATATATTTCGTTTCGGATCGCGACAGGTACCTTAATATTTATGCATACAATTCAAAAAGTAGGGAAACCAGCCAGCTGACAAGCTTTAAAGACTATGATATTCTCCGGACCTCAGCGCGGAAAGATAAAATAGTATTTGAGAAGGGAGGAAGTATATGGATACTTGACCTTATTTCAAATAAAACCAGTGAAATCAAGATAGAAATGAATCCCGACGCTCCTGAAACAAGGCCTTATATTAAGAACGTTACAGAGAACATTCAGGGTTTTGATCTCTCACCTTCAGGTGTGCGGGCGCTTGTCGTTGCCAGGGGCGAACTCTTTTCTGTTCCGAAAACCAGCGGGATCACAAAAAATATCAGTAATAATTGCGGCGCGCGTGAGAAAGATGCCGTGTGGTCGAACGACGGAAAGAAAATTGCATGGCTTTCGGATAATAGCGGCGAATATGAAATTTATATTCAGAATGCCGACGGAACCGGAGAAGCTGTAAAAATGACCAGCCATAAGGATGGTTACCGGCATACACTCCGCTGGTCGCCCGATGATAAAAAAATAGCTTTTGCCGACCAGACCCTCCGCTGCTATATTCTGGATGTAACAAGCCGGCAGATTACTGAAGTTGATCAGGCAAAATATGAAAATGTAGATGAATCCCTCACCAAAAAAGGAATCTATGATTTTAACTGGTCGCCCGACAGCAAATACCTGGCATACTCAAAAATGAACGAGGATCTTGTTTACCAGATTTATATCTATTCGCTGGAGAGAAAGAAAGTTTATCCTGTAAGCGATGGCCTTTACTACGATTTTAATCCGGTATTTACAAAAGACGGAGAGTACCTGCTTTTTGTGTCAAACAGGAGATTCAATCCTGCTTTCTGCGATATGGAGTGGGAAATGGTTTATAAAGATGTGGCGGGAATATATGCTTTGACCCTTAAAAAAGATGGTGAATCAATTCTTTCTTTCAAAAATGATACTGAAAGCGGTCAAAATAAAACTGATAAGCCGGCATCACCTTTCCGTATTGATTTTGAAGGACTTGAAGGACGCATCGAGGCTTTACCCCTTCCTGCCGGAAATTACAGGGATCTGGCTGTGAATAAAACGGCATTGTTTTACCTGAACAGCGAGGATGGCGATTATAACAGAATGGATTACAGGGAGCTGGGTCCAAGGGCGCTGTTAGGCTATTCTTTTACAGACAGGAAAGAAAAAAAGGTGATTGAAAATATCAACGGGTTTAAGATTTCTGCCGATGGCTCAAATGTCATTTACAGAAAGGGTAACCAGCTTGGGATTATTCCTTCAGATTCGGAAAAGAGTGAAGGGAGCGAACTTAGCTTATCTGATCTGAAGATGAATATTGATCCGGTTCAGGAGTGGAAAGCTATATTTAATGAGGCCTGGCGGATGGAGCGTGATTTTTATTACGAACCGGGCATGCACGGGATTGACTGGAATGCCATGAAAGAAAAATATGCCAGGATGCTTGACAGGGCAACCTGCCGTCAGGATGTACAGTTTATAATCGGTGAATTAATTGGCGAGTTAAATACTTCACACACATATGTTTATGGCGGAGCAGGACAACGCAATGCAGACATGGTCAGTATCGGGATGCTCGGTGTTGACTGGGAAGCCGAGAAAGCAAGTAATCTTTACCGGTTCAGGAAGATTTACAAAACTCCTGACTGGTCAAGGGAGATTTATCCACCGCTGGCAAAACCGGGAGTGAATATAAATGAAGGTGATTACCTTATTTCGGTAAATGGTAAAAAAGTCACAGCAGACAAAAGTATATACAGCTATTTTATTGACCTGGCACAAAAACAGGTAAAGCTGATGGTGAATAGCAAGCCCCTGGAAGCCGGAGCGAGAGAAGTTATTGTCAATCCCTTGAGAAGCGAGACACAGGTCAGGTACATGGACTGGCTCGAATATAACCGAATTGCAGTGGATAAAGCCTCCAATGGCCAGATTGGATACATATACATGCCTGACAC
The DNA here is from genome assembly GCA_963702415.1 of uncultured Bacteroidales bacterium. GTDB lineage: Bacteria > Bacteroidota > Bacteroidia > Bacteroidales > VadinHA17 > LD21. The sequence goes on along the minus strand of CAVPCP010000021.1, from coordinate 92,281 downwards.
ATATGAAGGATCAGCAATAGATTTCCCAAAATATTTCTATTCCCAGACCAAAAAGAAGGGATTGATTATCGACGGCAGGTTCAATGGCGGGGGCCTCGATCCGGAGATCTTCTTCCAGCGGCTGCTCAAGAAGCCTCACGGATACTGGACACGTCGTTATTCTGTTGATCAGGCCATCCCTTTCCTTGCAGTGAATGCCCATATGGCATGTCTGACAAACCGTTATGCAGGTTCCGGAGGCGATGAATTGCCTTATGAGTTCAAATGGAACAAGATGGGGCCAGTTATCGGAACCCGTACATGGGGAGGACTTGTCGGCGTTTCCATGTTTATAGAATTGCTGGATGGCAGCTCTCTTACAGCTCCCGATTACAGGATATACGATGAGAATGGCAACTGGGTTGTTGAAAATGAAGGCGTCGAACCGGATATTGTTATTGAACAGAACTCACTTGAACTGTCAAAAGGAACAGATACCCAGCTGATGAAAGCAGTGGATGTATTAATGGAGAAGATCAGGGAAGAACCACGGTCAATGCCAAAACATAAACCATTCCCGGTAGACAAATAGGATCAGGCGCTTTTATGGTTTGTATTCTTTCAGGGATTAATGAATATTTTCAGGTTCTTTATCCCAGGCGGACTCTCCTGTCAGAACAAATATTGTTTCAGGTTAAATATATATTGTATTACATGTAATATTTATTGTATTACAATATGTTATTATTTCATCATCTTATCCCGTAGCGGCTTAAACGGAGAACCGGGCCTCCATTCAGGGAATTCTTCCGACATACTCAGATTATATCCAACCTCAAAGAAAATCTTTATATCACCGATCATCCCGTCGAATTTCCAGATATCGGGATCATAATTGTCGGAAGGTTTATGATAATTCTTCATTATCCATTTATCCGTTTCAGCCAGCCCCCATTCTTTACCATGCTCCACATCATCAATACCTTTAGCCAGGTATAATGACGGAACGCCTGCCTGTGCAAAACTGAAATGGTCGGAACGGAAATACATGCCCTTTTCAGGAGTGGGATCAGGAATGGCAACTCGTCCCCGCTTTTTTAGTACTGCCACAGCATAATCATCGAGTCCGGAGTTTCCTAATCCTACGATTGTCATGTCATTTGTTTTACCGAGAATATTAAGGGCATCCATATTTATCACTGCTGCTGTTTTGTTGAGTGGGAATAGCGGATTTTCAGCATAAAACTTACTTCCAAGCAATCCCTGTTCCTCGCAGGTAACAGAAAGAAAAAGAACAGAACGATCCTGTTTTTCAGGTAGTCTGGTAAATGCACCGGCAATTTCAAGCAGAGCGGCTGTTCCGGTTGCATTATCAACAGCACCGTTCATAATGGAATCCCCGTTTTCGGCGGGAAAAACACCAAAGTGATCCCAGTGAGCTGTGTAGATTATATATTCGTCGGCCCTGTCAGATCCCGGCCACAGGGCAGCCACATTGTTCGATTTTGTGAACTCAAATCTGTTCTTAAAACTGATTGAAGCGTTCAGGTTCATGGCGATCGGCTTAAAGCCTGGTTTTGCAGCAGATGATATAAGCGCATCATAATCCAAACCAGCTGAGTCGAAAATTTTTTTCGCACATTCAGTGGTTACCCAGCCCTGAAACTGAAGATCTGATTTTGACAGATAATTTTCTTCAAGACTATAATCAGGACCGGCCCATCCGTTCTGTACTACTGCCCATGGATAAGCGGCTGCACCAGTTTCATGTATTATTATTGCAGCAGCTGCTCCCTGGCGGGCAGCCTCTTCAAATTTGTAAGTCCATCGTCCGTAAATTGTCATTGCCTTGCCAGTAAATAGGCTGGTATCGGATGAAGCATAACCCGGATCATTTATCAGCATCAGAACAGTTTTCCCCTTTACATCAAGTCCTTCGTAGTCATTCCAGTTGAATTCCGGTGCATTGATGCCATAACCTGCAAAAATGATATCGGAATTGTCAACATTAATTGATTCAGTTACCTGAGGAGTGCCGCCTGCAAAATCATCAAAGAACTTAAGAGCGAGGTCTTTTCCGCCACCTCTGATATTCATTTTCATTGAAGCTGTATCAGCTGTAATTTTAACCAATGGAACTTCCTGAAAATAGCTATCCCCATTGGCCGGTTTAAGACCTGTCAGCTTAAACTGTTCTTCGAGATACCTGATTGTTTTTTCTTCTCCGGCAGTTGCCGGTAACCTTCCAAGAAATTCATCCGAGGCAAGTACAGAGATGAGATCTTTCATCTCGTCGATGGTAATGCTTTCCAGGGCAGATTCTATGCTTCTGTTTTTTGTGCTGCAACCGTTAAAAACAAAAATGACCAGTAAAATCAGCACATAATTTATTTTAGACATAATGGCCGGGTATAATATTATTAATAAAGTGCTCCAATATAGAATTCTATTTTCTAAAATCCGCAATTGCGCTGCCTTTTTCCTTGTCCAGATCAATTTCTTTTGAAACACCATCGACAGTTACTTTGTATTTCCCGTAAAAGGCAGGTAGAGAGAAGGTCCCGTCTCTGCCGGCACTTCCTGATTCTTTTGTCCACCACTCCCTGAAGATAAGATCCTGATAGGCTTCTGCGGCAGGAGTGGGCGTCCAGTCACGCTTATACAATGATGAAACCGGGATCCAGTTGGCACCTTCCCAGAAACCCCACATCAGTATGCCTTCAACTGCTGGATGTGCAAAGCAGATCCTGTAATAATCAACAAGTTCCTTTGCTTTCAGTTCCTCTTCCTGAGGTGTCATGACCAGGATTTTTTCATTATAGTATTTTGACCGCTGGCCGGGCATATTGAATTCGGTAATACGGATTGGCAGTTTAAAAACCGCCAGCGAATCGAGTGCATTTTTAAGCTGGTTACGGTCGAAAGTATCTGAATGCAGGTGTCCCTGCACACCGATCCCGGCAATGGGAACACCCTGTTTCAGAAGTTTGCGGATATGGGCCATATAATCAGCCAGCCTGTTGCCTGTAAGTATATCGTAATCGTTGAGATAGAGTTTTGCATCCGGATCCCCGCTATGTGCCCATTGTGCCATCAGCTTTGTTATATCCGGACCGAGCCGGTCTTCATAGTAATTCCCATGTATCATTTCATTGTTCAGATCGTATTCGGCAAAGCGTCCTTTATATCGGCTTGTAACATTCTCTGCCCTGTTCTGAAGGGTCTGTCTGAGCTCATCGTCGCTTAGTTCCTTTACCCATTGCTGGACGAACTGGGGAATACCCCAAAAAAGATTATGCCCCCTGACCGGAATATTGTTAGCTTCAGTCCATTTCAATATGCCGTCAATTACTGAATAATCGACTGCCCCTCTCTTTGGTTCCATGCTTCCCCATTTCACAGCATTTTCAGTGACTGCCGAATTGAAGTTCTTAAGGAATTTTTCCTTGTACTGTTTTAAATCATTCTCTGACATCCTTCCGCTGGCAAGGCTGTTGCTTATAGCACACCCGAACCAGAATTCATGTTTCAGCTGTTCCACCGTTACCTTAGCACCGGGTTTGGCTCTGACTATTATTTCTCCTTTCCTGTGATTTGCTATCGATTCATCAATACGTTTCTGTTCAACGAAAGATGCTATGTTATGGACATTGTCGATCCAGATGCCATTGGCGGGGTCCATTGCATATTTGCATAATGCCTCGATGGTTTTCAACAGTGATGTCTGACGTCCTTCATCATTCATCTCATGTCCGGCCAGAACCAGCCAGTGGCCGCTGGCTTTTGCTGTCTCAATCAGTTTCAGTACCTGTTCAAATGATTTTCCGTCGAGTTCAGTACCGTTCAGCTGGGCGAGGTCGCAAAAATACGGATCATTCGGGGCTTCATTAAGCCAGCCCCGGCCGCTTTCAAACATCGATGCGATAAGAGGCACGTAACTCTGCACATTTATTCCTCTTCCGATGAAGGTTTGTCCGCACGGATATGCAAATGACACCGGTTCAATTCCCAGCTTCTCCTTAATGAGTCTGTTTGCAGAATCGAGTTCACTCCTCATTTTCTGCAGGGAATATTCTTCCAGCGCTTTGTTCCTCGACCAGGCAAAGTTACCCGAACATGGATGATAAACAGAATGATTTCCAATGTCATGACCGTTATTTACAGCCTTTTTCCATCCATCGGTACGTTGCAGCATGCTTCCCGGAGAAATGTAAAAAGTGGCTTTAACTCCGTACTTGTCAAGAAGCGGGATGCCTGTATCAATCTGCGACAGCCGCGCATCGTCGAAGGTAAGGCTCAGGGCCATTTTTTTACCTTCGGGCCAGGGAAATTTGTGCACAATATCTGTCTGATTATTGCTGCCATATGTCTGGCTATAACCGGTGCAGGGGATAAAATAAACGGTTATAGCTAAAAAAAAGACAGTAAGATGTTTTTGCATTTTGGCTATTTTAATGAAGAATTTCATCTTATAAAATTAAACTTTTTATTTTACCACTGAGTTCCACGGGGTGACACGGAGGAGGAACACGGAGTAAAAACACGGAGTTCTTTAACAGCGAAACTTCGTGATAACTCCGTGCGAATCTGTGGTTAATATGGATTTTTATTTTTATATTTATATTGTATTATCTGTTTGCGTGTGAGTTAATATTATCAATACGCATGGAGGAAAAGCTTCTGTATAAGATCCATGTCAGGGGTCGCGTTCAGGGTGTGGGATTCAGATGGAGCACGGTAAGAGCAGCCAGAAATCACGGCATTACAGGGTTTGTTAAAAACATGCGTGATGGAAGTGTCTATATTGAAGCTGAAGGATCGAGGGAAAAGTTAAAATCATTTGTTGATTGGTGTATTAAAGGTCCGGGCTATGTTGAGTCTGTAACTACAGATACTTATCCTCCTGTTAATTACAAAGATTTCCACGTTGCATATTGAAGTAAACAAAAGTAGATCAATAATTCAGACTTTCAATTATTTAACTTAGAAGTTACTAATCAAAAAATACCGGCAAATGAAAAGACTTATGCTACTGACGGTTATAGCTTCAATAAACCTTTTCGCTTACGCTCAGAAATACTCACTCAGCTCACCGGACGGTAAACTGACTGCTGCAATTGAAATCGATAATGGTATTCATGTTGCTGTCTTAAAAGGACGCAATTATGTTTTCAGACTGGGGAACATTTATCTTCAGACTGCTATTGTCCTACCCCTGAAGGATGAATACAAAGTTCAGAAAGTAAACCGAAATACGGTCAATGAAGTTTTGAAACCCGAAATCCGTGAAAAGTCTGCATCCATTACAAATTCTTACAATGAAATGGAAATCAGATTCAGTAACAAGCATGCCATTACTTTCAGACTGTTCAATGAAGGCCTTGCATATCGGTTATCAACATCGTCGAAAGATAATTTGACAATTATCAAAGAAAATCTTGACCTCTATCTTGAGGCAGGCGATTCAGTAAGGTTTCAGTCATCAGAGACATTTAACTCGGCGTACGAGACTCCTTATGAGCATAAGAAATTGCCGGAGATAGAGAAGGGAAAGCTTTGTAATCTGCCGCTTCTCGTGGAAAAACTTAATGGATTATTTGTAATGGTTACTGAAGCCGACATTTATAATTATCCAGGGTTATGGTTTCAGGGTACCGGTCAGGCACAACTTGCTGCCGTGAATCCGCCCTACCCAAAAGATTTAACCACCTCAGGCAGTGAGTATAACAAGAACCAGGTTGCAGGAACTTACGGGCATATTGCCAAAGTTGAGGGAACGAGGAATTACCCATGGCGCATTTTTGCCGTTGCCGCCACTGAAAAAGACCTGATCCCGAACAATATGGTTTATCTGCTGGCTGCCCCCTGCGCGCTGAAAGATATTTCCTGGATTAAGCCCGGAGTTGTAATGTTCGACTGGTGGGCAAAGAATAATATTTACGGGGTTGATTTTAAAGCAGGCATAAACACCGAAACAGCAAAATACTTCATTGATTTCTGTGCTGAACATGGATTCAGGTACTTCCTTTTTGACGATGGATGGTACCCCAGGGATAATCTACTGACAACAGTACCTGAACTGAATATGGCTGAAGTTACATCATATGCCAGGGCAAAAGGGGTAGATATTATGCTATGGGTAATCTGGCATACCCTTCAAAGACAATGGGATGAAGCTTTTGACCTGTTCGAAAAATGGGGAATAAGGGGAATTAAAGTTGACTTTATGAACCGCGACGACCAGCCTATGGTAGAATTTTACGAGGCAGTTGCCCGGGAAGCCGCTGAAAGAAAAATGGTGGTGGATTTTCACGGGGCATATAAGCCTGACGGATTAAGACGTAAGTATCCCAATGTGCTGACACGTGAGGCGCATATCGAGTTTGAATACAACGGATGGACAAATCATGACGATCCGGTTCATCATAATCTTTTACCCTATATCCGGATGTTTACAGGTCCAATGGATTATATCCCCGCAACCATGCGCAACTCAACAAAGGATAATTTCCGTCCCATAGGCGATTATCCGATGGGACAGGGAACCCGTGCCCATTCGATGGCACTGTTTGTAATCCTGAACAGTCCCATGACTATGTTTCCCGATTCTCCTTCGGACTATTACCGCGAAAAGGAGTGTACTGATTTTCTCTCGAAAATACCTGTTGAGTGGGATGATACGAAACTGCTGCAGGGTAAAATATCGAAATTTACTGTTTTAGCACGCCGGTCAGGAAATGAATGGTACATCGGGGCAATTACCGACTGGAACGAACGAACAATCGGTCTGAAAACAGACTTTCTGGAACCCGGGAAATACAGGCTGGAAGCTATCGAGGATGGTATAAATGCAGGTAACAGAGCAGAAGATTATAAAAGAGTTGAAAAGGAATTTCAGGCAGGAGAAGTTTTAAATCTAAAACTCGCTTCAGGAGGTGGCTGGGTGGCCAGGATTATCCCAGTCAAATAGGGAATAAAAAATAATTGTTTTTTTTAACCACGGAGTTCCACAGAGTTTAACAGAGTTTCACGGAGTCAAAAACAGTGTTACTCTGTGCAAACTCCGTGTAACTCCGTGTTTAATGGATTTCTTAGCCTGTCTATTTCAATTCCTTTTCGGAAGGGTTTATATTCCAGCCGTTAATTGCCAGAACAGGGGTTGCTCCATCCAGGTTTTCAGCATTGAATTCAAAGGACGTATTAAATATATTACTTTTTATCAAGAACCACTCCTGTTGATTTATATGAAAAAACAGAAGGCTTCCCGGAGCCGGGTTCACTGACTTTTAAAGCTTTGAAAGTTGCTCCTGCCACATCATCCAGGACCACGGCAGTTCTATAGTCTTTCTTTTCACATATCAGCATCACATTTTCGAAAGAAATCCCTTTCGCGTGACGGACGTAAAAACCCCATGCAGGAAGCTCTTTGAACATGGAGAACTCAGGGTAGCTAGCGGCCATTTCAGGTACTTTGTCAAGCTCATTCAACCCCACCTTTGCAAAAGCTGCATTTCCTCCTCCCGGGTAATGGATCTCAATATTCTTTAAAGTGATATTTTCAATTAGCGCATCAGGCATTCCGACTATTGACGACGGTGAAATGTTCCTTGGCATGTCCTCAACAGGTCCCTCATAATTGTAGCCTGCATCGGCCTTGGTCGCAGGTACTTCAGCATATACATTCGATATGGAGATGTTATTCATTTTCCCTTTTTTGCCGGCCCTTCGTTCACCTATCCTCAGGAAAATAACATTCCCTGTATTTATCGATCTCAGGCTGTCAACAACCACATTCTCCACAATTCCACCGTCGACAGCAGCGAAGGTGATGGCTGACCTGTAAGTGTCGAACACAAGATTATTAATGATCTTTATATTCCTGAATCCTCCGTTGGAGGCAGTTCCGAATTTGATCCCGTTGGCGCTTGTCCGTACTGTATTATTATGAATATACACATTCTGGCAGATAAAGTCAGCGGAGTGCGATTTCAGGCATATCCCGTCGTCGGCAGCATCAAAATATGAGTTTGTAACACTTACACTGTCGCAATCAACTATGTCAATACCGTCATTGTTCCAGTATGATTTGCTGTCGACCATAATCCGGTCAATTACGACATTCCTGCACTGATCATATTGCTGGTTCCAGCTCCCCGGATCTTTCAGTGTTATACCTTCAATCCTTACATTACTGCATCCCCGGAAGTATATATTCTGCGGCCGTATTGTCTCTCTGGGACGGTCATATTTCAGAGGATCGGTTATCACCCCTTTATGGATCAGGTCAACAAGATTACCGGCTACCTCGAATCCCCTTCCATCTATCACTCCTTTTCCTGAAATCCCAATATTTTTCTGATCAAGTGCAAAGATCAGTGCGGTCCAGTTGTGATTCATCTGATAATCGAGAGGATTAAGTGAGCCGACCAGGATAGCACCCTCTTCAAGCTGAATTGTCACATTCGATTTAAGATATATGGTGCCCGTCAGATACCTCCCTACATAAAATACCAGTCTGCCTCCGCCGTTGGTACTGATGTAATCAATTCCTTTCTGGATGGAAGTGGTGTTCATGGTTGTGCCGTTCGATTTGGCGCCGAACATGGAGGCGTTATAAGTCCTTCGCCAGAATTATGATTGAGGAGAATGACAGGACTATGATCAGAAAGTACTTAGTTGGTTTCATTTTTATATGTCTTATTGTTATGCGGTTATGCGGTTATGCCGTTATGCGGTTATGCCGTTTTGCTGTTTGTTCAATAAAAAGAAACCGGCCCTATCAATCCCATTGATTGCAGTGGCTGGATTTTGTTTTTTTCGTTCGTCCAGTACTGGGCAATTGGATTATCGGTAAGTGATTTCATATAGTTACCCATAGTTGTTGTAACTTTTATTTCGATTATGTTTTCACCTCTGACCAGATAATCACTGACAGGGAAGATTCTCCGGCCATACCATTTAACACCACACTCCCTTCCATTTACAATCAGTTCTGAAATGCCGTACACTTTTCCGAGGTTCAGAAAAACAGGTTTTTTATCTGTAATATCAATGTAATTACGGTAAATAACCGTCCCGGCGAAATTTACAAATTCCGGCAAATCTTTTAAATCCGTTAATGCATCAATTTTAACTGCCCTTACCGAACCATCATGGCAGTGCCTGAATTCAGCACTCCATCCATTCAATATATTCTGAGCCGAAACACTTTCTGCCGGTAGCGGTTTCCATCCTTCCCCCTTCTTTTGCCTGTCAAAAACAAAAAGGAAAGATTCAGCCGGACCCATGTCAAGGTTCAGGCAGTTTTCTTTGTCAAGTGTTACCCTGTACCGGCTTCCATCCTCCGGATTCCAGATCCATGCCTGCCTGTTGTGTATTATATCTCCGGGAAAAGTAATTTTTGTTTTATACGAATTTTGGATATGGGAATTAATAATATAGAATATTTCAGACCCATCATCCGACTGGTACCGGTTCTGGAAAACAAACGGATCAGGATTTTCAATTTTCAAATACGGTTTAATCTCATATTGCTCCTGAACACTTCTGTACCAGCCGATAAAATCATTTTCCGGCTTTCTCAGCAATATAAGACGGTCAGGTAATGACTTCATTTTCTCGACCCATACAATAACTTCTCTGTCGCGGGTTTCATGATCCTTCCATCCGGGAGACTTTGAGGGAAATGTTTCAATGCAGAACACCCTGCCGCCGGAGGCGACGAATTCATAAAGTTTCTCAGCTGTTTTGGGATTCAGACTGTCGACCTGAACAAGAAAAATTGTATGATATTTTTTTGGGCCGTACTGCATTATCCCTTTTTTCATTTCTGAATCGCTGATGACTCTTTGTGAAACATAATCGCAGCCATTGCCGTTTTTATTTATGGCTTCCCAGATCAGTGACAGATATTCAACATGCAATATTGATGGAAATGGCTCCATCTGGGCACCGATGTTGCTCCACATATCATCATTCGGAGGAAGGATTGCGATGTCGGTGAACATCGAAACATTTTGCAGCAGGGCTGAGAGCCGGCCTTTGTACTCATTATACAAATGAAAATAGGGCCACCAGGTATTGTTTTCATTATAATATCCACCATACCTCAGCCACCCGGGGTAAGGAGCATCAGGGGGCGAATAATTAAAGCCATGAAAAACCGAATGAGTCACCCCTGTAATGGCACTCTGATCGCCCCCGATCTTCAGGTTCTCAAGGGTGGTATTAAAAACAGTGTAGGTGTCGGTATTTTCCTCACAGCTTACAAGCCTTTTCCCGGTCAGATTAGCTGCTGAGGAGACGTACTTACTGATCATTGTATATGCTCTGCCCCTGCGGTAATCATCATCAGGCATCTCTTCCCCGATCCTGTGCTTAAGCCAGTTCATGGTCCATGATTCGGATTCAGGAATATCGTAGTAAAAACTGCTTTCGAGAGGAAAAAAACTGCGCCCGTAAGCCTGCGCCCTCGATTTAACATTCAATCCTTTACACCATCCGACAAAAGGATTGATAAAGCGTTCCCCGAGGAGCTCTGCTTTTGTCAGCTCAAAATCATATCTTATCCTGCGTATCATATCTTCAATCTCCGGTGACATGGCAACACCGTATTTGAAATCGGTCACATTTCCCATTGCCCCGGTTTTAAAAAGAATGAGCGGAAGGTATTCTACCAGGTCATATCCCCTTCTTTTTCTGAATTCCTCAGGCATATCGAAAGTCCAGTTTGATCCTTCAAGTTCCAAACTGTCGGTAAAAAGGGCACGGATATTTTCTGAAAGGGGACCTGTTCTTTTTTTGATTGCATCCGACATCCTGTTAAGGTATTGACTGACATAAGCTTTGTTATAATGATTCAATACCGGACCCGTAGCTCCTGGTGCACCGTTGATAACCTGCATAAATCCGTTGATCTTAACAAGTGCATATAAGGCAAATTTCCCGCCGGGTACAGGTATCTTCTGAACCTCGCTGTCGAGATTCTGATTAAGATCAACAACCTGTATCAGGTCTGTAAGCGGATCAGGGACAAGGCTGAGGGAAAGCAGTTCCATCGTCCTGCCGGTGAATGGTGAGCTTATTGCAGGGTCAGCTTCCCTGAAAATTTCAGAATTTGATATTTCATAATCAACAGGTCCACTGATCTTTTTAACCGCAATGACAACTATCTGGGCCCGTTCTTCGCCCTCAAGATATTCAGCGCCGAAGGGCCAGCCTGATCCAACTATAAGATCGCAGGTCATCCCCAGGGATTTAGCTTCGGCAAAGACCACCTTCAGCATATCGATCCATTCATCACTCAGCCAATTCAGAGATGGTTTGCCCATATCATCTCCTTCAAACCGTGTTGGAAATCCGACCGGATTAATCTCCACTCCGCCGATGCCTGCATCCTTTAACAGATGCAGTTCCCTGACAAGTTCCTGTGCCTCTATCTTGTTACCATTCCACCACCACCTGACAAAAGGATGATAGTAAAGGGGAGGATTTTTGAACAGTGAATAAAGATCCGCAACAGGTTGATTCAGGGTAATGGGGATTGCAGAAGCATGAGAAAAAGAATACTTGCCTGCGATAAGAGATCCGGCATATAGCTTAATACTGCGGGAAAGGAATTTTCGCCTGTTCATTGATTTTCTTCGTTTACCCCGACCCCAAGGGGAGCGAAGAAAATCAATTTACTCCCCCTGGGGAAGGGGTAAATAAATTGATTTTCGAGCTCTGAAGGATCAGATATTTCTTTTGTTGATCAAAAATCTGAAATTAAACAATTAACTTCATAAAAGAAAAAATAGATAAGAAGGATATTATAGAACACTTTAATTTTCAGACAATGAAAACACGAAAACTTACGCGTCGTCAGGCAATTGCAGTTACATCAGCAGGATTTGCCGGTACATTCCTCGGGTTTCCATTCAGGTCGTTCGGGATCAGAAATGATAAGCAACTCAAAACACTTGCAATTAAAGGCGGTGATAAAGTCCACCCGGGTTCATGGCCGCAATGGCCGTACTGGGATCAGTCAGCTGAAAAGGGAATCCTTGACATGTTCCGTTCGGGCCGCTGGTGGCGGGGCAACGGGGAATATGTTGCAGAATTTGAGAAAAAATATGCAGAACTGATGGGCGCAAAACGTTGTCTGGCAACAGCAAGCGGAACAACGGCGCTTCTGACAGCCCTTCATGTGCTTGGAGTAGATGCAGGCGATGAGGTCCTGGTATCACCCTACACATTTATTGCAACCTATAATGTGATCTTCGGGAGCAAAGCCCTACCGGTTTTTGTTGATACTGATCCGGAGACATTCCTGATTGATCCTAAAAAGATTGAAGCAAAGATCACCGACCGGACCGTTGCCATTGTACCGGTGCATATTTATGGATTGCCGGTCGACATGGACAGTATAAACAGAGTTGCAAAGGCTCACAATCTTAAAGTCATTGAGGATGCCTGTCAGGCATGGCTTGCAGAATACAGAGGCAAAAGAGTCGGATCGCTCGGAGATCTCGGATGTTTCAGCTTCCAGAATTCAAAACATCTTCCTTCCGGTGAAGGTGGCGCTATTCTTGGAAATGATGAAGATATTATGGACCGTTGTCATGCTTACCATAATTGCGGAAGACCTTATGGCAACATGAAAAAAGTTTCCGGGAATGCCTATAACGGAATGAATTACAGGATGCAGCAATCGCAGGCTTTGATTCTTATGTCGCAGATGAGTCGTATTGAAAAGGACAATGACATCCGCCTTTCAAATGCCCTTTACCTTGATAAAAAGCTGAAAGAGATACCCGGCATTGTACCTTATAAACTGGCTGAAGGAGCAACAAGGGCAGTATATCATTTATATCCGTTCAGATATCTGAAAGAACAGTTTAATAATGTTCCGAAAGAAAAATTCATAAGTGCCCTTAATGCTGAAGGAATACCATGCGGCAGCGGATATGGCAAACAAAACAGGGACGGACTTATAGAGGAACAGCTTACTTCGAAGGGATTTAAAAGACTCTTTTCAGAAGCAAGGCTTAAGCAGTGGCGCGAGGAGAATCAGCTTCCCGGGAATGATCAGCTTTGTGATGAGGCAGTTACTTTTTATCAAAGCATATTGCTGGGCAGCAAAGCCGATATGGATGATATAGTAAATGCAATTGCCAAAATTTACGAAAACAGGAATTCACTTGCCTGAAGGCTTTAAAGAAGAAATTATTAAATATTTCGGATATCGGATTTTCGATTTCGGATTTTTAATCGCAATCACTAATCCGCATTCCGAATTTTTTAAATTTGTCCTGTTTAAATTTCTCTATGAGACTCACAGGATTTTTTTTAACTGGTTTTTTGTTTTTTATGGCAGCAGGTTGCAGGCATGCTTCTGATAATAAGAAGCTTGCCCTTCAATCCGATTCGCTTTCAATTATTGCTGAAAGAATTGCACTTGATTTTCCGTTCACGGAGAGCGATATTGATCAGCAGTTAAAGGATGAGGATTGGAAATTTTACATCTGAAGAAAAAACAGAATGGGAGAAGAAGAACTGGCTTGAATGGAAGATAATTAACGGAGAAAAAAAATATTTCAGCAGGGCAGTTTCAAACCTTGACTTTGATCAGGAGTTTTCATCTTGATCGTCCCATGCGAGACAGCCTGGAAGCCGCTGATCCTGAGATAGTATATCGCAAAAAGCACACTCAGGCAATAATCAAAGCATCAGAAAGCAATGCGGATCCGGTTATTCCTTCAAGTATAACGATCAATTACACATTAACCGTGAATGCTGATGCTGTTCCAGCCGGTGAAATTGTAAGGTGCTGGCTTCCATATCCAAAAGAAGACCATCAGCGTCAGAAAAATATTAGACTGCTTTCAACATCAGAATGACTAATTGTATCATTGCTCCTGATTCAGGGATTCACAGAACAATCTATATGGAATCAAAAGCAGAAAAGGGGTTCCCTGTAATTTTCAAAGTCTCATTCAGCTATCAGTCATCAGGACAATATTTTGATCCGGGAAAGATGATTATCGGGCCATATGATAAAAGTTCGGATCTTTATATAAGAATTTACATCAGAACAACTTCCTCATATCTGCTTCACTGAGAAATGTCAGACATCTTACCGACAGCATTGCAGGGCCAGAAGAGCAAGACCATTTGAATTGTCAGGAAGATCTATTACTGGTTTACCAATAACATTCCATGGGCAGGAGCACAGGAGTATTCAATAATACCGAATATCCCGGAATATGTTATTCAAAACAAAAGAGGTGACTGTGGAATGCAGACATTTCTTTTCATGTCGATGCTCCGGTACAAGGGAATTCCCGTAAGATGGCAGAGCGGCTGGAAGATACCACCTGAAGCGAAAAATCTGCATGACTGGTGTGAAGTTTATTTTGAAGGTACCGGCTGGGTGCCTGTTGATATATCATACGGGCTTCAATATTCAACTGATCAGAGGACACGGGATTTTTACATTTCCGGGATTGATTCTTACAGGCTCATAATTAATGATGGCGTGCGAGGGAACCTTTATCCTGAAAAAAAATTCCTGAGAAGTGAACCATTTGATTTTCAGAGAGGTGAAGTGGAATGGGGCGGAGGAAATCTCTATTTCGATAAATGGGATTATGAAATGGAAATAATATATAATAAATGAAACTATTTAAAGGGAATATTGGTTTGAGGATCATTTTGATTTCTGCAGTTTCCATAATGATAATATCAGCCTGCCGGCAGGGAACGGTAAATTATTACAAGAGTGAAATTGATTCGATAGGGATAGTCTGGGTACCTGATCTGCGTGAGGGTATCTTTGAAGCAGAACTGATTCCGGATGGCCCGGATCTGATTCTTAAAGGAGAAACAGATGTGCAGGAAGCAAAGGATGCTATCACTGGTCTGTTAAAAGGAAAAGAAGTTGATTTTACTGACAGCCTGCAGGTGCTTCCCGATATTTCTGTAATTACCGAACCATGGGGTCTTGTCAATGTAAGTGTCTGCAATATAAGGCTCTTCTCATCATACGATTCAGAAATGGTGACGCAGGCATTAATGGGAACACCGGTAAAAATTCTGAAGAAGGAAGGTGACTGGTTCCTGATCCAGACGCCCGATCTTTATCTTGGATGGGTCTACAGTGATGCTGTTGAAACAAAAAGCACAGGTGAATACGTTGAGTGGAAATCTTCATCACGGTTATTTTATACCGGAAAAACAGGAGATATCTACGCTGACCCATCGGGATTAAAGGTAATTTCAGATATTGTTGCAGGTTGTATAGTTGAAGTGACCGGCAATGAGAAAGAATTATATGGGGTTAAGCTGCCTGACAATCGCAAGGGATTTATTCCCATAGATAAGGTAATCCCTTTTAATAAGCTGTCTGCGGAGGCATATCTGAAAGCAGATAACCTGATTGCGACTGCAGAATCTTACATGGGAAGTCCGTACCTGTGGGGAGGTACTTCATCAAAAGGATTCGACTGCAGCGGATTCACGAAAACCATTTATTATCTAAACGGAATAATGCTTTCCAGGGATGCATCCCAGCAGTTCCAGAACGGGATCAGGTTAAGAGTGAGAAGAGAAGCACTTCCGGATTCTCTTAAACAGGGAGATCTGTTGTTCTTTGGTTCCTCACGGCGGGGAAGGGCAAGACCAACTCATGTTGGGATGTATATTGGCGATACCGAATTCATCCATTGCTCGGGAATGGTCAGGATTAACAGTCTCGATTCAACAAGGGCAAATTTCAGCAGGTCACGGAGGGATACCTTTATCGGTGTCAGAAGAATTATCGGAGCTCCTGAGGGCAAGGGAATTCAACCGGTTCTGGATCATGGATGGTATAAATAGGTAAGGTTGCTGGTTGCTTGTTGCTTGTTACTGGTTGATTTAATTAGGTACTATGAATAAAAGAGAATTCGTAAAATACAGCAGTTATCTGATAGGCGGGACTTTCGTAAGCGGACATATTGCAACCGCAGCTCCGTTTTATCTGGGAAAAAATGGTAAAAGAAAGAACAGGAGCAGGCTGGAACTAAGGTTTTATCCCTATACTCTTCAGCTTAAACATGCATTCACACTTTCGACAAGTTCGAGGACCACAACACCGGTTATGCTTACTGAAATTGAATATGACGGGGTAACCGGATACGGAGAAGCATCGATGCCTCCATATCTTGGCGAGAGTCATGAATCGGTGACAAAATTCCTGTCATTGTTAAATCTTTCACAGTTCACCGACCCGTTCCTGCTGATTGACATCCTTCAATATGTCGACAGTATTATGCCCGGCAATTATGCTGCAAAAGCTTCGGTTGACATTGCCCTCCATGACCTTGTCGGGAAGCTGGTCGGTGAACCTTTTTACAGGTTATTCGGACTGAATCCTTCCAAAGCTC
Source organism: uncultured Bacteroidales bacterium (assembly GCA_963702415.1). Taxonomy (GTDB): domain Bacteria; phylum Bacteroidota; class Bacteroidia; order Bacteroidales; family VadinHA17; genus LD21. The sequence goes on along the minus strand of CAVPCP010000021.1, from coordinate 75,896 downwards.
CGCTCACAAGTTTTACGATCGGACTTGATACACCGGAAATAATCAGGCAAAAAGTTCTTGAGGCAGAGCCTTATAAAATCCTGAAGGTAAAACTGGGAGGAGATAAAGACAAGCAAATCGTGGAAGTGATACGCTCACAGACAGATAAGCCTTTATGTGTGGACGTGAACCAGGGATGGAAAGACCGGGATCATGCACTCGAAATGGCCATATGGCTGAAGGAAAAAGGTGTTATTTTCCTTGAACAGCCTATGCCGAAGGAGATGAAAGATGATAATGCCTGGCTGACACAACGAAGTCCGCTGCCTGTGATTGGTGATGAAGCTATTCAGAATATCAGTGACTTGCTGAATAACAGGGATGTTTATTCAGGGATCAATATAAAGCTGATGAAATGCGGCGGATTGAATGCAGCAATGAAAATGATCAATGTGGCAAGGGCTTTTGGAATGAAGGTTATGATAGGATGCATGACCGAGACGTCGTGTGCCGTGACGGCCGCTGCCCAGCTTTCTCCTCTTGTTGACTGGTGCGATCTTGACGGAAATCTTCTTATAAGCAATGACCCTTTCGACGGATTAAAAATAGTTGATGGGAAAGTTTCTCTTCCTGAAAGGCCCGGAACAGGTGTAATTAAAAAATCGTAAAATATGAAACATTCTCTTGTCACATGGTTGTTTTCTGTATGTTTTGTGCTGTCATCCGCAGCCCAGAGCAACTATTCAGAACGGCTTGACACTATTATGCCTGTCAGGGGATTTTGTATTGCAGCTCCACAACCTTCGAATCTGCAGGAATTTGTCCGCTTCATAGATGAAGAACTGGCACCGAGGAAAGTCAACACTCTTATCCTCAGGGTAGATTATAATTATCAGTATGAAAGCCATCCTGAACTCCGCGATTCAGTTGCCCTCTCGAAGCAGGATGTTAAAAAACTGGTTGCCGTGTGCCGTGAAAACAATATCCGGATAATTCCCCAGGTTAATTTGCTGGGACATCAGTCATGGGCCGGGAGTATTGGGAACCTGCTCAAAGTATATCCTGAATTTGATGAGACTCCTCTTGTCAGAATGCCGGAGAAATATGCATGGCCCAATGCTGACGGATTATACTGTAAAAGTTATTGTCCGCTTCACCCTGATGTTCATGATGTAGTGTTTGCCATTGTTGATGAGATTTGTGAGGTCTTTGAAGCGGATGCATTTCATGCAGGTATGGATGAAGTATTTTATATAGGAGAGAAGCAGTGTCCGAGATGCTCCGGGAGGGATCCTTCAGAGCTTTTTGCAGGAGAGGTAAGGAAAATCCGGGATCATCTTGCCATTAAGGATCGCATCTTATGGATATGGGGCGACAGGCTGATTGATGGAAAAACGACCGGACTGGGCGAATGGGAAGCAAGCTACAATAATACATTCAGGGCGGTTGATATGATCCCAAAAGATGTAATAATATGCGACTGGCATTATGAACGCCCCGATCAGACACCAGTATGGTTTGCCATGAAAGGTCTCAGCGTTGTAACATGTCCGTGGCGGATGCCTGAAAATGCGGTACTCCAGGCCCGGGACATTGTAAGATTCAGGGCTTCTTCAACTCCTGAAATGAAGGAAAGGTTCCTGGGTATGGTACAGACTGTCTGGTCGGGAGCAGGACCCTTTCTTGACAGCTATTATGGGCGACGAAAGGATGAAGGCAAAAACACTCCTGTCAATTGTTTTAAGGCTCTGTTTGACGAGATAAACAGGATTCAATGAATTGCAGGGGCTGTCTCATAAGACTGATTTTACCCCCAAACCCCCCAAGGGGGGCTTTTTATGTCATTGGCTTTCAATAAGTCCCCCTTGGGGGATTTAGGGGTGGCTTTAAAAAAAAGGTTTTTTAATACAGCCCCGTACGAATCAATTAATCATTATTTTAAAAGTAACGGGTATTGAAAACCATACAGGTACAGCAATCCCGTTTTGTCTTCCGGGTTTCCATGCCGGAAGAGTTGATACTACTCTTATTGCTTCCGCATCAAGTAAGGGATTCAGTCCCCTGATAATCTCAATCCTCTTTACGGAGCCATCGGCTGCTACCACAAATCTGAGAAACACCCTTCCCTCAATATTGTTTTCAAGAGCTTCAGCAGGATAGATTGTATGTTCTGCAATATATTTAAGCAGAGCGCTGTTTCCGCCCGGGAAAACAGGTCGTTCCTCGACAAATACCAAAGGTTCAGGTTCTTCAGCAACGTCTGTTTCCAGTGGGGCATAGATGACCGGGTCGCTTTTTAAAGTGACAATATCATTTCTCACTGAATCATTTGCAATATCATTGGCCATCAGATTTGTCAGCCCTGCAGTGTCATCCACCACTTTCGGTTCAATATATTTGTACACAGGGGGTGACTTTACTGGTTTTTCAGGTTCCGGTGGAACTACATTATCGGGATGAATTAAATTGTCGGGTTTAACAACAATATATATTCCGGGATCTGATATTGCCGTTACCGGTTCAGGTGAAAAGGTGAAAAACAGGATAAACGGAATTGTAAAGAGTGTTACCCCTCCAAGAATTGAGAGGCCGGCTGCAGATTTATATCTCCTACGGAGGTCAAAGGCTCCGTAACTTCTGTTGCGGTTCTCGAAAATGATCTCATCAAACCCGGGAACCATTTGATCATTCCTCTTCATATCTGACATTTTTAAAAGGTTGATAAAACTTCCACAGGCAACCGTGAAATCCACTATGTCAAAGAAGAGAATAACTATAATAATACGCGCAAAAAGAATGCCAATGAATGTATTATTTATGATGTATTACAGGCGATGTGAAAAAATATTTCAATGCCTGTTGCCCGTCGCCTGTCGTCTGCCTTTCGCCTTTCGCCTGTCGCCTATAATACATATTACATAAAATCAGCTATTGCCCTGCACTTTTATAGGTCCTGGTCATAGAAGACGGAATGACGATTACAAAATCGGCTTTTTTCAGTGATTCATCGTCCATTTTTTCAATATCATCCTGAAGGAGTGTGGTAATTGTTGTGACCTTTAATCCCGGACTATACTTATTAAGGTACCAGATGATTCCCATATATCTGTCGGAGTGATAGCTTCCGTTATAATGAATAACAGTTTGTGAAGGCTGGCGATACTTCACAATCGAATTTGCCATGGTGGCATCCTTTATCGCCTGGGCTTTTGGAAGATTTTCGCTGACCTTCTTAGCCATCGGACCAGCAACCGCTCCATCCATCGACAACATATCCTTATAGCAGGGTAGTTCCGGATCATATTCAATGGGCAATGGGGCCATATAATTCTGTGCTTCCGGAGATAAAAGCGATAAAGCTTCAAATCCTCCGGAGGCGACTGCTGAAGCGTACCTTCTCGGGATATTTGAAGCGACGAATTTTAATCCTTTCTCTTTTGCAAAACTGAGAAGAGGTTTATAATCGGTTTTATAATTTGACCATAGCCGGGCTTCACTCTCAAAAGAAGATTCCTTTATATTTCCTGCAAAATATTCATCAATGATCAGCTGGTTATCGGTTTCGAACATTTCAGCGGCAAGAATAAGGTTTTCCCCTTTTTCTGAATGCAGGTCCCTGGTTAACTCATATTCAAGCCAATGGGCAATCGGATTATCGTGCAGCTCTCCGAAGAAAACAACATCTGATTTAATTGCAGCTTTCAGCATATCACCGTAATCGGCCTTTCTGCCTTCTCCGTTGAAAATTTTGTAAGCTGGCTTCACCTGGGCATTCAGGTTCAGTGCCAGCGTGATTATAAAGAAGGAGAATATGCGTTTCATATTTGTAACTGATTTGTTAAGAAGCTATTTGTCGCTAAAGGAACAAAAAAAAGGCGATATTGTTTAACATCGCCTGTCATACATCGCTTATAATACATCACTTCAGTCCAAACCTGTAACTGAATTTAATCAGAAATATATTATTGGGCTTCCCGTTAGTCGGGATCGAACAAATCTCCCAGGTCATTGAAATAATCCATATTACCGTTGCCATTCCAGTTGTTTCTGGTCTGATTCCATACAAAATAGACCGATGAACCCGGTGAATATTCCCATCTTAAAACCAGATTGGAGAGAAATTCCTGTACATTAAAGTCATTTTTATCGAAGCTGTAATCAATGCTCCCATCAGCATTTTCATCAACATCATAGCCGTCATCATCAGGAATCAGCTGATCTTCAGTGTAAATATGAAAGCGATCATGATAATTTTCAGCCGTTGGATCCAGAATATACTTATAATCATAATATTCACCGGAAGCTACAAACGGCTGACCCCAGTACTGAAGGGTAAGTTCGGGAGTAAGGTTGAAATTTATCCTTAAGGATGCATTTATCGTATTGCGGTCGATGCTGGCAAAAATATATCTGTCGCTGCCTTCATAAGATGTTTGCGTTACATACTGAAGCTCTGAGAATGATTTATTATACCCCGGGCTGACAGAAAAAGAGAGGAAATTGACTGGCTTGTAAGTAACATCAATTTCTGTATAGAAACTTCTGGAATAATCCTCAAAACCTGTGTTGAAGTTCGCAAAATACTGAAATTCGAGTTTTTTCCGGTAGTCTGTCGAGAAGCCAAAACGGATGCTGCTGCTTCCTGGCAATATCATCATTGGTCCGCCCCTGAGCTCGCTGTTGCTGCGTTCCTTTGTCTGGATGTTCCCCCCTGCCCAGGCATTCCAGTAGTTTTTAAAGTTCATGTTTCCATTGTACTCAAACCCGTTAGTTGAATTAGTGCCTCCAAAATCAAAAATTGAATAAACATCGGTGTTAATATTAAAGTTTCTGTAAATACCTTTTGGTTCCCATTGATTATAACCCACCCAGAAAATTGGCATTATTTTGTCAGCCTCCCGCAGATATCCAATGTCATTTGTCTCAAATCCAGGTGTTTTCCATAGAACTACCCCCATAAGATTTAAGTGCCCGTTAAGCTTGGAGATTTGAATCCTGCCTCCCGATCCGGCTAATGATGTCCGGTCTGTATCAAGAACGGCATAGTCTTTATCAGGCCGCTGATAATATCGTGCCGATGATTTTTGCGTAACCTCAATTGCTTCCTTTGTTCCGTTTACCTGGCTCAGTGCAGCATTTACATTAAACATCCATTTCTTATCCTTGAAATACTGGGTAAAATCAAGCCCGCCTGAAAATGCTGATTTATGCATATAATCATCGAGGTTAGTATCAAGATTCCTGTTTGTGCCTGTAAAAATACCTCCGACGATCGTTTTACCTTCATTAAAATCTTTTTGCACCCGTCCAACAACATAGTTAGTCAACGGCTCTACGGTTTCAAAGGTTCTTTCCCCTTCATTATCAATCTCAGCTTTTTCCTCGCTCGTAACAGCTTCGATGAAACCCACTGATAATCCATCACTGGTTTTACCGGTTAGTTTAGCAGCTCCCAGAATGGTAGTGAAATTAGGTACTTCAGTGTACATCCCCTCAGAAAGGTCAGGATATCCCTGTGGACGACGACCAATTCGCCTGGAATAGAACAGGTTATCATTTCCCACCCCACCGTCGCCGATACCAATATTAAAATTGGTTATATTATTCCCTTCGATGAAGAAAGGTCTTTTTTCGCTGAAATAAGTCTCATAGGCTGAAAGATTTACTTCCGAGGGGTCAGCTTCAACCTGGCCAAAATCGGGGTTTATGGTAAGGTCCATTGTCATATTGTTCGTGACTCCTATTTTTGCGTCCAGACCTGCATTGAATCCATACTTTTTCCCGCTTTCCATAAAGGGATTTCCGGGTTCAGCTTCAAATGTTTCCAGTTTACCAACGGTATAAGGTGTAACATCAAAGATCTTTCGCGGCTTTATCTGCTCAAAGCCGGCAAGTTCACCAAATAAATGTATGAGACCCGGAGCATCTTTGGGCATATGCTGCCAGAAGCTGGTCTCATTCTTCCTGTATAAGACTCTTGCCACCTGAAGCCCCCAGATATCACCTGAATTCTTTTCAAATCTCAGCTGGCTGAATGGGATCTTCATCTCAGCAACCCACCCTTCTTTATTGACGGATGTCTTTACCCACCAGTTTGGATCCCATGACGAGTCCTCATTTCCACCGTCGTTTGTGAACATCTGGTCATATTTGACCCCGCTTGAGGTAATACCGAAAAGAAACCCGGTACGCAGATCGTGAAAGCTGTCAAAGATAATACCAACAAGGTCTCCATCGGGATTATCACGTCTGGTCAGACGGCTCACAATACTGTCAGGACTTGTATCATATGCTTTAAATGCTGCATAAATGTTATCATCATCAAACAGGATCTTAAACTCTGTTCTCTGTGATACTTTAGCACCGTTGTAAGGCTCATACTGGGTAAAATCATCGATCCATGTTCCCTCATTCCAGGTATCATCATCAAGTATGCCATCTATTTCCGGCAAAACCGTAAGCTTTGTTGCCTTATACTGTTTCTTTTCAGGTGTCTGTCCGGTTACACCTAGAATTAAAAGCAACAGTGTAAAAAGGGTGATCAGAATTCTTTTCATGTATCAGTTCTTTTAGCTATTGTCCGAAATAAAGACGGATAATAAATCAAATTGATGCAAAAAAACCTAATTTAGAATCATTATTTGGTAATCGCATTATCATCCTGTAAAACATATATTGACATTTTTGAACCATTTATACCCTATTTTAAAAATTGAAATTTTAAAATTTCTATCTTAGACTAAAATCTTAATGCTATGGTTTCACGCAGATCATTTATTGTAAAAAGTGCAGCTGTAACTACGGCTGCCCTGGTTTCTCCTTCCGTTTTTGGCCGGAACATCCTGCAGGGAGTAAATTCCCCATTAAACGGGAAAAAAGTACTTTTTGTATGGGGAGGATGGATGGGACATGAACCTGATAAATGCCGCGATATTTTTGTTCCGTGGATTAAATCGGAAGGAGCTGAAGTGACAGTATCTGATACCCTGGAGGCATATACCAGTTATAATTTAAAGACTGATTTTGACCTCATTGTCCAGACCTGGACGATGGGGACAATTGCAGGCAATCAGGAAAAAGCCCTACTCGAGGCAGTTAAAAACGGAACCGGTATAGCCGGATGGCATGGCGGACTTGGAGACTCTTTCAGAAACAACACCGAATACCAGTTTATGGTAGGAGGACAATGGGTGGCTCATCCCGGAGGAGTCATAGATTACAGGGTAAATATTGTTGATCACAAAGATCCGGTGACAAAAGGGCTCGATGATTTTGATATGCATTCAGAACAGTACTATATGCATGTGGATCCCAATGTAAAAGTGCTGGCAACAACCACCTTCACCGATAAAAGTGCTGATTGGATCGGCGGAAATGTTGTGCCGGTCGTATGGAAAAAATTCTATGGGAAGGGAAGGGTATTTTATTCCTCCCTGGGACATGTTGCTTCGGATTACAATGTGCCTCAGGCTCTTGAGATCCAGAAACGCGGTATTCTCTGGGCCTGCATGAGCAAGTATGAGCCAGCTGAGGAATTGAGACAGTCGGTTTACGGGAAATCCAGATAGTATTGAAATCCTTTTACCACGGTGTTACACTGAGTTTTACGGAGTTACACTGTTCAAAACTCCGTGCCTTTACTCCGTGCAACCCGGTGAGACCCGTGGTTAAAAATTAGTCATATAGTTTTATAAACTCATATGAGTTTCCGGTAAATTCCAGGAATTTTAGAAAGTCGGATTTTGCAACTACTATCGATGCTGTATTGACGTTGGGATGGAAAGCAAGACGTTCAGATTCATTAAGCTTTTCATCAATGAACAGATGAACATGGTTTTCTGTATCATTTATCAGTCCGAAGGGAGATACTGATCCCGGTTCAACACCGAGATATTTCTTCAGCCGCTGGTCCGAAGCAAAAGTGAGCTTGCCCTGGTGGAGTCGTTTCTCGAGATCATGGATATCAAGCTGGCGAAGATGTTCAAGTATTACAAGGTAATGCCTGTTTCCCTTGTGGTTCCTGAAGAAAGATATTCTTGCACCTTCCGGAATTGTAATCTTTCCAGTGGATTTTCGCATCCTCTATTGTAGCCAGAGGAGGGTGTTCATGATATTCAAAGCTTATTCCAAGCTTTTCAAGCGTTCATAAAGTTCTTTTTGTCCTCTCATATTGACAAATATATAAATCAAAGTTACTGGGTGCTTGTTGCTGGTTGCTGGTTGATTTTTGTTTTACCAGGCAGCCAGGAACCGGCAACCAGTAACATTAATCATCCAAATAAAGTATCTTCATTATCGTCAGGACTATACCCAGTATCTTCTGACAGGTTAGCCGCTCTTGACGCATCCACTGCCAGCCTGTCACAAATCTCATTTTCAGGATTGCTGGCATGTCCTTTTATCCAGACAAACCTTACTTTGTGGTTTCTGTAAACTTTAAGAAACCTTATCCAGAGGTCGGGATTCTTTTTCTTTTTAAAAGCTTTTAATTCCCATTGGAAAACCCATCCCTTTTCGACCGAATCAGCCACATACCTGGAATCGGTATAAACCACGACCCTGCTTCCCGGGGATTTTCAGGGCCTCAAGACCTGTAATAACTGCAAGCAGCTCCATCCGGTTGTTTGTCGTCAGCCGGAAACCTTCTGATTTTTCAAGACGGTGTTTACCGGAAATAAGTACTACTCCATATCCTCCCGGACCAGGATTCCCGCTGGCAGCGCCATCAGTATAGATTGTTATTTCACCTGCCATTAAGTAAAGTAATGCCTGTATTTGTCAGGAAAAGCTTAATGGCAATTGAAAGAAGGATTACACCAAAAAACTTTTTAAGGATCTTCAGTCCGCTCTTGCCAAGTACCCTTTCAAACAAGGATGTCAGACGCAGAACAAGGTAAATCACTCCCATATTTAAAACAAGGGCAATAAAAATGTTAAATGTCTGGTATTCAGCTTTTAGTGAAAGGATTGTGGTTATTGATCCGGCCCCTGCTATCAGGGGGAAAGCTATCGGGAAAACCGATCCGCTTTCATGCGAATCCTGCTTGAAGAGCTCTATTCCCAGTATCATTTCCATTGCGATAAGGAAGATGATGAAGGATCCGGCAATGGCAAATGATGAGATGTCAACTCCGAAAACACCCAGCAGCGGAGTTCCTATAAACAGAAATGCACAAAGTAAAACGAAAGAGACAAGAGTCACTTTTGCCGACTTTATATCGCCCGATTTGGATTTGATATCAATTATGATCGGGATTGATCCGGGTATATCAATTATGGCGAAGAGGACCATAAAAGCGGCAAATATCTCCCTTAAGTCTAATTGCATATATTTAAATTTAAATTGTCCTCTCCCCAACCCCTCTTTTAGCTGACCTTACCCCATCCCCTCTTTTAGCTGACCTCACCCCAATCCCTCTTTTAGTTGACCTCACCCCAGCCCCTCTTTTAGTTGACCTCACCCCAACCCCTCTCCCAGGGGAGAGGGGCTAACATAGTGTATGCCTTCTAATCCCGCAGGGCGGGAGGTTTTGTTCCTTCCCCCCTGGGGGAAGGTTAGGATGGGGGTTTATATTATTTAAAAGAATAGTAATAATCCAATTTTAATAAACTGTTACATGAATTCTGAAGAAATACATAGCTATCGGAAGGGGGATGAGGTCTTACTCAACTACCGTCATTTCCTTTACCAGGTGACCTGCCCCTGAATAAATATCCATTATCCAGAGTACATACCTTATATCGACAACTATTGTCCTCTGAAGTTCAGCCTCGTAAGCAACATCACCGCTCATGGCTTCCCAGTTACCGTCAAACGCAAGCCCGATAAGCTCGCCGTTACCATTCATGACAGGGCTTCCCGAATTACCTCCGGTAATATCATTTGTTGTCAGGAAACATACTGGCATATATCCTTTTGAGGATGCATATTTCCCGAATTCCTTTTTGCTGTTCAGATCAATAAGTCTTTGAGGAACGTCAAATTCATAATCACCCGGTTTGTATTTTTCCACAACACCCTGAAGCGTCGTATAGTATTTATATGTGACGGCATCTTTCGGATCATAATCTTCGACAGTGCCATAGGAAAGTCTCATCGTTGAATTGGCATCTGGATATAGAGTCTTGTCCGGTGTCATTTCTTTAAGGGCGGCGATCCAGAGTCTCTGGCCGGTTGTCATGTTATCGTCATACTGGCTTAGGTTTTCAGCAACTTCGGTGTTTACTTTGCTGATTGAACCTGCAAGAAGATAAACCGGATCATTCTCAAGAGCTTTCAGAACCGGCTTTTTCAGGAAAGCATTCAGCTTTGCTTCACTTGAGAATACTGACCTGGCAAACAAATCATCGACATATTTGTCAATGCTGCCTTTAAACTTTTTATCAATAATGCTGACATAAAAATCAGGATGGAACTTTGCCGGCACATCATCCCTGTAAAGCTTCAGCATGGCCTTCATTGCTTTCTGATCGGTAGGAGGATTATAATCTTTATAGAATGAATCGATGGTTCCTCTCATCCTGCCTGTAAGGTCTGTTACCTGGTTTTTATCGTCCGATTTTAATGCACCTGCCAGAGCCGAAGCAACCATATTCATTCTCAGTAACTCGCATCCCTGGCTAAAGCACTCTCTTAAATATTGCTGTGCATTGGTGTACTCGGCCCTTCCTTCAACTGATGTACGGATCATATTCAGAGCCTCTCCATACTTTGCTTTACGGTCAGGATCAGCTGCAATCCATGTATTGAACTGATTTTCAATCTGCTGTTTCTTTCCTTTAACATTAAGCCTTTCAAGACCTGCTTTTTGTCCTATTGAATATTTCCAGTAGTTTGATGATCCTGAGTATTTCGAAGCATACTGGATATTAACTTTCTGATCGGCCTGCATATCAGCCATAAGTATCTCCTGGCGGATGCCACGGATTTTTATCCTGTTCGGATGAGTTATCTTAAGAAGTTCATCAACTTCGTATGATGTTGCGTATCTTTGTGTTCTCCCCGGGTACCCAAGTATCATTGCATAATCTCCCTTATTCAGATCCTTTATTGATACCGGCAACCAATATTTAGGCTTAAGCGGAATATTATCCTTTGAGAAAGGGGCTGGCTTGCCATCAGGGCCTGAATATACCCTGAATACGCTGAAGTCGCCTGTATGTCGCGGCCATTCCCAGTTGTCAGTATCAAAGCCGAATTTCCCAATGGAAGAGGGGGGAGCACCAACAAATCGGACATCCGTATATCTTTCATAAACCAGAAGGTAGAAATAATTACCTCCATAGAAGGAACTTACCGTAGCCCTGTAGTTAGTTCCCTCTGCTGCTTTGCTTTCAATAGCAGTACGTGCTTCATTTATTGCAGAACTCCTCTCCTTCTCATTCATCCCGGGTTTTACCGGGGACAATATCTGATCAGTGACATCTTCAATTCTTAAAAGGAAAGTAACTGCCAGTCCCGGATTGGGAAGCTCCTCTTCTTTGGTCATTGCCCAATAGCCATCCTTAAGATAATCATGCTCAACGGTACTGTGTGCCTGGATCTGGCCATAGCCGCAGTGATGGTTAGTCAGTAAAAGTCCCTGCGATGACACGATTTCACCGGTACACCCACCACCGAATATTACAATGGCATCCTTGATGCTGGCCTTATTCAGGCTGTAAATATCTTCAGCCGAGAGCTTGAGCCCAAGCTCTGTCATTTTACCAATATTGAGCTTTTCAATTAGAGGCAGTACCCACATTCCTTCATCGGGCGCTGCCTTTAACCCGAGACCGGCAATAAGGATAATAAAAACTGAGATAAATTTTTTCATAATGTATGTTTATAGGATTTTATAAAAAATAATGTCAAAGATAACCTTTTATTTAAAAAATATGTCAGGTTGCTTGTTGCTTGTTGCTGTTACGATGATATTGTATTACTGGCCGAAATCGATTGCCAGCTGGGTATTGAAGAGGCTGAATGATTTCCTGTGGTATGGAGTTAATCCGTACCGGAGCAGAGCCTCTCTGTGATATGGTGTCGGATAACCTTTATTCCTGTTCCATCCGTAAGCCGGATATTCATTATGGATCTTTTCCATGTATTCATCACGAAATGTTTTTGCAAGCACCGATGCAGCAGCTATTGAAAAATACAATCCATCACCCCTGATTATAGTTTTATGCTTCAGATCCTTATAAGGGAAAAACCTGTTACCGTCTATCAGCAGGAACTGGGGTTGCTTTTCGAGGCCATCAACAGCCAGATGCATCGCTTTTATAGATGCCCTTAGGATATTTATTTCATCAATCCCGGCATTATCCACGAACGCCACTTTCCATGCAATAGCAGAATTGATTATCTCATCCCTTAGCTCAGATCTTTGTCTTGCTGTCAGTTTTTTTGAATCGTTCAGGACAGGATGCTTGTAATTCTTTGGTAAAATGACAGCTGCAGCAAAAACAGGCCCTGCCAGGCAACCACGTCCGGCTTCATCACATCCGGCTTCGATAAGATTACGGTATAGGTACGATTTAAGCATCAGGTCATTCTCACAAATAAAAGGTCACATACGGTTCAGGTCATAAATATACTAATTGTTGAGTTCAGGATATGATTTGCGGAAGGGCCAGCTTATTAAAAAAAGTTCTAAATTTGTGCAAAATCCAAATGATGATAACTACCGAGCAGATAAAGAGTTTGTCGGAACGCCGTGATGCGTTGAGGAGGTATCTTTGACGTCGACAGCAAACTTGAACAAATTACAGAAAAAGAACAGATAACCCAAAACCCCGCTTTTTGGAACGATCCTAAATCAGCTGAAGAACTACTAAGGCAAATATCCCACATAAAAAGCTGGACCACAGATTTCAGCAAAGTAGATCAGGCCTTTGAGGACCTGCAGGTAATTTTTGATTTTTACAGGGAAGGAGAAGCCTCAGAGGAAGATGTCGACAGGCAATATGATATTTGCATTTCGATGATCGAAGATCTTGAGGTCAGGAATATGCTTCAGAAAGAGGAAGACCAGCTTGGAGCAATACTGAAAATAAATTCAGGGGCGGGAGGTACCGAAAGCAACGACTGGGCTTCAATGCTTATGAGGATGTACCTTCGCTGGGCGGAAAGGAATAACTACCCGGTTAAGGAACTCGATTTTCAGGCTGGTGATGAGGCTGGTGTGAAATCGGTGACCCTTGAAATTGACGGAGAGAGAGCATATGGATATCTTAAAAGTGAAAACGGAGTTCACCGTCTTGTCAGAATTTCACCATTCAATGCACAGGGAAAGCGCCAGACCACATTTGCTTCAGTCTTTATCTCACCCCTTGTTGATAATAACATTGAAATAACGGTCAATCCTGCGGATATTACCTGGGAAACTTACCGTTCCAGCGGAGCCGGCGGCCAGAATGTAAATAAGGTCAATACAGCTGTCCGGTTAAGGCATCATCCGACAGGTATTGTTATTGAAAACCAGGAGACACGCTCACAGCTGAATAATAAGGAAAATGCGATGAGGATACTCAGGTCGCAGCTTTATGAAATTGAACTTAATAAGCAAAGAGAAGAGCAGGCGAAGATTGAAGGCGAGAAGAAAAAAATTGAATGGGGATCACAGATCCGGTCTTATACGCTTCATCCTTACAAGATGGTAAAGGACCACAGGACAGGCTACGAATCGGGGAATGTTCTTGCAGTACTCGACGGAGATCTGAATCCCTTTATTAAATCATTTTTAATGGAGTTTGCCGGAAAGTAAACTCCCCCTTGGAAGGGGGTTGGGGGGATGTTTTGGAAGATGCTTACATCCCCCTGCCCCCCCGCTGAAGCGGGACAGGCTCTTCAAAGGGGGATTTAGATAAAAAAAGCCCCCTTTAGGGGGTTGGGGGCGGTAAATTTGTGAAATAATATTATTAATTTTGGTTTGAAACAGGAAAAACTATTTGAACAATTCCCTCCGGTAACAACAAAAGAGTGGATGGATAAGATCACCGCCGATCTGAAAGGAGATGATTTTAATAAAAGGCTTGTCTGGAAAACCGGCGAAGGATTCGACGTCATGCCTTTTTACAGGAAAGAAGACCTTGAAAACCTCAATCATGTCAATGCTATTCTCCCCTTATATTTAAGGGGAGATGTCCGCCAACCGGCGGACAGAGGGGTTTATTCATCGGCTAACCACTGGCTGGTCAGACAAAATATTAAAGTCTCTGATTATTCCGCAGCAAATAAGAAAGCCCTTGAAATATTAATGAAAGGTATTGATTCCCTTGGATTTATCATTGAAGATCCTGAATCGATAAATGAAGAAAACTTCAGATTATTGCTTGAAGGGATAGATCCGGTAGGTTCGGAAATTAATTTTCTTTCGAACGGCAAAGCAAGGGAAATAATCTCATTGCTTATCAAAATTTCAGGTGAAAAAGGATTTAATAATTCCTCATTAAGAGGTGCTGTCGAAGCTGACCCGCTGGGCCGGCTTATGGTGAACGGCACACTGTGCATTCCGGTTGAAGCAGGGTTTGACTATCTTGCTTCCCTTACAAAAGATAATCTTCACTTTCCTAATTACCGGAATATTCAGGTAAACGGTTCGAACTTTACAAATGCAGGTTGTGGAGTCAGTAAAGGAACTGGCATTCAGCCTCTCAATGGCAGTTGAGTACCTGTCGCAGCTTACCGATAGGGGACTGAGCGCTGATGATGCGGCATCGGGGATGCGCTTCAGCTTTGGCATTGGAACGGGCTATTTTATGGAGATTGCAAAGCTCAGGGCTGCACGCATACTCTGGTCGCTTATCACAGATTCGTATAATATCGGCAGAATTGCAGGCAGGATGCAAATCCATTCTGTTACAAAAGTATGGAAGGATACGGTTACGGACCCTTATTTCAATATGCTGCGGACGCAGACTGAAGCGATGTCGGCTGTACTTGGCGGAACAGATTCCCTTACTGTCAATCCGTTCGATATTGTTTCGGGTGAAACCGGGGAATTCGCGGAAAGGATTGCCAGGAACCAGCAGCTGATTCTCAGGGAAGAAGCTTATTTTGATAAAGTTACAGATCCTTCTTCAGGCTCTTATTATATCGAAAACCTGACTGCACTTGTTGCGGAGAATTCCTGGAAACTATTTCTCGAAATTGAAAATAACGGAGGATTTTTATCAGCCCTTAATTCAGGATTCATAAAGGAAAAGCTGGGAGTATCAGCCGCTGAAAAAATTAAAAGGCAGTATATGAGACCACAATTTAAATACAGCGATTTAAGCTCCGGGAAATTGATTAAAGAAGATATTCATGGGCTGATACCGGATGCTGAACCATGGATTACCCCTGAAAAGATTCCGGTCAGGAACTGTTACGAAAAGTCTGACCTGGAAGGGATGGAGCATCTCGGTTATGCTGCAGGCCTTCCTCCTTTCCTGGGCGGACCCTTATTCAGGCATGTACGTAACCCAGCCATGGACAATCAGGCAGTACGCAGGTTTTTCAACTGCCGAAGAGTCGAATGCTTTCTACAGACGAAACCTGGCTGCAGGACAAAAGGGATTGTCAGTAGCTTTCGACCTGGCAACCCATCGGGGATACGACTCTGATCATGAGCGTGTTATGGGCGATGTTGGTAAAGCGGGGGTTGCGGTTGATTCAATTCTCGATATGAAGATCCTCTTCGACCAGATCCCGCTTAATAAAATGTCTGTTTCAATGACGATGAACGGAGCCGTTCTTCCGGTCATGGCCTTTTATATAGTTGCCGCACTTGAGCAGGGAGCTGAGCTTAAGGAGCTGACAGGAACAATACAGAACGATATCCTGAAGGAGTTCATGGTCAGGAACACATATATTTACCCGCCCGGATTCTCGATGCGGATCATTGCAGATATATTCAGATATACCGCAGCCAGGATGCCAAAGTTCAACTCTATAAGTATTTCGGGATACCATATGCAGGAAGCAGGGGCAACATGCGATCTTGAGCTTGCCTATACCCTGGCGGATGGTCTTGAATATCTCAGGGCAGGAGTGAACGCCGGACTCAATATTGATGATTTTGCACCGCGGCTTTCATTCTTCTGGGCTATTGGAATGAACCATTTCATGGAAATCGCGAAGATGAGAGCAGCCAGGATGCTGTGGGCTAAGATAGTGAGTGGTTTCAATGCGAAAAATCCAAAGTCGCTTGCGCTGAGAACCCATTGCCAGACATCGGGATGGAGCCTTACCGCAACAGGATCCGTTCAATAATGTCGGGAGAACCTGTATTGAAGCAATGGCTGCCGCACTTGGCCATACCCAGAGCCTGCATACAAATGCTCTCGATGAAGCCCTTGCGCTTCCTACCGATTTTTCAGCCCGCATTGCCAGGAACACTCAGATTTATCTGCAGGAGGAGACGGAAATCTGCAAAGCAATTGATCCGTGGGCAGGCTCATATTACGTTGAAAGTCTGACACATGAAATTGCACATAGGGCATGGTCGCTGATAGAGGAGGTTGAAAATATGGGAGGTATGGCAAAAGCCATCGAATCGGGTCTCCCGAAAATGAGGATTGAAGAGGCTGCAGCAAGGGCTCAGGCAAGAATTGACTCAGGCTTGCAGACAATTGTAGGAACGAATAAATACAGGCTCGAAAAAGAAGATCCTCTGGAAATTCTGGAGGTCGATAACAGCGCCGTCAGGGATTCACAGATTAAAAGGCTGGCAAAGCTCAGGTCGGAAAGGAATGAGACTGAGTGCCAGGCAGCCCTGGATGCCCTGACAAATTGTGTCAGCACAGGGAACGGCAATCTTCTTGAGCTTGCAGTTGAGGCTGCAGCAAAGAGAGCCAGCCTTGGTGAGATATCTTATGCATGTGAAAAAATAGTCGGGAGGTACAAAGCAGTGATACGAACAATCTCGGGAGCTTACTCGTCAGAGTATAAATCAGATAATGATTTTGAGGAAGCCAGGAAACTGGTTGCCAGATTTGCTGAGAAAGAGGGCCGCCAGCCCCGGATAATGATCGCCAAGATAGGACAGGACGGTCACGACAGAGGCGCAAAAGTGGTTTCGACCGGATATGCGGATATAGGGTTTCGATGTTGATATAGGACCGTTATTCCAGACTCCATCGGAAGCAGCAAAACAGGCAGTCGAAAATGATGTCCATGTTCTTGGAATATCGAGCCTTGCTGCCGGTCATAAGACCCTGATTCCACAGGTGATAGATGAACTGAAAAAACTTGGCAGGGAAGATATCCTTGTCATTGCAGGAGGAGTTATCCCGCCGCAGGATTATAAATTTCTTCATGACGCAGGAGTGGCAGCTGTTTTCGGACCGGGAACATCAGTGGCAAAAGCTGCAAAACAGATTCTGGAAATCCTGTTGCACATTTTTGAATAAAAAAGTATTATTTTGCCTGAAACATAAATAGTGCAGATTTCCTGAAAAAATAAGAAATATGAATAAATACTATCTCATCTGTTATTCTTTTCACACTGATTTTTATCAGTTGCCACACTAGTAAACCTGCATCGGAAGTTATATCCGAAGGAAAGGAGGCAACTGAAAAACCAGCAGGTACAAATTTCTCTGAGCAGATAACCTGGCTGCTGGGATATATCAATCCTGTGCAGTTTTCAAACCCTCCTCATTCAGAATGGTTTGTTAAAGGGCATGATGCATATGTGCCCGATCAGGAGGCGATCGGAAAAATCAGCGGAGCTGAATATAGATGACCTGTCAATACAGATTGTACTGGGAACCTGGTGCCCCGACAGCAGGAGGGAAGTGCCCCGGTTTATGAAAATTCTTGATCTTATTGATTTTCCTTCCACAAAAGTCACCTTCATCGGTGTTGATAATTCAAAGCATGGCGCCGGTAGGAGAATATGATAAGCTTGAAATCGAGAGGGTTCCGACTTTTATTTTTCTGAGAAATAAAGTTGAAGCCGGACGCATCATTGAAAATCCTGTAACGTCTTTAGAGCAGGATATGTTAAATATTCTGACCAGGAATGAAAAATAACAATAATAAATAATTGTCATGGAAGATTTTACATCAAACACCGGGCAAAACACCGGACAACAACCTTCAGGCCTGCCACCCAGACCAGCCGGACAAAGTCTTGGGATAGCAGCCCTTATTACCGCTATAGTAACTTTTGTAATTGCTGTTATCCCCTGTGTGGGGCTGATCGCTATGATCCCGGGAATAATAGCAATTGTGATTGCCTCAGTCGGATTATCCCAGGCTTCAAAGAGTAATTCACCAAGGGGAGTGCTGATAGCAGGATTGGTTATTGCAATCATCGCCACACTTATCTCATTCTCACAGATATTTGTTGTGGGAAAGATCGGTAATAAGTTTCAAAACAAATGGGGAGGAGAAATCGAGAATGTTATCAATGACGTTCAGAATAATGTTCTTGATGAGCTGGAAGATGCCAATGTTTCAATTAAAGTTGAAAGCAACGGTGATACAGTGGAAATAAATACAAGCATTAAAAGACAGGATCGTCAACAGGAGCTGGAAGAGCTGGAAAAGGATAATACCCTGAGCAATGACACCCTGGATAAGAAAAAATAGTCCGGGATCAGGTCTTAGGGCTGGATTCAGGAACGAACCTTACATTACTATAAATTTTATTTTAGCCGGAGTTATACTGCTCATTTTCATCTACTCCGGTTTTTTTTCACCCGATAAAGACAACTATCCTGTTGTTTGCATTCACGAGAGGCTCACCGGAGAACAATGTGCCTCATGCGGATTGTCTCACAGCTTTTCACTTGATTCTCAGAGGACGGATCTCAGAAGCATACGACTGGAATCTGTATGGGTTGAGGGTGTTTATCTTTTTTGCTGCCCAGCTTATTATGAGGGTTGTATTCACGGTATTTTACCTGAAGTACCCTGATTCCGGTAAACAGCTTGTTACTTATGATATAGCTGTTTCGGTTATGTTGTTTATCGTATCGTTCCTGCCTTTTATTAAGTGGATTTTTGATTTTTTATGACAGGTACTCACCCGTCCAACCTCCTTCTCTGTTATCCCATTTACTCATCCCCCCGGCCCCCTTCTCTGCTATCGCAAAGAAGGGGGAGTAGATTCTGCATAAAATCAATCCCATTTCTTCTTCGTAAAAAGGGGGAGCTATATTATTGTATTACAGACCATTCCACCTCTTTGCGTCAGCAGAGAGGGGGAAAACCTGAGCAAAGCGAAGGAAAGGGGTGAGTACATGAGAAGATCATTACTCCATCTCATTCAGAATATCATAAAGAATATGACTTTCAAAACCCTTTGAAAGTCCGAACCTCAGCAATTTCCCTTTCAGGTCAAACTGGTTTTTGGCTTTTATAAATCTGCGGTGAGAAGTGAGTATGTCCCTGATCGTCTGTCTGTACTGTCCATCATCGATTGCAGCAAGTGCCGATTCAATGAATTCAGAAGGAATGTTTTTTGCCCTGAGATGAGCTGCGATCTTTACCTTTCCCCATTTATTCTGATTATACTTGTCTTTTACAAAAGCTTCAGCATACCTTTTGTCGTTAACAAAATTTTCTTTGATAAGTATACTTATAACACTTATTGCCCCGGAAGCATCCAGGCCCCAGGAATACAATTTCAAACGGATATCTTCGCTTGAGTATTCACGGCTGGCACAAAGAGCCATTGCTTTATTGAGTGCTGTTTTGACAAGGCTGTTTTCAGTCATGCTTTTTCCCTTTTGCTATTCGGTCCTTACCATTTATATCTTTAATAATTCTGATATCACGGAATTTATGTAATTCAAACATATCCGAAATCTGTTTCCCCATTGCTTCATTGATCTCAAAATAAACAGAGCCGCCGGAATTCAGGATATTATCCGAAAGACTGAGTATTGCACTGTAATATTTCAGCGGGTCTCTGTCAGGTACAAAGAGAGCTCTATGTGGTTCAAAACCAATGACATTTTTTTTCATATACTGCTTTTCCGAAATTCTGACATAGGGTGGATTACTGACGATAATATCACTTTTCGGGAGTACGGAAAGGTTTAGCTTAAAAATATCTGCTTTAAGGAAAGTAACCGGTACATTATTATTTCCGGCATTAATTATTGCAGTCCTTATAGCAGCCGGTGATAAATCAATACCGGTAACCCGGGCTGAGGGAAAACTGGCAGCAAGGGCTATAGCTATTGCACCCGATCCTGAACCGATATCAAGTATGCTTCCATCAAATCCCTTATTATCTTTCACTACCAGGTCGACGAGTTCCTCAGTTTCGGGGCGGGGGATCAGGACTCCCCGGCTGACTTTTATAATGCAATCATAGAAAAGAGTCTCCCCTGTAACATATTGAAGCGGCTTTCCAGTTTTCAATTCAATGCAATACTTAATTATTGTTTCAGTTTTTTTCCTGTCGGTGATCATCTCATTTTCTTTCAGAATATAAGACAGCCTGTCGATTCCAAAGACCTTTTTGATGACTGCATCGGCAATGCTTACTGATTCCTGCCGCGGGTAAAACTCTGAAAGTTCCCCCGAAAGATAATTCCTGATGTCTTTAATTGTTTGTAATTTAACAGCCATAAGTCAAAATTAGCACTTTAAGTGAAATGGCCGGGAACAATGTTCTGAAATTCATGGAGAGATGCCTCGACCTGGCAATCAAGGCAGAAGGGATGACTTACCCCAACCCGCTTGTCGGTTCGGTAATTGTGCATGATGGCAGGATCATTGGCGAAGGGTATCATACGAAATCCGGAGGACCTCATGCCGAGGTTGTGGCTATCGGGTCGGTCAAAGACAAGAAATTGCTTGCCTCATCGGCAATATATATAAGCCTTGAGCCATGTTCCCATTTTGGAAAAACCCCACCTTGCGCTGATCTGATTATTTCGCATAAAATACCTGAAATTTTTGTCGGCACAACAGATACAAGTGATAAAGTATCAGGCAAAGGATTGTCGAAGCTTAAAGCAGCCGGTTGTAAGGTAATTACTGGTGTTGCAGAGGATGAATGCAGAAGGATCAACAGGCGGTTCTTTACTTTCCATGAGAAGAAAAGGCCTTATATAACCCTTAAATGGGCGCAGAGCGCTGATGGATTTATTGACGTCATAAGGGAGGATTATATCAAAGAGCGACCTGTCTGGATTACCGGTGAAACCGAGAGGATTCTTGTGCATAAATGGAGGGCATCGGAACAGACAATTCTTGTTGGTGGAGAAACAGTAAGAGCTGACAATCCGTTGCTTAATGTCAGGGAATGGAAGGGAAATAACCCTTTACGGATAATCCTTACAGGATCAGGGGCAATACCCATGGAGCTTGCAATGAGCAGACAGATTGGATCGCAGGTTATATTCTCATTCAATCCTGAAAAAATTAATATACCCGGTTCTGTTGTGGTAAAACTGAATAATCATGAGCCATCAGCCGTTCAGGTTGTCGACTACCTTTTCAGGTGGGGCATCCAGTCGTTATTTATAGAGGGAGGAGCAAAGGTACTTAACCATTTCATAAGTCTGGGACTATGGGATGAGGCGAGGATATTCATTGGGCATCAGATTTTCAAGGATGGAACTAAGGCGCCGGTCATAGAGGGAATGACTTACAGCAATACTAAATTCAGTAAAAGTACCCTTGAAATCCTATTGAATAATTCCTGAAATCATCTTAAATTACTTAACCACCGAGTACCACTTCTAGATTTTCGCAATCTTCCTCGGATCATCAATCCATCCCTTGTTATTTGACAGGGCAGTGATAACTTCTTCCGGAGTGTCTGCAATCTCCCAGATGCCTTTATGCTCACTCCTTAAAAAGTTCCCGTTTACCATATGCTCCAGGAAATCGATAAGTGACTTATAGAAATTGAGGGTGTTCAGAATAATTACCGGTCCTCTAAATAACCCCAGCTGTTTCAGGGTGATAGCTTCAGACAGCTCCTCGAGCGTTCCTATTCCGCCGGGCAATGCAACAACAGCGTCAGCCCTGGCAAACATATTCTTTTTCCTGTCACCCATGTCGGTTGTCACGATCATATCTTTTATCAGGGGATTACCCCAGCCCTCATCGTTCATAAATGAAGGTATGACACCGGTAATCGATCCGCCGTTCTCAATTACGGCATCGGCAAGCACACCCATAAGTCCGATTCCGCCTCCTCCGTAAATGACTTTGATCCCTGATCTGGCAAAGAGAGAACCAAGCCCGGCAGCAGCCTCAGCATATCTTTTATCAATACGGCTGCTTGAGGAAGCGAATACACAAACGGTCGATAAAGTGATGGCTTTAAAGTCCCCTTTGGGGGGATGGGGGGTCATTGAAGCAAGGCATTTAATTTGTTGACTAAATTGCTTTAGGAACAGCCCCAACCTGTTTATCTGCAACCTTTCCGTCCTTGAAAAAGAGAATTGTGGGAATATTCCTGATCCCGAATTTTGAAGCAACACCCGGACTGTTGTCAACATCGCATTTTACAACGACTGCTTTACCTTCAAATTCCTTTGAGATCTCTTCAACAAACGGAGCGATCATTCTGCATGGTCCGCACCATTCTGCCCAGAAATCAACCATTACCGGCTTATCTGATTTTACAACTACCTCTTCAAAGTTAGTATCATTTACTGCTAATGCCATATTTTTTGTGTTTTAGGATTTTTTGATTTTTACCAGATGTAAATATAAATATTTTTAAGTTGCTTGTTTCTTGTTGCTTGTTGCTAGTTAAATTTCTGATTAATAAGATAATATATAAAATATTAATAATCTTTCTAATAATGTCGGAATATATTTAAGCTTTATTTTTAAACAACCAGCAACCAGTAACCAGCAACCAGAAGCTTTGCTAATTAACTTTGTATTCCAATCCGGGATAATCATCAAGAAAGGAGATAAGTTCATTATTAAGCCTCACTCTTATAGTCCTCGAGAACATTGAAAGCGATATTTTATCATCAGGATCGTAAAAAAGGAACCTCAATTCTGTTTCACCCTTATTATCCTTAATCAATTCCATTAACTCTGATATCATTTCCTTTACTTATGTTTTCAGGATTGATTTTCAAAGTAACTGATTTTATCAGCTCGTCTTTCACACTCGATAAAAGATTGATCGACTTAATATGAAACTCAAGTTCATCATCCCTGAATCTCCTCTTTCTGACCTTTCCTTTGACCAGAAGATAATACCCCACAATAAAAAATTTGCTGAACTCCAGATACTCTTTGTCGAACATCATAAACCTGAATGAGTCAGAATAATCCTGGAGTGTAAAAGATCCATAAGGCTTGCCATTCTTGCCGATACCATTTTTAGTATCTATAACCATACCTGCTACCATAACATCCCTCTCATTCCATTCGCTGAGGTTCTGAAGGTCAGCCAGTGTCGCATTAGTAAAAGTATCCATTTCGAGCTTGAATTCATCAAGCGGATGCGATGAGAGATAGATTCCTATAACCTCCTTTTCCCTGTTCAGCTTTTCAAGTTTGGGCCAGTCGGGGCACTGGGCTGCTTCAGGCTTAATTATGTCAAAGCCGCCCGATCCGCCGAAGAGGGTCTGCTGACTCGAGTTCCTGACACTCTTGGCATTATTGCCATACCTGATGAGGCTCTCGATAAAACTGATCCCTTTGGTATCGGTCGAGAAATACTGTGCCCTTGTAATACCCTGAAAACAATCAAATGCCCCTGCAACAGCCATCGCCTCCAGGTTTTTCTTATTCAGCGAATTCAGATTTACCCTCTCAACCAGATCGTAAATGCTTTTGTAAAAACCGTTCTCCTCTCTTTCCCTGATCATCTGAAGAACAGCACTTTCCCCCACTCCTTTAATTGCGCCAAGTCCGAACCGGATATTTCCGTCTTTATTGACAGTGAATTTGACATTACTTTCGTTAACGTCAGGACCCAGCACATCCATTCCCATCCTTCTGGTTTCATCCATGAAGGTTGTTATTTTTTTGATATCGCTGATATTCCGGCTAAGTACCGCAGCCATATATTCAGCAGGATAGTGAGCCTTCAGGTAGCCGGTCTGAAATGCAACAAGAGCATAACATGTTGAATGCGATTTATTGAAAGCATACTGTGCAAATGCTTCCCAGTCGGACCATATCTTATTTACGATATTTTCATCGTATCCTTTCTTGCTGCAGCCCTCCCGGAATTTGAGGTTCATCTCGTCCATTATGGATTTTTTCTTTTTGCCCATTGCTTTCCGGAGATTGTCAGCCTCGCCTTTTGTAAAACCTGCAAGTTCCTGCGAAAGAAGCATTACCTGTTCCTGGTAAACGGTAACGCCGTATGAGTCATTAAGATACTTTTCCATTACCGGAAGGAGGTAATTTGTAGGTTCTATACCAAGTTTCCTCTTTATGAACAGCGGGATATACTCCATTGGTCCCGGCCGGTAGAGTGCATTCATGGCTATCAGATCCTCGAATCTGTTGGGTTTAAGCTCTTTAAGATACCTCTTCATCCCTGTGGACTCAAACTGGAAAATAGCGGTTGTCTCTCCGTTGCTGAAAAGTTCAAAAGTCTTTTTATCGTCGAGAGGAAGGTTGTCTATATCTATCTCTGTGCCTTTTGACCTCCTGATATTTTCAATAGAGTCCTTGATGATTGACAGGGTTTTCAGTCCGAGAAAATCCATCTTAAGCAACCCGACAGACCCCACCTGGCTGCCGTCATACTGGGTTGAGTAAAGGTCAGTATCCTTTGCAGTGCAGAGAGGTATGTAGTTATCGAGCGAATCCTTGCCTATAATAATACCGCAGGCATGTATCCCTGTCTGCCTTACCGATCCTTCAAGCACCTCGGCATATTTAAGAGTCTGGGCTATCAGCTTGTTGGATGAGTTTCTTTCCTTTGCCAGCTCCGGCACCTCCGCATAGGCTGCTGCAAGTGTAACTCCGGGTCGTTCAGGGACCATCTTTGCAAGCCTGTCAGCTTCAGCAAGAGGAAGTTTCTGGACCCTCGCAACATCCCTGATGGCCATCTTGGCAGCCATGGTGCCGAATGTTATTATATGTGCGACCTTGTCGTGACCGTATTTGTTTACGACATATTTTAAAACTTCTTCCCTTCCGTCTTCATCAAAGTCGATATCAATATCAGGCATTGAAATGCGGTCGAGATTCAGGAACCTTTCAAACAGCAGCCCGTATTTAATCGGATCTATATCGGTTATTCTAAGGCAAAATGCAACGGCTGAGCCTGCGGCCGATCCTCTCCCGGGTCCGACCGACACTCCCATATCTCTTGCGGCCTTAAGAAAATCCTGAACAATAAGAAAATAACCGGGGAACCCCATTTGGGCTATCATGTTGAGTTCAAAGTCGATTCGCTCGGTTTGTTCAGCTGTCAGATCCGGCCACCTTTCCTTTGCGCCTAGGTATGTGAGATATCTGAGGTATTCGTTATCGTCGGTATAACCTTCGGGCAGTTCAAAATCTGGCATAATAGGATCGTGGTCGAGCTTGTATTTTTCAATTTTGGCAACCAGTTCTCCCACATTATCCACTGCCTCAGGAATATCGCTGAAAATGCTCCTCATTTCCTCTTCACTCTTTAAATACTCCTGCCTCGAATACCTTAACCTGTCGGGATCATCAATATCCTTGGCTGTGTTCAGGCAAATAAGCCTGTCGTGGGCTTCTGCATCCTCGGCATTGATAAAATGCACATCATTCGTCGCGATTATCTTTACGTTGTATTTTGCCGAGAATTTCCTGAAGACCTCAATAACTTTTTGCTGCAAGGGGAAAGCCGACCTGTCTGCTTCAGGATCATAGGTTTCATGTCTTTGTATTTCAAGATAAAAGTCGTCACCAAATAATTCAAGGTAACTTTTCAGCACTTCTTCTGCCCTGACGACAGATCCATTTAATATTTCATCCTGAATTTCGCCTGCCAGGCAGGCAGAAGAGGCAATCAACCCTTCCCTGTATTGGGCAAGCAAGCTTTTATCGATTCGTGGTTTGTAATAAAATCCTTTTATCCAGGCAGTTGAGACAAGCTTTATGAGATTCTTATAGCCTTTCAGGTTCTTTGCAAGAAGGATAAGATGATCGCCTGAACGATCTTCTTTTCCGCTAACCTCGGCAATAGATCTTTTGGCTACATATATTTCACATCCAATAACAGGTTTAACCCCTTTTTTCAGGGAGGCGGCATGAAACTCCTTGACTCCAAACATGTTCCCGTGATCAGTTATTGCAACTGCCTCCATCCCGAGCGATTTGACCTTATCGATGAGCCGGGAGATATTTGAGGCACCATCAAGGATAGAGTATTGAGTATGAACATGCAAGTGTGAAAAAGCCATATTATGGATTTAAATAATATAAAAGGTTGGAACACAAAAATAGACAAAAAGTAGTAACCGGGTGTAAATATATTTAACGAGATATCAACTTTGAAACGTTTAAAAAAAGCCGCAAAAAAGTTACGGAATGTTATTAATATGATCATTTAAAATATATTTTTGCAGCCTGATGGATTACATCATTGAGGACAGTAAATGGAATTTATTGATTCCTAAAAACTTATTAAACACCTAAACCACTGTCACACTCGAGGATATTCTGTATGAGAGGAGACTGGAGTTCTCATATGAAGGATTGAGGATTCACGACCAGCGCAGGTTGCAGGAAAATGTGGGTACATTACCCTATAATGATCCGAAGCTGGTATTTCCGATTCCCTTCAGGGAAACAGAAGCTAACCCGGGTTTAAAGAACCAGCAGAATCCGGGATATTAATCGCTATTATAAAATCTGTTCATGACTTATGTGGTTAAAGCCCCCCTTGGGGGGTTGGGGGGTGGATTAAACATCTATATTTAATTGTTTGGTTAATAATTTTTTTTATCTTTGCACCCACATTTTTAAAACGTAGGTTAAACAAAAAGCGTAAAATTTTAATGGCAGTTAGAATCAGATTAGCTAGGAAAGGCCGCAAAAGAAAGGCCTACTACCACATTGTGGTAGCAGATAGCAGGTCGCCACGGGATGGCAGATATATTGAAAAGATCGGAATGTATAATCCGATCACTAACCCGGCTACTATTGAACTCGATTTCGATAAAGCTCTGGGTTGGCTGCAAAATGGCGCACTACCTACAGATACCTGTAGAGCTATCCTTTCGTATAAAGGTGTCATGATTAAAAAGCATCTGCTCGAAGGAGTAAAAAAAGGTGCTTTTGATGAAGCTGAAGCTCTGAAAAGGTTTGAAACCTGGATGGCTCAGAATGAGGCAAAAATAGAATCCAAAAAATCGGGCCTCGAGAAAACCCAGGACGATCAGACAACCGAACGTCTGGTAGCAGAGAAAAAGATAAACGAAGCAAGAGCAGCACGGCTTGAAAAGAAACAAGCTGAACTCGCAGCAAAGGCAGAAGCTGAAAGCAAGCCTGCACCCGTTGCTGAAGAGCAGGCTCCTGCTGAGGATGTACCGGATACACCGGCAGTTGATGAAGCTCCCATGACCGATGAAGCTCCCGTAACTGGAGAAGCTCCATTGGAACCTGCTGCTGAATAAATACCACAATAACAGATTATCAGGTCATAAGGATTCTGAATCCAATGACTTACAGATTTCAGATATTGATTGGAAGAATATCCAGAGCCAGCGGATACAATGGTTCTGTTTCAGTCAGGCTTGAAAAGTCATTTATTGATAATATTCCCGAGATGGAATCGGTATTCCTGGAAATTGATGGAAAACCGGTTCCATTTTTTGTATCCTCTTCAGAATACTCCGGCGGAGATATCCTGAAAATTAAATTTAAGGGATATGATACTTATGAAAAAGTCAGCGAATTTGCAGGATGCAGGATATACCTTACCACTATTTCTGAGGACAATATAACCTCTGGCAATACTGAAAGTATCTCAGGATTCAAAGTCATATCAGGGAATAAGAGCTTAATAGGCACTGTTATGGAGATTATTAAGAATCCGGGACATGATCTGTTAAAAATCCTCTCACCTGAGGGAAAAGAAATCCTGATACCTTTCCATGAGGATTTCATACTGAATATTTCGGGTAAGAAGAAAACTATTATGGTCGATTTGCCAGATGGATTAATGGATATCAATTAGTTACAGAATCGAAACATTCCGCCGGATGATTACTCCTGCTCATTAAAAGATAAAAATCATCTTTTAAATTCAATTATGTTATTAGATTTACTTTGGTTAATAAAATAACATATGGCAGATCTTTCATGTCAATACCTTGGATTGCATTTAAAAAATCCCCTGGTTGTAGGAAGTTCAGGATTAACCTCTTCGCTCGATAACCTGAGAACAATTGCCCGGCTGGGTGCGGGCGCTGTGGTCCTTAAATCTGTCTTTGAAGAACAGATCAAGTTTGAGACAGATAAACTGATCGAATCAGATGACCACGCAATCAAATCGTGGAAAGATACTTTTAATAGAATTGTGAGTGATACAGAATTCTATTATGAAGAAGCTTACAACTATCTTACAAGTTATGCAAAGGAACATACTTTAACAAAGTATCTTAATCTTGTTTCAGAAGCTAAAAAATCAATTGATATTCCTGTGATTGCCAGCATTAACTGCAATTCGCAGTATGACTGGCAATATTTTGCGAGGCGCATTCAGGATGCAGGGGCTGATGCCCTTGAACTGAATATCTACCTGCTGCCTTCCGACTTTGAAAAGAAGGGGGATGAAAATGAACAGGTTTATTTTGATGTAATAAAAGAGGTCAGGAATCTTGTCACCATACCGATATCGGTAAAAACCGGTTACTATTTTTCCAGCCTGGCCAGAACACTGCTGGAATTATCAGAGACCGGAATTGCCGGATTAACTCTTTTCAACCGGCCTTACAATCCCGATATTGATATTGATAACCTGCAAGTTACTGCTTCCAACATGTTGAGCAATGATACAGAATACACTAATACTCTTCGCTGGATTGCAATTCTGTCAGAAAGAATCAAATGCGATATTGCAGCATCGACCGGGATACACAATTATCAGACCATAATTAAACAGCTGCTTGCCGGTGCCGATGCTGTACACATGGCTTCTGTATTTTATAAGCAGCATTTTGATGTTCTGCCGGGAATTATAAACGGTCTTGATACTTGGATGACTCAGCATAGTTTCTCAAAGATTTCCGATTTCAAGGGAATGTTAAGCAAAAAGAATGTTCACAATCCGGCATCTTATGAACGTGTCCAGTTTTTGCGTCTTTTCTCCAGTATTGAATAAGAAAAAAAATAGATATGTCACACACAGAAACCCTGACTGAAAAAAGTACTCTGGCATACAGTCTTGAAAAGCAGGTGGAAGTTATTTCCAGGAAATGCTATCAATGCGGGAAATGCTCAGCCGGATGTCCGGTTGCCAGTGAAATGGATCTGACGCCAAGCATGGTTATGCGTCTTCTGCAGACTGAATTACCGGAAAACGATGAAAAAATTCTGAGATCATATTCCATCTTTCTATGTGTGACCTGTGAAATGTGTCTCTGCCGCTGTCCAATGGAAATCGATATTCCATCAGCTATGGATTTCCTGAGACAGAAATCGCTCAAAGAAAAAAAGGTGAATCCTAAAGCGAAAAATATTATAGCATTTCATAAATCGTTCCTGAATTCGATAAGACTTACAGGACGACTGTTCGAGCTCGGGCTCACTCTGGATTATAAACGCCGGTCGCTGACACTGATGCAGGATATTCCCCTTGCCCCGCGGATGATCAGCCGGGGTAAACTGCATTTCATACCGGAAATTATAAAAGGTAGAGCACATGTTGCGAAGATATTTAAGAAGACAAATAAATAAAGAGATATAGATGAAAACTGGTATTTACCCGGGATGCTCACTGAACGGTTCTTCCCGTGACTATAATGAATCTGTTTTTGCCCTTGCCGAAGCATTCGGTTTAAAGCTTGAACAAGTCCCGGACTGGAATTGCTGTGGTGCAACTGCCGCTCATAATCTCAATAAAGATTTATCGCTTGCCCTTCCTGCTCGTATCCTTTCTCTTGCTGAACAAAACGGGATGGATGACATCATTGTTCCATGTGCTGCATGCTATAACAGGCTGACGGTCACAAAGAACGAATTAAAAAAAGATCCGGAATTAAAAAACCGGATAAGCGAATTAATTGAAATGAATTACAACGGGACTTCCCGGATTATAAATGTCGTTGAGTGGATTGATAAATATATAGTTCCGGAACTGGAGGGGAAAATCGTCAAACCATTCGGTCATAAAGTCGCATGTTATTATGGATGTCTTCTTGTAAGGCCTTACAAGGTTCTTGGTTATGACAGGCCTGAAGATCCGCAGAGTATGGATCTGGTAATGACTAAAATAGGAGCGACACCGGTCTATTATCCTTATAAAACAGAATGTTGCGGGGCAGGATTTTCAATTTCACGAACTGATATTGTAGCAAATTTATCGGGCAAAATTATTGATGATGCTGAAAGCCGGGGTGCAGAAGCAATCATTGTTGCATGCCCGATGTGCCACTCAAACCTGGATATGCGGAGAAACGACATTAATAAGCACTGGAATAAAAAATTTGAGATCCCCGTAATTTTTATAACCCAGGCAATCGGGCTGGCACTGGGATTATCTGCTGAAAAGGTTGGGCTGAAGCGGCATTTTGTTGATGTTAATATAGGTTGAAAGAAATAAATTACATAAGATGGCAAGAATTGGTGTGTTTGTTTGTCATTGCGGCGAAAATATAAGCGCAACAGTCGACTGCACAAAAGTTGCTGAAAGCATTCGGAAGCTAAAACATGTTGCTTTAAGCACTGAATATAAGTACATGTGTTCCGATCCCGGACAGACCCTTATCAAAGACGCAATCAAAGAGCATAATCTTACCGGTGTAGTTGTTTCAGCATGCTCACCCCGTATGCACGAACCTACTTTCAGGAGAGCATGTGCTGAGGCAGGATTGAATCCCTTCCTGTGTGAAATGGCAAATTTACGCGAACACTGTTCCTGGGTACATGAGAGAAATGATATCACAACAGAAAAAGCCATTGATATTGTCAGGACACAGGTAGAAAAGGTCAAACTTAATCATGCACTTCAGCCTATCAGGGTGCCTGTTACGAAAAGAGCGCTGGTTATCGGCGGCGGAATTGCAGGGATTCAGGCGGCTCTCGATATTGCCAACACCGGACATAAAGTTGTTATGATTGAACGTTCGCCATCAATAGGCGGCCATATGTCACAGCTATCGGAGACATTCCCGACACTTGACTGTTCCCAGTGTATTCTTACACCAAGGATGGTTGAGGTGGCGCAACATCCGAATATTACCCTGTATACATATGCTGAGGTTGAAAGTGTTGAAGGTTTTATAGGTAATTTCAAAGTCAAAGTTCGTAAAAAGGCCAAAAGTCTCGATGAGAAGACCTGCACCGGATGCGGTTTATGTACAACCAAATGTCCCCAGAAAAAAATACCGAACGAATTTGAACAGGGAATGGGCATGCGTCCCGCTATTTATATTCCATTCCCACAGGCTGTACCTAACAAACCTGTGATAGACAGAGAGCATTGCACCTATTATATTAAAGGTAAGTGCAAAGTATGTGAAATCGTCTGTCCGACAAAAGCGATCCGGTTTGATCAACCTGATGAAATACTTGACCTTGATATCGGAGCAATAGTTATCGCCACCGGATTCGATATTAAACATGCGGATTTTTTCCCTGAATACGGTTATGGCAAATATAAAGATGTTATCGACGGCCTTCAGTTTGAAAGGCTCGCATCAGCATCTGGTCCCACATCAGGAGCTATACAGAGACCTTCAGATGGTCAGGTGCCAAAGAATATTGTCTTTGTTGCATGTGCCGGATCGCGCGATCCGGCTAAAGGCATTGAGTATTGCTCGAAGATATGCTGTATGTATACTGCAAAGCACGCAATGCTTTACAAGCATAAAGTTCATGAGGGTAAAGCTTACATCTTTTATATGGATATCAGAGCCGGAGGTAAGAACTATGAAGAGTTTGTGCGCAGGGCAATTGAAGAGGACCATGTTGATTATGTACGGGGAAGGATCTCAACTATATATGAAAAAGAAGGGAAACTGATCGTTAAAGGAGCCGATACACTTCTTGGAGGCCAGCCTGTAGAAATAGTGGCCGATATGGTGGTTCTGGCAACAGCGGGAGTGGCAAATTCAGGTGCTGAAGAACTTGCCCAGAAGCTGCATGTTTCATATGATTCTCATAAATTCTTTGCTGAAGCACATCCAAAACTAAAACCCGTTGAAACCAATACAGCAGGTATTTTCCTGGCCGGTGCCTGTCAGAATCCTAAAGATATTCCGGATTCTGTTTCTCAGGCTTCAGGAGCCGCTGTAAAAGTTGCAGCACTTTTTTCTCAGGATGAGCTCACACGCGAGCCTCTTGTTGCCCATGTTAACCGTATGGCTCCGCCATTGTATTCGACCTGCGTTGCCTGCGGCCTCTGCAAGCCTGTTTGTCCATACCAGGCAATAGAGTTGGAAGAGTTTAAGAGCCGTGATGGCAAGGTTTTGAAGAAAGCGGCAAAAATAAATGAAGGTCTTTGCCAGGGATGCGGTACCTGTGTTGCCATCTGCCGGTCAAAATCAATCGATTTGCATGGTTATTCAAACAACCAGGTTTATGCTGAAGTGGTAGCTTTGCTGAATGAATATTAACCTGTTAATGCGATCAATATTTCAATAAAATAATAAAAATGTCAGATTTTGAACCAAAAATAGTTGCATTTGTCTGTAACTGGTGCACCTATGCCGGTGCTGATCTCACAGGCACAAGCCGCATAAAATATTCTGCCTCAGTTAAGATTATACGGTTCCCGTGCACCGGGCGGATTGATTTTATGCTTCTGCTCAAAGCATTTGCCAATGGAGCAGATGGCATAATTGTATCGGGCTGTCATCCCAACGATTGCCATTACACTTCCGGAAATTTTCATGCGAAAAGACGCTGGATAATGTTTAAGGAGCTAATGGATTTTATGGGGATAGATATGAAAAGGATTACATTTTCCTGGGTATCGGCTGCGGAAGGTGCCAGATGGGCTGAGGTTGTGAATGAAACTGATGCCAGGATCCGGGAACTCGGTCCGTATATTTCATACAAAGAAATGGTTAACAGACCGTTAGAAGAGGAGGTCAGAAATGAATAGTCTCATTGCAAGGGCAAAGGAACTGCTTGAAAAAAAGAGCGTTGAAGTAGTTATTGGCTATGAATCCGGGCCGACAGGCCTTGCCCGTCCGGCTTTTATTACAGATCCTGCCAGGACAGATAAACTAATTTATGATGACCACTGTGAGCATAATCTTGCTGTTTACCTGACAAAACAGGAGGTCAAAAATTTTGGTCGGATGGCCATAGTCTCTACCTTACCGGTAATGAGGAGTATAATGATGCTGATCTCAGAAAAGCAGGTTCTGCCGGAAAATATCGTTGTGCTTGGGATCTCTGACGACGGAAAGTTGCTCGATATAGATGATATTGCCGTGATGAAAGGATATATTGAAAAGTCAGATCTCACCAATCCCGACAATTTTAAAACGGCTCTGGCGGAACTTAATAAATTAAACCAGGAAGAACGATTCGCTTACTGGCAGAAAGAATTTGAAAAATGTATAAAATGTTATGCCTGCCGTCAGGCTTGTCCGATGTGTTACTGCATAAGGTGTTCAACTGAGGTCAATCAACCGCAATGGATACCTGTCCAGGCTAATACACATGGAAACATGGAATGGCACATTCTTAGAGCAATGCATCTTGCCGGACGCTGCATAAGCTGCGGCGAATGCGGAAGAGCCTGCCCGGTAGGCATTCCCTGCCATCTTCTTACAATGAATCTGACTGACAAGGTTTACGACTATTTTAAAGTTTATGCCGGCACATCTGAAAACATGAATTCAGTACTGTCAACATTTGAACCCAACGATAAAGAAAGGTTTATAATATAAAATGGAAAAGATCCTGAAATTAATCCGAAAGGATTCGCTGGAAAAACTCTACATCAGGCTTTCGGAACAAAGAAAAATCTACTCTCCTGTAAAGACCCCGGATCAAAAAACGGAGTACAGGTATAATCCGGATTTTGCAGATGTTACATTTGATCATATAAGATCGACGCTATCTGTAAAGAATATTGTTTTTCCCAAGGTTGAAAACCTGCTTTTATATTCGAACAGTAAGACTGAGAGCTCAATAACTGAAATTGACACAGAGAAGTTTCCACAGTTGGTTCTCTGGGGCGCTCATCCATGCGATACTGCAGCATTTGAAACTCTCCGGTCAATATTCTGCTGGGATATAAAGGATGAATTCTTTTCCAAACGTCTTGAGAAACTTGTGGTTGTTGGGCTGAGCTGCCATAAAAGTGACGAATATTGTTTTTGTACCTCCGTTGGGCTTAATCCGGATTCTCCAAAGGGGAGTGATATACTGCTTTCCAGATTGCAAAATGGAGATTATCGGGCAGATGTACTAACTGAAAAGGGGAAAGAAATACTCTCTTCAGCCCCTGAACTATTTGAGCAGCTATCTGGTGAGAAGGTTTTGTTAGCTGAGGTAAAACAGAAATTCAATCATGAAAAAGTAACTGCAAAGCTGGCATCCTCCTTCGAAAATCCATTCTGGATTGAAAACTCTTTAAGGTGCATAGGTTGTGGTGCATGTGCGTATGTGTGTCCTACATGCGCATGCTTTGATATCCAGGACGAAACAAAAGGGAAAAACGGAAAACGTTACCGCAGTTGGGATTCATGTGGCTTTGGCTTATTCACTCTGCATACTTCAGGTCACAATCCACGGTCAGTGCAAAGCCAGAGATGGAGGCAGCGCATTATGCATAAATTCTCTTACATGCCTGAGCGAAACAATTCTCTGGGATGCGTCGGGTGCGGCCGTTGCTCAAGCGGCTGCCCTGTCGATATGAATATTGCCGAACAGCTGGAAGCATTACAAAGCATATAAATTTCATTACTTATGAACGAAAATATATATAAGCCTTACCAGATGGAGATCGAGAATATTGTTGAAGAGACTCCTGATGTAAGAACATTCCGTTTAAAATTTAAAAATACCGATGAGGCTGAGAGTTTTGTTTTTAAAGCCGGGCAATTTGGTGAATATTCAGTTGCGGGTGAAGGAGAATCAACGTTTTGTGTAGCATCTTCTCCCACCCGTAAAGGATATATTGAATGTACCTTCAGGAAGGCGGGCCGGGTCACAAATTCACTCTCAAATCTCGAAGTGGGAGATACAGTCGGTTTCAGGGGACCTTACGGAAACACATTCCCGGTTGAAGATTGGGAAAACAAAAACCTGCTTTACATTGCAGGTGGTATCGCACTTCCCCCTATGCGATGTGTGATCTGGAACACCCTTGACCTTAGAAAAAAATATAAGGATATTACTATTATTTATGGCGCTCGTACGGTTACTGACCTGGTTTATAAACATGAACTTAAAGAGTGGAGTGAAAGGCCTGATGTAAAGCTTATTACGACAGTAGACCCAGGTGGTGAGACCCCGGACTGGAAAGGTGAAATAGGATTTGTTCCCACCGTCCTCGAGAGAGTGGCACCCTCATCCCATAACACTGTTGCAGTTCTCTGCGGACCTCCCGTAATGATCAAATTTACAATGCCTGTCCTGAAAAGGCTGGGATTTACAAATAAAGATATTTATACTACACTGGAAAACAGAATGAAATGCGGTTTTGGTAAATGTGGCCGTTGCAATGTTGGGAAAATATTTGTCTGCAAAGACGGACCAGTCTTTACATATGAGCAATTGTTAACCATGCCGGCCGAGTACTGATATACAATTAATCTTTCTTATCAGGATCTTTCAGGATTAACCGTAACGATGAGTCCATTGTTACATAGCTCCATGCCCAGTTGATAAAGATAATCAGTTTATTTCTGACGCTTAATATCAGCATCAGGTGAAGGAACATCCAGACTGCCCAGGCAAAATAGCCTTTGAACCTGATGAACGGAAGATCAACAACCGCTTTATTCTTCCCGACGGTGGCCATAGTCCCAAGGTTCCTGTATTCATATTGTTTTAACGGTTTGTTATTCCGGAGAGCACGTAGATTTCTGGCAAGATTTTTTGCCTGGTTTATCGCGACATTGGCAACCTGGGGATGCCCTCTAGGGTATCTGGGTGTTTCCATATAAGCCAAGTCACCTATAGTATAAATATTCTTGTGTCCCTGGACAAGATTAAACCTGTTAACTTTTATCCTGCCGTTATTGGAGTAAGCCTTTTTATCCAACCCATCTATAAGATTTCCTGTAACTCCGGCAGTCCAGATTACCTTACTGCTTTTAATAGTATTGCCATCACTAAGTGAAATTTTCCTTCCGTCAAAATTCTTTACAAACACGTTTTTCCTTATTTCCACACCCATTCTGCTCAAATATTCTTCAGATGCCTTTTGTGCCATGTCACTCATACTTCCAAGGGTATGAGGACCACCTTCGAGAAGAATAATTTTCAGATCTTTCAGATCGAGAAGGGGAAAATCCTTAGGAAGAATATTCTTTTTTATCTCCGCAAAGGCCCCTGCCAGTTCGACACCTGTCGGACCGGCACCGACTATGACAATATTGAGCAGGTATTCCTTTTCGTTCTCATGCACAGAGAGAAGATCCTCAAAACCCTGAAGAACTTCATTTCTGATTTTAATGGCATCGAAGGTCGTTTTAAGGGCAAATGAGTTCTTCATTATTTCATAATTCCCGAAAAAGTTGGTCCTGCAGCCTGTGGCAAGTACAAGGTAATCGTAGCTGAAATTCCCGATAGAAGTATTAATAGTATTTGTATCCGGTTCCACATTTAATACTTCTGCAAGCCGGATTTCAATATTCTTTTTTTCATGAAATATTTTGCGAAGAGGAAAGGAAATACTGCCTGGCTCCAACTGTGAAGTTGCGACCTGGTAAAACAAAGGCTGGAACATATGGTGGTTAAGTTTGTCGATCAGCAGGATATCGAAAAGGTCCCCATCAAGATGCCTGGCAAGCTGGACCCCTCCAAAACCACCACCTGCGATAATTATATTTTCTTTTCGCATAAAGTCAAGCTACAATTTTTAATAAAACAACAAATTACAAAACTAGTTGCAACATTTTATAAAATTTACTGTCTTTTAACATATAACAAATCCATAAAACAAAAAAATCATGAAAAAGGTACACTTCCTGGCTTCAGTTTTGGTTCTGCTTACCCTGACTCCCTGGCTTTTGAATGGCCAATCAAAAGAAACACGAAATGTCAGCGGCTTCACAAAAGTCAGCTTTGGTGTTTCAGGTGATCTGTTTATAAAGATAGGTCCTGAATTCAAACTGGTTATTGAAGGAGATAAAGATGTCCTGGAAGATATCGAAACAGTTGTATCGGGTGACAGGCTGAATATCAGGAAAGAGAGCTGGAATATGAATTTTAACAATGAAAGGGTGACAATTAATCTGACAATGCCGGAGATAGAAGGATTGGGTGTTTCAGGATCGGGGAAAGCTCAGATCATGGATCCGGTTGAGGCAGACAATCTCAGCCTGAGTGTAAGCGGCAGTGGAAAACTTATTACTTCGGACCTTAGTGTGGACGATTTCAGCTGTGGGATATCGGGATCGGGTGATATTATTCTTGGGTCAGGAGGGAGCATTGACAACGGAGAAATCTCAATAAGCGGTTCCGGAGGTTTTTCAGGTGAAGGAATAGAGATCGATAATCTGGAAGTTAGTATTTCCGGAAGCGGTGACTGCCGTTGCAGGGCTGGGGATTCACTTGAAGCACGTGTTTCGGGAAGCGGAAATATCACATATATTGGAAACCCAAAGGTAGACGCCAGAGTATCAGGTTCAGGCCATGTAAGATCAAAATAACAAAATTATTGTCTTATAATTTTGATCACGCCATTGTAATCAACCTTAATGATTGATGATGGCGTTTTTTTATTCATGTCTTTTTGTCTGTGCTTTACCACATAATCTGCCGACAAAATAATTTTTTCATCAATTTCATTAAAAACTGCAGGAGAAGGCAATTCACTGAAGTTGGCCGATGTTGAAACAACCGGTTTCCTGAACCTGGTAATCAATTCATTGCAGAAATCATCGGTGCATATCCTTACAGCTACGGAACCATCATCACTGCAAACTCCGGGTGCAAGATTTTTACCCTCAGGATAGATTATGGTTATTGGTTGATCTGAGACTTCGGAAATACTAGCCGCGACATCCGGAATATTCTTAACATACCGTTCCAGCATTGCCATTCCATTTACAAGAATCAGAAGGCTTTTACTGTCACTTCTTTTTTTGATCCGGAAGATCTTTTCAACTGCATCCGCCCTGGTTGCATCACAACCCAGACCCCAGATTGTGTCAGTCGGATAAAGTATTATCCCACCTTTTATCAGAACATTCAGTGCCTTTCTCAGATCTTCATCGAAACTAATATCTTTCATTTTGATTTTTTTACCACTGTGTTCCACGGAGTTTATAACGGAGTAACACTGTTTTTAACTCCGTGTAACTCCGTTATACTCCGTTCAACTCAGTGTTTAATGTCTTCAATCAGAATTTTAATTTTAACAATTTCATCCTTTCTTGCATTTCATTTATTACCTCCTTCTCTTTTTGGTGAGAATCAGCTTCAAAGGTCACCGAAAAACGGATATATTTCCCTGCATCATCCCACGGTACGGTTGAGATCAATGATTCCTTTATGAGAAATTCCGAGAATTCAGATGCTGTATTAAACACTCTGCCATTTTCAGTTCCTTCAGGCGCCTTAACATAACAAAAGAATGATCCCTTTGGCTTCTTTGCATCAAATCCCAGTTCATTCAGAGCTTTTACAAGAAGGTCAAATCTTCTTGAATACTTAGCAATTGTGTTTTCAGTAATTTCCAGATGATCCAATGCCCGGACTGCAGCTTTCTGGATTGCCCTGAACTGACCGGAATCAGTATTGTCCTTAACAGTTCCATATGCCTTGATTGCCTTGCCGGAACCACAAACAAATCCTATCCTCCATCCTGTCATGTTGAACGATTTAGACAATGAATGAACTTCTATTCCGATATCCATTGCTCCTTTGGCCGACAGGAAGCTGAGCGGTTTATACCCGTCGTACGTCAACGCACCATAAGCTGCATCGTTTATTACGATGATATTGTTTTTCACTGCAAAATCTACAACATGTTCAAAGAATTCAGCGTTTGCCACCGCTCCGGTTGGATTATTAGGATAATTAAGGTACAGCATTTTAGCCTTTTTTATAATTGGCTGAGGGATTGAGATTAAGTCGGGTAAAAATGAGTTTGATTCAAGTAAGGGCAGGCTATATACTTCCCCGCCGAGATATCTGGTATAAGTTGCAGTAACCGGGTAGCCCGGGACTGTAGTAAGCAGAATATCGCCGGGATTAATGAAACAGATTGGAAGCATTGCAAGTATTGGCTTGGATCCGATTCCATGTATGATATTTTCTGAAGGGATTAAGCCGGTAAGACCATATACCTTTTCAAGATATTGAGCTGCGGCACTCTGAAATTCAGGGATACCATTATCAGCATACCATCTGTTTTCGGGTTTGACGGATTCTTCTGCCAGCGCCTGTGTTACCAGTTTATCAGCTGGCCAGTCGGGTTCTCCGACACCCATGTCGATCAGTTCTGACCGGGGATGTGCCTTTTTTGCTTCTGCTTTTGCCCGTTTAATAAGTTCAAATTTGTATATAACTGTTGACTTTCCGAAGCTTATCCCGCCAAGCCTGTCAGCAATTTTATCATCAAAAAAATTATTCATTGGTTCCTGCTTTTATTTCCGTTATCTGATAGTCTTTTACCGGGCAAATTTAATAAAAGTTACAGGTATCTCATTTATAATTTGCAATAGTAAAAAATGCGATTGTTGAAATTGAAAAGGATAAGAAATATCATTAAATTTGATAGAGATTTAATTCATGTTCTCAGGAGCTGATCCTAAACCGGGTAATAAATGTTCCCAAATAATGTAAAACTATGAGCAAATACATCTACTTAACCTGTACCCCTGAAGCGCTGGTTGCTTCGATGCTTCCCCCCGAAGGATTCGGAATGTATCTTTCAACAGGAACTAAAAAACGCAATAAAAGCCAGACGATCTTCTTTGAAGTTGACCTTGAAAAGATTGAGAATCTTATTGATATGGACAGTCTTAACAAGCGTTGCGTTGCCAAGGAGGATGGCAGTCCGAAAAGTTCCGTTTACCTTTCTGTTTACAGGGTTCTTGAAACGATTCCCATTGAGGCTCTGAAGTCGCTTTACCTGACCACTGACCATGGATGCGTGCTTGAGCTGAAAAGGTCAACTTATGACAAAAGCAAAGAATTAAAAAATGCACTTCATCTCTACCAGGAACTAAACCCGGTGACACCTCTGGTTGCAAGCGAACTGCCACCATCTGAATTTCTCAAAAGGCTTACCGACGGATCAATCCCCATTGTGCTTCCAAAGCTCTTCTTTGTGGAACTGAAACTGGGAGATCTTGCTACAAATCCGCTTTATGGTTCTGCTGAACACCTGCCTTATCAAAACATTGGCCATCTCAGAGATTGCCTCGAAATTCTGCGGGGTGAGTACGAAAAACATATGAAAACTGTTCAGAGGATATTTTCAGGCGAGCTTTTATACAGGACAATTGAAACTGGTTTTTATGTAGGGGCCAAGGACGATATTGTTTTTTATCGTTATCCCGGCATGCCTGAGCTTGAGAACATTAATTACGAGTTTTTCAGGGCAATTTAATCATGAGTTTTAAATGGTCTGCTTTTTTTATTTGCATAAATAAAAAACTGAATTAGTTTTGTAGCGGCAAAATTTTTGTCATTTCTAAACCTTTATTTTTTCTAATTTAATAACAGATATCATGATTAGTAGTATTTTTTGGATTGTGCCTGTCTCCGCTCTTATAGCGTTGCTTTTCGCCTGGATATTCTACAGGAATATGAAAGCCCAGGAAGAAGGAACAGAAAGGATGAAGGAGATCGCTTTGTATGTCAGGGAAGGAGCAATGGCTTACCTTAGACGTCAGTACACTGTTGTTATCAAGGTATTTTTAATTCTTATCGTCCTTTTGTTCATACTGGCTTATTTTGGAATTCAGAATCCCTTTGTACCTGTTGCATTCCTTACCGGAGGATTCTTTTCGGGTCTCTGCGGTTACCTTGGAATGAAAACAGCGACCTTTGCCTCGAACAGAACAGCATGGGCTGCATCAAAATCGCTTAACAAAGGGCTCCAGGTAGCTTTAAGGAGCGGCGCAGTAATGGGCCTTGTTGTTGTTGGCTTCGGACTTCTGGATATTGCTCTCTGGTTCCTCATTCTTAACGGTTGGGTATTTACCCCCGAAAATATGGATGCCGGGTTGAAATTCCTCGGACTTACATTTGTACATGCAGGAACTACTGAACACGAGAAACTTATTGAAATTACTGCTATCATGCTTACATTCGGAATGGGTGCTTCAACACAGGCTCTCTTTGCACGTGTTGGCGGAGGCATATTTACCAAAGCTGCCGATGTCGGTGCTGACCTGGTTGGAAAAGTTGAAGCGGGCATTCCTGAGGATGATCCCCGTAACCCTGCTACAATAGCTGATAACGTTGGTGATAACGTTGGTGATGTTGCCGGGATGGGTGCTGACCTTTATGAATCTTATGCCGGTTCAATACTTGCAACAGCTGCACTTGGTGCTGCCTTACCTGCTATTACCGGTGATACCCAGATGAAAGCTGTCATTGCCCCTATGCTGGTATCAGCGATAGGCATCTTGCTTTCAATAGCCGGAGTTTATATGGTAAGAACAAAAGAGTCGGCAACACCCAAGGTGCTTCTCCGGGCTCTGCTTCTCGGTACGGGAGGAAGTTCAGCACTGATTCTTGTAGTGCTTGCTGTTATGGCCGGTGTGGATTGGATAACATGGGGAGTTTTTGGCGCAGCAGTTTCCGGACTTCTGGCCGGTGTTATCATCGGGCAATCTACCGAATATTATACATCAGATGGCAACAAACCAACCCAGGGTATAGCAAAACAAGCCCTCCAGGGCCCTGCTACCGTTATAATTGAAGGTATGGCTGTCGGTATGTCCTCTACATGGATTCCCGTTGTCACAATTGTTGGCGGTATAATCGCTGCTTATGGTTTTGCCGGTGGTTTTTCCAATTTCGCAATGGGTGTTTATGGAATCGGTTTTGCAGCTGTAGGAATGCTTTCAACACTTGGCATTACTCTGGCAACTGATGCCTTTGGTCCGATTGCAGATAACGCCGGCGGAAATGCTGAAATGTCGGAATTACCAAAAGAGGTAAGGGAAAGAACTGATGCTCTTGACGGTCTGGGCAACACAACAGCTGCAACCGGAAAAGGTTTTGCAATAGGCTCCGCAGCTCTTACAGCTCTTGCACTGATGGCAGCCTATATGGAAGAAGTCAGGTTATGGCTTGGCAGACTTATCGATAAAGCTCCTGATGGGTTCAAACAAATAGGAGATACACTTTTCTATAACAGTACGGTACCCTCAGTACAGGATGGACAAACGGCGGTGAATATTACAAGTGCAACAATAAGGGACTTTGCCAATGCTTATGATCTTTCTCTTTTCAATCCAATACTTTTAGGCGGACTCTTCATCGGTGCAATGATGGCCTTCCTTTTCAGTGCTATGAGCATGAAAGCTGTTGGTCGTGCTGCCGGTAAGATGGTTGAAGAGGTGCGCCGCCAATTCCGTGAAATACCAGGAATTATGGAAGGTAAAGCAAAACCTGAATATGCAAAATGTGTTGAAATATCTACAGCTGGAGCTCAGAGTGAAATGTTGGTACCTTCCTTAATGGCAATTGCAGTTCCTCTGGTAGTGGGAATTGTTTTTGGAGTACCGGGTGTAATAGGCCTTCTTGCGGGCGGTATGAGCGCAGGCTTTGTTCTTGCAAGCATGCTCAATAATGCCGGTGGTGCATGGGACAATGCAAAAAAATATATTGAAAGGGGAAACTACGGAGGCAAAAAAAGCGAACCTCACAAAGCATCTGTTGTTGGCGATACAGTTGGTGATCCTTTCAAGGATACTTCAGGTCCCGCTCTCAATATCCTCATTAAACTGATGTCGATGGTTTCTGTTGTTCTTGCAGGACTGACTGTTGCCTTCAGTATCTTTGGATAATTCTTTTGATTTTACATAAAAAAAGCTGCTTCCACCGGAAGCAGCTTTTTTGTTTATTCTAAAGCATTATTAGCTTTGCAGTTAAATAAGTGAAATTAATTAAATTGGCTCCGTAATCATTTGAATATGCATCTTCCAACCACTTTACGATATTCAGTCTGCACATGAAAGAATCAAGCCATTTGTCCATCGCACTCCTGTTCTGACCTCACAACAGCTGAACAGGATATTTGATTGCGAGCTATATTTTAAATGCGAAAATTTCCAGAAGGTTGGTGCATTTAAGTTCAGGGGGGCAACAAATGCTGTTCTGTTGCTTACTGACGAGCAGAAAAAACATGGTGTTGTAACTCATTCTTCAGGTAATCATGCCGCTGCTCTTGCCCTTGCAGCCCGGTTGAATAATATTAAAGCTTTCATCGTGATGCCCGAAAATGCACCTTCAGTCAAAAAGGATGCTGTAGCAGGATATGGGGCCGAAATCACTTTCTGCAAACCCACGCTTCAATCGCGGGAAGAGAATTGCCGTTCAATAATGGAGAAGGAGGGAGCAACCCTGGTGCATCCCTATGATAACTTCAATGTAATCTGCGGCCAGGGTACTGCATCTCTTGAGCTTCTGGAAGAAAATAATGGATCTTGAAATTGTTATTGCACCAATCGGGGGAGGAGGATTGATAAGCGGCACCTCAACATGTGTAAAAGGGATCAATAATAAAATAAAAGTAATGGGCGCTGAACCTGAAAATGCCAATGATGCATGGAAATCTTTCAATACAGGTGTACTTACCCCATCTGTTAATCCATTAACAATAGCCGATGGCCTTCTTACCTCACTCAGCGAACTTACATTTTCGGTGATCAGGAAAAATGTTGATAATATCTTCACGGTAAAGGAGGAGTCAATTATCAGTTCCATGAAGCTTGTCTGGGAAAGAATGAAAATAATTATTGAGCCCTCATCTGCAACCGTGCTGGCAGTTATTAAAGAAAATCCCGGATTTTTCAGGGGAATAAAAGTCGGTCTGATTATTTCGGGAGGAAATGTTGATCTGACGAGATTGCCATTCTGAAAACATTCCGATGTTGCTGGTTGCTTGTTGCTATGATTTTAATAAGCAACCAGTAACCAGTAACCAGCACCTCAAATTAATTCTTCTTCCTGAAATATGCCACAATCGGATAGTGATCGGAGTATTTGACTTTTGTTATATCAAACTGGCGGCACTCAAAGGAATCGTCAAATAAGATATAGTCAATTCTGTTAGGAGGATAATTACCCTTGTATGTAAACCCTGCTCCGTATCCCGAACTTACAAAAGCATCATGAAGCCCTTTTCTTATCTTCCTGTAGGAAAATGAAACCGGAGTATCGTTAAAATCGCCGGCTACAATTACCGGATAAGGAGATTTATCTATTCTTGCCTTAACTGCCTTTGCCTGCGATGCTCTTTTAATAAAACCCTTTCTCAGGCTGGAAGAAATGCTCTTAATTTCAGTCAGAGTCTCCTTGTCATCTGATGTCTCAGTTAATTCATCAAGGAATTTACGTTCCATCCTGTGAAGACGGAATGACTGCAGGTGGTTATTAAAAATCCTTACAGTATCCTTCCCGATAAGTAATATCCGAGTATATCGAGAGGCTAGATGATTTGGAATGAACGATATCCCCTCTGTCTATTATCGGAAATTTGCTGAGAGTTGCAATTCCATAATGACGGTTAGTGCCTGTTCCGATTGTTTTAAAATGGGAATAGTATTTTCCATCCGAGTGC
The DNA here is from genome assembly GCA_963702415.1 of uncultured Bacteroidales bacterium. Taxonomy (GTDB): domain Bacteria; phylum Bacteroidota; class Bacteroidia; order Bacteroidales; family VadinHA17; genus LD21. The sequence continues at coordinate 30,918 of CAVPCP010000021.1, read as the reverse complement.
TGCCCTTATTGCCCTTTCTTTCAGACCAGGATCTCCTACAATGTATAATTCCTGCAGGCAGATGATATCTGATTGCTGGTTTTTCAGAAGTTCGAGAATCATTTTTTCCGATATACTGCTCTTTTTACCTTCAAAATAGTTGAACAAACGGAGGTTATAGCTCTGGACCTGGAAAGTCCCCGTCTTGTCGCCCGAAGGCTTTTGTATCTTGATATAGTTTGAAAAATGGGTGAAACCGGCTGCTATTACTACTACGGATATCAGTGCCTCAATTTTCAATGCAACTGTCCATATAAGTGCAAAAATAATGTTGATAAGCAGAAGGTATGGATATGCAAGACCGAAAAGGGCGGGCAGGGCAAAGGTGTCGGGATCAATACTGACTGCCAGGTATGACACGACAAGAGCAAAGGCGAACAGGATGTTTACTGTCAGAAATATTCTGTTGACGAGCTTTTTCAAGGCAGTCTGATTAATCAAAGCGAATTTACCTGAATTCATAAATAATTAATCCTGAAAAATATAAGTTTTTGACCAGACGGGATATAGGATAAGTGAAAGTCGTTTATCTGACGATCAGTTATTCTTCTGACTTTCACTGAAGAGAAGATCTTTTTCTTCCTTTGTCAGGCTGTCGTATCCTCCTTTTGAAATCTTGTCAAGAATTTTATTTATTTTCTCCTGATGATCGATCCGGGCCTTGTTATACTCATAATCTGTCGACCGCTTTTTATAAGTTACCCTGAGCTTCCTGCGCGGTTTGAAAAGTGTTGCAAAAAAATCAATTGTTTTATTTATTCCTTTACCCAGATCCCGTCCCTGGCGAAGGTTAACTGTATAAATATAACCGAAGAGTGCTCCTCCGATATGAGCCAGCTTCCCTCCTGAATTTACCGAGAAATCCATAACTGATGTCAGAATAAAAATAGCAAGGGCAACATATTTTATTTTAATGCGGCCGAAAAGCAGCAGATTTACCGAATAGTCAGGAACATAAACAGCTATTGCGACAACCACCGCCATCACCGAGGCAGAGGCGCCTATTGCAACTGATTCATCAACTACCTGGTTGAAAGCAGGAAAAATATTAAATGAAAGTATATAAACCAACAGCTCCGCAGATCCCTCCGGACAGGTAAACGGAAACAAGCTTTTTCTGGTCGAGATATTCGAGAAAGATAAGCCCGAACCAGTAAAGCCACAACATATTAAACAGGATATGCAGAATATCCTTATGAGTGAACATATATGTAATTAATGTCCACGGCCGGAGCAGCAGGGCACCTATTGATGACGGGACAGAAAAAAGATTCAGGGCTTTTAAAGAAAGGGCTTGATTATTAAGGAGAAAACCAATTATTGATACTACAGAGATTGCAAGAAAAACAGCAATATTTATATAAATCAGTCTGGTAAGACTGCTTCCGCTGCTGAATGATTTTTTTATATCATCACTGATTCCCATCAGTAGAGTGTTTTTGTGGTTTTTCTCCAGTATCTTAGGAGAATATAACCAAACAGCATGCCTCCCAGATGTGCAGCATGGGCAATATTGCTTCCGGGCTGGGTAACAGCAAGTACCAGTTCGATCACCCCATAACCAATAACAAAATACTTGGCCTTGATAGGAACAGGTACGAACAATAGCATAAGTTCGGTATTTGGGAAGAGCACACCGAAGGCAAGCAGGATGCCAAAAACAGCACCTGAAGCCCCTACGGTGGGTACATTGAGGAGCATCTGGAGATCCTTCATTAATCCGTTGGTAAAGACTTTACCCTCATTTAAATATGCTGCCCCGTCGTTCAGAACCAATTGAAGGTTTTCGGGAGAGATAGTGTTTATAATTTTATTGTACTGGAACATTATTACCGATTCGTGGACGAAAGCAGCACCCAGACCGCAAACCATGTAATAAATAAAGAATCTCTTCGGACCCCATACATTCTCGAGTATGCCACCAAACATATATAACGCGAACATATTGAAAAAGAGATGCATGAAATTCGCATGCATAAACATGTGAGTAAGTATCTGCACCGGCATGAAATGTTCTGATTTCGGGAAATAGAGGCCAAGGACTGCTGCCAGGTCGATGCCGAAAACACCCTTGGCTGTCCAGTCAGCTATAAGCATTAGTGCATTCAGTAGTATGATATTCTTTACTACAGGTGGTAATGCCAGAAATCCTCTTCCGTATCCGTTCATCAGGTAATTATTAGAACATTCAATATATTATCCGGGCAAATATACTATTAACAAATTATCCGGCAAAACCAGTTTAAGGGCTAAAGCCCGGACAGGGTTGCATTACCTAAGCCTTTTATCAATCTCTTCAAGAGTTAAAATATTGATTACGGGCTTTCCTTTGGGTGAATAATTGGGTGATTTGCATGAAAAGAGCGTATCGAACAGCTCCTCCATTTCATTTTTAAGAAGGACCTTACCGTATGGGATTGCCGAAGCTCCTGCCATTGCCGAAGCTATCTTTTCCATTGCTCCTGTCGAAGGATCTGATTGCGTCTTTTTATATTCTTCCAGTAGAATTTCGAGCATAATCGCAGGATCAGATGAACCTATTCCGGAGGGACGGCCGTTAATTGAGATCCTGTTATTACCGGTTATCTGAAAATTAAACCCCAGCATCCGGATCTCACTTTCAATTTCCTTAAGAACAAAAATATCGGCCGGGTTGAGCTCATGATTAACGGGGAACAGCTCTGTCTGACTGATATTTCTGTTGCTTTCCAGATTGTCGAGGAATCTTTCATAAAGAATCCTTTCATGAGCTCTTTTCTGGTCAATTATCATCAATCCTGACTTGACAGGGCAGATTATATATTTATTCTTTATCTGGAAAAACCTTCTCTCTGGTTCAATCCTTGAAGATCCGGGTTCTTCACGTTCAAGAGCAGAATATAGTTTTTCCCAGCCGGAATTGTTTTCTCTTTCGAACCGCTCAATTATGCTGTTCTGGTTTGATATCCTCTCTTCACCGTCAAACGGATCATAATGCGGATCAATTTCGATGGCAGGAGGATCAGGGATATTTTTAAATGCAGACCTTACCGGGATATCAATTAATCCTTCATCCTCAAAATCGAGAGAAGGCACTATATTGAACCTTCCAAGAGCTTCCTTTACCGATGCCATAAGAATCTGCCATATCGCTCTTTCATCTTCAAATTTGATCTCTGTCTTGGTGGGGTGAATATTTATGTCTATTGAAGCAGGATCAATCTCCATAAAAATGAAATATGAAGGAATGGCCTCAGGAGGCAGGATGTTCTGATATGCCTCAACAACTGCCTTATGAAAATAGGGATGCTTCATAAACCGGTTATTGACAAAAAAGAACTGCTCCCCATAGGTCCGGCGGGCATTTTCAGGTTTCCCGATAAATCCTTTTATATTTATTAAAGTAGTTGATGTTTCAAGAGTTATGAGGTCATTATTTATCTGTTTTCCAAAAACCCCTATTATCCTCTGCCTGAGATTCCCGGTACCAAGAGTGTAGATTTCATTGTCGTTATGAGACAGCAAAAACCTGATTGCAGGATGAGCGATTACAATCTTCTGAAATTCAGTGATAATATGCCTCATCTCTGTATTGTCCGACTTAAGGAATTTTCTTCTGGCGGGAATATTGAAGAAAAGATTTTTTACCGAGAAACCCGATCCTTCAGGACAGCTGCACGGCTCCTGTTTTTCTACCCTTGAGCCGTTCAGTATTAACACTGTGCCTGAATCATCCTCCTTTCTTCTGGTTTTAAGTTCGACCATAGAAACAGCTGCAATTGAGGCCAGTGCCTCACCCCTGAAGCCTTTTGTCCTTATTGCAAAAAGATCCTGGGCGACCGAAATTTTTGATGTAGCATGTCTTTCAAACGACAATCTTGCATCGGTTTCTGACATTCCGGAACCATCATCTATCACCTGTATCAGTGTACGTCCTGAATCCCTGATTATGACTTTTATACTTTCGGCTCCCGCATCAACCGAATTTTCCATCAGCTCCTTAACAACAGAAGCAGGCCTCTGAATTACTTCTCCCGCTGCAATCTGATTTGCCACCGAATCGGGTAAAAGCTTGATAATATCAGGCATCAACAGAAAATTAAGTTCACAAGTAATTATTATTCAGCACTATATCCGGCCTGTTCGACGATGATGTTCCGGGTTTTGTAGCTCCTGCAAATATAAGTATATTTGTATCATTAAGTTTTAGGGGGAAGATGGATACTTCAGTTTGTTGATCCTTTGTTTTTTAAAATTTTCGGTTTGCGTATTTTTATTTTTAATTCAATAGTGATGAAGAAATTCAGCATGGTTCCTGTTGTCCTCTTACTGGTTCTTTTAACAGGATGCAATAAAAATAGTGATGAGGCTATCCTGAAAGTAATGACATTCAACATCAGGTATGATAATCCGGCCGACAGCTTTAATGCATGGCCATACAGGGCTTCATTCGTCTGCCGGTTTCTGAATCATGAAAAACCTGATCTTTTCGGAATGCAGGAAGTACTGGCCCGCCAGTATGATTACCTCGATTCCGTAATGACTGATTACAGTTCTGTGGGTGTCGGCAGGAGCGATGGTGCAAAAGCCGGAGAAATGAACCCTGTTTTCTTCAGGAAGGATAGGTTTGAACTGATAAGGACAAAGACCTTCTGGCTTTCCGAAACACCCGATTCGGCAGGTTCAAAAGCATGGGGAGCCAATCTGCCGCGTATTGTTACCTGGGTTGAACTTTCAGAAAAGAATACACATGAACATTTTTATTTCTTCAATACACATTTCGCTCACGATTCTGATTCTGCAAGGATCATGAGCGCCGGATTGCTTCTCAATGAAGTTGACAGTATTGCAGATGGATTCCCGTTTATCATAACCGGCGATTTCAATATGCTTCATTTCCAGCAAGGGATACGAAATACTTACCGGACCATATGAAAGCGTTCCTCTCTTAAGCGATTCATATGCTGTTACTGAAAAAAGACCGCAGGGCCCTGCCTATACTTTTAACGGTTTTTCGGAAAGCACCAGTGCCGGAAGGGTAGATTATATTTTTGTCAGGAATGGATTGAAGGTGCTTGAGCACAGGACGTACATAAAAAAAGAACACGGAATTTATATTTCCGACCACTGGCCCGTGATGGCAACTATCTCACTCAAGTAGCATTCCCTGAAAACCATTTAAGCTGTTTTCCTGTAACGGTTTACTGCAAGTGTTGTAAATGCGATTGCGATCACGATCAGGGAATATATATCCCTGTTTATATCCTGGAATGACGATCCCTTTGAGCATCACCATCCTGTTGATACGCATCAGGTAAGCCATCGGATTTACCAGATCGAATTTCTGTGCCCACATTGGCATGCTGTCAACAGGTGTAAAAATCCCGCCCATAAGTATGAATACTATCATGAAGAAAAATGCTACAAACATATATTGCTGTTGTGTTGATGAAAAGGTTGAGAGGAAAATCGCAAGCCCCAGAACAGCCACTAAAAATATTGCAGAACCAAGAAAAAGAAGTCCAATGCTTCCTTCAAACGGAATGTTAAATGCCATTTTCCGATGATTAACCCAACTGCCAGATCTGCCAGTCCGATGATCAGGAAAGGGACCATTTTTGCTATTATGAAATGATATTTTCTGACCGGCGTAACATTTATCTGTTCTATGGTTCCGATCTCTTTTTCCCTGACAAGGTTAAGCCCTGCCAAGCAGGAAGCCTATAGCAGTGACCAGGATGCCAAGTATTCCCGGCAGCATATAAAATTTGTAATTAAGCGTTTCATTGTACCAGTATCTGTTGGTTATCTGGATCTGCGGGATGGAATGCACGGCAATATCTCCGGCATTTTCAATCAGGATGTTCATATTATAATCTCGAATTACTCCATTCAGGTATGCCCATGAAAGTTGTGCTGAAGAGGCATTGATAGCATTTATTGTTGCCAGAACCTTCCCGGGATTTCCTGTTACCAATGTTTTTACCGAATCCAGAAGGGATTTGAAGGATGAGATCGCATTTATTCCTGTGAAGCAGGTTGTTTGCTTCCTCTTCCGAAAATGTTGAGTACTTTATTTTGAAGAATGTTGATCCCTCGAGCTGGTTTACCATAGCTCTCGAATCAGCCGACATGTCGCTGTCAATCACACACATCCTGATATTCTTGATCTCGAATGTTACTGCCGGAACAAGAAGCAGCATCTGGACTATAGGGACTCCAAAAATAGCCCTTCCGATAAACTTGTTCCGGAAGATCTGGAGGAACTCTTTCCTTATAAGATATAGTATGGTTCGCATTGCTTTCTGGTTTTTACATCCCCCTTACCCCCTTCAAAGGGGGAATTAAGGAATCTGTTTTATTCACACTTTTATCTGTCTTTTATCTTATATTTTCTTTAAACCACCCCATACACCTCCAGATTAGGTAGTTTTGTTCTTCCCCACACCCCACACCCCATACCTCACACCTTCCCATCGCCTATCGCCTTTAATACATAAAACATATTATTGTAATCTTACCTTAAAGTTCCTTACACTCAATACTATAAACAAAGTTGTCATAACCACAAGGATAAGAGTTTCTTTCCATACAAACAGGAAACCTGTTCCCTTTATCATTATATTTTTTATTATCACAATGAAATATCTTGGAGGCAATATTGCACTCACCCAGTCGTATACTTCAGGCATATTTTCTATTGGAAAGATAAATCCTGAAAGAAGGATTGTAGGAAGCATCAGTCCGAGAAATGAAATAAATATTGCCTGCTGCATGGTTTTTGAGACCGTCGAAATCAAAATACCAAGGGAAAGGCTCATAAGAATATAGAGCATTGTCTCGGAAAGAAGCAATATCAGGCTTCCCTTTATTGGCAGATCAAATACAAACCATGAAAGCACTAATATCATTATCACATCGATAAATGACAGGATGAAATAGGGAAGGACTTTACCCACAATAATATGCACTGGTTTAAGAGGTGAAACAAGCAGCACCTCTATAGTGCCGAATTCTTTTTCACGGGTAATTGTAATAGATGTCATCAGGGCACATATAAGGATCAGGATCAGGGTTATAACACCAGGAACAAACATAAAATGACCTTTTAATTCCGGGTTATAGAACATCCTTACTTCAGGCTGGACAAGAATATACCCGGCTGCCGACGTCCGGGCGTGCTCCCTGTTGAAATCTGTCACAATAGCTGTGATATAATTGGTTATCAGGGTAGCAGTATTTGGCTCTGAACCATCCGCGATAATGCTTAGGGTTGACTTACCCTGGCTTATAAGATCCCGCCCGAAATTTTGACCGAAAACTATCACAGCTTTTACCTTACCCTTTTTAAAAACCTTGTCAATTTCATCATAGCTCTGCAGATTACCGACCCTTCTGAAGAAACCCGATGAACACATCTTATCGGATATTTTATAAGTGATCTCATCCTTGGAAAAGTCAAGAAATGCTACTGGTGCATCCTTGATATCAGTGCTTACAACAAAACCGAATATCAGTATCTGGGCAGTCGGAATCCCGAACAGTATTATTAGTGTCCGGAAATCCCTGAAGATATGCAGGAACTCTTTTTTAACAAATCCGAGAAAACGTTTCATTTATTTAATTAAATTATTTTTCCCTTTAATTGTTGCCCCCAACCCCCTAAAGAGGGGCTTCTTTTTCAATATGTTTAGCCCCCTCTTTGAGGGGGGATGGGGAGGCGGGCTATCTTCACAAACACTTCTTCAACCGACTCTGCATCATACTGTTTCTTTAGTTTTGCCGGGGTATCAAGAGCTACAATCTTTCCTTCGCTCATTATCGATATCCTGTCGCAATATTCAGCTTCATCCATATAATGCGTAGTAACAAATACGGTAATTCCCCTTGAAGCAGCCTCATAGATCATTTCCCAGAACTGCCGGCGTGTTATTGGATCAACACCTCCGGTGGGTTCATCAAGAAACACAATCTTTGGTTCATGGAGTATTGCTACTGAAAATGCAAGCTTCTGTTTCAGCCCAAGGGGCAGATCGGATATCAATCTGTTCCCATACTCTTCAAAACGAAGGTTTTTCAGCAGCTTATGAGTTCTCTCTTTTATAAGGGATTTACTCATACCGTAAATGCCGCCGTAAAGCATAATGTTCTCCTTTGCCGTAAGGTCATCATAAAGAGAGAATTTCTGGCACATATATCCGATACTCTTCTTGATCTTCTCAGGATGCCTACCTGCGTTAAAACCTGCTACCATAACTTCACCTGAGGTTGGTTCCGATAATCCTGATAAAATTCTTATAACCGTTGTCTTGCCGGCACCATTGGCGCCAAGGAAACCAAAGATCTCCCCTTCATAGACATCGAAGCTCAGATTATCATTGGCAGTGAAGCTTCCAAATTTCTTCACCAGGTTATGGACTGATATTACTGGTATATTTGTCATTCCGTTTATTTTGTCTACCCCCTTCCCATCCCTCCCCCAGGGGGGCAGGAGTTGAATTGCCTTTCCCCCTTGGGGGAAATTGAAAGGGGGTATTTAATCTAAAAATTTTATGTTTCCATTAACTCTAGGAACCTGTCCTCGATACCTGCCCTGGTCTCATTTATCACTACATTGTTAATACCTTTGCTGCTCAGATATTCATATAAGGAATTATCGAATTCATCATCCCTGAAAGTGACATGTACAGAGTCTCCAAAGGGGTATGCTGAAATGGTTGACCGAAACTCTCTCAATGCATTTATCAGGTTGTATTTTTCAGTGGCTTTTACACTGAAAAGTTTCCTGCTGAATCCGTCCCTTATCTTTTCCGGCTTATCTGTCGATAATATATGTCCTTCCTGTATAAGCGCCACCCTGTCGCATTTCATGGCTTCGTCCATGTATGGGGTTGAAACTATTATTGTTATATTATAGTGCCTAAGTTTTTTCAGCATTTCCCAGAATTCCGAGCGCGATACAGCATCAACGCCGGTGGTGGGTTCGTCAAGGACAAGAAGGCGGGGTTTATGTATCAATGCACACGACAGTGCGAGTTTCTGCTTCATACCTCCTGATAGCTTTCCTGCCAGCCTCTTCCGGAATGGTTCAATATGCGAATAGATATCCGAAATAAGATCGTAATTTTCTTTAACTGTTGTTCCAAAGACAGTAGCATAGAAATCCAGGTTCTCCTCAACCGACAAATCCTGGTAAAGGCTGAATCGCCCAGGCATATATCCGATGTTCTTTCGCAGTTCTTTATAACCGGTAATACAATCAAGCCCCATTACTGTCATTTCGCCTTCATCGGGCAGCATAAGAGTAGTAATTATTCTGAAAAGGGTAGTTTTACCGGCTCCGTCAGGTCCAATGAAACCAAAGATCTCACCTTCATCCACTTCGAATGTAATATCCTTCAGAGCTTGTGCTGCTCCGAATTTCTTGCAGATACCCGATGCCTCAATGATTTTTTGCATCCTTTCCTTCTTTAGAATATTGCTTCCCCAGGCATGCCTGATTTCATCGTACCGTCATTCTTTACATCAATGGTTACTGCATATACAAGGGTAACCCTTTCCTCCCTGGTCTGGATGATCTTTGGCGTGAATTCAGCTTTCCCTGAAATATGGCTGATTGTACCTGGGAATGATTTATATCCTTTATTACCCTCATCGACCCTTACTGTGCAATTCTGACCGGTCTTTATGCTTCCAAGCTGAGCCCCGCTGACATATACTTTAAGCTTAATTACCGAGAGGTCAGCAATTTTCACCAGAGGTTTTCCTGCTGCAGCAATTTCTCCTGCTTCAGCATATTTCTCGATAACCGTCCCTTTGAGCGGACTTTTTACGCAGCTGCGAATAATCTGTTCATTCAGGGTTGCGGTTTTTGATTCATAAACCGACAATTCGGCAGCAACAGAAGCCTTCTGGGTGTTATTGGCAGCTATCTGTTTTTCCATCACAGCTGCCTGGCCGGTCAGATCATCATATTGTTTTTGTGTTGCTGCATCATTCCTAAGCATGTTTTCAGTTCTTGCAATGTTAACATTGAGATTTGTAATCTGCTGGCTTAGAATATCATTCTGGGCATTTATCGAATTTATTCTTGTTCTTACACCCTTCATCCCGGCTATTATCTCAGCTTTCTGAAGGTGAAAGAGAACTGTATCGATAAGTGCAATCTCAGCGCCCTGGTTTATCTCTCTTCCTTCGGTAACGTCAAATTTCAGGATTCGTCCGCTGGTCTCAGCAGAGATTATGACTTCAGTAGCCTCAAAATTTCCAAAAGCATCAGCCTGATCGGCGTCGTTTCTGCAACCGGCAATCATTAAGATTGAAATGATTATTAAGGAAATTGTTTTCATTATTGTAAGTTAATTTGAATTTTCTTTTTCTTTCCTCTTTCTTCATGTACTCACCCCCTTCCTTTCCCCTCTCTACTTCGTGAAAGAGGGGGAAGTTGTCTGTTAACACTGTTTTACTCCCCCTCTTTGCTTCAGCAGAGAGGGGGCGGGGGGGTGAGTGCATGTAACACGGGAAATTATTCAATCTCTTTCCCGCTTATATTAAGATACTCTATTTTTGCCATAGCAAGGTTAATTTTATGAAGCTCGTAATTTATCAGTACCTGCCGTTCGGAATTCATCTCATTAAGTAATTCTGTTGCAGTGATATTCCCGTTTTTGTACTGCGAATCAGCTGAAGCTGTAATCCTTTTTCTTATATTAATAAGTAGCGTATCAGACCCCAGCATATTTTTCAGATTGACAATTTCTGCATTTTTTGCTTGCAGCGTTCTGTTGAGATTGTCAGTCAGCTCACTTTTCCTGTTTTCAAGGATCCCCTGCTGAAAACTTATTATCTGTTTCTCATTTTTTGTCTCGTTCCAGTCGAAAATATTCCATTTAATGCTTGCTCCAAGTACATAGTAGGTATCGAACTGGTCCCTGAAAAAGTCACTTCCGGCGGGATTTCCATATCCCAGCGATGCAAATCCGAATGCTTTTGGCAGCCGTTGGCTTTGCAGGGCTTTTAATCCTGCATCGAGCTGTTCTTTCTTCAAATCAAACATTTCAAGCTCAGGACGTGATAATTCCTGGTTAGTGCCATCCGAAGTTGCTGGAATTACCAACAGGGTTGATGTATCAATTTCTGATCCTGTAAGACTCGATAATATTTTAAGCATTGACGATCTGAGTATCTCATTTCCACCTAGCTGTTGCTCGAGTTTGATTTTTTCTGATGTCATGACGTCGATGTCCGATTTTGTAATTGTCCCGTTATCATATGCCGACTGCAGAGATTTTATCTGTTTGTTAATCAGATCCAGGTACGTATTTAGGAGCTCTTTTTGTTTCTCCAGCAGGAGGAGATTGAAGTAGTAGGTATTTATCTGTCCCTTAAGTTTGTAGAGATCAGTTTCAGTCTGCTTCTGATTGATGCTAAGGTTTACTTTTTCGAGATTTTTCGCATTTTTAATTGCACCTCCGTCATAAATTACCTGGTTCAGGTCGAGTGTAAGTTTATACTGATCATGGGGCATGAGGGGGGTTGCATCTGCAAGCCCAGGAATAGGCAATGATTCAAACATATATCGCAAATCGACCACAGACGAATTATACAGTAAGCTACCGTTTGCATCAACATGTCGGAAGCCAGCTCTTTGAAAGGTTTTTATCCTTCAGTTCCCAGACCGAGGAGTAAGCTTCTTTCTCACCTGCAATAGGATTTGAAATCATAGCATTATCATAGCATTCCCTGAGCGTAAGAACCTTTTGGGCTTGCACGCATTTACTCCTGCAATTGCTGAAACAAATAAAATCAGGACTAATTCTTTTCATCTGTTTTTCTTTTACTCCAATCAATTTTTCAGGGCTTTAATGACGAATTCGGGAGCGAATTTTTTCCGCTCTTCCAGGTAGGTGTCGAAGTCCATCCCCATCTTCTCGAATATCGCCTCGAAGATACCACGGCTGCAAAAGGGAAGACACTGATGGCAGCAATTGTTGTCATCAGCTGGGGTATGGATTCTTTTGTAATATTATACCTTTCAAGCTCCTCTTTATGCTGATTCGCAATAGTAGTCCAGAACTTATCTATATTGATATTCCGGATAACCCTTTTTATTCTGGCAGGATTCCGGTTTATCTCATTCAGCACGAAGGCAGGCAGTCTTGGATTTTTCTGCAGGAAGGAGATATGTTCTCTGAAAAAGAACCTTATTTTATCTTCCAGGGTAAGATTCTCATCAAAAACCGGAGCAAATTTTGAGAACATTTTTCCTGCTATCTTCTCGAAAACAGCATCGAAAAGACGATCCTTTGAACGGTAATAATAATGAAGTAATGACTTATTGATCCCGGCATGATTGGCAATATCCTGCATACGTGCCCCATCCATGCCTTTCTCGGTAAAAACATCTGTGGCGGCATCGAATATCCTCTCCTCGGTTTGCTTATCAGTTTCAGTCATAATATTTAACCTTTAGGTTTAACCAAACAGATTAAACAAATAGTTTAACCAAAAGGTCAAATATAAAACATAATTTTCATATTCCAAATTTTTTGATCGAATTTTTTGATAATTTTATATTTGAAAAACTTTTGCATGACAGCCTTTAAAAACTACGGGTGCTTACTTATTCTGGACTAAATTTTTAGCTTTGTCATAATCAGTTTCAGGTAATAAAAACTAAAACTAAGAAATCATGAGAATTGAGGGAAGACGAACCAGCAATAATGTAGAAGACCGCAGGGGAATGAGTACACGCGGGAAAATGGCAGTCGGAGGCGGTCTCGGAACGGTAGTAATAGCCCTGATTGTTCTTCTTCTGGGTGGTGATCCTACTTCGGTGCTTAACAATTCGGTGGAAGCACCAACCACTGAATCAGGAGAAATAACCACTACTCCTGAAGAAGATGCAATGGTCAGATATGTTTCAGTGGTCCTTGCAGGAACAGAAGATGTCTGGACAACGATCTTCAAGGAGTCAAATATGTCATATCGTCAGCCAACGCTTGTCCTTTTCAGTGACCAGGTGCAGTCGGCCTGCGGTTATGCTACAGGTGCCAGTGGACCATTTTATTGCCCGGGTGATGAAAAAGTTTATATTGATCTGGCTTTTTTTGATGAGCTGAAATCGAAGTTCGGAGCCTATGGCGATTTTGCAGTTGCTTATGTCCTGGCTCATGAAGTCGGGCATCATGTTCAGAATCAGCTGGGTATTCTGAACGATGTCAACAATCAGAGAGCAAGGATGAGCGAGGTAAATTCAAACAGGCTTCTGGTCCGGCTTGAACTTCAGGCTGACTTCCTTGCAGGAATGTGGGCTCATTATGATGAGCAGATGTTTAAGTCGCTTGAATCGGGTGATATCGAAGAAGCTATGAATGCTGCTGCATCAGTAGGTGATGATGTTCTTCAGAAGCGTTACCAGGGGCGTGTAATCCCCGATGCTTTTACCCATGGCACAGCAGCCCAGCGTAAGGAGTGGTTCAGGAAAGGATATACAACCGGCGATTTTGACCAGGGTGATACATTTAATGCAACTTTATAATCAGGAAGTCCGGATAAAATAAAGACCAGGTTATCTGACTTTTACAATAATTGAATCTGCAATCTGTAAAGCAGTTGTAAGTGTACTGAGATCAGGGAATAGTTCCCCTGTCATACCTGAATAGTGACTGTGCCCCACCGCCTTCATCCGATATGAGTCCTCAGCCGACTCCAGGTCAATTACGGTCTCATAAACAACCGCCGGCTGGCACGACATCATGTAATTTTCATCGCCCGGGAATTTGTCATTTGTCCAGTATTCGTTCCAGTCCCAGTTCTGGTTTATTTCCAGCATTACTTTAAACTTGCCGGGCAAAGGATTATCAGCACGTGATGTCAGAATAAATCCCTGTAACAGGAGTGGCTCCAGTATATGCATCAGGAACCGCTGTCTGATCATCAGGCATAAAAAGACCGTCGGCCGCTTTTATTCCTCTCTTGTGAGCCCAGTAAGGCAATGTCTGGGGAGCCCTTTTTTGTGCTTTTATCCATTTATTATTTTCCTGCCGGCATATTCAAATATTCCTGTGGCAATCTGACCTGGCAACATATAACGTCTGGATGTATTTTCCATCCATATCTTCAAGCCATATAGAGAATAAAGGATAATAGAATGATTCCCCCCTTGTCAAGTCAATAATAATTTCCTGTCCTTTTCCCGCATTGTTTGTTGAGAAAAGATGTTTTCTCTTCAGGAACCTGATTCTGTTTCTTCACTGCACCAGTTGAACAGGCTCCGGCTATAAATATCAGAGATAATAAATAATAATCTGTACATATAATCATCTTTTAAAATTCAACGATCACTCCAATTGTAGGCAGAACTGTTCCGGAATCGCCGTCAATGTATTTAAGAACGTATCTGGCAGGATCTGCCGGATCGGTCAGAGGATTACCTTCGCCATCAGTTTCCCTGATCAGGATAGGGGGCTGATCAGCTTTATGATTATAAACATTCTGAACATCTGCATATAACATAAGCGACCACCCTTTAAAGAAGTATTGTTTATCAATCCTCAGGTCGAGCTGATGGAAAGCGTCAAGGCGCTCGGTGTTAAACTTCGAATAATCGAGGTATCCCTGTCCCCTGGACGTCCCATGCTTCCTTAAGCGACGATTTCTCAAGATCATACGGAGTGTATGGTGCTCCGCCCACGTATCTCCACTTAAATCCGAAATCCCAGTTATTTTTGAATTTTTTTGTGGCACTTACGCTAAAAAGGTGCTTGTTATCCCAGGCCGAAGGTATCCAAACTGCATTAAGATCCTTGAATTCACTCCTGACAAAAGTATAGGAGAATACGAGGTTAGTTTGCCTGAATTCCTTCAGCCGACCCAGCAATTCAATCCCATAGGCTCTTCCGTCGGAGGTGGAAGTAAGCTCTTCATCCCCGAAAATACCATATCCGGCACTCTTGCTCGAAAGTGGTACCTGATCCATTACAGAAAAAGGATATTTATAATAATTCTTATAAAATCCTTCTGCTGTCAACTGAATATTTTCGGTGGGAATAAGTTCCAGTCCTAAGAACAAGATGGTCTGACTGAATATATTTCAGATCGTTTTCCCTGTTCACAAATTCCCCCGAAATGTTTTTATATCCCATTGCTGTGTAAGGCGGAAGCTGATAATAACGGCCAATATTGAAGTTAAGATTCAATTTTTCAGTAAGGGAATATGATGCGGAAAACCTTGGTGAAAGCTGGGGCAGGGGATTCAGCATTGTGTTTGACCAGTTGTTGAAGTCGGTTCGAAGACCAAGAGAGAGTCTGAGCTTCTCGTCGAGGTAAGCTTTGCTGATCTGTCCGAACGCATTGAACTTGCTGAATTTCATGTTTGTGTCGTAATTGATCTCCTCAACGCCATCGCCTGGTATATAAAAGCTGGAATGTTGAATTTCTGTAATGAGCATATTCATAGCCTCCACCGATAACTTATCCGGAATCCTTTGTCTCCGATTATTGTCCTTTCAAATCTGGCTTTTATCTCTCCTTCACCGGAAAAGTAATCAAGAACCTTGTTTGTATCGGCTTCAATATTATCCTCGTATTTGTACTGGGTATTATTCAGGTAATTACGGCTGAGCACCCATGTGTCGTAACCGTTTTTTCGGAAATGTTTATATACAATTCCGGCAGTATAGCTGTATTGCTCCTGGACCGGAATATAGTCGAGAATATATTGTTGAAATTCAGTTTCATTAGCGTCAAGATTAAGTCTGAAATCGTCTTTTGCGCCAAGACCTAAAATGGTAATTTCATTTTTATCATCAAGGCGCACACGGTACTTAAGCTGAAAATCGGTATAATTCGGAAGGAATGGGAGTTCGAGGACACCGAAAAGGAACTGAAGATATGACCTTCGCGCCGAAACCAGAATTGAGCTGTTTTCTCCCGTCGGACCATCAATTGTCAAACCCAGATCGGAAGCCCCTAATGTTGCACGGTATTTCATCTTATCCTTGTTACCGTCAAGGAGAGTGAAGTTAAGCACTGAACTGAGTGCATTGCCTTTTGAAGCAGGGAAGGCACCGGAAAGGAAATCGACTGACTGGACAAAATCGACGTTTATGATACCAACAGGACCGCCGGATGCCCCCTGTGTTGAGAAATGATTAAGGTACGGTATTTCAACATTATCGATAAAGAAACGGTTCTCATTAGGTCCCCCGCCCCTGACAATAACGTCATTTCTGAAGGCAGGAGTTGAGGCAACGCCGGGGAACGACTGTATTACCTTCGAAATGTCCCTGTTGCCCCCCGGGTTCTTTTCGATTTCATCAATTCCTATTATTCTGATTGATATCGGAGTCTCGACTTTTTTGGTAAAAGGGGATGCTCTGATAACTACCTCGCCGATATCGACAGCATTCTCTTCCATTGGAATCTCAATATTGACCTGGTTGCTGTTTGTAACCATAATAGCCGAAGATATATATGGCTTAAAACCGATAGATGAAGCCCGCAGTTCTACATACCCCGGTTTCAGACCGGTAAATGAAAAATTACCGTCGAAATCCGTCACTGCGCCGATAGTGGTTCCCCAAACCTGAACTGTAGCAAACGGGACACCTTCATTGGTTTTTGAATTGAAAACCCTTCCCTTGATGACCCCTGAGTTAGTCTGACCGGCCGAATCAAAGACGATTGTTATAAAAAATAAAATGGTAAAGATATATGTTTCATATAAGGCTAGTTTTGCTCATCAAACAGCAAAACTAGTCAAATTGTTCAATGGATTTCGAACAGATCAGAGGATGATTCTAATTAACTCAAGTTGCTGGTTGCTTGTTGCTGGTTGCTGGTTAAGTTACTGATCTATAGGTAAATATGTAATATATTCAAAATCTTTCAAAAAATACTTAAAAGATTATAATGTTCATTTTCAAATAACTAGCAACAAGCACCTAGCAACAAGCACCTAATAACTAGCAACTTAGGTTAAGTATATAATCTGCCTATTTCTTCGGGATCCAGGGTAAAAAAGCGCTTGTTTTTTGTATATACTCCCTGTATTCAGGCTTCTTCTCTTTGAGGTTTTGTTCCAGAAGTGCAACCCCTGACACTTTAATAATTAATGCAGTCATCAGGATAGAGCCAAGTACGGGGATAATGCTTCCTGCAGCAAGGCAGATTAAACCATATCCCCACCATACAGCTGAATCACCGAAATAGTTTGGATGGCGTGTATAGCGCCATAAGCCGGAAGAGAGGACTTTCCCCTTATTTGAAGGATCGGCTTTAAACCTTGCAAGCTGGAAATCTCCGCCTGACTCAAAAATAAAGCCTGTGATCCAGAGTAGATATACCTGCATAATCAAGAATTCCAGTGTTATTGTTCTGGCCATAGTACTGGGCTCCGAGAAGAGGCGCGGAAATAAGCCACATCAGTATTCCCTGGAGCAGGAAGGTCTGGAAAAAGCTTACCCACCAGTACCTCTTCTCTCCGTATTTACTTCTGAACTGCTTATACCTGTAGTCTTCTCCTTTTCCTATGTTGCGCCATGCAAGATATCCTGAGAGGCGAAGTCCCCATACCGAAACCAGTATCAGTAGGATAATCTTCCTGGGAGCTAAGCCTTCAGTACTGACAAAATAGAAACCATTGGCAAGTACAAATCCAAAACCCCAGAAGAGGTCCACAATACTGACATTTTTAATGATTACGCTTATTATCCAGAGAAGGGACATAAGTCCAATTATCACCAGTAATGCCTGAAAGTAAATCTGAAAGAAAGTCATTGGGATATTATTCAGTCATAAAGCAAAGCCACCGATGCAGCTCCTTCTCCTGCATTTGCACCTATTACAGGCGAGATATTAATAACCGACACGGGTTTCATGCTGGTAAGAGTCTCCATTTTTTCTGAGAACCACTCTGCACCTTTAGTGTTATTTGCGTGCAGGACAATATAATTCCATATCCTGTTATTTTCGCTTATTTTTCTGATATGTCCCATTACCTTTTCCATATTTGCTTTCTGGCTGAAAGCCTTATCAAATACGAAGGCCTTACCTGTTTCATCTATTGAAACAATAGGATTGATATTAAGGATGCTTGCAATCATACCTTTTGCTGCAGATACTCTTCCACCGCGCACCATATATTTTAATGTCCTGACGCTGACAAAAATGCGGGTGTTATTTATCCAATTCTCTGCCATTGCAACAACTTCATTATGCGAATAACCTTTTTCAATAGCCTGAGCTGCACGCAGTACAATCAATCCAAGTGAGCCGGAGAGATTTCTGGAGTTCAGTACTGAAATTGGCTTGCCGAATTCCCTGGATATTTTAAGGGCAGCTTTCTGGCTGCTGAAAAATGTGCCGCTCAGTTTATCACTCAGATGAACTGCAATTATTGAATCGTAATGCGATGCCAGATGGGAATAGAGATTGATAAATGTATTCTCATTTATCTGTGAGGTTTTTGGATGACTGTCAGTTTCTTTAAGCATTGAATAGAACTGCTCAGGTTGAAGGGTTACCTTATCAAGATAATGGTTTTCCCCGAAATTGATATTTATGGGCATCATGTTGATCTGGTAAGTGTCGATAAGGTCCTGTGGCAGGTCACACGTTGAATCCGTAACTATTGCAATATTCCATTTCCTTTCATTTGCTGTCTGGTAATGGCGGATCATATCGTCAGCCTTCTGAAATGTAATTGTTCCAGCCCTCCTTAGATTGTCGAACAAATCGGCCGGATTATTTGTGTGAAGGTGGATCCTTCTCAATTTTTCGGCGCCGGCAACTACCACAGAGTCTCCGTATTCTTCAAGAGTTTTAATAAGCATTTCCCTGTCAAACCGGCAATCTCTAATCACAGCTTCTGTACAGTACCTGAAATTCATTTTCTCGGTAAATACCTCTTCATATTTCTCAAAGGAAGCATTTACAGTTCTGGCAGAGATCATTTCCCGGATATTCCTGGTATTAATGAATTCCATGATGCCTTCAAAGAAGAGTACAAATCCTTTAGCCCCTGCATCCACCACATTATTTTTTCCAAGAATAGCAAGCTTTGATGTTGTTTCGAGAAGCGATTTTTTAAGGATCTCACATGAGCCGGAAATCATATTATTGAAATCCGAAAATTTATTCCGGCTGCTATAAATGTAATCCGCAAAGTCCCTGATCACAGTAAGCATTGTTCCTTCAACTGGTCGGGCGACAGCTGCATAAACGTAACTTACAGTTTTTATTACAGTATTCGGCAAATTGTTTAAGGGTCACAGAACGGAAATTCTCCGGTTTCTGTGCTTAATCCGTAAAAAAACTGGGCAAAAATGATTCCTGAGTTTCCTCTTGCATTCATCATAGTGGCTTCAGCTATCCTGTCGGCCGTGATTTTAAATGACCGGTGGGGATGCAGGGATTCCATCACTGATCTTATTGTGGCTGCAAGATTGGATCCTGTATCGCCATCATTTACCGGGAAAACATTTATCCTGTTGAGCTCGACCTGATTTTCAATTACCTTCCTTGCTCCGGCAATGAAAGCGTAGTATAGATTTCTTCCGTCCAGCTCAACTAGAGGACCCGGTCCTGTGAGAGTCATCTGATTCTTATTTGATAATTTGAACAAACTTAGTACTTTAAAACAACCCGTTATTCGTTTTGTTCAGGAAAAGAAGCTGATTCATTTTTTTGGGAAAAGGTTCTTCAAAGCATTTTCAAGACCGGGATATTCAAAGATATAGCCCGCTGATATTATCTTTTCCGCGTGAAACCCTGCTTCCTCTGAGGATGATCTCCGACATTTTACCAAACAGTATCCTGAATACAAATGATGGAACAGCCGGGAAGAAGAAGGGCATTCTAAGGATTTGAGAGTGTTCTCATGAATTCGCTGTTGGAAACATGTTCGGGAGCCGCCGCATTGTATGAACCCGTCATTTTTGAGTCTTCAATTGCTTTTACATAAATATTACAGATGTCATCGATGTGTATCCATGGCATGTATTGGCGGCCAGTTCCAAGAGGCGAACCAATCAGCATTTTAACCGGAACGACCATTCTTTTCAGAGCCCCTCCTTTTGCTGCAAGGACAATACCGGTCCTGATTTTTACTGTACGGATTCCATTGTCTTGAAATCTGTCTGCCGAATTTTCCCATTGGCTGCAGACTAATCCGGTGAAGTCTCTTCGGCCGGGGGATCTGACTCACTGAAAATTTTGTCTGATGTTGTTGCACCATAATACCCGATTCCTGATGCAGCGATAAATGCTTTAGGCATTCTCCCTGACTCCCTGACTTTATTGAATATTAATTCGGTTGTTCTGACACGGCTGTCAATAATCAGCTGTCGTCTTTTTTTTGTCCATCTTTTATCGCCGATACCTGCTCCGGCAAGGTGAATAATATAATCGGCTGATTTTATGGCTTCATTTTCAATCTCATTTTTGTCCGGATTCCAGCTGTAGACTGAATAGGAGTTGCCAGGCTTGCTTTTCCTGCTGAGGAGTACAACATTATATCCTTTTTCCTTAAGTTTTTTGCTTAGATGACTTCCGATAAGTCCGGTTCCTCCGGTTATAAGTATGGTCTCCATGGTAAACAATTGAATGCTGGAGCAATTATAAGCAATTCTAAGAAATTGTTTTTTTAAAAATATATAACTATTTTAGTATATAGTAAAATAAATATATTATATCTTTGTTATATATAAGTAACTTTTATATATGAAAAGCATGATATCAAACCAACTTTACAGCGGATCACTTAAGACAATTATCCTTAAACTCTTAAAAGAAGAGGGACCCACACATGGATATGCACTGACGCAGAGGGTTGAACTACTTACAGAGGGTAAAATAAAGCTTACCTATGGAGCCCTTTATCCTATCCTTCATAAACTTGAAAAGGAAAAAATAGTCGTCTCCGCTACTGAAATCCGTAATAACCGGATAAGGATCTATTATGCCCTCACACCAAAAGGACAATCTGTTGCCGGCGAAAAAATCAAAGAACTTCAGGAATTTATTAAATCGCTCCAGCGAATCGCGGAACCTAAAGCCGGCCTCAATTATGCCTGATCTTTCTATTGAAAATATCGAAAGGATAAGCCGTGATGTCAGGAGGCAGGAGATAACATTTTCTCATCTTCTCGAGGATCTGACAGACCACATCTGCTGCGATGTGGAAAATGAAATGCAGAACGGACTTACCTTTTTGGAAGCTTACCGGAGGGTAAAGCAGAAAATGCATCCCCGGAGGCTTAAAGAGATACAGGAAGAAACACTTTATGCAGTTGACACTAAATACAGAAATATGAAAAACACTATGAAAATTGCCGCTATTTCAGGTACTGTGCTCTTAGGCTCTGCCGCACTGTTCAAGATCCAGCACTGGCCTGGTGCCGGTGCTATGATGACACTTGGGGCAGCTATCCTGGCTTTTGTTTTCCTTCCTTCTGCCCTTATAGTTCTCTGGAAGGAGACACATAATAAGAACCGGCTTTTTCTTTTAATCTCAGCATTTTTTACAGGAATGTTCTTCATCCTGGGTATCCTGTTTAAGGTCCAGCACTGGTCCGGCGCAGGTACCCTGCTTATTCTGGCAACAGCGACAGGGATCCTTTGTTTTATACCTGCTCTTGTTATTAACAGATTCAATGACCAGGAAGACAAATTAAAACGGCCTGTATATATTGTTGGAGCCATCGGACTTATTATCTATGTAGCCGGATTATTTTCCAAAATCCAGCACTGGTCGGGAGCAAGTATATTGATGGTTTCAGGAATGATTTTCCTTTGCATTGTTGCGTTTCCCTGGTATACCTGGCTTTCATGGAAGGATGAACGTCATATTAATTCAAAATTCCTCTATATGGTTATAGGAACACTGGCTTTAATAGTTCCTGGTGCGATGTTAAATCTCAACCTGCAGTATATATATGAAGATGGATTTTATCCGCACCAGGAACAACAACAGGCTATGAATAATTACCTTTACAGCAATAACAATATCTTTAATGAGCAAGTATCGGGATTCACTGAATTATAAAGAGATGGAAGAGCTTCATTCAAAAACAACCGTTATTCTTGAACTTATAAGTGATATTCAGCTGAAAATGATTCAGGAATCAGAAGGTAAACCTGGCAATCCGGCGATAAGTACGGATAAGTCTGTCCAGACTGAAACCGGTAAAGAGATTCAATACAGGCTTCTCATAAAACCGTTCCATCCTGCACCTGTAAATAATTTTCTGATGCCGGGCCGCACTTCCCGCCAGGAAATTGAAAATGTATTGGCAGAATATGCGACCTACATATCAGGTCTGGTAAAGGGTCCGGAAATCCAGGACTATAAAAGCCTCCTGGCTACTGAGACCTACTTGCCGGGAAATGATAATGAGGTGAGCCCTATCTCACTAATGGCAGGCCTTCACTCGCTTGAACTTCTTAAAAACGGTCTGCTGACCGTTGAATCAAGCATATTAAAGATTGAAACTTTACGTTAGGAGCAAATTTAATATATGAAACCATGAAACAAAAGATTTATATCCTCGGTTTGTTCACTGTTCTGATCGTATTTGCAGGTCTTGTATTTAAAATAAATCATCTTGCAGGAGCAGGGATCATGTTGATTGCAGGTTTTGCCACACTTGTTCTTGTATTTTTGCCACTATCCCTTATAGATCATTACAAAGCAGAAGGAACCAGACAGAATTTCCCTCTATACGTCGTAACCTGTCTTACAGTTTTTGTAGTATTCACCGCAATGTTGTTCAAGATTCTACATTGGCCGCATGCAGGCATATTGATGGCTATTGCTATTCCTTTTCCTTATGTGGTTTTCCTTCCGGTATTTCTTTCAGTGACTTCAAAAAACAAAAATTTCAGTATTTATAATACTGTATTTGTTCTATTGCTCCTTGTTGTTAATTCCGTATTTTCCGCTCTGCTTGGTTTGAACATAACACGGAACAGAATAGATGACAGTTACAATTTATCACAAAACTATAACAAATTTGAAATTGCACTAAGCCATCTAACTGAAAAAATACCAGGATCATCCCTGATCCTTAAGATAGATGAGGCTTTAAAAATTGTGGAGGAATACCGGGTCATAATACTGAAACATGAAGGTATGACTCTGGAACAGTGGCAGAAAAATCCTGGAGATTTAGGTATGCCGGATTCAAAAGGCCGGGCAGCAGTGGCATTGATAAAGGCAGGGGATTCTTCATCTGGTACAAAGCTCTATGCAAGCCTTAAAGCACTGACCAAAGAGATGGAAAATAAGAGTGGATATGAAGGGCTGGCTAAAGCTGCACCGGAAATTTTTGACCTTGAGGAGCCGTCAGGGAAGGAGGAAGAGTGGGGTAACTGGAAATTCAGCGATAACAGCCTCTCCTGGGTGCTTATTTATCTGGACGGACTTGAGACTAACCTTAAAATGATTAAAGCGACGGTTAAATAAGGAAATGCCACGGCATGTCCTTAATAAATCTGAAAATAGCAGGGTGATTGAAAGGGGGATGTTTAAAAAGTCTTTTTAACCGCAAAGAACACTAAGGAATACGCAAAGCCACAAAGGCAAATCATTGATCTTAAGTCCTTTGCGAACTCAGCGTTAAGGCTTTGCGACCTTTGCGGTTAATGGATTTAGACTTTTTCAATAGCCCCCCAATATTATTCAACTTTTGTGGTGTTCTTTTTAAATCCCCAACGGCTTGGGATAAACTATTGTTAATCCGAAGCACCCTTTTTATTACTCCTCTATTCCATATTAAAGAGTTGTTTAATATATTTTAACTTTGAAAATGGATATGCTAATCGTATTTTTATTATGTGAAAAATGGAATCCTTCTCGTATTATTTGTATTGCTGTATACAACAATTTACGCGCAGGAAAAGGTTTACACAAGAAATATTATCACGGGAGCTTATATTAATACCGGTATTAACCAGCCGATAAGGCTGACACGAAAATATGTTACAGAGGATGTTGGTCCTTTCCATGGTGGATTTTCATGGTCTGCAGGTTTGAAGTTTTCAGGAATGGTGTCCCAAAAGATGAGGCTTGAATTTGCTGCATGCTATTCGGTTCACGAAGTTGGATTTGAATTATCTCCTCCGTTATATCCTGAATCAGAAATCTATCCTGAAACCATCAAAACCTATAATTTGCCTGTTACCCTTTACTGCTACTTGACCAATAATTTCTTCATCGGTGCAGGTGCGATAATTGACCTTGAACTGAACAGAAATTCCTACTGGATCGATTCACAGAACGGAATCGGTTTCAGTGTTGGAGCGGGGAAAGAATTTCACATAAAAAGTTTTGTAATCGATCTTGCCCCGAACCTGGAGCTGCACACTCTGATACCGTTTAATGGGGTAGAGTATCAGCAGAGATTGCTTGTTTTTGGACTTAAACTGGGAATTGGATATTGCTTTCGTGAGCGCGTTAATAAAGAAGCAGAATGAAACTAATACTGAAGATATTATTACTCATGACTGTCTTGGTTTTATTCACACAGTGTGAAAAGTACAAATCAGTTAAGATTATTGATGAGAATTTTCTGGAAGCACTTATAGAACAGGGAGTTGATACCGACGGAGATGGAACCATAAGTTTTCAGGAAGCTGAGGATGTCAAAGAATTGAATATTTATTATAGTGACATTTTTGACCTTACCGGGATTGAATCGTTTGTCAACCTCGAAACACTGAGATGCGGAGATAACGAGTTTACAAGTCTGGACTTAACAAATAACACCGCATTACGATACCTCGATATTGAACACAATAAGGTATCCAGCCTTGATATTTTCCATAACATTAATCTGACAACCCTGGTAACCATGTATAATCCATTGGGAACGCTTGATTTATCAAAAAACACTGCTTTACTGCACTTGAATTGTGAGGCAAATCAGCTCAGGAGTCTGGATGTCTCCAAAAACCTGCTGCTGCAGGAACTGGAGTGTGTTGCAAACAGTTTAACAAGCCTGGATGTTTCCAAAAACAGAGCTTTGACAAAATTACGTTGCTGGATTAATCAGATTGAATCACTTGATGTTTCAAATAATTCCCTTTTAACTGTTCTAAACTGCGGAAATAATAAATTGACAACACTTGACCTTTCCGGCAATGAAAACCTGTCAGGATTATATTGTGACTATAATGAATTAACGACGCTTAATGTATCCGGCTGCACAGTGCTGACAGATTTATATTGCGCATACAATCAGCTCACTGCCCTTGATGTTTCAAATAAAACGACGCTTGAGAGTCTCAACTGCGAAGAGAACCAGCTAACCTCCCTTGATCTTTCAAAAAGCACTTACCTGGAACAGCTTACTTGTGGAAATAATCAGCTCAGGATCCTGGATGTGACGGGTAACAGCGCCCTGGGTCGGCTTGAATGTTACGATAACCAGTTAACCAGTCTCAATACTTCAAATAACCCTGAATTATGGCTGCTGTATTGCGGAATCAATCAGATATCTACACTGGATATTTCCAACAACAGGAAGATATATCAGCTGGCTCTGAATGGAATGCCCTCGCTTACCAGGGTTTGTGTCTGGGAAATGCCATTCCCTGTTGAAGCGTATACAGCCGGAAGCCCCAATGTTTTTTTTACAACTGATTGCAGTAAATAACAGATTGAAGGTTTTATAGAACAGATTAAAAATAATGTCAGCTCAAACCAGATATATTAAAATAAAAGCAACCGGAAATTTTTTATTGATCTGGTTTGGAGTGCTTCTTATTTTCTCATCCGGTTGTGAAGAGAGTGTCGAAAGCGGTGTGGTTGATATTGACGGAAATGTATATGACACAGTGGTTATTGGCAATCAGGTTTGGATGACCGAAAACCTCAAAGCCACCAGACTGAACGACGGGACAGAGATACCTCTTGTGACTTCAGATACTGCGTGGAGCAATCTGAGAACTCCGGGCTATTGCTGGTATGGGAATAATGAAGCATTCTACAGTTTAAATCATTATGGTGCACTTTATAACAGTTATCCTGCGAAAACAGGAAAGTTATGTCCCGCCGGATGGCATGTACCTGATGATGATGATTGGGACGAACTTTCGGAGTATGTCGGATATGACGAAGGAGGGGGGAAACTGAAAGAGGCCGGAACCCTTAATTGGGCAAGCCCCAATACTGATGCAACAAATGAAACCGGATTTACAGCTCTTCCCGGAGGCTTCAGGAATGCCTATTATGAGGACTGTCAAAGATTCAGATACAAAGCTTGCTTTTGGTCATCCACCTCCAGTAATTCGTTCGAGCTGAACAACAATGATTCCAATACTACCAGCCGTCCTTCGAGATCTACAAATGACGGGGTTTCGGTAAGGTGCATAAAGAACTAGAGCGCCTCATTTCCAAACCCATACTCCTGAAGAATCGGCCTCTCCCCAACACCTTGCGGATAACAGAGATATCGTTACAGGTAAAAATATTGTTGTATTGGGTATAATAATTGTTGTAATACAATATATGCCTTTCTTCCTGTAGTGTGCCATTTCTTTGATACATGATGAAATGCCGGACAGATGACTATCAATTGAATACCGGTGCTTAGCGCAAACTTTGCTTGCTAATATATAACTAATTTAAAAACTTACACAGAGAACACAGAGAAGTCACAGAGTCACACAGAGTGAAGAAATAAGATCTCTGTGGCCCTCTGTGGTTCTCGGTGGAACTCTGTGTAACTAAAAGTTATTTTATTGATGTTCCTATAAATTATCATGGGTGTATGACTTTGCGGTTAATAAGGACTTTTAATATATCCTCTGCATTTTCTCATCCCGAAATTCTCCCTTTCCGTCGGTAAAATCCCTCAGTACTTCTATATAATTTTTTTGAGCTGATACCCTGCTCTATTTTTATCCAAAATTGAAATAGTTCTATGAGAAAATCGATTTTGATATTTGCAATCGCACTGTTGATGCCGGCCATCATGGTCAATGCCCAGCAGGATAGCGTCTGGACTCTTGAAAAGTGCATCAGCCATGCTCTGGAAAAGAATATCCAGATCAGAAAGGGTGAACTGTCAAACCAGCGCTTTCAGCAATATGCCGGTCAGGCTAAAGCCCAGCGCTACCCTTCATTAAATGCCGCAGTCAGCCAGAATTACAACTGGAGCCAGGGTGTTAATGTAGGTCAGACAGGTTATGTCGGGGTTAACGGGTCAGTTATAAATGTAAATACGGGAGTAACGATTTTTAATGCCTCAAAGATTACAAACCAGATTAAACAGGCAGAACTTGATATCACAAGCGGACTTTATTCGCTTGAAACAACAAAAGAATCTATCAGCCTCAGCATTCTCGATGGCTACCTTCAGATCCTGTACTCTGAGGAACAGGTCAGAAACAGTGAAAAACAGATCGAGTCAACGGCAAGCCAGCTGAATCTTGCTTCTGAACGAATGGCCATGCAGGTGATCTCCCAGTCCGATTATGCACAGGTTAAATCACAGCTGGCATCTGAAAAACTTATACTAGCCAACTCGCAGAACCAGCTGGCAATTGCAAAGGTGAACCTCGAACAACTGATGGAATTACCGGTTACTGATGATTTTAATATCGCTCATCCTGATTTTCAGGATATGGTCAATCAGAACAGGATTCCCGATGTCAGATCTGTTTATGAAACTGCTCTTGGAATCAAGCCGCAGATCAAAAATGCTGAGGTAAACAAAGAGATCGCTGCGATTGACGAGAAAATTGCAAAGGCAGGTTACTATCCGGTTCTGTCGGCCAGCGCAGGTGTCGGCACCAGCTATTCAAGCCAGGGGAGTGACCCGTATGCTGACCAGATAAATAAGGGTATCAGTCCATCAGTTGGTCTGGCTCTCTCAATCCCGATTTTTCAGAAAAACCAGGTTAAAACGAGCGTTGCTGTTGCAAAAATAGGATACCAGGATGCTGAACTGACAGAAATCAATACAAAAAACGAGCTCAGGAAATATATTGAACAGGCATGCCTCGACGTAACCTCCGCCCAGGTTAATTATGAAGCAAGTCTTGAGAATTTCCAGGCAACAAGTGAATCGGCAGCATTATCGGATGAGAAATTCAGACAGGGAATCATAAACTCAGTCGATTACCTTGTTTCAAAAACCAATCTCATAGTCGCTGAAAGTGAACTTCTTCAATCGAGATTCAATTTAATATTCAGCTATAAGGTACTCGATTTCTATGCGGGCATTCCATTATCACTATAAATAGCCATGATAAAATATTCTAATAGATTTTTGACCCCCTTCCCAACCTTCCCCCAGGGGGGAAGGAGTAAAAAAAGTGCTCATCATTTCCCCCTTGGGGGAAATAAGAAAGGGGGTATGTCTGGCTTAAATGCAAAGAAATAAATTAGTTATAAAAGATAAATAACAAACCAATGAAAAAGAAAGTATTAATAACTGCAGGGATAGCTTCAGCCGCTTTAATAGCATTGCTCATATTCAAACCCTTTTCAAAAAAAGAAGCTGAGTTCACTTTTGACACTGTCAAAGTTGAAAAAGGAAATATCACAAACACTGTAACTGCAACCGGTACCATTGAAGCAATGACAACTGTCACAGTAGGTACCCAGGTTTCGGGTATTATTGAACATGTTTATGTGGATTTCAATGATAATGTAAAGCAGAATCAGGTACTCGCACGACTCGACCAGACAGCCCTGAGGGCTCAGCTCGAGCAGAGCCAGGCTTCGGTCGACCAGGCACAGGCCCAGCTTACTTTCCAGGAGGCCACTTATAACCGGTTGAAAGCTCTTTTTGACAAGAACCTTATTGCACGGGCTGACTATGATCAGGCTCTTTTTAATTATCAGAATTCAAGAGCATCCCTGAGCAATGCTAAGTCCGCACTCGACAGGGCCAAGGTCAATCTCGCCTATGCGACTATTTATTCACCGATCGACGGCGTGGTATTAAACAGGGCTATTGAAGAAGGACAGACAGTTGCAGCAAGCTTTAATACTCCTGAAATGTTTACAATAGTCAACGACCTTACACAGATGGAGGTACAGACAAGTGTGGATGAGGCTGATATTGGCCAGGTTATCCAGGGTCAGCGAGTTGAATTCACAGTTGACGCGTATCCTGACCTTAAATTTGAAGGTTCAGTATCACAGGTGAGGTTACAGCCTGTAACAACAAATAATGTGGTGACCTATGTTGTAATCCTGAATGCTCCCAATCCCGATAAGAAACTTATGCCCGGAATGACAGCAAGCGCTACTATATATATAGAGGAGAAACAAAATACACTTGTAGTTTCAGGTAAAGCAATGCGTTTCACCCCAGATACTGAATATCTGGCTAAGATGATGAAAAACTCCGGCATGGCAGGTATGCCGGCAGGGGGGCCAACCGGTACATCAGGAATGCCTGCCG
This sequence comes from uncultured Bacteroidales bacterium, assembly GCA_963702415.1. Lineage (GTDB taxonomy): Bacteria > Bacteroidota > Bacteroidia > Bacteroidales > VadinHA17 > LD21. The sequence goes on along the minus strand of CAVPCP010000021.1, from coordinate 1,480 downwards.
CACAACAGGGAGCGAATGCAACCGCCATCCCAGCAGGTTTTCCTTCATCAGGAGGATTATCGGGAATGGAAGGAGCAAAAATGGTATGGGTAAAGGATGAAAAAAGCGGCATCAGGCCTGTCCCGGTAACCATCGGAATTGAAAACGGATCGGATGTGGAGATACTGACCGGCTTGAAAGAAGGTGATGAAGCAGTCATTTCGATGAGCAACACAGCTAAAAAGGCAGCGAGATCAAACGCCGGAGGTCCTGGCGGTCACCCAATGTTTTAGGAGTTAGTACAGGAAGAGATATAAAACGAAGGATCATGAGTAATACGATCATTGAAATCAGCCATCTGAAAAAAGACTATCACATCGGTGAGGTTACAGTTCATGCTCTTAGAGGTGTCGACCTGCAGATCAAAGAAGGTGAATTTGTGGCGATAATGGGGGTGAGCGGGTCAGGAAGAAGGAAGAGGAATATCGAACAATGCTTAATATCCTCGGATGCCTTGACAAGCCAACAAGCGGCGATTACTTCCTTGATGGAGTTAATGTAAATACAATGGATAAAGATGAACTGGCCAGGCTGCGAAACAAAAAACTTGGATTTGTATTTCAGTCATATAACCTTCTGCCTCGTACAACAGCCCTTGAAAATGTTGAGCTTCCATTATTTTACAACTCCAGGGTCAAGGGTAAGGAACGGCTTGAAAGATCAGTCAATGCTCTTGAGGCAGTAGGACTTAAGGACCGTATGGAGCAGTATTGCCTAACCAGCTGTCGGGAGGCCAACAGCAAAGGGTTGCAATTGCCAGATCGCTGGTCAATAATCCTGTTCTTATTCTCGCTGATGAACCAACCGGAAACCTGGATACACGGACTTCATTTGAAATTATGGAATTATTTCAGGATCTGAATGACAAAGGAAGAACCATAATCTTTGTTACCCATGAGACAGATATAGCCAGGTTTGCAAAACGCAATGTGCTTTTCAGGGACGGGAAAATTCAGAAAGAACTTATGGTTACAGACCGGCTTAATGCTAGGGAAATCCTGAAAACTTTGCCTGATGAAAATATTGAGGAATTTGACAATTGATAATCAGATTAAATCATCAATATAAAAAATCTGTTAAAAATAGCTGCCCGTGCCCTGGTAAGAAACAAGCTCAGGGCTTTCCTTACCATGCTCGGAATTATAATAGGTGTTGCTTCGGTTATCGCGATGCTTGCAATCGGAGAGGGTGCCAAGAGAAACATCCACAATGAAATGTGGTCGATGGGTACCAATTTGATAATGATAATGCCCAACATGCAGCAAAGAGGTGGTGTAAGCCTGGGAGCCTCCAGCTCCATGGTCCTTAAAATGACCGATGTCGACGCATTGCGGAATGAAGCGACGGCATTGTCAGAAGTGTCGCCACAAGTAGTGGCCAGCGGACAGGTAATATATGGGAACCAGAATACACAGACATCTGTCTATGGTGTTACTGAAGA